>NZ_JBFTNW010000027.1:0-349 GCF_056397665.1 Arthrobacter sp. 05L428 | reverse complement strand
CCGATACCCCGGTCCCGGTGCTGCCGTCTCCGAAGGCCCATCCGTAGCCGGTGATGCCGGCGTCGTCGGTGGAGGCGCTGGCATCGAAAGCCGCGGTCAGACCGGAGGCCGAGGCGGTGAACGACGCCACCGGCGCGGCATTCACCGTGGCACCGCTGGTGGTGGTTGTTGCGGTGAGGTCGAAGCTGATGTCTTTGGTGGCGTGGTAGTTCAGGTGGGTTTCGGCGGCGATGGTGTTGGTTCCGTTGACCAGCAGGGAGAGTGGGACGTTGAAGGTGACCGGGGCGGCGTTGGCGTTGGAGGTGGGGATTGCTGCGGTGGCGTAGGTGTTGATGGTGACAGTGCCGGT
>NZ_JBFTNW010000026.1:0-350 GCF_056397665.1 Arthrobacter sp. 05L428 | reverse complement strand
GGGTTGGTGTGTAAAGTAGTTCGAGTCGCCGCCGCTGAAGCGGAAAGATAGCGACCGACCCCCTGATAAACGGCCTGGAAAACGGCGCGGAATGTTGCGCGCTGTATAAGGGTGGGGACCCCCTGTGGAATTGTGAATGGCGGAAACGCCGGTTTGCAAAGCTTCATGGATTCGGGTAAGTTTGAAAAGTTGCTCCGGAGTGATCCTGGACCGTTGGGTTTGGGTGGTGCCGGGTGTGTCTGTTGTTTGAGAACTCAATAGTGTGCCAAGTTTGTTGATACCAATTTTGTATTGAATTGGTTGATTGTGCCGGGCCTGCCACCCCGTGGTTGGGTCCGGTGTTTTTAGCT
>NZ_JBFTNW010000025.1:0-356 GCF_056397665.1 Arthrobacter sp. 05L428 | reverse complement strand
ACCGTCCCCACACCCGAAGGCATGGAACCAGATCCAGGTTCATATTCTTGGAAATTGCTTCTTATAAAAGATGCTCGCGTCCACTATGTAGTTCTCAAACAACAACCCCGTACCACACACCCCACACACCCGGACCCCCGAAAGGACCCGCACGATGCATGAAACGTTGCAGCCGGGAAACCAGAAACACAAGTCCCGGAAGAAAGTCACCCTCCCCCCGGCCCTGTTGTCTCAGGACCCAACAGTGTGCCAAACACTAAACCGCACAACCCGGGCCCCCACCGTTCCAGGACACTCAAAAGCATCCGTACTGGGCAAGGACCAAACCATGCGGCCGCTATTTGCTGATATTCCAC
>NZ_JBFTNW010000024.1:0-445 GCF_056397665.1 Arthrobacter sp. 05L428 | reverse complement strand
GTGTTAAAAGGCTCAGGCCCCGACACTGTGTGTCGGGGCCTGGCTGTAATGGTTGTCCGGCGGTGACCTACTCTCCCACACCCTCCCGGGTGCAGTACCATCGGCGCTGTGGGTCTTAGCTTCCGGGTTCGGGATGGGACCGGGCGTTTCCCCCACGCTATGACCGCCGTAACCCTGTGTCCGCGCCCCTGGTCTGTGTAGAGAGTCCCGGGGTGGGAAATCTGGTGGTTACAACTTGTCCGCTACCGCCCGTGGCGGGGCGGTGGTGGTGTTGTTATTCAGTTTTGGTTCCTTCAAGCAACGTGCCCGTGGCGGGTTTGTTGTTTGGGAACCACATAGTGGACGCAAGCAGTCTTGTTTCTTTGTACTCCTCTGCTGGTGTGAACGTCTTTTGAATCCGTTCACGCAAAGGAGTGTGTGGTGTAAGTTATCGGCCTATTAGTAC
>NZ_JBFTNW010000023.1:0-556 GCF_056397665.1 Arthrobacter sp. 05L428 | reverse complement strand
AAGGGCAGGTTACTCACGTGTTACTCACCCGTTCGCCACTAATCCCCGGTGCAAGCACCGGATCATCGTTCGACTTGCATGTGTTAAGCACGCCGCCAGCGTTCATCCTGAGCCAGGATCAAACTCTCCGTTGAAGTAAAACAGACACAMCMKGCAMCCCCGGGAAAACGGGAKAAACCAGCTGCACAAAATTTGAAACCAGCTAAAAACACCAGACCACACCACGGGGTGGCGGGCCCGGTAAATTCAACCAATTCAATACAATAAATTGGTATCAACAAACTTGGCACACTATTGAGTTCTCAAACAACAGACACACCCGGCACCACCACAACCACAAACTCGGTCGCGGATCGCTCCGGAGCAACTTTTCAAACTTACCCGAGTCCGTGAAGCTTTGCAAACCAGCGTTTCCGCCATTCACAATTCCACAGGGGGTCCCCACCCTTATACAGCGCGCAACATTCCGCGCCGTTTTCCAGGCCGTTTATCAGGGGGTCGGTCGCTATCTTTCCGCTTCAGCGGCGGCGACTCGAACTACTTTACACACCAACCC
>NZ_JBFTNW010000022.1:0-614 GCF_056397665.1 Arthrobacter sp. 05L428 | reverse complement strand
ACGTCGCCCCGAGCGTCACCGGTGCGGTGACAGGGACGATGACCTGGGTGCCGGAAGCGAGGCCCTCGCTTCCGGAGGTGGAGCTCCCGCCGGCGCTGGCCGGTGCCGGTGCGGTGGTCCCGCCCGTGGTGGCGGCGGAGTCGCCGAGGGTCCCGATCGAGGTCGCCCCGAGCGTCACCGGTGCGGTGACAGGTGTAGCGACCTGCGTGCCGGACAGGGTTCCGTCTTCGCCGGAGGTGGTGTTTCCGCCGGCGCTGGCCGGCGCCGGCGCTGTGGTCCCGCCGGTGGTGGCGGCGGAGTCGCCGAGGGTCCCGATCGACGTCGCTCCGAGCGTCACTGGTGCGGTGACGGGTGCGATGACCTGGGTGCCGGACAGAGTTCCGTCTGCGCCGGAGGTGGAACTCCCGTCGGCGCTGGCCGGTGCCGGTGCGGTGGTCCCGCCGGTGGTCCCGCCGGTGGTGGCGACGGAGTCGCCGAGGATCCCGATCGACGTCGCCCCGAGCGTCACCGGTGCGGTGACAGGGACGATGACCTGGGTGCCGGAAGCGAGGCCCTCGCTTCCGGAGGTGGAGCTCCCGCCGGCGCTGGCCGGTGCCGGTGCGGTGGTCCCGCCC
>NZ_JBFTNW010000021.1:0-635 GCF_056397665.1 Arthrobacter sp. 05L428 | reverse complement strand
ACGAGCATGTCGGCCTTCACGGCGTCGGTCTTGAAGGTTTTGTTCAGCAGGCCGGCGGCGGTGTCGGAGATCAGGACGCGGGTGCCTTCGAGGACGGCGGTGTCACCGGATGCCTGGAGGGGCTTGAGGGTGGAGCCGTCGAGGTTGAAGATGTAGGCCTGCTTGACGGCGGTGGTGCCGTTCACTGCGACGTCGCCGTAGAGCTTGGAGGTGCCCGGGTCGATGGTGAAGTTGGTCAGTTCGACCTTGGTGTCACCGGCGGTGAGGGAGAACCCGGAGCCGGCGTGGCTGATCAGGCCCTGGACGTAGGGGCGGTAGTCCTTGGCCGGGTCGTAGTAGTCGACCTTGCCGCCGGTGATGGGGAAGACCAGCGAGCCGTCGGTCAGTTTGGCGGTACCGACGGTGCCCGGGGTGAGCTTGAGGGTTTCCAGGGCTTTCGCGAAGGAAGCATCGAGCTTCACCGCGGTGGAGACGCCGGTCAGTGCCGGGATCGAGGCGAGCGGCTCGGGCTTTTCAGCCGCAGCCGAGGAAGACGCCGAGGTGGCCGGAGCGGAGGAAGCGTTGTTCGCCGGGCTGCAGGCAGCCAGGGAAAACATGAGCGAACCGGCAGCGGCAACGCCGAGGAAAGTCTTGAT
>NZ_JBFTNW010000020.1:0-1394 GCF_056397665.1 Arthrobacter sp. 05L428 | reverse complement strand
ATGGATTTGTCGTTGTTGCGTGGGTTTGCTGCGGGTGTTCGGGTTGAGTTGGTGGGTGTGGTTGGTGCTCGGTTGGCTGGGGTGTTGTTGCCTGGGTCGGTGGAGCGGGTGGAGTTTCCTGAGGCGGTGCGGCGTCTTGAGAGTGTGGTGGCGCGGTCTGGCCGTGATGTTGTGGTGGATCAGGTGGCGTATACGTGGTTTAACCGGTTGGTGGCGTTGCGGTTTATGGACGTGAACGGTTATACGGGTGTGGGTGTGGTGTCCCCTGCGGGGGGTGCTGTGGCGGGGCAGCCGGAGGTGTTGGCGGATGCGAAGGCCGGCCATGTTGATGTTGGTGTGGTGGGGGAGAAGGTCCGGGACCGGGTGATCGGTCTGTTGTCGGGTTCTGTGGTGTCCGGGGATGCTCAGGGGGAGGCGTTTAAGCTTCTGCTGGCGGCGTACTGCAATCATTGGGCGGGGCCGATGCCGTTCATGTTTGAGCGGTCGGGGGATTTCACGGAGCTGCTGGTTCCGGATGATCTGCTCTCGGACCGGTCGATTGTGGCCCGGATTCTGCGGACGCTGACGCCGGAGGTCTGTTCGGATGTTGAGGTGATCGGCTGGCTGTACCAGTTCTATATTGCCGCGCGGAAGGACGAGGTCTTCGCGGGGTTCAAGAAGAACAAGAAGGCGACGGCGCTGGAGATCCCGGCGGCGACGCAGTTGTTTACGCCGCACTGGATTGTGAAGTATCTGGTGGAGAACTCGCTGGGGCGGTTGTGGCTGCTGAACAATCCGGGCTCGGATCTGGCGTCCCGGATGGAGTATTACATTGCTCCGGTGGAGCCGGAGACGGACTTCCTGAAGATCAGTGGTCCGGAGGATTTGAGGGTCCTGGATCCGGCGTGCGGGTCCGGGCACATGCTGACCTATGCGTTTGATCTGTTGTTCCTGATGTATGAAGAGGCAGGGTACGCGCCCTCGGACATCCCGGGCCTGATTCTGAAGCACAATTTGTTTGGGGCGGAGATTGATCCGCGGGCCGGTGCGTTGGCGGCGTTCGCGCTGGTGATGAAAGCCCGGGACAAACAGAAGGCGTTCCTGAATCCGGGGAAGGGCACGGCGCCGAATATTTGTGTGCTGGAGCCGGTGCGGTTCGCCGCGGAGGAGCTGGAGATGCTGGTGACCCGGGGCGGGGATAAGCACGCGGAGGTCGCGTTTTGGCAGTCGTTTGAGGATGCGGACACGTTCGGGTCGTTGATCCGCCCGGACCAGGACCTCATCACCCCGTTGACGGCGCAAGTGGAGTCGTTGGGGGAGGCGGAGACGCTGTTCGGCGGGGATGTTCTGGACCGGGCCCGGACCGTGCTGGAGCAGTCGGTGTATCTCTCGACCCGGTATCACGTGGTCGTCGC
>NZ_JBFTNW010000019.1:0-3356 GCF_056397665.1 Arthrobacter sp. 05L428 | reverse complement strand
GCTAAAAACACCGGACCCAACCACGGGGTGGCAGGCCCGGCACAATCAACCAATTCAATACAAAATTGGTATCAACAAACTTGGCACACTATTGAGTTCTCAAACAACAGACACACCCGGCACCACCCAAACCCAACGGTCCAGGATCGCTCCGGAGCAACTTTTCAAACTTACTCGGTGTCGACGTCCAAAGCAAATCCGGCTTCCCGGACCTACATCAGCAGACGAACCAGCCCCACCAGAATTCTTTAGCGATTGAACCGCCGAAAGAACTTGGTCTTGAATTATTTTTGGGGGATTGGCCGCCTCCGGTCCTCCAGCGTTTCCGCTGTTCTCCCTCGTGGCGACTTAGAAAACAATACACCCAGTCGACGGTAACCGCAAACCCGCTTCGCGGCTGCGCCGCGGTGCCCTTCGGCCGCCCCCGGAACCTCGCCGAACCGGCGCCGCACGGCCGTCGGACGGGCTCCGCACTGGCGCGGCACCGGCGCCGTTGTCGCCCGGGCTGCAACCCGGCGTCGTCAGTGGGAGCTGTATGCTCCGTCACCTTAGGCCGCTGCTGCGGATACCATCAGGGGGTGAGGGCACAACGCCGGCGCCAGATAGCAGTCCCGCTCAGTCGGCGTGTGTCCGGCCCGGCTGTGAACGGGCTTTCGCAGCACGACGTCACCGCCCGCATCGAGAGTGGGCTCGACAACCGGGTGCCGGACAAGACCAGCCGGAGCCTGTGGCAGATCTTCCGCGCCAACGTCCTCACCCTCTTCAACGCGATTGTCGGCTCAAGCTTCCTCGTGCTGCTGCTCCTCGGCCGCTGGCAGGACGCATTGTTCGGCCTGGCTGCCGCGGGCAACGCGGTGATCGGCGTGGTCCAGGAATTCCGGGCCAAAAGGTCCCTGGACCGTCTTGCGGTTTTGGATGCCCCGCGTGCACGGGTGCTGCGCGACGGCCAGATCCGGGAGATCGCCACGGCCGATGTCGTCCGCGATGATGTCCTGGTACTGCGTGCCGGGGACCAGGTGACGGCGGACGCAGCAGTGCTCGAAGCCGCCGGACTCGAGGCGGACGAATCCCTCCTCACCGGCGAATCGGACCCCGTGGCCAAAGACACCGGGTCGGACGTGCTTTCCGGATCCATCATTGTGGCCGGGCACGGCAAAGCCCGGGTGGTGCGGGTGGGTGCGGAGTCGTTCGCCAGCCGGCTCACCGCTGATGCGCGCCGGTTCTCCCTGGTGAACTCGGAGATCCGCAACAGCCTCAACCGTGTGCTTCGCTGGATAGCCTGGGCGATCCTGCCTGTCGCGATCCTTGTGGTCAACGGCGAGCTGCAGGCGCGGGGCGGTTGGCAGGATGCCGTCGCCACAGGCACCTGGACGACAGCCTTGGTAGGCGTCATCGCCAGCGTAATCGCAATGGTTCCGTTGGGCCTCGTGCTGCTGACCAGCGTGGCGTTCGCCGTCGGAGGGCTCAGGCTCGCCAGCCACAAGGTCTTGATTCAGGAACTCGCTGCGGTCGAAGGCCTCGCAAGGGTGGACGTCCTCTGCATGGACAAGACCGGCACCCTGACGGAGGGCGGCCTGAGATTCGAGGCGGTTCACCAGCTGACGCCAACGCCGGATCCAGGTTGGCAACAGGCCCTCGGTTGGTTTGCCGCTGAGCCCGAGGCGAACGCCACGGCGCGGAGCCTCGGCGCCGCTTTCGAGGACGACGGCGGATTCCAGTCGATCTCCTACGTTCCGTTCTCCTCCTCCCGGAAGTGGAGCGGGGTGACCTTCGGTGGAGGCAACGGGGCGACGCCCACCTGGATTCTCGGGGCGCCGGAAATGGTCCTGGCTCCGGGAAACAGCATCACCGTAGATCCGGCGCCGGGGGGAGCTACCGGGTCCTCCGACGAACCGGCCCGGACAGCGGAGCCAGGCCATGCCGACGTGCTTCAGCAAGCCGGCAAGCTTGCCGGCACCGGCTTGCGGACGCTGCTGCTGGCCGGAGCGGACACGCCTCCGGGGGCGAGCAAGACGCCGACGCTGCCCGACGGTCTCAGGCCGGTCGCACTCCTGACGTTTCGGGAGCAGACCCGGTCCGATGCCCGGGACACCCTGGAATTCTTCCGCGCCGAGGGCGTGGAGTTGAAAATCATCTCCGGCGACGATCCGCGGACCGTCGCCGCCATCGCGCGTCGGGTTGGCCTCGACGTGGCCCAAGGCTACGACGCACGTTCGCTGCCCGAAGATCCCCTGCTTCTTGAGGAGGTGATGGGGGGCAACAACGTCTTCGGCCGCGTCAGCCCTGATCAAAAGAAGGACATGGTCGCTGCCCTGCAACGGCTTGGACACACCGTGGCAATGACCGGGGACGGGGTCAACGACGCCCTCGCCCTGAAAACGGCAGACCTTGGCATCGCCATGGATTCTGCGGCGCCGGCTACCAAGGCGGTAGCGCGGCTGGTCCTCCTCGACGGCCGCTTTGACCGGCTTCCGGAAGTGCTGGCAGAGGGTCGGCGCGTCATCGCCAACATCGAGCGGGTCTCAAGCCTCTTCCTCAGTAAGACGGCGTATTCCATTGCCATCGCCGTCAGTTTCGGACTGCTGCAGTGGCAGTTCCCGTTTCTCCCCCGCCAGCTCTCCTTCACAGACGGCCTCACAATTGGCATCCCCGCTTTCTTCCTGGCACTGATGCCGAACACCCGTCGCTATAAGCCGGGTTTCCTGCGCCGCTCACTCTGGTTCTCGCTGCCGGCCGGACTCATCGTCGCGGCCACCTTGCTTGTGCTCAATGCCATCGCGCCATCGGCGGCAGCGCCGGGGCCGGAAGCGGTGCGCTCCGCTTCCGTTCTCACCCTCACAGTGGTGGGGCTCTGGATCCTGGCGGTGGTATCCCGGCCGCTCAACGCCGGCCGGGTCGGTGTACTGGCGGCGATGTGCGCCGCCCTCGTCATTCTGCTCAACATCCCCTTGGCACAAGATTTCTTCATTCTCTCCTGGCCACCAGGCGGGCTTTTGCTCGCAGCTCTGGCAACCGGGGCCGGCGGCGGCCTCGCAATCGAGCTCCTTGCGTGGCTCCACGGCCGCAAGTTTCCCCGCTGACCATGCTGGCGGCGCCGGCTGGGTTACGAAAAAGGCCCTCTTCCGTCAGGCTCCCAGCTCGCCCCATAGATCCGGACTTGCCTTCGTCAGCTGGCTGGATCTGCGGGAGGGGCGTCGGATGCCTGTTTGGGGTGTTAAAAGGCTCAGGCCCCGACACTGTGTGTCGGGGCCTGGCTGTAATGGTTGTCCGGCGGTGACCTACTCTCCCACACCCTCCCGGGTGCAGTACCATCGGCGCTGTGGGTCTTAGCTTCCGGGTTCGGGATGGGACCGGGG
>NZ_JBFTNW010000018.1:0-3432 GCF_056397665.1 Arthrobacter sp. 05L428 | reverse complement strand
GGGTCCTTTYGGGGGTCCGGGTGTGTGGGGTGTGTGGTACGGGGTTGTTGTTTGAGAACTACATAGTGGACGCGAGCATCTTTTATAAGAAGCAATTTCCAAGAATATGAACCTGGATCTGGTTCCATGCCTTCGGGTGTGGGGACGGTTTCATGGTTCTCTCGAAAATTACTCCTTGATCTTTTGTGGTCAAGTTTTTAAGAGCACACGGTGGATGCCTTGGCATTAGGAGCCGAAGAAGGACGTAGGAATCTGCGATAAGCCTGGGGGAGTCGATAACCGGACTGTGATCCCAGGGTGTCCGAATGGGGAAACCCCGCCAGACGCGCGAGTGATCTGGTGACCCGCATCTGAACACATAGGGTGCGTGGAGGGAACGCGGGGAAGTGAAACATCTCAGTACCCGCAGGAAGAGAAAACAATAGTGATTCCGTCAGTAGTGGCGAGCGAACGCGGATCAGGCTAAACCGTTCCATGTGTGATAGCCGGCGGGCGTTGCATGGTCGGGGTTGTGGGACTTTCCGTTCTGTCTCTGCCGGGACAGTGGGGTGAGAGCATGTGCATAGGTGAACGGTCTTGAAAGGCCGGCCAGAGAGGGTGTGAGCCCCGTAACCGAAATGTAGTGTGCCGCCTGGGAAGTATCCCAAGTAGCACGGGGCCCGAGAAATCCCGTGCGAATCTGTCAGGACCACCTGATAAGCCTAAATACTCCCTAATGACCGATAGCGGACCAGTACCGTGAGGGAAAGGTGAAAAGTACCCCGGGAGGGGAGTGAAACAGTACCTGAAACCGTGTGCTTACAATCCGTCGGAGCAACCTTGTAGTTGTGACGGCGTGCCTTTTGAAGAATGAGCCTGCGAGTTAGTGTTACGTCGCGAGGTTAACCCGTGTGGGGAAGCCGTAGCGAAAGCGAGTCTGAACAGGGCGTTGCAGTGGCGTGATCTAGACCCGAAGCGAAGTGATCTACCCATGGCCAGGTTGAAGCGACGGTAAGACGTCGTGGAGGACCGAACCCACTTCAGTTGAAAATGGAGGGGATGAGCTGTGGGTAGGGGTGAAAGGCCAATCAAACTTCGTGATAGCTGGTTCTCCCCGAAATGCATTTAGGTGCAGCGTTGCGTGTTTCTTACCGGAGGTAGAGCTACTGGATGGCTAATGGGCCCTACAAGGTTACTGACGTCAGCCAAACTCCGAATGCCGGTAAGTGAGAGCGCAGCAGTGAGACTGTGGGGGATAAGCTTCATAGTCGAGAGGGAAACAGCCCAGACCACCAACTAAGGCCCCTAAGCGTGTGCTAAGTGGGAAAGGATGTGGAGTTGCGAAGACAACCAGGAGGTTGGCTTAGAAGCAGCCATCCTTAAAAGAGTGCGTAATAGCTCACTGGTCAAGTGATTCCGCGCCGACAATGTAGCGGGGCTCAAGTACACCGCCGAAGTTGTGGMWTTCAGATATTAGCTAAGCCCTTGTGGTTCAGGCGTCTGGAKKGGTAGGGGAGCGTCGTGTKGGCAGTGAAGTCGCGGTGTAAACCAGCGGTGGAGCCTACACGAGTGAGAATGCAGGCATGAGTAGCGAAAGACGGGTGAGAAACCCGTCCGCCGAATGATCAAGGGTTCCAGGGTCAAGCTAATCTGCCCTGGGTAAGTCGGGACCTAAGGCGAGGCCGACAGGCGTAGTCGATGGACAACGGGTTGATATTCCCGTACCGGCGAAAAACCGCCCATGCTGAACAGGGGATACTAACCGCCCGAGACCTGCCCGRYCACCCTTGTGGTGTGAGGGTTTTGGTGGAGCGCGGGACCTGATCCTGGGAGGCAAGCGTATTAACAGGTGTGACGCAGGAAGGTAGCCGAGCCGGGCGATGGTTGTCCCGGTCTAAGGATGTAGGGCGAACGGTAGGCAAATCCGCCGTTCATGATGCCTGAGACCCGACGGGACCCCCGTATGGGGGGATTCGGTGATCCTATGCTGCCTAGAAAAGCATCGACGCGAGGTTTTAGCCGCCCGTACCCCAAACCGACACAGGTGATCAGGTAGAGAATACTAAGGCGATCGAGAGAATTATGGTTAAGGAACTCGGCAAAATGCCCCCGTAACTTCGGGAGAAGGGGGGCCCCCATCGTGATGGACACAWGCTGTCCGGAGCGTGCAGGGGCCGCAGAGACCAGGGGGAAGCGACTGTTTACTAAAAACACAGGTCCGTGCGAAGTCGCAAGACGATGTATACGGACTGACTCCTGCCCGGTGCTGGAAGGTTAAGAGGACCGGTTAGCCGCAAGGCGAAGCTGAGAATTTAAGCCCCAGTAAACGGCGGTGGTAACTATAACCATCCTAAGGTAGCGAAATTCCTTGTCGGGTAAGTTCCGACCTGCACGAATGGAGTAACGACTTCCCCGCTGTCTCAACCATAAACTCGGCGAAATTGCAGTACGAGTAAAGATGCTCGTTACGCGCAGCAGGACGGAAAGACCCCGAGACCTTTACTATAGTTTGGTATTGGTGTTCGGAGTGGCTTGTGTAGGATAGGTGGGAGACGTTGAAGCCCGGACGCCAGTTCGGGTGGAGTCATCGTTGAAATACCACTCTGGTCACTTTGGACATCTAACTTCGGCCCGTAATCCGGGTCAGGGACAGTGCCTGATGGGTAGTTTAACTGGGGCGGTTGCCTCCTAAAAAGTAACGGAGGCGCCCAAAGGTTCCCTCAGCCTGGTTGGCAATCAGGTGTCGAGTGTAAGTGCACAAGGGAGCTTGACTGTGAGAGAGACATCTCGAGCAGGGACGAAAGTCGGGACTAGTGATCCGGCGGTACATTGTGGAATGGCCGTCGCTCAACGGATAAAAGGTACCTCGGGGATAACAGGCTGATCTTGCCCAAGAGTCCATATCGACGGCATGGTTTGGCACCTCGATGTCGGCTCGTCGCATCCTGGGGCTGGAGTAGGTCCCAAGGGTTGGGCTGTTCGCCCATTAAAGCGGTACGCGAGCTGGGTTTAGAACGTCGTGAGACAGTTCGGTCCCTATCCGCTGCGCGCGCAGGAAATTTGAGAAGGGCTGTCCTTAGTACGAGAGGACCGGGACGGACGAACCTCTGGTGTGTCAGTTGTACTGCCAAGTGCACCGCTGATTAGCTACGTTCGGATGGGATAACCGCTGAAAGCATCTAAGCGGGAAGCTCGCTTCGAGATGAGATTTCCATACACCTTGTGTGTGAGAGGCCCCCAGCCAGACCACTGGGTTGATAGGCCGGATGTGGAAGCGAGGACTAACGACTCGTGAAGCTGACCGGTACTAATAGGCCGATAACTTACACCACACACTCCTTTGCGTGAACGGATTCAAAAGACGTTCACACCAGCAGAGGAGTACAAAGAAACAAGACTGCTTGCGTCCACTATGTGGTTCCCAAACAACAAACCCGCCACGGGCACGTTGCT
>NZ_JBFTNW010000017.1:0-4875 GCF_056397665.1 Arthrobacter sp. 05L428 | reverse complement strand
ACCACACTCTCAAGACGCCGCACCGCCTCAGGAAACTCCACCCGCTCCACCGACCCAGGCAACAACACCCCAGCCAACCGAGCACCAACCACACCCACCAACTCAACCCGAACACCCGCAGCAAACCCACGCAACAACGACAAATCCATATCTATCCCCTATTAATCAAAATCGCTGGTGAAGGAGCGGCTGAGCTTGAGTGTTTTCGATGCATAGACGCCCCAGTGTGTGGTCTTGAAGGCCTTTGCCATGAGGCGGAGCTCGACAGTCTCCTTCATGAGGTCATCGGCGTCTTTGCTCAGAAGTAGCTGCAGTGACACCATCCGCTCGCGCTTGTCGAGGCCAGCCAGATCAAAGTCGTGGATCACTTCATTTGAGATGAGCCGGTCACCGAAATAGAGACCAACCTTCAGTTGCCGCGCTTGGACTTTGTCGCTGACGGGCTCCTTCTGGAACAGACCGACGACAACCTGATTGGTTGTAATCGAATCCTTCTCCTGCATGATTTCGACGTCGACGAGCGAGACGTCCCCCGCCTTTTTCTTGTTCACCCTCAGTACAGGCACTACTATCTCCTGCAGCGAGGCGCCGCCGTGCACAAAGCGGGCACCTGCTCCTTGACGCTTCAGCCTCTTGATGGATTTCGGGATCTGAATTTCAATATCACCCTCGAGACCCAGCTGGGCCGAAGTAAACGTACGGAGCCCGTGCAAGGGCTTTAGATTGCGTCCGAGCACGAAGCGTCGGTTCTCGAAGAAGAACTCGTCGCCCTGCGGGGTCTCAGACAGAAAATCACTGGCGTCGATGGGCTTGTCCTGGTAAATGAACCCGTGATCCGCCGTGATGAGCATATTACTGACGTTGGCGCCCGCTGTCTTTTTGACCAGCGAAACCAGATCAACCAATGCTTGCTCGGCTGCATGGAATGCGGACGTCTCTGTAGCGAGCTTGTCGCCGGTGTGGTCGATGGTGTCGTGGTAGATGTAGACGACCTGGTTGTCCTTGAAAAGGGCCCTCTGCTCGTCACGAGTCAGATCGCGAAAGGAGGTCGCCTTGATGGCTGTGCCGCCGACGGACAGCAGGATTTTGGACCGATTTTCGGTGCCCCCGGACGGCGCCCCGTCCAGCAGGACCAAAGCATTCTTTCCGGCCTGCTGCTCCAGCTTTGAATGCGGCAGCAGCGAAGCCATGCCCAGCTGGGTGTAGCTCGGGAGGACGCCCAGCTGCGCGTCAAGAGCAGCCTCATAACCGCTTTCCTGGCGCACGCGGGAGCCGAGCTCCTCGGCGATCTCATAGCGCATGGCGTCGGAAATGATGACGCAGACCTTGTTCTTCTTGGCCAGCTGCGGTTGGACATACTTGGCGAAGAAGTCGCGTTGTGATGGGACGACAGCGGATTTCCACTCCTCCAGAGCGTCCACTCGCACCTGCCACGCGTCGTTCAGCGGAATCAGGAACTTGTTGGAGTAGTGGCTCTCGACGACGTCGCGGAGCTGCTCAAGCGGCTGGCCGAATTCGGTCCTTCGCACCCGGTAGATAAACCGTCTGTACAGGCTGTCGATCCGCCACCATGTCTGCGAGTACTTTGTCAGCCCGTCGTCGAAGGAGTTGATTTGCAGCTGGAAGGCATTGACTTCCTCAAGAAGGGCGACGCCAGCCTCGATAGCGAGATAGAGGTCCTGGTAGTCGGGCCACCACAGCGAACGGCGCCGGTGCCGCAAAACGTTACCGGCGTCCTTGCTGGCCAGATTCTTCTGCGCCGCCAGACGGGCCGTCTCTGAGAGGATCTTCTGGTCCACGACTTCGAAGGCCAGGTTTTCGAGCAATTCAGTGTAGGGAGTGCCCTCTATGGCCTTGTCGATTTGGAGAACCTTGGAGGCCTCGCCCGAAAGCGTGGTGAAGGCTTGGGAATGCCTTATGTCGTGGCTCCAGGAGCCGAAGAACAGCCGCGCGTTGCGGGCATGATGGCCCGCCTTCGGCTCATGTCCCGGCAAGGTGGATTTGAAGAGCCAGAGCGCGAAATCCTCAATGCTGGGTTCGACCGAGTCGTAACCGTAGATCGACTGCAGCCCCTGGAATAGGAAGCCAGTCAACTCGGAGTCCGCGATTTTCTTCATCCGAGCGGTCTTGTTCTTTGCCGAGTCATCCAGCAGAATCCCTACGATCTCGTCCAGCCGGTGGTCCGAAGCATCGCAACTGACTGCCAGCATCTTCGCTTTGACGTCCACCGCGGAGTCCGAATCTACGAGCATCGCTTTCAAGGCTTGCCGGTTCTTGTCGTCGCCAAAGAAACCTGGATGCTGTGGCACCAAGTACTTGAGGTCCTGCGGCAGGCCGCTGACGTCGGCGGCAAGGTCAACTTTGTTGGCGCTGAACTTTGCGTAGAAGAGTTCGACGTCGTAGAGCCAGTTGTCGATCCCTTCCTTGACTGGTCCTGTCCGGTAGAGAACGTAGCGCGGCACGGGATTGCTACGGAGGGCTTCAAACTTCCGCGCGAACTCGTCGTTCTTGATCTTGCGTTTCTCAACGCCGTGCGCTTGAAACGTGTCGAAGTCCGCCTGGAACTCTCCAGACGGGTCGTTCCACACGACAATGCGCGACTTCTTCAACGCCTCGTTGAGGTGCTGATGAATCTCACTCATTGGCTTCTAACCCCACAATCTTCTTCAGCGCGGCTCCGAATTTGGGGTAGTTGGCTTTGACCCCGTCGTCCAGGTCGATTGCGACCTGCTCCGTCGCCAGCGGATACAGCACGCTCTGCTCCCATTCCTCCAGCTCCAGCAGCATCTTCCCGATCTGTTCTGATTCCTTCCGGGCGGCCGTCTGTTCCTTAGCCGTCGACAACGTCGACACAGCGGTTTGGTCCAGGTTCGCCCGGCGGCCGCGTAGCTTCGCTTGGAACTCATGCAGGTAATCGTTCAGTACCACGCTCACCGTGTCCGGACGGTACCGGTGCATGTAGATCAGCGCGTTGAACGAGCCCCTCGGCGAGGAGAACATCCAGTAGATCGGCCGCTTCTTATACCGCTGAACGTGGTCCTTGAAGAAGTCCTGCACAAAGTACTTCCGAACGTCCTTACCCAAAGCATCCTCGACGAACTGCAGGTTCTTCTCAAAATGCTCTTCCCCGAAGGAAACCTTCAAGAACTCCCGGAACCGCTCCACGATGTCATCCTCAAACCACGAATCCGACAGAACCGGCAATACGTTGTCCTCATCCGGCATGAACGACGGCGACGGCACCTTCGCCAAATACTCCGCCAACGAATCGCCCTGGTCAGCCAACACGAGGCCGGGCACGTCCAGGCTGTAACGGCCAAACATGCAGCCAACAGCAAACGAGACAAGCTCGGTTACAAGACCTGAAGTCTCGGAAGCCTTCCCAACCGCGGACAGACCATCACCGAAGTCGCCGCGCTTCAACGTGACCATCTCACGGCTTACCGCTGAATCCGCCCCATCTTCCACACCATAGGCTCGGTCTACAAGCCGATTGATCTTCTCCTCTAGGTGGGCAGCTCGCGACGTCGATGCCAGGGACTTGTCCATATGTTCAACGCAAGCCCTGCCCAACTCCTTGTGTTGCGAATCTCCGATCAGCACGTTTTGTTGAAATTCCCAAGACGTCTCATATGAATTCCAGTCATGAGCGTGCATGGAAACGAGCTCAGTGGCGATCGATTCAAGTTCGTCGCCAATGTTATCCAGCGCATCTTTGTGAATCGGAAGCGATTTTATGTTTCCAACTTGAAAGTTGAGCGTCGGGTTCATGGCTCTAAGAAGTTGGAAACATAGCCGAGAACACATGAAAGCCAAAATCTGCAGCGGACGCACCACGAACAAGGATGAACCAGCAACGTCGAAGACAAAGCCAGCTGGGGAATACCTGGCCGCGAAGTACGAACTTGATATGAATGTCCACGTAATTCCGGGGACAAAATAGTGACTCTTTCCATCATGACGGTGCCCAGGGAATGTGGACATTAGCTTATTACCATACTCATCATAGCGCAGGACGAATTCAGCATTCCCGTACCATTTGCGGTAGTCGCCGCCCTTGTTATAGGGAAACCATTTCTTGCCGCTCGATAGAGCCTCCGGGCGGGACGGGATCCCCAATCCGAGATCGCTGCCACTGACTTCAGCCCAGAAACGAACAACTTCAGAGTTTTTGCCAGTTGACAGCCCATGCTTCACAGTCGCATAGTCCTCTAGCGGCTTGCCTTCGCTAAAAACTCGTTTCATCGCCTCGGACAACCAAAAAGCAATTGGCGCTCCAGGGACTTTGAAGAAATCTTCAGAAGACGCCCGATAGAACCATCCGCAATCCTCGTCAGCTATGGCCTGCAGTGTACGCGGCCCTTGATTTTGCGCCCCCCTAAACGCGGATAACTGAATAAATCCCCCTCGATGACCCAACGATGGCTTCTTCCGAATCGTGAATGCGCACACTGGGACAGTTGCACCTTCGAAGCCCGAGTACTCCAGCTGAACCAGCGACGTCAATGGAGTTTCTTCGAGAACCCGTCTCCGGAATTTTTCAAATGTCGATATAAACATCCAAGTGTAAGGTGTCATGAAACCGAGGTGCCCATCGGTCACAACGAGTTCGATGCCTCTTCGTACGAACATTGCGTACATGTCAGTCTTGCCATCGGGATAATTGATCTTGGCAAACGATGCCGTCAGGGCATCCATGTTACGGCCGCCCATGTAGGGCGGGTTGGCGACGACCACGTGATACCGGGTCGAGAGATACACCGACTGCTCCAGCACGGTCCGGGCCCGGTCCAGAACATCCCCGCCGAACAGCGTCTCCGCCTCCCCCAACGACTCCACTTGCGCCGTCAACGGGGTGATGAGGTCCTGGTCCGG
>NZ_JBFTNW010000016.1:0-5568 GCF_056397665.1 Arthrobacter sp. 05L428 | reverse complement strand
GTGGATGTGCCGAAGGCGTCCGCGTCGCCGTCGTATGTGTTCCGGGTGAACCGGGATGTGGTGGTGCTCAATGATGTGAATTCGGGCAATGTGTGGCTGGTGAACCAGAACATGCAGCTGGTGAACAACTGGGACGACGTCATCCCGCCGCAGCAGACCTCGGACGACGCGGACAAGGACTCCGCCGACGAGGTGCAGCAGACCGTCCTGCCGGACCGCACCAAACCCAACAGCCCGCCGGTCGCCAAAGCCGACACCTTCGGGGTCCGCGCCGGCAAGACGACCATCCTTCCCGTGCTGGACAACGACACCGACCCCGACGGCGACATCCTCACCGTCCGGTCGCCGGAGCCGCTCAAATCCGGGCTGCTCGCACCGATCTACGGCGCCACCGGCTTCCAGGTCAGCGTGGGCGCGGACAAGACCGGTACGGAAACGTTCAAATACACGGTCGACGACGGCCGCGGCCTCTCCGCCTCCGCCGACGTCACGCTTAACATCGTCCCGCCCGGGGAGAACTCCGCCCCGCGGCAGAAACCGAACAGGAACACCACACTCGTAGTCCAGGCCGGCAAAGCGGTCAGCCAGAACATCCTCACCGACTGGACCGACCCCGACGGCGATGACGTGTTCGTCGTCGGCGCTGCAAGCAGCGACCCCCGCGACCAGGTGAAAGTCCGGCCCGACGGCCTGCTCAGCTTCCAGGACTCCGGCTCCGAACCCGGCCGCAAGACCGTCACCGTCACCGTCTCCGACGGCCGGTCCACGGCCGAAGGCAAGGTCACCGTGGAGGTGCGCCCGCCAGGAGCCCTGCCGCCGATCGCGAACGCGGACCACCTCGTGGCCGTCGCCGGCGTGGACACCGTGATCGCCCCGCTCAAAAATGACTCGGACCCGCAGGGCGGGGCGCTCCGTCTCGCCCAGGCCACCCCGGACGGCAACTCCACCGCCACCATGGGCGCCGACCAGCAGACCTTCACCTTCAACTCCACCGCCCTCGGCGCACACTACGTCTCCTACCTCGTCACGAACGGGCCGGCCAGCGCCCAGCAGCTGGTCCGGGTCGACGTCGTCCCCGGCGGCGGCGACGGAGCACCGGTCGCGGTCCGCGACACCGCGCTGTTGCCGGCCGGCGGCAGCGTGCTGGTGGACGTCCTCGGCAACGATTCGGACCCCTCCGGCGGCGTCCTGGTGGTCCAGTCCGTGACCGCCGCCGATGGACTGCCGCTCAGCGTCGCCGTCCTGGACCACTCCGTCGTCCGGATCACCGACCTCCGCGCCCAGGGCCAGCTCAACGTCAAGTACACAATCTCCAACGGCAAGTCCTCCGCGAGCGGCGAGATCGCCGTCCTGGTCGTCCCCGCGCCGTCCAAGCTGCAGGCGCCGCAGGCCAAACCCGACGAGGCAACCGTCCGTGCGGGCGACGTCGTCACCATCCCGGTGCTGGAGAACGACACCGACCCCAACGGCGGCAAGCTCACCCTCGAACCGGTGCTGGCCCAAAAGCCGGACGCCGCCGACGGCCGCACCTTCACCGCCGGCCAGACGCTGCGCTTCATCGCCGGCGAGGTGCCGAAGACGGTCTACGCGATCTACAAGGTCACCAACGCCTCCGGACAATCCGACTCCCAGCAGGTGTCCATCCGGATCCGGGCCCGCGACGACGAACGCAACACCCGCCCCGAACCGAAGAACCTGACCGCCCGCGTGGTGGCCGGCATGACGGTCCGCATCCCGGTGCCGCTCGACGGTGTGGACACCGACGGCGACTCTGTGCAGCTGACGGGCGTGGACAAGGCCCCCGCAATGGGCACGGCCGTGGTCAAGGACGGCTACCTCGAATTCACCGCCGCCGGCAACGCCGCCGGCACGGACACCTTCAGCTACCGCGTCCGGGACCGGATCGGCGCCGAAAACACCGGCACCGTGATCGTCGGCATCGCGCCGCGGGAAATCAATAACCAGAAGCCGATCGCGGTTGACGACGCCGTGGACGTCCGGCCCGGCCGCAAGATCGCCGTCGACGCCCTCACGAACGACTCGGATCCCGATGGGGACCCGATCAGCCTGGTGCGCAACGGCTTCGAGGCCCGCCCGGAGCTCGCCGTCGAGCCGGCCGACGGCGGCAAGGTGCTGCTCACAGCGCCGGGCGCCGCGGGCAACGAGAGCGTCAGCTACAAAATCCAGGACGACAAAAAAGCCCAGGGCAGCGCCGTGATCCGGGTCCGGGTCAGCCCGGATGCAACCCTTAAGGCCCCTCTCGCGAAAGACGACGTGGTCACCCCGGCGGAGACCCTCGGCAAGTCCGCCGTCGACGTCCCGGTCCTGAAGAACGACGCCGACCCCGACGGCGTCGCCGCAGAACTCAAGATCGGCCTGCCGGACGGCAATCCGAACGCGCGCGTGGCCGGCGACGGGACCGTCCGGGTGGCCCTCGCGCCGAAGGACCAGCTGGTTCCCTACACCGTCACCGATGTGGACGGCCAAAGCGCGACGGCGGTCATCTGGGTCCCCGGCCAGGGTGAACAGCACCCCACCCTGGCCCGGACCGAGGCCGTGGAGGTGATGGCCGGCAAGGAAATCACCCTGGACCTGGGCGAGTACGTCCGCGTCAGGGAAGGCCGTACGCCGCGGATCACCCAGGTGGACAAGGTCAAGGTCCAGGGCGCCGAGCCGGACAACGTCGTGGCCGGCAACGGGAGTAAGCTGCGTTACGCCGCCCTCAAGGACTACGTGGGCCCGGGCTCGGTCACCTTCGAGGTCACCGACGGCAGCGGACCCGAGGACCCGGCCGGGCTGAAGTCCACGCTCAGCATCATCACCAAGGTCATCCCGGACCCGAACGCCAACCACCCGCCGACGTTCAGCGGCGCCACCCTTGAGGTGCCGAAGGCCGAGTCCGCGAGCCTGGAACTGGGCAACCTGGCCAAGGACGTCGACGCCGGCGACCAGGACAAACTTAAATTCGAACTCGACGGAACACTCCCGGAGGGCTTCAAGGCCACGCTTGACGGCGCCACCCTGAAAGTCACCGCAGACTCCGCCAAGGCCGCGGGCTGGAAGGGCAGCATCCCGCTCAAGGTCACCGACGGCCGCTCCGATCCTGTCCGGGCCACGGTGGCGGCCACCGTCACGGCCTCAAACCGGCCACTGCCGGTGGCGAACGAGGACGTCGTGGAGAAGGCCAACGCCGGCAAGGCGGAGACCGTCAACGTCCTCGCCAACGACTTCAACCCCTTCTCCGACACGCCGCTGCGGATCGTGGCCGCCACCGTGGAAACCGGCTCCGCGGCCGGGCAGCCCGCGGTGGCCGGGGACTCCATCACGGTCACCCCCGCCGGCGGCTTCAAGGGCGTGATGGTGGTCCGCTACACCGTCATGGACAAGACCGGGGACCTCTCCCGGCAGACCGACGGCCGCGTCCGGATCACCGTCCGGGACAAGCCCGACGCCCCGTCCGCGCCGAGCGCAACGGACGTCCGCAGCCGGACCGCCGTGCTCAAGTGGACGCCGCCGTCGGACAACGGTGCCGCCATCACCAAGTACACGGTGCGCTCCGGCAACGGCTTCAGCCAGGATTGCGCCACCACCACGTGCACCCTCAGCGGACTGACCAACGACGTCAAGTACGTCTTCACCGTCACCGCCACCAACGAGGTGAAGGAATCCGATCCCTCGCCGGCCTCCAACGAGATCCGGCCGGATGAAAAGCCCTCGCCGCCGGAGGCCCCCACCGTCAAGGCCGGGGACAAGAACATGGTGATCGCCTGGCCCGCGGCGAAGACCGAGGGCTCCGCGGTGAAGAACTACAACCTGGAGATCTCGCCGCCGCCGGCCAGTGGAGTCGCCGTGAAGAACGGCGTGACCGGCCTGAACTACACCTGGCCGGCCCTGACCAACGGCGTGCGCTACAAGGTGCGCGCCCAGGCCGTGAACGAGCTCGGCCCCTCCGACTGGGGACAGTACTCCGCCGAGGACAACCCCGCCGGCGTCCCGGCCGCCCCGGGCGCGCCGACGACGTCGGTGGCCTCCGCCGTCGGCACCTCCAACCAGCTCAAGGTGGACTGGGATGAGCCAAACACCAACGGCGACGCGATCAAGAACTACTACGTCACGATGAGCGGCGGCGGCGGCGCGGACCAGACCCAGACCGTGGCCGGCACCGTGCGGACGGCGAACTTCACCGCCAACAACTCGGAAGCGTCCTATACCTTCACCGTGCAGGCCGAAAACAAGGCAGGCAAGGGCTCCGCCAGCGCGGCCTCCGCGCCGCGCCGCGCCACCGGCAAGCTCAGCCGGGTCTCCGGCGTGAGCGCCGCCGAGGCCAACACCGGCGGCGCCGGTCGGGCCGTCACCATCAACTTCCGTGAGCTCACCGCTGCGGAACGCAACGGCTCGGCCTACTCCGAGGTGAGTTACACCTACCGAGCCAGCACCGGCCAATCCGGGCCGATCAGGCCCGGCCAGACCGTCGGCGGGTTCGCCAACGGCGCCGCCACCACCGTCACGGTGACGGCCAACTCGTCCGTCGCGCCCAGCTCGGACGCCAGCACCGGGGCTAACGCGAACCCTTACGGCTCACCCGGCACCCCGTCGGCCTCCGGCACCAACGGCGCGGAAAACCAGCGGAACCTGACGTTTAACTGGGCCTCGCCGGATGCCGGGAGCCACGACATCGCCTACACCCAGATCAAAATCGACAACGGCGGCTGGGAACGGGTGGGCCCCTCGGGAAGCCGGACGGTCAACACCGGCGGCTTCAATGAACGGCACACGATCCAGGTCCAGACCGTCAACTCGCGCGGCACCGGCGGCCCGCTCGCCTGGGCGTCGGCCCAGTCCGGGGCAGAGAAGACGCGCTGGTCCACCAGGCTGAACTCCGGCATGGACCGCAGCTGCACCGACCTGCCGGGCGCCACCTCCTACGACCCGCAGAAATTCACCTGCGACGGCAAGAGCGGCTACGACCGGCCGTGGATGTCCCACTTCGACAGCTTCGACGTGATGTGCTGGAAGCCGCACGGCACCACCTACAGCGGCGACGGCCAGTGGTACTACATCATGCGCGGCTCACCGAACCAGACCCGCTGGATCCAGTCGCTGCACACCACCATCGGGTCGCCGGCACAGAGCGGCGTACCACTGTGCACCTTCCCGACAGGAGCCACGCCATAACCCGCCCCGGGCCCCGGCCGTCACCCTCCGCCGGGCAGTCCTCCCCATCGCGCTGCCGGAGATCGTTGGGTAGGCTGTCGCGGGAAGTGGGGGAGCGGTCTCGGGTCCGCCGGGGGAACCACCACACAATTTTGAAGGAAAGCTAACGCTGTGACACGTCTTTTCGCCACGCTGGGTGCCAGAAAGCCGGGTTCCACGAAACCGCGATCACGCACGCGCCGCAAGTTCGCCACGGCCACGTCGTTTGTGGCTGCTGCTGCGGTGTTGGTGACGGGGGCCATCATCTATCCGGGGTTTAAGACTGCTGAGGTGGAGTTGAACGATGGTGGTGTGTGGGTGGTGTCGAAGGCGAAGAATGCGGTGGGGCGGTTGAATTATCCGTCGCGGGTGTTG
>NZ_JBFTNW010000015.1:0-7929 GCF_056397665.1 Arthrobacter sp. 05L428 | reverse complement strand
TTCAACCTCGACGGCTCCACCCTCAAGCCCCTCCAGGCATCCGGTGACACCGCCGTCCTCGAAGGCACCCGCGTCCTGATCTCCGACACCGCCGCCGGCCTGCTGAACAAAACCTTCAAGACCGACGCCGTGAAGGCCGACATGCTCGTCGGCATCGCCAAGATCACCGTCAACACCAAGTAACACCCCACCAGGAAAACTCGCCGGATGCATGGTCTGCACCGGTGGGAAGTGCCACGGTTCCGCTTCTGCCGGCACCGTGGCACTTTTCCTTGCCTGGACCGTGGTGCGTCCCGGCCGACGTGGGCCTTCCCCGCCGTAGCCTTGAAAGGTGACTGAAATGACCGAAGTTTTGGTTGATGTGGTTCTACCCTGTCTGAACGAGAAGGGCGCACTGCCCTGGGTACTCGCGCGCCTGCCGGAGGGGTACCGGGCAATTGTGGTCGACAACGGCTCTACGGACGGTTCCGCTGAACTCGCCACCCAACTTGGTGCCATGGTCATTCGCGAGGAACGCCGCGGTTTCGGCGCTGCGGCCCACGCGGGCCTGCTCGCCTCCACGGCCGAATACGTGGCTTTCTGCGACTGCGACGGTTCGCTGGACCCGGCACAGTTACCGGCGCTGTTCGCCCCGGTCATCGACGGCAGTGCGGATCTGGTGCTCGGCAGCCGCCAGCCGCAGCGCGGTTCCTGGCCCGCCCATGCCCGTGTCGCGAACGTCGTCCTGGCTTGGCGGCTCCGTAGGCTGACCGGGGAACGGGTGACGGACCTTGGCCCAATGCGGGCGGGCCGCCGGGTCCAGCTGCTTTCGCTGGCATTGGAGGACCGTCGCAGCGGCTACCCGCTGGAGATGTTCCTGAAGGCGAGCCTTCGCGGCTGGAGAATCCTGGAACTACCCGTTCCGTACGCCCCCCGGACTGGCAAATCGAAAGTCACCGGCACCCTCCGCGGAACCATTACCGCGGTACGGGATATGTCGGCCCAGCTCAAGGCGGCCGCGGCCGCCACAGGTTCCGGACCGGTCCTCGAGGGCACCGGCGACGAATCATGAGTATGCGCAACCTGAATGATCTGACGGTGGCCGTCATCGCCAAAGAGTGTCTGCCCGGGCGGGTGAAGACCCGGCTAAGCCCGCCGCTATCTCCCGAAGATGCGGCCCATCTGGCGCAACTCAGCCTCAGCAGCACCCTGGAAACCGTCAGGCAATTGCCTGCGCGAGACCGACTTCTGGTTATGGACGGGACCCCGACCGCGGGAGACGCAAAGGGTTTTGTCGTGGTGCCTCAGGTTTCCGGAGGACTCGACGAAAGACTCGCCGCCATCTGCGATGCCGCTTCCGGTCCGCTTTTGATCATCGGCATGGACACACCACAATTCTCGCTGCACCATGTCGCGCCGTTGCTTAAGGATTGGGGCACCGGAACGGTAGTCCACGACGCGTGGCTCGGGCCCGCCTCCGACGGCGGATTCTGGGCTCTCGCGCTTCGCAAGCCAACAGGCACCCTCATCCGGGGGGTGCCGATGTCCACCGACACCACCGGAGCCCACCAGCACGACAGGCTCCGTGCCGCCGGCCTCACAACCGGGATGCTGCCCGAGTTGCGGGATATGGACTACTTCAGCGATGCATTGGAGATCGCTGCCGGGATGCCCGGCACCGAATTCTCGTCGGCCGTCGCACAAGCCGCGCCCGTCCTGCAGGACCAGGCACCGATCGCCGGGGCCGGGGGATGACGGCCGTCGGCATGACGCCGCTTGCGCTTTTCGGCCAGGGCCGACGAGAACCCTACGCCCGGGCCCTTGCGAACGGCTTCGGCACTCTGACGCTGCGGCCGGACACCGAACAAGATGCTGCGCCCCCCGTTACTTTCGACGTCAGCAACTGGTGCGACGAGGCAAGCTCACTGGAGATTTCGCTGTTGAGGAACCTGCAGGGGCCCGTGCTCGACGTCGGATGCGGTCCCGGCCGGCTGCTGGCCGCAGCGCAGGACATGGGCCTGACGGCCCTGGGCATCGACACGAGTGCCGAGGCTGTCCACCGGGCCCGTGGCCGCGGCGCCCGCGCCCTCGAACAGTCCATATTCGCCCCGGTTCCCCACGCCGGGCAGTGGCAATCCTTGGTCCTGCTGGACGGAAACATCGGTATCGGCGGCAGCATCACGACCCTGCTGCGCCGGTGCCTGCAACTCATCGCCCCCCAGGGGACTCTCCTGGTGGAAGTGGAAACCGATGCCGAACTGGACACCGTCTACGCGGCGGTCCTGGAAGACGCCCAAGGTAACCAAAGCGAGCCTTTTCGGTGGGCCAGAACCGGCGCCGCCGGTCTCGAATCCCGCGCACTCCGCGGAGGATGGACCGTAAAGTCCGTCCACCACAGGCAGGGCCGCGTCTTTTGTCGACTCTCGCCAGCCATAGGTCCGGGCGGATTCACAGCATGAGCGTCCGGCCGCAAACTGAAAGCACGCCCGGCGCGGCCCGCGCTTCCGGGCGCCGGGCGGGAACCTACGCCGCTCTGGCCGCCGTGCTCATCCTGGCCGCGACAGTGCTTTGGTGGATGGTATTGCCGCGGAATCCCTTCGAGTCGGCTCCCATCGTCGGCACCTGCATCTCGTGGATATTGCTGATGGCGGCGGTCTTCCTGCTCAGGCGGGTGCCACGGGACCGCATTGGGGCGGTGATCATAGCGGGCACGGTTTTGCTTGGCGCGGTTGCCGTAAGCGCACCGCCACGGACCAGTAACGATTCTGCACGATACGCCTGGGACGGAATCGTTCAAAAGGCGGGAATCTCCCCGTACTCGCATGTACCGCTGGATGAGACACTTGCAGGCCTGCGGCCGGGCTGGCTGTTCGCGCCGGGCTCCTTAGACAGCGACGGCCGACCAGTTTGTGCCAAGGAGCTATTCGGCACTGAATCCGTCGCTGCCCTGGGGTATCCGTCGGGGACACCCTTGTGCTCGGCCATTAACCGCCCGCACGTGCACACCATCTATCCGCCAACCGCTGAGATTTACTTCCTCGGAGTGCGGGCGGCCGTTCCGGATTCGGTGGGGTACCTTCCTTTCCAGCTCGGCGGGCTGCTAATCAGTGTGGCCGTTGGAGTGATGCTGCTCCGCATTCTCGCCGCCCGCGGGATGCCCCTCCATCTGGCCGCAGTGTGGGGGTGGAGCCCTTTCGTGCAGCTCGAGGCAATCAACAACGCCCACGTTGATCTCTTGGGCGGCGCCCTCATTCTCGCTGCAGGAATCCTTCTGACAGCAGGAAAGCCGCTCCGCTCTGGCGTTGCTTTCGGAGCCGCAGTGGCAACGAAACTCATTCCGGCCATCGCGGCCCCGGGATTACTGTTCAAGCGCCCGGCACGTTTCATCGCCGCCGCCGTGGCGACGTTCACGCTGCTCTACGTGCCTTATCTGGCGTTCGCGGGAGCGGGAGTCCTCGGATTCCTCCCCGGTTACCTGAAAGAGGAAGGCTACAGCCAAAGCGGCGGGATCCGATTCGGCCTGGCCCAGATCGTCGCGGCCGGGCCTTGGATCCCCGTACTGAGTGCGGCCGCCCTGGCTATCGTCGCTCACGGTGTGCTTAGACGGACCACGGCGGCGAATCTCTGGGAACAGCAGACGGTCATGATCGGGCTGACCCTGCTGATCGTGAGCCCGAACTACCCGTGGTACGCACTGATGCTCATGCCGTTCATCGTCTTGAGCCGCCGCTGGGAATACATCAGCGTCATTCTGGCTCTGGACGTGATCTACATGGTTCCCTCGGCCGCCCCATACAGTGAGCCTCTCAACCAGGGCGTCCTCCTCTTGGCCGCCTCCACCGTCGCGACCGGAGCGTGGCTTCGACGCCGCCGTGGAATTGCAACGGCTGCCCACCGGCGGCTGCAGGCCGAGGCAAGTCACCTCGCGGCCGCACCCCAATGACCCCGGTGACCGACCCACAGAGACGATTTCAAGCAAGTTCCAACAATTGGCAGGATCGCGTTATGCATAACCAATATCCCCGCATCCCCCGCATCGGCGTCATCGGAGGTTCCGGTACTTATACTCTCCCCGGCGCAACGGTGCAGGCCGTCGTCGACGTCGACACACCCTTCGGGCGGCCTTCGGGGCCGCTGACATTTGCCGAGGTGGCCGGACAGACAGTGGCCTTCCTCCCCCGGCACGGCGGGGAGCACTCGCTTCCGCCGCAGAAGATCAACTACCGTGCCAACCTTTGGGCACTCAAGAGCGTCGGGGTCGAGGCGGTCTTCTCATCCTCCGCCGTGGGCGGGTTGCGGGAAGGCTTCGGGCCCGGGACATTCGTGGTCACGGACCAACTGATTGACCGCACCTGGGGCCGGGCCGACACGTTCTTCGACGGAACCACCGCCGACGGCGCCGCGCCGGCCGGCGTCCAGCACTTGCCGGCGTCGGACCCGTTTTGCCCGACACTTCGATCGTATCTGCACGTTGCCCTTGATCAGCTCCAGCTGCCCAGCGCCCCCCAAGGGACAGTGGTGGTCATCAACGGACCGCGATTTTCCACCAGGGCCGAGTCGCAGTGGTACGTCTCCGGCGGGGCTGACATTATCAGCATGACCCAATATCCCGAACCCGTCCTGGCCGCGGAGCTGAACATGGGCTTCGCCAATCTGGCGTTCGTCACAGACTCCGACACCGGCCACGACGGTTCCGAACCGGTCACGGCTGAAGCCGTCTTCGCGCGGCTGAAACATGCCCAGGTCAACGTCCTTGCCATCCTTGAGACAGCCCTCGCCGCCGTCGGCGCCGACTATGCCGCCAGGCCGCTCATGGACCCGGAAGCCGTGCGCCGAATCATGGCGCTCGCTCCGGTCGGCCCGTCAGCGGGTCTCTGATGAGACTCCTCGTGACCGGCGGCGCCGGCTTCATCGGATCCCACATCGTCGAAGCTGCTCTCGCCAAGGGGTGGAGTGTTCGGGTCCTCGACTCCTTGGACGCTTCCCTGCACCCGCACAAACCGGCTTTTGACCGGCGCGTGGACCTCGTCACGGGAGATGTGACGGACCCGGCTGCCGTGGAGTCGGCGTTGCAGGGAATCGATACCGTTTGCCATCAGAGCGCAAAAGTCGGCCTTGGGGTCAGCTTCGCCGACGCACCTGACTACATCCGCAACAACGATTACGGCACGGCCATCCTGCTCGCCGGGATGGAGTGCCACGGCATCACCCGCCTGATTCTCGCCTCCTCGATGGTGGTGTACGGCGAGGGCGCCTACGTCGATCCGGGAACCGGCCGGCCGGTCAGGCCCGGTCCCCGCTCGGAGGAGGACCTTCGCGCCGGCATCTACGATCCACGCAACCCGGAAACCGGCGCCGTTCTGGTCCCCGCGATGGTCACCGAGGATGCCGTCATGGATCCGAGGAACGTCTACGCAGCATCGAAGCTGAGCCAGGAGCACCTCGCCTCCTCGTGGGCCCGGAGCACCGGGGGTTCGGCGATTGCCTTGCGTTACCACAATGTCTACGGACCCAGGATGCCCAAAGACACGCCGTATGCCGGGGTCGCTTCCCTCTTCCGGTCGGCCCTGGCCCGCGGTGAAGCTCCGCGTGTCTTTGAGGACGGAGCCCAGCGCCGAAGTTTCATCCACGTACGGGATGTTGCGGCAGCAAATATCGCCGCCGCCGAGTCGCTGTCCGACGACGGCGCCCCGGCCTTTCGCGCCTACAACGTCGGTGCGGACGAGGTCCACACCATCGGTGACGTGGCGGCCGCGTTGAGTGCCTTCAGCGCCGGTCCGGCGCCCGTAGTCACCGGCGAGTATCGGCTCGGCGACGTCCGCCACGTCACGGCCTCCTCGGAGCGGATCAAGGCCGAACTCGGCTGGGCTCCGAACGTCGGATTCGACGACGGCATGCGGGAATTTGCTACCTCTCCCCTGCGCGGCGACCGGGTGTAAGCCACCGGCGCCGGCAGGCTTTCCGGCCCCGGGACTGTTGCCGAAAGGATCTGCCGGGTCAGCGGCGGCGGACCCGCCCGGTCCCGCGGGCTCTTCGTTCCAGGGCAAAGATGGTCACGGCAGAGCCGCCCGCAAGGAACGCCCAGAACCATGTGAGGGAGGCGGCGTAGTTGGCTTCCAGCACGGTGGTGCTCTGCGCGACGGACTGGGCCTTCACCAGAATTGCAGCAATCAAGGTGATTACCGCACCACTTAGCAGCGCGCCGCGGAGCACTGCGGCCGAGAGCGGCTGGAGCTTCGACCCGGCCCTCGTCAGGCCTGCGCCCGCAAGAGTGGAGAGCGGCACAATGACGCCGTCGTGAATAAGGACGGCAACGGCCATCCACGTCAGCAGTCCGATCAACTGCTCCGGCCCTAACTGGGTGGGCAGGCCCAGCAGTCCGTATCCCAGCATGGCGATACCGGCGGCGCCGAGGGCCGCACGTGCGGCTTTGACGGAGTTCGGCGTTTTCACAGGACCTCGATACTTTGCAGCCATTTGGTCTGGAGGACTCCGGGCCGGCCGGGGGCGATGATGCGGGCCGGATAGCCATGATCGAGATCGAGTACGGAGCCGTTCAGCTCCAGGGCCACCAGCGTTTTTTCGTCCCGGGCGTATTCCGGGGCCATGGTCATCAACCGGTAGGCGCCCTCCGGTTCCAAGCTGGTGACACGAAGGGTGGACCCGGCCGGAGCCCCCACGGCGTCCATCAAGTCCCTGACCAGGACCCCGCGCCACTGCGCAGTCTGGCTCCAGCCCTCGACGCATGCGATGGGAAGTTCGTGGGTGTGCTGGGGCATTGCCTTGAGCTGGGCAAGGCTGAAGGTCCGGCGGGAGTCACCGTTGCGTACCAGAAGGGTCCAGTTGGCGTCATTGGCCGCCTCTGTGACGCTGGCAGCTACAGCCGTTCTGTTGACCGGCACCCCCTGCGGCCCGGTGCCCATCTTGCGCGGAGCGAAAAGGTTTAGCGGTGCAAGCACGGCGAAGGATTGTCCGGCGGTCGTCAGCACAACCGATCCGGTCGCCGTTGCCACACCCATCAGGAATGCCCGCCGGGACCATCGTCCGCGGCCCGGACTGCCGGCGACGGACGCCCGCCCGTGCGAGTCCATCCCGCCGTCGGAGGGCTTGCCGGCCTGCCCTCCCGCGGAACGGGCACGCCAGTTGGTGGCGATGACGGGTAGCTTGACCGCGATGTGCAACAGCAGCGATCCCCAGATCACCCAGGCCAACCAATAATGCGTCTCACGAAACGGAAAGGGCCACGGATACCATTTGTAGGTGTTGATCAGCCCGGTGGTCAGCTGCACTAGAGATGCACCGAGGAATAAGGCTATCGAGGCCCGCTCGAGGCCATGCAGCAGAGACTTCACGGGCGGCCACTTGAGCAGTTCGGGGTACACGGACCACAGCTTTGCCAGAAGCAGAGGAATCGAGGCGATGCCGGCAGTTACGTGGAGTCCCTGCGTCAGTTGGTAGATCCAGACCGGTCTGGTCGGAAAGAACATCCAGGACGGCGGATTCTGGAGTCCATGACTGAAGAGGCCGGTCAGGAAACATATTGTGAAGCTGACCCCGAGCCAGCGGCCCACCACTACCGTCAGGCGTGAACTGCGGGTCGGCGATGCGAACTTTGCGGCCAAAGCTTGAGTGAGCTTCTGCGGGTTGGGCATTTGCATGTCGTTATCACTCCACCGTTCTGTGGCCCCGGGGCCAGTCTAATCCTAGAGCCGAGAACGCCACGGACCCCCAAGGTCCGTGGCGTTCTCAACCATTCCTGGTGGGGTGTTACTTGGTGTTGACGGTGATCTTGGCGATGCCAACGAGCATGTCGGCCTTCACGGCGTCGGTCTTGAAGGTTTTGTTCAGCAGGCCGGCGGCGGTGTCGGAGATCAGGACGCGGGTGCCTTCGAGGACGGCGGTGTCACCGGATGCCTGGAGGGGCTTGAGGGTGGAGCCGTCGAGGTTGAA
>NZ_JBFTNW010000014.1:0-13204 GCF_056397665.1 Arthrobacter sp. 05L428 | reverse complement strand
GGGATCGAGGCGAGCGGCTCGGGCTTTTCAGCCGCAGCCGAGGAAGACGCCGAGGTGGCCGGAGCGGAGGAAGCGTTGTTCGCCGGGCTGCAGGCAGCCAGGGAAAACATGAGCGAACCGGCAGCGGCAACGCCGAGGAAAGTCTTGATAGATGTACGCATGGGAGTGCTCCTTGGAAATGGCTCAATGGGTGTCCCGTCCCCGCCGCCCTGGTACGGGCTGACACTTTCCTGCGGGTCCGGCTTGGTCTGTCAGGAGTACTTCGGCAACACCCGCCCTCCCGGATGGGTCCCCACCGAACCGACACCAATCCGTTACCAACGCAATGGGGGTGTCCTCCGGCTCAGTTATGCGGGTTCCAGCTGGGGCCTGAGGTTCTGCAAACCAACCTTGATGCGGGACTTGATCGTGGGAAGCGGTACGGAGAGCCTTTGAGGAATTTCCGTTCACTCATGCGGTTAAGCGGGTATAAACCGCGGTTCACTTCCTACGCCGTGAGGCTGTTCGGGCCTCAAGCAGAAACGCGACTTTGGTCGTATGCAACGGGTACCTCGCTGCTGTTTGTTGCCCTCGTCCTGGGGCAGGCGCTCGGCGCGACGGCCGCAGGTGCCGTCGCCGCTGTCTGGGGGCTCGCGGCCACTTTTGTATTGGCAGCCGAAGTCACCGGAGCGGCAGTGGCCGCCCCGTATTGGCCTAGAACCGTAAATGAGACACCCCAACCCGAACGACGATCGAAACTATGGGACGCCCTTTAACGTCGAGCGAGTAGAGACACGACCCATACCCTGCTCTAAAGGAGCTTTCGCTCATTGAAGACGAACCAGCGTTAGGAAAGACGGTAGATCCCCCAGCGGTGACTCCCGACTAACTCCTCATCTGTCCATGCTGGGGTCAATTCGGGTTATCCACGGCTGAATTGGTGAGCCGTCCGGGTAGCTCCCTGGCCGCCGTAGCGGTGGATACCCTTCGAGAATTGTCCCCGGTTGTGGGCAGCCGAGCCCTGTTTCCGGTGCCACCGGAACCCGCCTCTGCCTGAAGTGCAGCAACGGTTTGGAGGCAGCAAAGCGCGCGGCTGCGCTATCCCAGTTTTTGAGGAATTAGTCCACGGGGACCGGGACCTGCACATGAAGCCCGATGCCCTGTCAACCGAAACTTATCAGTCACAGATGTTGGGACTTGAAAAAAGCTTCGGGAGCGGCCGCTTGATCTTTTCTGCTGCCAGGCAGAGGCAGAGGCAGAGGCGGAGGTGCGGTCCGTCCGGACCGCACCTCTGCCTCTTGGCTGCGTGTCTTAGTGTTTCTTGAAGGCATCCTTGATTTTTTCGCCGGCCTGCTTCAGGTCCGCTTTGAATTGCTCGCCCTTGCCCTCGGCCTTCAGCCGGTCGTTGCCGGTGGCATCGCCGGCGGCTGCTTTGCCCTTGCCGTGGAGTTTCTCGGCGGCGTTGTGGATCTTGTCACCCAAACCCATGGTAGTTCTCCTTATTTGGCCGCCCCCGCGACGTGAATGCCGTGGAGGCCGACAGTTAATTGTAGGGACGGAACCGTCAAGAGTGGGTGCGATGGACAACCGGAATAACCGGTGATTTGGGCCGGAATTGGCGGTCGGTGCCAGCAGGTGGGTCCGCCGCATGGATCTTGGCCCCGTTTCTTCGCTGCGGGCAGACGGTTGTAATTTTAATGTTCCGTCATGCGACGTGTCGCTGTACTGGAACGGCACGGCTCCACGGTCCCGCGCGTTGCGCTGGTTTCATGAAATCATCGCCGACTACTTGAACTGAATCCGTGCAGCTTGCCGTTGCTGGACAGTCCCACTCCTGGACTCAGAGCGCCCGTGGGCGGCCGATCCAAGCCGCAGGTCTGCTGGATCCATGACATACCCACCAGCGGCCGGATGGATCCTCCGTCAGCTTAGGCAGACAACTCATAGCTCTCGACGCCTCCGACAGAGTTACAGAGTCTGGAAGTAGCGACGTTGTCTGGAAGTAGTGAACTTTCGAAACGCCTTGCACTCCACAGGCGCGCCGATGCAGTGGCAGCATGCCCCAGCCACGGCCCTAGACAACGAGTGGGTGCCGGGCGCTTAGGCGGCCATGGCTGGATGGGAGGAAGGGCGGGCAATTACCGACAGAACCTCGTGTTCTGTGCACGCGAGGCCTGGAATTGGGACATGGCCGGCAAACGGGAGCGGGGAAGATCGGATAAATCGACATCCTTTGTCCGCTGGCGGAGCCCGAGAGGCGAAGCCCGCGTATTCGGTGACTTCCGGAAGTGAGACTGGGCCATGAGTTGGGCAAAGAATTCCGAGGCACTTGAGCGCCTCCCACCATTCTGGACTCCCGATAAAGGACCATTAAGGCAATGGACAGTTCTTCTATGAAAATTCGGTCGTGCCGCGTTTGATGAGCGGCCGGGCGTAGATTAGGTCCGTGGCAAAGAACGTCGCTTTCGGAGAGTACCTGCAGGCCCGCCGTAAGCTCATCCGGCCGGAAGACGTCGGACTGCGCAGCTACGGGCGGCGCCGGGTTCCGGGTCTTCGCCGTGAAGAGGTTGCAGGCCTGGCAGGCATCAGCGTCGATTACTACGTGCGCCTGGAGCAGGGCAAAGACCACCACCCGTCCCCGCAAATACTGGACGCTCTCGCACGCGCCCTGCGTCTGGACCCGCCCGCTACCGTCCATCTGCACCGGCTCGCGCAACCGGTCCCGCAGGCCGTGGCCAGTCCCGCGTCGGCCGGGGTGGCGGAAGGCTTGTCGTATTTGCTGGTCACGATGGCCCACGTTCCGGCCTTTGTCCAGGACCGCTTCATGAACGTCCTCGCCGCCAATCCGCTGGCCGTTGCCCTCTCCCCGAGGAACCAACCGGGCACGAACGTGCTGCGGGCAGCCTTCCTGGACCCCGCCGAACGGGAGCTCTACGAGGACTGGGAACACGTCATGGAGGACGCGACCGCGGGACTCCGCGCAGCTGTGGGGGAGCGTATCAACGACCCGCAACTCGAGGCGCTGGTCACCGAGCTATCGGAGCGCAGCGCCTACTTCCTCCAGCTTTGGGGGCGCCACGATGTCCGCCCCAAGGTGTCGGGCAAGCGTCTGCTGCATCACCCAGTGGTGGGCGAACTTGAGCTCTTCCACGAAAAACTGGCCGTACCCGGAACGGACGGTCACCTCCTCGTCATTCACCACGCCGAGCCCGGCAGTGCCTCCGAACGGGCACTGGAGTGTCTGGCCCGGACGCTCCCGGACATGACCTGACCCCTCCACGCTCGTCGGCCCTGAATTACCCCCGAGGGTGGCCCCGGCATTCATATGAATCGCAGGGTTCTGGCTGCCCGATTCCGGCGGGAGCACACTGAATTCCAGAGCTGCCCAGACCCCGCGCTCCTTCAGGCTTGCATCCGAAGGACGCCGGGCGGCTCTTATGAAAAAACTTCCCGCCCTGCCGAAAGAAGACCAACCCCATGGCAAGAATCACCACCGGTTTCGGATTCAGCTCCACCACCTCCGACGTCACCGAGGGCATCGACTTCACCGGAAAGCGCGTCATCGTCACCGGTGGCGCCTCCGGCATCGGAATCGAAACAGCCCGCGCGTTCGCCAACATCGGCGCCGAGGTAACCCTGGCGGTACGCAACGTCGAGGCCGCGACGCCGGTAGCCCAGGAATTGCGCGAGTCAACTGGCAACAACAACATCTTCCTCGGCCGGATGGACCTGGCTGACCTGTCCACCATCACCGCATTCGCCGACGAGTGGACCGGCCCGCTGCACGTGCTGGTCAACAACGCCGGAATCATGGCCCTGCCCGAACTCGAGCGCACACCGGAGGGCTGGGAAATGCAGTTCGCCACGAACTATCTGGGCCACTTCGCCCTCGCCCAGGCACTGCATGGCGCCCTCGCCGAGGCGGGGAACGCCCGTATCGTGTCCCTGAGCTCCAGTGGACACTTGTTCTCCCCGGTCATGTTCGATGACCCGCATTTCAACTTCGTCTCCTATGACGCATTTGTCGCTTACGGGCAGTCCAAGACCGCCTCAGCCCTGTTCGCCGTGGGCGTGACCGCGCGCTGGGCCGAGGACGGAATCACCTGCAACGCCGTCATGCCCGGGGCTATCGCCACCAAGCTCCAGCGCCATACCGGAGGGTTGCGGACTCCCGTCGAACGTCAGAAAACTCCCCAGCAGGGTGCGGCGACCACACTGTATGTGGCGACTTCTGCGGAGCTTGAGGGCATCGGCGGACGCTACTTTGAGGACGTCAATGAGGCCCGCACCGTGGACCACCGAGGCCCCGATTACACCGGAGTGGCACCCTACGCACTCGATCCGGCCAACGCAGAACGCCTCTGGGATCTCTCGACCGAACTACTGGCCCGGAAGACTGCGTGAAAGCCATCAACTCCTCCACAGAGAAAGACAATGACATGACCGGCAGCGCCGCCTCACCCGACGCAACACCGACCACACCAGCGATCACCTCGGGCACTGCCTCCGAACTGAGCGTCGGCTGGGTCGGCCTCGGAGACCAAGGAGCCCCCATGGCACGGGCCATCGCCGAGGCTGGCTTCGAACTGAACGTCTGGGTCCGTCGCGAGGCATCCTTGACCGCTCTCGACGGCCTCCCCTTCGTCCGGCACGAAACCCTCGCCGCGCTCGGCATGGCCACTGACGTGGTCGGATTGTGCCTTCGCGAGGACTCCGACATCGAGGAGGTCCTCACGTCGGGCGGCCTGCTCGGAAGCATGCGGCCGGGCACCATTCTCATCAACCACGGCACCGGACTTCCCTGGTATGCCGCCGCCATGGCCGAGCGGGCCGCCGACACAGGGGTCCTCGTCCTGGATGCACCGGTCAGTGGTGGCCGGCCTGGAGCCGAAGCACGTCAGCTGACGACTATCGTCGGCGGCCCCAGCCAGGCTCTGACCACGGCCCGTCCCGTCCTTGAAGCGTTCTCCGGGAAGGTCTCCCATATGGGCGCCGCCGGGTCGGGGCAGACAGGGAAACTTATTAACAACGCCCTGCTGATGATGAACCAGAAAAACGTCCAGGACATCCTCGCTCTGGCGAACAATCTGGACCTCGACCTCGGCGCGCTAACGGACCTACTGCTCTCCGGAACCGGTCGCAGCTTCGCCCTCGAGGCGCTCACCGGTGCCGTTACCACCACCAACGCCGACCATCTCAAGGACCTGCAGATCATCGACATGGACATCTTCGCCGCGGCCATGACAAGCCTCGGTCAGGACGTCACCGCCATCGACGACTACGCACGGGCCGGCGCCAGAGGCCTGCCGTTTGCCGCACACTTGATCGCCAGGGCGGCGGCCAGCGGATCTGCGGCAGTCCGTGCCGCCGAGGTTGTCCGCTAGCCCCTGTCGCCGTCGGCAGCAGTCCTTTCCTGTGGCGGCGGGACGTCTCTAAGCTCCCCGGTGGGGGCCGCTCCTGGAAGCTGCTGTACCGGTGCGTCCCGGTGCGTCCTGGACGAAGACGGTGGAACGGCCAGCCTTCGGGGACTTCGTGACAAACTCGGCGTAGAAGCCGCTGTGTGCATCGCCCGGCACAGAGGCCAAGGGAATCAAAAAGGTATCTCCCACCAGGCCTGCGACCCCCGGCGGCGCGGTCGGCTGAACCGCCCAGCCGGAATACACCCTGCCGACCAGAGTGATGGGCGCCCGCCGGCTCCGGACCATACTCCGGCCGGCGGGCGCCTATGTCATGACACGTGCTCGGGCACGGAGCTTGCCTCTAGCAGGCGGCGGTAGTCCCGGGCGAGGTCCTGCAGCTGCTCTTCCGTCAGGTCACGCACCCCGTGCAGGACAAAGGGACTGAGCCATTGCATTCCGAGCCGACGGGCCGTGGCTTGCAGAGGGATGAGGATGTCGGTGAAGTCCCATCCGTGGAAGCCGTCGGGGGAGTAGGCGTCCCTGGTCCCTCCTGTGCTGGTGGCGACGCGCAGTGTCTTACCGGCAAGGGCCCCCGGCGCCCCGGTGCCGTAGGCCCAGCCGCGGACCAGCACCTCATCCAGCCAGTTTTTGATGAAGGCGGGCGGGGCGTACCAGTGTGTCGGGTATTGCAGAACGATGTTGTCCGCCGCTTCCACCTCAGCCCTTTCAGCACCGAGGTTGATCCGGCCGTCCGGGTACAGGCGGCGCAGGTCACGTACCGCAAGACCGGGCGCATCCTCCAATGCGGCGGCCAGAGCGTGATTCACGCGGGACCGGCTGAGATCGGGGTGATCCAGAAGGACCAGCGTCCTAGGGATTGCGGGTGTCATTGTCGTTTTCCTTTCGGGTTGGAGGAGGGACGGGACAGGAGTTGTGTGTCTGGGCGGAGGATGTAACGGCCTGGATCATTGAGCCAGACCTAGGTCGGGCGCACCGGCAGGAGGTGCAACCTGGTTGTTCCACTGCCAGTGCGCCGTTGCTGCCCCGTGCTCGTTGAGAGTGACCACCCAGAGGTTGTCAAAGGTTCCAAGGGCCGGATAGGTTCCCGTACCCTGGGCAGCGAAGGTGTCTCCCGTAAGGTGCAGGAGCTTCCAGTCGAAGGTCCAGCAATCGGTTCCCTTCCATCCCGCCCTCAGTTTCCATCCCGCGATGATTTCATCCAGACCATGCCAATCAGTCTCGTACGGCCGTTCGTGGAATTCGGCGTCCGGGGCATAGACGCCGGCTGTAGCGTCGACGCGGTTTGTCCTCCACGCTTGTACGTATCGATTCATCCATCGGGTGGCTTCGTGCTCACTCAGGAATTTGTCCATCTTCTGCTCTGCTTTCAAGGGTTCAAGGGTTCAAGGGTGTGAGGCTGTGATGAGCCGTAGAAGGTTCAGTTGGCAGGGAGGCCTGCGCCGAGGCCAGCCCGGGCGGTTACTTGGCCAGGAAGCGGAGCAGGATTTCGTTGATACTGGTGGCGTGCGTCCAGAGCATGCCGTGCGGTGCATCTACGAGTTCCACGTATTCGGCGGCCGGCAGGCGTTTGGTGAACTCACGGCCCGTCGAGTCGATCGGCAGGATGCGGTCCTGCGTTCCGTGCACGATTAGGGTCGGGACGGTGATCTTCTCGACGTCTGAGCGGAAGTCCGTCAGCCACGAGTCGACGACGGCGAAGGACGCGTACCAGGACGAGCCGGCGGCGACGTTCCAGGCGTTGCGCAGCGCTTCCTCGCTGAGCCGGTTTCCAAGGAATTTGTCGGTATTGAAGAAGTTGTCGTAGAAGTCGGCGAACCATGCGTAGCGATCGTCACTGGCGGCGTTGCGGATGCCGTCGAACACCGACGACGGAACGCCGCCAGGGTTGTCTTCGGTCTGCAGAAGGAACGGTTCGAGAGAGGCAAGGAACGCTGCCTTGGCCACGCGGGCCTGACCGTAGGTGCCGATATACCGTCCGACTTCGCCTGTGCCCATCGAGAAACCGACCAGGACGGCCTCCTGAAGGTCCAAGGTTTCGAGGACGGCCTTCAGGTCGGCTGCGAAGGTGTCGTAATCGTAGCCTGTAGTCGGTTTGCTGGATTTGCCGAACCCCCGGCGGTCGTATGTGATGACGCGGTAGCCGCCATTCAAGAGGGCCGCTGTCTGCTTTTCCCAGGAGCCACCATCCAACGGGTAGCCGTGGATAAGGACAACTGGCTGGCCCGTCCCGTGGTCCTCGTAGTAGAGCTCGATGTCCGTGCTGTTCTCGGTGCCGACTTTGATGTAGCCCATGTTTCTGATCCTTGTCTCGAGGCTGAGAACTAACGTTCTCGCAGCGTCATCGCCACTCCGGTCGGAGTGAGGTGATTGCCTTCCTGTATTTGGTGTTCGTACGGGAGTTTCCTGAGCACAGTCCGGGTTCGGAAGGATTGGGTCAATTCCGCTGTCCCCTTCAATGGGCCCGGAGTCGCGCTGTGCACCGAACGGGGATTGGGGCGTCATGGATGACGTACCAAATTGGGGTTACTTTTCTTGAACCGGTGCTTTCTCTGCCAGTTCCGGCCGGGTAACCGGGTGGCCGTCAATAGACTCATAAACGCTCTTGGAACGGGCGAGTCCATCCATCAGGCTGGCCGGTCCCCTGAAGGGCAGACCGCCGATGTGCCAGCCGTCGGTGTGCAGTTCCTCTATGAGGACCCAGACCACCTCGCGGAAAGCTTCGGATCCTTCAAACTTGACCATGACGTCAGTTAGCGCAGCCGCCATCCGGTGCTTTTCGTCTTCCGTGAAGACGCCGTCGACGAGCTTGACGTTTACGAAGGGCATGACCGTCTCCTCTTTTATGGATGCTCCGGATTTCACCGGATGCATCCAGCATTGCCGAGGGAGCGCGTCGGCGGACCCGCGAATCCTGTCAACCAGCCCCCAGATGGCGTCAGCCTGCGACTGAGCAGGCGGTGAGGCTGGGAAGTATCAGGGCTGTGACAGGAGACTTTCCAGATACAGCGATGGACTCATTCCGATCTTCTGCGTGAAGACGCGCCTCATCGTTTCGGCACTTCCGAATCCGCTGGCGGCCGCAGCCGCCGAGACAGTGGCTCCTCTCTGGAGCATTGCCTGAGCGGCCTCGATACGTACCATTTCAACGTACCGACTAGGAGTGGTGTTGGTTGCCTCCTGAAATCGCCGGGTGAGACTACTGGCGCTGAGATTCGTCATGGCGGCCATGGCATCAATCGAGTAGTTTGCGGCGGGATCGGCCGTGATGCTGTCCAATGGCCGTTCCCCAATATCCGGGCCGGCCCCTACCTGTCTAAATGGGGAGGGGGATCGGGGCAGCGGTTGTGGGGACGACACCCACGCCGTGTTCTAGTCAGCTGGATTGGCCGAGACTGACGACAAGGTTGATCGCCACCGCGACAACGAAGGTGCCGAAGAAGTAGGAGAGCAGAGCGTGACCCAGAGCGATCCTTCGGGAGGGAGTGGATGACTCGTTCACGTTGCTCGCGTTGTACGACATGCCGGTTGAGAATGCTGCGTAGGCGAAGTCGCTGTATGACGGTTCCTCTTCCTGGTTGAAACGGAACCGATGGCGGTCGTCGTGGTAGTACATACGGGCATACTTGAAGGCGTAGACAGTGTTGACGAGAGCCCAGGCGAGCGCCACCCCGAGAGCTGCAAGGATCGCGGCGGCCACGCCGATGAAATCCTTCTGTTGGCTGCGGATCAGTGCAAAGACGACCGCAACGAGACTGACGAACGTCGAGGCGATGATGAGGGAGTCAACGACCCGTCGAGATCGGTCTTCATGACGGGCGAGTTCCCCCGTCGCCTCCGGACCAGCGGGCCAGGCTTTAGTCCACGCCCAAGCCAGGAAGACGCACCCGGCGACAGCCCATCCGATCAAGGGCGCGAGTTCGGGAGCACCGAGCAGCACCGGAACGAGTGCGATAACGAGGCCGATGATGGCTGAAACAAGAGCCTTGCGATCAATATGCGACATTGCAGAAGCTGCCTCCAAACTAAATTGACCGTGACGGGCTGATGATCCGCTGTTTGGTTCAGAGCGGAGTATGCGGTGGCCTTGGTTGCCGCCGGGTGCGTCCGAGCGTGACTTTCGCGGTGATAGCGACGCTGGCGAGGCGTTCGGGATCCTTATGTGTCCCGCGTCCTCGGGCGGGAGCCGCTGCCCTTCATGCGGGCAGCACTGGCGGGCAGTGCCCGGCACGTGGACTCCTACCCGCGGCGCCCACTGGGCGTAGGTCACCGCGGGCAGGAGTCGAGACGCGCAGAGTGCTGCTACCCGTGGCCCTCCGCAGCCGCGGCGCCAAGGTTTTCGTCAGGTTGCGCGATGCTTTCCGAGAGCTTTGAGAGCTTTGAGAGCTTTGAGAGCTTTGAGGGCTTTGAGGACGACTGCGACCCCGGCCCCAGCCAGCACCCAGGGGCCGCCGACGATGATCGGGTCAATCCATTGATGGTTTGTATCCGCGCGTTTTTGCCCGAATCTGGAGCTAAGGCCGCCCTGACGGAACTCGGCGGCCACTCCGGTTTCAGTGATGGGGTTGTCGGGATGGAGGGTGGCGAAGGACTTCAGATGGTGTTCCCAAGCGTCTACCCGGTCGGCCGCGATTAGCAGCAACCAGTGCGCCGCCCGGCCTTCGCTGTATTTGTAGGCGTGTCTTCGGATGGCGCCGGAGGCCCCGGCGGGGGGTGTTGATGTGCCGAACACGGGGGGTAGGAAGGCGTGTTCGACGGAACGCTCCCTGGGGTATTTCTCGGGTTGGCGTTCGGGGAAGTCCCAGTGGGCGCCGGTTTCGGTGCCGGGTTGCTCACGAGGGTAGGAGGGCCGGTCGGCCGGGTCGAGGTCGGCGCCCCATCCAGGGATCTGTGTCCGCAGTTCTTCCGAGGCCGTCCTGGGCGTGCGTCTGTCGGAGACATATGGTGTGGCTATCTCAGTCACGGTGGGCTTTCCCTTCAGGATGGTGCGGCGACAACAAGCGGTTTGATGATGTTGTCCAGCTTGGCGGAGAACATGTGGTAGCCCTCGGCGATGTGTTCCAGCGGAATGCGGTGGGTGACGAGGTCGCTGGGTTTCAGGTACCCGTTTTGGATGTGCTCGAACAGGCGGGGCCACTGCCGTTTGACGGGGCATTGGTTCATCCGCAGGGTGAGGCCCTTATTCATGGCGTCGCCGAACTTCACGGCGCTGAAGATGGGCCCGTACGCCCCCGCGACGGATACGGTGCCACCCTTGCGTACCGAGTCGATTGCCCAGTTCAGGGCGACGGGGGAGCCGCCTTGCAGTTTTAGCTTGCTGCTGGTCACGTGCTGGAGGAAGTTGCCATCCGCCTCTGCCCCGACGGCGTCTATGACGACGTCGGCCCCCAGATAGTCGGTCTCCTTCTTCAAGTGCACAACAATGTCTTCGTACTCGGCGAAGTTGTACGTTTCGGCGTGCGCAAACGTGCGGGCCTTCTCCAAGCGGTACTCCAGGTGGTCGATCACGATCACCCGGCCGGCGCCCATCAGCCAGGAGGACTTGGCGGCAAACAGCCCCACTGGCCCGGCGCCGAATACCACCACGGTGTCGCCTTCCACGATGTCACCCAGCTGCGCGCCGAAATAGCCCGTCGGGAGCGCATCGGTGAGGAGGACCGCGTCCTCCTCGTCCATCCAGTCCGGGACTTTCGAAGGTCCCACGTCCGCGAAGGGGACGCGGACGAATTCGGCCTGGCCGCCGTCGTAACCTCCGCAGGTGTGGGAATAGCCGTAGATGCCGCCCACCGCCGTCGCATTGGGGTTTACGTTGTGGCAGTTGGAATAGAGGCCGCGGGAGCAGAAGTAGCAGGAGCCGCAGTAGATGTTGAACGGCACCATCACCCGGTCGCCTACCGTCAGGTTCTGCACGGAGGATCCGACCTCATGCACCGTGCCCACGAACTCGTGCCCAAACGTCATCCCCACCCTCGTATCCGGCATCATGCCGTGGTAGAGGTGCAGATCGGAGCCGCAGATGGCGCCCCTGGTGACCCGTACGATGGCGTCGTTGGGGTGCTCGATCTTCGGAATGTCTTTTTCTTCGACGCGAACTTTGTACGGTCCGCGATAAACCATTGCACGCATCAGTACCACCTCCTGTGACTAGCGCGTTTCGACATGGACGTTCGTTCTCCCCGGTCTTGTCAGGTTCCGGCCGGATGGAGAACGACTTTTGTCCAGCCGTTTTCACGGTTGTCGAAGTTCTTGTAGGCCTCGGGCGCCTGATCCAGCGTCAGCTCGTGACTTACGATGAAGGAGGGGCTGGCCTTTCCGCCGGCGATGAGGTCGCGCAAGGCCCTGTTGTACTTCTTGACCGGGCACTGGCCTGAGCCCATCGTTTGACCTCTGAACCAGAAGTTTCCGTAATCGAAGGCCACCTGCCCGTGCTGCTCCAGTTTGTCGGGGCCTCCCGGGTCCTGGGGCAGGAAGACCCCAACCACACCGAGGCCTCCGACGAATCGCACGGAGTCCACGAGCCGGTTCAGGGTCATGTTGGGATGTTCATTTCCTTCCGGATCGTGCGCCTGATAGCCGACGCATTCGCAACCGCGGTCTGCCCCGAACCCCATGGTCTGGTCCTTTACGAATTCGACGGGGTCCACTTGCGAATCATCCACAGGGATGGCGCCGATTTGTTCCGCCAGCTTAAGGCGGTCGCTGTGGCGGTCCACCACCATGACTTTGCCGGCTCCTTTGATAATGGCTGAGTAGGCGGCCATCAGCCCAACCGGACCAGCACCGTAGATGACAACGGAGTCTCCGGGGTAGACCCCGGCCATTTCCGTGGCATGCCAGCCGGTGGGGAAAATGTCCGCGACCATGACGTAGTCAAGTTCCTTCTCCACCGCATCCTCGCCCAGGCGGAGGCAGTTGAAGTCCCCGTATGGAACGCGCAGGTATTCGGCCTGTCCGCCTTGGTACGGGCCCATGTCCGCGAACCCGTAAGCCGCGCCGGCGAGCTTAGGCTCGGGCTGCATGGTCAGGCAGTAGTTGGTAAAGCCCCGTTCGCAGTTTTTACAGAATCCGCAGGCGATGTTGAACGGCAGCACCACCCGCTCGCCGACTTTTACTTTGCTCACGGCAGGGCCGATTTCCACCACCTCACCGAGGTTTTCATGCCCGAAGGAGCGTCCAGTTTCGAAGCTGGTGCGCCCTTCGTACATGTGCAGGTCCGATCCGCAAATGTTCGCGGAGGTGATGCGCACCAGCACGTCGGCGGGGTGCTCAATTTTGGCGTCGGGGATCTCCTCGACGCTGACGTCGTTCGGTCCTTTGTAAATTACTGCCTTCATTGTTCGCTCTTTTCTCTATCCCATGCCCATTGGGCCAAGCAGGAGCAACGATTGAGGCATCTCAAAACGTTGAGAGGGGACGCCGGCAGGCGGCACTGAGCCACCGAAACGCCTGGCGTGGCCGGTCGGGCAAACGGGGAACAAGGGTTCTGTGAGGCCCGCCTAAAAGTGCTGGGAGGGCGAAGAATTTCAGACGGAGGGGCTGCGTTGGAACTGCACCCTGTCGGTCTGTGCGCGAGAGTGAAACTCGTTGAAGCCCAAAGCTAAGCATGCTTCGCAGTGGATGTCGAGGCCCTCCCGAAAGTATCCGAAACGGCCCCCGGGTATGCCGCCCGGGGCTCCGCAACCTACTAGGGCGCCGTGGAGCGCTGGGTCCCTAACGTTGAACGGCGCGGGCGCGCGACCATCTTCGAAGTGAGGGCCCCTCGCGTTGTCCGGATGTAKCGGCTTTTGCGGAGGGATGTTGTTACCGGG
>NZ_JBFTNW010000013.1:0-21485 GCF_056397665.1 Arthrobacter sp. 05L428 | reverse complement strand
GAGCAACATCTGCACCCCAAATAGCCATTCGAAAAAACTCCTTAGTTCACCGGACCCGAAACTCTCGGCATCCCCAGCGGCCCCCGGCTGATCCGGAAGATCCAATGCCTCGAACCTACCCTGCCGCGCAAAAAACTGTCGATGGGCAGCACTCCCCATCGGCCGGTCCCCCGCCCAAGTAGCTCGCAGTTGTTGTCGTTTTGAGGGCCCAAAACGACAACAAGTGCGAGTCAGTTGGGCGAGCCCCGCGGCTAGTTCCGGTTCTCCGGCGGCAGGGCGATCTGCAGCTTGCGGACCTTGCCGCGACCCACGATGTAGCCGCGGCCCGGAATGAAGTCCCCGCTGATCCGGCCCAGCGAGGTGCTGAGCAGGCTGTCGCCCTCGATGTCCCCGGGGTTGAGCAGCAGGCCCCGGCGGCCGGACTTGAACGGTTGTGCCAGGGACCAGGCCGAGGACCAGGTGGAGGTCTCGGATTCGCCCACCACCCACTGCTCGGCCTTGATGGACGCGGTGACCAGCCGGCCGATGCCGGTCTCGGCCAGGGTGTCGGTGAAGTCCGTCAGGCCCTCGATGAAGATCGCCAGCTTGCCCGGCGTGCCGGTGGAGTAGTCCACCAGCTCGTCGATGGCCTCCTCGACGTCGTCCGCGCCCACCACGGAGCGGTCCCAGAGCTTGAGCGACGCCGCGGCGGACCGCCGCGAGCCGAGGTAGATCAGTTCCACGCCGGGGTTGGACCGGCGCAGCGCGTAGGCGAGGGTTACCAGCGCCACGGTGCGGCCTGAGCCCGGCGGGCCGGCCAGCAGCAGCGGGCCCTTGGCCAGGATCTCGGCGGGCTGCAGCGTCTCGTCGTCGACGCCGATCACCGGCAGGTCCGGACTGCCGGCCGGGAGCACGTCCAGGTCCACCGTGTCCGGCAGGCGTTCGATTTGCGGCGCCCGCTCCACACCCTGGCGCAGCATGGCCTCGCGAAGCTTCTGCACCTCGCGCGCCTGCACGGCCAGGTTGGAGTTCCCGCCGAGGACCGCCAGCTGCACCTCAAGGTTGCCCAGCAGGCCGCGGCCCGGCGGGGTGCCGGCGCCGAGCACATCCTTGGACACGTCCATGGACATGTAGTCGTCCTCGGAGGACAGCCGCAGCACCAGCCGGCGCTGGATCGAGGCGAGCAGCGACGCCGGCACCGCGTTCGGCCGGTCGCCGGTGACGACCAGGTGGATGCCGAGCGGGCGGCCGTCGGTGGCCAGCTGCAGGAAGATGTCCCAGAGCGCCGAGAGCTTGCTGTATTCGTAGGCCTCGCGGAATGCGGACATGCCGTCCACCAGGACGAAGATGCGCTTCTCGTCCGGCATTTTGGCCAGCTCTCGGTATTCCACGATCGTGGCGGCACGGACCTCGGCGTAGCGGGCCGAACGGTCGTCGGCGAGGTCGCGCAGCCAGCGCAGCAGCCGGCCGACGCGTTCGACGTCGTCGCCGTTGATGATCTCGCCGACGTGCGGCAGCGCGTCGAGCATCTTCAGTCCCGAGGAACCGCAGTCGATGCCGTAGACGTTGACCGGGCCGCCGCGCGGGGTCACGGCGGCGGCGATCGCGATGCCGCGCAGGGCCGCCGACTTACCCGAGCCGCCGGTGCCGTAGATGGCCATGTTGCCGTCGCGGTCCGGTTCGTAGAAGACGGTCGGCTGGTCCTGGTGCGCGGGGTCGTCCGCCACGCCCAGGAGCAGCCGCTCGTCGGTGCGCGGGTTCGGCAGCCGGGAGAAGTCGTAGGTCGTGGCCAGCTCATCCAGCCACGGCTTGCGGGGAGGCTCGATGGCGAGCACGTCCGCCGCCTTGATGATGTTCGCCGTCATCCGGGCGATGTCGTTGGGCCCGGCGGGTTCCTCCCGGGCCGGGGTCTCGGCCGCGGGGGCGGCCCAGGGGGCGCCGGACCCGAAGGCCATCTCGACGACGTCGATCCGCGGGCGCTGCGTCTTCTCCGTGGTCCAGCCGCCGGCGTAGCCGGTCTGGAAGCCCTGGATCCGGCCCGGCCCGGTCTTGGCCGCGCCGCGTCCCGGGATGGACGGGTCGAAGTACGCGGCGGTGGGCACGCCGAGGATGTCCACCGCGTCGTCCTCGTCGGCCATCCGCAGCGCCACGCGCAGGTTGGTGTTGGCGCGCAGGCTGTCCTTGATGACGCCGGCGGGGCGCTGGGTGGCGAGGATCAGGTGCAGGCCAAGCGAGCGGCCGCGGGCGGCGACGTCCACCACGCCGTCGACAAACTCCGGCACCTCGGTGGCGAGGGCGGCGAACTCGTCAACGATGATGATCAGGTAGGGCGGCGCCTCCGGGTCCGCCTGGCGCTGGAGTTCCAGCAGGTCCTTGGCTTTCTTTCGGTTCAGCAGCCGCTCGCGGTGGTGCAGCTCGGCGCGGAGCGAGGTCAGGGCGCGGCGGACCAGGTGCGGCGACAGGTCCGTGACCAGGCCCACAGTGTGCGGCAGGTGCAGGCAGTCCGCGAAGGCGGCGCCGCCCTTGTAGTCCACGAACAGGAAGCTCACCCGGTCCGGGCTGTACGCCGCGGCCATGCCCATCACCCAGGACTGCAGGAACTCGGACTTGCCGGCACCGGTGGTGCCGCCGACCAGGGCATGGGGTCCCTCGTTCTTCAGGTCGAGGTAGAGCGGTTCGATGCCTTTGGAGCCAACCAGGGCCCGGAGCGTGCCGTTGTCCTTGCGGTTCGGCTTGGCGCTGGCGTGCACGGAGTTGTTCTCGGTCCAGCGGTCCGCGACGGCCTGCGGGTTGTCCAGGAAATCCTTGCCGATCAATGTCGCGTAGGACACCGCCCGCGGCAGGTCGGAGTCGTCCTCGAGCGGCTTGCCGACGTCGACCACCGGGGCGAGCATGCGCGCCAGCTGGGCGGCGAGCCCGGCGTCGAGGCTTTCGCAGCTGACCGGGAACGTGTGCCGGCCCAGCCGGACCTGGCCGGTGGTGGTGCCGTGTTCGCCGTCGACCGCCATGAAGTCGCGGCAGGCTGCCGGGAGCTGCTGGACGGAGCTGGCCACCCACATGACGTGCACGCCGGAGTCCGGTCCGCGTTCGAGCACCCGGGTGAGCCGCCCCCGGTCCACCGGGGCGTCGTCCTCGACCACCAGGAGCACGGTGGGCAGTTGCGGTTCCGGGATGTCGGCGCCTTCCAGGGCGAGGCCGGGGCGCAGCTCCGGACGCGGCGACTGTGCCGCGGCCTCGCGCTGGTCGATCAGGTCCTCAAGTTTGGACAGCAGGGCCGAGCCGCCGGCCGGTCCGGCGGCGAGGTGGTCGCCGCTAAGCGGGCTGTGGCCGGAACCTGCGTGCGGCAGCCACTGCAGCCACTCCCAGCGGTCCTTGGACTGCGCCGAGGTGATGGCGGTCAGGACCACTTCGGCCGGGGAATGCAGACCCACCAGCTGCAGCACCATGCCGCGGGCCACGTCGTCGACGAGGCCGCGGGGCCCGGCCAGGCCGAACGAGCCGGCGGTGCGCAGCTGGGAGACGATCGGCACGCCCTCGATGCTGCCGAACTGGGCGATGCACTGCTGGATTTCGGCCATGTACTCAGGCTCGGTCTCGTTGCTGTGCGGTTCCTCGAACTGGATCCGGGACGGCGCCGTGCCGAGCCCGAACCGCAGTCCCAGGAAGCCGGCATGCTCGGGGCGGTGGGTCCAGAGCAGCGGGCCCAGTTTGTAGATGGAGTCCACGGTGTCGCTGACGGACGGCGCTTCCTGCAGCCTGACGGAGCGCTCCACTTTCTGCAGCGCGGTGATGTCGGCACGGAATGCGGCCATGGCGGCGCGGAATGACTTGAGTTGTTCCTTGCGTTCCCGCTTGCCCTGCATCTTCTGGTCCACGTAGTGGCCGACGATGAAGAGCGGCATCATCAGCATGAAGATCACGGACATCATGTTCTGCGTGACGGCAAAGATGACGGCACCCATCATCAGCGGGGCCACCAGCATGATGTACGGGAACGGGTGGTGCTCCTGGCGCTTCGGCCCGGCCGGCAGCGTCCGTTTGTGCGGTTCGAAGCGGGGCACGACGCGGGGCGAGCGGTTGAAATTGATCAGCGGGGAGCTCGGCGCCGCGCCCTGGCTCCCGCCCAGGGAGACCACGGACACGGTGGTGTCCCCGAGCGTGACGGTGTCCGAGGAGTTCAGCGTGGCGCGGCTGACCGGCAGGCCGTCCATCAGCAGGCCGTTGGCGGAGTTCGTGTCCACGATTTCCACGGTTTCGCCCACCGTGATGCGGGCGTGCCGCTTGGAGGTCAAAGGGTCGGTCAGCCGGACGTCGACGTCCCGGTCCCGGCCGATGTAGCTGGTGCCGGAGGGCAGCGAAAATTCGCGGCCGACGTCGGGGCCGGAGAGGACGCGCAAGGTCGCCGCCGCAGGTCCCCGGTTCGCCCCGGCCACCGCGAACTGCTCGCTGACCTGGGTCAATGCGACGATCGAGCCGGGCCGCAGCCCGGATTCAAGGAGGTTGTCCTCCCGGTTCAGGACGCTGCCTTTCATGCCGCCGGCGGCGAAGGCCTCCTCGATGCTGAGCGTGAGGTTCGACGGCGGCCGGGTTCCGCGCCGTGCCGGGTCCGCCGCCCAGAGCTCGGTGGCGATGTCCGCCACCGTGGCCAGGCCGTCGACCGTGACAGCGAGGTCCTTGGCCTCGGCGGGGTCGCGGCGCAGGGTCAGCCGGATCCTCATCCTTCGTCCCCTCCGCGCTGTGTTTCCAGCAGCACCAGGTCGGCAGCGGTCACGAGATGCGAGGTCACGGCGTGTTCCACGAGCCGTGCGCGTCGGTTCGTGGCGAGCTTGCCGGCTCCGCCGCGCAGTCCGGCGACTCCCACCCGGTCGAGTTTGTCACACACGTTGTCCAGCTTTCTGTTGAACCGGGTCAATGCCCAGCCCAGGGTTTTGGCCGCTTCCGCGGAGGAGGGGATGGCGCTGAAGCCGGTTCCGTCGCGGCGCAGCATCGGCTCGGCGAGCGCCACGATCAGGGCCTTCTGCGAGTCGGTGAAGACCACGGGTCCGATGGTGGTGTCTCCGCCGCTGTCCTCGCTGCGGGCCTGTTGCCGGAACGCCGGGGTCCGGAGGTGGACGGCAAACTCGTAGGTGGTGGGGCCGGCGGTGAAGATCACGTTGGTGTGGCTGAAGACCAGCGGAATGCGGGCTCCCGGTGCGAGCCAGGCCTGCATGCCGCCGGAGGCGTCCGCGATGGTCGCGCAGAGCATGCTGCCGACGTTGCTGAGCCACCAGATGCCGTCATACCGCGCGATCTGCAGGAACTGGCGGTGCAGGTACGGGTTGTCGTCCACTTCGAGGTCGCCCTCGCGGCCGATGCTGAAGATGTCCTCGTCGGATGGTTCGTGCCATTCGCCGCAGAAATCTATCGCTAGGTCCCCCATGGTCGGTGTCTCCTTGTTGGGCGGTATGCCTTGGTGTTTTCGGGTGTGCCCTGGGCAGGGATGTGGTGTTCAGGATTTCCTGGCGCAGGCGATGGAGTCCTGTTCCATCGGCGAGGACGCGCCGTCGGAGCGGACAATCATCACCTGGATACAGGTCTCCCCCGCCGGGTTGGGCTCCACCTGGACCCTGGCCGTGGTGGCGGCCTGGAAGTCGCCTTTGCCCTTTAGCGAGTACGTCCGCCACTTGTAGCTGTCGCCGGGCTTGGGCTGCGGGTTCTTCCAGGTGAAAGTGAGTTTTCCGGCATTGTCCGCCCTCCCGGAGAGCGATGCCACGTCCGGGACGGTGCCGTTGTCCAGGGCGTCCGCCGGCGGTTTACTGAGCTGCTCGGACGCTTTGGGGGCCGGCGCGGGTCCGTTGGTCCCGGCGATAATGCCGACGACGACGGCGATCGCCAGGACCGCGCCGCCGACGATCGAGAGCACGAGGTTCCGGCGGCCGTGGCCCGAAGGGGCACCGCCGGCTTCGCCGGAGCTCCCGCCGCGGGTGTCCTCCTGCGGCGCCATGCTGGAACGGTTGACCGTCGCGGCGACGTCGTCGTCCTCCGGGCGCGGCGCGGCGGCGGACGGCGCCGCGAACGCCGGCCCGGCGGCGGGCCGCTGGACGGTATCCCGGCTGGTGTCCCGGATGCCCGGGTTGTTGAAGGTGGTTGAGTCGTCCGGCGATGCTGCGGACGGCACCCGGGCCGGGAAGGTCGGGGCGTGCCCGGTGGCGTCGGGGTCGATGGCGGCGACGCTGCGGACGCGGGTTTCCTCGAAGGTGTCATCGCGGTGCGGCTCGTCTGCGCGGGGTTCTTCGAGGACCTCGAACGGCGTCACGGAGAGGTTCAGCTCCGCCTGGATGCGTTGCAGCGCCAGGGCAAAGGCGTGGGCGGAGGAGTACCGGGAGGCCGGCGACTTGGCCATCGCCGTGGCCAGGGCCAGCTCCAGGGACTCGGGCACGTCGGCACGGCCCAGCTTCGGCACCGGCAGGCTGGTGATCCGGGAGATCAACTCGCGCTGTGAGTTGTCCGCGCCCGGGAGCACGAACGGGGACCGGCCGGCCAGCAGGGTGTAGAGCGTGGCGCCGAGCGCCCAGACGTCCACCAGCACGCCGTCGACCTGCCGGTCGCTGAACTGTTCCGGCGGGGACCACGGGATGGACATGCCCGCGTCCTCGTCCTGGTCCCCGGCCAAGGTGCCGGAGATGCCGAAGTCGGTCAGCGCCGGCCGGTTGTAGTCCGTGACGAGGATGTTCGCCGGTTTGATGTCGCGGTGCGCGATGCCGGCGCGGTGCGCGGTCTCGACGGCGGAGGCCACCTGGATGCCGACGGCCAGGACCTCGTCCACGCTGAAACGCTGGCGGCGGTAGCGGACGTCCAGGCTCGGCCGGGAGCAGTACTCCATGGCCAGGTAGGAGTGCCCGGCCTCGGTGACCTCGGCCTCGAAAATCGTCACGATGTACGGGTGCGAGGACAGCTGGGCCATCAGGTTTGCCTCGGACTCGAAGCGGCGGCGGGCGCCTTCGGTCTTGAGGTCCGAGAGCAGCACCTTGACGGCCACCTTGCGGCGCGGCCGGTCCTGTTCGTAGAGGTAGACGTCCGAGAACCCGCCCGAGCCGAGCGGGCTGATGTAGGTGAAGCCCGGGATGCTGGGCGGCGGGGCGACGGGACGTTTGGCGTTCACAGGAGCTCCTCGAAGCGCAGCTGAATGCCGTCGCCCAGTTCGGCAATGTCGCCGTCGAACAGGATCGCCATCTCGCCCTGGGCGAGCCGGCGCGGGGCCTGGCCCTCGCGCAGCAGCACCGTGCCGTTGGTGGCCTTGAGGTCGCACAGCATCACGTGCCAGCCCTCGAGCCGGACCTCTACGTGCGAGCGGGAGATGTCGCCGCCGGGACTCGCCACCTGGACGAGTTTGGGCATTACGGCGCCCTGCACGCGGGACACGGAGGGTTGCCGGCCCACGATCAGCGACTGGTCGAGGTCGATCAGTTCGCCGGTGGAGAGCCGCATCCGGCCCAGCCTGGGGCGGCGGACCTGGACACCGTCCCCGGGCAGCGCCTGGTCGCAGTAGGCGCACTGGGCGTTGGTGGGCGGGTTCGCGTGGCCCTGCGGGCACACCCGGGCCAGCACCATGGGGCCCGTGGCGGGGTCTTTGGCTGTGTCTTTGGTTGTGTCTTTGGCGGGAGAGGGTCCCGGGCGTGCGGCGGGGCTGCCGTTGAGGGCGCTCTTCATGATGGTCTGGCCGTCGTGGTCGGCATCACCGGCCGGCGCCGGAACCTGGCCGGCGGGCTGCGGGGAGGGCGGGGTCAACAGCGACGGCGGCGCGACGGGACCGGGGGCGCGCGGCGCCAGCGGGGCGTCGGGCGTCCGCTCGCCGCCGGTGCGCCAGGGCACCGAGTCGATCAGCCCGCTGGGGACGGCCGGGCGGGCTGCCGGCTCGGGCGCCCGGAGTGCCGCGGGCTCCTCCGCCTGTTCCTCCGCCTGTTCCTCCGCCGGGGCGATAGCCGCTGCGGCGAGGTCGGGTTCCCCGGCGTCGGACGGCTCCGGCGCGGGTTCCTCCTCGGCCTCAGGATCCTCGCGCACGGCGGCGTCTTCGATGTTCCGCATCACCGTCTGTTCCCAGAGGTGGTCGTAGCTGCTGGTCGGCTCCTGCTCGGAGGGCTCAGGCTCTGCGGGCTCAGGCTCGGCAGGCTCCTGCTCTGCGGGTTCCGGCTCTGCGGGTTCCGGCGACGGAGGGGCGGCCGCCTCCGTGGCGAGTCCGGCGTCGAGCTCCTCCTCCGGGAGTTCCAGCACCGTGTCGGCCGAACTGCCGAGATCGCTCAGTTCCGCGGCGATGTCCGCTTCGGCGGCGGCCAGCAACTGGTCCTCGACGGCGGCTTCAGGCACGGCGCCGGGGAGAGCCGTGGGGACGCCGTCGGGGACGGCAATATGGGGCGCCGCGTCCGGCCGCACGGCGGCGGCGGACGGGTTTGCGGACAGACCGCAGGACAGTCCCTGCAGCAGGACCACGCCGTCGCCCAGCGGCAGCGCGCCCGCCGGGGCGGTGGCAGTTGCCGCGGGGATGTCCACGCTGAAGTTCTCGGCCGCCGCAAAGCGCCGTTCGGTCCAGGTGGTCACGTCACGGCCGCTGAGCGCGACGGATTCCCCGCCGTCCAGCCGGACCTCCAGATCGATCTCGCCGCGCAGGAACACCTGCAGCGAACCGCGCAACCCCACGATCCCGAACCAGGGCAGCCGGGCGAGCGAGCCGCCCGAGGCCGAGGTCACGGCGTCCAGGACCTCATGAATCTCCGGGTCTCCGGCCAGCAGGGTCCAGAGCGAGTCGACCAGTGCGCGGTCGGTGTCCGGGCGCAGCAACACCACAGTTCCGGAGCGGACCACGCCCAGCCAGGTTCCCGGCGTGTAGCTGACGTCGCCCGGCCGGTTAGCGGAGGCCATGGGGCTCCTCGCCTGATCCGGCCGCGGCCCCGCCTTCGTGCTCCGCCGCGGTGCCGGCGACTCCGCCGTCGGGGGCGACGTCCAGCACCTCGGTGCGCGGCAGGGTGTTTTCGTCTTCGGCCTCCGCCGGCGTGCGCGGGGCGGTCTGAGCGCCGTCGTCGTTCGCCACGTTGCTCGCGTCCACCACGATGCAGGTGACGTTGTCGCGGCCGCCGCTGCGCAGGGCTGCCTGGATCAGCTCGTCCACGGCGGCCTGCGGATCCGGCTCGGAGACCAGGATGCGGGCAATCTGCTCGTCGTCGAGCTCGCCGTTGAGCCCGTCCGAGCAGACCAGGATCCGGTCCCCCTCCTCGACGGGCAGCAGCCAGTAGTCGGCTTCGGTCTCGTCGCCGGTGCCGAGCGCACGGGTGACGACGTGGCGGCGCGGGTGGACGGCGGCCTCGGCCGCGGTGATCTCCCCGGCATCAACCAGCTCCTGCACCTCGGAATGGTCCACGCTCACCTGGCTGAGCTTGCCCTGGCTGAGCCGGTAGGTACGGGAGTCGCCGATGTTGAGCACCAGCCAGTACGGGATGCCCGACTGTTCCACCACGACGACGCCGGAGAGGGTGGTGCCGGCGCGGGAGTCGGTCGCCTCGCGGATGCCGGCGTCGGCTTCGAGCAGGTACTGCTGGACGACGGCGGCGGTGGCGTTCCGCTCCCCCGTGGCGAGCTGGGGAATTTCGGAGAGGGTGCGCACGCAAATGCCGCTCGCGATCTCGCCGGCCTCATGGCCGCCCATGCCGTCGGCGACCGCAAAGACCGGGTCGGCCGCGATGAAGGAGTCCTCGTTCATCTCACGGCGCAGGCCGCGGTCCGTGCCGTAGCCACAATTGAGCCGCAGGCTGGGGGCACTGCTCGGGACACTGCTGGGGGTGGTTCCGGGGGCTTCGGCGGGAGGAACGGATGCCGGCTGGGATGTCATGCCTGTCCTAGGTAGAAGGAGCGGTCACCGAAGTGCACGGTGGATCCGGGGCGTACGTGGGTGGGTTCCCCGGGTGCCAGTGCGGTGCGGATACCGTCCGGCGTCGTGACGGCGCTCCCGTTGGTGGAGTTGCGGTCCGTCACCCAGATGCCGCCGTTTCCGGCCAGCACATGGAGGTGGGTCTTGGAGATGGAGCGTCCCGGGTCGGCCACCGGCAGCAACTGCACGGATTCCTCGCCGGGGTGGCCGGCGGGGTTGCGCCCAATCAGCAGGGACCGGTCCAGTTCCACCTCCCGGCCGTCGTCGATCCTGATCCGCAGGATGGCCACGGTGACCGGCGCGGAGCTGTCGCCGCGGACCTGCGTGCGGTCGTGGTCGTCGTCGGGGTGTGCGCTGAACGCACGGCCATTCACGGCTTGGCTCCGGACGGCCTCGATCGGGGCGGCGCCGGCGTCGGCGGGCATTGGCCGGAAGGATGCCGGCGGAGCCGCTGCCGGAGCGGGCGCGGGCGCGGGGACCGGCACGGAGGCCGGCACGGCCGCGGGCGCCTGCGGCTGCAGCCGCGCGGCGCCGGCCACCGGCGAGGCGACTTGCTGCACCGGCGGAAGGTCCAGCGGGGCAAAGCTGTAGGGGCCCTGGATGCCGCCGGTGGTGATCGGGTTCCGGCCGGCCTTGATGTCGAAGACGAGGGTCTTGGCGGCGGTGTCGTGCCAGCCGCGCAGCCTGCTGTTGGGATCCCAGGTGTTGGAGACGACCACGAGGACGGCCCAGGCGCCACCCACCAGGGCGAGCGGTCCGAGGATCACCAGCGCGGCGCCGAACCACTGGAAGACCACCACCAGCACGGCGGCCAGGGCGGCCAGCAGCACACCGGCCCCGGTGATCAGGCCGCGGAGGAAGACCGCTCCGCCGCCGGGCGCGTACCCATCGGCGTCGGCGCTGCGGATCCCCACGATGCGGTTGCCGAGGGTGTTGCCGGACCGGCCCTCGATCATGGCCTGGACCAGGGTGTAGACGAGCGTGGCCCCAAGCCCGATGCCGCCAAAGAGCACCAGCGAGGAGGTGTTGTAGACGATGGTGCCGGCGCTGCGTGATTGGGTGACGCCGGCGAAGCCGACGGCGAAGAGCACCACCAGGAGCGCCACAGGGCCGGTCCAGTCCAGCACCGCCGCGCCGAGCCGTTTTCCGGCGTCCGCGGGAACCAGCTCAAGCTTGTTCGGCAAAACGGTACCTCCCCCTTGTCCGTGGACACCCTGTCCGTTCAGCTGCACTCCGGCAGGTGCCTGCCCCGGCGCGAACGAACCGCCGTGCCCGGAAGGCGCTACCGGGATAGTACCGGGTGTTGGGTCCGCCCGCCCGGCGTTGCGCGCCGAACGGTTGATCAGCGGCGCCGCGCAGGAGGTGCAGAACGCGGCGCCGGGCCGGATCGGCTGGTGGCAGCGCGGGCAGCGCTCAACGTCGTCGGTCATGGCTCGTTGCGGTTCTTCCTGGCTGTTCCCTGTGGTTCCTGGTGCGGACCGGGCTCCACTGTACTAGCTGGACCGAAGCTGGCCGGGTCAACCGCAGCCGGACCGGACACCGGGCCGGAGCCGCCGGGAACCCCGCCGCCGCGGCGCCGGCCGGGCAGGACCGGGCGGAGTCCGCTCAGCTTCAGCGCGGCCCGGCCGTCGGCCAGCAGTGAGCGTGGCGAGAAGCGGGCCTGCTGGCGGCGCCAGAAGCCCACGGTCCCGGTCATCTCCTTGAGTGAGCCGTCCACGATCTCCCAGTACTCGCGTACCTGCTCCTCGCTCGGCTCGGCTGCCCCGAAAATGGCGGCGTCGGCCCGGTGGGCGAGCAGCGTGGTGGTGCCCTGGCTCCCGGGGAACGCTTCGCCGAGCACGACGGCGGACTCCCGGCGGGTGGCGCGGTTGTCCACGCCGGCGCCGAGGTCGGTCGCGAGGCTCAGCACCTCGCTCCAGCCGCCGCCGACGCGCTGCGCGGGGTGCCCGTCGGTGAACCGGGCCTTCCGGCGTCGGGATTTCAGCAGCGCGATCAGCAGCAGCGGCAGCGCGAGGACCGCCACCGGTATCAGCGCCGTGCCGATCGCGGCGAGCAGGGGGCCCCAGAACAGCCAGGGGTTGTTCTTCTTCTGGTCGGCGTCGAGCGCGTCCGGCGAGGAGTCCGGCGGCAGTTCGGCCGGTTCCTGCGGCGGGGGCGGCGGCTGCAGGACCTGCGGCTTGGGCTTGGACTTGTTCTCCGGATCCGGCGGGATCGGCACGTTGTCCTTGGGCGGCGTGGGATCGAAGGACACCCAGCCCACCCGGTCGAAAGCGACCTCAACCCAGGCGTGCACATCCTTGCCGGTGATCTGCACTTCGCCCGCACCGTTTTCCGGGCTCTTCGGGTCCGGGTAGAAGCCCATCACCACGCGGGAGGGGATACCCAGATGACGCAGCATGAGGGACATGGCGACGGCGTACTGTTCGTCGTCGCCGAGCATCTGCTTGGCCGTCAGCAGGCTGCGGATGCGGTTGGAGCTGTGGCCGGAGACGCTGGGGAGCTGCCCGTCGGCGATCAGGCCGTTGCTGAAGGCACCCTTCTTCTGGAAATGCGCCTCAATCTGGCGGACCCGGTCGATCGCGGTGGGCGCGTCGGCGGCGAGGTCGTTCGCCTGCGAACCGACCACCGGCGGGACCTCGCCCGGGTCCGGCAGCGACACCTTGGCGAAGTCGTACTGGGTCAGCTGGCCGTGCTCCAGCATCGCAGGGTCCGCCACCTGGACGCTGTAGGAATCGCCCTTGCCCAGCCCGCGGGTGGTCACGGCGGTGTCCGTGCCGGAGTTGAAGTACAGCCCGGAGGCTGCGCCCGAGCCGTCCCGGGCAAAGCTGATGCCGGTGGTCTTGCGGCCGCCCGGCAGGAAGTAGCCCTGGTAGTCCTCGATCGTGATGTCCAGGGTGTAGTTGTTGGTCGGCACGATTCCGGTGGTGTCGGCGAGGGTGTTCAGGGACTTCGCGTCGCCCACCTTGCTGAAGCTGCCCGAACCGTTCGGGTCCATGTTGTAGTTGGTGCCGTTGAAGGCGTCCAAGGCGGCGAGCCGTACCCGGCCGTCCTTGGGCAGGCCCTTGACCAGGAAGAGGTTGTCGTCTTTCTTGTCCTTGACGAAGTTGCGGAAGCTCGCCAGCGGTGTGACGTAGTCCTTCGGGTCGAACGGCGGCACGATCGTGTTGCGCAGCACCTTCCGGTCGTCACCGGCGGCCACCAGCGGGGACGCGACGGCGGTGATCCCGACGGCGACGGCGATCACCGCGGCGGCGGTGCCCACCCGGCGGAGCCGCGCAGTGCGGGCAGCCGCCTGGTCCGTGTCCGGCCGGTTCACCGATACCTTGCGGGTGTCGCTGCTGCGCAGGGCGTCGCGGCGGAAGGTGGCCCAGGCGATCGCGACCACGGTCAGCGAGATGCCGCGTTCCACGGTGAGGAAGCCGGCGTTGGTGCTGAACGCGATGCCGGTGATGAACAACAGCAGCACCGGCAGCAGCGGCCAGTACGGGCTCTTGAGCCGCCAGATAAGCAGCCCGGCAGCCAGGGCGGTCAGCAGCGAGCTCAGGAACGGGACGATCAGCGTGCCGCCCGCGGTCCCGACCGGCACGCCGACGGTCAGCATGTCCTTCCAGGCGAAGACCACGCCCACCAGCAGGGTCCGCAGCGATTCGAGGCTGGGCAGGAAGCCGGCGATCGAGGCTTCCGGCACGGCCAGGCCGGTGCCGAAAACCAGGTAGGCGCCCACCGCGAGCGCGGTGGTGATCAGCACTCCGAGCCGGAAGTGCACCTTGGCGGCAGCGACGCCGAGGCCCAGCAGGATGCCGCCGAAACCGGCGGCCAGGTAGTACGGGTCGCCGCCGAAGCTGAGGCTGAAGCCGAGCACGCCGAGCCCCAGCAGCAGGGTGAGGGCGCCGGCGTCGAGCAGGTAGTGCCAGGCCGGCTGACCGTCGGCGAAGCCGGAGCGGCGGGGTGCCGCGGTGTTGTTGCGGGGCCGGAAGCCCGTGGCGTTGCTCATGCGGCCGCCTTCCTGAGCACGATGGCCAGTTCGGAGAGATCGCCCAGGGTGAGCACGGTCAGGTCCGCGATGTTGGCCCGGGCCGGGGCGGCCCCGGCCTGGATCCGGACGGCGAGGCTGCGCACGCCCGGCGGGACCGAAGCCGAGGCGGAGCGCAACTGGGTGGGGGTGACGTTGCTGCCCACCACGAAGAACACCACGGAGGCGTTGGGCACGGTGTCGGCCAGGGTCCGGGCGAGGTCGACGGCGTTCTTGCGCTGCGGCGCGCCGACAATCCGGGTCATGTCATCGAGCATGTTCCGGCCGGTCTGGCAGCGCAGCGGCCCCTGCTGGGTGAGGACGTCGAGGTCGCGCTGTTCCCGGATGGCCTGCAGTCCGATCGAGGCGGCGGCGGAGATGGCCAGCTCGAACTCCTCCTCGGAGGCGTACTCGTCCGTGTTGGTGGAGAGCGAAATGGCCAGGTGTGCCCGCCGGGTCTCCTCGAACTGGCGCACCATGAGCTTGTTGGTCCGGGCCGTGGTCTTCCAGTGGATGTGCCGCCGGTCATCGCCGGGAACGTAGTCGCGCAGCGCGTGGAAGGAGACATCGGCGCTGGAGAGGTCGGTGGTGGGCATACCCTCCAGGTCGCGGATGAAGCCCGCGGCGGAACCGGCCAGGGCCACGGTCTTCGGGTGCACGTAGAGGTCCTCGGGTTCAGTCCAGAGCACCTGGCGGCGCAGCAGGTGCAGGGGGTCGGCGCGCACGGACCGGACCGGGCCCACCACAATCACGGCGCGGCGTGCGGTGGGGATGGTGAAGAGGTCCTCGTGGACCTGTCCGGGCTTCATCCGGGGCAGGTGGAACACGGCGGTGGCGGCTCCCACCGGGAGTTCCAGCGCGGCGGGCAGCAGCGGGCGGGCGGAGGTGTTGGACACCGCGATGCTGCCGACGGCGCTGTCCCCGACGGCCACCCGGGTCCGGGCGAGGTCCAGCAGCACGCCGTAGGAGGAGCGGCCCAGGATGAAGCCGACCGCCAGCACCAGCAGGACGAAGGCGGCGATCGCGGCGGCCTTGGCTTCCTGCCAGCCGTAGGCCTGGCCGGCGCTCCACAGCAATATTGAGGCTGCCAGCACGGACCAGCCGAGCACGCTCACGACGGAGAGCACGGGCCAGAGGTGCCGGCGGAAGCGCCCGCGGATGGCGCGCCAGGCCGGGTCCAGGGCCAGGGCGGCGGCGCTGCGGGCCTCGGCCCAGACGGCGGAGGGGTGCAGCCGGGAGGGACCGGCGGCCCGGGACAGGGGCCGCTTCAGGCGTTCAGCAAGCCGAGTCAACGGGGTGCTGGTGGACATATGGGTGCCTTTGTTCGTGCATGGTTGCGGGGCTGGAATCGGGGCCCCGCGGCTGGACTCGGTCGGAGGCGCCGCTTAGACGGCGGCCCGCTGCTGCGGGGCGGCGACGTCGGCCAGCACCCGTGCCAGGACGGCCTCGGCGGTGGCGCCGGAGAACTCCGCCTCCGGGTCCATCACCAGGCGGTGGGTCCAGACGACGGCGGCGAGGTCCTTGACGTCGTCGGGCAGGACGAAGTTCCTGCCCTGGCTCGCCGCCCAGACCTTGGCCGCACGGACCATCGCGAGGGCGCCGCGGACGGACACGCCCAGGCGGGTCTCCGGGGCGCTGCGGGTCTCCTCGCAGAGCCGGGAGATGTATTCCAGCACCGCGGTGTCCACGTGGGTGGTGGCGGCGAGGTCGGCCATGTCCGCGACGGCCTGGGTGGTGATTACGGCCGTGATGTCCTTCGAGCGGTCCTTGAGGTTGGCGCCGCCGAGCAGCTGCACGGTGGAGGCGTGGTCCGGGTAGCCGATGGAGGTCTTGATCAGGAAGCGGTCCAGCTGCGCCTCGGGCAGGCGGTAGGTGCCGGCCTGCTCGATCGGGTTCTGGGTGGCCATGACCATGAACGGCCGGCCGGCCTCGTAGGTGGAGCCGTCCACGGTGACCCGGGACTCCTCCATGACCTCCAGCAACGCCGACTGGGTCTTGGGCGAGGCGCGGTTGATCTCGTCGGCGAGGACGATGTTGTTGAAGATCGGGCCCTTGTGGAACTCGAACTTCTGCGTCTTCTGGTCGTAGATGGTTACGCCCGTGACGTCCGAGGGCAGCAGGTCCGGGGTGAACTGGATGCGGTTGTTGGAGCCCTGGACGGTCGCCGCAAGGGCGCGGGCCAGTGAGGTCTTGCCGGTTCCGGGAGCGTCCTCGAAAAGCACGTGGCCTTCGGCCAGCATGGCCGTGAAGGTCAGCCGGATGACATGCGCCTTCCCCAGCACGGCCTGCCCCACGTTGGCAACGAGCTTCTCAAAGGTGCCGGCAAACCATTCGGCCTGCTCAGTTGTCATCGTCATGCGCTGGTTCCTCTTCCATTCGGGTAATGCGTTGGGGTGTGCGCCGGCGGGGAATCCCCGCGATGTCCGGCGATTAGTTTAGGCGACAGGATTGCGGTCATCGCTGGGGCATTCCCGCCGGCGGGGTGGAGCCTAGGCTGGTGGTGTCTCCCCGGGCAAAGTTGCCGGCGGCGGGGCCGGACGTCAGGTGGTACCAGAGCCGGCCGGACGAGCCCCAGCGGACGTAGTAGTCCGCCTGCGCGGTGATGCCGGTGTCGAACCACTTGCCCGGGCTGATGCACTGGTCCGGGTTGCTGTTCCGGTAGCTGTCCGTGCTGCTGCTGGGTTCCGTGCAGGTGCGCACCGGGGTGGCCCGGATGGACCAGGACGTTGGCGGCGGCGGCGCCGGGTCAGCCCCGGAAGTGGCTCTGGCGGTGTCGTCAAAGCCGCAGTCGTTGTTGCCGTCGGTGCCGTTGCAAGCGCGGACCTTCAGGGTGTGGGTTTGACTCCAGCCGCCCGCGTTGTGATCGTAGCGGAGGGTCAGCCCGACGCTCTTCCAGCCGGTGCCGTCGTAGTTCACTTCGTACCGGTTGATCGGCCGGCCGCCATCGTTCGGCTGGGTCCAGGTCCAGTGCACCTGCCCGTCGCCCTTGGAGGAAGTCGCCCCGGTGAGGCTGGGGCGCCCCGGCTGGCCATAGGGAACGGCCGAACCGATGTTCTTGCCGTCCCCGGAGACGTTGTTCTTCGTGGAAACGGCGATGATGTTCACCGTGACGTTCTTGCCGTTGGGTTGGCCGGTGATGGTACCGCCCGGGGCGTTGATCGGGCCCGAGCCGTACGCCGTGGACCAGCGGTAGCTGATCTCCGAGGCCTGCGAGCCATTGCGCTGGGCCTGGGTCAGCGGCGTAAAGGTGACTTTCAGTTCTCCGCTGTTGCCGGGCGCGGCAACGGTACCACTGCTGACCGTGCCGGGTTTGCCGGCGGCCCGGATGGGGGCGGACTGCGGGCTAATCCCTGACGTGCCGGCCTTGTTGGTGGCGGCCACGGTGAACGTGTAATCGGCCTCCGAGTTGTCCACCGTGACGTTCTGCGAGGTGTCGGAGACCTTCTGCGTGGCCACGGCGGCTCCGCCGCGCAGCGTGGTCAGGGTGTAGGAGGACACGGCGTCGCCGTTATTGTCCGGCGCTGCCCAAGTGACCTTGAGCTGGCTCTGCGTGCCCAGGGAACCGGCCTGGCTGGCGCTCGGCGCCGCCGGGGTGACGGGCACGCCCGCCGGCGTCTCCGCGGCGGAGTAACCGCTCCATTCGGAGGGCTCCTTGGCGTCGTTGCGGGCCAGGACCCGGACCTTGTAGGCCACGCCGTTCTCCAGGCCCTTCCAGACGTAGCTGACCGACGTGAGGTTCTGGATCTGCGCGTTTTGCCCCGCCGGCGCGGGCGAAATTTCCAGATCGTAGGACTTGACCGGCGAGCCCTTGGAGGCCGGGGCAACCCACGTCACCGCCAGCTGCTTGTCGCCGAATTTCAGCGACGGCGCCGCTGGGGTATCCGGCTTGACGTCGGGGCGCACCTCGGCCGACGCCGGGGAGCGTTCGGATTCGTCGATGGCGTTGGTGGCCGTGACCTGGAAGTGGTACTTCGCGTTGTTGGTCAGGCCGGTGAGCGTGCAGCTGTTCGCCGGGCAGTCCTGCCGGAATCCGCCCTCGCCGTACACCGTGTACTTGGTGATCGGGGATCCCCGGTCCGCCGGCGCGGTCCAGTTCAGCAACGCGGTGCCGTCCCCCACGCTCGCCGCCTGCGGAGTGGTGGGTGCCAGCGGCCGGTCCTTGACGGTCAGCCGGATCCGGGCCGTGGCCTGGCGGGACGGGTCCTCGGTCTTGTCGGCGATGGTGTAGGCCACGACCATGGTGCCGGAGAACCCTGCGGCCGGTGTGACCACGACGTTGCCGCCCTCGACGCCGACGTTCCCGGAGCCGGTTTCGGCGGTCGCGGCGACGATTTTCAGCGGCGACTCCGGGAACGGATTCGAGTCGTTCGCCAGCACCGGAACCGTGACCGGCTTGCCGGCGGCCGCGTTCGGCTCGAGGTCGTCGTTGGCCACCGGCTTTGGCCGGCTGGAGGCGGTGACCGTGAACCGGTACGTTGCGGTGGTTTCGAGGCCGCGGGGGTCCTTGGCCTTCACCTGCACGGCGCCGTCCGCGCCGGCGTCGACCCCGTCCTTGGCCGAGGCCTTCAGTGTCTGCCCCTCGATGCGGGCGTCGAAGCCGGGTGGGACGTTGCCCGCCAGTTCATACTTCATGTTTTGCACGTCGCCGTCGTCGGGGTCCGTGGTGAGCCGGGCCAGGTCCACGCTGGTGGTGTCCCCCTTCGGCAGGTCCACCTGGCTGCCCAGCAGCACCGGCGGGTTGTTCCGGTTGGGGTCCGGGATCACCTTGGTGCGGATGCTGAGGGTGGACTTCAGGCCGGCCGGATCGTCCGGGCCCGTGCCGTCGGTGACCTCGAAGCTGAGCGAGCCGGGGCCCGCGTAGTCCTTGCCGGCCGTGTACTTCAGGGCGGTGCCGTTGTTGGCGACCGGATCGGAGCCGTCGGCGCCGATCAGTTTGATCCGGTCCGTCTGGGTCAGGCGCGGCGAGCGTCCGTCGCGGACCTTGACCCACTCCTTGAGGTCCACGGTGACCGACTGTCCCGCAACCACTTCCACGATGTCGTCCTTGGCCAGCGTGGGCACCTGCTGACCGATGCCGGGCACCCAGATGATGGCCGTTGATTTCTGGCCGTCGACGTCTTCGACGGTGTAGGGGATCAGCTGCGGCTGTTCGGTGAGTTCGACGATCATGTTGCCCTCGGTGCCGGGCCGGGCGGTCTTGGCCTCGGTGCTGACCTTGAGGTTTTCGCCGACGCCGTCGGGGTCTTCGTCGTTCTTGAGCACCGGGACGTCGACGGCGGTCTTGCCGAGCGTTTGGGCGGAGGTCACCCGGTCGTCGCGGGCGATGGGTGCCTGCAGGGGCACGTCCTTTTGGACCTTGACGGCGACGGCGGCCTGGGCCGTGGCGCCGCGGTCGTCGGCAACCTTGTAGCGGACGTTAACGGTGCCTTCCTGGCCCGGGGCCAGCAGGATGATGCGGCCGCTCTGTTTGCTGACCGTGGCCTGCAGCTCGGGGGCGGCTTCGATGCCGTCGGCCAGGATCCGGATCGGGTCGCCGTCGGGATCGGTGTCGTTGCCGGTGGCGTCGACGGCGATCTGGCGGCCGGGACGCACGGCAACGGCGTCGTCCACGGGCGTCGGCTTCTGGTTGGTGTCCCCGCGTGGGGCGATGCCGACGGTGACGGTGCCGGTGTTCACGGCGCCCTGCCGGTCAACGACCTTGTAGCGGAAGGTGTCGGTACCGGCGCCGTCGCCGGCTGCGGTGAAGTCGATGAAGGTGCTTCCGGCGGTGGCGGTTCCCATCGAGGGGGTGCTGTCGATGCCGGTCAGCTGGACGGAGTCGCCGTCGGGGTCGATCCCGTCGAGTTCCACGGGAATCCGGACCGAGCCGCCGGCCACCACGCGGGCGGTGAGGTTTTTCGGCTGCGGCCGTGAGTTCTGCGCGCCTTCCAGCGGAAGGATGTGGATGGTGACGGCCGCGGCGCTCTTCTGGCCCTGCGGGTCCACGGCGTTGTAGATGGCCCGGACGGTCTTGGGCACGCCGCCGGCAATGAAGCGCAGCGTGTTTTCCGAGACGAAGCTTTTGCCGTCCGTGGCCGGGACGGGCTGCGGCAGCACCGGGTCCACGGTCAGCTTTTGGCCCTGCGGGTGCGTGTCGTTGGCCAGGACGGGGATGGTGACGACGTCGTTGACGCGGACGTTCACCTCGTCCGGCTTGGGCTGGGGCGCCTCGACGACGGCGGGTGCCGGAACGGGGACCACGGAGACGCTTCCGGTGGCGGACTTGGAGCCGTTGGACATGGTGTAGCGGAAGATGAACGGTTCCTTGGTGCCGGTGATGTCGGTGATCCGCAGCACGGCGTGGTCGATCACACTGACGGAGGCGGTGGCGTTCCCGGGCAGTTGCACGGACTGCAGCACCAGCACTCCCCCGGCCGGGTCCGAGTCGTTCGCGAGCGGGTCCACCAGCACGCTGCCGCCGGCCGGCAGCAGCGCGACGTCGTGCACGGCCACGGGGTCGCCGGCGTCCTTGCCGGACTCCACGTCCACCCGGATCAGGCCCTGGGTGCTTTGCGGGCCGTTGCTGGCGATGTAGCTCAGGTAGACCGGGCCCGGGGTGTTGCTGCGGAAGGTGAACGTTCCGCCGTCGGTCACGGGGCCCAGCTCGGCGGTTCCGGCCGCTTCCACCTGGGCCAGGCGCAGGGCGCCGCCGTTGGGGTCGACGTCGTTCTTCAGCGGGGCGATCACGAGGTCCTGGCCGACGACGGCGCTCACGTGGTCCGCGTTGACCACCGGCTGCAGGGCACCGGGGGGCTGGACGTTGACGATCACCTTGCCGGTGGTGGTGGCCCGGCCGTCCCAGACGGTGACGGTGACGGTCTTCTTGCCGGTGGCCGCCCCGGAATCCTGGTAGCTGAGCAGGCCGTCGCGGCGGACCTTGACCTGGTCCTGGTCGTTGTCCGCCTTGGCGTCCATCAGGACCAGGTCGTCGCCGTCGGGATCGGTCCAGTCGGTGAGGATGTTCTGGCTGACGGTCTTGCCCTGCTCCACGAGCATGGTGGTGGGCTCCCCGCGCTTGAAGAGCGGGGGTTTGTTTTCGTCATCGCCCACGACGCTGAGGGTGATGCTGCCGCCTGCGGACAGGCCGCGGCCGTCCGCGGCGTTGTAGCCAAAGGTTTCGGTGCCGGGTTTCGCGTCGGCCGGGACGGTGACTTGGAAGGCCGTGCCGCCGTAGATACTTTCGAGGCTGCCGGCCTTGGGCCCGTTGCCAGAGACGGCGGCGGTCAGGACGTCGCCGTCGGGGTCGGAGTCGTTGTCCAGCACGCTCAGCACCGTGGTGCGGCCGGGACGGACGCCGACGGCGTCGGGCTTGGTTTCCGGGGGCCGGTTGGGCTTGGTGCGGTCCGGGAGGATGTTGACAGTGTTGTTGTCCGCTGATTCCTGGTCCTGGTCGTTGGACTGGTTCTTGGGCGGGATGACGTCGTCCCAGTTGTTCACCAGCTGCATGTTCTGGTTCACCAGCCACACATTGCCCGAATTCACATCATTGAGCACCACCACATCCCGGTTCACCCGGAACACATACGACGGCGACGCGGACGCCTTCGGCACATCCAC
>NZ_JBFTNW010000012.1:0-39382 GCF_056397665.1 Arthrobacter sp. 05L428 | reverse complement strand
CAGCGCGCAACATTCCGCGCCGTTTTCCAGGCCGTTTATCAGGGGGTCGGTCGCTATCTTTCCGCTTCAGCGGCGGCGACTCGAACTACTTTACACACCAACCCGACCCCATACAAATCGGCCCCCGCAAGCACCTCCCCGCGCCACAACCCCCGGAAATCCGCGGGTTTCAGCCCCTGCGGCGGGGTCAAAGCGCCCAGCCGTTCGACGTCGGACCGCTATGGAGTGGGTCACAGTCGGAATGCCGGCCCCGCCACGGCGGAGGGTGAAACCAATCCGATCAGCCCGTTGCACGCCGTCGTTCACCTGCCCTCACTCTCTGCGGGCGCGGGCGGGACGGCGTCGGGTGCCGCCGCATGCGGGTCGCCGCCGGCTTCGCCGGCGCCGGGCTTCCCCGCCTCCCCGCCACGCGCCGTCGTCGTCGTTGTCGTTGTCGTTGACGCCGCTGCCTTCGCACCCGAACGGCCCCGCCGCCACAGCGGTTCCAGCTCCGCCACTTCCGCGGCCGTGGCGGTCCCGAACGGAGCGTGGGCCGGCCCCGCGGGAGCCCTGCGCTCCTGGCCGCGGGTGGCCCAAAGGCTTGCGCCGATGGACACGCCGAGAATTGTGGCGATGACGCCCAGCGACAGCGGGGTGGGGATGTAGTAGATGTCGATCTTCAGCAGCATCTTGATACCGACCCAGACCAGCACGAGCGCCAGTCCGATTTTGAGGTAGATGAACCGGTGGATCAGGTCGGCGAGCAGGAAGTACATGGCACGGAGGCCAAGGATCGCGAAGGCGTTGGCGGTGAAGACCAGGAACACCTCGTCGGTGACGGCGAAGATCGCGGGGATCGAATCGACGGCAAAAATGATGTCCGTAACCTCGACCAGGGCCAGGACGGCCAGCAGCGGGGTGGCCAGCACCAGGCCGTTCTTGCGGACCAGGAATTTCTGCCCGTGGAACTTGTCGGTCATGGGCACGTACCGGCGGAAAAGTTTCAGCGCACGAGACTTCGCCGGCTCCGGGTGGTCGTTGCGCTGGCGGATCATCCGGTAGCCGGTGAAGAGCAGGAACGCCGCGAAGAGGTAGAGCACCCACCCGGCGCTGGCGATGATGGCGGAGCCCGCGGCGATGAAGATGCCGCGGAACACCAGGGCGCCCAGCACACCGAGGAAAAGCACCCGGTGCTGGTACTCACGGGGCACGGCAAAATACGTGAAGATGATCGCCCAGATGAAGACATTGTCCACCGCCAGGGATTTCTCGATCAGGTACCCGGCGAAGTACTGCTGGCCGAATTCGGCCCCGTACAGCTGCCACACCAGCGCGCCGAATCCGACGCCGAACGCGACCCAGACGGCGGACCACAACGCCGCTTCGCGGACGCCGATCACATGCGCTTTGCGGTGGGCGAACAGGTCCACCGCCAACATCAGGACGATCACGCCAAGGACGGCCAACCAGGCCCACAGAGGAACATTCATCGAAGAGCACCCGCTTCCAGTCAGTCAACACCAACTGGAGGTCTCTCCCGGCCCCAAGGGGCCTGCCCGCCGGGCCGCTCAGGGGCGGCCGTACTGACGACGGAACATTTGGGGGATACTCCCCTCCACCTAAAAAGTGAAACACACTTCACTTCTGCCGACAATGGTCGGCCGAGCATCCCCGTTGCATCCGCTCCCCCGATCTGGCTAGGGTAATTACTAAGCATGCTTAGCGTGTTGTGGGATCCACCCGCCGTCGATGTCCGGCCCTGCAAAAGGTACCGGGCGCAACGCAACCATCGGAGGAGAACTATGACTGACCAGTACACGTTCAGGAACCCCGTTACGGCGTACGAGCAGATCGAGCCGCCCGAGCAGAGCCAGCCGGAGCCCGGCCTGGACGCCAAGCTCACGCCCAGGGCGGATCTGGGCGAGGACACGTACCGCGGCACCGGCCGGCTGGAGGGCCGCAAGGCGCTCGTCACCGGCGCGGACTCCGGCATCGGCGCCGCGACGGCGATCGCCTTCGCCCGCGAGGGTGCCGACGTCGTGATGTCCTACCTTCCCGAGGAGGAAGAGGACGCCACCCGGATCGCGAACCTGATCGAGAAGGCCGGCCGCAAGGCGGTCAAGGTGCCAGGCGATCTGAAGGATTCGGCAGTGTGCCGGGAGCTCGTCGAAACCGCTGTCAAGGAACTCGGCGGCCTGGACATCCTGGTCAACAACGCCGGCAAGCAGGTCGCGCAGAAGGCGCTCGGCGACATCACCGATGTCGAGTTCGACCACACCTACAAGACCAACGTCTACGCGATGTTCTGGCTGACCAAGGAGGCGCTGCCGCACCTGCCGGCCGGCTCCAGCATCATCAACTCCACCTCCATCCAGGCCTACAGCCCTTCGGAAACCCTGGTGGATTACGCCTCCACCAAGGCGGCGATCAACAACTTCACCAAGGGCCTGGCCCAGCAGCTGGCACCCAAGGGCATCCGGGTGAACGCGGTGGCGCCCGGCCCCATCTGGACCCCGCTGCAGGCCAGCGGCGGCCAGCCCACCGAGGACCTGCCGGAGTTCGGCAAGGAGACCCCGCTGGGCCGCGCCGGCCAGCCGGCCGAGCTGGCGCCGGCATACGTGTTCCTCGCCTCGTCCGAGTCCAGTTACGTCATCGGCGAGACGCTCAACGTCAACGGCGGCATGCCGACGCCGTAGGCCCCGTCTCCGTTCACGCCAGTGGGCCCCTCCCGGACTTTCCGGGAGGGGCCCACTGGTGTTTACGACGCCGGCCCGCCCACCCAAGTGCGACGCCGACGCCCGCCCGCTCCCAGCGCTACCGCTCCGGCTGCAGGGCCTTGCTCCACAGCACAGCACCGTTGGCGTTGCGCAGGCTGACGGTGAAGACGTCGTCGGCGCCCAGGTCCACGTGGCCAAAGTACTGGGTTTCGCCGCTGCGCGGGGATTCGTTGGCGTAGGCGCCGGCCTTGAAGAACTTCACCTCTGGCCCGAACGTGCCGTCCAGGGCGTTGGGGCCGAAGCTGCCGGCGTTGATGGGCCCGGCGACGAATTCCCAGAACGGGTCGAAGTCGGTGAACGCGGCCCGCTCCGGCGCGTAGTGGTGCGCGGCGCAGTAGTGCACGTCGGCCGTCAGCCAGACCACGTTCTTAACCCGGCTGCGCTTGAATGCGGAGAGCACCCCGGCGAGCTCGAGTTCCTTGCCCAAGGGGGCGCCGGCGTCGCGGTTGGAGAGCGATTCCTGGTTGACCGGGCCGTCGGGCACCACCAGCCCCAGCGGGAGGTCGTTGGCGATGACCTTCCAGGTGGCCTTGGATTTGCTGACTTCGCGGATCAGCCAGTCGGCCTGCTCCTGGCCCAGGATGTGCGTCAGCTGCCGTTCCTTGCCGTCCGTGTTGGCGTCCTTGTAGGTGCGCATGTCCAGGCAGAAGATGTCCAGCTGCGGGCCGCGGCTGATCTTCCGGTAGATCCGGGCCGGTTCGAAGCCGGTGCCGCCGGCGCTGACCCCGGCGATGGGCTGGTACTCCTGCCAGGCCTGCCGGCCGCGGGCGGCGAGCACGTCCACGCGGCGTTCGGTGTAGCGGCTGTCGGTGAGGATCTGGCCCGGGTACCAGTTGTTGTGGGTCTCGTGGTCGTCCCACTGCGCGATCACCGGGACCTCCGCGTAGAGGGCGCGGACGTTCCTGTCCATCATGTTGTAGCGGTGCCGGCCGCGGTATTCGTTGAGCGATTCGGCCACCTTCGACACTTCCTCGGTGACGAGGTTGCGCCAGATCTTGCCGTCCGGCTCGGTCACCTGCGCGCTGATCGGCCCGTCGGCGTAGATCGTGTCGCCGGAGTGGATGAAGAAGTCCGGCGCTGTGGCGTGCATGGCCGCGTAGCCGCGCATCCCGCCGATCTCCTCGTTGATGCCCCAGCCTTGGCCGGCGGTGTCGCCGCTCCAGACGAAGCTCTGACCGCGGGCGGCGCGGCCACTGTGCAGCAGCCCGGTCTCCGGCGCGGTGCTGAACGATCCCTGCGCGGTCTCGCCGGCGTTGCCGTCGGCGTCCTCGAAGTGCAGGCTCACCGCGAAACGGGTGCCGGCGGGCAGGTGTTCGGCGTTGATCCTGGCGGTGAAGTCGGTCGCCTCACTGGCGGCGCTCCCCCGCAGCACCCGCCGGAAGGCGCGGCCGCCGCGGAGCGGGGACCCGCCGTCGTCGACGGCCAGCAGGTTCGCCACCAGCCGGCCGGGGCCCGACGCGCGGGACCACAGCACACCGGAGCCGGTGGTGACATCGCCGGTGGCGATTCCGGAGGGCAGGGTCAGGCGGTTGCGGACCAGTGCGACGCCGGCGGGCCGGGCGGCGCTGGCCGCTCCGCCCGTTGCGGGGACGACGGCGGCTGCGCCGGCGGCGGCCAGGGCACCTTTGAGGACATTGCGGCGGGTGAAATCAGTCATGGTGCCATCCTTGACTGCCCGCGTAAACCGGTGGTGGCGGGAGCGTGAACAGCGCCGGGCCAATGGATGCGCCCGGCGCTGGTGCCTACCGGAACCAGAGGGTGGGCGGGAAGGCCCGGTTCGCCGACGCGTAGGGTTCGCTCGGCAGGTTGCCGGCTTTCCACGGTTCGTCGGACCGGACCTCCGGGGTGTGGCCGTGGCCGTCCCGCAGGATGGCGACGAACGTGCCGGGGATCGCGACCAGGGCGGATCCGGCGAGCAGGACTGCAAGTACTTCCATGGTGATGCACCTCGGTGGTGGGTGGCGGGTGGATGGCTTCAGTGTCTGCGGGCACCGTGTGAGCAGGCGTGTGAGGACGTTCCGGCGGTAAAATTCGGTATGGCCGACACCTGGATTCGGCTCCTCGGCCCGCCCCGGATCGAACCCCCTGACCCAGCACCCACGGACCTTGACTCCGCGGGCGGGGCTCCCCCGCAACCCCGCGGCCGCAAGGCGTGGGCGGTGCTGGCCTACCTCGCCCTAAACCCGGCCGGCGTTGGCCGCGCGCGGACCGCCGCGCTCCTGTTTCCCGACGCCGCGGATCCCCTCGGCGCGCTGCGCTGGAACCTCTCCGAGCTGCGTCGGGTGCTCGGCGGCGCGGCGATCGCGGGCGATCCCCTGCGGCTGGAGCTGCAGCCGGGCTGGCGCTGCGACGTGCTGGAGCTCCTGGGTTCGGCAGGGGGCCGTGACGTCGATCCGCGCCGGTTCGAGGGCCAGCTGCTGGAAGGCCTGAACTTTGCTGACAGCCCGGTGTTTGAATCCTGGCTCGCGGACCAGCGCTACCGGATTGAGAACGCGCTGCAGTCCTTGCTCTACGACGCCGCGCTGGCGGCGCTGGCGGCCGGCGCCCCGGCGGACGCCTCCGCCCTCGCATCCCGGGCGCTGCAGCGGGATCCGTTCAACACCGACTGCACCGCCGTGCTGGTCAAGGCGCTGGTGGCCCTCGGTGAGCAGCGCCGCGCCCGCGAGCAGGTCACCAAGTTCGGCGAGCTGTACCGCGCGGAGCTGGGGCTGCCGCTGCCCGAGGAGGTCCGCCGAGCGCTGTCGGAACCGGGGACCGCCGCGGATTCCGGCACCCCGGCGAACGCTGCCACCGTGCGGTCCTACCTCGACGCCGGTGCAGCCTCGCTCTCGGCCGGCGCGGTGGACCGCGGGCTGGCGCAGCTGCGCCTCGCCGTCGAACTGGCCCAGCGGGCGGGCGAACGACACCTGCTGGCCGAGTCGCTGGTGACACTGGCCGGGGCGGTCATCCACCAGGCGGGCGGCCGCGGCGCCGAGGTGGCGGACTTCCTACACCGCGCGCTGACGGCGGAGGCGCCCGACGGCGGCTCCCGCACCGCTGCTGCCGCGTACCGGGAGCTGGGCTACCTGGCGGTGCAGCGCGGTGTGCCGGACCGGGCCGCCGGCTGGCTGGAGCGGGCGATGAGGGCCGCGAGGAGGTTCCCGGACGAGCAGTCGAGGATCCTGGCAATCCAGGGCATGCTGGCCTCGGACACCGCGCGCTACGCAGATGCGGTGGCCGCTCTGACCGAGTCGGTGCGGCTCGCCGCAGAGGCCGGGAACCGCCGGCAGCAGGCGTTCGGGGAGGCACTGCTGGGCCGGGTCCACCTCATCCGTGGCGAACTTGGCCCGGCCGGGGCGTGCCTGGACCGGGCCCTGGCCGGGGTGGCCGCGGAACACTGGACGGCGTTCGAGCCGTTCGTGGCCGGGCTGCGCGGCGAGACGTATCTGGCGGCAGGGGAGCTCGAGCAGGCGGCAGCGCTGATCGACCGGTCCTGGGTGATGGCGGAGCTGGCCGGTGACCACTGCTACATGGCCCTCGCGGCCGGGGCCGAGGCGCGGCTGTTCCTGGCACACGGCGATCTGGCCGCCGCCGAACACTGGGTGGGCCGGGGCATGGCGCCCAGCCCGTGGTACCTCTGGTACTCGGCCCGGCTGCTGGACGTGGCGGCGGAAGTGGCATTGGCCTCGGGTTCGCCGCGGGCCTCCGAGTTCGCGGACCGGCTGGGTGCGTTGGCCAGCCGGTCCGGGATGCGTGAGTTTGCCGTGCGGGCGCAGTCGCACCGGGCGGCCCTCGGCGATGCGGGCGCCGCCGAATCCGCGCAGTGGCTGGCGAAGGAGATCGACAACCCGGTGCTGGCCGGGTGGGTGGCGCGGCGGCAGGCGGGGCACCGGGCCGGGTGAGGCGGCCGACGTCGGGCGCTTCCGATGGGGAAAACGGTTGGTGCGAGGCGGATGCTCTATCAGCTTTGGCTGTTCCGACGGGCTCAGACCAGCCATAACTGACAGGGCATCGGCAGCAAGGCAGCCTTCACGCGTGCGCGGTTTCCACGAACGGGACCTGGCCGGCGTACTGCTGGTAGAGCTTGACCGCTTCGTCGACGTCGATGTGGCCGATGTCCAGGGAGACGGCGAGGCTTTCGAGCTGGGCGCTGCAGGTTTCGGCGGCGCTGACCCGGTCCGCGACGGAACGCGAGGTGGCGAAGTTGGTGGACAGCGCGGCGGCGACGGAGAGGATCACGGCCAGCAAGCACAGCACCCGCCAGACGATCGAGTCCTCGCTGAGCGAGAGCAGGTTTGCCGTGGCGTGGGTGAATCCCGTGCCGCCCACCGCGGGGCCGGCGGTGAGTGCAGCGGCCAGTCCGCTGCCCACAATGCTGACGTTGGAGAGCCGGTTCCGGCGGGGCCGTTCGCGGGCCAGGTAGGCGCGGACGGCGCGTTGCTTCTCGTCGATCCGGTCGGACAGTTTCTGCCGGGCGTCTGGTGATTCGCTCATGATCCTTGTGCCAGCTTCCCTCGCCAATCCCTGGGGGCCGCGTGGTGGCGAACGCGGACAGCAACAGGATGCTCCCGCACGTGGACGGTGTCTAGGCCCCAACTGACTCGCAGTTGTTGTCGTTTTGGGGCCTCAAAACGACAACAACCGCGAGCTACTTGGGCACGCTTGGCACATCCGGGTTAAACAAAAGCAGGGCCCGTCCGAAGACGGGCCCTGCTGGAAACCTAACGGTTCCGGGTATCTAAGGAAATTAGATAGCCTGGATGTTGGTGGCCTGAGGACCCTTGGGGCCCTGCTCGGTTTCGAAGGAGACCTTCTGGTTCTCTTCGAGGGAGCGGAAGCCCGAGGAGTTGATCGCGGAGTAGTGCGCGAAAACGTCCTGTGAGGAGTCATCGGGGGAAATGAAGCCGAAGCCCTTTTCAGCGTTAAACCATTTGACGGTACCAGTAGCCATTATTTTTGTCCTTCGTGAAGGTGGAGGAACTGTCCCGACTTTCGGGTCCTCCTGTTTGGGGTGCTCAAAACCGCTGCTTCAGAAGAACACGGGCTTTCGACCGTGCGTACTGCCTGAACTACGAACTGCATAAACACAACAACAAGAACTACTCTACAGGACGGATGGGCGGAGGATTACCACTCGTCATCATCGGCGCCCTTTGGGACGCCCCCGCCGCGCGCCTACCTACGAGACGGATTGCCGCGTCCGGCCGAGGTCCGCTGCCGACGACGTCGTTCCCACCTCGTGCGCGATGCCCGGTTTCGCCGGGGGATCCGCGCGGTCGCGGCGGCCGCCGAGCCGCCTCTCCACGGCCCGTCCTGCGGCTATGGAGAGGCGCTGGGCGGGCTGCTCCACGAAGCGGTAGAACAGTTCGGCCACCGCGAACGAGGCAACCGCGGAGACGGCGAGCGCCAGCGGAAGCGAGACTGACCGTAGCAGGGTGACGCCGGCCAGGATGATCGGCAGGTGCACCAGGTAGAGGCTGAAGGAGATCCGGCCCAGCCATTGGGCAACGGCGGTGTCTCCGAGCTTCTTCGCGGAGCCGGACAGCAGGAACACCAGGACGAGCAGCGTCGCGCCGACCGTTACCAGCGCCTCGACGCCGTCGACCGGTTTGGCGGGGCTGAACCATTCTGCGTTAGCCAGGACCAGGCCGGCGGCGGTGACAGGCAGCCAGACGAAGCGCGGCCACGAGCGGGTCAGCTCGCGGATCCGTTCGCGTTCGGCACCGAGGATCGCGCCGATGGCGAAAATGGGCAGGTAGATCAGCCAATCGATGTGCTGCACCGCGCCCACCGCGGCCAGGGCCACGACGATGCCGAGCTTCAGGTGCCAGAAGCGCCGCCAGCGGAGGGCACCGAAGACGTACACCGGCAGCAGCAGGGAGAACAAGATCTCCCACCGGAGGGTCCACAGCGGGGTGTTGATGGTGCTCGCGCCCAACAGAAGCAGGCCGTCCTTGGCGACCTGGCCCACGCTGGGGTCGGTGACGTACATGTTCGCCCAGGAGCTTTGCAGGGAAGACACTGTGCGTGGGATAGTCACGACCAGCGCGACCGCCACGGCTAAGGCCGCCCAGGCTGGCAGGTAGAGACGCAGCAATCGCTTGGCGTAGTACGTGGTCCAGCGGGTGGCCTTGTCCCCGCGGGTGAACGGCAGGATCAGGACAAAGCCGGACAGCACAAAGAAGACGTGGACCGCGGGAGTGCCGTTCCAAAGGACGTGCAGCGGGGAAAATACCGCCCAGTGCCCCGCAGCGTCGAGTGGTGCGGACCGGTCATCGAAGACCACATTCCCGATTCCCGGGAGCGTGGAGAGCAAATGGCAGGCGATGACCACCAGGGCGGCTATCCCGCGGAGGCCGTCCAATTGGGTGACTCGTTTTTGACCAGACTGATTCGGCATCAGCCCTATGTTACCAGTTCGTTACATTGGGGCGGGTGGCTGGTGTTAGCTCGCAGGCATGGATTCGCGCCCTCGCAGTCTGGTTCCCGACGGAAAATTCCCGGGCACATCCTCCCGGACACGCAGCGACATGGCCTCTGAAACCGGGCGCTTTCCGGGTAATGACTACTCGTGACACGGGATCACCGCGCCTATAACTTGAGCTTCACTCGGTACGGGTCGAGGTACAGGTGCCAAGCGGGGAGGCAACCATGCGTAAGGGTGCGACACTGGCCTCCACTGCGCAGGCAATCGAGGCGGCCGCGCTCCGCGGCCCAGTCCGCAAGGGCCCCACACCGATATCCGAGAAAATACTTTTCAACTATGCCACCGTTGCGCCGATGAGCCGGGCCGCTTATGAAGCCGCACGCACATTCATGGCGGATTTTTACCTCTACGGGCCCCCCGAAGTGCTCTACCAATACGACACACTGGCAGACGACATGGCCACCGAAGCCGCCCGGCTGGTCAATTGTGCGGCTGAAGAAATCACGTACCTAAAAAATACGACCGAGGGCATCATCATGGCGAGTGAGGCCCTGCCGCTGCAGCGGGGCGATGAGGTACTGGTGCTCGGCAACGAATATCCCGCGAATCTGCTGCCGTGGTTGCGCAAGCGCCACGACGGCGTGACGGTGAGGGTAATTACGGGCCGCGACAATGAAGGCGCGTTCCTGCGTTTGCTCGAGAGCATCGGCCCGCGAACAAGGGCCATAAGCATCTCCTCGGCCCAGCAGTACGACGGATTCATGCCGGCCCTCGGCTTACTTTCGCGCAAGTGCCGCGGCCTGGGCATCTTCCTGGTTGTCGACGCCGTCCAGCACGTTGGTGCGCGGAGGATTGATCTAACCAGGACCCCGGTGGACATCCTGGTCTGCGGCGGCCAAAAGTATCTGCGCGCCGGCATGGGGATCGGCTTCATGTACGTCAACCGGAACGTCATGCCCCTCCTGCGTGACAGCAAAGCGGGCATTCGCAGCGTGGAACATTTCGACGAGAATTCCTACGTGCTCAAAAGTACGGCCGCCCGGTTTCAGGATGGGACCCAAAATGTCAGCGGCCTGGCGGCACTCCATGCAGCGCTCCGGGAAACCAACGCCATCGGGATGGGCGCCATCGAACAGAAAAACCTTGAGCTCCTGGCGGGGATCAAGGGTATTCTGCACGAACACAACCTGGACTTCATTGATCACGGCACGCATCAAAGCAACATCGTCTCGCTACGCATCCCTGATCCGGCCGGCCTATGCGGATTCCTGACGGAACGGGGCGTCTACCTAAAGCCCATCCAGGACGTGGCCCGACTCTCCTTCATCCACGAGTCCAAGCTGGAAGACGTCGAGGTTTTGGCCCGGCTCGCCCGAGAATTCCTCGACGGTAGCAGAAGCTAGCGTTCGCGCGGGTGATCGCGGGTGATCGCGGGTGACGCCGCCAGTAACGCCGCCAGCGAGCGGGGCCGGGGCGGTATGGGCAACGGTTCAGCGGGCGGGGCCGGGGCGGTGCGGGCGGCCACGGGCTTAGTGGGCAGGGTTAGCGGGCAGCGGCTTGCCTGGGAGACCAATTAACTCTTGGCATGATGATGGACGGCTCGATGTTGTCTTTGTAGCGGCGCGTGAACTCGAGCATGGCGGCCAATTCCGCCTGCAGCCGGGCCTCCAGGTCCCTGTGACAGGCCCTGATTGCCTCATGCACTTCCACGTGGGGTTCCAGCTTGCCGGTCGCTTCCTGGCGGGGGTTGGTGACATGCTCGATTTTGACCGAGGAATCGATTTCTGCGAGTTTTTGGGCTATTTCACCGACACTCAGACGATGGGTGAAGTTGTGCACCATCAGGTGTTCACCGGCCTCGACGTCGAGGTCGATCAACTTGAGGAAGTTGTCGACCGTGTCGGTCAGGCTGATCAGGCCGGTCTTCTGGGTCCCGTCGCCATAAACAGTCAGGGGATGGCCGACGACGGCCTGGCAGACAAAGCGATTGATGACCGTGCCAAAGACGGCGTCGTAATTGAATCTGGCGGCCAGTCCGCCACGCTCAGGTGAATGGTTTTCCGGAACTGTCGCTCCAAAGATGGTGGCTTGCTGGACTGTCATGACCTTCAAGCCCCACATTTTTGAACAAAGGTCATCGATCAGCAGGTCAGTGATCTTCGATTGATGGTAAAAGTCGGTGGCTTGCATCGGAAGGAAGCTTTGCAGGACCTTGTGCTGCCGGCCTTCATGTTCGAAAGCGAAGTCGTGCTTACCGAGCGGGACCGCATCGGTGTCGGTGGCCATGTAGCAGCCTCCGGAGCCAAGCTTGATGTATTTAGTGGCTCTGCTCAGGTGCGCGATAGCCCACAGCACGTTGAGGTGGCCGACGATATTATTCGTAAAGGTGGCTGCCGCATTCTCCGCACTGCTCATTGAGAACGGCGCCGAGGGCTGCTGGGCGCCGTTGATGACGACGGCGGGCCGGTACTTCGCAATTACCTTCTCAACAGCCTTCGGGTCCAGGAGTTCGACATTCTCGAATGAAAGATTCTGTTTCCCGAAGATCCGTTCATATTCGGCGATGCGCGCTTCGGGGCTCCGGAGTGGCACCAGGACCTTGGCCCCAGCCTCTTCTTCCCAGCGGCGCTTGATGAGGTTATCCACCAGAACCACCTGCCGGCCGGTGCGGTTGGCCAACGCCAGTCCCAGCGTCCAGCCCAAATACCCGTCACCGCCAAGAATCATGAGCATATTGTCGTTCGTCTCAATCATGGCTGACCCCATGAAAATCACGCTTTCCGCTTTTACAAAATGCATGAGTGGTTCCGTAATTCGAGAACGTAGAGCAAACACTGCCCATGAGTCAATGCTTTGGGTCAGCTCACGGTGCGGCTTCCGGCTGGTCGCACGGGAGTAGTCCCGCAGGATTCACTCGCCCTGCTGCTCCCCGGAGCAAATTCCGCCGGATGGAGCAATCCGCCGCTCAATGTCCTCCGAATTGCTGGCATAAGCATCGGAACGGCCGAACCACAGGTCGCTCCCTCACCGCAAGCCCGCACCCAAGGAGCCAGCATGACAACCACGACCCACAACCGGACCGCAGCCCGCACCACCGTCCAGAAGGCGAGCCTCGCCGTCGGCGCCGTCTTCCTGCTGGTCGGCATCCTGGGCTTCGTCCCGGGCATCACCACCAACTACGAGTCGCTGCAATTCGCCGGCCACCACTCCGAGGCCATGCTGCTGGGACTGTTCCAGGTCTCGGTCCTGCACAACATCGTCCACCTGCTCTTCGGCGCCGCCGGCCTGCTGCTGGCCCGTACCGCCACCGGCGCCCGCTCCTTCCTGCTCTACGGCGGTGTCATCTACCTGGTCCTGTTCGTGTACGGCCTGGTAGTTCCCGAAGATTCGGCCGGCGACTTCGTGCCGCTGAACAGCCTGGACAACATCCTGCACCTGGTGCTCGGCGCCGGCATGATCGCGCTGGCAGTCATCCTCACCAAGGGCCGCGCCAAGGCACACGCCTAAGCCAGCGCCGCACGGAGCACCGCGCCTCCACGACAACCGTGCCCGCCGGAACCCGGCGGGCACGGTTGTCGTGTCAGGTCTTGTCACGCAGTTAACTGCGCATTCATGTCTTCCTTGGATTGGGTCAATCCGGCGTGAATAGCGTGGCGGGCATGGACAACATTTCGCGCAGATCCGTTCTTTCCGCCGGCCTCGGAGCGGGGCTCGTCGCCGCCTGGCCGGGGGCCGCCGTCGCCGTTTCCACCGCGGACGACGCCGGTCTCCGCACCGATCCGTTCCGGCTCGGCATCGCCTCCGGCGAGCCGTGGCCGGACGGTTTCGTGATCTGGACCCGGCTGGCGGTGGACCCGGTGGCCGGGGACGGGCTGGGCGGGATGCCCGCACGCAACGTCGCGGTGGCGTGGGAAGTGGCGGAGGACGCAGGCATGCGCACGGTGGTGGCCCGCGGCGTCGAGCACGCCCGGATCGAGACCGCGCACTCGGTGCACGTGGAGCTGAAAGGCCTGCGGCCGGGACGCGAATACTTCTACCGGTTCCGCACCGGCCGGCACATCAGCCCGGTGGGCCGGACGCTGACCAGCCCGGCACCGCACGAGGTGCCGGCGGCGCTGGCCATGGCGTTCGCCAGCTGCGCGCAGTACGAGCACGGTTACTTCACCGCCTACGCCCGGCTGGCCCAGGACCACCCGGACCTGGTGCTGCACTTGGGCGACTACCTGTACGAGTACAAGAAGGACAGCTACGTGATCGGCGGCAGCAACCCGCGCGACCACGCAGGACCGGAGACGGTGAACCTGGCCGGCTACCGGCAGCGGCACGCGCAGTACAAGGCCGACGCCGACCTGCAGGCCGCGCACGCCGTGGCGCCGTGGCTGGTGGTGTGGGATGACCACGAGGTGGACAACAACTGGGCGGACGACGTCCCGGAGAACCGCGATGCCGGGCAGCTGAACGACACCACCCAGCACTTCCGGCAGCGCCGCGCCGCCGCGTTCCAGGCCTACTACGAAAACATGCCGCTGCGGCGCTCGTCCGTGCCGGCGGGTGCCGACATGAAGATCTACCGGAAGCTGCAGTGGGGCCAGGTGGCCAACTTCCACATGATGGATACCCGTCAGTACCGCGACGACCAGCTCGCCGGCGACGGCTGGCGGAAGAACGTTACCGAGCGCCTGGCGGAGGACCGCACCATCACCGGCGCGGAGCAGGAGAAGTGGCTGCTGGAGGGGTTCCGGAACTCCACGCAGCGCTGGGACATTCTGGGCCAGCAGGTGTTCTTCGCCGAGCGGGACCGGAACCAGGCACCGGAGATCGACGACGTCTCCATGGACGGCTGGGACGGCTACGCCGCGTCACGCCGCCGCATCACGCAGGGCTGGGTGGACGCGGACGTGCGGAACGCCGTCGTCCTGACCGGCGACGTGCACCGCAACTGGGCCAACGACGTCAAGGTGGACTACAAGGAGCCGGCCTCCCCCGTGGTCGGCTCCGAACTGGTGTGCACCTCGATCACCTCGACCGGCAATGGCACCGGCTCCACCACGGACGCCACGATGGCCTGGAACCCGCACCTGAAGTTCTACAACGACAACCGCGGCTACGTGAACACCCGCATCACCAAGGACGCCATGACCGCCGCCTTCCGGACGCTGGACTACGTCACGACGCCGGGCGCACCGGTGAGCACGAAGGCGTCGTTTGAGATCCGGGACGGGGTGCCGGGGCTGCAGTAGCGGGGGCAGAACACCGGCGGTCTGTACCGGGCGCGGCCCCGGGCATATCCTGCAGAAAGACCTGTTCAATGGCCCCCATTTCCGGGAGGTACGCATGGAAATGCCCAAAGCGTCCGACGCCGACAAGGAGCACTTCCGCTCGCTGATTCCGGACCATCCCGGGGTGGTCATCAAGCCGATGTTCGGAAACCTCGGGGCGTTCGTGAACGGCAACATGTTCGCCGGCTTGTTCGGCTCCACCATTGGCGTGAAGCTTTCCACTGCGGATCAGGCGGCGCTCGAAAGTTCGGAGCGGACCGTTCCGTTCGGCCCGGCCGAGCGCCCTATGGGCGGCTACACCGGATTGCCGGAGGTCTGGAACGGCGACGGCGGCGGCACCGGCGAGGAGCGCGCCAGGGCCTGGGTGGAAAGGGCGTTCGAGTATGTGGCCGGGCTGCCGCCTAAGGCCCCGAAGGCGGCCAAGGCCTCCAAGGCACCGAAAGCGCCGAGGAAGTAGCCATTCCCTCCCCCGGCGCGGGACCTGTCCAGTCGGCCGACACCCTGGTGGTCGGCGCGGGGCAGGCCGGCCTGGCGACCAGCTGCTGGCTGAGCCGGTACGGCGTCGACCACTACGTGTTGGAACGGCGGAGGGAGCTGGGCGGTGCCTGGCAGGACCGCTGGGATTCGTTCTTCCTGAACACCCCGAATTTTTCGTTCCTGCTGCCGGAGCTGAGCTACGACGGTCCCGAGCCGGACGCCTTCCTCCCCCGGGATGAGGTGATCAGACTGTTCCGCGACTACGCCGCGCGGATCAAGGCGCCGGTCCGGCTCGGCACGGAGGTGACCCGGGTCGGCGTCGTCGACGGCCGCTTCACGGTGGAGACCAATCAGGGCCGCTGGCTCGCGCGGAACGTGGTCCTCGCGAACGGCGCCTTCCAGCGGCCGCGTTTTCCGGCGTCGGCAGGCAATCTCCCCGGGCACATCCGCCAGCTGCACAGCCACGACTTCCGCAACGCGCAGCAGCTTCCCGACGGCGCCGTGCTGGTGGTGGGCACCGGGCAGTCGGGCGGGCAGATCACCGAGGACCTGCTCGACGCAGGCCGGGAAGTCCATCTGTCCGTCTCCACCTGCCCTGAGGCTCCGCGGCGGTACCGCGGCCAGGATGTTTTCCAGTGGATTCTGCAGGTCAACCTCCACGGCCCCGAATTCGGCATCAACGGCCTCCAGGCGGACCATCTGCCGTCACCGGCCGCGCGGTTCATGTGCAACCCGCTGATCTCCGGCAACGGCGGCGGCCATGGCATCCACCTCCGCGACCTCGGCCGCCGGGGCGTCCGCCTGCACGGTCGGTTCGAGGGAACGGACGACGGCGGCCTCGTCTTCAGCGACGATCTCCCCGCACGCCTCGCCTTGGTGGAGGCGGGGTTCCGCGAGCGCCTTGGGCGGATGGCCGACGGCTACATCGCCGCGGCAGGCATCGACGCCCCGCCCGCGGAACCCGCGCCGGCGGACGACTGGCTGCCCGCAGATTCGGGGGCGCGGCTCGATCTGGCTGCCGAGGGCGTCACCTCGGTCATCTGGTGCACCGGCTACGGCCTGGACTTTGGCTTCCTCGACGCGCCCGTGCTGGACGAGTGGAACTACCCGCGGCACCGCCGGGGCGTCACTGAGGTCCCGGGTCTCTATGCCGTGGGCCTGCCCTGGCTCACGAAGCACCTCTCGGCCACGCTGTCGGTGGTGGGCGACGACGCGAAGTTCGTGGCAGAGCACATAGCGGGGCGGTGACGGCGCGCGCTACCTCCGGGAGGCCCCCGGTCCGGCGGCGCAAACCTGCGCCCGAAGCTCGGCGTCCCGGAAGGCCTGGTCCCAGTCGTCCTTGTCACCGGCGACGACCCACCGGCGCTGGACCGACCACCGGGACAGATAGGCCGGCGCCGGAGCCGGGGCGGGGCTCGGGATAGCGCGCGGGACGGCTGGAGCGTTGTGGTGGAGCTTCGCTGCCGGGGCGGCCCGCGGGGCGACGCGGTGTCGGGTGCGTACATGTTTGACGATCGCCACGGTCAGGACCAGCGCGAGGACGAACAGCCACGTTGCGGCGATCACGTAGACCACCACGGCCAGGAACAACAGGAACCCAAGAATTCGTGCCATGGCAGCATTGTTCCAACCCAGACCCGGGATGGGAACACCCGACTGTTACCCGGCGCAGAAGCTCTCCGCCGAGCCAGCTTCAGGCGGCGCCATGGGGCCCGGAGCCACCCAACCCGCAGCGTTGCCGGGGCCCGCATAGTCCCGGCAACGCCCGGCGCACCGCACAGGGTCCCGGCCCCTACGGATGCACCAGCACCTTCACCGCTGTGTCCTTGTGGTTGATCAGGGTGTCGAAGCCCTGTTCCACGAGGTCGTCGAGCGCGATCCTTCCGGTGATGAAGGGCTTGAGGTCCACCTTGCCCTCCTGCACCATCCTGATCACGGCGGGGTGGTCCCGGACGTAGGCGATGGTGCCGCGCAGGTCGATCTCCTTGAGCACCAGCTTCTGCATGTCCACGGTGGCGGGCGCGCCCCAGATGGACACGTTGACCACCACTCCCCCGGGCCGGACGGCGTCGAGCATGGTGTCCAGCACCGCGTTCACGCCGGCGCATTCGAAGGCGACGTCGGCTCCGGTCCCGCCGGTGAGTTCCAGCACCCGGGCCGGAACGTTTTCCAGGCTGGGGTCCAGCACGTGGTCCGCCACCCCGCTGGAGACGGCCTTTTCCTTCCGGGCCTGGGTCAGTTCGCTGATGATCGTGGTCACGCCCATGCCCTTGAGGACGGCCGCGGTCAGCAGCCCGATGGGGCCCGAGCCGCCCACCAGGGCCACGTCGCCGGCCTTGGCGCCGCTGCGCGCCACCGCGTGGTGGGCCACGGAGAGCGGTTCGATCAGCGCCGCCTCGTCCAGCGGGATGTCGCCGATGGGGTGCACCCACCGTTGGTCCACCACGATCTTTTCGCTGAGCCCGCCACCGCCGCCGGAGAGCCCAATGAAGCCCATCTGCCGGCACAGGTGGTAACTGCCGGCCTGGCACATGTCGCAGTCGCCGTCCACAAAATACGGTTCGACGACGACGTTGTCCCCCACCGCGAGCCCGTCCACGCCTTCGCCGATCTCAGAGACGGTCCCGGAAAACTCGTGCCCCAGGGTCACCGGCGACTCCTCGTGCGAGAGCGGGTGCGGGTGCCCCGGCGCCGGGCAGAAAATGGGGCCTTCCAGGTATTCGTGCAGGTCAGTGCCGCAAATGCCGCACCACGCGACGTCGATCTTCACCGCGCCGGCCCGGAGCTCCGGCTCCGGGACGTCCTCGATCCGGATGTCCTTGCGGCCATGGAAACGTGCTGCCTTCATGATGGTCCTTCCAATCAGTGGGACGGATATGGGGTTTCACCGGGCCAACCGGCGGCCGGTGGCCGCCTGTTGGGTCCAGCCGGCGGCCGCCGATTGAGCCCGGTCAGCGGGTGTGGTGGCTTGGCTGCAGTTCGTAAACAGGCGTTTCGAGTCCTTCCATCCGGGCCTTCAGCTGCAGGGCCAGGTAGGCGGAGTAGTGCCGGCTCTGGTGCAGGTTGCCGCCGTGGATCCACAGGCTGGGTACATTGGTCGGCTTCCACATGTTGCGCAGCTCACCCTCCCACGGACCAGGGTCCTTTGGCGTATCCGAGCCGTATCCCCAGCATTTTCCTACTTTGTCCGCGATTTCGGGAGAGACCAGGTCCGCCAGCCAGCCGTTCATCGAGCCGTAACCGGTGGCGTAGACAATAAGGTCCGCCTCCAGCTCGGTCCCGTCGTCCATCACGACGGCGTTGCCGGTGATCTTGGCGACCTGGCCGGACTTCAGCTTCACCCGCCCGTCGATGAGCAGCTGGGAAGCGCCGACGTCGATGTAGTAGCCCGAGCCGCGCCGCAGGTACTTCACGAACAGGCCGGACCCGTCCACGCCGAAGTCCAGGTCGAAGCCGGCGGCCTCGAGCTGGGAGTAGAACTCCGCGTCCCGCTCGGCCATCTGCTGGTACACCGGTACCTGCGCGCCGGGCAGCACCCGCATGGGAAGCGAGGCGAACAACAGGTCCGCCTTCTCAGTGGTGATGCCGTTGGCGAGCGCCCGCTCCGAGTAGAGATCACCCAGGGCCAGGTCCATCAGCGACTCGCTGCGGGCGATGTGGGTGGAGGACCGCTGCACCATGGTGACGTCGGCGCCGTGCTCCCAGAGGTCCGCGCAGATGTCGTGCGCCGAGTTGTTCGAGCCGATCACCACGGCCTTCTTGCCCGTCCAGTCCCCGCCGCCGGGGTGTTGCGAGGAGTGGCGCTGCTCGCCCAGGAAACTCTCGGCGCCATCGAACGCGGGGATGCTCGGGTAGCCGGAGACGCCCAGGGCAAACACCAGCTGCTTGGGCCGCAGCGTCACCGGTTCGCCGTTGCGGACGACGTCGACCGTCCATTCCTGCGTGCCGTCGTCGTACGCCGCTCCCACGCACTCGGTGCCGGACCAGTAGTTCAGCTCCATGATCCGGGTGTAGTGCTCCAGCCAGTCGCCGATCTTGTCCTTGGCGGCGAAGACCGGCCAGTCGTCCGGGAACTTCAGGTACGGCAGGTGGTCGTACCAGACGGGATCGTGCAGGTGCAGGGACTTGTAGCGGTTCCGCCAGGAGTCGCCGGGGTTCTGGTTCTTCTCGATGATGACGGTGGGCACGCCGAGGCGCCGCAGCCGGGCGGCGAGGCCGATGCCGCCCTGCCCGCCGCCGATGATCACGCAGTACGGCTGCTCCTCGTAGCCGAGCCGGGCTTGCTGCTCTTCCTTCAGTTCCAGCCAGGACCGGCGGCCGCGGACGATCTGATGGGCCACGCCCTGCTCACGGCGCGGGCCTTTCTTCTCCTCGAAGCCCTTCAACTCCTGCATGGTGGTCAGCAGCGTCCAGCACTTGCCGTTCCGCAGCCGGAGGTGGCCGTAGCCGCGGGCGTCGCCGGTCTCGAACGTGATCCAGGCTTCCACGGCGTCGGCGTCCCCGGTGGCATCCTCCGCGAGCGCCCAGCCCGCGGGCTGTACGCGTTCCAGTGTCGCTTCCAGCATGCGTCGGATGTCCGCCTTACCCTCGAGGGTCTTCAGGTTCCAGGTGAACGCCACGAAGTCGCGCCAGTAGCTGTCATCCTCGAAAAGCTCCAGGGCCGCGTCCAGGTCGCGTCGTTGCAGCGCGTCATCAAAGCGCGCCAGCCAGGCCTGCGCGGCAGCGGTTGGTGTTCCGGTCATCTCCACTCCTTTGTGATGTTGCCAGGTGAGCCCCGTCCCGCCGGTACCCTGCGATATGCTGGGGCGAGCGTGAGCTGCATCACCATTGGAGCGCGCCGGGGGTAACAGCGGCGTTACACGCCCACCGGTCCGGCACTGCCGCCGACTGCGGGGAGGAGCTGAGTGGACTACGGCCTGAGGTTCTCTGACCCGGCACGGTATGCACGGACGCTGCGCCGCGCACATGAACTCGTCATCTCCGGTGTCCCGCGCCCCGAAATCCCCGCCAGCCTGGCCGATTCATGGCACCGGGCCATGGCGCTGGGCATCAGCCCGGACCAGCACAGCCCGCGGCACCTGCACGAGGTGTCCGAGGTGCTGGAGCTCCGGCGGGAGCACCGGCTGCAACGCGTGATGCCGGCCCTGCATGAGCTGCTGGCCGACGATTCGCGGAGCGGCCGGCACTTGCTGGTGTTGACCGATGCCAGCGGCGAGATCCTGTGGCGGGTGGGCAGCCCGGCCGTCCTGCGGCAGGCCGACCGGCTGGAGTTCCTGGAAGGTGCGGACTGGTCCGAGGCCGGGATCGGCACCAACGCCATCAGCGAGGCCCTGGTCACCGGTAGCCCGGTGCAGCTCTTTTCCGCCGAGCACCTGGTCCGCACGCACCACGAGTGGGCGTGTTCGGCGGCGCCCATCACGGATCCGGCCACCGGGCGGGTGCTGGGCGTGCTGGACGTCTCGGGGCCGCTGGACACGATCAGTGTGGACACCCTGCGGATGGTGCGGTGCGCCGTGCGGGTGGCGGAGTCGCTCCTGGGGACGCCCGACGGCGGGACGTCCGCGGGTGCGCCGTCGGGCCCCGGGGGGCAGCGCCCCCGCGAGCGCCTGCGCGGCCCGGTCGACTCGCCGCCGAGGGCGGCTGTGGCGTCCCTGGAACTGCTGGGCGACAAGCCCGCGGCGGTGCTGGCCGACGGCAGCCGCGTGCCGCTGACGCCGCGCCGCGCGGAGATCCTGGCGCTGCTGGACTCCCGCGCCCAGGGCTGGGCCGCGGAGGAGCTGGCCTACGAACTGCACGGCGACGCCGGGACTCCGCAGGCCATCCGCACCGAGATGTTCCGGCTCCGGTCGCTGCTCGGCGAGGCGGTGCTGTCCAACCCGTACCGGCTGGCCGCGGACGTGGCCGGCCGGTCCGACTCGGGGCGGGTGCTGGGGCAGCTGCGCGAGGGCCGGGTGGCGGAAGCGCTGGAATCCTACCGGGCTCCCCTCCTCAGCCGGTCCGGCGTTTTAGCGGTCCAGCTGCTCCGGGACCAGTTGGACCTGGCCGTGGGATCGGCCGTACGCGCCAGCGCCGACCCCGGGCTCCTGATGCGGTGGCTCTCCACGGACATGGGATCCGCCGACGCCGAGGCGGCGGAGGTCCTGGGAGCGCTGCTGGGTCGCGGGGACCCGCGGTACCTAGCGTTCCGCGCCTCCGCCGGCGCCTGACCGGGCCCGGAGACAGGCTGCCGGGGCTGGCGGCGAAGTTGAACCCATTGGCCGAACGGGCAAGGCGGGGGCCGCGCAACAGGTTATTGACCGCCGTATGGGGCGGGGGTAATTTACGAGTAGCCGTGCTGTAACCCGTTGAGACGAGGGCGAACCCCGTCTCGGAATCACGCCAAGGCAGACCGCGTAACGATGCTGGGTTGCCAAGGTGCATAAGGTCTCCGCCGCTGTGGAAGCCTGCGGCATAGGCTTTTGCCCTCCACGACCCAGGGCCCCATCGGCTGCTAAACCAAATACCCGGCACTGCCCCGGTGGCCGTGCCCAGTTGCCCGGGCATGCCCGGCCCGGGTGAATCGGAGTACACGGTGGACAACAGCTCTTTCCAGGCCCTCCAGGAGAAAGTGCGGGGCCAGGTCATCACAAGCGATCAGGCGGACTACGACACCGCTCGTGCCGTCTTCAACGGAATGATCGACAAACGCCCTGCAGCCATCCTGCGCGTGTCGCAAGTCGCGGACGTCATGGCAGGCGTGAACTTCGCGCGGGACACCGGTTTGGACCTGGCGCTGCGCGGCGGCGGCCACAGCGCACCCGGGTTCGGGACCTGCGACGGCGGCCTCGTCATCGACTTCACAGGCTGCCGGGGCGTGCGCGTGGATCCTGCCAATGCGACCGCACGTGCCGAAGCCGGAGTGACGTGGGCGGACTTCAACCACGCCACGTGCGCCTTCGGCCTTGCCACCACCGGAGGCATCATTGGATCAACGGGTGTTGCTGGTCTAACCCTCGGCGGAGGCATCGGCTACCTCGCCCGCAAGTACGGACTCTCGTGCGACAACCTGAAATCCGCGGACGTAGTGACCGCCGACGGGAAGTTCCTGGTCGCCAGCGACACGCAAAACGAGGACCTCTTCTGGGCGCTGCGCGGCGGGACCGGCAACTTCGGCGTCGTGACTTCCTTCGAGTTCAACCTTCACCCGGTGGATGTTCTCTACGGCGGAGTGATCATCTACCTTCTGGAACACGCCGACGCGGTGGCACGGCTCTACCGGGATTACATCGCCACCGCACCGGAGGAAATGGGAGTGTTCCTGGGCTTCCACCAGGGGCCGCCTGTCCCCTTCCTGCCTGAGGAATATCACGGGAAGCCCGTGGTGGTGCTGGTGGGCGGCTGGGCTGGCCCCCACGACGAAGGGGAGCGTCAATGGCAGCCGTTCCTCGACGTCGCGCCCGCCGCCGGTTCCTTCCTGGGTCCCATTCCGTACACGGTGCTAAATACACTCTTCGACCCCATGTATCCCAAGGGCCTGCAGGCCTACTGGAAGTCCGCGTTCCTGCCCCGCCTGAGCGACGACGTCGTCCGTGTCGCTGAGAAGTTCGGCGAGGCCATTCCGAGCGTCCAGACGGCCAACCACTTCTATCCCATTAACGGTGCCGTCCAGCGGGTCGGGCGGGACGAGACCGCGTTCCCCTACCGCGACGCCGACTTTGCAGTGGACATTGCCTGCCACTGGGAGGATCCGGCAGACAATGACGCCAATAGGAAGTGGGTGCGCGACTACTATGCCGAACTCCACCCCCTCGGATCCGGTGCGGGCTACGTGAACTTCCTCGACGCCGACGACCAGCCACACATCGAGGACACCTACGCGGGGAACTACGCCCGCCTCGCCAAAGTGAAGGCCAAGTACGATCCCGGCAACCTCTTCCACATCAACCAAAACATCAAACCGGCAGGCTGACACTTCCAACAACCCGGCGAGTGCATGCGGTTGGTACGCCGGGTGGGTCACCGGTTCCCAGGAGCTGAGCATGCGGGAGCAGCAGGACATTGTTGTCATCGGCGGCGGTCAGTCCGGGCTCGCGATGAGTCGGGTGCTGCAGCAGCAGGGCCGCGACCACGTCGTCCTGGAGCGCGGGCGGGTCGGTGAGCGCTGGCGGACCGAGCGATGGGATTCCCTTCGCTTTCAGTTCCCGAACTGGACCCTGCAGCTGCCTGGCTACGCATATCAGGGGCCCGATCCGGAGGGGTTCGCCCACTACCGCGGGATCCTTCGTCTCCTGGAGGACTACGCGGGGCACATGGCGGCGCCCGTGCGTGAACACGCCGAAGTCCAGGGTCTCGCGGCGCTGGGCGGGGACGAGGGCTTCGAGCTGTCCCTGGCGGACGGGTCCATCCGCGCGCGGAACGTCGTCATCGCGACGGGGCCCTTTCAGCTTCCCCGGATCCCCACCGTGGCGCACGAGGTCCCACGATCGGTCCTGCAGCTCGACCCCACGCGCTACCGGCGTCCCGAGGCCCTGCCGGAAGGTGCCGTGCTGGTTGTCGGCAGCGGGGCCTCCGGCACCCAGATCGCCGATGAGCTGCTCCGTGCCGGACGCCGCGTCTACCTCTCGGTCAGCAGGCACCGGCGCGCCCCGCGGCGCTTCCGGGGCAAGGACGCCTACTGGTGGTTCGACGCACTGGGCCGTTTCGCGCAAACCATCGACAGCTTTCCCGGGCGTCAGTACCCGCCGTCGACGGTCGTGACAGGGGTGAACGGCGGCTACGACGTCGACGTTCGCAAGCTTGCGGCAGCCGGCGCGAACGTGATTGGCCGGGTCACCGGAGCGTCAGGCGGCGGGCTGGGGGTGCAAGCCAACGCGAATCAGATCCTCGATGAGGCCGATCAGGCGTACGCCGGATTCGTGGCGGCAGCCCGGGACTTCATCAACAGAGGCGGTGAGGATGGGCTCACCGAGGCGGACCCGGGGGAACCAGAGCCTCTTCCCGGTGTACAGGAGGTCGAGTCGCTGAGTCTCCCGGCGGAAGGCATTACCACTATCGTCTGGGCGACGGGGTACGGCTACGACTATGGCTGGGTCAGGATTCCGGTGTTCGATGCCCGCGGCCGGCCCGCCCAGCAGCGCGGCGTCACCGCCGTTCCGGGCCTTTACTTCCTTGGGCTGCACTGGATGCACACGTTCAAGTCCGGGCTGCTCTCGGGTGTGGGCGACGACGCCGAATTCCTGGCCGATCAGATGTCTCGGGGGCGCCGTCGTTAGAGATAGTCCCCGGCCCGTTCGCGGGCGATTTCGAGCAGTGTGGAATGGAAGGCGACCTCTGCCGGGGCGTAGACCTTGTCCTGGCGTTGGGCCAGGAGTACCCGCCGCAGGGGCGCGGCCGAGCCGAGGCTGATGACCCGGACGTCCGGGTGCTGCAGGGCCACAGCCGTCTTCGGCACCATGGCCACGCCCATGCCGACGCTTACCATCGCCTGCGCTTCCTGGTAGTCGTTGGCCAGGAAGCCGATGGTCGGTTCGAACCCGGCCTCGTGGGCGGAACGCTGCAGCACCTCGACGACGGGGTGCGCCTCGGCCCGCACGATCCACGATTCCTTGCGGAGCTCCTCCATCCGGATCTCCTCGCGGTCGGCCAGCGGATGGCTGCGGGAGACCAGCAGGACCGTGCTTTCCTGGAAGACCTCCGTGATCCGGATCGAATCGTCATGAAAACGGTTCCAAGGGTAGTCCCAGAGCAGGCAGAGCCCGGTCACGCCGGACTGCAGATCGCTCACCAGGTCATCGAAGCGCGCACTGCGCAGGGACAGGCCAATCGCCGGGTACCTCTTCTTGAAGGCCCGGATGACCACCGGCAGGAACGAGCCGGCGAGCGTCGGGAAGGTGCCGATGGTCAGCGAGCCCCGCTTGAGACCCGCGATCTGGTCCAGGTCCGACTGGGCGGCCCGCATCTGCCCGATGACCTTGCGCGCGTGCCCGGCGAGGACCTGCCCGGCCTCGGTGGGCACCACTCCGCGGGAGCGGCGGTTCAGCAGCGGCTGCCCGACTTCCTGCTCGAGCTTCCGCAGCTGCTGCGAAACGGCGGAGGGCGTGTACATCATCAGCTCGGCCGCGGCGGTGATGGACCCCTGCTCCACCACCTCCACCAGCAGGGCAAGGCGCCGGATGTCGAACAATTCCCGCTCAGGATCGTTAAGCAACGCTTCGCCCTTCTGTTGAATCTGTTAATTCTATACATTCACCGCTTGATTCCGGGGATAAAGCCAGCGGTTTCCGACGGCCGCCCCACCTGAGGCGGGCAGCAATGGGCCGTAGGCACAGTGAATGAAGCATCACTACACTCCCTTGCAGAAATCCAACCTTGTCTTCATTTGTGATCTGGATCAATCTCGAATCAAGCCCTTGAACAATTCGGGGCAGAACCGAAGCAAGGAACAGACCATGAAGATCGAAGCGGAGTGGATGCGCGGAGGCACCAGCAAATGCTGGGTCTTCGAAACCGGGCAGCTGGATGAAACCGGGACCAGCCCGGACGTCCTGCTGCCCCGGCTGTTCGGCAGCCCCGACCACCGGCAGATCGACGGCGTCGGCGGCGCCACCTCCACCACCAGCAAGGCGATGATCCTGCACCGCCCCGCCGACTCCGGCGTCGACGTCGAATTCACGTTCGCCCAGGTGGGCATCGAGGAAGCTGCCGTGGATTGGGGCAGCAACTGCGGCAACTGCTCGGCCGTGGTGGGCCTGTACGCCATCGAAAAGGGCTGGGTGGTCCCCACCGGAGACGTCACCCGGATCGTCACCCGGAACACCAACACCGGCCAGGTCATCATCCAGCGGGTGTCGACACCGGCCGGAGCCCTTCCGATCGTCCCTCAGGCCCAGATGCCCGGCGTCCCGTTCCCCGGCTACCGGGTGGGGCTCGGCTTCCTGGACCCCGCCGGAAAAACCACCGGCAGGCTGCTTCCCACCGGATCAGCCACGGACGTCATCGTCGCCGGCGGGACCCGCTGGACTGTCTCCATGGTCGACGCCGGAGCGCCGGTCGTCGTGCTGCGCGCCGAGGACCTGGGCCTCGACCCGGAGCGCTACGGCAACTGGACCGCCGGGCTGGAACTGCAGCTGGACACCCTGGAACACATCCGGCGCCAGGCAGCCGTGCGGATGGGTCTCGCATCGGCTCCCGGCGAAGCCGCCCGCGCCGTCCCCAAGGTCGCCGTCGTGGGCGCCCCTGCCCCGTCCGACGCCGAAAGCGACGTCGCCGTCGTCATGCTCTCGATGGGCAAGCCGCACCCGGCCCTGGCCATCACCGGAAGCATCGCCCTGACCCTCGCGGCCCGCACCCCCGGCACGCTGCTTGCCGACATCACCGGCGGCACCGCTCGCCCCATCCTGCGGCTGCGCACCCCGGCCGGGGTCATCGAAACATGGAGCGAGGAAAGGGACGGGCAACTGCTGGTCGGCGTCGACCGCACAGCCCGCACCATCGCCACCACCACCATCCACCTTCCCGAGGCCCTCGGCACCGCCGTCGACGCCTCCTTTGCCAGCGCTACTCGATGAGGAGAAAGCATCATGACTAACATCGCAGAAAAGACTGCAGAAGAAACCGTAGAAAAGGAGCCGCAACAGGCCGCCCCCGTCGACACCCGGGCCGAGCCCTCCGGGCGTCCCGACCGCCGCCGCCGTATCCTGCTGGTGACGGTGGCCGCGATCGCTGTCCTGGGTCTGCTGGCCCTCCTGTTCGGAGGTGTCCTCTTCAACCCCGCGGCCGCCTCTGAATCGGAGCCGACCATGACCGCCACCCAGATCATCCCGCTCGTCATCCTCGTGGTGATGTTCGTCGTCGCCACCAAATGGCCGCTGAACATCGGCGTCATGGGGCTGGTGGCGTCCTTCGGTGTCGGCTATTTCATGCTGGGCATGAGCGACAAGGAGATCCTGGAGGACTTCCCGGCCAGCATCGTCCTGACGATCATCGGCGTGACCTATTTCTTCAGCATGGCGCAGCGGAACGGGTCGATCGACATCATCGTGCAGACCTGCGTGCGGCTGGTCCGGGGCAAGACCATGCTGCTGCCCTGGGTGTTCTTCCTCCTGGCTGCGGCGCTGACGGCGCTGGGAACGTTCTCGCCGGCGGCGGTGGCGCTGCTGGCACCGGCGGCCCTGGGACTGGCCTACGAATCACGCATCCACCCGGTGCTGATGGGCGCCTTTGTGATCAACGGAGCGCACGCCGGCGGCTTCTCCCCGCTGTCCGTCGCCGGCGTGCTGGTGCACGACATCGCGCTGAAGAACGGCTTCCCCATCTCGCAGAGCGGGCTGTTCTTGGCCAGCTTCGCGCTGAACTTCATCCTCTCGGCGCTGACCATCGTGCTGTTCGCTCTGCTGGGCAAGCTGCGCGACAAGCACGGCAACGAGTACACCGGCCTGGACACGGCCCGCACCGGCCGTCCCGGGGGCCAGCAGATCTTCACCCTGTTCCTGATCGCAGTGATCCTGGTCTGCACGCTCGGCTTCCACCTGCCGATCGGCTTCGTGGCCCTCTCCGCCGGCCTGCTGCTGGCCTTCGTCAATATCAAGGAGCACAAGACCTTCATCGGCGGCGTCTCCTGGTCCACGGTGCTGCTGGTGGCCGGCATGATCACCTACGTCTCGCTGCTGCAGCACGTGGGCGTCATCGACACCCTCGCCGAGATGGCCCTGGCCCTGGGAGCGCCGCTGCTGATCGCCCTGGTGCTTTGCTACGTCATCGGCGTCGGCTCCGCGTTCGCGTCCTCGACGGCGCTGCTCACCGCGTTCATCCCGATGGCCGGGCCGCTGCTGGCCACCAGCTCGCTCAGCGCCTCCGGCACGGTCGCGGCACTTGCCATCGCGGCCACCGTCGTGGACGTCTCCCCCTTCTCCACCGACGGCGCCCTGGTGGTGGCCAACGCCCGCGACAACGACCGCCAGCGCGTCTACCGCCAGCTCATGATGTACGCCGGCGGCGTAGTCCTGGTGGCACCCGCGCTGGCCTGGGCGCTGCTGGTGCCGACGGGGGTTATGTAGGCTCGCTCTTTCCCGCAAAGGCAGGTCGGCTTTCACAGCCGGCCTGCCTTTTGGCACTCCTGGGTGCGTATCCATTTTTAGGCCAGAGGCTCGGCTTCATCCCAGCATCGCCGTTAATGAGTTTCGCCTCGGTATGGCGAATGAAGAGTTCCATTTGAGTGGCAGATGGGGCTGAATCCCACCCGATGGCTGCCGCTCCTACGCGTCCACAGGCATCTCTGCGGGATCTTCGATTAGGGCGGGTTCCAAGCCATTGTCCGCCAAGTACTTGATCGCTCGCTCGATAGTCTCGAGTTTCTTCTTGAGCTCTTTTACGCCTTGCGCTGACTCGTCGGAGAATTCATCCAACCGTTCGTATTCACGACGGAAGGCGATCTCGTTCTCAGCCAGAATCCCCCAGAGAGCGACATCTGGCTCAAGACGTTCTTGATTCCGCAGAATCGCCGCCGCCAAACGGCGCTGCACCACTGCTTCAACGGTTTCGGCGGAGGTACCAGGGCTGGCGAGGCTAAATGCGATACCGCCGCCGCCTGCCCCGACGAGCGTTCCAGCTGTGAGCAAGCCGCCGATCATTCCGCCCGGTCCGAATCCGGCCAGAGCGCTGGTGATAAGTGCTGCGCCTGCCACGCCGGGCGCCGCAGCCAGGGCAAGGCCGCCGGTGGCGAGCACCAGCGCAACCGCGCCGGCACCCAACGCGCCCCACTTTTTCCAGTTGACTATAGGCCCGCCGCTGAGGACATCTTGGGCCTTCTTCGCCGCTTCGAAAACGTGGGCGCCGTACTGGCTTCCCAGCCCCATCTCTGCGGTAAGTTCCCGCATCGCCCCTTGCCACTTCCCTCGGTCAACGTTTATTTCGAAGGGCCTGATGACATTTTCCGAGGCCAGCACGGTGAGCAGGGTTACGGCGTCTTCTTTTGTTAGATGGCGGCTGGGCAACGGTACAGGGACGTTGGCCTGCGGGTCGGAGGCGTCGAATGCAAGCCTGGCGACCTCTGTGGGAAGCGGTCTACCCGCTTCCCGATTCCGTTCGCGGATCTCACCCACGGCAGCCGCCTGTACCTGCCTCAGGGCTCCAGCAAAGCGGGCTCCCTGCTCGCCGTCGAGGCTTGACCTCAGAAGATGGGCGTAGCGCAGCGCCACCACGGCGGTGAGTTCGGATGCGTCCAATGGGATGTCCACGCCTCGGTCCACCTTGACGATCTCGGTAGACCGCGAGCCGAAGAGTGCAAAACCCACGGCCTCGGCGACGGCGTCGTGGGAAAGGTAGGCTTCCGCGTCGTGTACGTGGTGGTTGAATCCGGTTTCTATTCGGAAGTCCAGCATCCAGTTGTATACCGACGACAGGCCTCTGTGCGCAGCCACCGGATCCAATGCGTTCCAGAAGTTGGCCCACCAAGCCAAGTTCGTGGGCGGTTCCTGCATGCTCTCGCGCAGTTTGTCGACGTCGAATCGCCCGCTGGCAAGTGGACTGCCGATGGTAACCATGCCGACCACCTCGAGTTCTTCTGGCAAGCGCTGAAGTAAGTCAGCTGCGATCACGGAACCTAGGCTGTGCCCGACAATTACGATTTGACCAGATTCGGGCAACTTTTTAAGGATGAGCTGCAGAACCTGGGCCCTGACATCGGCATTACCGAGGTACTTGCGGACTTGACCGAAGCCGGGAAGACCGGCCGAGCCGTTGACGACCAGTTCAGCGCCGCCCCAGCCTCGGCCTTGGTTGTGCCTTCCCAGACGGAATTCGAGTGCCGCCGTACGTCGCTCAAAGTCCCGCCGATTCTGGCGGACTTTGTCCCTGGCCGGCCGCTTGACGGTTACCGGCGGAAGCTGCAGGGATTCGTCGCTGCCCTTCAGTGCATGAGCGTACCTCGGTGCAATCACTCGTTCAGGACCCACATGCGGGTATCCAAGGCGGGCCAACGCTGCGCTAAGTCCCGTCAGCCACGCACCATCCTTATTTCCGTCGCCGACGCCGTGGAGAAAGAGCAACGTTGGTTCCTGGGACATGGGAGCTCCGATCAAGAGTGAAAATAATGGCGGTGAGGGGTGCCACGGTCTGCGGTCTCATGCGTTGCGTGAGGACGGCGGCACGACGCGTCTTTGTGTTAGTTGGCGCCGGCATCTACGGAGGTGACCTGCATCCCGAGGGAATTGAACAGCCCTGTGAGGGTGGAGCGCGCACTGGCGGATGCATGCCCGCGGAGCTCGGACTTTTCCGCCGCAGCAGCCATCTCATTCTCGGCCCGGAGAAAAAGCGCCGACTGGTCAGGGGATCCAAACACATCTGCGATGCGGTCAAGCACACCACGATCATTGCGATATACCCGAGAGGCCTCATGGTCCAGGCGGGGCTTTTCCAGCTGGGTCTCGGGCAGACGTAGCGTGGCTAACTTTCCATCGGGGGACAGCGTCAGGTCGCCCTCTTTGATGCCCGAGAGATCCACGTGAGCGTCCACCGTACCCACCGCCACGAAAAGGGTTCGCCGTCCGGAAATGAGGTCCGGCATGTCTTCATTATCGTCACCAGTGTCGACGATCATCTCGAAGGACCCGATTGCACTCTGCAACTGCGAAACATCCCTTATGGATTCCAGGATGACTGTTTGGTCAGTGGATTTCGCGCTCCAGGGAAACTCATTGAACCCAAGCAGGCTGGCCCCGCCGAACGACCCCAGAACCACGCCAGCCAAAATTGCGACGCCCTTCAATGCCTTCAAGACTGTATCCCCCAGTTATGTGCGACGGCGGCGCCGCCTTCCGCCATTAAGACTCCGTCCAAGAATTTTCTCGCCCGAAGAACTCCAGAGTTAGTGTAACCGGGCCCACCGACACGCGAAGGACTAGCCTAGGATTTTCCGCTCTTGCCTGCCCGATTACTGCGTCGCGCGCGGCGGCTTCCCGGCTGCGCCGGGGTGATGGATACCCGGTCAGTCTGGCGGCCAGATCACCGGGCCGCTGCTCGACGAGGGTCGAGGGAACGATCTGTCCGTCTCCGCCTGCTCCGGCGCTCCGCGGCGGTACTGCGGCTGGGGCGTTTTCTAATGGACACTCAGCTCAAACTCCACCGCTTGGGGCCGGCATCAACCTCGGCCGGCGGGGCGCCCGGCGGCCCGTCGGCCCGAACCATTCGGGAGGAACGGAACGGACGACGGCGAAGTCGCCCTGGTGCATTAGGACCGCGGCTGGGGCGGGTGGCCGACGCCTACGTCGTCGTGGTGGGCACAGCCCGGGCGACAACATGGCTTCACCTTCTCTTACCAGTGCCAGGCGCACCACCAACGAACACATGTATCCGCGGACCAGCGCTGCAGCCCTTGCCGTTCTTAGCCGATCGCTTCTTGGGCGCTCCAGCCCTGATCCGTTCCTGGGCGGCCAGAGCTCGCCCGTCTATCGCGTCGAGGATTCGAAGGTAACTCGCCCAACCAGTGTTTCGGACGGCCGGACGAATATCCTTCAGTTCCGCCCGGAGAGCCTTTAGAGCCCTGTAGCGCTCCAGATGCTCCGGCGACTCAATCTCAAGTTCCGCGATCCGGGCTAGAAGTGGCACCGCCCACCTTGGAGCTCGCATAAAAGCCGGCGGCAATACGATCGACTCACCTTGGAATTTCGTCGTCACTTCTGCAATCACGCGGAATCTGTGCATAACTTCGAAGATCTTTACGCCGATAGCTCTCCCAGCGGCTGGATGCGCGAGCAATTCCGAATGGAGTTCGTCCACGCGACGCAGCATTTCTCTCGCGTCTCCCGTTGACCAAGCTGGCCCGAACTTGTCCCGCTCCTCTATGGCGGAGGCAATGTCCGCCCATCTCTGCTCTAGGGATCGCAACATCGACATGCCGGGCTCCGTTTGCGGTCAGTTTCTTCTGGTCTATGCCAATTCACTGAACGTCAGGGTATCCGTGATCAGTATTGCAGTCTGCGGGTGGTGCTACTTGAAAACATCCCGCCGATTACGCGACCGCGTCTTTGTAGTTGAAGCGGGTGTCGAGGTCGGCACCCACCCGGGGGATGAAGGGCGTAAGGTCCACTTTGCCCTCCTGCACGGTCCTGATGACGGCGGGATGGTCCGTAACTTAGGCGGCGGCGCCGCGGGGGTGGATCTCCTTGAGCACCTGCTTCCACCTGTCCGCTGTGGCCGGGCCGCCTTAGATAGACACGTATGCCACCACTCCCCGTGCCGGACGGCTTCGTGCAGGGCGTCCAGCACCGCGTTCACTCCGGCGCATTCGCAGGCGACGTCGGCCCCGGCGTACCGCCTGTGACTTCCAGGCCCGGGCGGGACGTCATCCTGGAAAAGGGTCCAGCGCTTGCTCCGCCACACCGCTGGAGAACTTCTACCTGTGTGTCTGGGGCCAGTGCGCTGATGATCGTGGTTACGCGTATGCCTATGGCACGAGGCGGCGTTTCGCGCACGCATAGGTGATGCCAGGGACGACCAGCGCCGCGAAGAACAGGAGTTCCGTGAGGGATCTTGCGACCGACGTGCGACTATGGCAGGCGAGACGACGGTCAGTGATTGTGGTAGCAAGAGCGGCAGTTCAGCTCCCGTCCGAGTTGCTGCACGAAGTCGGCGACTTCACGTTTTGTTCCGTCGTCAGTGGACGGGGCGCTCTGAGTCATGAACCTCTGCCACGTCAGTGGCAGGTCCTGCTCGCCAATTACGTAGAGGAGACTTTGGGTTTCGACCTGCCATGCCGTCTGGAGACTAGGGTTATTCGGACTGCCTTCATGAACGAGTTGTGCCAGCCTTAGCGCCTGCTCAACGAGAAATTGCTGCTGCGCCTGCTCTCGGGCATGCTGCCGGTCACCCTCCGCCCGCCGGTCCGCGGCACGCCTATCTTCTTCGGCCCGTTGGTCTGCGGCGAAACGATCAGAGGCAGCGACCCTCATAGCAGATTTCCGGTCCCTGCCGCCGTTAACTAGCGCTGCGCCAACGCCTCCGAGTGTAACGATGACAGCTACGGCTTGAAGTAAGTTGGCCCAGGCCTGGCCGTCCATGCCCCACAAAAGATCTAGTCCCACGTGCGCGTCCCGCGTCTAGGCCACATCCCAGATTCTCTTACTAACCTCAAAGAGCAACCGGTGCCGAGCCTCGACCTCATCCAGCCCGAAGCTATCGAACGGCTGGAAATTCAGACCTTCGCGTCGGGTGAAGTCTAGGAAATCCAGTTTGCTCTTGTAAGTGTCTTCGCGCAGAGTCTCATTCCAATAGAGAGTATTTGCGTAGGACCGCAGCTTCTCCTCATAGGGCTCGTTACTGCTGGAGATGTTGTCCCGCCCCCGGAGCAGGAGGACGGCTCCAAGCCGGTTCCTCTCCACCTCGAAAAGCTCTTCATTCCCATCGAAATGTGCCAAATTTGTGTCATTATAAGAAAGCACGTGCTCGATGTGGAAGCCGTTACGGGTGCCCGTCCTCGAAACGAGGTCATATATGGGGTGCTTCAACTCCCGTCCCATGCCCCGCGCCAGATAGCGCTCCACTCTTCCGAAGAAGTAGCGTGCGAAGCGACTGGTAAGCCTATCAACTGTCATGGGGCGGAAGAGCTGGTAGCTGAAGGACTCCGTTGCACTTGTCTTCCTGCGCTCCTCAAGCTCTGCAAGAAGCTGCTGATCCATGAGGTGCCGGATCTTGTCTGCGGGTTGATCCCGGATGGCTGAGCTCATCTCGTAGATTCGCCCGACGAACTCGTTGGAGTCGTACTGCCCCTGTAGCCGCAACAGCGAAAAAGCGCGGTCTAGCCCCTCTGACACAAGGGCGATCTTCTCGTCTTCCTCCGGATCATTCACGACGCATGCGGACATGATCAGCTGCATCTGGCTATTCATCTCAGTGAGTCTGCCGTTAAAGAATACTGCCGGGAACTGCGAGGTTTCTTCGCCTGCGAGGGTCAAGACTTTGTGATAAAGCGATGAAAAGTAGTGGAACTCTCCGGCAAGGAACTGCTTTACACCAAGAGGATTATGATCCAGTTTCAAAAGATCATTCAGATCTTTTTTGAAGATTTCTCGGTGATAGTCCACGTCAAAGCGCACGCCCAGGCCCCTCGTAGCGGCAAACTTTGCCTTGAGCCAAGAGCGGAAGAAGGCATCAATGGTGTCAGGTCCGAAGTGATTGAGTTTTTCAACCTGTCCGTCCCACAGCTCGTTGTATCCGCCGGTCGCGAGCTCACGCTTGTCGATTTGTCCCAGAAGCTTGCCCTTGAGAATCTCATGCGGCTTGAGGCGGACACCTCGGTCATTGATGACTTCAAACACCATGGGGACATGCGTCGTATCTACGGATAGGTTGATCAACACCAAGCGGTAGAGAAAGTAGTGCACAAATACTTCAAACTTTCGCTGACCCTGAATCTTGGCATCGAGGATGTGGCTGATCGTCTGGAAGTTAGCAACGAGATTCTCAGCCGTCACCCCGGAGCTAACATCGATGGTCGAGGGGTCTTCCTTGTCGAGGAGCGCCTTTAGGACGCTGAGATGCCCCTGGTGATTCATCCAAAACGAGCGCTCCATACCCGAGTAGCCCGCGATCCTGCTCTCCAGCCACGGGCCGGTTGGAGAACCGAAGCCCTGAGCCATGTGGGCCAACTTGATAAGCGTCAGAGTCAGCGTGGTGAGCCTTTGCTGCCCGTCCACAACAAAGACCCGGCCTTCCACGGTATTGGTGACGTAGGTATTGAGATAGTACCAGGGATAGTTGGCATCGATGTTCGCACGATTTGGATCGAGATCTGGATTCTTCTTCCAGGACTCTTCGAACTCGTACAGGATGTCATCGAAGAGTCGCTGGACTGGTTCCTCGCCCCATTTGTAGCTCCGCTGATAGAAGTCGATGTGGAAGACCGTGTTGGAGAAAGTCTGGTCAAGGTTCTGCTTTTCCGGCTGTATTTCCAATGACTTTCGCTTTCAACTTGAGCGGTCGAAGATTGTGGAACTCGGACCGCATCCGACCGAGGAACCTTCACAAACATAGCTATCGGCATAGGAGACATCTTGGAGGCGGTGTGCGGCGCGCCGTTCGCATCGGCTAGGTAACCGGTGCTCCCACGGACGAGTTGCGTTGGTAGATCACATTAAACGATTTGACCTTGCGAAACTCCTGAACGCTCTGTCCGAGGTAGAGCTGCTTCTCCGACTTCTCGAACATGTCCAACCCACGTCCGAGCGAAATCTCCCATCCGGTGTCAGTCCTCACCCAACGGTCGTGTAGCTCCGCCGGTTCCAGGAGCTGCACGTCCATCTTTATCCCGGCGGCCTCGACCGATCCCTTGATCTGAACGAGGTCGCCGAGCTGTCGTTGGGCATAACCCGGGTCGTCATCTTGCACTGTCTTCACTAAGAGATTAACTTCATCGCCCGGTTGGATCAGCCGCGCCCAAGTGGCGATGAAGTCCACCAGGTTGCGCATTTGGTGCGGGGTGCGGAGATACGGGTCTTCCAAGACGACATTCGTCGCGCCGGCCAGATAGGGGCCGAATATCCTCTCATAGCTCGCCCCAGTTTGGCCGTTTTGGAAAGTTAGAGTCTGCCCCAACGGTTGCGACGACAGCCGCGGGGCAACCGTCGCAGCTTCCTCTTCAGATGGGGCAGGGGACGTCGACGGGCTTCCGCCATCATCTGTCCCACGGCCGCCTTGCCGCGTTTTGCCACCGTCAGATTCCGTCTGGCCGCCTAGCCGGTTGTAGATACTGGGGTACCGAAGTTCCTCAGCGGTGGCAACGCCCCGCCACTCGCCCTCAAGGGTCTCGTAGCCGAACTTCACGGGTGACATCGTTTTGTCGATACGAAGAATCTGGTCCTTGACTCTCTTCCTCCCCTCGATGGCCAGTCGGAGTAGTTCTTCAATCTCCTCGGCGCCGGCATCGCCGTGTGGGTACAGGATTTTCATGAGTCCCGAGAAGGTCTTGTGAATACCGTCCCGGTCGCGGGTGGAAATGTCCGTTGAGAGCGTGAAGAACTCGGTGTAGCGGTCGGAGTAGTCGTGAGCCCGCTGCGATCTGAGGATCTCAGCGATGTAATCGACTACGAACCCGTATCCGTCGGAGAACATCTCGCCCCGGATGATATCGACTTCCCAGCCAGGAATGTAGTGGTGCAGCCGGTCGAGGAACGCGGCGTCGTGGTACGACGGCGGCAACTCATCGAAAAGATCCGAGTGCTTCAGCATGTGCGGAACAGTGTGCTGAGTGTTGCCCACGAAGACCATCGACGCCTCTGCGCCTAGTGTCTCCACGCCTCGGGAAAACGTCTTGTTCGCCATGTAGTTCTTCATGATGTCGACCAAGGCTTTGTCGGATTTCTTCGTCTTGCCTGCAAACTCGTCGAATGCCACCGCATCCCAGTAGCCGACGAGTCCCAGCCGCCCGTTGGCGTTGTTCACGAAGAGCTTCGGGACGGTGATTTCACCACCGGAGATCAGCATCCCGTGTGGGGAGAACTCCGAATAGATGTGGGACTTGCCTGTTCCCTTTGGGCCCAGCTCGACCAGGTTGTAGTTGCGTTCGCAAAATGGAATGAGCCGGATAAGTTGAGTGAGTTTGGCGCGCCGGTCGAACATCTCCGGGTTGAACCCGATCGACTGAATCAGCAAATCGATCCACTCGTTGGTGGTGAACTCAGCCCGATTCGACAAATAAGCGTCGAGATCAAAGCTGGAAAGTTGGATTGGCTTGAGGGAGGCCAGGATCCACGGGCTCTGTCCTTTGTCAGGCGAGTGCTCGTACTCAACGTCGGCTAGGCACCACACTCCACTGACCAGCAGCTTAGGGTGCTGCTTTACGGTCCCCGCGTCGACTAGCACCTTGCTCAGTTTCAGGTTCGAGAAGCTGGCTTCGTAGACATCGTCCTTGTCATTGAGCGTCACACTGATCTTGTCGATGACTTTGTGGCGGCCGCGTTCGCGGATGGTCGAGCGCACGAGCTCGGATTCGTTGCGGTGCACGTAGTGGTCGGCGAGGATCCTTCGCACGGAAACGATACCGCCCTGGATCTGTGCCTCGTCATCCGTGGCGCAGTACTGGCCAAGCAGATACTCCAAGACGTATGAGGGCACGATGGCGTTGCCCTTAACTGTCTTGACGAGGTCCTTTCGCACCACAGAGCCCGCAAAAACCCTGTTGATTTTTTGATCGAGTGACTCCATGCCGCTCCCCTCTTTCTGGTCGGTCCCTAGGGCAGTCGAGGCATCCATCAGAACCCCGTGAACTTGTTGTTCAGTGCCGTCCCGAATTTGGGGTAATTCGCCTTCACTCCGTCGTCCAGGTCAATGTGGATCTGCTCTGTGGCCAAGGGGTACAGCACGCTCTGCTCCCACTCCTCCAGCTCCAGCAGCATCTTCCCGATCTGCTCCGATTCCTTCCGTGCAGCCGTCTGCTCCTTCGCCGTCGACAACGTCGACACCGCCACCTGATCCAGATTCGCCCGACGTGCCCGCAGCTTCGCCTGGAACTCATGCAAGTAATCGTTCAGCACCACGCTCACCGTGTCCGGCTTGTAGCGGTGCATGTAGATCAACGCATTGAAGGAGCCCTTTGGCGAGGAGAACAGCCAGTAGATCGGACGCTTCTTGTACCGCTGGACATGGTCCTTGTAGAAGTCCTGCACAAGGTACTTCCGGATGTCCTTGCCTAAAGCATCCTCAACGAACCGCAGGTTTTCCTCAAAATGCTCCTCTGCGAAGGACACCTTCAAGAACTCCCGGAACCGCTCGACGATGTCATCCTCAAACCAGCCGTCCGACAGAACCGGCAGCACGTTATCCTCATCCGGCATGAACGACGGCGACGGCACCTTCGCCAAGTAGTCCGCCAACGAGTCGCCCTGGTTCGCCAACACCAAACCGGGCAGATCCAAACTATATCGGCCGAACATGCAGCCAACCCCGTAGGAAACGAAGTCGCGGATCGAGTCTCGAAGCAGGCGGTCGTTCGCCTCCGGGGTACCCAAGTCGGCCCCGTATTGGAAGGCTGCGTTCCGCGTCAATGTGACGCTAGCGGCACCAAAGGAGCCGGCTTCAGCGGAAGAAACTCCATATAAATTATTAACTTCATCACAGATGCGTCGTTCGAGCATGGCGGCTCGTTCAGTAATGTGATTCCATTCTTCGATCAGCCGTGAATGGGCCTCGCGCATAGCTGCCGGTTTACGAAACCTCTCTACAAGTTCATGCGACGCGAACTCCCAGGAGACTTCGCTTCCGTCCCAGTCATGTTTGCTCAAGTCGACTAACTCCTTGACATCACGTCGAACTTGCGCCGTTTCCATTGGAACAATGGGAAGATTCGCAATGTGTCCCACCTCATAGCCGATGGTCGGCGACATGGCACCAAGCATTTGGCGCGCTAAAGGAGAATTTGCGAAAGCCAGTATTTCTAAAGCGCGATCATCGGAATCAGAGAAGATCGATGGGCCCTTTCCCGTGAAGATAAAGCCTGCGGGATAATACCGAAACGCCGGAGCTGCGGTGGTAAGCAAAGACCAGGAGACCGATGGGCGGAAATAGAATTGAGGATTGCGGATGCCTGATCTAGGAGAAAATGAAAATAGCTCCTTGCCGTCATCGCGCCAGTTTATAACAAGCTCATGGTTCCCATACCAGCGACGGCCGGGACCCCCTTTGTTGCAAGGAAACCACGTGGAGTTTGTTGTCTTAGCTTCCTCTCGCGTAGACACCCCTAGGGCAAGAGAGTTAAAACTAACTTCATGCCAATATCTCAGAAACCGTTCATCATCCCCTGTATAGAGTCCAAGCTTAGGATCGACCACCGAGTTCAGGGGCTTGCCAATCGAAAAAGCAGCCTTGAGTCTCTCGCTCAGCCAGTAAACGATTGGGGAACCCGGCACAACGTCGAAATCGGTTGTGGGCACCGTTGCGCTTCGCTCATTTTCGATTGGGAAGCTCAGAGGCGTGCCTGAGGGATCAGATTCGTAATAACGGAGGCACTGATAAGTTCCTTTAGTCTCCGGAAGAGGCGCGTTGAGGAAAATCGTGGCAGAAGTGCCAAAACTAATCCCCATGCTAGTACGGCCTTTTCCGAGATAAGGCATATGAACCATTGAAAGTATCGGCTTCAAAGCGACTATGAAGCCTCGCAACTTGCCGTATGTTGCCAGAAACATCCATGACTCCATGGTGACCATCGCCGAATACCCGGCGGCAATGGACAGCTGGAATCCTCGTTCGATGAACATGGCATATAGATCGGCCTTCGTGTCGGGGTACTCCCGCTTCGCGAACTCCGCGAGCCTGGGTCCCATGTTGCCGGACCCCATGTAGGGCGGGTTCGCGACGACCACGTGATACCGGGTCGAGAGATACACCGACTGCTCCAGCACGGTCCGGGCCCGGTCCAGAACATCCCCGCCGAACAGCGTCTCCGCCTCCCCCAACGACTCCACTTGCGCCGTCAACGGGGTGATGAGGTCCTGGTCCGG
>NZ_JBFTNW010000011.1:0-104258 GCF_056397665.1 Arthrobacter sp. 05L428 | reverse complement strand
CTGCTCGGAGCCCAGGGCCGGATCCTGGACATCGGCCGCACCAGCCGGATCTTCCCGCCCCACCTCCGCAAAGCCATCACCGCCCGCGACCAGGGCTGCGCCTTCCCCGGCTGCACCATCCCCGCACCCTGGTGCGAAGCCCACCACATTAACTACTGGTCCACAGGCGGCACCACATCCACCGACAACGGAACGCTCCTCTGCTCCCACCATCACCACCTGACCCACAAAGAACAATGGACCATCCAGATCCGTGCCGGGATCCCGTGGTTCATCCCGCCACCCCACCTCGACCCACGCCAAACACCCCGAAGAAACCACTACTTCAGAAGCTGAACGGCGCACCCGGAGTTGCTGAACGGCGCACCCGGAGTAGCTGAACCACGCACCCGGAGTTGCTGAACGGCGTACCCGGCCGACCGGAATCCGAACGGTCACACGATAGGGGAGCCCAGCAGGGCCGCCGCGTCCGGCCGTGACTGCAGCGAAGGTGTCATGCCGCCTGGGCTCCGAGACCGACGACCCGAGACCGACGACCCGAGACGGACGACCCGAGACCGAAGTCCGAGAGGGAAGGCCGACGGCCGAAGACCTGCGGCCCGGGGCTGTGGACCGGACGTTGGGCCACGGAGGCGGCATCGGTCGCTAGAGGAACCGCACAGCAGATGCGATAGTGACGGGATGATTAACCAGCAACAGCTCTGGGACGACGAGACCGCGAGGAAGTACGACACGCCTGGAGAGGGAATGTTCGCGCCCGAGGTTCTCGGCCCCACGGTAGAGGTCCTGTCGGAGCTCGCGGGTGACGGTCCGGCCATCGAATTTGCCATTGGCACGGGCCGGGTTGCGATTCCGCTTTCGGAAGCGGGGGTTCAAGTCAGCGGTATCGAACTGTCCCACGCGATGATCTCCCGTTTGCGTGAGAAGGCCAGCGAACGCAACATTCCCGTCGTTCAGGGCGACATGACCGAGGCATTGGCGGGGGAGAACTTCTCGCTTGCATTCCTGGTGTTCAACACCATCGCCAACCTCTTGACGCAGGACGATCAGGTGCGCTGTTTCCAGAACGCTGCGCGTCATCTTGCGCCTGGCGGGCGCTTCGTCATAGAGCTCTGGGTGCCACAACTCCGCTCACTGTCGCCCGGCCACGGTGGGACGGTTGAAGAGAGCGAGCCCGGGTATCTCCTAGTCGATACCTACGATGTGCTGAATCAGCACGTCATCTCGCACCATGTGCGGTTCGCCCCGGAGCTAGCGGACGGTCAGGAGGCGCGGATCGGACGGACGCCGCACCGGTACGTCTGGCCCAGCGAGCTGGATCTCATGGCCCGGCTGGCCGGGTTCGAGTTGGAATCCAGGTGGGCGGACTGGGATGGCAGCGAGTTCACCGGAGAATCCCGCAGCCACGTCTCGGTGTACCGGCTTACTTCACCCTGAAGGACCGCTCAGCCGGTCTTGAAGGGGATCGGGGTGCCCGGCGGGAACGGGACAGTGCCCTGGTCCGGCGTCATCGTAAACCAACCGTCGTTTTGCTCGGTCAGGAAGAAGAGATGCCGGCCGCCGACGTCGAGCGGGTCGCCGTCGGGATAGGACTTTCCGCAAGTCACCGGCATGGACGCGATACGGACCGGGCCCTTGCCCAGGCTGCCTTTGAGCACTTTCTCCACTTCCACCACGTGGACATTGGCCTGGTAACCGTAGATCCGGATCTCACCGTCTCTCTGGAGGGGCGTGCCGACCAGGACCGCGCCGGCGTGGTCGAAGCGTTGTTGCATGGTCTCGAAGCGGACCCAGTCAACGCAGGCGTCCGTGCGGGTGACAGGCACCAGCCAACAGCCGCAAAGCAGCACGCCCAACACGACGCCGATCGTCGCTGTCCCCGCCAGTCTCCGCATGCTCGAACCTTAGCCGCCACCGGGAGTGCAGTCCATGAAAAGCGTTCTCCCAAGCGCCGCGACGGCAAGGGGCAATAGCCGCAGACCGGTGCTAGCGGATCAACGCGAAAACCCGCAACGGCTCAGGGCTGAAGTCAGCGCCTTCGGTGAAACCCAGGGCTTCGTAGAAGGCTCGCTGGCCCGGCTCGTTGTCGGTGAGGAGGACCGTCTGCCGGACGTGCCCGTACCGCGCCTGGACGGCTTCCAGCAGCGTCCTTCCCACACCGGTTCCTTGGAACGCCGGGTCCACGAGGATGTCCTGCAAGTAGCAGATGGTCGCATCGTCGGAGACGGCCCGGGCAAGCCCAACCAGTTCCCCTCCGACACTCCGGGCAGTGACCACAAACGAAGAATTCCGGATGGCCCGCACGAGCAGTCCCAGGTCCCGGGAGTAGGCGGCCCACCCGACGGATTCATAAAGCGCCAGCGCCTCGGCGTCGGTCACGTCGGCGCTGGCGGAGATAGAGAACTGGGGCATCGCACCAGTGTGGCATGCTGAACTTCGTGCACCCCCGGAATCCAACCGCTGCCCCCTCGCGAGTCCTCTTCTACGGCGTCACCGGGAGCGGGAAGTCCTCCGCCGCCCGTGCCTATGCGGCGAGAACGGGGCTCCCGGAGTTCTCTGCCGACGACGACATTGGCTGGCTTCCGGGCTGGCGGCAGCCGGACACCGCCGTGCAGCGGGAGCTCGCGGCGCGCATCGCCGGCCAGGATGAGTGGGTCCTGGACAGCGCCTATGGAGTGTGGCGTGACCTTGTTGTGCCGCGAGCGGAGCTGATTGTCGGACTGGACTATCCGCGCTGGCTTTCGCTGCTCCGGCTGCTCCGCCCTGGACTCGATCATCGGGTGGCATTTCCGCTCGTTCAGCCGCAAGCGACGGGTCATGCGCGAACTGGAGAGCAACCCTGGCACCGCCGAGGTCCGCATCTTCCGCCATCCGCGGGAACTCGAGGCGTGGCTCCAAGGGCTCCCGACAGCAGGCCCGAACCCAGCCGGGTAGTGCCAGCCCCGCTCCTGGAGGCCCAATCCAGCGTCAGCGGACGCTATTTCTTCCCGAACAGTCCGCCCAACAGTCCGCCGAGGCCGCCGTCGTTTTTCCGGGGCTCAGCGTCCTGCGGCGCCTCTTCCTGAGGCTGGCCCGGGAGGTCAATGTCGATCAGCTCACCCGGTCGCGGCTCACTGCCGGACGGCTGGACCTGCGGGACAGCCTGCGGCTGGAGCTCGGGCTCGGCGGCATTGCCGGCGTCCGGGGCTACAGCTTCATTGGCCGTCCGCTGCTGCCCGCCGCCAAGCATGCCCCCGAGGATGTCGCCCAGGCCGCCGCCGGCTGCGCCCGCGCCGCCGCCGAGAATTCCACCGAGGATGCCGCCCAGGTCAATGCCTCCGGCTCCGGCCCCGGTTCCGCCGCCGGCCTGGCCGCGACCGCCCAGGACCTTGTTGGCGAGGTAGGACATGACGATCGGCGCGAGCAGCGGCAGGAGCTTGCGGACCAGGTCCCCGCCCATGCCGCCGAGCTGCGCGGTTCCCGCCAGCTGGTTGGCGACCTGGTCCTGCAGGCCGCCAAAAACATGGTTGACGATCTTTTCGCCGTCGGCAGTGTCCACCTGCGCCGCATCGACGCCGCCGTCGACCAGCCCGTCGCGGTGCTGGCCGAGCGCGGACTCCAGCGAGGCCGCGCCCTCCGGAGCCTGTGCGTTGTTATGCAGTCCGGCGAGGAGCGTGGGCACGGCAGCCTCCACCGCGGCCTGGGCGGTCTGCCGGTCAGTCCCGAGCATGGCGGCAATTTGGTCTACCGGGATCTGCCCGAGGATGTCCTGAAGCTCAGTCATGGCGTTCTCCTTCAGCCGCGGGCCGGGCCGCGGACATTGTTGGCGGCGCCGGCAGCGTTGCCGTGGCCGAACTGGTGCCCTTGCATCGTAGCCCGGGGCGGGGGAGGCGGAAAGGCGTCCGCCGGGGCCCCGGGTGCCGTCCAAGAACCGGGCCGATAGCGGGTAATCTTAGAGAGTTCCGGAGCCGGTCCCAACCCTCCGGAGGAGTCAATGGCAGGCAGCAAAAGGCGAGGTAGATGGTCCACATCTGGAACGATCCGTCCGAAGTCCCGGCGGACTTCGGCCCGTCCGTGGTCACGTTCGGCAACTTCGACGGCGTGCACCGCGGCCACCAGCAGGTGCTCTCGCAGCTCATCCGTACCGCCCGCCTGAACCATGCCCGCGCCGTCGCCATCACCTTTGACCCGCACCCGGCGCAGGTCCACCGCCCCGAATCCGCCCCCGAGCTGATCATGGGCCTGGAGGACAAGCTCGTCGCCCTCGGCGAGGTGGGCCTCGACGCCGTCCTGGTGATGAAGTACTCGCTCGAACTGGCCAGCCTCACGCCGGAAGAGTTCGTCTCCTCCGTGCTGGTCGATGCGCTCAAGGCCAGCCACGTGGTGATCGGCCACGACGCCCGCTTCGGCCGCGGCAACTCCGGGGACCTGGACACCATGAAGGAACTGGGGGAGAAGCTCGGCTTCGAGGTCCAGGTCATCAGCGAGTTCGGTTCCGAAGGCTACCCGTTGCACGGACACCACGGCGGCGGACACGACGACGGCGGCGCGAGCGACCGCCGTTGTTCCTCCACCTGGGTCCGGGAAGCGCTGCGGGAGGGCGACGTCGCCACCGCCGCCGCCGTCCTGGGCCGGCCGCACCGGATGCGCGGCGAGGTGGTCCACGGGGCAGCTCGAGGCCGCGACCTCGGTTTCCCTACGGCCAACCTCTCCTCCGATGCCAGCGGCTACATCCCCGCGGACGGCATTTACGCCGGCTGGCTCGTGGACCAGGCCGGCACGCGGTGGCCCGCCGCCATTTCCGTGGGCTCCAACCCGACCTTCGACGGCGTTAGCCGGCAGGTCGAGGCGCACGTGATCGACCGCCCGGAAGAGGCCGTCGAGGACTTCGATCTGTACGGCCAGACAGTGGTGGTCGAGTTCGTGGCCCGTTTGCGCGGCATGGTCGCGTACCGTGGCCCTGAGGCGCTGGTTGAGCAGATGCGGCTGGACGTCGTGCAGGCGCACGACATCCTTTTCACCGGCTAGCGCGCCCCGTTTGGCAAGGAAGGCAAGACGTGACGATTGAGAAGAACACGCGGGAGCTGGACAAGGACATAGTCCGCGACTTCAGCGCCCGGATGAGCTACGCCTCGTACCTGCAGTTGCCGACGCTGCTCAGTGCCCAGCAGCCGGTCAGCGAGCCGGAGCACCACGACGAGATGCTGTTCATCATCCAGCACCAGACCACGGAACTGTGGCTCAAGCTCGTGCTGCACGAACTCCGCAGCGCGGCCGCCTGGCTGCGGGCGGACGACCTCGGCTCCGCGCTCAAGGCGATCGCCCGGGTCAAACACATCCAGAAAACCCTGACCGAGCAGTGGTCCGTGCTGGCCACGCTCACACCCACCGAGTACTCCCAGTTCCGCGGCTTCCTCGGCAACTCGTCCGGGTTCCAGTCCAGCCAGTACCGGGCGGTGGAATTCCTGCTCGGCAACAAGAACCGCAAAATGTTGCCGGTGTTCGAATCGGACCCCGAAGCCCACCGGATGCTCCAGGAACTCCTCGAAGCCCCGAGCATCTACGACGACTTCCTCGCCTACCTCAAGCGCCAGGGCTTCGACGTGCCGGCCTCGGTGCTCAACCGGGACGTGAGCCAGGCCCACGAGTTCTGCCCCGAGCTCGTCCCGGTGTTCAAGTACATCTACGAAAACGCCGCGAGCAACTGGGGTGCCTACGAAGCCTGCGAAGAACTCGTGGACCTGGAAGACAATTTCCAGCTCTGGCGCTTCCGGCACCTGCGCACCGTGCAGCGCACCATCGGCATGAAGGCCGGCACCGGCGGATCCAGCGGCGCCGCGTTCCTGCAAAAAGCCCTCGAACTGACCTTCTTCCCCGAGCTGTTCGCGGTCCGCACGGAGATCGGCCAGTGAGCGCCGAACCGGCGGCCCCCGCGGGCACCGATGCTCTCTGGCAGCGCGCGCTCGACCTCGACACCGCGGATCCCCTTGCCTCCTACCGCGAGCACTTCCTCGGCACCGATTCGGAGCTGTCCTACCTTGACGGCAACTCACTGGGCCGTCCGCTCAAACGGACCGTCACGGACATCAGCAGCTTCATCCAGGACAGCTGGGGCGGGCGCCTGATCCGCGGCTGGGACGAGGAATGGCTGGAGCTCCCGCAAGCAATCGGAGACCAGCTCGGCCGCGCCGTGCTCGGCGCCGCCCCTGGGCAGACCATCATCGCGGATTCCACCACGGTGGTGCTCTACAAGCTGATCCGCGCCGCGCTGGCCGCCGTCACCGACCCCAGCCGCACCGAGATCGTGCTGGACACGGACAACTTCCCGACCGACCGCTACCTCGTTGAAGGCATCGCCCGCGAGGAGGGCCTCACCCTGCGCTGGATCGAGGCGGACCCGGCCTCCGGCGTAACCGTGGAGCAGGTGCGCGCCGCCACCGGCCCGGCCACCGCCGTCGTGGTCCTGAGCCAGATCGCCTACCGCTCCGGATTCCTCGCGGACCTTCCGGGCATTACCGCCGCCGTGCACGACGCCGGCGCGCTTGTCGTGTGGGACCTGTGCCACTCCGCCGGTTCCGTGGAGATCGGCCTGGACGCCGCGGACGTGGACTTCGCCGCGGGTTGCACCTACAAGTATCTGAACGGGGGACCCGGCTCGCCCGCGTTCGCCTACGTCAACGCCCGGCACCTGCCCGGGCTGCAGCAGCCGATCTGGGGCTGGATGGGGCGCAAGGACGCCTTCGAAATGGGGCCCGGCTATGAGGCCGCTGCCGGCATCCGGGGTTTCCTCAGCGGCACCCCGGCCGTCTTCGGCATGCTCGCCATGCGCGGCACGCTGGACCTGCTCGAGGAAGTCGGCATGGCCGCCGTGCGGGAGAAGTCCCGGCTGCTGACCGCGTTCGCCGTCGAACTCCATGACGCCTGGCTGGAACCGGCCGGCGTGCGGCTGGCAACTCCGCGGGACCCGGAGCTGCGCGGCAGCCACATCACCGTGGACCACCCGGCCTTCCGGGAGATGACGGCGGTGCTGTGGGAGCAGGACGTGATCCCCGACTTCCGTGCACCGCAGGGCATCCGGATCGGTCTGTCGCCGCTGAGCACCTCGTTCGCCGAGCTGTACCGGGGCGTCGCGGCGATCCGCGGGCTGCTGGCAGACTCCGAGTAACGGTGGACGGCCCGCGGACTGTTTAGACAACTTCGACGGCGTGCCAGTAAACTAAACGTTGGATCCGGCTGCAGTCCGTGGCGGCTGGCTCTTGTTGTGCTGTGGAAGCCTTCCCAAGGGCGGGGATTTCCGGCGCGGCACACCCGGCAGTGAATTACTGATTCGGGCCTCACGGCACATCTCTAGGAGTTAACGTGGCACTTGAAGCCGCTGTAAAGCAGTCCATCATGAAGGATTTCGCAACGTCCGAGGGCGACACCGGCTCGCCGGAGGTCCAGGTTGCAGTCCTGACCCAGCGGATCAAGGATCTGACGGAGCACATGAAGGTGCACAAGCACGATTACCACACCCAGCGCGGTCTGCTGGCCATGGTTGGTCGTCGCAAGCGCATGCTCACCTACCTCAAGAACACTGACATCAACCGCTACCGTGCGCTCATCGAGCGCCTCGGCCTGCGCCGCTAGTCAGCTCTAGGGGGCGGCCCTTTCCATCGGAAGGGGCCGCCTTCTGCAAAAAAACTCAACAGGAGGATCAACCGCATCACGCATTCGCGGTCCTCGGTAGTGATCTCCGGGAACGGCTTCAAGGACTGAAGCCTTGGCCCGTGGGTCTCGATCGATGACCGGGTGCAGTGCAGTCCAGTAGACAGATGCTGGACTGGGTTGATGCGGCTGGACTCCGTAAATCAAGAAACGGAGGTGACTCTCTTGGAGGGTCCCGAAATCCAGTTCTCAGAAGCCGTCATTGACAATGGCCGCTTCGGCAAGCGGGTTATCCGCTTTGAAACCGGCCGTCTTGCCAAGCAGGCAGCCGGCGCAGCAATGGTCTACATCGATGAAGAGACCGCGCTGCTGTCCGCAACTACCGCCGGCAAGCACCCGCGCGAAGGTTTTGACTTCTTCCCGCTGACCGTCGACGTCGAAGAGCGCATGTACGCCGCGGGCCGCATCCCGGGCTCGTTCTTCCGCCGCGAAGGCCGTCCCTCGACGGAAGCCATCCTGGCCTGCCGCCTGATGGACCGCCCGCTGCGCCCCGCGTTCGTGAAGGGCCTCCGCAACGAGGTCCAGATCGTCGTCACCGTGCTGTCCATCAACCCGGACGAGCTGTACGACGTCGTCGCGATCAACGCGTCCTCGATGTCCACCCAGCTCTCCGGCCTGCCCTTCTCCGGCCCGATCGGCGGCGTCCGCGTTGCCCTCGTCGCCGACGAGCACGGCTCGCAGTGGGTTGCCTTCCCGAAGCACTCGCAGCTGGAGAACGCCGTCTTCAACATGGTTGTTGCCGGCCGCATCGCGGGCGACGACGTTGCGATCATGATGGTCGAAGCCGAAGCCACGGACAATTCCTGGAACCTGATCAAGGAACAGGGCGCCACCGCCCCGACCGAAGAGGTTGTTTCCGAGGGCCTCGAGGCCGCCAAGCCGTTCATCAAGGCTCTCTGCGAAGCGCAGTCCGACCTGGCAGCCCGCGCCGCCAAGCCGACCGTCGAGTTCCCGGTCTTCCTGGACTACCAGGACGACGTCTACGCCGCCGTCGAGTCCGCTGCCGCCGAGAAGCTGGCCGCTGTCTTCCAGATCGCCGACAAGCAGGAGCGCGACACCGCCTCCGACGAGCTGAAGGACGAGGTCACCTCTTCCCTGGCCGGCCAGTTCGAAGGCCGCGAGAAGGAACTGTCCGCAGCCTTCCGCTCCGTCACCAAGCAGGTCGTGCGCCAGCGCATCCTCAAGGACCAGATCCGCATCGACGGCCGCGGCCTGACGGACATCCGCCAGCTCACCGCCGAGGTCGAGGTCCTGCCCCGCGTCCACGGCTCGGCCATCTTCGAACGCGGCGAGACCCAGATCATGGGTGTCACCACGCTGAACATGCTCAAGATGGAACAGCAGATCGACTCGCTGTCTCCCGTGACGCGCAAGCGCTACATGCACAACTACAACTTCCCGCCGTACTCCACCGGCGAGACCGGCCGCGTCGGTTCGCCGAAGCGCCGCGAAATCGGCCACGGTGCCCTCGCAGAGCGCGCCATCATGCCGGTGCTGCCGTCCCGCGAGGAATTCCCCTACGCGATCCGCCAGGTATCTGAGGCTCTCAGCTCCAACGGTTCGACGTCGATGGGTTCCGTCTGCGCCTCCACGCTGTCCCTGCTGAACGCAGGCGTGCCGCTGAAGGCCGCCGTTGCCGGTATCGCCATGGGCCTGGTCTCCGACCAGGTTGACGGCCAGACCCGCTACGCAGCCCTGACCGATATCCTCGGCGCCGAAGATGCCTTCGGCGACATGGACTTCAAGGTTGCCGGTACCTCCGAGTTCGTCACGGCCATCCAGCTGGACACCAAGCTCGACGGTATCCCGGCGTCGGTCCTGGCCGCCGCCCTGAAGCAGGCCCGCGAGGCCCGCCTGCACATCCTGGACGTGCTGAACTCCGCGATCGACACCCCGGACGAGCTCTCCGAGTTCGCGCCGCGCGTCATCGCGGTCAAGATCCCGGTAGACAAGATCGGCGAGGTCATCGGCCCGAAGGGCAAGATGATCAACCAGATCCAGGAAGACACCGGAGCCGACATCTCGATCGAGGACGACGGAACTGTCTACATTGGCGCCACGAACGGCCCGTCTGCCGATGCAGCACGGTCCGCGATCAACGCCATCGCCAACCCGCAGGTCCCGGAAATCGGCGAGCGTTACCTGGGCACGGTCGTCAAGACCACGACCTTCGGCGCCTTCGTTTCCCTGACCCCGGGCAAGGACGGTCTGCTGCACATCTCCGAGCTGCGCAAGATCGCCGGCGGCAAGCGCGTGGACAACGTTGAAGACGTTGTTTCCGTTGGACAGAAGATCCAGGTGGAAATCACCAAGATCGACGACCGCGGAAAGCTCTCCCTCTCGCCCGTCGTGGCCGATGAGGAAGGGTCTGCGGACGCTGCCAACACTGAGGTCTCCGAGGAGTCCGCAGAGTAGTCTTTCCTGACCCAAGCAGCGGGGCCGGTGGATTCGTCCACCGGCCCCGCTGCCGTTAAAGGCAGGTAGGATTGCAGGCAGATTTGGCACGTTTCCCGTGACGGTTTTATTGAAAGGCCTTAATGACTGTCGTACCCCTGCCGCTTGAGCAGAACCAGCACGCTGACACCCTCATCCACGGAGCCGACGGCGGCTCGCAGGTGCGTCGGTCGGTACTGCCCGGCGGCGTCCGGGTGCTGACCGAGGCAATGCCGGGGCAGCGCTCCGCGACCATCGGTTTCTGGGTCGGCGTCGGCTCGCGTGATGAGGCCCCCGGGCAGCACGGCTCCACCCACTTCCTGGAGCACCTGCTGTTCAAGGGCACCAAGCGGCGCACCGCGCTGGAAATCGCCTCCGCCTTCGACGAGGTGGGCGGGGAATCGAACGCCGCCACCGCCAAGGAGAGCACCTGCTACTTCGCCCGGGTGCTGGACACGGACCTTCCGATGGCCATCGACGTCATCGCGGACATGATCACCGGCGCCGTGCTGGACCCGCAGGAGATGGAGCAGGAGCGCGACGTCATCCTTGAGGAAATCGCCATGGACAGCGACGATCCCACCGACGTCGCGCACGAACACTTCGTCGCCGCGGTCCTCGGCACGCACCCGCTCGGCCGCCCGATCGGCGGCACGCCGGATGCCATCCGCGCCGTTGCCCGCGACTCGGTCTGGGACCACTACCGCCGCTACTACCGACCGGATGAGCTGGTCATCACCGCCGCCGGGGGACTGGACCACGACGTCGTCTGCGAACTCGTGGTGCACGCTTTGCACTCCGCCGGCTGGGAACTCGAACACGACGCCGCCCCCGTGCAGCGCCGCTCCACCGAACGCGCCTCGATCACCGGCACCGCGGGATTGCACGTGGTCAAGCGCCCGGTGGAACAGGCCAACATCATCATGGGCTGCCCGTCCCTGGTAGCCACCGATGACCGGCGCTTCGTGATGAGCGTGCTCAACGCCGTGCTGGGCGGCGGCATGTCATCGCGGCTGTTCCAGGAGGTCCGCGAGAAGCGCGGCCTGGTGTACTCGACCTACTCCTTCGCCTCCTCCTACGCCGACGCCGGCTACTTCGGCATGTACGCCGGGTGCACGCCGTCAAAGGTCCGGCAGGTCCTGGAGCTCCTCGGCGCCGAGCTGGACAAACTGGCCGAGGGCGGCATCTCCGAAGAGGAACTGCGCAAGGCCGTCGGCCAGCTCAGCGGTGGCATCGTCCTGGCCCTGGAAGACACCGGTTCGCGGATGTCCCGGCTGGGCCGCGCCGAACTGGTCTCCGGCGAGTACCAGGACATCGATGAGACCCTGCGGCAGATCAAAGCTGTCACCGCGGCCGAGGTCCAGGAGCTGGCGCGCGAACTCGCGGCCGCCCCGCGGACCGTCACGGTGGTAGGTCCCTTCGAGGAAACCGAGACGTTCGGCCTCTAAGCCGGTCCTCCCGCAGCTCGGGAGGGGTAATTGCCGATCCTCCCGCAGCTCAGGCGGCGACGGGCGCGGGCTCCGGGACGCGGCGGCACACCGTGGTCATGAAAGGGCTGAAGTCGCTCGCGCTCCCTAGCCGCAGCCCGGCGGAGTGCGTCAGCTGGCCGTTCTCAACCCGCAGGGTGTGCCGGGCGGTACCGCGGTCGCTGCGCCGTTCGATGGTCAGGGTGCCGTCGTGCCAGCTGGCCCGGGCGGGCGCCTCCGGGGGCAGGCCCATGCTGTTGACGTGGTACCAAAGCGTATCGGGATGGTCGGGGTCCATGGTGAACACCCCGACGCCCTCGGTCTTGGCGCCGTCGGCGCCGGTATGGCGGTAGCTCATGGTCACAGCCAGGCCGGCTGCGGCGCGGGCGAAAACGACCTCGGCCGCGGCGGCCCGGGCGGGACCCCAGGCGGTGGCTTCCCACTGGGTGGTGCCGCTCCATTGCCCCAGGAATGCCTCAAGGGCCTCGTGTGCGCTGCCTGGCAGCGGTCGATCCATGCTTCCTCCGACTGGGCTTCGCTTCGGCTGGCCCCGCCACCATCATCACGCCGTGCCCCGCGGCTGTAAAGGATCGGACCCGATTGGGATCCGGGGGAGGGCTCGACGGTCCCGCTCCGGATCCGGGGGAGTGGCGGATGTTCCGCACCCTTCTGCGGGAGGGCCGTTGACGCACGCGGCGCCGGAAAGTTGCCGTTTCGTTACCGGGGCTGCCCCGAATCCCATTGACATGGTGTGAGCCGCATCATAGGTTTGCCGTAATCTGAATCACCTTTCAGGTTCAGCTGCTACCTCCTGTCGGATCTCCTGCTGAGATTCCGCGGATTCTCAACGAAAGGCATCCCGTGACGGATACAAAGAAGTTCCTGATGGCCGCCGTGATGGCCACGGGGCTCGCCCTCAGCGCCTGTGCGCCCACCGCCGGGTCGGCTGCGCCGGCGGGCTCCGGCGGTGCCGGCAAAGCCGAGCCCGTCAACGTCGGCATCATCTATTCCAAGACCGGACCGCTCGCGGCGTACGGGGCGACTTACTACGAGGGCCTCCAGGCCGGCATTGACTACGCGACCGGCGGCACCGGCGAGATCAACGGCGCCAAGATCAACCTGACCTACGCGGACGACGCCGGCGACCCGGACAAGGCCGTCACCGCCGCCAAGGACATGATCGGCAAGGGCTACAAGATTATTGGCGGCACCGCGTCGTCAGGAATCGCCGTGAAGCTCGCGGAGCAGGCCCAGCAGAACAAGGTGCTATACATCTCCGGGGCAGCGGCCACCGACGCCATCCAGGGCGTTAACAAGTACACCTTCCGTTCCGGCCGGCAGAGCCTGCAGGACGTCGCCACCGCCGGTACCTTTATCAACACCAACGGCAAGAAGGTCGTCGTCTTTGCGCAGGACAACGCGTTCGGCCAGGGCAACGTCGCCGCCGTTAAGGCTGTCCTCGGAGCCAAGGGCGCCACTGTTGGCTCGGTCCTGGTCCCGGAAAACCAGGAATTGACCCCGTTTGCCCGTCAGCTCCTCGACACCAAGCCGGATATGGTTTTCGTGGCCTGGGCCGGGGCAACCACCGGCAGCATGTGGCAGGCACTGAGCCAGCAGGGCGTCTTCGACGCCGCCCCCGTCGTGACCGGCCTGGGCGACGCGTCCAGCTTCGGCGCCTATGGCCCGGCGAGCTCCAAGATCAGCTTCCTCAGCCACTACTTCCCGGGTGCCTCAGGCACCGAGGTGGAAAAGAAGATGATCGCCGCCGTCGAGAAGGCCGGCCACAAGGCCGACCTGTTCACCCCGGACGGCTTCGTCCTTGGCCAGCTGATCGCCCAGGCGATCAAGGAAGGCGGCGGGACGGACCCTGACGCCATGGTCAAGGCTCTCGAAGGCTTCAGCTTCGATGGCCCCAAGGGCAAGGAAACCGTGCGCGCGTCGGACCACGCCCTGGTCCAGGACATGTACCAGGCCAAGCTGGTCCAGAAGGGCGCCACCTGGGCTCCCGAGCTCGTCAAGGTGGTTCCCGGCGACACGGTCGCGCCGCCGGAAAAGAAGTAGCCGCCCGGCCCGTTGGGGCCAGGCACCCTTCCCCGGACCAGACCGCGAGAAACGAAGGAACCGTATGACAACCCCAGCCCTGCCCGCCCTTGCGGTGGATGGCCTTGGTCTGCAGATCGGCGGTGCGCGCATCCTCCAGGATGTGGGCTTCGCCGTCGGCGCCGGCGAGATGATCGGCGTCATCGGCCCCAACGGGGCCGGCAAGACCACCTTGTTCAACCTGATCTCCGGCGTGCTGCGGCCCACCGCGGGCAGCATTACGCTGAACGGCAGGGAGATCACGGCCGCGCCTATCCACCGCCGGGCCAAGGCAGGGCTGGGACGGACCTTCCAGACCTCCAACCTGTTTCCCCGGCTGAGCGTGCTGGAGAACGTCCGGCTCGCGGCCCAGGCGAAACTGGGCGGCAGCTTCAGCGTTCTGCGCTTTCCGTCGGCGTCGGACGAGGCCACCCGGATCGCGCGGGGCACCATCGCGGAGGTCGGCCTCACCGGCAAACTCACGACGGCGGCGGGGGACCTCTCGCACGGCGAGAAGCGCAAGGTCGAAATCGCCGTACTGCTGGCGACGGATCCCGCCGTCGTCCTGCTCGACGAACCGATGGCCGGGGTGGCGTCGGGGGACGTCCCGTCCCTCACCGCGATCATCCGGGGAATGCACCGGGACCGCGGCTGCACCGTGATGATGGTCGAGCACCACATGGACGTCGTGCTGGGCCTGGTGGACAGGGTGGCCGTGATGCACCACGGCAGCCTGTTGGCCCTGGACAGCCCGGCCGCCGTTATGGCCGATCCCACCGTGCAAAGCGCCTACCTCGGAGAACCCGTATGAGCCCCGCCGCCGAAGCCCCGCCCATCCTGCGGGTCGAGGGCCTCAATGCCAGGATCGCCGGGCAGCAGGTGGTGGAGGATGTGTCCTTCACCGTCCCCGCGACCGGAATCACCGCATTGCTGGGCCGCAACGGCGTCGGGAAAACCAGCACCATCAAGGCCATCATCGGCCTGATCGACCGCGCGGGCATTGTCGAACTGGCCGGCGAACGGATAGAGAAGGAAGCGACCTTCAAGATCATTCAGCGCGGTGTTGGTTACGTCCCGGAGGACCGTGAGGTCTTTTCCGGGCTGACGGTCGCGGAGAACCTCCGGCTCGCGGAACGCGATGCCGCCCCGCGCCGGCAACTGGTAGAGGAACTCTTCCCGGACCTGCTGGCGCGCTCCGCCCAGATGGCCGGGACGCTGTCCGGCGGCCAGCAGCAGATGGTCTCGCTGGCACGGGCCCTGCTGAACACCAACAAGATCCTGCTGGTCGACGAGCCCACCAAGGGCCTCGCTCCCAAGATCGTCGGTGAGGTGGCGGAGACCCTGGCCGAGGCAGCCAGGACCGTCCCGATCCTGCTCGTCGAGCAGAACCTCCACGTGGTCCGCCAGCTGGCCGAGGGCGCCGTCGTGCTCTCCGGCGGACGCGTGGTCCACACCGGCCGCGCCCTCGACTTCCTCGATGACGCGGTGCTGATCCAACGGCATCTGGGTGTCTCCAGCGAGACCGCGTCTCACCGGGACCCCGCCATGGAACCCGCCGCGGACCCCGCCGAGAAAGGCGCTGCCCTGTGAGCACCCTCGTCCTGCTGTTGTTCACCGGCCTCGGCCTGGGTGCACTGTACTTCCTCGTTGCTGCCGGCCTGTCCCTGATCTACGGGCTAATGGGGGTGCTGAACTTCGCGCACGGCGCCTTCCTGACCCTGGGTGCCTTTACCGGCTGGGAAATGGCCCGCCGTGCCGGCTCTGACAACTGGGGAATCTTCCTGCTGTCACTCGTCGTCGGGGCCGCCGCCGGCGCTGCGTTTGCCGCGTTCACCGAGTTCGTCCTGATCCGCAGGCTCTACCAGCGCCACATCGAGCAGGTGCTCGTCACGCTGGGCCTGTCCCTCGCCGCCGTCGCGCTGTTTGACGGCACGTGGGGAACCGACCCGGTGTACATCCAGGGCCCTGCGTGGTTCAAGGACACTACCGACATCCTTGGCGCGCGGGTCCCCAACGACCGTTTCGTCTGCATCATCGCCGCCCTGTTGGTGCTGCTGGCGCTGGTGTTTTTCCTCAAAAAGACCCGCTACGGCATGATCATCCGCGCAGGCGTCGAAAACCGGTCCATGGTCACCGCCCTCGGCATCGACGTCCGCAAGGCCTTCACCCTCGTCTTCACCATCGGCGGGGCGGCGGCGGGCCTCGGCGGGGTTCTCGCCTCGCACTACTTCGGCTACGTCTCACCGATGCTCGGCGGCTCGCTGCTGATCTTCGCCTTCATCGTCACGGTGATCGGCGGCCTCGGCTCGTTGACCGGCGCGGCCATCGCCGCCGTCGCCGTCGCTATCCTGCAGCAGTTCGCCAACTTCTACCTCGGCGGCACCGGTGACTTCGTCGTCGTACTGGCGCTGGCCCTCGTGCTGCTGTTCCGTCCCACCGGCCTGCTTGGGAGAACCGCATGACCACCGAAACTGACCCCAACAGCACCGACGGCACCAACATCGACGGCACCAACTCAGGACAGCCGGCGGCCGACGGCGCCGACGCCCGCCAGAGCCGGAAAGCCGCCGCGCAGGGAGGACCCCGCACCCCTTCCGACGGCGCACGCCCCGTCCCCGCGGGCCGCCGCCTCGCAGCGCGGGCCGCGGGCGCAGCCGGAGTACTGCTCCTGGTCCTGCTTCCGCTGCTGAACATCTCCTTGCCAGGCGTGCTGCCCGGCCCCAGCTACACGCCCGGGTCCCTGCAGTTGCTGGCCATGTGCATGCTGATGGCAGCCGCCGCCCTGACCTACCACCTGCTCCTCGGCGTTGCCGGGCTGCTGTCCTTCGGGCACGCGCTCTACTTCGGCGCCGGGGTCTATGGCCTGGCGATCATTCTGCAGAACCTGGACATCCCGCTGCTGCCGGCCATGGGGCTCACGCTGCTGATAGTGGTCGTACTGGCCCACGTGGTGGGCAGCATCAGCCTGCGCGTCAGCGGCATCCCCTTCGCCATGGTCACGCTCGCGTTCGCCCAGGCCGGCTCGGTGATCGTCGGCCGTAACCCCGACGGCCGGACCGGCGGCGACGAGGGTATGACGCTGCGCACCGACAACCTGCCGGACTTCCTGGTGGGGGTGGTCAACACCCGCAACCTGTACTGGCTGGCACTGGCCGTGCTGGTTGCCGTGTTCGTCATCGTCACCTGGGTGCAGTCCTCCCGGGCCGGTCACACCGCGGCCGCCGTGCGCGAAAACGAACTGCGCGTCCGGGTCCTGGGCCTGCAGCCATACCTCGTGAAGCTGCTGATCTTCGTTCTCTCCGCGATCCTGGTCTGCGTGATCGGCATGGTCTTCCTGCTGCTGCAAAGCGGGGCCGTGCCGCGGGCCATCTCCTCGGACCTCACCATCATGCTGCTGGTGATGGTGGTCCTGGGCGGCGTGGGCTCGCGCTGGGGCGCTGTGGTCGGCGGCGTGTTCTACACCATCCTCGACCAGCGGCTTACGACACTCGCCAACTCCGAGGCCGTGAAATCCCTTCCGGACATCCTGCGGGTACCGTTGTCAGAACCGTTGTTCATCCTCGGCACGCTCTTCATCCTGGTGGTGCTCTTCCTCCCCGGCGGCCTCGCCGGAACCGCCGAGCGGCTGGCGCAGCGCCGCAGGGGCACCCGTGCCGGCAGCAGCGGTATCGAGACGCCCCAAAACATCCTGGAGGACGCCGCATGAGCAACCCGACCGGTCCGAACCAGGCCGACGGCCTGCACACCCTGGGCCGCTGGACCACCGACCGCAGCCTTTCCACGCCGCACCGGGTCGCCATCGACGACCGCGGCTGCACCCTGCTCTACAGCGAGCTGGAACGCCGTGCCTCGGCTCTTGCTGCCGGGTTCCGTGCCGCCGGTTACGCGATCGGGGACCGGATCGCGAGCCTCACCGGCAACAGCTCGGACCATGTGGTGGCCTTCTTTGCCTGTGCCAAGGCCGGGCTGGTCCTGGTCCCGCTGTCCTGGCGGCTCTCGCCCCGGGAACTCGCGGCGCAGCTCGAACTCGCCGAGCCCCAGCTGCTGCTGGTGGAAGGCGAGCTCGACTCGCTCGCCGCGGCGGCGTGCGCACTGCTGCCGCACCGGCCGCGGACCGCTGCCCTGGGCCCCGGCGGCGTCGAAAGGGCCGTCCCGCTGCCCTCGCGCGTGCGGCCGGCGCCCTCGGCCGACGCCGGCGCGCCACGCCGGGACGTGCGCGACGACGACGCCCTGCTGATGATTTTCACCTCCGGCACCGAGGGGGCCAGCAAGGCCGCCGTCCTGACCCACGCCAACTGTTTCTGGAACAACCTCTCGCTCTCGCGGACCCTGGACATGGGCAGCAATGACGTGGTGCTGGCCGTGCTCCCGCAGTTCCATGTGGGCGGCTGGAACATCCAGCCGCTGCTGGCATGGTGGGTCGGCGCCACCGTGGTGCTGGAACGCGGGTTCGATCCGGGCCGCGTGCTGCAGCTCATCGCCGAGCGGGGCGTGACCATGCTGATGGGTGTCCCCACCCAGTACCTGATGCTGGCCGAACACCCGGACTTTGCCCGGGCCGAACTCGGCAGCCTGCGCCACGCCGTGGTGGGCGGGGCGCCGATGCCGGCGCCGCTGCTGCGGATCTGGCACCGCCGGGGAGTGGCCCTGAGCCAGGGCTACGGCCTGACGGAGGCCTCGCCCAATGTGCTGTGCCTGCCGAACGAGGACGCCGAACGGATGGTGGGCTACTCCGGCAAGCCGTATCCGCACGTCGCCGTCGCCGTGGCGGACCCGGTCACCGGAGAAATCCTCGACGGCGCCGCCAGCGGCGAGCTGCTGGTCGGGGGCCCGGGCGTATTTGCCGGCTACTTCCGCGATCCCGCCGCCACGGCTGCCGTCCTCGCCGGCGGCTGGCTGCGCACCGGCGACCTGGTGGAGCGCGACGCCGAGGGGTACATCAAAGTCGTGGACCGGCTCAAGGACATCTACATCTCCGGCGGCGAGAACGTGGCCCCGGCCGAGGTCGAGGCCGCCCTGCTGGGCCACCCGGCGGTGGCGCAGGCCGCCGTCGTCGGGGTGGAGGACGCACGCTGGGGCGAAAGCGGCATGGGCTTCGTCGTGGTCCGTCCCGGGATGGCCACCGACGAGCAGGAGCTGCTGGAACACTGCGCCTCCCAGCTGGCCCGCTTCAAGGTCCCGGCCCGGATCGAGCTGGTCCCAGCGCTGCCACGCACCGCACTGAACAAGGTACTCCGCGCCAAGCTGCGCCAGGACCTGGCCGGTCGCGGCTCCGCGGCAGGGGGACGGGCATGAGCGCCGCGCCGCGCACCGCCCGCGGCACCCGCACCCGGGCCAAGCTGCTCGAGGCCGCGGAGTCCGTCTTCGCCTCAGTGGGCTACCACGAAGCCTCGATCGTCAAGATCACGGAGGCGGCCGGCGTCGGCCTCGGCACCTTTTACCTGTACTTTGACGGCAAACAGGCCATCTTCGACGAAGTGGTCGAGGACCTGAACCGGCGCGTCCGGCACGCCATGACCGATGCGGCCAAGAGCGCAGGTACCCGGCTCGAGGCGGAACGGGCCGGCTTCCGGGCCTTCTTCCGCTTCACCGCGCAGCACCCCGCCCTGTACCGGATCATCCGGCAGGCCGAGTTCGTCTCGCCCGGCGCGCTGCGTCTGCACTACACCCGGGTCGTGAACGGCTACATCGAGGGCCTGAAGGCGGCCCAGCTCAGCGGCGAGGTCCGGGAGATGGACCCCACCGTCGCGGCCTGGGCCCTGATGGGCATCGGTGAGCTGATCGGCATGCGCTGGGTCCTTTGGGACGAGGAGGGTGCCGAACCCGCCACCGGCGCCCGGCCCGACGTACCCGAAGAAGTCTTCGAGGAGATGATGCAGTTCATCGAACGGGCCCTTGCGCCCTCGCCCGGTTCCGCGCCAGGAACGGCCGCGAACCCCACACCGCCCCAGGAAGGGACAGCCCCATGACCCAGACAGCCAGCAAGGACACGTACCGCACCGCCGAAGTGGAGGTCCGCGGCGGCACGCTGCACACCGCCATCTGGGGCCCGGACGAACCCGACGCCCCGACCATCCTCGCCGTCCATGGGGTCACCGCCTCGCACAAGGCCTGGCCGTACCTGGCCGAGGCGCTGCCCGACGTCCGGATCATCGCCCCGGACCTGCGCGGACGCGGCCGCAGCAATGCTCTTCCCGCCCCGTACGGGATGCCCTCGCACGCGGAGGACCTCGCCGCGGTGCTGGCGGCGCTGGCCCCGGGGCCGGTCGTCGTCGTGGGGCATTCGATGGGCGCCTTCGCCTCGCTCGTCCTGGCGAACCTGTTCCCGGAGCGCGTCCGCTCCCTGGTGCTGGTGGACGGCGGACTGCCGCTCCAGGTCCCGGAGGGGATTTCCGACGAGCAGCTCATCTCCTCGGTGCTCGGCCCGGCTGCCGAGCGCCTCAACGCCACGTTCCCTAGCCGCGAGGTGTACCGGTCCTTCTGGCGGCAGCACCCGGCGTTCAGCGCCGGCTGGGGGCCGCTCGTGGAAGCCTACGTTGACTACGACCTCACCGGCGAGGAGCCGGAACTGCGGCCCGCCACGCGCTATCAGGCGATGGCCGAGGACACCGCGGAACTGCACCGGGGCGCCTCGCTGCTCAAGGCGCTGGCCGAACTCGCCGTGGACACCGTGGTCCTCCGGGCGCCGCGCGGGCTGCTGAACGAGCCGGCCGCCCTTTACGCGCCCGGCTACCTGGACGACTGGGCCGCGAAGCTGCCGTCCCTGCGGGTCCGGGAGGTGCCGGATGTCAACCATTACACGATCGTGATGGGCGAGGCCGGCGCCGCGGCCGTGGCCGAAAGCGTGCGGGAGGCCCTGGCCGGCAGTTGAGGGAGCCTGTGGACGGCGCCTAGCCGCCGGCGAAGGGCGGCAGCCGCGCCTCAGCCGGCGGACTCGAGGATCCGGGTTGTCGGAGTCCCCTGCAGTGCCGGGGCCGCGGCGGGCGAATTCCAGACACGATCCTGCAGCTTGGCCAGCAGGGCTTCCGCCTGGACCCGCTGCCCGAAGTCGAGCTCCACCACTACGTACTGCGGATCGTCCACCGGCCGGCTGATGCGGTGCGCGGTAACCCCCGACTCCGCACGGTTGACGGGGTCACGGTCGAACGCTGTCTTCCACAAGTCGAAATCCTTGATCTTGTGCTCAATCTGCAAGGTGTACATCTCGAGTCCTCCTAACGTCTCTTCTGCGGCTGCGGGATATTCCACGGTAGGAGCCGCGGGCCGGCCCGCGGTATCCCAGATATCTGGGAGGCCGCCAGGGCCGCGCCGGGGTCCGGAGCGCCCTTGAGCCGGTCGATTCAGAAGGCGATGCCCAAGGTACATACTGATGTCATGACCACCAGCTGGGCGCTGAGCCGGAGTCTGGAACGCATCGGCAACCTCTGCCGGGACGTGCTGGATGACCATGAGCTGCGCCGGGGATTACTGGCTGAACTCGGAAGGACTGTGCCATTCAGCGCCTATGCCTGGCCCTTGTCAGACCCGGAGTCGGCCACCGGTATCTCGCCGATGGCCAGGATTCCCTGCCCGGAAGAACTGCCCGAACTGATCCGGCTTAAATACCTGACGGCGGATGCCCGCTGGACCTCCTTGATGGGTCAGCGCCGGCCGGCGACGACCCTGCTGCTGGCCACGGGAGGGCAGCCGGCGCGGAGCCGGCTCTGGAATGGGCTACTGAGGCGCTACGGCGTGACGGACGTGCTGTCCGTGGTATTCGCCGATAAACAAGGGTGCTGGGGCTGGCTCGACTTGTGGCGTGGCGACGATGAAGGCGCGTTTTCCGAGCCGGAGACCGATTTCCTGGCCACGGCGGCTCCGCTGGTGGCAGCAGGCCTGCGGCGGAGCCGGGCGGCACAATGGCGGCAGGGCGTCGACGTCGGTGCCGCGGCCCGGGCGGGCGTCGCTAAGCCCTTGCCGCCCCAGGCCGTGCTCGTCCTCGACGAGCGGCTCGCCGTGCGGGGCCAGACGGCTTCGGCCGCCGACTGGCTGGGGCTGCTGCAGCGCGGGCCCCGGCCCTACGAAGGGATCCCCGCCGAGGTCCTGAATGTCGCCGCCCAACTCCTGGCGGAGGAAGCCGGAGTGGACGACCACCCGGCGATGTCCCGCGTACCGGTGGGGCGCGGCGGCTGGGCTCTTTTGCGCTCCACCCGGATGGACCCCGGGACGGGGGCAACGCCTTCGCTCGCGGTGACCATCCAGGAATGCCCGGCGGCGGACCGGCTGGAAGCGTTCGCGCGCTGCTTTGCCCTGACGCCGCAGCAGCACCGGTTGCTGGGGCTCTCCGCGGGCGGCCTCAGTACCTCCGAGCTGGCAGCCGCACTGCAGATCCGCCCCTATACCGTGCAGGACCTTTTCAAGGCACTCTTCTTGGCCTGCGGTGTACGGAGCCGGGGCGCCCTGCTAGGGCTGGCCCTTGGAGCGGCGGCCGTGTCGCCTCCGGCTGCGGCAGCAGCTGACGGACAGTGATGACCAGGTGGGGCGCGCCTAGCCGCCGGCGAAGGGCGGCAGCACGTCGACGACGTCGTCCGGGCCCAGGACGGCGGCAGTATTACGGACAGCCACCTCGTTGAGCAGGAAGCTGGAGCGGGAGAGGATGCGTGCCAGCGGCGGCGTGCCGGCGGGCGGCTCTGGGCGTTCGACAGCGAGGACCGCCTCGACCAGGGTGGCCAGCGTGGCGCCGTCGGGCAGCTCGAACTTTTCCTCGTCCATGCCGGCGGCAGCGCGCGCGGCAGCGAAGTAGCGTACGTTCACGGGTGGTTCAGCCTCCGATGGCGCTCATGCTGCGGTCCGGCTGGACGAAGTCCGGGGCGTCCAGTCCGACGTGGTCCATGCCGTGGGCCTTGGGCTTGAGCCACATGGCATCCTGCCAGCGCTCGGCGAGCTGTGCGTCGCTGGCACCGCCGCGCAGCAGCCCCAGCAGGTCGGTCTCCTCGCGGGAGAAGAGGCAGCTCATGATCTTGCCCTCCGCGGTGATCCGGGTGCGGCGGCAGTCCGCGCAGAACGGTTCGGTGACCGAGGCGATGATCCCCACGGTGCCCAGCACCGGGCCGGTGGCTTGGTCCGTGCCCGGCACGCGGGCGCGGACTTCGAATCGCTCGGCCGGGGCACCGTCGCGCTCCCGCGGATCGGCGCTGAGCACGTAGTCGACGGAGAGCAGGTCCCGGATCTCCGCGGCCGTGATCATGTTCCGGCGGGTCCAGCCGTGGTCGGCGTCGAGCGGCATCTGTTCGATGAACCGCAGTTCGTAGCCGCGGCCCAGGGCCCAGGCGAGCAGCGCGGGGGACTCGGCGTCGTTGATGCCGCGCATCAGCACGGCGTTGAGCTTCACGGGCCCCAGGCCGGCGGCCCAGGCGGCGTCGACACCGGCGAGGACTCGGCCCAGGAACGGGCGCCGGGTCAGCTGGGTGAAGGTTTCCTCGTGCAGCGAGTCCAGGGAGACGTTGATCCGGGTCAGCCCGGCTGCCTTCAGCCCGGCGGCCTTCTTGTCCAGCCCGACGGCGTTCGTGGTCATCGAGATCGGCAGGTCCGGGTGCGCCTGGCGAAGGGCCGAAATGATATCCAGCAAGTCCGCCCTGACCAGTGGTTCGCCGCCGGTGAGCCGGAGTTCGCGGACCCCCAGCTGTTCGACGCCGATACGCACGATCCGCACGATTTCCTCCGCCGTCATGACGGCCTGCTTGGACAGCCATTCGAGGCCTTCGGCCGGCATGCAGTAGCTGCAGCGGAGGTTGCATTTGTCCGTCAGCGAGAGCCGCATGTCGGTGGCGCGGCGGCCGTACCGGTCCACCAGCCCGGGAGCCATTCCGGCCGGGCGCCCGGCCGGCTGCGGCGCCGGTACGTTCGGGCCGGGGCCGCTTTCCGCACGGGGCTGGGGCATGCCAAGCTGAACACTCATAAAGTCAGGCTACGCCACTGCGGGCCAGGCATCACGCCCCGGAGCCAACGAACTGACGCCTGCGAACTTATGCTGGAAGCGTGAACACGTCCCAGGCCGTTCCTTCTTCGGCCCCCAGCGGAACGCCGCAGCCCGCCCCGCGGCGCACCCTGTGGTGGGCCGCCGCTGCCGGGGTGGCCGCCGTCGGGGCCGGCGTCGTCCTGGGCGAACTCGCGGCCGGGCTGCTCAGCCCCTCGGTTTCGCCGGTCACGGCGGTCGGCGGCGCGGTGATCGACGCCGTCCCGCCGGGCGTCAAGGACTGGGCCATCTCGCTCTTCGGCACGGCCGACAAGCTGGCATTGCTCGGCGGGATGGCGCTGGTGATCGCGGCGCTGGCCGCACTGGCCGGGGTGCTGGAATGGCGCCGCCGCTTCGCCGGGCTGGCCGTGATCGCCGTCTTCGGCCTGGTGGGCGTCGCGGCCGTGCTGACCCGGGCCGAGGGGAGCGCCAATGCCGTTCCCGTCCCGCTGCTGGCCGCCGCGCTGGGCATGGTGCTGCTGCGGTGGCTAATCCGCCGGCTCAAGGACTGGTTCGACGCCGGCCCCGCAGCGGAAGGCCCCGCAGCGGAAGGCCCCGCTGAGGCAGGCGCCGCAGATGGCGAACCGGCCGAGGTCACCAGGCACGAACCGGCCGGCCGCCCTGCCCGCCGCCGCTTCCTGCAGTCCCTTGCGGTTACGGCGGCGATCGCGGGCGTGGGCGGGGTGCTTGCGTCTACGTTGCGCGGCGCGGCGGCGGCCGTCGTGGAGCTGCGCGGCAGGCTGGTCCTGCCCGGCCCGGCGTCCCGTGCGCAGCCGATACCCGCCGGAGCCGAGCTGTCCCTGGCGGGACTGGACCCCCTGGTCACCCCGAACAAGGACTTCTACCGGATCGACACCGCCCTGCGTGTCCCGCTCGTGGATCCGCACGAATGGAAGCTCAAAGTCACCGGCCTGGTGGACCACGAGATCGAGCTGGACTTCGACACCCTGCTGGCCAAGCCCCTGACCGAGCGGTACATCACCATCGCCTGCGTCTCCAACGAGGTGGGCGGTGACCTGATCGGCAACGCGCGCTGGCTCGGCTGGCCGGTCCGGGAACTGCTGGCGCAGGCCGGGCCGAAACCGGGAGCGGACATGGTGCTCTCCCGCAGCGCGGACGGCTGGACCGCCGGCACGCCGCTGGAGGTGCTCACGGACACCCGGGACGCACTGCTGGCGGTGGGCATGAACGGGGAGCCGCTGCCGCTCGAGCACGGCTTCCCGGTCCGGCTCGTCGTGCCGGGGCTCTACGGCTACGTCTCGGCGACCAAGTGGGTCACCGAACTGAAGATCACCCGGTTCGCGGACGACGTCGCCTACTGGACCCCGCGGGGCTGGAGCGAGCGCGGACCGATCAAGACATCGTCGCGGATCGACGTGCCGCGGGCCGGCCGGAGCGTGAACGCGGGGACGGTGGACTTCGGCGGCGTGGCCTGGGCCCAGCATCGCGGCATCGGCAAGGTGGAAGTGCGGGTGAACCGTGGTGAGTGGAAGCAGGCCGAACTGGCAGCCGCGATCTCCACAGACACCTGGCGCCAGTGGAAGCTCTCCCTGCCGCTGGGCCCGGGACAGTACGAGGTGCAGGTCCGCGCCACCGACCTCGACGGCGTCCCGCAGGCGGAGGAGCGCGCCCCGGTGGCGCCCAGCGGGGCCACCGGCTACCACACCGTTACAGTGGACGTGAAGTCCTAGCCAGCCGAGCCAAAGGTCAACAACGTATGCGCCGCACCGCCAACAGGCCCGTAACCGTGGAAGCCCACCGGGACAAGGTCCGGGCGCTGCTGGCGCCGCTCTCCGCCCGCGTCGACACCGTGCCGCTCCGGGAGGCGCTGGGCCGCGGACTGGCCCTCGGGATCACTGCCCCGCTGGACCTCCCGCCGTTCGCCAACTCGCAGATGGACGGCTTTGCCATCCGCAGCGCCGACGTGCCCGACGGCGGCGCCGAACTGCGCGTCGCGGATCCCGTCCCGGCCGGCGCACAGCCCGCCGGACTGGCCCCCGGCACAGCCGCGCCCATCATGACCGGGGCCATGATCCCGGCCGGGGCAGACGCCGTCGTGCCCATTGAGCAGGCCGTTCCGGATTCCTTCCCCGCCCCCGGGGAAGCCGCCACCGTCCGCCTGCCCGCGACCCCGGCGGGTACCTTCGTCCGCGACGCCGGCAGCGACATTGCCGCCGGGCAGCCAGCCCTGGCCGCCGGAACCTTCCTGGGCCCCGGCCAGCTGGGACTGCTGGCCGCGTTGGGCCTGAGCCAGGTGCCGGTGCACGCCGTTCCGAGGGTCCTGCTGGTGACGACCGGCGATGAGGTGGTGGAACCGGGCAACCCGCTGCAGCCCGGCAAGATCTACGACGCGAACGGCACCTTGCTCGAGTCCGCCCTCCGCCAGGCCGGCCTCCACGTCACCCGCACCGGCATCTCCGCCGACAACCCCGAGGAGCTGGCATCCCTGCTGCGCCGGCACGCGGCCGAGGTGGATCTGATCATTACCACCGGGGGAGTCAGCAAGGGAGCGTACGAGGTGGTCCGGCAGGCACTGGCGGGCCACGACGTCGAGTTCGGCGGCGTGGCAATGCAGCCGGGCGGCCCGCAGGGCATCGGCACCTTCGAGGGCGTGCCGGTCCTCGGCTTCCCGGGGAACCCGGTGAGCTGCCTCGTCTCCTTCGAAATGTTCCTGCGGCCCGTGCTGGCCGAACTGTTCGGCTCGCCGGCGCCGCGGACCGTGGTCCGGGCCCGGCTGGCCGAAGCACTGACTTCCCCCGAGTCCAAGCACCAGGTCCGGCGTGGCACCCTCGGCGCGGACGGCACCGTCCGCTTGGAAGGCGGCGCGGGATCCCATCTGGTGCACGCCCTGGCACACTCCAATGCCCTCGTTCAGCTTCCGGTGGGAACCGCGGCGCTCGCCGAGGGCGACGAGGTGGAAGTATGGATGCTGTGAACGAAGCAGATACCCCAGACAAGCCCGTGCTGACCCATCTCCGGCAGGACGGCACCGCGCAGATGGTCGACGTGTCCAACAAGGCCGAGACCACGCGGGAGGCCACCGCCACCGCCACGGTCAACAGCACCGCGGAGGTCCTGGCCCTGCTCGGTGCAGGTGAATTGCCCAAGGGGGATGCGCTGGCCGTCGCGCGGGTCGCCGGAATCCTGGCTGCCAAGAAGACCCCGGACCTGATTCCGCTCTGCCACCCGCTGCCGATCACCAAGGTGACCGTCGATTTTGAGCTCGCAGCCGAGTCCGTCACCGTGTTCGCCACGGTCAAGACCCGCGGTGTGACCGGGGTGGAGATGGAAGCCCTCACCGCTGTCTCCGTGGCGGCCCTGAGCGTGTACGACATGATCAAGGCCGTGGACAAGCATGCAGTCCTGACGGACATCAAGGTGCTGGCCAAAAGCGGCGGCAAGAGCGGGGACTGGACACTGTGAGCAGCACCGAACCGCACCGCCACGGCGAAGCCACCGGCCGGAAGGCCGGCATCGTGATCGCCTCCACCCGCGCCGCGGCCGGGATCTATGAAGATCTCACCGGCCCCGTCATCGTCGACTGGCTGACCGAACACGGCTTCGAGCCGTTTCCCGCGCTGGTAGTTCCCGACGGCGAGCCCGTCGGTGCAGCCCTGCGGGCGCTGCTGACCCAGCACCCCGCCGTCATCATCACCAGCGGGGGCACCGGCCTCAGCCCCACCGACGCCACCCCGGAACAGACACTGCCGCTGCTGGACCGGGAGATCCCCGGCATCATGGAAGGCCTGCGGAGCGCGGGCACGGCCAAGACGCCCACCGCCATGCTGAGCCGCGGCCACGCCGGCGCCGCCGGCAGCACCTTCATCGTCAACCTCCCCGGATCCCCGAAGGGCGTCATGGACGGCCTGGGCGTGCTGGACCCGATCATCGGACACCTCTGCGACCAGCTGGAAGGCAGCCATGGACACTGAATCCGCCTTTGAAATCGTGCACGCCGTCCTCAGCGCCGAGCCCATCTCGGTGGACCAGGCCATCGCGGCGGTCGAATCGGACACGGCCGGCGCCGTGGTGAGCTTCAGCGGCGTCGTCCGCAACCACGACGGCGGCAAGCCCGTGCAGCGGCTCAGCTACAGCGCCCATCCCACGGCACACCAGGTGCTGGCCGACGTCGTCGCGCAACTCGTCGCCGAGCAGTCGGCGGCCGGGGCGGGCCAGCCCGGCCAGCCGGGCCAGCCGGTCCGGATCTGGGCCGCGCACCGGACCGGCCCGCTGGAGATCGGCGATCCCGCCCTGGTCTGCGCCGTCTCCGCGGCGCACCGCGGACAAGCCTTCGCGGTCTGCGCCGAACTGGTGGACCGGATCAAGGAGCAGGTTCCGATCTGGAAGGAACAATTCTTCGCCGACGGCACCGTCGAGTGGGTGGGCGCGGGCGGGTAGGAGCCGCGGTCGGGGCGGGTAATGCACGGGTCCCGGTTCCAGCCGGGAAGCGCCACGGCGGTAGGGTTGATGCCATGACCGAACAACTCGCCGTCGCCGTCCTGGGCGCCAACGGGCGCATGGGCGCCGAGGCCGTCAAAGCCGTGGAAACCGCCGAAGACTTGAAGCTCGTCGCCGCCCTGGGCCGCGGCGACTCCCTCGACGCCCTGGTGGACTCCGGCGCCCGCATCGTGATCGACCTGACCGTGCCCGAGAGCACCGAAGCGAACGTCCGCTTCGCCGTCGAACACGGCATGCACGCCGTGGTCGGCACCACCGGCTGGGACGCGGAACGGCTGGCACGGCTGGAAGCGAACCTCGCGGGCCAGCCCGGCGTTGGCGTCCTCATCGCCCCGAACTTCGCCCTCGGCTCGGTCCTGGCGTCCGCGTTCGCCGCGAAGGCGTCCCGCTATTTCGAATCGGTTGAAATCATTGAACTGCACCACCCGGAGAAGGTGGACGCCCCCTCCGGCACCGCCGTCCGCACCGCCCAGCTGATCGCCGCCGAGCGCGCCGGCGCCGGCGTCGCGTCCAGCCCGGATGCCACCACCAGCGAACGCCCTGGCGCGCGCGGCTGCGAGGTCGACGGCGTCCGCGTCCACAGCGTCCGGCTGCGCGGCCTCGTGGCGCACCAGGAGGTCCTGCTGGGCGGGCCGGGGGAGCAGTTGACCTTTCGCCACGACTCCTTCGACCGTGCCTCCTTCATGCCCGGCGTCCTGCTGGGGGTGCGCAACGTCGCGGCGCACCCGGGGCTCACCGTAGGCCTGGACGGCTACCTGGATCTGGGCCTCTGATGGCCAGCCTCCTGGCGTCCTTCAAAGCCAACCGCACCAAGATCTGGGTGGGCGCGGTGACGCTCCTGCTGGTGTTCTACCTGGTGGTGTCCCTGCAGCGCTCGGTGCTGCTGCTTTCCGATTCGAACATGGTGGCGAAGGCCCTCGGTCTGGCCTATCTGCTGCTGCCGATCGTCGGGGCCTGGGCGCTGGTACGGGAGCTCTTGTTCGGGGCCCGGACCGAGCGGCTGGCCAAGATCCTGGAAGCCGAAGGCGGCCTGCCGGAGGACACCCTGCCGCGCACGCCTGCCGGCCGGATCATCCGCGAGGCGGCGGATCTGGAGTTCGAGAAATACCGGGCGGAAGCCGAGGCCGCCCCGGGGGACTGGCGCTCCTGGTTCCGGCTCAGCTGCGCCTACGACGCCGCGGGGGACCGCAAGCGCGCCCGCGCCTCGATGCGCGACGCCGTCCGCCTCTTCCGCGCCGGGTCACCGGACACCGGCGCCTAGCCGGGCGGACCTTGGCGGGTCGCTATCGGCCGGCGGACGACGGCGGCTAGCCGTTTCCCGGGCCTAGCGTGACCGTGCCCAGCGGCCGCGGCCCAGCTGGTTCGCGGCGTGGCCCACCCATTCCAGCGGTCCGCGCCAGGCTTGTGCCGCGAAAACGCCGCCAATGACCAGCGCGGCGACCGCCTGGGCCAAGTAAACGCCTTCCGTGCTCCACCCGGCGGGTAGTGGGTGTCCGTACAGGGACGCCATCAGGCACACATGCGCCGTATACAGACTCAGGGTCAGGGCGCCGGCGCCGCGGAGCGGGAGCAGCGGGTCCAACTGCACCCAGTCGGCGAGCCGTGCCAGCAGCAGGCAGAAACCCACCACCGCGGCGGCGACCCCAGAGGTGTGCAGCAGGTCCAGCGTGGTGCCGGAATGCGGGGCGCTCGACGCCAGCCACCAGACGGAACCAGACTGGTCGATGCCCGCGAGGTTCACCTGCAGCAGGCTCGCCAGCGGATAGGCCGGATCGCCCACCTTCTCCTGCAGCGCCGCCCTGCCGCCCCAGTCCTCCATCAGCACCACGCTCAGCCACTTGGCGAGAACCGCGGCGATGGTTCCGGCGGCCAGCAGCAGCCAGGGAACGGCCGCCTTGGCCAGCGCCAGCCGACCGATCGCCAGGCCGATCAGCAGGTAGGCGAGCCATTGCAGCACAGGGTAGTACCCGGTCAGGAACACGTCGCCGAGCAGCCGCGCCGGAGTGGCCAGATCCTCCCAGCCGGGGTTGTGGCCGAGCCGGAGGGGCGGTTCGGCGGACAACAGCCATGGCCGCAGGAGATAGGCCAGGACCGGGGTTGCCAGCAGCCAGGCCGCCGCCAGGGCCCAGAGGCGTTTCGCGCGGAGGCCGACGAACGGCAGCACACAGAGAAACAGCAGGGCGTAGTTGACCAGGATGACCGCGATGTTGACCTCCAGGCCGCCGAGGGAAAGCCCGACGGCGCCCACGACGAGTGCCCGGAGCGCTATGCCGCGGCGGGCCGCCCATAACTCCACGCCCTCCAGCGGGCGCTCCTTTCCGGTGGACAGCGCCAGGCCGATCCCCGCGAGCACGGCAAAGAGTGCGGCCGCGCGGCCGGAGAACGTGAGGCCGATCCAGGTCGGGGTGAGCTGCGGATCGGTTTCGAAGGTGGGGAGCACGTGGGTCGCCATCATGCCCAGCAGCGCCAGCCCCCGGGCTGCGTCGACGCCGGTAAGCCGGGGCGCCGCCGCCTTGGCACTGGCGGTCCTTGAAGTCGTAGCCATACCGCGCGAGGTCATCTTCTGATCGTCTCATGTACCGCCGGCCCCGGCCCGTCGCCGGGGCTGCGCCGGCCGGGGTGGCTGTTCGGGTACAGCGGCAAAGCAGTCCTTGTATTCGAATATATGTTCGAATAACATGGCCAGCATGAACAATGCATCAGAGCCGGGCCCCGAAGTCCGCCAGACGGCCGCATTCCACCAGACAGCCGGTTTCCACCAGACGGCCGGTTTCCATCAGACTGCCGCTCCTCTCAAGGCAGCTGGCGCCGTAGATACCACCGGCGTCCTCAAGGCCATGAGCCCGGGTGTGGTGGATTTCCTCTTCCGGCGCCTGGTCGCGGGGGAGGCCGCCGAAGACGTCCAGTGGCATCGTGAAGGGACGGCCCTGTCCGCCCAGGCGCCCGGCGCCGAACTGGCCCGCCGGCTCGCCGAGACCGACCTCGAGGCGCTCACCCCTACGGAGCTGTTCCACTACGTCCGTGCCGCGCAGCGGCTCTCGGCCTGGGCTGAGGCGTTGCGCGAGGAGGCTGTGAGCCGCTACTGCGCCGTTCCCCCGGGGCGTCCCGGAACCCCGGCAGACGCGGCGCGGGAGGGCTGAATTTGACGCGCATCACTCCGTCGCCATTGTCCTAACAAGCCACGGACAAGGTAACGTTTTTCCTATGGCTGACTCTGACATTCGCTCTTACACGTTTGGAACCCTTGTGACCGCCATGGTCACTCCGTTCACCAACGACGGTGAGGTCGACTATCAGCAGTCCGCAGAGCTGGCCAACAAGCTCGTCGACGACGGCAACGACGCCCTCGTAATCTCCGGCACCACGGGTGAGACCTCGACGCTGGAAGATGACGAAAAGGAAAAGCTGTTTCGCGTCATCGTCGAGGCCGTGGGGGACCGGGCCAAGGTCATCGCCGGCACCGGCACCAACCACACCTCGCACTCGATCGAGATGGCCAAGCGGGCCGCCAAGGCCGGCGCGCACGGCCAGCTGATCGTCACCCCCTACTACAACAAGCCGAGCCAGGCCGGGATCCAGGCCCACATCGAGGCCGTCGCCGACGCCGCGGACCTGCCCGTCATGGTCTACGACATCCCGGGCCGTGCCGGTGTGCCGATCCTGCCCGAGACCATGATCCGGCTCGCGGACCACCCCCGCGTCATCGCCCTCAAGGACGCCAAGGCCGACTTCGCCGCGGTCACGCGCGTGATGGCGAACACCGAACTGGATGTCTACTCCGGAGACGACGGGCTGACCCTGCCGTGGATGGCGGCCGGCGCCGTCGGGCTGGTCAGCGTCTCGGCGCACGTGGCCACCAAGCAGTTCCGTGCGATGATCGATGCCGCACTTGCAGGCGATTTTGCCACCGCCCGCACCATACATTTCGAACTGGACCCAGTGGTCCGTGCAGTGATGACCCATATCCAGGGTGCTGTTGCTGCGAAGCAAGTTCTTAAGTGGCAGGGAGTCCTGCCCAACTCGGTTGTCCGTTTGCCCCTCGTGGAGCCGGGCGAAGCCGAGATCGAAACGATCCGCGAGGACTTGGCGGAAGCAGGACTCGTCTTCTCCTGATCCGGCCCTGCCTGATCGAACAGAAGATCCCTCCTGCTCCGCCTGGAAAGTAGTGCACTATGACCCAAACCGCCCTTCCCGGCCTTGTCACGCCGCCGAAACTGCCCAAGAACACCCTGCGGATCGTTCCGCTTGGCGGCCTCGGGGAGATTGGCCGCAACATGACTGTCTTCGAAATCGACGGCAAGCTGCTCATCGTTGACTGCGGCGTCCTCTTCCCGGAAGAGACCCAGCCCGGCGTTGACCTGATCCTGCCCGATTTCTCCTACATCGAGAACCGCATGGACGACATCGTCGCCGTCATCCTCACGCACGGCCACGAGGACCACATTGGTGCCGTCCCGTACCTGCTGCGCCTGCGCAACGACATCCCCATCGTCGGCTCGCAGTTGACGCTGGCCCTGATCGAGGCGAAGCTCCTGGAACACCGGATCAAGCCGAACACCCAGATCGTGAGTGAGGGCCAGGTCCAGAAGCTCGGGCCCTTCGAGTGCGAATTCGTAGCCGTCAACCACTCGATCCCGGACGCCCTCGCCGTCTTCCTGCGCACCTCCGGCGGCACCGTGCTGCACACAGGCGACTTCAAGATGGACCAGCTTCCCCTCGACGGCCGGATCACCGACCTGCGCCACTTCGCCAAGCTCGGCGAAGAAGGCGTGGATCTGTTCATGTCCGACTCCACGAACGCCGACGTCCCCGGCTTCACCACCGCGGAAAAGGAAATCGGCCCCACGCTGGACCGGCTCTTCGGCCAGGCGTCCAAGCGCATCATCGTGGCGTCGTTCTCCTCGCACGTGCACCGCGTCCAGCAGGTCCTCGACGCCGCCGCGAACCACAACCGCAAGGTGGCCTTCGTCGGCCGCTCCATGGTCCGCAACATGGCCATCGCCGCCAAGCTCGGCTACCTCGAGGTGCCGGCGGGCATCCTCGTCGACATCAAGAACATCGACAACCTGCCGGATAACCGCGTGGTCCTGATGTCCACCGGCTCCCAGGGCGAGCCGATGGCGGCGCTGTCCCGCATGGCGAACGGCGACCACCGCGTCATCGTCGGCCAAGGCGACACCGTGATCCTCGCGTCCAGCCTCATCCCGGGCAACGAAAACGCCGTCTTCCGCATCATCAACGGCCTGCTCAAGCTCGGCGCGGACGTCATCCACAAGGGCAACGCCAAGGTACACGTCTCCGGCCACGCGGCCGCGGGCGAGCTTCTTTACTGCTACAACATCCTTGAGCCGCTCAACGCGATGCCGGTGCACGGCGAGACGCGCCACCTGATCGCCAACGGCAAGATCGCCCTCGAGTCGGGCGTCCCGGAGGAAAGCATCCTGCTGGCGGACAACGGCACCGTCATCGACCTCCGCGACCACCAGGCCGACGTCGTCGGCCAGGTCGAGGTCGGCTTTGTCTACGTTGACGGCTCCAGCGTCGGCGAAGTCACCGAAGCGGACCTCAAGGACCGCCAGACCCTGGGCGACGAGGGCTTCATCTCGATCATCACGGTCATCCACCGTGCCACCGGCAAGGTGGTCTCCGGGCCGGAGATCCACGCCCGCGGCGTGGCCGAGGACGATTCCGTTTTCGACGAGATCATCCCCAAGATCAACGCCGCACTCGAGGAAGCCGTGCAGAACCGGGACCACACCTCGCAGCAGCTCCAGCAGGTTGTCCGCCGCGTCGTCGGTACCTGGGTCAACCGCAAGCTGCGCCGCAAGCCCATGATCATCCCGGTGGTCCTGGAGGCGTAGGCCCGCGCCCGGCCCGGCAAAAGCACAGCCCGGCAACGAGCACAGCCCACGAGCTGCACCGAAACGGCCCTCCCCGCCGGCACCGCCTTCCCGGCGGGCGCCGCCGGGGAGGGCCGTTTCCGTTGCCAGGAAGCCCCCTGGGTGCGGTGGCGGCGGGGAAACCAGCCGCCCGGGCGGTTCAACATGATCCCCGCCTGCCCCGGAAATCCGCGGTTTTCCGCCCGACGTCCGGTACCGTTGCGGGTATGGCGACACGCACCTCCTCCGCGCCTAGAGGCAACTCCAGCGGCAACTCACGCGGCAATTCAAAGAGCACCACCGGCGGCTCTGCAGGCCGGGGCTCGGGCGCAGCTGCGTCCAAGACCAGCCGTCCGCAGGGAACCGCGCGCACCCGGCAGCTTGCCGCCGTCGAACCGCGGCAGCCATGGCTGGTGCGGATTGTGGCCGGGGCCTGGCTGGGGGTAGGCCATGTGGTGGGCGCCGGTATCCGCCGGATCGGCCACGATGTCAGCGACCTCGACCCGGCCGACCGCCGCGACGGCGCCGCCCTGTTCAACCTCGCGCTCGGCGTCTTCATTGCCACCTTCGCCTGGTGGGGCTTCCAAGGCTGGCTCCCGGACCTGGTCTTCGGAGTCGTCAACGGCACCTTCGGCTGGATGTCCCTGCTGCTGCCGCTGATGCTCTTCGTCTGCGCCTTCCGGCTGTTTCGCCAGCCGGTCGACGGCCGCGGCAACAATCGGATCGGCATCGGCTTCCTCATCATGACCTTCGCCGGCAGCGGCCTGGCGCACATCATCGGCGGCCAGCCGACCGTCGCCGACGGCTTCGACGGGCTCCGCCGCGCAGGCGGCATGCTCGGCTACCTCGCCGCCGCCCCGCTGGCGACCATCCACGCCGCCGTGCCGGTCGCGCTCTACAGCCTGCTGGCCTTCACCTCGCTGCTCATCGTCACGGCCACACCTTTCGGCGCCATCCCGTCCCGGCTGCGCGGCGCCTACGAGCACCTGATGGGCATCGACCTGCAGGACTACCCGGACGAAGCCGGGAACGACGCCCACGACCGCAGCTACCTGTACGAGAACGACGCCCCCGCACCCGAGAAGAAGCGCAAGCGCCTGTTCGGCAAGGACGACGACGGCGACGCCCGGCTGGAAGGCTACGTCGGCGACGAAGCCTTCGAACACGCCGTCGTCGACGACGACGAAACGACCGCAGGCGCCGCCGGCACAAAGGCAGGCGGCAAGGCCGCCAAGGCCGTGGCGCCCGGCGTCCGGCGGCCCACACAGGCCGAAATCGCCGTCGAAAAGATCAAGGCGGCCCAGGGCCTTGGCAGCACCGCGGCCGGCGCCGCGCCGGAGAACGCCACCGAGGCGATCCCGCTCGTCACCCCCGGCATGGTCGCCGCCGGATCCCTGAACCCCTCCCCGAACGCCGGCGCCGCCGCTCCCAAGGTCCCCGCGAACCCGGTTGCCCCGGCGCCGCCGCCCACCCCGATCCCGCAGCGCACCGAACAGCTCTCGCTCGCCGGCGACGTCACCTACACGCTGCCGGCGTCGGACATGCTCACCCCCGGCTCCATCCCCAAGGAACGCACCGAGGCCAACGACGCGATCGTCGCCTCGCTGACCGAGACGCTCACCCAGTTCAACGTCGATGCCCAGGTCACCGGATTCAGCCGCGGACCCACCGTGACCCGCTACGAAATCGAACTGTCCCCGGGCACCAAGGTGGAACGCGTCACCGCCCTGTCCAAGAACATCTCCTACGCCGTCGCGAGCTCGGACGTGCGCATCCTGAGCCCCATCCCGGGCAAGTCGGCCATCGGCATCGAGATCCCCAACACGGACCGCGAGACGGTGTCGCTCGGCGACGTGCTGCGCAGCCAGAACGCGCGCCGTACGGACCACCCCATGGTCATGGGCGTCGGCAAGGACGTCGAGGGCGGCTACGTCGTCGCCAACCTCGCGAAGATGCCGCACCTGCTCGTGGCCGGCGCCACCGGTGCCGGCAAGTCCTCGTTCGTTAACTCGATGATCACCTCGATCCTGATGCGCGCCACCCCGGACGAGGTCCGCATGGTCATGGTGGACCCCAAGCGGGTGGAGCTGACCGCCTACGAGGGCGTCCCGCACCTGATCACCCCGATCATCACCAACCCCAAGAAGGCCGCCGAGGCGCTGCAATGGGTGGTCCGAGAAATGGACGCCCGCTACGACGACCTCGCCAACTACGGCTTCAAGCACATCGACGACTTCAACAAAGCGGTCCGGGCCGGAAAGGTCCACCCGCCGGAGGGCTCCAAGCGCGTCATCCGCCCGTACCCGTACCTGCTGGTGATCGTGGACGAACTCGCCGACCTCATGATGGTGGCCCCGCGCGACGTCGAAGACTCCATCGTGCGCATCACCCAGCTCGCCCGCGCCGCCGGCATCCACCTGGTGCTCGCCACGCAGCGGCCCTCCGTCGACGTCGTCACCGGCCTGATCAAGGCCAACGTCCCGTCCCGCATGGCCTTCGCCACCTCCTCCGTGACCGACTCCCGCGTGGTCCTGGACCAGCCCGGCGCCGAGAAGCTGATCGGCCAGGGCGACGCGCTCTTCCTGCCGATGGGTGCCTCCAAGGCGATGCGCGTGCAGGGCGCCTGGGTGACCGAATCCGAAATCCATAAGGTAGTCGAACACGTCAAGGGCCAGCTCAAGGCCGTCTACCGGGACGACGTTGCCCCTGAGGCGCAGAAGAAGCAGATCGACGACGACATCGGAGACGACCTCGAGGTCCTGCTGCAGGCCACCGAGCTCGTCGTCACCACGCAGTTCGGCTCGACGTCGATGCTGCAGCGCAAGCTCCGGGTCGGCTTCGCCAAGGCCGGCCGCCTGATGGACCTGCTGGAGTCCAGGGGAGTGGTGGGCCCCTCAGAGGGCTCCAAGGCCCGCGACGTCCTGGTCAAGCCGGACGACCTTGCCGCGGTCCTGGCCGCCATGAAGGGCCAGGACGGCCCGGTCGCCCCCGATTCGCAGACGGCCGCGCTGAGCGAGAACGCAAACGCCAACATCGCCCAGGGCGGCTACGCGGAGGACCTGGTGGCCGCCGACCTGGACAACCGCACCCAGAGCGTCGACTACTACGACGGCGCCGACGGCCCCGGCGACGACGACGAGGGTTCCGAGGACGCCTGGTCGCTGACCGGACGGTAGCCGGCGGCGAGACGGTAGCCTAGGAAGGTGACTAGCGCCGAAACCAACGCCGGGTCCGCCCCGCGGATCTGGAACCTGCCCAACATCCTCACGATGCTGCGGATCGCGCTGGTGCCGTTTTTCGTCTGGTTCCTCCTCGCCGATGCCCCGGGCCTGGACGCGCAGAACGGCGCGTGGCGCTGGGCCGCCGTCGTCGTCTTCGCGGTGGCGATCTACACTGACAAGCTCGACGGCGACATCGCGCGCAGCCGCGGGCTAATCACCGACTTCGGCAAGATCGCGGACCCGATCGCGGACAAACTGCTGATCGGCTCGGCCCTGGTGATGCTTTCCCTGCTCGGCGAACTGCCCTGGTGGGTCACGGTCCTGATCCTCGTCCGCGAGTGGGGCGTCACGGCGCTGCGCTTCTTCGTGATCCGCTACGGCGTGATCCCGGCATCCCGCGGCGGCAAGCTCAAGACCGTGGTGCAGACCGCGGCGATCTTCCTGTACGTGATGCCGCTGGCCTCGATTGCGCCGTGGCTGGGATTCCTGGCCTTCGCGGTCATGATGGCCGCCCTGGCGATCACGGTCTGGACCGGCGCCGAATATGTCGTTGAAGCCCTCAAGCTGCGCGCCAGCGGCATCCGGGCCAAAAAGCAGCACGTCCAGGAGGGGACGCCATGAGCAATCCGCAGCCAAACGCCCACCCGGGGCTGCACCCGAATCTGCACCGGCTCGCCGAGCAGGCTGTGGCCCGCGCCATTGAGCGCGGGCTGACCGTGGCCACGGCTGAGTCGCTCACCGCCGGAATGGTGGCCGCCGTGCTGGCCGATACCCCCGGTGCGTCCGGCATGCTGCAGGGCGGTGTGGTCGCCTATGCGAACTCGGTCAAGGCCAGCATCCTGGGCGTGTCCCGCGAACTCCTCGACGCCGCCGGGTCGGTGGACGGTCAGGTTGCCGCGGCGATGGCCGCCGGTGCGCGCACCGCGTGCGGTACCGACGTCGCCGTGGCCACCACCGGGGTGGCGGGCCCGGAGGCGCACGACGGCAAGGATGTGGGAACCGTTTTCATCGGACTCGCCACGGCAGAAGGCGCGACGTCGTTCGCGTACCACTTCGAGGGGAGCCGCCAGGAGATCCGGGCGCTGGCGTGCGGCGCCGCCCTGGAGCGCCTGCTCGAAGCCCTATCGCCGGCAAGCTACCGCGGGTAAAGTTGCCGGGAACAAAAGTTGATTCCGAATAGTTGTTACATTGTGTCGCCCCCGAATAAGGGTGGCGCCTAGGATGAAATCATCACAACGTTCGCACTAAACCGCGAACAACACATACGAGGGAGCAAGGCGATACAGATGGTAAAGCAGCCCGTATCCGTAAACGGCGTTGTCCGCTGGAAGGATGTGGGCCTCGCCGATCAGGCAAAGAGCGAACAGAAGGAGCGCAAGATGGTTGTACTTCGTCACGAAATCGGTGATGTCCTGCGCGATGTCCGCCAACGCCAAGGCCGTACCCTCCGCGAAGTCTCGCACAGTGCCCGTGTATCCCTGGGCTACCTGAGTGAAGTGGAACGCGGCCAGAAGGAAGCCTCCTCGGAGCTGCTCTCCTCGATCTGCTCGGCCCTCGACGTCCCGTTGTCCAGCATGCTCCGCGAAGTCAGCGACCGCGTCGCCGTGGCCGAGGGCGTAGCGGTACCGGACACCGTGCCCCAGGAATTTGCGCAGCGCTACGGCCGTGACCTGGACCGTGAACTCAACACCGAGCTGAACGACGAGCTGGCCACAGGCCTGCTCTCCGGGGCCCGCTAGCCCCACTCCATTCGATCCAAAGGAAGGTCCCCGGCGGTGTGCCGGGGACCTTTTCCGTGTTCTGGAGCCATATGTTCTGGCCGGTGCTCCTTCGCCGGAGCGGCTTAGAGGCCTTCGTCGCGCGGGAAGCCGTCGCGTTCGTAGGTGGCGTTGAGCTTCGCCATGTAGCCGGCGAAGGCTTCCAGTTCCCCGGCCGGCCACTCTGCCAGCCGTTCGCGGAAGACCTCGCGGCGCGCATCCTGGACCAGGTGCATCTTCTCCTCGCCCTTGGCCGTCAGGCTGATGGCCTGGGCGCGGCCGTCCAGCGGGTCGGCTTCCTTTGATACCAGGCCGAGGCCTTCCAGGAAGGCGACCTGGCGGCTCACCGAGGGCTTGCCGACGCCGATGCAGGAGGCCAGTTCGGTCAGCCGGATGGGCCCCTTGGTCCGAAGGACCGACAGCAGCCCGTAGGCCGCAGGCTCCATCTCGGGGTGGACTTGGCGGGAGAGCTGCTGCGACATGGAACGGGCACGCCGCCACAGCAGGCTCAACTGGCGCTCGACGGCGGCCAGCGCCTCCTCCGCGGCGGGTTCGCCGGTCCCGGAAATTGGCGCCGGATCCGGGGCGGCGTCGCTTGGGTTGCTCATAGCAACCATTCTAGGGTCCGCGCCCGTGAGAGACTTTATCGGTGAGAATCAGCGACTTCTGGCGGCTTATGGACGACGAGTTCGGGGCGGGATATTCCCGGGTCCTCAGCAGCTCCCTGGTGCTGGCGGGTGTGGGCGGACGCACCGCGGACCAGGCGCTTAGCGCGGGCGTACCGCCCAAACAGGTCTGGCTGGCGCTCTGCGATGTCCAGGATGTGCCCGCCGAACGGCGGCTCGGCCGCGACGCTAAGCCGCGCTGACCGGGCCCTCCCCGGCGCCGCTCCGGCACCGGTCCGGCACCGGTCCGGCGCCGGTCGTCGGGCATCGGACGACTGACACGCCGCTGCGATTGTTCGAATATCTGTTCGGGTCGGGCTATGCTTTTTTCAGAGCGTTATCCACATACGCGACGGCGGCGGCAACTTTGTCAGTGGCTGCCACTAGCGTCAGGGATGACATAACAACGGCCGCGACGGCCACTCTCCAGCGAGAAAGTATTAGAGGTGTGAATCATGGCCGCAGCCCCGGATCGCCAGAAGGCGCTCGACGCAGCGCTAGCCCAGATTGACAAGCAGTTCGGCAAGGGCTCCGTCATGCGCCTGGGCGACGAAGTCCGCGCACCCATCGAGGTCATCCCCACCGGCTCCATCGCACTGGACGTGGCCCTCGGAATTGGCGGCCTGCCCCGCGGCCGCGTCGTCGAGATTTACGGCCCTGAGTCCTCCGGTAAGACCACCGTCGCGCTGCACGCCGTGGCCAACGCCCAGCGCCAGGGCGGCATCGCCGCATTCATCGACGCCGAGCACGCCCTCGACCCGGAATACGCCGCCAAGCTCGGTGTGGACACCGACGCGCTGCTCGTCTCCCAGCCGGACACGGGTGAGCAGGCGCTTGAAATCATGGACATGCTGATCGGCTCCGGCTCGCTGGACGTGATCGTCATCGACTCCGTCGCCGCTCTGGTACCCCGCGCCGAAATCGAAGGCGACATGGGCGACAGCCACGTCGGCCTGCAGGCGCGGCTGATGAGCCAGGCGCTGCGTAAGATCACCGGCCGGTTGAGCCAGACCAAGACCACGGCAATCTTCATCAACCAGCTGCGCGAGAAGATCGGCGTGTTCTTCGGCTCCCCGGAAACCACCACCGGCGGTAAGGCGCTGAAGTTCTACGCCTCGATCCGCATCGACGTCCGCCGCATCCAGACCCTCAAGGAGGGCGCGGACTCTGTCGGCAACCGGACCAAGGCGAAGATCGTCAAGAACAAGATGGCTCCGCCCTTCAAGATCGCCGAATTCGATATCATCTACGGCCAGGGCATCTCCCGCGAGGGCGGCATCATCGATATGGGTGTCGAGCACGGCCTGATCAAGAAGTCCGGCTCGTGGTTCACCTACGACGGGGACCAGCTGGGCCAGGGCATGGAGAACTCCCGGCGATTCCTGCGGGACAACCCGGAACTCGCCGCCGAACTCGAGCGCCTGATCAAGGAAAAGCTCGGCGTCGGCGTCAAGGCCGCCGACCCGGAGGAATCACCGAAGCTGAAGGCCGTTGACGGCTTCTAACAGCCGGGCCTCCGCCGCACGACGCCGTAAGGGGTCAGGATTCTCTTCCCGGAATCCTGGCCCCGGCGTCGTTGACGGCCCCGGCGACCCGCACCGGACCGTGCAGCCGGCGCCCGAGCAGGATGCCGACGCTAATCCCGCCGCCGTGGCACGCGCCGTCGTGCTGCGGCAGCTGACCAACTCGCCCAAGAGCCGGCTGCAGCTTTCCCGCAAGCTGGCCGAGCGCAACATCCCGGACGACGTGGCCGAGGCCGTCCTTGACCGCTTCGAAGAGGTCGGCCTCATCGACGACGCCGAGTTCGCCGATATGTGGGTGCGGAGCAGGTCCCAGACGCGGAAGCTGGCCAAGGGCGCCCTGCGCCGGGAGCTGGCTGAGAAGGGCATCGACGAGGAGACCGCTGCCGGCGCCCTCGAACAGCTCAGTGACGAGGACGAGGAAACCGCGGCGCGGGAACTCGTGGAACGCAAGCTGCGCAACGCGAGGGGACTGGAAGACCGTGCCGAGCGGGACAAAACGGTGCGTCGGCTGGCCTCCATGCTCGCGCGAAAGGGCTACCAGCCGTCGCAGGCCTTCCGGATCGTGGGGGAGGTCCTGGACGCTGGCCTCAAAGAGCAGGACGGCGGTGCCTGATGCGAGGCCCTTCGCGGCATCGAAACGAGGCATCCGCGAATACGGCCACGCCGAACCGGTACCCTTAACAGGTGAGTTTGACCATTCCTTCCCCCGCCGCCGGCGGAGCCCCTTATCCGGATGAGACTGCCCCGGCCCGCACCTACCAGGTGCGGACCTTCGGCTGCCAGATGAACGTGCACGACTCCGAGCGGATGTCCGGAATGCTCGAAGCCGCCGGTTACGTCCGCTCCGAAGGCGAACTGGCCGACGTCGTCGTCTTCAACACCTGCGCGGTGCGGGAAAACGCCGACAACAAGCTCTACGGCAACCTCGGCATCCTCCGCCCGGTCAAGGAAGCCAACCCCGGCATGCAGATCGCCGTTGGCGGCTGCCTGGCGCAGAAGGACCGCGAAACCATCCTCAAGAAGGCGCCCTGGGTCGACGCCGTCTTCGGAACGCACAACGTCGGCGCCTTGCCCGCCCTGCTGGACCGCGCACGCCACAATGACGAGGCGCAGCTGGAAATCCTGGAATCGCTCGATGTGTTCCCCTCGACGCTGCCCACCAAGCGTGACTCCGTCTATTCCGGCTGGGTCTCCATCTCGGTCGGCTGCAACAACACCTGCACCTTTTGCATCGTCCCCGCGCTGCGCGGCAAGGAAAAGGACCGCCGGCCCGTCGACATCCTCGCCGAAATCCAGGCCCTCGTCGACGACGGCGCCATCGAAGTCACACTGCTGGGCCAGAACGTGAACTCCTACGGCGTCGAGTTCGGCGACCGGCAGGCGTTCTCCAAGCTGCTGCGCGCCTGCGGCGAGATCTCCGGGCTGGAGCGCGTCCGGTTCACCAGCCCGCACCCGGCCGCCTTCACCGACGACGTCATCGACGCCATGGCCGAGACCCCCAATGTCATGCCGCAACTGCACATGCCGCTGCAGTCCGGCTCGGACAAGGTGCTCCGGGAGATGAAGCGGTCCTACCGTTCCACCAAGTTCCTCGGCATCCTGGACAAGGTCCGGGAGAAGATCCCGCATGCCGCCATCTCCACCGACATCATCGTCGGGTTCCCCGGTGAAACCGAGGAGGACTTCCAGGCCACGCTCGACGTCGTGGAGAAGTCCCGCTTCGCCACCGCCTTCACCTTCCAGTACTCCAAGCGGCCCGGCACGCCTGCCGCGGAACTCCCGGACCAGCTGCCCAAGGCCGTGGTCCAGGAACGCTTCGAACGGCTCACCGCCCTGCAGGACCGGATCGCCGCCGAGGAGAACGCCCGCCAGCTGGGCCGCCGCGTCGAGGTCATGGTGACTGCGCAGTCGGGCCGAAAGGCCGGGGAAACCCACCGCCTCTCCGGCCGCGCCCAGGACCAGCGCCTAGTGCACTTCTCCGTGCCGGACGGCGCCGAAGCACCCCGCCCCGGAGACCTCGTCACGGTGACAATCACCGAGGCCGCGGCGTTCCACCTCGTCGCCGACCCGGCCACTGCCGACGACTACAGCCTGCGCCGCTCACGCGCCGGCGACGCCTGGGACCGGTCCCAGGCCGATTCCTGCGGCGCTCCGGCCGCCGGCAGCGGCTCGGGAGGCACATCCGGCGTTTCGCTGGGCATGCCGAGCCTCCCGGTCCGCGGCCGCTAACCCCGTGCCCGCCCCCGCCCCTTACGACGGCCCCGACCCTGCCGGCGCCCCCGACGATTCCGCGGCACCGGGAAACTCCGGCGCCGCGGAACCGACACCGCCGGTCATCGCCGTCGTCGGGCCCACCGGCTCCGGAAAGTCGGATCTGGCTGTCTCGCTGGCACTGGCCCTCGACGGCGAGGTCGTCAACGCCGACGCCATGCAGTTCTACCGCGGCATGGACATCGGTACGGCCAAGATCACCGCCGCCGAACGCCGGGGAGTGCCGCACCACCTGCTGGACATCCTCGATGTGACCGAGGAGGCCAGTGTCTCGGACTTCCAGCAGCAGGCGAGGGCCGTGATTGCGGACATCCACGCCCGGGGCAAACGGGCCATCCTCGCCGGCGGCTCAGGCTTATACGTCCGCGCCGCCCTGGACGTGCTCGAATTCCCCGGAACCGACCCCGCCATCCGGCGCCGCCTGGAAGCGGAGGAAGCAGCGGCCGGCCTCGCGCCGCTGCGTACCCGGCTGGAACTCGTGGATCCGATCTCGGCCGGGCGGCTGGGTGATGCCCGCCGCGTCATCCGGGCACTGGAGGTCTTCGAACTGACCGGGCGGCCCTTCAGCTCCTTCATGCCCACGCGCGAGTACTTCCAGCCGGCCGTGCAGATCGGGCTCCAGGTGGACCGCGAACAGCTGCGGGCACGCCTAGCCGCCCGGGTCCACGCGATGGTGCAGCAGGGGCTGCTGGCGGAGGTCCGGCGCCTCGACGCCGAAGGGCTGCGCCGCGGCAAGACCGCCTCGCGGGCACTGGGCTACGCGCAGTTCCTGAAAGTCGTCGACGGCGCGGCGGACCAGGAGCAGGCCGCCGAAGAGACCATTGTCGCGACCCGGCAGTTCGCCCGGCGCCAGCTCACCTGGTTCCGCGCCGACCCCCGGATCAACTGGCTTGACTGGCAGGACCCCGGACTGCTGGCGAAGGCCGCTGCGCTCTCCCGCTGAAGATCTCCCGCTGAAGATCTCCCGCTGAAGATCTCCCGCTGAAGCCACCGCCAAAGATCCATCGCTACGGATCCCGGCGCTGCGGCTTTTGACGGGGTGGCCGGTGTCACGGTTCCGTCCCGGCCTGGCCGGAACGGTAACCTTGGAGCATGGACGAAACCCTTGCCACGGCCGCTGACCACCATGCTGCTTCAGGCACTGCCGCGCTCGGCGGCCTGAAGTTCTCGAAGGGCCACGGAACCGGCAACGACTTCGTCCTGATCGCGGACCCCAACGGTGCCCTCTCCGTCACCCCGGAGCAGGTCGCCGCCCTCTGCGACCGCCACCGCGGCATCGGTGGCGACGGACTCATCCGCGCCGTTCCCTCTCGGCTGCTCGCCGAAGGCCGGGAGCTGCTTGGCGACCACCCCGGGGCCGAATGGTTCATGGACTACCGCAACGGTGACGGCTCGCTGTCGGAAATGTGCGGCAACGGCGTCCGCGTCTTCGTCCACTTCCTCATCAACGAGGGGCTGGTCGACCTGCCGGCCGGCGAGTCGCTCACCATCGGAACCCGCGGCGGTGTGAAGACCGTGGTCCGGACGGCGGCCGGCTACGCCGTGGACATGGGCCCCTGGGAGTTCATCTTCCCGGGAGAAGCAACCGCGCGGGCCATGGATTCGCTGGTCAGCGCCGACGGTCTGGAAGTCGCCAGGCCCGCGCTGTCCGTAAGCATGGGGAACCCGCACACCGTGGTCGCGCTGGCGGAACTCGCGGAACTCGACGCCACGGACCTCTTCAGGGCACCCCGCGTCGACCCGGTGCCGCCGCACGGGACCAACGTTGAGTTCGTCGTGCCGTCCGAGCCGCTCGTTCACGACGGTGTCGGGACCATCACCATGCGCGTGCACGAAAGGGGAGTGGGGGAGACCCTGTCCTGCGGGACCGGCGCCTGCGCCGCCGCCGTCGCGATCCGGCACTGGGCCGGCCAGGGCGCCCCGGACACCTGGAACGTTGCGGTTCCCGGCGGCGTCGTCGGCGTGAAATTCTTCCTCGCCGCGGACGGCCACGAGCACGTGGAGCTTAGCGGCCCGGCCGTGATTGTTGCTAGCGGGACGCTTTCCTGACCCGCAGGATCCGGAAGGATTTTGACGTGCTCTCGCGGGTGACGCTGAAGCTGCTGTCGAGCTCCGCCGTCAGCCAGCGCTGAAGCGAATCCGAACCAAGGTTCTTCTGGACCACCAGCCAGGCCGACCCGCCCGGGGCAAGGCGCGGCAGCCAAAGCAGCAGCAGGGCGTGGAGTTCGTCCTTGCCGATCCGGATGGGCGGGTTGGACCAGATCGTGTCGAAGCGCAGTTCCGGGTCGACGTCCCCGGGTGCGCTGGCCGTGACATTCTCCAGCCCCAGCAGGGCCGCATTTTCATTCGTCAGCGCCACGCAGCGCTCATTGACATCCACCGCATAAACCCGGGCATGGGGCGCCCTCAGGGCCATGGTCAGCGCGATCGGCCCCCAGCCGCAGCCGATGTCCAGCAGGTTTCCCTGCGGTGCCGGGGCCGGGACGTCGGCCAGCAGGACGGCGGTCCCTTTATCGATTCCATCCGGGCTGAAGATTCCCGAGGACGTCTGCAGTTGCCGCTGCTCGCCGGCAAGCTCCACGGTCAGTGGCTTGCGGGTGAACGGCCCGGCGGGCTGGGCGCTGAAATAGTGTGCAGACTCCATAACTGGCCAGATTAGTTGGCGGTCCGGCGGTATGGGAAACCGGCCCGGACACGCCGGCGACCGGCACAGCCCCGCCGCGCCGTGGCCACCGCACGGTCTGCTAATCTTAAAAACATGATCCTTAACTTCAAGTAACCGGCACGGGCCTTCGATTCGTTGTCGAATGTCCCGTCCCCGCAGCGACGCAGGTAGTTACCTTCCGCTCAGTGCGCCCCCTCCGTGATGCAAATGCCTCACCCGCTGGCGCCAGACCACTTGGAGTCAAGCCTTGAAGCCAAAGGGCTTTAAACCAAAGCAGTGCCCGGCAGCAGTTGCCGCAGTGCTGAACGGACCGTTTCTCCCCGCCACACGGCGCCATCAGACGCCATTCCCCTCCCATATCCACCGCCCCGCTCCCTTGTTTAGCGCTTTGCCAGGGAGCCCCGCCCGGCCAGCGGCGCCGCAGCCGCCAGGCAACCCAGGAGGCACGGATGACCAATAGTCGTCAGCCCAGCGCGAATACCGCGCCACGAAACACCGAACAGCACTATTCTGAAGTTGTAGACCCTTCAAAGGAGACCATGACCAGTCAGCCCAACACCGGACCCGATTCAGCCGCCCAGGACATGAGCCCTGCGGAAATCCAGGCTGTCATCGACCGGATCCTCTCCAAAGACGCCCCTGCCCCGAAGACCGGACGCAGCGCCGACGCCGGGCACCCCGGCGAGTCCAGGGCGGTGTTCGGCAAGGCCCAGGCGATTTCGCGGCTGGATGAGGAACACAGCAGCTACGACGGCGACCAACAGGACCTCGAGGAGCGCCACGCGCTGCGCCGAACCGCAGGCCTGTCGACGGAACTCGAAGATGTCACCGAAGTCGAGTACCGGCAGCTGCGCCTCGAGCGCGTTGTGCTTGCCGGGCTCTGGACAGAAGGCACCCTCGCCGATGCCGAGAACTCCCTGCGCGAACTGGCAGCCCTCGCGGAAACGGCCGGTTCCGAGGTGCTCGACGGGCTCGTCCAGCGCCGCGCCAAGCCCGACCCTGGCACCTTCCTGGGCTCCGGCAAGGCCCAGGAGCTCAAGGACATCGTGATGTCCACCGGCGCCGACACGGTGGTGGTCGACGCCGAACTCGCCCCCTCCCAGCGCCGCAGCCTGGAAGACATCGTCAAGGTCAAAGTCATCGACCGCACGGCCCTGATCCTGGACATCTTCGCCCAGCACGCCAAGAGCCGCGAGGGCAAGGCCCAGGTGGAACTGGCGCAGCTCGAATACCTGCTCCCGCGCCTGCGCGGCTGGGGTGAGTCGATGTCCCGCCAGGCCGGTGGCCAGGTGGGCGGCGCCGGAGCCGGCATGGGTTCGCGCGGCCCCGGTGAAACCAAGATCGAGCTGGACCGCCGCCGGATCCGCACCCGGATGGCCAAGCTGCGGCGCGAAATCGCCGCGATGAAGCCGGCCCGGGAAACGAAGCGGGCCAACCGGCGTCGTAATGCCGTGCCGTCGGTGGCGATCGCCGGCTACACCAACGCCGGTAAGTCCTCGCTGCTGAACCGCCTGACCGACGCCGGCGTCCTGGTGGAGAACGCCCTGTTCGCCACCCTGGACCCGACGGTCCGCAAGGCCGAAACCTCGGACGGCCTGGGGTACACCCTCGCCGACACCGTGGGCTTTGTCCGCTCGCTGCCGACCCAGCTCGTGGAGGCCTTCCGCTCCACCCTGGAGGAGGTCGCCGACTCGGACCTGATCCTGCACGTCGTCGACGTCTCCCACCCAGATCCGGAAGGCCAGATTGCGGCCGTCCGCAAGGTGTTCAGCGAAGTCGACGCCCGCAAGGTGCCGGAAATCATCGTCCTGAACAAGGCCGACGCCGCCGACCCGTTCGTGATCGAACGGCTCAAGCAGCGCGAGCCGCGCCACGTTGTGGTCTCGGCCCGCACCGGGGAAGGCATCCCGGAGCTGCTCAAGGCCATCAGCGAGGGCATTCCGCGGCCCAGCGTCAAGATGGAACTGATGATCCCGTACAACCGCGGGGACCTGCTCAGCAAGCTGCACGAGACCGACGCCGAGATCATCAGCCTCGACCACGAGGAGACCGGCACCCGAGCCGTGGTGATGGTGCGCGAGGGGCTCGCGGCCGAACTGGATTCCTTCGTCAGCAATGACTGAACCAGCGGTGGCCGAGGGGGCGGCCGCGCCGTCCGAAAGCGCGCCGTCCGGAAGCGGCCCGGCTAAAGGCAAGGCTAAAAGCGGTCCGTCCGGCGAGCAGTTCGTGGTTGAACTGCTCGACCGGGCGGTCGCCGGCATGGGCGGCCAGAGCCGCGACGGCCAGCACGAAATGGCACGGCAGGTGGCGCGCGCGATCGAGACCGGCGACCACCTGCTGGTCCAGGCCGGCACCGGCACCGGCAAATCCCTGGCCTACCTGATTCCGCTGATCGCCCACTCGCTGGTCAGCGACAAGCCCACCCTTGTCTCCACCGCCACCCTGGCACTTCAGACCCAGATTGTCGGCAGGGACCTGCCCCGGCTGCTCAAGACCATCACCCCGGCCCTGGAGCGGCCGGTGAAGGTCGCACTGGTCAAGGGCCGGTCCAACTATGTCTGCCGCCATAAGCTCGAAGGCGGCTTCCCCTCCGAGGAACCGTCCGAGGGCCAACTGTTCTCCCTCGGCGAGGACACCTCGGTGCCGCACTTCGCGGCCGCGATGGGCGGCCCGTCCTCGCAGCTCGGCAAGGAAGTGGTCCGGCTCCGCGAATGGGCCGAGGACACCCAGACCGGGGACCGCGACGAGCTCATGCCGGGCGTGACCGACCGTGCCTGGCGGCAGGTCTCCGTTACCTCCATGGAGTGCCTGGGCGCGCAGAAGTGCCCGCTCGCCGCCGAATGCTTCAGCGAACTCGCCCGCCAGAACGCCGCCGACGCCGATGTGGTGGTTACCAACCACGCCATGCTGGCCGTCAGCGCCTTCGAGGGCCTGGCCGTGCTGCCCGAATACGACGTCGTGGTGGTGGACGAGGCGCACGAACTGCAGGACCGGGTCACGGGCGCCGTGTCCGGCCAGCTGTCCGTGGCCATGGTCCACGCCGCCGCCTCCGGCGCCCGCAAGCACGCCGGGATCACGGTAGATGCGCTCAATAACGCCGCGTCCAACCTTGAGCTCGCCATCGAGGGCGTTCCCAGCGGCCTGATGCCGAACGGACTGAACAGCGAACAGCTCGACTGCGTGGACCAGCTGCGCGACGCCTGCCGCGCCGCGCTCTCCGATTCAAAGGGGGACAGCGCCAACACGGCCGACGGCGGCCGGCAGCTTGCGCGGTCCCGGCTGATGGTGATCCTGGAACTGTGCGAACGGCTTCTGGCCGCCAAGGAGAACCGCGAGGTGGTCTGGTTCTCCCGCAACAGCAGCTTCGACCCGCAACAGGGCTACTCGCAGCCCGATGACTCCGCGCCGGCCCTGATCAACATCGCCCCGCTCAGCGTCGCCGGTCGGCTCCGCGAGGGACTGTTCGCCGACCATACAGTCGTCCTGACATCGGCAACCCTGGCGATCGGTTCGGCTTTCGAGCCGGCGGCCGGAGGGCTCGGCCTGGTGGGCCCGGGCGCACCCAGCTGGACGGGCGTCGACGTCGGTTCGCCCTTCGAATATCCGAAGCAAGGCATCCTCTACGTTGCCAAGCACCTGCCCAAGCCGGGCCGGGGAACATCCCCGGAAGCCCTCGATGAGCTCGAGAAGCTGATCCGTGCCTCCGGCGGCGGCGCCCTGTGTCTCTTCTCTTCCCGGCGCGCCGCCGAGGATGCGGCCGAGGCGATGCGTCCCCGGCTGGGCCTGAGCATTCTCTGCCAAGGCGAGTCGACCATGACCGCGCTCGTGAAGCAGTTCGCCGATGAGCCGGACACCTGTCTCTTTGGCACCATGTCGCTCTGGCAGGGCGTCGACGTGCCCGGGAACTCCTGCCGCCTGGTGGTGATTGACAGGATCCCGTTCCCGCGGCCGGACGATCCATTGATGACCGCCCGCTCCCGGGCTGTGGCCCAGTCCGGCGGCAACGGCTTCATGAGCGTCTCGGCGACCCACGCGGCCATCCGCCTCGCCCAGGGCGCCGGCCGGCTGATCCGTTCGACGTCGGACAAGGGCGTGGTGGCGGTCCTCGATTCCAGGCTGTCCACCGAACGGTACGGAGCGTTCCTGCGGGCCGCCCTGCCCCCCTTCTGGCCCACTACCGACACCTCGGTGGCCTTGGCCGCCCTGGAACGCCTCGCCAAGGAGAGCCCCAAGCAGCCCGCCACGTAACCGGTGAAGCGGCCCGCCACGCAGGCTGCCGTCGGCCGGGGCCGGGCCGGGGGTATGTGGGCCGGCGCTTGCGTTCCCGCCCGCTTTTCCGCGCCCGGGACCGGCACTGCCGGGTCACCGCGGCACCGCGCGGGCGGGCGCGCTGTCAGTGTGCCAAGAACCGGGCGGGAGCGCAGAAGGCCCCGTCCGGAACTGCGGACGGGGCCTTCGAGCTGCCGGGAGATGGGCCGGCCGGAGAGTGGTGTGGCAGGGGCGCTACAGGGAGCGCAGCACCGAGACGACCTTGCCCATAATGACGGCATGGTCGCCGAGGATCGGCTCGTACTGGGTGTTCTGCGGGAGCAGCCAGGTGTGGCCGTCCCGCTGGCGGAACGTCTTGACCGTTGCCTCGTCATCGAGCAGGGCGGCCACGATGTCCCCGTTGACGGCATCGTTCTGACGTCGGACGACGACCCAGTCGCCGTCGCAGATGGCGGCGTCGATCATCGAATCGCCTGCCACCCGGAGCATAAACAGTTCGCCGTGGCCCACCAGTTGGCGCGGCAGGGGCATCACGTCCTCCACCACCTGGTCGGCCAGGATCGGCCCGCCGGCGGCGATACGGCCCACGAACGGCACCATGGCCGTGTCCGTGGCGCTGGCAAGCTCCGAGACGGCGAGGCCGCCGACAGCCCGCAGGCCGCTGGACTTCTCCACGCCGGAAATCCTGGTCGTGCCTTCATCCAGTGTCAGCGGCATGAGGACTTCCATGGCGCGCGGCCGCTTGGGGTCCCGCCGCAGGTAGCCGAGCTTTTCCAGTTGCGAGAGCTGGTGGGTGACGCTGGAGAGGCTGGCGAGCCCGACCGTGTCGCCGATCTCGCGCATCGAGGGCGGGTAACCGTTGTCCGTCACGGAACGCTGGATGGTCTCCAGGATCTTTTTCTGCCGGACGGTCAGGCTTTTCGGCGCCCGGCCGGTTTGGGGGCTGCGCTGGGAAGCCCTCCCGCCGGCGGCTTGTGCTGCCATGTTCGCCATGCCTTTCCATTCCGCCCGGCCGCTGTGGCTACCGGGACCTGCCGAGCTGAAAATGTCAGACCCCGCTGATCAACTGATGTTCATCAACACAAGTGGTTGTCCTGTGATTCAAAAGTAGGCCAGCCGACAAGGTTTTTCAAACATTTGTTCTAGCGAGTCTCGACAATGTTCGTTCATAAGTGCTAAAACAGGAACAGCGAAGTTCGAATATGTGTTCGAAGCTTCACCCTTGGGTCGGTCCGCTGGTTTCGGTTCTGTATTCGAAGTTTCGGGTTTGAGGGTTCGCATTCAAGGGTTTTGCGTTTGAAGGTTAGGCCGGTTGGCGGCAGGTACGAGGAGTACGCCGGGCGGCACAGGTATTTCCAGTGGCACAGACAAGTCCAGGAGGGCTCAGCTCATGTCAGCAGTAAGCGCTATTTCCGGTTCGCTGGTTTCCATCCCCATGGAGGCCGCACCCGCGGCACCAGCCCGGCAGGCTCGGCTGCGGCTGACCCGCCGCGGTCGGTTCGTCTTCTTCGGGCTGCCGCTGGTTCTGTTGGCCGTGCTCGTCCTGTCACTGTCCGGCTTCCTGAATGCTCCGGCCAAAGCCGCCGACTCGGCCGCGGAGCTCTCGCTCACCCCGACGGTCACCGTCACGGTCCAGCCGGGGGAGTCACTCTGGGCCATCGCCGGTGCCGTCGCCCCGGAGCGCGACCCCCGTGACGTGGTCGCCGACATCGTTCAGCTCAACAACCTCGGAGCCGGCCGCGTCCTCCCCGGCCAGCAGCTCTACGTACCCTCCAAGTAAGCCCTACCCGGGCGAGTGGCGCGCCGGGCCATCGGTGCCGCCGGGCGGCCATTCGCGGTCACAGTTTCGGGGCGGGGCCGGGTCTCACTTAAACTGGGCAAGTGACTGACCAGCTAGAGCGCCTCAACCGACTGCCCCTCCGGACCAATCTGCGGGGACTGCGCCCCTACGGTGCGCCCCAACTGGATGTCCCCATCCTGCTGAACGTCAACGAAAACACCCACGGAGTCCCGGCGGACGTCCGCGCCGCCATCGCCGAAGCCGTGACGGAGGCCGCTGCGGGACTGAACCGCTACCCGGACCGCGAGTTCACCGAACTGCGGGAAGCCCTCGCCGAGTATCTCGGCCACGGACTGGACGCCACGAACATCTGGGCAGCAAATGGCTCGAACGAAGTACTGCAGCAAATCCTCCAGGCCTTCGGTGGCCCGGGACGGACCGCGCTCGGCTTCCCTCCCACTTACTCGATGTACCCGCTGCTCGCCGCTGGCACAGACACCGAATACATCGTCGGTGTACGCGCCGAGGACTACGGGCTGAGCGCCGACTCGGCGGCCCGCCAGGTCAGGGAGCTGAAGCCCAACGTCGTCTTCCTCTGTTCGCCGAACAACCCCACCGGCACGGGCCTGGGGCTTGACGTGGTCGAGGCGGTCTACGAGGCCGGAGAAGCAAGCCAGACCATCGTCATCGTCGACGAGGCCTACCACGAGTTCGCCCACGACGGGACGCCGAGCGCCCTGGCGCTGCTGCCCGGCCGGGAGCGGCTGATCGTCTCACGCACCATGAGCAAGGCCTTCGCCCTGGCCGGCGCCCGGCTCGGCTACATGGCGGCGGCGCCGGAGGTGACGGATGCCCTGCGGCTGGTCCGGCTGCCGTATCACCTCTCCGCCATCACCCAGGCGACGGCGCTGGCCGCCCTGCACCACCGCGTCGCGCTGATGGCAGACGTCGAGGACATCAAGCGCCAGCGGGACCGGATCGTGACGGAGTTGACCCGGATGGGCCTCAAGCCGGCCGCTTCGGATTCGAACTACGTTTTCTTTGGCGGCCTCGAGAACCCGCACGAGACCTGGCAGGGTCTGCTCGACGCCGGCGTCCTCATCCGCGACGTCGGCATTCCCGGCCACCTCCGCGTGACCGCCGGAACTGAGACGGAAACCACAGCGTTTCTGGAAGCCCTGGAACGGATCCTGACCGGCCACGAAGTACAGTCCGCCTAGACTTAAGCCAGGACCCACGCACACCGCCCCGTTCGCCGGGCGCCCGCCACATCCAAAGGACACCCACATGAGCAACACCGGATCAGCCGCTGCCCGGACCGCACGCATGGAGCGGACCACTAGCGAATCGTCCGTCCTGGTCGAGATCAACCTGGACGGCACCGGCGTCTCGGACATCAGCACCTCGGTACCGTTCTACGACCACATGCTGACCGCGCTGAGCAAGCACTCGCTGATCGACATGACGGTCAAGGCCACGGGCGACACCCACATCGACGTCCACCACACCGTGGAAGACGTCGCCATCACCTTCGGCGAGGTCCTCCGCACGGCGCTGGGCAATAAGGCCGGCATCCGCCGCTTCGGCGAGGCCACGGTCCCGCTGGATGAGGCGCTCGCGCAGGCCGTCGTCGACGTGTCCGGCCGGCCCTACCTGGTACACGCCGGCGAACCGGCCGGCCAGGAATACCACCTGATCGGCGGACACTTCACCGGGTCCTTGACCCGGCACGTCTTCGAAGCCATCACCCTGCACGCCGGGATCTGCCTGCACATGAATGTCACTGCCGGCCGGGACCCGCACCACATCGTCGAGGCCCAGTTCAAGGCCTTCGCCCGTGCGCTCCGGGCCGCCGTGGAGCCGGATCCCCGCGTCGAGGGCATTCCCTCCACCAAGGGCGCACTGTGACCGGCAAGGTGCTCCGGGACGGCGCCATCATCGACCCCGACGCCGCGAGGAAGCCGGCTTCGCCGGAGGGCAAGCCCACCGTCACCGTGCTCGACTACGGTTCCGGCAACGTCCGCTCGGCCGTCCGCGCCCTGGAACGCGCCGGCGCCGAGGTCATCCTCAGCTCCAAGCCCGAAGACGTGCTCAACGCCGACGGGCTCGTTGTCCCCGGCGTCGGTGCCTTCGAAACCGTCATGAACGAGCTCAAGGCCGTTGATGCCGTACGCATGATCGGCCGCCGCGTCGCCGGCGGCCGGCCCGTGCTCGCGATCTGCGTCGGGCTGCAGGTCCTGTTCGAAGCCGGCGTGGAACACGGCACCGTCGCCGAAGGCATGGGGGAGTGGCCCGGCAAGGTCGAGCTCCTCCCGGCCGAGGTCGTGCCGCACATGGGCTGGAACACGGTCACCGTGCCGGAGGGCTCCCGGCTCTTCGCCGGCGTCGAGAACGAGCGCTTCTACTTCGTGCACTCCTACGGCGTCCAGCACTGGGACTTCGACGTGATCCAGCCGCGCATGGCGGCCCCGCTCGTCACCTGGTCCGAGCACGGCGCCCCGTTTATCGCGGCGGTGGAAAACGGCCCGTTGTGCGCCACCCAGTTCCACCCGGAGAAGTCCGGCGACGCCGGTGCGCGCCTGCTGCGCAACTGGGTCGACAGTCTGCGTGGCGGCGCCAAAGCCCGCACCGGCCAGGCCGGCACCCCGGAACAGACCGCCTAGATGTGGTCCCTAGTCCTGATGGGGCTCGCCGGGCTGCTGGTCGGCGGCGCCTTGTCCTTCCGCCAGCAGAAAAGCCCGCTGTGGGTCCAGATCGTCTTCTACTTCCTGGCCGGGATGTCGCTGCTGGCCGCCTGGCTCTTGACCTTGCCGGGAAACTGACCCCTCCCGGGAAACTGGCCCCAGCCGGAAAACTGACCGGCCCGCAAGCACGCTCCCTATCCCGACCTGCCGCCCCAACACCGTGAGGACCCTACGATGACCACCGAAACCCCGCTGCCGGTACTCGAGCTGCTCCCCGCCGTCGACGTCGTCAGCGGCCAGGCCGTGCGCCTGGTCCAGGGCGAAGCCGGCAGCGAAACCAGCTACGGCACGCCGCTGGAAGCCGCGCTCAACTGGCAGGAACAGGGCGCCGAATGGGTCCACCTCGTTGACCTCGACGCCGCCTTCGGCCGAGGCTCCAACGCCGAACTGCTGCGCGAAGTCGTGGGCCGGCTGGACATCAAGGTCGAGCTCTCCGGCGGCCTGCGCGACGACGAGTCCCTGGAAAAGGCCCTGGAGCTCGGCGTCGCCCGGGTAAACCTGGGCACCGCGGCGCTGGAGAATCCCGAGTGGACGCAGCGGGTGATCGAGCGCTTCGGCGACAAGATCGCCGTCGGCCTCGACGTCCGCGGCACCACCCTCGCCGGCCGCGGCTGGACCAAGGAAGGCGGCGACCTCTGGGAGGTCCTCGGCCGCCTCGAAGAGGCCGGCTGCGCCCGCTACGTCGTCACCGACGTCACCAAGGACGGCACCTTGCAGGGACCCAACGTGGAGCTGCTGCGCCAAATGGTGGAGAAGACCGGCAAACCCGTCGTGGCTTCCGGCGGCATCTCCAGCCTCGAAGACCTCAAGGTCCTGCGCTCCCTCGTGCCGCTCGGCGTCGAGGGCGCCATCGTCGGCAAGGCCCTCTACAACGGGAACTTCACGCTGCCCGAGGCCCTCGACGTCGCCGGCCGCCGCTAGGCACGTCCCAGCCATGGAGCACAGCACCCAGCCCGCCGGGCGGCCGTTGCCCGGGCATATCGCTGCCGCCCTCGCCGGTGCCGGCGGCGCGACGGACTCGGCCGGGCAGCCCTGGGCGGGCCGCAGCCTCAGCGGTGACGACGCCAGGATCCACAACTTCGAGGACGACGACGGCGCCGCCGACGCCGGCTACCTGGCGGCGCTGGCAGCGCTGGCCGCCGGCCAGGGCGACGAGGCATCGGTAGTGGCATCCCTGGCGACCGCACGTGTCTTCGTGCCGATCCTCGCCCGGCTCGCCGAAGAAGGCGAGGCTGTGATCGGCCAGGAAGGCAAGGAACAGTACGGCGGGGAACTGCACGGGGACAAGCAGGCGGATATGGCCCTGGTGACCCTCAAGGCGCCCGACGGCCGGACCGCGCTGCCGGTGTTCACCTCGGCCGAAGCCCTGGCCGCGTGGCACCCCGAGGCCCGGCCCGTGGCGGTGTACGCGGCACGTGCCGCGCTCTCCGCCGTTGCCGAGGGCGGCGAACTGCTGGTGCTGGACCCCGGCTCCGCCGCCACCTTCGTGGTGCGCCGCCCGGCCGTGTGGGCGCTGGCCCGGCAGCACGCCTGGACGCCGAGCTACAGCGATCCGGCAGTGGCGGAAGCGGTCGAAGCGGCCGCGGCCGGTGTTCCGGCGCTCCGGCGCGTGGAAATTCGTCCCGGCGGTGGCGTTGCGTCGGCGCAGGCCGGCGGCAGGCAGCTTCCCGGCGGTGGCGCCGGTCCGGAGCTGCGCGTTGTGCTGTACCTTGAAGACGGACTCGACGCCGCCGCGGTGCAGTCCCTCGTGGCCGGCCTCAACGGAGCCTGGGCCCGGAATGAAACGTTTGCTGAACGGGTTGACTCGATCGAAATCAAGTTGCAGCGCGCAGCTCAATAGCCGACGGCCAGTTCGGAGACATCCCGGGGCTGCCGCAGGCAGTACTCAAAGGAATGCAGTTTCGTGAATTTCGCGCTTTACCGGGACCTGCTTGCCGTGAGGCCCATCAGGAACCTCCTGCTGGTCGGCATGGTCGCCCGCATCCCGCACTCCGCCGCAGGCGTGCTGTTGACCCTTCACATCGTCCTCACCCTGGGCCAGGGCTACGCCGCGGCCGGGGCGGCAGCCGCTGTCATGACGATCGGCATCGCCGTCGGCGCCCCGTGGCGCGGCCGCCGCGTGGATACCGTGGGTCTGCGGAGGGCGCTGATCCCGTCTGTCGTCTCCGAGACCGTCATCTGGTCGATCGTGCCGCACGTCAGCTATCAGCTGCTGCTGCCACTGGTCTTCGTGGGCGGCCTGCTGACGCTGCCGATCTTCAGCGTCGTGCGCCAGTCGCTGGGCATCCTGGCCAGCGGCGAGCAGCGGCGGACAGCTTTCGCCCTGGACGCGATCAGCACCGAACTGGTCTTCATGATCGGCCCCGCCGCAGGGGCCCTCGTCGCCACCGCGGGTTTCTCCGTGTTGGGCCTGACCGTGGTGGGGGTCGCCACTTCCCTGTCCGGCCTGTTCCTGATGTGGATCAACCCGCCCACCCGCAGTGCCGCGCCCGGCGTCGAACCGGATCCGGCCTTCGAAGCGGGCCAGCAGGAGGGTGCGGAGACGGCCCTCGTCGCCGCGGCACCCCATGTCCAGGAGGCTGCAGCGGAACTGGCGCCGCTGGCCGGCGCGGAACAGCGGCGGCAGAGCAGGCCCGGCTTGCGGCACAAGGTCATCCACAACTTCGCCTGGTTCACGGCCGCCGTCGCGGCGGTCTTCGCCGTCGCAGCCGGGGCGGGCATGGTGCTGAGCGGCACCGACGTCGGCATTGTCGCCGCCCTGCAGACGGGTGGCCATCAGGCCGAAATCGGCATCGTGTTCCTGTTCTGGTGCGCGGCATCGGTGCTGGGCGGCCTGGTCTACGGCGCCATGCACCGGCCCGTCTCACCGGTCCTGCTGCTGCTGGGCATGTCCGCACTGACCCTTCCAATGGCGTTCGCCCAGGACACCTGGACGCTCGCACTGCTCTCGCTGCTGCCGGGCCTGCTGTGCGCACCGGTGCTCTCTGCCGCGTCCGAGAAGGTGGCGGAACTGGTTGAGGAGGGCCGCCGAGGCGAGGCGATGGGCTGGTATGGCTCCGCCCTTACCGGCGGGGTGGCACTCGGCGCCCCGCTGGCCGGGCTTTTCATCGACGGCGTGGGCCCTGGCGCGGGCTTCGTCTCGGTGGGGCTGGCCGGCGTCGTGCTGTGCCTCGTGGGCCTGGTGCTGCAGCACCGCCGCCGGCGGCGGCTGGCCGCAGCCTGACCTGCCGCAACCCTGATAACGGAGGGTTAACGACGACGGCGGCGGGCGGACCGATGTGGTCCGCCCGCCGCCGTGGTCGTTGCCCGTTGGCCGTGGATGCCCGGCAGGTGCCGGCAAACGGGCCCTGTTGGCGGGCCCTGGTTGACTGGGCCTAGTTGACCGGTCCGGTGTACTTCTCGCCCGGACCCTTGCCCGGGGCGTCCGGAATGGCGGATTCCTCGCGGAAGGCCAGCTGCAGGGACCGCAGTCCGTCGCGCAACGGGCCGGCATGCTGGGAGCCGATCTCCGGGGCCGCGGCGGTGACCAGCCCGGCGAGGGCGGTGATCAGTTTGCGCGCCTCATCCAGGTCCTTGAGTTCCTCGGCGTTCTCCTCGGCGGCCAGGCCGAGCTTCACTGCGGCGGCACTCATCAGGTGCACGGCGGCGGTGGTAATGACTTCGATCGCGGGGACCTCGGAGATGTCGCGGATCTGCTGGGAAACATCGGCCTGGGCATCGGCCGGCTGGTAAACGTGTGAATTACTGTCTGGAGTGCTCATGCTGGTAAGCTTGTCACAGACCAACTGAATGTCGTTATTTCTGCAGAAGTCCACAAACGGAACAGAGACCCGGCGGCGCCACGTGCGTTGAGCCGGTATCTTTCTGTAGAATTGGTTTTCAGTTTGCAAGCGGAGTTCTCTCCCACCCGCGTCAGCCGCGAGTATTCCCTAGGAATCAAGGTTGCCGGGTACCTGGTCGGGCATTTTCTCCGGGCATTTAGCCTGGCGGGTATGCATGCCTCCTCCTCGCGGGGACGGCAGTACCGATCTTTGAGGCCTTCGATTGCTCCGGCAATTGGAGGCCTTCTTCATTTGCCGGCGGAGTACCCCTCACGAACACAGGAGCTTTAACATTAGCGAGCCAAGAATCAATGAGCGTATCCGCGTCCCCGAGGTGCGGCTGGTCGGCCCTGCAGGCGAACAAGTAGGCGTCGTCCGTATTGAGGATGCCCTGCGTTTGGCTGCCGAGTCGGATCTTGATCTCGTTGAAGTTGCACCGCAGGCCAAGCCTCCGGTGTGCAAGCTGATGGACTTTGGCAAGTACAAGTACGAAGCCGCCGTCAAGGCACGCGAAGCCCGGAAGAACCAGACCAACACGGTCCTGAAGGAAATCCGCTTCCGCCTGAAGATCGACACCCACGACTACGAGACGAAGCGCGGCCACGCGCTCCGCTTCCTCGGCGCCGGTGACAAGGTCAAGGCCATGATCCAGTTCCGCGGCCGTGAGCAGCAGCGCCCCGAGATGGGCATCCGCCTGCTCCAGCGCTTCGCTGACGACGTCGCCGAAGTGGGCGTCGTGGAGTCAAGCCCGCGCATCGACGGCCGCAACATGGTCATGGTTGTCGGACCGCTGAAGAACAAGGCAGAAGCCAAGGCAGAGGCCCGCCGTGCAACGCAGCGCGCAGAAGCCAAGGCCGAGAACGAAGCCAAGTCTTCGGGCGGAGGCCGCGTTGACACGTCCGCTCCCGAGGCACCCCTGACGCAGTCGCTTGCCGATCTGCTGCCGGAGGGCTACCAGGTCCGGACTGAGGCGCCCAAGGCTGAGGAAGCCGCGACGGAGGCTCCGGCAACGGAAGCCCCCGCCGCTGAGGCGCCCAAGGCTGAGGAAGCCGCGACGGAGGCTCCGGCGACGGAAGCCCCCGCCCAGGAAGAGCCGAAGCAGGAGGCCCCCAAGGCCCCCAAGGCGGCTGCTCCGAAGCAGGCAGCTCCGAAGGCCGCCGCGAAGCCCGCAGTGACCAAGGCGCCGGCCGCTCCCAAGGCTGCAGCACCGAAGGCACCTGCGGCACCGGCAACGCCGGCGGCCGAGAAGCCTGCGCCGAAGCCGGCTGCGGCACCGAAGCCGGTCGCCCGGCCCGCGGCTCCGAAGCCTGCGGCACGGCCGGCGGCTCCCAAGGCCGCCCCGAAGCCGGGCAGCAAGAAGACCAACTAGTTCACGGCTGCCGGACAGCAATGTCCGGCAGCAAGCAACCAGCACGCCGCCCGCAGGGGTGGCTGCACGAAAGACTGCAGACCCCGTCTGCGGATACGTAAGGAGATCGGTTCCCATGCCGAAGATGAAGACCCACAGCGGTGCTAAGAAGCGCTTCAAGCTGACCGGTAGCGGCAAGCTGCGCCGCCAGCAGGCCAACCGCCGCCACTACCTCGAGCACAAGTCCTCCAGGCTGACCCGCCGTCTCGCCGGCGACAAGATCGTCTTCAAGGGCGACGCCAAGGTCATCCGGAAGATGCTCGGCATCTAAGTTCCAAGTTCTCGGATCGATTGCCACCTGGCAGCGGTCCACTACCAAAAAGGCTTCTCAGGCCAGCCGGGTTTTCCGGCAGTAGATGCTTGGGATCAGAATTCTGAAGGAGTACGCACGTGGCACGTGTGAAGAGGGCGGTCAACGCCCACAAGAAGCGCCGGGTTATCCTCGAACGCGCAAAGGGCTACCGTGGACAGCGTTCACGCCTGTACCGCAAGGCCAAAGAGCAGCTGCTGCACTCGTTTGTGTACAGCTACGGCGACCGCAAGAAGAAGAAGGGCGACTTCCGCCGCCTGTGGATCCAGCGCATCAACGCTGCTTCCCGCGCCAACGGCCTGACCTACAACCGTCTGATCCAGGGCCTCAAGGCCGCTGAGGTCGAGGTTGACCGCCGTATGCTGGCCGAGCTGGCCGTCTCCGACGCCAACGCCTTCGCCGCGCTGGTCAAGGTCGCCAAGGACTCGCTGCCTGCCGACACGTCCGCTCCGGCCGTCCAGGTCGAGGCTGCTGCGGCCCCGAAGGCTGCGAAGAAGCCTGCCGCGAAGAAGCCTGCTGCCAAGAAGGCTGACGCCGAGGCCGCAAAGTAGTTCCTCCCGCCGTCGAAAGACAGCGTCGTTCAAGAACTGCTCGCGAGAGCAACTAAGGTTCTTATATGAACGAAACCGGGCGCCCGCAAGACTTTCCACTTTCCAACCCTCGAGCCGATCGAGTGAGGAAGGTGGCACAGCTTGCCGGGCGCCCGGCCCGTTTAAAGCGCAGCGAGTTCCTGGCGGAGGGGCCGCAGGCCGTCCGGGAAGCCCTGGTCCTGCACCAGAAGAGGGTTGCCGCGGGGGAGCCGGGCATCGTCTACGAGGTCTACGCGAGTGAGGCCTGCCTGGACCGGCACCCGGACCTGGAGGCACTCGCGGAGGGCACCAGCGCGTACCTGGCCACCGACGAAGTGCTGGCCGCGATGGCGGACACGGTCACCCCGCAGGGCATCCTCGCGGTCTGCGGCTTCCTGGACGTCGGCGTCGATCAGGTGCTGGACGCGGACCCGCAACTGGTCGCGGTCCTGTGCCAGGTGCGCGATCCCGGCAACGCCGGAACCGTGCTCCGGGCCGCCGACGCCGCCGGGGCGGATGCCGTCATCCTGACTGCCTCCAGCGTTGATATCTACAACCCCAAAGCCGTGCGCTCTACGGCCGGATCCCTGTTCCACCTGCCCGTGGTGCTCGGCGCCGATGTCGAGGAACTGGTGGCACGCTGCAAGGAACGCGGCATCGGTGTCCTCGCGGCGGACGGCCAGGGCCAGCTGAATCTGGACCGGCTCCAGGACGAGAACGCGGCCCGGCGGCTCGGCGCGTCCGCGGCCGAATCAGAGTACGCCCTGGAACAGCCAACCGCCTGGCTGTTCGGCAACGAGGCCCAGGGGCTCTCCGAAGAGGAACTCGCCCTCGCAGACCACCGTGTCGCCGTACCGGTCTACGGAGCGGCGGAAAGCCTCAACTTGGGCACCGCGGCAACGGTCTGCCTTTACGCCAGCGCCCGGTCGCAGCAGCGCACGGCTTAGCCGGCAATACCTATAGAAGAACCAACGACGGCGGGGGCCCACCAATTGGTGAGCCCCCGCCGTCGTGCCTTCACCGCTGCGGCATTGCTGCCGGGCGGTGGCGTGAGAGATTTACGTGGTCCGGTTTCGCCCGGTGATGGCGCCGTAGATGCCTGCTACGACGAGGCCGCCGACTATGGCCAGGATCCAGGAACCCAGGTTCCAGAATTCCATCTTGCCGCCGCCGAACAGCAGGTCGCCGATCCAGCCGCCGACAACGGCCCCGACGACGCCGAGCACGAGGCTGGTGACCCAGCCGCCGCCGACCCTGCCAGGCATGATTGCCTTAACGATTGCACCTACAATGAGTCCGAGAATGATCCAGCCTAGAAAGCCCATGTCTCCTCCTACATATTCGTCGGCATTCACCTTAGGAATCCCGATTATGGCTTCAAGCTAACACAGGCGTGATCGCGTGTCAGCAACATCACACTCAATCGTTACGTACCGCAAACCGGCCCCGCCGCGGTGCGGTGGCGGGGCCTAAACGGGTACGGTGTTCCTTGCGGACACGGGCCCCAAGCGCTTTCCGCACGTTCCCCTGAAAAACCTCCAAAGGAGAAGCTCTCTTGGCTGCAAACGGCGGTACCAAGGCGATTGTCGCGGCGTTGGCCGCCAACCTGACGATCGCCGTCCTCAAGTTCGTCGCATTCATCCTGACGCTGTCCTCGTCGATGCTCGCGGAGGCCATCCACTCGCTCGCCGATTCAGGGAACCAGCTGCTCCTGCTGGTCGGCGGAAAGCGCGCCAAGAAGGAAGCGAGCCCTGAACACCCGTTCGGGTACGGCCGGGAACGGTACATCTACGCGTTCATCGTCTCGATCGTGCTCTTTTCCGTCGGCGGCCTTTTTGCGCTCTACGAGGCCTGGGGCAAGATCCAGCACCCGCACGGCATTGAAGGCGACTTCTGGTGGGTCCCTCTGGCCGTGCTGATCGGCGCCATCGTCGCCGAGTCCTTTTCGTTCCGGACCGCGATCCGGGAGTCCAACCCGCTGCGCGGCAACCAGAGCTGGGTCCACTTCATCCGCAACGCCAAACAGCCCGAGCTGCCCGTGATCCTGCTGGAGGACTTCGGCGCCCTGCTGGGCCTGGCCTTCGCCTTCTTCGGCGTGAGCATGACGCTGGTGACCGGCAACGGCATCTGGGACGCCCTCGGCACCGGGATGATCGGCCTGCTGCTGGTGGCGATCGCCGGGGTGCTGGCGGTGGAAACCAAGTCCCTGCTGCTGGGCGAGTCGGCGACCAAGGCCGACGTCGCAAAGATCCGCGGCGCCATCGAGTCCGACGGCACCAGCATCATCCACATCAAGACCATGCACCTCGGCCCCGAGGAACTGCTGGTGGCGGCCAAGATCGGCGTCGGCGCGGCCGACTCGGGCCGGGACATCGCGGCGGCCATCGACGCCACCGAGGTCCGGATCCGCGAAGCCGTGCCCACCGCACGGGTGATTTACCTGGAACCGGACGTGCAGCGCGTCAGCGCCAGCTAGTTCGCGCGTTCCACCCCGGGGCCGCTGGGCCGGTACCGCATCAATCGGCTACCGGACCAGCGGCTTCCTGCGTTCGACCGCACCGCTGAGGGCGGCGACGCCGAGGCCCAGGATGGCCAGCACCGCCCCCACGAGGGCCGGCGCCACGTAGCCCCAGCCCCACGCGATGACGAGACCGCCGAGGAAAGCGCCCAGGGCGTTCGCCACGTTGAGGGCCGCATGGTTCAGCGAGGACGCCAGCGACGGCGCGCCGGGGGAGGCATCGAGGAGCCGCGTCTGCAGCGCCGGGACGAGCATGGAACCGGCGGCCCCCACGACGAAGACCATCACGTAGGCGGACCAGGGCCAGTGCACGGCCACCGCGTAGACCACGAGCGCCACGGCAACGCCGGGCAGGACCCAGTAGATGGTGCCCATGACGGACTTGTCCGCAATCCGTCCGCCGACGATGTTTCCCACCACCATGCCCACGCCGTAAAGGGCGACGACGAGCGGCAGCCACTCCGAGGGAATGCCCGCCACTGAGGTCATGGTGTGCGCGATGTAGGTGTACGTGGCGAAGAAACCGCCGAAGCCGACCACGCCGATCAGGACGGCGAGCCAGACCTGCAGCCGCTTCAGCGCGCCGAGTTCACGGCGGATGCTCGCGTCGGCGTGGGGTTTCTGGAACGGCACGAACTTCCACAGCATGGCCATGGTGGCGATGCCGATCAGGCCGACCAGCAGGAAGAGCAGCCGCCAGCCAAAGTTCTGGCCCAGCCAGGTCCCGAACGGCACACCGATGACGTTGGAAACGGTGAGGCCCGCCATCACCATCGAGATGGCCCAGCCCCGTTTGGTCGGGGCGACCAGGGACGAGGCAATGACCGCGGCAACCCCGAAGAAGGCGCCGTGCGGCAGACCTGCGGCGAAGCGGGACACCAGCATGGTGCCGTAGTCCGGGGCGATGAAGGAACTGAGGTTCGCGAGGCTGAAGAACAGCATGAGCCCCAGCGCGAGGTACTTGCGCGGCAGTTTGGCTCCGACGGCGGCCAGTACCGGTGCGCCGACCACCACGCCCAGGGCATAGGCGGAGATCAGGTGCCCGGCCTCCGGGGTGCCGATGCCCAGGCCCTGTTCCACCTCCTTGAGCAGGCCCATCATGGTGAACTCTGTGGTGCCGATGCCGAATCCGCCCATCGCAAGGGAAATGATGGCGAGGGCAAGGTGGCGGCTGCCGGTTTTCGGCGTCGCGGGGGCGTCTTTGGTGGTCGTCATTCATCTACTTTTCGGGAATGATCCCGGCTGGAGCCAGGAGAATGCGGCGCAGTGGTTCGGCGTGGAGTCTCTGAGCAGGGAATGCGGAGCGCAGGCTCCGGTATTCCAATATTCCAACGGCGTACGCCAGGTCTCCCATCATTGTCCCCCGGCAACCACGGCCGCGGCGCCCCTAGACTGGTGGACGTGACTGAACTCATCAACGTCGTCGGCGGCGCAGTAGTGGATTCCCTGGCCGACCCCCGGACCCTCCTGGTGGCGAGGCGGACCGCACCACCCCAGTTTGCCGGCATGTGGGAGTTCCCCGGCGGCAAGGTGGACCCGGGTGAGGCTCCGGAGCGTGCACTGCACCGTGAACTGCTGGAGGAACTCGGGGTGGAAGTCCGGCTGGGGCCGGAGCTGCCCGCTGAGGCACCGGCCGGCTGGCCGCTCAACGACCGGGCCGCGATGCGAGTCTGGTTCGCCGAGCTGGCGGCCGGCACGCCGCAGCCACTTCAGGACCATGACGAACTCCGCTGGGTGGCGCTGACGGACCCGCAGGAAGTCCTGGAGCTGCCCTGGATCCCGGCCGACCTGCCGATCGTGGAAGCACTCCTGGCGGCGGTCGCGGCGGAACCCTCGCCAAACTAGGCGCTGTGTGCCTACGCTGGGGCGAACCGAGAGGAGCTTGGCGTGCAGGTGGGGGTCAGACGGGAACAGCGTGCGGGGGAACGCCGGGTTGCGGCCACCCCCGAGACGGTGCGGCAGCTCACGGGCCTCGGCTTGTCGCTGCTGGTGGAATGCGGTGCCGGCGTCGAATCCGGCTACGGCGACGCCGACTATGAGGCGGCCGGGGCCAGCCTCACACCGGAGCTCCCGCTGGACGCCGTGGATGTCCTGTTGCACGTCCGCCCGCTCTCCCCGGAAACAGCCGGCGCGCTGCGGCCCGGCACCGTCACCATCGGTTTCGCCTCACCGGCTTCGGAACTTCCGGCCGTGGGCGCCCTCGCCGCCGCCGGCGTGACGTCCTTTGCCTTGGAACTCGTGCCCCGGATCTCCCGTGCCCAGTCTATGGACGCGCTCAGCTCCCAGTCCCTGGTCGCCGGCTACCGCGCCGTGCTGGAGGCGGCCCTGCGCTACCCGAGGTTCTTTCCGCTGTACATGACCGCCGCCGGGACCATCCCGCCGGCGCGGGTGCTGGTGCTCGGCGCCGGCGTCGCAGGCCTGCAGGCGATCGGCACCGCGAAACGGCTCGGCGCGCGGGTCTCGGCCAACGACATCCGCGCCGCCTCCGCCGACGAGGTCGCTTCGATGGGCGGCACCTTCATTAACCTGGAGCTCGATACCGGAGCTGCGAACGCGTCCGCTGAGGGCAGCGGCGGCTACGCCCGTGAACTCGCGGAGGACCGCGCGGCCCGGCAGCGTGCCTTGCTGGCGCCACACGTCGCCGCGGCGGATGTGCTGATTACGACGGCGGCGATTCCGGGCCGGGCCGCCCCGCTGCTCGTCACCGCCGACATGGTGGCCGGGATGCGGGCCGGATCGGTCGTCGTGGATCTTGCCGCCGAATCCGGCGGCAACGTCGAGAGAGTCATCGCCGGCCGGGACATTTTGGTTCCGGTCCCGGGCGGCGCCGTGACGCTGGTCGGGATGCAGGACGCGGCGTCTGCCGTAGCTTCCGACGCGTCCCGGCTGTACGCCAAGAACGTCGCCAACCTCCTGGCCCTGATGACCCTGGACGGCAAGGTGGTCCCGGACTTCGACGATGACGTCGTCGCCGGGGCCTGTCTGACCCACGACGGCGCCGTACGGCACGCCGGCACGGCGGCAGCGATGGAGGCCCACAACTAATGGATGCTGTCACGTTACTCACGGTGGTGGTGCTCGCCGTCTTCGTCGGCTTTGAAGTCGTCTCCAAAGTCACCAGCAAGCTGCATACCCCGCTGATGTCCGGCGCCAACGCCATCCACGGCATCATCCTGGTCGGCGCGGTCATCGTGGCAGGCCAGGCCGACGACCCCTGGCTGCTCGCCGTCGCCTTGCTCGCGGTGGTCCTCGCGACCGTCAACCTGGTGGGCGGTTTTGTCGTCACGGACCGGATGCTGGAGATGTTCGGCCCGCGGAAGGCCGCGCGTCCCGGTGCCACTACGGTATCCGGCCCGTCTGCCGGCGCCGGTGCGGCGCGGGAGGAGGGCAAATGAGCGTCCTCGCCCCGGGCTGGACCGCGCTGTTCTACCTCGTGGCGGCCGTCTGCTTCATTCTCGCCCTGAAGGGCCTCAGCTCGCCCCGGACCGCCCGTCGTGGCAACGCCATCGGCGCGGCCGGTGCTGCGGTGGCCGTGGTGACCGTGTTCCTCTCCGCGCGGCTGGAGAACATTCCGCTGATCCTGGCCGCCATCGCCGTCGGCACCGCACTGGCCGTACCGGTGGCCCGGCGGGTGCAGATGACCCAGATGCCGCAATTGGTGGCCCTGTTCAACGGGGTGGGCGGCGGCGCGGCGGCGCTGGTAGCGGTGCTGGAACTCGGCCACAGCGCGGACTCCTGGGTGCGGCCGGCCGTCGTGTTCACCATGCTGGTCGGCGCGGTGTCCTTCGCCGGTTCGGCCGTCACGGTCGGGAAACTGCAGGAGCTGATCAGCACCCGACCATTGCTCTTCCCGGGTATGCCTGCCGTGATGGTGCTCGTCCTGGCGGGCGCCCTGACCGCGGGTGCACTCGTTGTGCTGACGGGGTCGGCGGCCTGGGCCGGGGCGCTGCTGGTGCTGGGCCTGGCCGCGGGGCTACTGCTGGTGCTCCCGGTCGGCGGCGCCGACGTGCCGATCGTGATCTCGTTGCTGAACGCCTTCACCGGCCTCGCCGTCGCGGCGTCCGGGATCGTGCTCGGCAACGTGCTGCTGCTCGTCGCCGGGACACTTGTGGGCGCCAGCGGCACCATCCTGACCAAGGTGATGGCCTCGGCCATGGGGCGCGGCGTGGCCGGCATCATGTTTGGCGCCTTCCGGGGCGGATCCACAGCGGGTTCGACCGCCCTCAGCGACCGGCCGGTGCGCTCCTCCTCGGCCGAGGACGTCGCCGTCCAGCTCGGCTATGCCCAGCGCGTCGTGATCGTGCCGGGCTACGGCCTCGCCGTCGCCCAGGGCCAGCACACGGTAGCCGAGCTTGCCACCGCCCTCACCGCCAGGGGAGTCGACGTCGTCTTCGCCATCCACCCGGTCGCGGGCCGGATGCCCGGGCACATGAACGTGCTGCTGGCGGAGGCAAACGTGCCGTACGAGTCGCTCCGGGAACTCGAGGAGGTCAACCCGGAGTTCGCCAACACGGACATCGCCCTGGTGGTGGGCGCGAACGACGTCGTCAACCCGGCCGCGAAGTCGTCCCCGGGGTCGCCGATCTACGGGATGCCGATCCTCGAGGTGGTCCAGGCGCAGCAGGTGGTGTTCCTGAAGCGCTCGATGCGGCCGGGCTTCGCCGGCATCGAGAACGAGCTCCTGCATGACCCCAAAACCACCCTGCTGTTCGGCGACGCCAAGGATTCGCTCTCCAAGGTCCTCGGAGCGGTCAAAATCCTCTAGGCACACCGGAAAGGAATGGCGCCGGGAAGGCGCCCTGCCGGAGAACAGGAAGAGGCCGCGCCGGTCAGAAGAGCGTGGGCTGCGCTGTTCCGGCGTTGACGCCGGCACTGTAGGCCGCCGCTCCCGGCGCGGCCGGTCCGGGGATGCTGCCCGCCGGGTACTGGGCTTCCTCCTCCCGCGGATCATCGTTGAGGTCCCGGTGGCTGAACCCCGAGGATCCCAGGAAGCCGTGCCGGGACTTGAAATACCGGATGCGGCCCGCCAGCCACGCGCGATATTCCTTGGAAGCGTAGGAACCGCTGCCATAGAGGCGGCGGTATTTTCCGGCGAGCTGGGGGTGCTCACGGGCGATCCACTGCATGAACCACTCCCGGGTGCCGGGCTTGAGGTAGAGCGCCCCTGCCGTGACGCCTGTGGCGCCCGCCGCTGCGAGCGAGCCGAAGAGCGAGTCCAACGCTTCGTCGGAGTCCGAGAGCCAGGGCAGGATGGGCATGGCCATCACGCCGCAGGGAAGCCCCGCGTCGCGCAGCCGGGAGACCAGCTTCAATCTGGCCCGCGGGCCCGGCGTTCCGGGTTCCACCGCCTCGGCGAGCCGCTCGTCGGTCATGGCCAGCGAGATCCCCACGCCCACCGGGACCTGGGCGGCGGCGTGCTTGAGCAGCGGGATATCCCGGGCCAGCAGCGTGCCCTTGGTGAGGATGGACAGCGGAGTGCCGGAGTCGGCCAGGGCGCCGATGATGCCGGGCATCAGCTGGTAGCGGCCTTCGGCGCGCTGGTACGGGTCCGTGTTGGTGCCCAGGGCGACGTGGTGGCGCTGCCAGGAGGGCTTGGCGAGTTCCTTGCGCAGCACCTCGGCGGCGTTGATCTTGACTACTACCTGGCTGTCGAAGTCGAGGCCGGAGTCGAAGTCGAGGTAGGTGTGGCTCTTGCGGGCGAAGCAGTAGACGCAGGCGTGGCTGCAGCCGCGGTAGGGATTGACCGTCCACTCGAACGGCATGCGGGAACCGGCGGCCACCTTGTTGAGCACCGATTTGGCGGTGACCTCATGAAAAGTGACCCCGGCAAACTCAGGGGTGGAGACGGACCGCACGAGTCCGGCCAGCGGCAGCAGGGCCGGCGAGGCGGGCCCTGCGGCGGACCCTGCAGGGAGAGCTTCGCCGCTTGGCTTCAGTGCTTGCGCGTCCCATCTCATGGATACATTCGAATATATGTTCGATCTTAAGTCAAGGACCCGGGGCCAAAGAAACAGCGCCGGCATGGATCGTGCCGTTGCTAGGCTGGGCGCATGATTCTCCTGACTGGCTTCGAACCGTTTGGCGGCGAAAGCACCAACCCGTCCTGGACCGCGGCGCGCGGTGCGGCGGCCCTGCTCGAAGCCGAAGGCCATGAGGTGACGGCGATCGAACTTCCCTGCGTCTTCGGGGAGGCCATCACGGTGCTGCACGCGGCCCTGTCGGAGCACCGACCGGACCTCGTGGTCTGCGCAGGACAGGCCGGCGGCAGGGCACGCATTTCGCTGGAGCGGATCGCGATCAACTGCGATGACGCGCGAATCCCTGACAACGCGGGCAACGCCCCGGTCGACGAGCCTGTGGTGCCCGGCGCTCCGGCGGCCTACTTCAGCACGCTGCCGGTAAAGGCGGCGCTGGCGGCGCTGGGAGCGGCGGGCATTCCCGCCGAGGTGTCGCAGACGGCCGGGACCTATGTCTGCAACCACGTCTTTTACGGCCTGATGCACGCCCTGCGGCTCACCCAGGGGGCGCGCGGCGGCTTTGTCCATGTACCGTACGGGCCGGACCAGGTCCCGCCGGGAAGCGGACTGGCCTCACTCCCGCAGGAGCAGATGGTGCAGGCGCTCGCCGTCGTCGTACGGACCGCGCTGGCGACGACGGCTGACCTCAAGCTCGCCGCGGGCGCCACCCACTAGCCCCGCCCCGCACGAAGTCCCGCCCGGTCGGCGAGCTCAGTCGAGCAGCTCCCAGACGACGTCGACAGTCGCCGTGACGCTCGAACCGCCCGCCTCGACGGTCAGCGGCTCGGATGCCGCCACGCGCTGCATCTTGGCCAGCGGGATGGGTGAGGCGGTCCCGGACTGCTGCGTTACCGAGAGTGTCCTGCCTAGCCGGGCGCCCGCCAGCGCGGCGAAGTGCTCGGCTGCGGTGCGGGCGTCGTTCCATGCCGCCTCCCGGGCGCGCACCTCGACCGCCGACGGATCGGTAAAGCCGAGCTCCAGCCCGTTGAGGCGTACATCGTCCCCGCCTGCTGCGACCGCCGCGGCGATGAGCGCCGACGCGGCCGCCGGCTCGCGGAGCCGGACACTCAGCATGCTGGAGGCCAGGTAGCCGGAGACGAGCTGCCCGCGGCCCTCCTGCCAGCTGACCTCCGCCCGGACGTTCAGCCCCGACGTCGTGATGTCCGCGTCCGGCACGCCGTGCCTCCTGAGCACGGCCGTGATCGCGGACGCGGCGAGGGCGGCGTCGCCATACGCCGCCTCCACGCCGGGCCGGCGGCATTCGACGCCGATGGCGAGGGTCAGCAGGTCCGGCGCGGCTTCCGCGGTGCCGGATCCGGTGACCGCAATGGACCGGGGAGTTTCCGTCATGTCATGCCTCGTTCCGCTCGGGGGCCTTGCTGGCCGGTTTTCCTGTGGCGTCTTTTCCTGGGGGTCGTCGGGAAGCGCTTGGGGAGGGCAGGAGGGGGTAACCGCCGGCGCGGAGCCCAGCGTGCCGTTCAAAGGGGTTGGCCGATCCGGGATTGCCCGTCCGCCACAGGGACCAGGCAGCGGACAGGAAGTACAGCGGCAGGAACGGCATGCCCAGGCACCAGGCGTACTGGGTGCTGTGGCGTTCCTCGTGTCCCAGCAGCACCGGGTTGCCCAGGGCTTCGGCGGGACCGGCCCGGAACAGCACCACGTTGCCCACGGTGAACGCCGCCGCGAACGGCAGCCGCCAGCGGTAGCCGGTGGCGAGGATCAGGCCGCGGGGGCCGCGACGGACCCTGGTCCGGGCGCAGGCTGCCAGCAGCAACCCCAGCGGGGTAGATGCATTCAACAGATTGGCAAGCTGCCGCAGCCGCTGTCCGGAGGTCATGAGGCCATGGTAGCGGGGGAGCCGTGCTGCCCGGCGGTCCCTGTCCGTCACGTTCGGGCGCCCGGACGCGTTCAACTAGACTGGACGGGAGCGCCCGCCGGGAAGTTCCGGTGAGCCCTGACCTTTGTCAATGCACCGGTCCCTGCACCCGTTGAGGCCCTGCGTGCGTTGGCATCACCCGACTCGTAGCTAAGAACAGTAGATGACTGAAACTTTGCCGGGCGCCCCCGTCCCGAACCCTCTGGATGAAGCCGCCATCACCGCCGCCGTAGACCAGGCCGTCGCCGCCATTGCCGCCGCCTCGACGCTCGATGAGCTCAAGGCCGTGCGCCTCGCCCACACCGGGGAGAAATCCGCGCTGAGCCTGGCCAACCGTGAGATTGGCGCCCTGCCCAAGGACCAGAAGGCCGCCGCCGGCAAGCTTATGGGAGCCTCCCGCGGACGCGTCAACAAGGCGCTCGCGGACCGCACGGTCGAACTGGAGGCGGAGAACGACGCCCGCATCCTGGTCGAGGAAACCGTGGACGTTACGGCTGCTCCGCGCCGCCGTCGCGCCGGTGCCCGCCACCCGCTGTCCACGCTGCAGGACCGCGTCGCGGACATCTTCGTCGGGATGGGCTGGGAGATCGCCGAAGGCCCCGAGGTCGAGTCGGAGTGGTTCAACTTCGATGCGCTGAACTTCAAGCCGGACCACCCGGCCCGCGAAATGCAGGACACCTTCTTCGTGGAGCCGCCCGAGGCCCACCTGCTGATGCGCACCCACACCTCCCCGGTGCAGGTCCGCTCCATGCTGGAACGCGAGGTGCCGATCTACGTGCTGTGCCCGGGCGAGGTCTTCCGCACCGACGAACTCGACGCCACGCACACCCCGGTCTTCCACCAGTTCGAGGGCCTCGCGATCGACAAGAGCCTGTCCATGGCGGACCTGCGCGGGACCCTGGAGCACTTCGCCCGCCAGATGTTTGGCGACGAGGCCCAGATCCGGTTGCGCCCCAACTACTTCCCGTTCACCGAGCCGTCCGCGGAGCTGGACATCTGGCACCCCGGGGCCAAGGGCGGCCCGCGCTGGATCGAGTGGGGCGGCTGCGGCATGGTCAACCCCAACGTGCTGCGCGCCGCCGGCATCGATCCGGACGTCTATTCAGGTTTTGCCTTCGGCATGGGCATCGAACGCACCCTCATGTTCCGCAATGAGGTCGGCGACATGCGCGACATGATCGAAGGCGATGTACGTTTCAGCGAGCACTTCGGGATGGAGATCTAACAGTGCGTATCCCACTTTCCTGGCTGCGTGAATTCGCAGCGGTACCGGCCGGAGCGACGGCCGAAGACGTGATGGCCGATCTGGTCAAGGTCGGTTTTGAAGAGGAAGCGGTCCACCGCCCCACGGATGCGCTCCAGGGCCCCATCGTGGTGGGCCAGGTCCTGAGCCTGGTCAAGGAGCCGCAGTCCAACGGCAAGACCATCAACTGGTGCCAGGTCCGTGTGGTCCCCGAAGGCCAGGAGCAGACGCTCACCGGCGACGGCATCGACCCCTCCGGCGTGCAGGGCATCATCTGCGGCGCCCACAACTTTGTGGAAGGCGACAAGGTGGTGGTCACGCTTCCGGGCGCTGTCCTGCCCGGCGACTTCCGGATCTCCGCCCGCAAGACCTACGGGCACCTTTCCGCCGGCATGATCGCCTCGGTCCGCGAACTCGGCATCGGCGAGGACCACGACGGCATCCTGGTGCTGTCCCGGATCGGCCTGGACCCGGAACTGGGTACCGACGCCATGGAACTGCTCGGCCTCTACGACCAGGCCGCGGAAATCAACGTCACTCCGGACCGGGGCTATGCCTTCTCGATCCGCGGCGTGGCCCGGGAATACGCGCACGCCACCGGCACGCCCTTCACCGACCCCGCGTCCAAGGTGCAGGCCCCCGCCGCCCTGGCCGGCGGCTACCCGGTCAAGCTCAACGACGACGCACCGATCTACGGCAAGCCCGGCTGCGACCGCTTCGTGGCCCGCACCGTGCACGGTGTGGACGCCACCCGTCCCACCCCGCCCTGGATGTCCGCCCGGCTCCGCCTCGCCGGCATCCGCTCCATCTCGCTGCCGGTGGACATCTCCAACTACGTCATGCTGGAGCTCGGCCAGCCGCTGCACTTCTACGACCAGGACAAGCTTTCCGGCGAGATCGTGGTCCGCCGCGCCGTCTCCGGCGAGAAGCTCAAGACCCTGGACGGCAAGGACCGCGCGCTCGACGCCGAAGACCTCCTGATCACGGACGGCTCCGGCCCGATCGGCGTCGCCGGTGTGATGGGTGGCGCCGCCACCGAAGTCAGCGACGCGACGTCGACCATCCTGATCGAAGCGGCGCACTTTGAGGAAGTCTCGATTGCCCGTTCGCGCCGCCGCCACAAGCTGCCCTCCGAGGCGTCCAAGCGCTTCGAACGCGGCGTGGACTGGCACGTTGCCCACGTGGCCGCCCAGCGCGCCGTCGACCTCCTCGTTGAACTCGCCGGAGGCACCGATGCGGCCGAGGGCACCGACGTTGGCACCGCGCCCGCTCCGGTTACCGTGCAGTTGCCGGCGGCGTTCGCCGCCGAGCGGATCGGCATCGACTTCACCGAGGAACAGATCCTGACCTCGCTCCAGGACCTCGGCGCCGTCGTCGAAAAGACCAGCACCGGCTACAGCGTCACGGCCCCGAGCTGGCGCAACGACCTGGAAACGAAGGAAGACCTCTCCGAGGAAATCGCCCGGCTGGTCGGCTATGACAAGATCCCCGCGACCCTCCCGGTGGCGCCCCCGGGACGCGGCCTTACTCGAGTCCAGCAGCAGCGCCGCCGGCTCGTGCAGGCCCTGGCCGACGCCGGCCTCACCGAGGTGATGGCGTACCCGTTCGTCTCCAAGGCCGCCAACGACACCTTCGGGGTCCCCGTGGCCGGCGCGGAGCGCAAGGCGCTCAAGCTGGCCAACCCGATCAGCGAAGAGCAGGGCTACCTGCGGACCTCCATCCTGCCGGGCCTGATCGAGGTCGCCAAGCGCAACCACTCCCGCGGCTTCCGCGACCTCGCGCTCTTCGAGTCCGGGCTGGTCTTCCTGCCCGGCGACACGCTGGGCACCGCCTCGATTCCGCCGCTGGGCGCCAAGCCCTCCGACGAGGTGCTGGACGGTCTGTACGACGGCGTCCCGGACCAGCCGCTGCATCTCGGCGCCGTGCTGACCGGCCACGATTCCCCGGCTGGGCCGGCACACACGCCCCGCGCCTGGGACTGGGCCGACGCGCTGGACATCGCCCGGCTCGCCGGCGATGTGCTCGGCGTCGAACTCGTGGTCAGCAAGGGCCAGCACCAGGCGTTCCACCCGGGCCGTGCCGCGCAGTTGGCGCTGCGCAGCGGCGAGGTCGTGGGCTACGCCGGCGAACTCCACCCGAAACTGCTCGCAGCGCACGACATGCCGGCCCGCTCGGTGGCGCTGGAGCTGGACGCCGAGGCGCTCTTCGAAGCCGCCGCCGACGTGATCGTCGCCCGGCACATCTCCAGCTACCCCGTGGCGACCCAGGACGTCGCCCTCGTGGTCGCGGCCGACGTTGCGGCGGACGAGGTGCTGGCCGTCCTGCGCGAGGGCGCGGGGGAGCTGCTTGAGGAGGTGTCCCTGTTCGACGTCTACGCCGGCAAGGGCATCGAGGAGGGTAAGAAGTCGCTCGCTTTCAACCTGCGCTTCCGGGCCGACGACCGGACGCTGACCGCGGACGAGGCTTCGGCTGCCCGCGACAGCGCGGTCGCTGCCGCCCACGAGCGTTTCGGCGCCGTGCAGCGCTAGCGGCCCGGAGGGGGAGCCCCTGACGGGAGAGCCTGAAATATAGGAGGGCGGGACCATGGCATCGCAGCTGATTGTGCGGTCGGTCCCGCCCTTTGGCGTACCTGGCGCACCCGGGTTACCGGACGCCGCCGCCCGCGAACAGCTGGACGACGTCGAGCTCGGGCGCGCCCTGGGCCTGGAGCCCGGTCCGCGGGCGGCGTTCCTGGCCGGCCGGCTGGCTCAGCGGCAGCTTGCCGCCGAACTGCTGGACGTGCCGCCGTCGGAGCTCACAGCCGCCTACGACTGTCCGCAGTGCGGTCCCGGCAGCCCGCACGGCAGGCCCGGCTACACCCTGGCCGGCGCGCCGGCTCCGCTTCTGCTCAGCCTGTCCCGCAGCGCGGGCTGGGTCCTGCTGGCCGCCGTGCTGGATCCTGACGCGGGGCTGCGCCTTGGCGTCGACGTGCAGGACCCGGCGGGTGCTGATTTTGACGGCTTCGATGAGGTGGCGCTGGGCCCGGCAGAACGCCAGAGCCTTCGCGGCCTCTCCGGCGCGGAGCTGTTGCACGGACGTGCCCGGCTCTGGGCACGCAAGGAGGCCTGGCTCAAGCTGTGCGGCGCCGGGTTGCGCACCGCGCCCGAGACCGTGGAGGTGCTGGACCAGCCCGGCATCCGGGACCTGCCACCCGATGAATCCGGACTGCCCGCGCAGTTCGCTGCCGCCGTCGCCCTTTCCGCGCTCCCGGCCCGGGATTAGCGCGGTCCCGGGGTCAGCTTTCAGGCGGTCAGCTGGCCGGAAGGGGCGGCAGCGCCTCTTGATAAAGCCAGGGGTGCAGCACAGCCTCGGCGTCCATCCCGGTGACGCGGTCCGCCGCCACGATGAAATCCTCGGTGGTGACGGAGCCGTGCCGGTGGCTGCCGGTCCACTCGTGCAGGAGCGCGAAGAAGGCAAGATCGCCGCAGTGGAGGCGGACCGCGTGCAGTGCGAGGGCGCCGCGCTTGTAGACGCGGTCATCGAACATCAATTCCGGCCCCGGGTCACCGACCAGCAGGTCCTGGCCCTCGCGGTTGAGCATCCGCCAGGCCGCCCGGGCGCGGTCGGCCACACTCATGATGCCGGCCTCCTCGGACCAGATCCACTCGGCGTAGCAGGCGAAGCCTTCGTGCAGCCAAATGTCCTTCCACGACGCTGCCGTCAGCGAATTCCCGAACCATTGGTGGGAGAGCTCGTGCGCGATCAGCCGCTGGGATTCCCAGTCCGGCGTCAGGTGGTTGCGCCCGAAAATGGACAGGGACTGGGCCTCCAGCGGGATCTCCAGGACGTCCTCGGTCACCACAACGGTGTAGTCGGCGAACGGATAGGGCCCGAAGCGGCTGGTGAAGGTACGCATCATCTGCGGCTGGCGGGCGAGCCCGGCGCGGGCCTCGGCCGACAGTTCGGCCGGCACCGCGGCGGTCTGGGCGACGTCGCCGGCCGTCCGGTCCGGGTTCAGCGGCAGCAGTTCGTACCGGCCGATCTGGACCGTGGCGAGGTAGCTGGCCATGGGTTCGGACTGCTCGTAGACCCAGGTTTCGCGGCTGGAACGGGCCTGGTGCGAGACCAGTACCCCGTTGCAGACGGCCCGGTAGTTGGCGTCGGTGGTGACCGCGATGCGGTAGCTGGCCTTGTCCCGCGGATGGTCGTTGCAGGGAAACCACGACGCCGCGCCGTTGGGCTGCCCGGCGACCAGGACGCCGTCGCTCAGTTCCTCCCAGCCCACCTCTCCCCAGAGCCCGCGGCGCGGCGCCGGGTTGCCCTCATAGCGGATGTCCAGGGTGAATTCGTCACCGGGCAGCAGCGCCGTGTCCGGCACCACGACCAGCCGCTCAGCCCGCTGGTTGAACTTGCGCACCTTGCGGCCGGGCATCAGCACCTTCGTGGCGCGGAGCCCGGTCAGGTCCAGGACAATCGCGGAGCTCTGGCGCCGGGCGACGGCGTGCAGCGTCGCCCGGCCGCCCAGATGGTTGCTGCTGATGCGGTAGTCGAGCTCCAGTTCGTAGCGCGTGACGCGGTAGACGTCGGTGCCATGGCCCGGCATGTACGGATCCGGAGCGGCTGCGGGCGTTGCGGGCGGCAATTCAGCGGGGAATTCCTCGGCAGCGGCTGAGGCGATGGGACTCATGGCACGGCTTTCGGTCGTTGCGGTGGACGGGAGGCGTCTTCCGGGCGGGGAACTACCCGGGCGGGGCTACTTGGGCTTGGGCGCCGGAACATCCGGGCCGACCCACGGGCTGACCGGATTTCCCATCCAGTACGTGGCGGCCGGGACCGTTTCGCCCCGCATCACGAGTGATGCAGGGCCCACCGTCCCGCCGTTGCCGATCCGGGCCCGCGGCAGGATGACTCCGTGCGGACCCATCGTGGCCCCGTCTTCGAGCGTAACAGTGTCGATGCTCATGACCCTGTCGTGGAAGAGATGGGTTTGGACCACGCCGCCGCGGTTGACCGTGGCGCTGCGGCCCAGGGTGACGAGGTCCGCCTCCGGCAGCCAGTAGCTCTCGCACCAGGTGCCAGCCCCGATCTTGGCGCCCAGGGCGCGCAACCACCAGACGAGGGCCGGGGTGCCGGATGCCGCGCGCGCGAACCATGGGGCGCTGACCATCTCGATGAAGGTGTCCACCACTTCGTTCCGCCAGATGAACGAACTCCAGAGCGGGTGCTCACCGGGGCGGATGCGTCCCACCAGGAGCCACTTCGCGACGACGGCGCTGCCGGCAGCGGCCGCGCCGGCCAGCAGGACCACGACGCCGCCCAGGAGGGCGGCTACGGCGTAGTTGAAGGTGCCGGCCAGCCAGTCCAGGGCCACGAGCACGGCCGCGGCGACGGCGACCGTGAGGACCACCGGGACAAAGCGGCAGAGCTCCCACAGGGCGCGGGCCAGTTTGAGCCGCAGGGGCGGCTGGAAGGTGCGGGTGTCATCGGAGGCGATGGCGGTCCTGCGCAGCCGCACCGGCGGGCTCCCCAGCCAGGAGGTCCCTGATTTCGCCTTCGCGGGGGTCGCGGAGAGGACCGCCACGAGGGAGTTCTTGGGCACGCTGCGCCCTGCGGCGGTCATGCCTGAGTTGCCGAGGAAGGAGCGTTTGCCCACCTTTGCCGGCGCGATCCTCATCCAGCCGCCGCCGAGCTCGTAGGACGCGATCAGGGTGTCGTCGGCCAGGAAGGCACCCTCGCCCACGGTCGTCATTTTCGGGATCAGCAGAACCGTGGAGGCCTCCACGTTCCGGCCGACCCTGGCGCCGAGCAGGCGGAGCCAGACCGGCGTGAAGAGGCTGGCGTAGACCGGGAAGAGCAGGTCTCGGGCCAGGTCGAGGACCCGTTCCGTCGCCCACACCTGCCAGCCGATCCGGCTGCGCACCCGGTAGTAGCCGGGGCGCAGCCCGGCGCCGAGCAGGCGCGTGGTCGCGAGAACCAGGACCAGGTTGGCGCCGAACCACGCGAGCGCGGCCGGCGGGAGTGAGACGGCCAGCTGCGGCAGGGCCGCGGCCAGCGAGTCGCGGCCCTGGATGAAGAGGAACATCACCAGTCCGGCCGCAGCGGCGGACAGGTAGGGGATCAGGGCCAGGAGAGCCGAGGCGGAGGCGAAACCGGCAAACCAGAGCCGGCCGATCAGATGGTGCTCCGGTGGCGTCGCGGGCCAGCCCTGTTTGGCTTTGCCCCGGCGTTCTGCCGGGGAGCCGGCCACCAAATGGCCGGCCTTGACCCGGCCAAGGACGGCCGAACCCGCCTCCACCTGCGCCCCGGCGCCGATGCTGGCACCCGGCATGAGCGTGCTGCGGGCGCCGACGACGGCACCGGCGCCGATCCGGATCGCGCCGATGTGGACGGAGTCGCCGTCGATCCACCAGCCGGAAAGATCGACTTCGGGTTCGATGTTGCAGCCGTTGCCGAGCGTGAGCAGCCCGGTCACCGGCGGCAGCGAATGGAGCTGGACGTTGTTGCCTATCGTGGCGCCCAGAGCCCGGGCGTAGTAGGGCACCCACGGGGCGCTGGCGAGGCTGACGGCCCCGGCCAGGTCCTGGATTTGTTCGGCCAGCCACAGGCGCAAATGCACTCGGCCGGAGCGAGGGTAGCTTCCGGGGGAGACGTTGCGCAGCAGGAGCCGGGCCGCGGCCACCGAAATAGCCATCCGCCCGGCCGGGCTGACGAACACCAGCCAGGAGGCTCCCACCCACCACCAGGACAGGGTCGGCGCCGCGGTGAACCCGGCGAGGGAGGCGAGCAAATTGTTCGCCACCATCAGGTAAGTCAGCCAGCGCATCCCGACGAGGATGTGCAGCGGAACACCCAGCAGCGTCTGGACCCACTGGGCGCGGCGGGACGTGGGACGGACCGAACGCTGGCCGGCCGCCGGGGCCCCGCCTTCCGGGAGGGACTGGCGTGCGGTGTCGATCAGGGCGCCGATCCGGGGCGTGGCGTAGATATCCGCCACCGTGATCGTCGGGTAGCGGACCCGCAGCGCGGAGACCAGCTGGGCCGCGGCCAGCGAGCCGCCGCCGAAGGCAAAGAAATCGGCATCGAGGTCCGAAACGGTCCCGCCCAGGACAGCGCTCCACTGCTCGACGATCCAGCGGGCGTCCTGCGGGAGGTCCATGGGCGCCGCCGCAGTATCCGCCGCCCCCGGGCCGGTCAGCGGCCACTGCAGTGCTTGCCGGTCCACCTTGCCGCTGGTTTTGGTCGGTAAGGCGTCCACGACGGTGAGCAACGGGATCAGCGGGGCGGGCAGGGTGGACGCGAGCAGCAGCCGGGCGGCTGCCAGGTCCAGTTCCCTGCCGTCGGCCGGTGAGAGGTAGCCGACCAGCACCTGGTTCCCGGCCGCCGTCGTCCGCACCGCTGCCGCCGCCCCGGCGACGTCGGGCAGCGACTGGAGGGCGGCGTCGATTTCGCCGAGCTCGATCCGGCGCCCACCCAGTTTGACCTGTTCGTCCGCGCGGCCGACGAAGAGCAGTCCCGCCCGCTCGTAGCGCACCAGATCGCCGGAGCGGTAGGCGCGGGACCAGCCCAGCGCCGGCAGGGGAGCATACTTCTCCGCGTCCTTGGCCGGATCGAGATAGCGGGCAAGCCCGACTCCGCCGATGATCAGCTCACCGATTCCGCCCTCGGAGACCGGCACCCCGTCGGAGTCGACGACAGCGAGGTCCCAGCCGTCGAGCGGTAGCCCGATCCGGACCGGTCCCGGGCCGCCCAGCGGCGCGGCGCAGGCGACGACGGTGGCCTCGGTGGGTCCGTAGGTGTTCCAGACTTCGCGTCCGTCCACGGCCAGCCGCTCGGCGAGTTCGGGCGGGCAGGCTTCGCCGCCGAAGATCAGCAGTCGGACGCTTTCGAGCGACTCCACCGGCCACAGCGCCGCGAGAGTGGGCACCGTGGAGACCACCGTGATGCCGTGGTTGATGAGCCAGGGGCCCAGGTCCATGCCGGTCCGGACCAGGGCGCGCGGCGCCGGGACCAGGCACGCACCGTGCCGCCAGGCGAGCCACATTTCCTCGCAGGAAGCATCGAAGGCCACCGAAAGCCCGGCCAGCACCCGGTCCTGGGGCCCGATCGGTTCGGCCTGGAGGAAGATCCGAGCCTCGGCGTCGGCGAAGGCGGCAGCCGAACGGTGCCGGACGGCGACGCCTTTGGGCGTGCCGGTGGATCCGGAGGTGAAGATGACCCAGGCATCGTCGCCTGGGACCGGCTCCCTGGCGGCCGGGAAGGGCCGGGGACGGCCGGAGTCCGTGACGATCGTCCCGCCGGCACGCAGCACGCCGGCAACGCCGGCCTCGCCGAACACCAGCGAGGCCCGCTCCTCGGGGTCGTCGGCGTCCACCGGAACGTAGGCGGCCCCGACGAACAACACCGCCAGGATGGAGATGTAAAGCTCGTTGGTGCCCGAGGGGATCCGGACGCCGATCTTGTCGCGCGCGCCCAGCCCGGCCAGGTGCAGCTTCCTCGCGGTGGCCCGGACCTCGTCCATCAGCTGGGCATAGCTTAGGGAGCGTCGGCCGTCGTCGAGCGCGGAGGCGTCCGGAAAGCGGTCGGCGGTCTCCCGCAGGACGTCGACCAGGGTCCGCTCCGGCGGCGCCGCGAAGGCGCCCGGCAGCTGCGGCTGATAGGCGGCGCCGGCCGGGCGGCCGCCGCCCAAGGGAACGCCGACGGCCGGCGTTTGCTGCTCAATCACAGGGTGATTCTCCCTGCAGCAGATGAACGGAAGACATCGGTGCCACTCCAGGGCCGATTCAGGGGACCAGGATGACCTTGCCGGTGGTGCGGCGCTGCTCCAGGTCGGTGTGGGCTGCGGCGGCGTCGGCGAGATCGTAGCGGGCGCCGATCCGGACCTTGAGGCTGCCGTCCGCCACTGCGGCGAAGAGTTCGTCGGAGCGCCAGCGGCGTTCCCGCGCGTCGCGGAGGAAGTGCGTGATGGTCGGCCGGGTCAGGTAGAGCGAGCCGCCGGCGTTGAGCCGCTGCGGGTCGAACGGCGGCACCGGACCGGACGCGGCGCCGAAGAGCACAAGGGTGCCGCGGATCCGGAGCGCCGCCAGGGAATCGTCGAAGGTGTCTTTTCCGACGCCGTCGTACACCACGTGCGCGCCGGCGCCGTCCGTCAGCTCGCGCACCTTTGCGGCGAAGCCGTCATAGCGCAGCACGTGGTCCGCGCCGGCGCCGCGGGCCAGCGCCTCCTTCTCATCGGTGGAGACGGTGGTGATGACGTTCGCGCCCTTGGCCTTGAGCAACTGGATCAGCAGCAGGCCGACGCCGCCGGCGCCGGCGTGCAGCAGCACGGTCTGGCCCTCTTCCACCTTGAAGGAGGAGTTGATCAGGTAGTGCGCGGTGATGCCCTGCAGGGGGAGGGCAGCGGCGGTGTAGTCGTCGACGCCGCGGGGCACCGGCAGCGCCTTGTCCGCGTCCACGAGGGCGTACCCGGCGTAGCAGTTGACACCCTCGGCGGTCGCGACCCGGTCGCCGGCGGAGAAGTTGCTCACGCCGTCGCCCAGCTCCTCCACGGTCCCGGAGGCCTCGGAGCCCGGAGTGAAGGGGTACTGCACTTTGTAGACGCCGCTGCGCTTGTAGGTGTCGATGAAGTTCACGCCCGCGGCGGCGACCTTGATCAGCAGCTGGCCGGGCCCCGGAACCGGCCGGTCGACTTCTGCCAGCTCGAGGACCTCCGGTCCGCCGGCCTGCCGGGCGAGGATTGCGTGCGTCATGTGTCTCCTTCTGAAGTGTCAGGGCCTTTTGAAGCGCCAGCGCTCCGGGCGAGGAAGCTTCCTCGGCGCGGATCCTGAGACCATCCTAGGGACACCGGCGCGCCGGGCGCAGTATGCCCGGCGTGCCGCTAGTAACGGCGGGTAACGGTGGCCATTGGGCACTCGAAGTGGCGGCCCGCGGCGAGGCCGACGTCGTTGAGGTAGCGCACGATGATGCCGTAGGACTGCAGCAGGGTGGTTTCGGTGTACGGGACCTGGTGCTTGGCGCAGAACTCGCGGACGATCACGGCGGCCTTGTCCAGCTGGGGGCGTGCCATGTCCGGGAAGAGGTGGTGCTCGGCCTGGCGGTTGAGGCCGCCGAGCAGGATGTCCATGAAGCGGCCGCCGGAAATGTTCCGGGACGTGAGGACCTGGCGGCTGAAGAAGTCCACCCGGCTGTCAGCCGCAAGCACGGGCATGCCCTTGTGGTTCGGTGCGAAGGAGGCGCCCATGTAGAAGCCGAAGACGGCGAGCTGCACGCCGATAAACGCCAGTGCCATGCCCCAGGGCAGGAACGCGAAGGCGAGCACGGGCAGCAGGCTCAGCCGGGCCGCGAGGATGGGGATCTCCACCCAGCGGTGCGTGACCTTGGCGCGGCGGACGATGAACCTGACCGAATCGATCTGCAGGCCCAGGCCCACGAGGAACAGCAGCGGGAAGAAGAACCAGCCCTGCTTGCGGGTCAGGAAGGAGAACCGTCCCTGCCGGGTCGCCGCGGCTTCGGGGAAGAAGGCGATCGCGCCGGTGGCGATGTCCGGATCCTTGGAAATCACGTTCGGGTGGTTGTGGTGCGCGCCGTGCTTCTGCTCCCACCAGGAGTAGCTGATGCCGGCCACCGACGTGGCCAGCAGCCGTGCGGCCCAGTCGTTGGCGCGGCGGGAGGCGAAGATCTGGCGGTGCCCGGCCTCGTGGGCCAGGAAGCTCAACTGGGTGCAGAGGATACCCAGGGCTGCCGCGATGAGGAGCTGGAACCAGCTGTCCCCGATCAGCGCGAAGCCGAACCAGGTGGCGGCCATCAGCAGGGCCAGGATGGAAAACACCGTCACGTAGAACCCGGTGCGGCGTTCCAGCAGGCCTTCGGCCTTGACGCGCTTCAGCAGTTCCGAATAGCTCAGGACGACGGCGTTGGGCTGCCGGACCCGCGGCTGCGGGTGCGCCGGGGAGTCGGCGGAAAGTGTGGTGGAGGGGGTCATGAAACGCATGCCTCGTAACTGTTACGGGCAACGCTGCAGCCGACATTTGCGGCCGCACGGTCTGGATCACCCTCTACCCAGCATACGCTGACGGTTTCGTCCGCGTCCGGACACGGACTTGGACATGGCCGCGCGCATGCATAAATATCGGGCTCTATGCATAGTCTTGCTGTACACTCGGTGCTATGACTATTTCTGTTGCCGTCTCCGGCGCAAGCGGCTACGCCGGCGGCGAGGTATTGAGGCTCCTGGCCGGTCATCCCGACGTCACCATCGGGGCCATTACCGCGCACAGCAACGCCGGTTCCAGACTAGGGGAATTGCAGCCGCATCTCCATGGCCTGGCGGACCGCATCCTCGAAGACACCACCGTGGAAAACCTGGCCGGACATGACGTCGTGTTCCTTGCCCTCCCGCACGGGGCGTCCGCCGAGATCGCGGCGCAACTGCCCGCCGGCACGGTCGTGATCGACGCCGGCGCGGACCACCGGCTGGAGGATCCGGCGGCGTGGGAGAAGTTCTACGGATCGCCGCACGCCGGCACCTGGCCCTACGGGCTGCCCGAGCTGCCGGGCCAGCGCGAGGCACTGCGCGGCGCCACCCGAATCGCCGTGCCCGGCTGCTACCCGACGTCGGCCCTGCTGGCCCTCACCCCGGGCTTCAGTAGCCACCTGCTACAGGCCGACGACGTCGTGATCGTTTCCGCTTCCGGTACGTCCGGGGCCGGCAAGGCCGCGAAGGTGAACCTGATCGGCGCCGAGGTGATGGGTTCGATGAGTCCCTACGGCGTCGGCGGCGGGCACCGGCACACCCCGGAGATCGAGCAGGGGCTGTCCAAGGCGCTGAACGCGCCGGTGACGGTGTCCTTTACCCCCACGCTGGCCCCGATGAGCCGCGGCATCCTCACCACGGCCACCGCGAAAGTCCGGCCGGGCGTGACTGCTGAGGAACTGCGCCGCGCCTGGGCCGAGGCGTACGACGAGGAGCCGTTCGTGCACCTGCTGCCGGAAGGCCAGTGGCCCTCCACCAAGTCCGTGCAGGGCTCCAACCACGCCGTGATGCAGCTGGCCCTCGACGGACACACCGGCCGCGTGATCGTCACCTGCGCCATCGACAACCTCACCAAGGGGACCGCCGGCGGCGCCGTGCAGTCCATGAACATTGCCCTCGGCCTGGCGGAAACCGCCGGCCTCGACCTCCAGGGAGTCGCACCGTGAGCATCACCGCCCCCAAGGGATTCCGCGCTGCCGGGGTCAAGGCCGGCCTCAAGGCCTCCGGAAACCCGGACCTGGCCCTCGTGGTCAACGACGGCCCCAACAAAGCCGCCGCCGCCGTCTTCACCTCGAACCGGGTGGCCGCCGCGCCCGTGCACTGGTCCCGCGAAGTCATCAAGGACGGCCGGGTGGACGCCGTGATCCTCAACTCCGGCGGCGCCAACGCCTGCACCGGCCCGCAAGGCTTCCAGAACACCCACACCACCGCCGAAAAGACCGCCGAGGCACTCGGGGCCTCAGCGACGGACATCTTCGTCTGTTCCACCGGCCTGATCGGCGAACAGCTTCCGATGGACAAGCTCGTCCCCGCGATCGGCGTCGCAGCCGCGGAATTGAACGCCGACGGCGGCCCGGCAGCGGCTGCCGCAATCATGACCACCGACTCGGTGTCCAAGCAGGCGGTCTTCACCGGCGCCGACGCCGAGGGCCGGGAATTCACCATCGGCGGCATGGCCAAGGGAGCCGGCATGCTTGCCCCGGGCCTGGCCACGATGCTCGTGGTCCTCACCACGGACGCGGAGGTCCAGCCCGAACTGCTCGACGTCGTGCTCCGCGACGCCACCCGCGTCACCTTCGACCGGGCCGATTCGGACGGCTGCATGTCCACCAATGACACCGTGGTGCTGCTCGCCTCCGGCGCCACGGGCGCCGTGCCCTCCGCCGTCGACTTCGGCAAGGGGCTCACCCAGGTGTGCGCGGAACTGGCCCGCAAACTGATCGGCGACGCCGAGGGTGCCAGCCACGACATCGCCATCCGTACCTTCAACGCCGCGAGCGAGAAGGACGCCGAAGTGGTCAGCCGGGCCGTGGCCCGCTCCAACCTCTTCAAGACGGCGATCTTCGGCAAGGACCCGAACTGGGGCCGCGTGCTGTCCGCCGTGGGCACCACGGACGCGGCCTTCGAACCGGACCAGCTGAATGTCTCGATGAACGGTGTGCAGATCTGCCGCAACGGCAGCATCGGCGAGGACCGCGGCCTGGTGGACCTGGAGCCGCGCGAAGTCCTGGTCGAGATCGACCTGCAGGCTGGCGCCGCCGAGGCCACGATCTGGACCAACGACCTGACGCACGAGTACGTCCACGAAAACAGCGCCTACTCCAGCTAAGGGAATGACGAACGACATGAGCACCCAGACCCGCGAGACCACTTCCATGGCCGACGCGCAGGGCAAGGCCGGCACCCTGATCGAGGCGCTGCCCTGGATCCAGCGCTTCGCCGGAACCACCATGGTGATCAAGTACGGCGGCAACGCCATGGTCAACGACGAACTCCGCCGCGCCTTCGCCGAGGACGTCGTCTTCCTGCACCACGTCGGCATCCACCCCGTCGTGGTGCACGGCGGCGGCCCGCAGATCAACGCCATGCTCAGCCGGCTCGGCATCGAATCCGAGTTCAAGGGCGGCCTGCGCGTCACCACCCCCGAGGCCATGGACGTGGTCCGGATGGTCCTTACCGGCCAGGTGGGCCGCGAGCTCGTGGGCCTAATCAACTCGCACGGGCCCTACGCCGTCGGGATGTCCGGCGAAGACGGCGGACTGCTGCGCGCCGTCCGCACCGGCACCGTGGTGGACGGCGAAGAGGTGGACCTGGGCCTCGTCGGCGAAGTCGTCGGGGTGAACCCGGAAGGCATCCTGGACATCGTGGCGGCCGGCCGGATCCCGGTGATCTCGACCGTCGCGCCGGAGATCTCCCCGGACGGGTCCACCACCGGGCAGGTACTCAACGTCAACGCGGACACGGCTGCGGCGGCGGTCGCGTCGGCCCTGGGTGCCTCCAAGCTGGTCATCCTGACCGATGTCGAGGGCCTCTACGCCAACTGGCCGGACAGGTCATCGCTCATCTCGTCGCTGACGGCGTCGGAGCTGCGCGAGATGCTCCCGCGTCTTGAATCCGGCATGATCCCGAAGATGGCGGCCTGCCTGAAAGCGATTGACGACGGCGTCGAGCGCGCGCACATCGTGGACGGCCGGCTGCCGCACTCGATGCTGCTGGAAACCTTCACGACCGCCGGCATCGGCACCCAGGTCGTCCCGGACGAGGAAGTGAACGCATGAACGAAACTGTAGGCGCGAGCCCGACCGGCGATGGGGCCCCCGCCCGCTTCGCGGTGCCCGACCACACCCGGGCCCCCATCGCCGGCCGGGCTCCGACAGCTTCCGTTATGACTGGCGAAAGTAGCGGCGCGCAGTGGCTGTCCCGCTACTCGTCCTCGCTGCTTGGCGTCTTCGGCACCCCGCAGCGCGTACTGGTCCGCGGCGCCGGCTGCCTCGTCTGGGACGCGGACGGCAAGGAATACCTGGACCTGCTTGGCGGCATCGCGGTCAACGCGCTGGGCCACGCCCACCCCTTCGTCACCTCGGTGATCTCCAGCCAGTTGGCCGCCCTGGGCCACGTCTCCAATTTCTTCACCAGCCCCACCCAGATTGCCTTGGCGGAGAAGCTGCTGGAAATTTCCAAGGCACCGGCCGGGTCCAAGGTGTTCTTCGCCAATTCCGGCACCGAGGCCGTCGAAGCGGCGTTCAAGCTGGCCAGGCGCAATGCTGGCGTCAGCCAGACAGACACGGACGCGCAGCCGCGGACCAAGATCATCGCCCTCGAAGGCGCCTTCCACGGCCGCACCATGGGCGCCCTGGCCCTCACCTCGAAGGAAGCCTACCGGGCGCCGTTCGCGCCGCTGCCCGGCGGCGTCGTCCACGTCCCCTTCGGTGACATCGACGCCCTCCGCGCCGAGATCGACGACTCCACCGCCGCGGTCTTCCTCGAACCCATCCAGGGCGAGGCGGGCGTCCGCCCGCTGCCCGCCGGCTACCTCCGGGCCGCCCGCGAAGCCACCAGCGGCGCCGGCGCCCTGCTGATCCTGGACGAGGTCCAGACCGGCATCGGCCGCACCGGCAAGTGGCTGGCCAGCGAAGACGCCGGAATCGTTCCCGACGCCGTGACCCTCGCCAAGGGCCTGGGCGGCGGGTTCCCGATCGGCGCCCTGCTCACCTTCGGCCCCGAGGTGTCCGCACTGCTGTCCGCCGGCCAGCACGGGACGACATTTGGCGGCAACCCGGTCGCCACCGCGGCCGCCCTGGCCACCCTGCACGTGCTGGAGAACCAGCAGGTGCTCGCCCACGTCCGGGAGGTGGGGGAGCACCTGCGCACCGGGCTCGCCGGAATCGCCGGCGTCACCGAAGTCCGCGGCGAAGGCCTGCTGATCGGCTTCGACCTCGACGCCGACGTCGCCCCCGCCGTCGTCACCGCCGGACTCGACGCCGGATTCATCGTCAACAGCCCCGGCCCGCACACCATCCGGCTCGCGCCGCCGCTGATCCTCACCGAGGCCCAGGCCGACCGCTTCCTCGCCGCCCTGCCGGCCCTCCTCCAGACCGCAAAGGACGCCCAGTGACCGCCTCCATGACCGCATCCGTGCCGACCCGCCACTTCCTCAAGGACACGGACCTCACCCCGGCCGAGCAGGCCGAGGTCCTGGACCTCGCCCTCCGGATGAAGGCGGCCCCGTACAGTGTCCAGCCCTTCGCCGCGGAAGGCAGCGGCCGCAAGACCGTGGCCGTGATCTTCGACAAGACCTCCACCCGGACCCGTGTCTCCTTCGCCACCGGCATCGCGGACATGGGCGGCAACGCCCTCATCATCAACCCGGGCGAAGCCCAGATCGGCCACAAGGAGTCGGTTGAGGACACCGCCAGGGTCCTCGAACGCATGGTTTCCACCGTCGTGTGGCGGACCGGGGCGCACGCCGGCCTCGTCGCGATGGCCGAACACTCGCGCGTCCCGGTGATCAACGCCCTGTGCGACGACTACCACCCCTGCCAGCTCCTGGCCGACCTGCTGACCGTCAAGGAGCACAAGGGCACGCTGGCCGGCCTCACCATGAGCTACCTCGGCGACTCGGCCAACAACATGGCCAACTCCTACCTGCTGGCCGGCGTCACCGCTGGCATGCACGTGCGCATCTCCGGCCCGGAGGGCTACCTGCCCGCAGCGGAGATCGTCGCCGCCGCGGAGGAGCGCGCCGCGGAGACCGGCGGCTCGGTGCTGGTCACCGTGGACGCCGCCGAGGCGCTCCGCGGAGCCGACGTCGTCGCCACCGACACCTGGGTGTCGATGGGCCAGGAGGACGAGAAGGAGGCCCGGCTGCAGCTGTTCCGCGACTACTCCGTGGACGAGGACGCGATGACGCTTGCCGCGCCGGACGCCGTCGTGCTGCACTGCCTCCCGGCCTACCGCGGCTACGAAATCTCCGCCGGCGTGATCGACGGCCCGCAGTCCGTGGTCTGGGATGAGGCCGAGAACCGGTTGCACGCGCAGAAAGCCCTGATGGCCTGGCTCATGCACCGCTCCGGCCTGGCAGTTGTTGACGGGCTCGCGCCGGTTGACGGGCTGGGCTGATGTCCGTCCAGCCCGCCGCCCAGGGAGCCAGCCCGGCCACCAAGACGGCCCGGCAGGCGCGGATCACCGCCATCCTGACCGGCGAATCCGTCCGCTCGCAGGCCGAGCTGGCGGCCCTGCTCGCGGACGACGGCGTCCAGGTCACCCAGGCCACGCTGTCCCGCGACCTCGTGGAGCTCGGCGCCGTCCGGGTCCGCGGCAAGGAAGGCGTGCTCGTGTACGCCGTGCCGGGGGAGGGCGGGGAACGCGCGGCCAAAAGCGGCGTGACGCAGGAGATCCTCGACGCCCGGCTGGCGCGGCTCTGCGGGGAACTGCTCGTCACGGCCGAGGCCTCCGCGAACCTTGTGGTGCTTCGCACCCCGCCGGGCGCCGCGAACTTCCTGGCCCTCGCGATCGACCACTCGGTGATGCCCTCGATCCTCGGCACCATCGCCGGGGACGACACCGTGCTGCTGGTCACCCGCGACCCGGCCGGCGGCGCCGCGGTCGCCGCCCGTTTCCTGTCACTGGCCGAAGAGGCCGGCCAATGACCCCCACCCGTGAACTTTCACCAGAGACCCCAAGAACCCAACAACTAAGGAGCATTTGAAGTGACTGAGCGTATTGTGCTGGCCTACTCCGGTGGCCTGGATACTTCCGTAGCCATCGGCTGGATCGGAGAAGCGACCGGCGCCGAGGTCATTGCCGTGGCGGTCGACGTCGGACAGGGCGGCGAGTCGCTGGAGACCATCCGCCAGCGTGCCCTCGGCTGCGGCGCCGTCGAAGCCTACGTGGCCGACGCGTCCGACGAGTTCGCGAACGAGTACTGCATGCCCACCCTGAAGGCGAACGCCCTCTACCAGGGCCACTACCCGCTGGTCTCCGCAATCTCCCGCCCGGTGATCGTCAAGCACCTGGTCAAGGCCGCCCGCGAATTCGGCGCCACCACTGTGGCCCACGGCTGCACCGGCAAGGGCAACGACCAGGTTCGTTTCGAGGTCGGCATCCAGACCCTCGGCCCGGACCTGAAGTGCATCGCCCCGGTCCGCGACCTCGCCCTGACCCGCGACAAGGCCATCGCCTTCGCCGAGGAGAAGGGACTGCCGATCGAGACCACCAAGAAGAACCCGTACTCGATCGACCAGAACGTCTGGGGCCGCGCCGTCGAGACCGGCTACCTTGAGGACATCTGGAACGCCCCCACCAAGGACATCTACGACTACACCGCCACCCCGGAGTTCCCGCCGGCCCCGGATGAAGTCACCATCTCCTTCGAAGCCGGCGTGCCGGTCGCAATCGACGGCGTCAAGGTCACCCCGCTGCAGGCCATCAAGGAACTGAACCGTCGCGCCGGCGCCCAGGGCGTCGGCCGGATCGACGTCGTCGAGGACCGCCTGGTCGGCATCAAGTCCCGCGAAATCTACGAGGCCCCCGGCGCGATGGCGCTGATCACCGCGCACAAGCACCTCGAGGACATCACGATCGAACGCGAGCAGGCCCGCTTCAAGGCCACGGTCGGCCAGCGCTGGTCCGAGCTGGTCTACGACGGCCAGTGGTTCTCCCCGCTCAAGCGCTCCTTGGACGCCTTCATCGAAGACACCCAGCGCTACGTCTCCGGCGACATCCGCATGGTGCTGCACGGCGGCCAGGCGATCGTCAACGGACGCCGCTCCGAGACCTCGCTCTACGACTTCGACCTCGCCACCTACGACACCGGCGACACCTTCGACCAGTCGATGGCCCGCGGCTTCATCGAGCTGTGGGGCATGTCCGCCAAGGTTGCCTCCGGCCGCGACATCCGCGTCGCAGGAAAGTAGCCCCTGTGGCTGAGTCGGAATCCACCAAGTCCGAGGCTACGAACACGGGTGCGTTGTGGGGCGGCCGGTTCGCCGGCGGCCCCGCCGACGCCCTCGCGGCGTTGAGCAAGTCCACACACTTTGACTGGCGGCTGGCCCGCTACGACATTGCCGGGTCGCAGGCGCACGCCCGCGTGCTGCACAAGGCCGGGCTGCTGGACGACGCCGAGCTTGAAGGCATGCTGGACGCCCTGGGCCGGCTGGATGCGGACGTCGCCTCCGGCGCCTACACCCCGGCCGAGTCCGACGAGGATGTGCACGGTTCGCTGGAACGCGGCCTGATCGAGCGTGCCGGCAGCCAGCTGGGCGGCAAGCTCCGCGCCGGCCGGTCCCGCAACGATCAGGTGGCCACGCTGGGCCGGATGTTCCTGCGCGACCACGCCCGGATCATCGCCCGCGGCGTCCTCGCCACCATCGACGCGCTGATCGGCCAGGCCAAGGAACACCGCGGGGTGGCCATGCCCGGCCGCACCCACCTCCAGCACGCCCAGCCGGTCCTGCTCAGCCACCACCTGTTGGCCCACGCCTGGGCGCTGCTGCGCGATGTGCAGCGGCTGGCCGACTGGGACAAGCGCGCTGGGGTCTCGCCCTACGGCTCCGGCGCCCTCGCCGGTTCCTCGCTGGGCCTGGACCCGGAGGCCGTCGCGGCGGACCTTGGCTTCAACTCGGCCACGCACAACTCGATCGACGGCACCGCCTCCCGCGACGTCTTTGCCGAGTTCGCGTGGGTGTCGGCGATGATCGGCGTGGACCTGTCCCGGGTCTCGGAGGAAGTGATCCTGTGGGCCACCAAGGAGTTCTCCTTCGTGACCCTGCACGACTCCTACTCCACCGGCTCCTCGATCATGCCGCAGAAGAAGAACCCTGACGTGGCCGAACTGGCCCGCGGCAAGGCCGGCCGGCTGATCGGCGACCTGACCGGGCTGCTCGCCACGCTCAAGGGCCTGCCGCTCGCGTACAACCGCGACCTGCAGGAGGACAAGGAACCGGTCTTCGACGCCGCCGACACCCTGGAGCTGCTGCTCCCGGCCGTGTCCGGCATGATCGCGACCCTGAAGTTCAACACCGAACGGATGGAAGCGCTGGCACCCCAAGGCTTCGCACTGGCCACGGACATTGCCGAATGGCTGGTCCGGCAGGGAGTTCCGTTCCGCGAGGCGCACGAGCTCTCCGGCGCCGCCGTGAAGCAGGCCGAAAGCCGCGACGTGGAACTCTGGGACCTGACGGACGAGGAATACGCCGCCATCTCGGAGCATTTGACCCCGGAGGTCCGCACGGTGCTGTCAACCGAGGGCTCGCTCAACAGCCGCAACTCGCAGGGCGGCACCGCGCCGGCCGCCGTCGAACGCCAGCTGCTGGCGCTCGAGGCGGAGCTCGACGGCGTGCGCGCGTACGCGGGGTAGCACTTCGACACCCGCGAGATGGGGGCCCACACCCGCAGGGTCCCCTGACCGAGCTTGCGAGGTTAGGGGGCGGGTGGGGACACTTCGCGGCAATGTTTTTCGTAAACACTGCCGCGAAGTGTCATCTCGTGGCGCTTAAGGTGGGTGCATGAGCGAATCGTTCCGCCAGTTCCTGCGTGCCCTGCCCGACTTCCCGGACGTGCTCCCGGACTTCGACCCGGCGACGGCACCCGAGGACCCGGGGGAACTGTTCCGGCAGTGGCTCGCCGAAGCCCTGGCGGCCGGAGTTCCGCAGCCCAACGCCTGCAGCCTGGCCACCGCCGACGCACTCGGACGTCCGTCCTCGCGGATGCTGATCCTCAAGGACATCGACGACGACGGCTGGCACTTCGCGACGTCCCGCCAGTCGCGCAAGGGCCGGGAACTGGCAGAGAACCCGAGCGCTGCGCTGAACTTTTTCTGGCAGCAGCAGGGCCGCCAGGTCCGTGTGGCCGGCCAGGTTGTGGCGCTCTCCGCGGAAGCCTCCGCCGCCGACTGGCACGATCGGCCCGGCGCCGACGGCAGCGAGAACCCCAGCTGGCAGCTCTACGCGCTCCGGCCCCGCGAACTCGAATTCTGGCAGGCCCGGCATGACCGGCGGCACATCCGGCACCGCTACGGGGCGCGCTGAGACGGCTCAGCCCAGTTAATCACCGTTAATCCGGAGGCTCCGTTAGGATGGGCGCCATGACCTCAATCACCCCTGAAAACCTGCTGGAGGAACTCCGCCGCGCCGCGGACGTCGTGACCGGAATCGCCGCCAAACTCAACGACCAGGACGTCCTGGCCGCGTCCGAACTCCCTGGCTGGACCCGCGGGCACGTGCTGGCCCACCTGGCCGGAATCGCCAACGCGATGGCCCGCCAGGTTGAGTACGCCGGCCGCGGCGAAAGCATCGAACTCTACGACGGCGGCTTCGAGGGACGCACCCGCGCCATCGAACTGGCGGCCGGCCACAGCGCTGAGCAGCACCGGGCCGCGCTGGCCGCGGCCTTCGAGCGTGCCCTGGGCGCCTTCGGTTCGCTGGAGGCGGCGGGCTGGCGGGAGCCGATCAGTTACCGCGGCGGCGTTGTGTTCGACGGCGGCCTGGCGCTCTGGCGCGAACTCACCATCCACGCCACGGACCTGGGCACCGGCCGCGGCCCCGAAACGTGGAGCAAGCCGTTCTGCGAGCATCTCTTCGAGTTCCTGGCCGCCCGGGTGCCTGAGGGCGAGCGTTTTGTGCTCCAGCCGCTCGGCCTGCCCTCCGTCGCGATCGGCGCCGCCGGCGGACGCTCCACCGCGATCAACGGCATGCTCACCGACATCGCGGCGTGGCTGGCCGGCCGCACCTCCACCCTGGGGAGCCTGCGCGCCACGGCAGCGGCCGACGGCGTCGAGCTGCCCGCGCTGTTGCCGTGGCCCGCGGGCGTTCCAGTGACGAACTAGGCCCGCACGGCCAGGGCCAGCTGCCGTTCGCGGTCCAGCAGGCTCTTTTTGATGGCGAGTCCCCAGCGGAACCCGCCCAGGCTCCCGTCGGTGCGGATCACCCGGTGGCATGGCACGAACAGAGCGGCCGCGTTGAAGGCGCAGGCGCTGGCCGCCGCCCGGACGGCCTTCGCGTTGCCGGACAGTTCCGCGTACTCGGTGTACGTCACCGGATGCCCCGGCGCCACGGTCCGCAGCATGTCCCAGGCATGGCTGCGGAAGGGGCCCGATTTCTGCAGCACCGGGACTTCCATCGCGGCTCGCGGGTTGCCGGCGTAGAACTCCTCGACGGCGGCCGAGATGCCGCGCAGTTCCGACACCGGTTCGTAGCCGCCGGGCAGCAGGTCCGGGTGGATCTGGCCCGTGAGTTCGCCGGGCACCGCGGTCCAGCCCGAGGCCAGCACCGCGCCGTCCCGGGCAATGATGGTGAACGGACCGTCCGGGGTGGAGATGGTCAAAAGCTGGGCTTTCATGTCGTCACTTTCTTCGAAGCTGCTGTCTTGGGCCGGGCTGCCATGGTCCGCGCTGCGGACTGGGCCGCTGCGGCCGCACGCCAGAGGTGCATGGTGGCGTAGGAGCGCCAGGGACTGACCTCCCGAAAATCGGGAGAGAGCGAATCGGGGGCGATCGGGTCGGCGGGCAGGCCATCCGCAGCCGCGGCGGCGCCACCGGCGTTATCGTCTGACGCCTGCGCCAGCGAGCGGATACCATTGCGGACCGCGGCGTCGTTGGCCAGGAAAACGTCCGGGGCGCCGATCACGCGCATTGCGACATAGCCCACAGTCCAGGGCCCGACGCCGGCCAGCGGCAAGAGCTTGGCCTGCAGGCCGGCGAGGTCGTCGCCGTAGCCAAAATCCAGGTCACCGGCGGCCATTGCCGCGGCGGCGGCACGGACCGAGTCGATGCGGCGCTGAGGTCCGCGCAGCAACTGGAACCCGGTGTCCGCGATGTCCGCCGCCGTCGGGAAGAGCCGGTGCAGGCCGTCCGCCGGAACCAGGCTCTCGCTGCCGCACGCGGAAAGCTGGACCAGGGCCGTCCTCGCAGCCGCCACGGTGATCTGTTGGCCGATCATGGCGCGAATCAGCAGCTCCTGCGGATCCACGGCCCCGGGCATCCGCATGCCGGGGGCGGCGGCAACGCTGGCCGCCAGCCGCGGATCGGCGGCGAGGGAGGTATCGATCGCGACCGGGTCGGCGTCGAGATCCAGCAGGCGCCGCACCCGGCTGAGCAGCGAGGCCAGGTCCCGCAGGTCCACGGCCCCAATCGTCAGCCTCAGGGGCCGGCCCGGGGAGCCGGCGTCGTAGTCCACCCGGAAGCGGGCATCCCCGTGCGCCAACCGCAGGGTGCGGGCGTAGGAGGTGGAGCTTCCTTCCTCGATGCCCGGAATGGCTCGGACGGCCAGGAATGCGAACACCCCAGGATCGAACGGCTCCCGGTACGGCAGGTTCAACGTAAGCGCCGTGGAGGCCACCGCCGTCCGGGCCGTCGCCTGCTGGTGCCGCGCCGTGGCCCGCAGCGCCGAGGGGGTCATGGCAAAGACCTCGGTGATGGTCTCGTTGAACTGCCGGACGCTGCTGAAGCCCGAGGCGAATGCGATGTCGGCGGCCTTCATTGAGGTGGAGACCAGCAGGGTCCGGGCGGTCTGCGCACGGCTGGCCCTCGCCAGCGAGAGCGGGCCGGCACCGAGTTCGTGGCTGAGGATGCGGTTGAGCTGGCGCGAGGAGTAGCCGAGCCGCGAGGCGAGCCCTTCCACGCCGTCGCGGTTGATCACGCCGTCGTTGATCAGGCGCATGGCCCGGCCGGCGATGTCCGAGCGGACATTCCACGCCGGGGTGCCCGGCACGGCTTCGGGGAGGCAGCGTTTGCATGCCCGGTAGCCTGCGTCATGCGCGGCGGCGGACGTCTCGTAAAAGGTGACATTGCCGGCCTTCGGGGTCCGCGCCGGGCAGGAGGGCCGGCAGTAGATGCCGGTGGTGCGGACAGCGGTATAGAACTGCCCGTCGAAACGGGGGTCCCGGGCATCGATTGCCCGGTAGCGCTGCCAAAAGTCCATGGCTCCATCCTGCCAGCTTCCGGCGGACCTCTGCTAGCGGAAATCGGACACGGCCGTGAGGGGCCGCTATGCCGCGATTCAGGGGTTTGTTAAAGTCGGAGGATGGATTCCAGCCTGACGCCAGACGCCCTGCGCGGGCTGCTGTCCGCCGACGCCCGAACCGTGGCCCCGCTGCTGCTCGGCGCAGTGCTGACGCACAGCAGCCATGGTGGGCCGGTAGCGGTGCGGATCACCGAGGTCGAGGCCTATCTGGGGCCGGAGGACTCGCTGCACCCTGATCCCGGCTCGCACACTTTCCGCGGCCAGACCCGGCGGAACGCCCCGATGTTCGGCCCGGCGGGGCACCTCTACGTCTACTTCACCTACGGGATGCACCATTGCGCCAACATCGTCTGCGGCCCCGAGGGAGTGGCCTCCGCCCTGCTCCTGCGCGCCGGTGAAGTCGTGGTCGGGGAGGAACTGGCCCAGGCGCGGCGGCCGACGTCGAAAGCCCCGAAGGACCTCGCCAGCGGTCCGGCCCGCTTCGCCACCGCCCTGGGACTGACGACGGCGGACAGCGGCCGCGACGCGCTCAGTGCACCGTTCCGGCTCGAGCTCCCGGCCGTGCCGGCGGCCGCGATCAGTTCCGGGCCGCGGGTGGGCGTCTCCGGCGCCGGCGGCACCGACGACTACCCGTGGCGCTTCTGGCTCAGCGGCGACCCGACTGTATCCCGTTACAAGGCCGCGAAGGTCCGAACGGCTTAGCCGGCAATCATGGGCGAAGGCAAGCGCGGGAAGCCAGGCAGCGAGCTCGAACGGCTGGTGATCTTCGAGCAGCTCGCCGCCGAGTACTTCCGGATGGTGGCGCTGTTCCAAGCCGACGCGGAGCCGCCGGCGGTGCCCTCCAGCGCGGGTGGGACAGAGGGGGAGCGCCGGCATTGGATCGAGCTTTTTCGGGCCGCACTGCTGCGCAAATTCATCGTGCGCGATGAACACGTTTCACTCAAGCTGGTGGTGAGGGCACTCCGCCTCTGCAACTACTCGGCGGACCGACACCTGACGGAAGGCACGGAACACGTGGTTGAGCTGTTCACCGCGGAGATGGTCCAGGGACGTCAACGTGTGCTGCCAGGGCCCGGCCATGACGAAGTGCCGGCCCCGGATGAAGGGCCGGACCGCTTCGAAGACGTTCTCTATGGACGGCTTTTGCACGGCGACGCCGACCGCTTCCGCCGGTCCGGTTGGGCAAACGACTACGCCCGCCTCAGCGCCGCAGCGGACAGCCGGTTCGACGCGGAGCACGCGCTCGCCAAGGCGCTGGAACTCGTCAGGTACGGATTTGCCCATGACCTCTTGCGGTCCCCGGAAGCAGCGGGTGACGCGGCCGGGCCCCCGACGGCCGGAGGGTAGGCCGGTAGCCCGCGGCCGGAACGGCCGTTTGCTACCAGCCAGTAAGATTGATGGGTGAAACAAAGCGAGCAGGCCCAGCCCCAGACCAGCAACGCAATCCCGGTGGACGAGCTGATCGCCAGCCTGTGCGCCACCGTCCCTGACTACCCCAAGCCGGGAATCATCTTCAGGGATCTGACCCCGGTCTTCGCCGACGGGGCCGCCCTCAAAGCTGTGGTCGATGCGCTGGTGGCGCCCTTCCACGGCCAGTTCGACGCCGTCGCCGGGGTGGAAGCCCGGGGCTTCCTGTTGGCTGCGGCCGCCGCCTACGCCACGGACACCGGCGTCGTCACCGTCCGCAAGGCCGGCAAGCTGCCGCGCGAAGTGGTCTCCGAGGACTACTCGCTGGAATACGGCACCGCCACCCTGGAACTGCACAGCTCGGACCTGGCGCCGGGTACCCGGGTGCTCATCCTCGATGACGTCCTCGCCACCGGCGGCACTTTGGGCGCAGCCTCCCGGCTGTTCGAACGCTGCGGCGTCGAGGTGGCTGGCGTCGGCGTCGTGATGGAGCTCGGCGACTTGAACGGCCGCGCGGCCCTGGCCGGCCACCGCATCCACTCCCTGCTGAACCTCTAGCGGCCAGCAAACGCCTCGGTAGAATGCCTGCAAAAAGTCCAGTCTGATGAAAACTGACATATTTCGGGAGCGAACACCGAAATGGTTGTAGAATGGTTGGTCTGTCTTTTTCGATAGGGGAACGTTCGATGCACGACGCTGATTTGGCCCATGAACGCGACTATGTAGCCGGACTGTATGCCCGGCTGGATGAGCTGCGGGCGGAGAAGCGCGCCCAGCTCGCCCAGGTTCGCCGCGCCGGTGCCGTGGGCACCATGCAGAACGTCTCCGAGCGGGACGCGTTCGCCGCACTCTACGAGGACCGCCTCGCACAGCTCGACGCCGTCGACGACCGCCTCGTGTTCGGCCGCCTCGACCTCGACTCCGGGGAAGCCCAGTACATCGGCCGCATCGGCCTGACCACCGAGGACCTGCAGCGGCTGATGGTGGACTGGCGGGCGCCCGAAGCCGGCCACTTCTACCAGGCCACCGCCTTCGACCGTCAAGGTGTACGCCGACGCCGGCACCTGATCCTGCAGGGCCGCGAAGTCAAGGCCATCGAGGATGACGTGCTCGACGCCGACATGCTGGCCGACAACGCCTCCCTGCAGGGCGAAGGCGCGCTGCTCGCGGCCCTGAACTCCAAGCGCACGGGCCGGATGTCGGACATCGTGGGCACCATCCAGTCCGAGCAGGACCGGATCATCCGTTCGTCCATCTCCGGTGCCCTCGTGGTCCAGGGCGGACCGGGTACCGGCAAGACCGCCGTCGCCCTGCACCGCGCCGCCTACCTGCTCTACACCCACCGGGACCGGCTCAAGACCGCCGGCGTGCTGCTGGTGGGCCCGTCGTCGTCGTTCATGAACTACATCGAACGGGTGCTGCCGTCCCTGGGCGAGACCGGCGTCGTGATGGCCAGCCTGGGCCGGCTGATGCCCGGCATCCACGCCGTTGCCGAAGACGATTCAGACGTCGCGGCGATCAAGGGCCGGCTCGACATGGCCGAGGTCGTCGCCAACGCGGTCGCCAACCGGCAGCGGATCCCGGCCGAAAACCGTGTCCTCGAAGTGGACGGCCGCAAGCTGGTGCTGACGCCGAGGCAGGTCCGCCGTGCCCGCGAAAAGGCGCGCGCCACCGGGAAGCCGCACAATGAGGCCAGGGTCTCCTTCGTCAAGATCCTGCTGCGCGAACTGACCGAGCAGATGACCGAACTGGTCGAGGCCAGCAGCATCGGCAACAACGCCGACCGTTCCTACCTCGCGGAGGACGTCCGTTCGGCGCGTGACGTGCGTGTGGCCCTGAACCTGTGCTGGATGCCGATGACCCCGGAGAAGCTGGTGGGCGAGTTGCTGAGCAAGCCCGCCATCCTCGAGGCCTGCACCCCGAACCTCAGCGCGGCCGAACGCGCCCGACTGCTCCGGCCGGCCGGTTCGCCGTGGACCGAGGCCGACGTGCCGCTGCTGGACGAGGCCGCCGAACTGCTCGGCGAACTGGATCCGGCTGCTGGCCGTGGCCTGGCCCAGCAGGAGCACGACCGGGCCCGCGATCTCGCCAACGCCAAGCAGACCCTGGTCAACATGGAAACGGCCGGGGTGGATGTCCTCATCTCAGCCGAAGAACTTGTGGACCAGAACCAGGAACGCGAGGCGCGGCTGACCGCGGCGGAGCGGGCCACGAGCGACCGCAGCTGGGCGTTCGGGCACATTGTGGTGGACGAGGCGCAGGAGCTCTCGCCCATGCAGTGGCGGCTGCTGGTCCGCCGCTGCCCGCTGAAGTCCTTCACGATTGTCGGCGACATCGCCCAGACGAGTTCGGTGGCCGGGGCGAAGTCCTGGCAGAGCGCGCTGGCCCCGATGTTCGGGGACCGCTGGCAGCTTGAGGAACTCACCGTCAACTACCGCACCCCGTCGCAGATTGCCGAGGCGGCGGCCCGGATGGCCAATGCCGCCGGACTCGTCGTCTCCGCGCCAAAGGCAGTCCGCGAGGGACGCTGGTCGCCGGTGATTGATCGCGTCGAGCCCGGGGCGATCGTGGACCGGCTCCTTGAGGTGCTCCCCGAGGAACTGGATGCGCTCGACGGCGGCCTGCTGGCCGTGATCGCCGACGGCGGGCTCTTGCCGGAGGCCACCGCCGCGTTGCGCGCAGCGTACGGCCGCCGCGTCGGCACGGGCGCCGGCAGCTACGAGCAGGACATCGTGGTGATCAGCCCCCGCGAGGCCAAGGGCCTGGAGTTCGACGGCGTCGTGGTGCTGGAACCGTCTGCCATGCTCAACCACGAGCACGGCCGGGTAGGCGATCTGTACGTCGCGATGACCCGCCCCACCCAGCGCTTACGGCTCATCGCGGCTGCTCCCGTACCGGCAGGCATCGAAGACTGAGGCTCCCCTCCCCGGTGGCGGCGGCCTGGGTTGCCGCCCCGGACGCTGCGGCTGTGCCGGGCCCGTCACGACGGCGCCGTCGCGCCCGGCGCCGTCACGAGCTGGAGCGGGGCCGTCCGGCCCTGTCGATCCTGCTAACTTAGATTCCGTGTCCCAGCTAAATGATCTTCAGTCCCAGCAGAACGACCCCGGCTTCGCCAACATCTGGCAGGAGCTGAAATGGCGCGGCCTTGTGCACGTTTCGACGGACGAGGCGGAGCTGGAGAAACTGCTCGCCGGCGCCCCCGCAACGTACTACTGCGGCTTCGACCCCACCGCGCCAAGCCTGCACCTGGGCAACCTCGTGCAACTGCTGCTGATGCGCCGGCTCCAGCTGGCCGGGCACAAGCCCCTCGGGTTGGTGGGAGGTTCCACCGGACTGATCGGTGACCCCCGGCAGACCGCCGAGCGGGTGCTCAACACTCCGGAGACCGTGGCGGAATGGGTCGGCCGGCTGCAGGGCCAGGTCCAGCGCTTCCTCAGCTTCGAGGGCGATAACGCGGCCCGGATGGTCAACAATCTCGACTGGACCGCCCCGCTGAGTGCCATTGATTTCCTGCGCGGCATCGGGAAGCACTTCCGCGTCGGCACGATGATCAAGAAGGACATCGTTGCCACCCGCCTGAACTCGGATGAGGGGATCAGCTACACCGAGTTCAGCTACCAGATCCTGCAGGGCATGGACTACCTGCAGCTGTTCCGCGACTACGGTTGCGTGCTGCAGACCGGCGGCTCGGACCAGTGGGGCAACCTCACCAGCGGCACGGACCTGATCCGCAAGGTGGAGGGCAAGCACGTCCACGCGCTGGGCACGCCGCTGATCACCAACTCGGACGGCACCAAGTTCGGCAAGAGCGAGGGCAACGCGATCTGGCTGGACGCGGAGATGTGCAGCCCGTACGCCTTCTACCAGTTCTGGCTCAACACCGCCGACGCCGACGTCGCGGCCCGCCTCAAGGTCTTCACCTTCCTCAGCCGCGCCGAAATCGAAGCCCTCGAAACCTCGGTTGCCGAGCGCCCGTTCGCACGTGTTGGCCAGCGGAAGCTTGCCTACGAGGTGACCTCGCTGGTGCACGGCGTCGAGGCCACCGAAAAGGTCATTGCCGCCTCGGCAGCCGTGTTCGGCGGCGGGGACCTGACCGCACTGGACGCAGAGAGCCTCAAGGCCGCGACGGCGGAACTGCCCTCCGCCACCGTGGACGGCTCCGGGCTCGGCATCATTGACCTGCTGGTGGCTACCGGGCTCTCCGAAAGCAAGTCCGCGGCCCGGCGTACCGTGGGGGAGGGCGGGGCTTACGTGAATAACACCAAGATCTCCGACCCCGACGCCGTCATCACGGCCGACGAACTGCTGCACGGGCGCTACCTGTTGCTGCGCCGCGGCAAGAAGAACCTGGCAACCGTGGAGGTTTCGGGAGCCTAGCCGGCACTGCACGGCTAAGCAGCGGTTCAGCCTCATGCACGCTCCCCTCCGGCCGATTTGCACGGCCGCAGGGGAGCGTGTATTGTTTTCTGAGTCGCCGCCGTTGAGCGGTGACCAACCCCCAACAAAAAAGAAGCAATTCTTCCTGCGCAAGATGTGGGAAAGCGAAATTGCTTCGCATTTTGCTGGGCGGATTCGCTTCTTCGGAGTGAATTTCGGAAGAACTTCCGGGTTTGCAAAGTGGAAATGAATGAAATAAGCTAAATACATCGCAGCGAAGAAATGCGGAACAAAAAGAAATTCACTGAGTGAATTGTTTCGAGAAGTATTCGAATGTGTCTGTTGTTTGAGAACTGTGTCTGTTTTACTTCAACGGAGAGTTTGATCCTGGCTCAGGATGAACGCTGGCGGCGTGCTTAACACATGCAAGTCGAACGATGATCCGGTGCTTGCACCGGGGATTAGTGGCGAACGGGTGAGTAACACGTGAGTAACCTGCCCTTAACTCTGGGATAAGCCTGGGAAACTGGGTCTAATACCGGATATGACTCCTCATCGCATGGTGGGGGGTGGAAAGCTTTATTGTGGTTTTGGATGGACTCGCGGCCTATCAGCTTGTTGGTGAGGTAATGGCTCACCAAGGCGACGACGGGTAGCCGGCCTGAGAGGGTGACCGGCCACACTGGGACTGAGACACGGCCCAGACTCCTACGGGAGGCAGCAGTGGGGAATATTGCACAATGGGCGCAAGCCTGATGCAGCGACGCCGCGTGAGGGATGACGGCCTTCGGGTTGTAAACCTCTTTCAGTAGGGAAGAAGCGAAAGTGACGGTACCTGCAGAAGAAGCGCCGGCTAACTACGTGCCAGCAGCCGCGGTAATACGTAGGGCGCAAGCGTTATCCGGAATTATTGGGCGTAAAGAGCTCGTAGGCGGTTTGTCGCGTCTGCCGTGAAAGTCCGGGGCTCAACTCCGGATCTGCGGTGGGTACGGGCAGACTAGAGTGATGTAGGGGAGACTGGAATTCCTGGTGTAGCGGTGAAATGCGCAGATATCAGGAGGAACACCGATGGCGAAGGCAGGTCTCTGGGCATTAACTGACGCTGAGGAGCGAAAGCATGGGGAGCGAACAGGATTAGATACCCTGGTAGTCCATGCCGTAAACGTTGGGCACTAGGTGTGGGGGACATTCCACGTTTTCCGCGCCGTAGCTAACGCATTAAGTGCCCCGCCTGGGGAGTACGGCCGCAAGGCTAAAACTCAAAGGAATTGACGGGGGCCCGCACAAGCGGCGGAGCATGCGGATTAATTCGATGCAACGCGAAGAACCTTACCAAGGCTTGACATGGACCGGACCGGGCTGGAAACAGTCCTTCCCCTTTGGGGCCGGTTCACAGGTGGTGCATGGTTGTCGTCAGCTCGTGTCGTGAGATGTTGGGTTAAGTCCCGCAACGAGCGCAACCCTCGTTCCATGTTGCCAGCGCGTAATGGCGGGGACTCATGGGAGACTGCCGGGGTCAACTCGGAGGAAGGTGGGGACGACGTCAAATCATCATGCCCCTTATGTCTTGGGCTTCACGCATGCTACAATGGCCGGTACAAAGGGTTGCGATACTGTGAGGTGGAGCTAATCCCAAAAAGCCGGTCTCAGTTCGGATTGGGGTCTGCAACTCGACCCCATGAAGTCGGAGTCGCTAGTAATCGCAGATCAGCAACGCTGCGGTGAATACGTTCCCGGGCCTTGTACACACCGCCCGTCAAGTCACGAAAGTTGGTAACACCCGAAGCCGGTGGCCTAACCCCTTGTGGGAGGGAGCTGTCGAAGGTGGGACTGGCGATTGGGACTAAGTCGTAACAAGGTAGCCGTACCGGAAGGTGCGGCTGGATCACCTCCTTTCTAAGGAGCGCCTACAATCACCGTGCCTCATGTATGTGGGTGTGTCGGGGTTGTCAGGAGTACGCCCGTTGCGCAGACGTAAGTTCTGCGGCGGGTGCTCACGGGTGGAATATCAGCAAATAGCGGCCGCATGGTTTKGTCCTTGCCCAGTACGGATGCTTTTGAGTGTCCTGGAACGGTGGGGGCCCGGGTTGTGCGGTTTAGTGTTTGGCACACTGTTGGGTCCTGAGACAACAGGACCGGGGGGAGGGTGACTTTCTTCCGGGACTTGTGTTTCTGGTTTCCCGGCTGCAGCGTTTCATGCAYTGTGTGGGTCCTTTYGGGGGTCCGGGTGTGTGGGGTGTGTGGTACGGGGTTGTTGTTTGAGAACTACATAGTGGACGCGAGCATCTTTTATAAGAAGCAATTTCCAAGAATATGAACCTGGATCTGGTTCCATGCCTTCGGGTGTGGGGACGGT
>NZ_JBFTNW010000010.1:0-114965 GCF_056397665.1 Arthrobacter sp. 05L428 | reverse complement strand
TGAACTAAGGAGTTTTTTCGAATGGCTATTTGGGGTGCAGATGTTGCTCAGCTCAAGACTCTTGGGACGAAGCTGCAGGCCGGTTCTCAGGAGATCGACAACCAGAGGTCGATGCTGACCAAGGTCCTGGCCGGTACCCAGTGGCTGGGCCCGGACGCGGAGAAGTTCCGCAACGAGTGGAACGGCGAGCACGTTGCCGCGCTCACCCGGGTGTCCCAGGCGCTGCAGCAGGCCAGCCAGCAGGCCAACCGCAACGCCACCGAGCAGGAAAGCGCCTCCTCGCGCTAGCCGGAATCCTCTCCAGATCAGCCCGGACGCAACCGCGTCCGGGCTGATCGTTTAAAGCGGCCCGCCCAAAGCCGCCGGGCACCGGCAGGCTGCGCCGCCCGGACCCGCTCCTGACCGGACAATGTCCGGGATCTAGGGCAGGATAGGTCTGTGAGCACAGGGAAGACAGCAGCAGATACCGAAACCCTCAGCCCGGCCGGGGAACTGGTCCCCTCGGAGGCCATCCGCGCCGAGTATGAAGAACTGGTCGAGGAGGTCCGCAAGCACCGCTTTGCGTACTACCAGGAGGACGCCCCGATCATCTCCGACGCCGAGTTCGACGAGCTCTTCCGGCGGCTGGAGACCATCGAGGCCATGCACCCCGAACTGGTCGCCAACGATTCGCCCACCCAGGAGGTGGGCGGCGAAGTCTCCGCCGCCTTCGCCGCCGTCGAACACCTGACCCGGATGTACAGCCTCGAGGACGTGTTCTCGCTCGAAGAGCTGGAGGCCTGGATCGCCAAGGCCGAGGCCGGCGTCGCCAAGCTCGGTAACGGCGGCAACCCGCCGTCGTGGCTCACCGAACTCAAGATCGACGGCCTGGCCGTGAACCTGCTCTACCGCGACGGCGTGCTCGTCCGCGCGGCCACCCGCGGCGACGGCTTCACCGGGGAAGACATCACCCACAACGTCCTGACCATCAAGGAAATCCCGCAGCAGCTCAAGGGCGGGAACTTCCCGGCCGAGATGGAGATCCGCGGCGAGGTCTTCATCCCGTCCAAGGCGTTCGCGGAATTCAACGAGGCGCTGATCGAGGCCGGCAAGGCGCCGCTGGCCAACCCGCGCAACGCCGCCGCCGGCTCGCTGCGGCAGAAGGACCCGGCGGAGACCGCCAAGCGGCCGCTCAAGATGTACGTGCACGGCATCGGCGCCCGCGAGGGCCTCGAAACCGTCAGCCAGTCGGACACCTACCGCCAACTCGCCGACTGGGGGCTGCCCACCAGCCCGTACTTCGAGGTGCTGCCCGGCCTGACGGAAGTGCTGGACTTCATCCGGCGCTACGGAGACAAACGGCACAGCCTCAGCCATGAGATCGACGGCATCGTGGTCAAGGTGGACGACTTCGCCACCCAGCGCGCCCTCGGCTACACCTCCCGGGTCCCTCGCTGGGCCGTGGCCTACAAGTACCCGCCGGAAGAGGTCAACACCAAGCTGCTCGATATCGCCGTCAACGTGGGCCGCACCGGCCGCGTCACCCCCTACGGCGTGATGGTGCCGGTCAAGGTGGCCGGCTCCACGGTGGAAATGGCCACCCTGCACAACCAGGAGGTCGTCAAGGCCAAGGGCGTCAAGATCGGCGACATCGTGGTGCTGCGCAAGGCCGGGGACGTCATCCCGGAAATCGTCGGGCCCGTGCTGGCCCTCCGCGACGCCCAGGACCCGCCGGTGCGCGACTTCGTCATGCCCACCGAATGCCCCGCCTGCGGCACACCGCTCGCACCGGCCAAGGAAGGCGACGTCGACATCCGCTGCCCCAATGCCCGGTCCTGCCCGGCGCAGCTGCGCGAACGCGTCTTCCACCTGGCCGGCCGCGGCGCCTTCGACATCGAGGCCCTCGGTTGGGAAGCGGCGATCGCCCTGACCCAGCCGGCCGAGCCCGACGTCGCACCGCTCACCACGGAGGCGAACCTGTTCCGGCTCACGCCCGAGGACCTTGCCGGGGTCCGGATCCGCCGCGAAAAGCGCTCCAAGGGCGTGGCGACCGGCGAGTTCGAGCTGGTGCCGTACTTCTACACCAAGGGCACGGCCAAGGTCCCGTCCAAGCCGACCGCCACCACCGAGAAGCTCTTCAACGAACTCGAAAAGGCCAAGACCCAGCCGCTCTGGCGCGTCCTGGTGGCGCTGTCCATCCGCCACGTGGGACCGCGGGCGTCGCGTGCACTGGCCACCGCCTTCGGAACCATGGATGCCATCCGCCAGGCCTCCGAGGAGGAACTGGCCAACGTCGACGGCGTGGGGCCGGTGATCGCCGTCGCGCTCAAGGAATGGTTCGCCGAAGACTGGCACCGTGAAATCGTGGACACCTGGGCCGCCGACGGAGTTCGGATGGAGGACGAGCGCGACGAGTCGACCCCGCGCACCCTGGAGGGTCTGACCGTTGTGGTCACCGGCAGCCTGGAGGGCTTCAGCCGGGACGAGGCCAAGGAAGCGATCCTGGTCCGCGGCGGCAAGGCGGCCGGCTCGGTCTCCAAGAACACCAGCTACGTGGTGGCCGGTGAGAACGCCGGCACCAAGCTGGACAAGGCGGAACAGCTGGGCCTGCCGGTCCTGGATGAGGACGGCTTCCGCGCGCTGCTCGCTAACGGCCCGGCCGGACTCGGCGACGACGCCGGCTCGGGCGGCGACGCCGGCTCGGGCGACGACGGCGACGGCGGCGCCGGGAGTGACGGCGAAGACCACCAGGAGGCGGGCGAGTGAGCTCCGGCCCGGAAGAATTTCCCGCGCCGGCCGCGTTCCTGGAACTGGCGCTGGAGGCGGCTGCCGCGGGCGCCGCGGTGCTGGCCGGCCGGAGTGCCGCCGCGCTGGGCGTGAGCAACAAGGGTGATTCGGGGGACTGGGTGACCTCCTTCGACCTCGCGTCCGAGGCCGCCGTCCGCGAGGTCATCACCCGGGCCCGGCCGGAGGACGCGATCACCGGCGAGGAGGGCGGCACCGTGCTGCCCGCGAACTCCAGCGGTTTCCGCTGGTCGATCGACCCGCTCGACGGCACCACCAACTTCATCCGCAACATCGTCTACTACGGAACCTCGGTGGCAGTGGCCGGCCCGGACGGCGCCTGGCTGGCCGGCGTCGTCCACGCGCCCGCGCTGGGGCGCGTCTACTATGCCTCCCGCGGCCACGGCGCCTGGCTCGAGGAGAGCGGGCAGCGCTCGCAGCTCTACGGACCGGTGCCGGGCCGGACCGGCCAGATCCTGGCGACGGGCTTCAGCTACGACAGGGGCGTCCGGGCCGAACAGGCTTCCGCGCTGGGCGGCCTTATGGACGGCTTCGCGGACGTCCGCCGGCTGGGATCCGCGGCGCTGGATCTCTGCCTGGTGGCGGACGGCACGCACGATGCCTACGGCGAACGCGGACTCAACGAACACGACTTCGCCGCCGGCGCCCTGATCGCCGAGGAGGCCGGCTGCTGGGTGCGCCGTCCCCGGCTGACCAGCGTGCTCGACGGCGGGCCCTCCGACGACGAGCGGCTCGCGGCATGGACCTGCGCGGGGCCCCTCGAGCTCTCCGGCAAGTTCCCGCTCTGACGGCACGTCCGGGCTGGCGCAGCCGGCCCGGCGCCTGATAGTTCAGTCACGGAAACCGCCCGTTGGTCCCTGGCCCGGCGCGGGCGCCCGTACCATAGACAGGTGCATTCGCAGATCCTCATTCGCCCCGCCGTCCCGGCCGATTACGACGCCGTCGCCCGCATCACCCGGGACGCCTACCTGGCCGCGGGCCACTTTGAGGACGCGGACCACCCGTACATGCAGGAAATCCAGCGGGTTGCCCAGCGGCACGGGAACGCGACCATCTGGGTGGCGGAGCGCGCCGGCCGGATTGTCGGTTCGGTGACCCTCGCCGTCGCGGGGGAGCCCTACGCAGACATCGCCCGGACGGACGAGCTGGAGTTCCGGATGCTCGTGGTGGACCCCGCGGTGCAGCGCAGCGGCGCCGGCAAAGCCATGGTGCAGGCCATCATCGAGCACGCCAGGTCCCTGCCGGGCATCACCGGCGTCGCCCTCACCACCGGCCTGACCTGGGAAAGCGCCCACGGCCTGTACCGGAAGACCGGCTTCCAGCGTGTCCCCGAGCGCGACTGGTTCGTCCCGGGCACGGACATCAAACTGCTCGTCTACCGCCTCGACCTCTAGAACCAGCCCCTAGCTTCGGACCGCTCAGGGTAGGGTTGCAGCCAGCACACCACCCCAAACCCACGCTGGAAAAACAGCACGAGTACGGCTGGAGGATCCATGGCACCGCACATCCCCGACACCATCGACGAGAAGTTGCTCGGCCTCTATCTGTCCGACCACCTGACCGGCGCCACCGCCGGACTGGGCCGGATCGAACGGATGGTCAAGGACTTCACGGATACCCCGGTCCACACCGAGCTCGCCACCGTGGCCGCGGAGATCCGCCGCGAGCGCGAGCTGCTCCGCAGCCTGCTCCGCGAGCTGAGCGTCCGCACCCGCCCGCACCGCCAGGCTGCGGCATGGCTCGCGGAACATGCGGGCCGGCTCAAGCTCAACGGCCGGCTGCTGAGCCGTTCGCCCATGACCCTGGTGCTGGAATCCGAACTGATGCGCGCCGCCGTCCTGGCCAAGATCGGCGGCTGGCAGACGCTGGAGGAACTGGCGCCGGAACTGGGTCTCGATCCGTCCAGATTTGCCGATCTCACCGCCGAGGGGCAGGCGCAGATCGAAGCCCTGGGCCGCGTGCACGAACACGCCCGCCGCAACGCCTTCCGCAGGGGACGCAGCATCACCGGCTGAGCGGCCGGTCGAGGGAGTTCCTAGCGGCCGGGGAGCGCGGGCACCCCGTAGCGGTGCTCCGGGCGGCCCGTCGTGCCGTAGCGCAGCTGGATGTCGACGGCTCCGTCGTCCGCCAGCGAGGAGAGGTAACGCTGCGCGGTGGCCCGGGAGACGCCCACGCGGGCGGCCACTTCCGCCGCCGAATACTGTTCCCCGGGTTCCAGCGATTCCAGCACCGCCGCCTCCGTGGCGGACCGCGGCCGCGCGGAGGCCGTGACGTCGCCCGGGATGAGGGCGCGCTTGGCCCGTTCCACCGTCTCCTGCGTGAGGTTCCCCGGCTGGGCCAGGATGCGGCGGTAGCGCGCGTAGGAGCGCAATTGCTGGGAGAGCGACTCGGCCGTGAACGGCTTGAGCAGGTAGCCCAGGGCACCGCGCCGGAAGGCGACCCGGATTGACGCCGCATCCGAGGCGGCGCTGAGGATCATGGTGTCCACATCCAGCTGGTGCAGCAGGTCCAGCCCGGAGGCGTCCGGCAGGTACACGTCCAGCAGCACCAGGTCCGGGCGGAGGCTGTGGATGGACTGCAGGGCCTGCGACGCCGACCCGGCGGGCGCCAGCGCCAGGAAGCCCGCCACGGAATCCACATAGGCCGCGTGGAGCTTGGCGACGTGGAAGTCGTCGTCCACAATCAGCACCCGGAAATCTTCAGACATCGTTGTCTCCTTCGGTCGAGTCGGCGATGGTCCCGGGGAGGGTCGCCATGAACACGGCTCCCGGCCCGCCGGGCGCACCCCGCTCCAGCACCGTCACGTCACCGCCGCGGCGCCGGGCCAGCTGCCGGGCCAGGGCCAGCCCCAGGCCCTGCCCGGCACCGGCCCGGGCGGGTTGCCCCGAGGTGGTGAAACCCTCGGCAAAAACGTCTTCCGCACCGCCGTCGGCACCGCCGCCGCCGGCAGCCGTGAAACCGTCGCCGCCGCCGGGCAGGCCGTCGCCGGAGTCGCCCACGATGATGTGCAGGGTGCCGGCGGCCCCGCCGTCGCCGGGTGCGTCCAGCACCTCGACTTCCACCCAGCGGTCGGCCGCGGCGCCGGCGACCGCGGCGTTCACGGCGTTGTCGATCAGGTTGCCCAGCACGGTGGTGACCTCCTGCGGCTCGATGACGTGGCCGCGGACCAGGGTTTCGGGGCCGAGCCGCAGGCTGACGCCGCGCTCGTCGGCTTCCACACCCTTGGCGCCCAGGAACGCCTGCAGGTAGGGGTCCTGCAGCAGCTCGGCCTGTTCCACCGGGAACTTCAACGGCCCGGTGGCCGCCAGCCGGGCCAGGTAGTCGCGCGCTTGCTGGTGCTGCCCGATGCTCATGAAGCCGGCGATCGTGTGCAGCTGGTTGGCGAACTCGTGGCGTTGGGCGCGCAGGGCGGTGGACATGGTCCCAACGGCATCGAGCTGGCGGGTGAGCTGCTGGAGCTCGGTCCGGTCCCGGAGCATGACCACCCAGCCCAGGTCCTCCCGGCCGTGCAGGGCCTTGCGGGCGCTCGCCACCAGCACGCGGCCGCCGGCCAGGAACTCCACGGCGTCGCCCTCGGCGGCGTCCGGCCTGGTCAGGGCCTTGAGCGGTACGGGCACCGGCGCCGCCGCCCAGCTGGTTCCGGCCAGGTCCGGCTGGGCCAGCATCCGCCGGGCCGCGGCGTTGAAGACGCTGATCCGGCCGTCGGCGGACACGCCGATCACGCCGTCGTCCACGCCCTGCAGGACCGCCACCTGGTCGTGGACCAGGGTGCTGATTTCCTCCGGTTCCAGCCCCAGGGTCAGCCGGCGGAGCCGGTGCCGCAGCAGGAACGAGACGAGGACGCCGGCCAGCAGCGCGCCGGCCGCCGTCAGTGCGATCGGGACGATGTCGCGGGCGAGGCTCTGGCCGATGGTCTCGGTGGAGTAGCCCACGCTGACCTCGCCCACCACGGCGGACGAGCCCGGCGCGAAGACCGGGACCTTGGCGCCGGCCGAGGGGCCCAGGGTGCCGGTGTTCCGGGTGGTGACCTCCTTGCCGGAGAGCGCCTCGGAGGGATCGGTACTGACCCGTTGGCCCAGCCGGTCGGCGTCGGGATGCGCCAGCCGCAGTCCGGTCTCGTCGGTGACGACGACGAACAGTGCGCCGGTGCGCGCCCGGGCGCCCTCCGCGGCGGCCATCAGCGGGCCGGCAAGCAGCTCCGCGGGCGGGGGAGTGCCGGGCCGTGCGCTGATCTGCTGCACCTCGGCCCGGACCGCCGGGTCCGACGCCACCGTGCGGGCCAGGGTCAGTGCCTGGTTCTCCGCCTCGCGGCCCAGCCGCTCGTACGTCAGCCAGGCGTGCACGGCGCTGCTGAGCAGCACCACGAGGGCCACAACCCCGAGCTGGAGCAGCAGGGTCTGGGTCGTGAACCGCAAGGGAGTGCGGCCTTTGAGGGCTCCCACGGCGGCCCTCCTTCGATGATCCGGTGACTTCAACAGCTGTGAGCAAAATGCGCAAAATGCGTCCAACAAGCAGTATGCCAATCAATTGAGGCAAAGGCACTCCCGTGACGCACGCCACCCTAACGTCTGTAGTGCGCATCACAGCGGAGTGGTGCGGAACACAGAAGAAGGAGCCGGCCGTGCTGGTATTACTTGGATTCGCCATGATTGCGGTCTTCATGGTGCTGATCATGACGAAGAAGCTGACGCCGGTACTGGCGCTCATCATCGTCCCCACCGTTTTTGGACTGTTCGCCGGCGCCGGCCTGGGCATCGGCCCCATGGTGCTCGACTCGATGAAGTCGATGACGTCCACGGCCGCGCTGCTGATGTTCGCCATCATCTACTTCGGCCTGATGATCGACGTCGGGCTCTTTGACCCGCTGGTCCGGTTCATCCTGCGCAAGCTCGGCAACGACCCGGCCAAGGTGGTCCTGGGCACCGCGATCCTCGCCGCGGCGGTCTCGCTCGACGGCGACGGCTCCACCACCTTCATCCTCACCACCGCCGCCATGCTCCCGGTCTACCTGCGGCTGAAGATGAGCCCCGTGGTCCTCACCTGCGTGGCCGGCCTGGCCAACGGCACCATGAACATCCTGCCCTGGGGCGGACCGACCGCCCGCGCCGCCTCCGCGCTGAAGATCAGCGTCTCCGACGTCTTCGTCCCGATGATCCCCTCGCTGGTCGCGGGCCTCGTCATCGTGTTTGTCTTCGCCTGGCTGCTGGGCCTGCAGGAACGCAACCGGCTGCGTACCGTGGCCCCGGAGATCTGGGCCGAGGGCGGTCAGTTCGACGGCGGAGCCGGCGCCGGTGCAGCCGGCGGCACTGGCCGCCTTGGCCGCTTCGGCTCCGGACGGAAGGTCACCGGCCCCGCCGGGGGAGCCCCCGCCGCCGGCGGCGGGTCCGCCGTCGCCGTGCTGGAGCGCACCGAAGACCTCGTCGACGAGCGCGACTCCGCCATGGCGGACACCGCGCTGGATCCCAACCGCAAGACCCTGCGTCCCCAGCTCTTCTGGTTCAACCTGGGTCTGACGGTCGCCGTGATGGTGACACTCGTCGCCAACATCATTCCGCTGCCGTTCGTCTTCATGGTGGGCGCCGCCGTCGCCCTGCTGGTCAACTTCCCCAAGGTCAAGGACCAGAGCGCCCAGCTGATCGCGCACGCACCCTCGATCGTCGCCGTCGTCAGCATGGTCATGGCCGCTGCGGTCCTCACCGGTGTGCTCAACGGCACCGGCATGGTCAAAGCCATGTCCGAATGGCTCGTTGCGATCATCCCGGCCGACATGGGCCCGTTCATGGCCGTCATCACCGGCGTCCTGAGCATCCCGATGACGTTCTTCATGAGCAACGACGCCTTCTACTTCGGCGTCCTGCCGGTCCTGAGCGAAACGGCCGCCCACTACGGCGTCGGCGCCGCGGACATGGCCCGCGCCTCGATTACCGGCCAGCCCTTCCACCTGCAGAGCCCGCTGGTGCCGGCCATCCTGCTCCTGGTCTCCCTGGCCAAGGTGGACCTGGGCGACCACCACAAGAAGGTCCTCTGGCGCACCGCCGTGATCTCCCTGGTCATGCTGGGAGTAGGGGTACTCACCGGAGCCATCGGCATCGGCTGACAAACCGCACGAGATGACAGTTCGCGGCAGTGTTTGCACAAAACATTGCCGTGAACTGTCATCTCGGCGTCCGACGGTAACAGCAGTTCAACCCACGTAGACTGGGACGGAAAATAATCCGAACTTGCAGGGGAGATCCATGGCTGCGATCAACCGCGACGACGTCGCGCATCTCGCGCGTCTCGCGCACATCGAGATGAGTGCTGAAGAGCTGGACAGGATGGCCGGCGAACTCGCCGTCATCGTCGATTCGGTTAAGTCCGTCAGTGAAGCCGCCGGTGATGACGTCCCGGCCACATCCCACCCGATCCCGCTGACCAACGTGTTCCGCGAGGACGTTGTGGGCCACACCTTCACGGCCGAGCAGGCACTTTCCGGAGCCCCCGACGCGTATGAGGGCCGCTTCAAGGTCCCGGCAATCCTGGATGAGGACTAAGACCATGACTGAAACCACCCCCGAGCTGTTCCGCCTCTCCGCGGCCGCGCTCGCCGAGAAGCTCGCTGCGCGCGAGGTCACCGCCGTCGAGGTCACCCAGGCGCACCTGGACCGGATCGCCGCCGTCGACGGCCAGGTCCACGCCTTCCTGCACGTCAACGCCGAGGAAGCCCTCGCCGTCGCCGCCGAGGTGGACGCGATCCGCGCCGCCGGCGGCGCCGCTGCCGAAGAGCTGCACGTGCTCGCCGGCGTCCCGATCGCGGTCAAGGACCTGATCGTCACCATCGGCCAGCCCACCACCGCCGGCTCCAGGATCCTCGAAGGCTGGCACAGTCCCTACGACGCCACCGTGGTGGAGCGCCTTCGCGCCGCCAAGATGCCGATCCTGGGCAAGACCAACCTGGACGAGTTCGCCATGGGCTCCTCCACCGAGCACTCCGCGTTCGGCCCCACCCACAACCCCTGGGACCTGGAGCGCATCCCGGGCGGCTCCGGCGGCGGTTCCGCTGCCGCCGTCGCGGCCTTCGAAGCCCCGCTCGCGCTCGGCACGGACACCGGCGGGTCCATCCGCCAGCCCGGCGCCGTCACCGGCACCGTCGGCGTGAAGCCCACCTACGGCGGCGTCTCCCGCTACGGCGCCATCGCGATGGCCTCCTCGCTGGACCAGATCGGCCCGGTCTCCCGCACCGTGCTGGACTCGGCCCTGCTGCACCAGGTGATCGGCGGCCACGACCCGCGCGACTCCACCTCACTGCCGGACCCGCTCGAGGACCTCGTGGCCGCGGCCCGGACCGGCAACGTCGAGGGCATGAAGATCGGCATCATCAAGGAACTCCACGGCGAGGGTTACCAGGCCGGTGTCGAAAACCGCTTCAACGAGGCGCTGGAGCTGCTCAAGGGCGCCGGCGCCGAGATCGTCGAGGTCTCCTGCCCCAACTTCAAGTACGCGCTCGGCGCCTACTACCTGATCATGCCCTCCGAGGCCTCCTCCAACCTGGCCAAGTTCGACGGCGTCCGGTTCGGCCTGCGGGCGCTGCCCGCAGAGGGCCCGCTGACGATCGAACGCGTCATGGGAGCCACCCGCGCTGCCGGCTTCGGCGACGAGGTCAAGCGCCGCATCATCCTGGGCACCTACGCCCTCAGCGCCGGCTACTACGACGCCTACTACGGCTCGGCCCAGAAGGTGCGCACCCTGATCCAGCGCGACTTCGACGCCGCGTTTGCCCAGGCCGACGTGCTGATCTCCCCGACGGCGCCGACCACGGCCTTCAAGCTCGGCGAGAAGCTCAACGACCCGCTCGCGATGTACCTCAACGACGTCGCCACGATCCCGGCCAACATGGCCGGCGTCCCAGGGCTTTCCCTGCCCGGCGGCCTCGCCGACGAGGACGGACTGCCGGTGGGCGTCCAGCTGCTCGCCCCGGCGCGCCAGGATGCCCGGCTCTACCGTGTCGGCGCCGTGCTCGAGTCGCTGCTTGAGGCGCAGTGGGGCGGACCGCTGCTGGACAAGGCCCCTTCCCTGACGGGCTCCGCCCTTTCTGACGCTGCCGCTTCGAGCCACGGAGGTTCACACTAATGACTGACGCAACCCTCAGCTTCGAAGAGGCGATGGAGAAGTACGACCCCGTCCTGGGCTTCGAGGTCCACGTCGAGCTCAACACAAAGACCAAGATGTTCTCCTCCGCCCCGAACGTCTTCGGCGACGAACCGAACACCAACGTCAACGAGGTGGACCTTGGCATGCCCGGCGTGCTGCCCGTGGTGAACAAGACCGCGATCGAATCCTCGATCAAGATCGGCCTGGCGCTGAACTGCAAGATCGCCGAGACCTGCCGCTTCGCCCGGAAAAACTACTTCTACCCGGACACCCCGAAGAACTTCCAGACCTCCCAGTACGACGAGCCGATCGCGTACGACGGCTACCTGGACATCGAACTCTCCGACGGCACCGTGTTCCGGGTCGAGATCGAACGCGCCCACATGGAGGAGGACGCCGGCAAGCTCACCCACATGGGCGGCGCCGCCGGCCGCATCCAGGGCGCGGACTACTCGCTCGTGGACTACAACCGCTCCGGCGTGCCGCTGGTCGAGATCGTCACCAAGCCGATCGAGGGCGCCGGCAGCCGCGCGCCCGAGCTGGCCAAGGCCTACGTCGCCGCGGTCCGGGAAATCGTCAAGAACCTCGGCGTCTCGGACGCCAAGATGGAACGCGGCAACGTCCGCTGCGACGCGAACGTCTCACTCCGCCCGCACGGCCGCGAACGCTTCGGCATCCGTTCCGAGACCAAGAACGTCAACTCCCTGCGCGCCGTCGAACACGCCGTCCGGTACGAGATCCAGCGGCACGCCGCCGTGCTGGAGTCCGGCCAGCCGGTCATCCAGGAGACCCGGCACTGGCACGAGGACACCCGCTCCACCACCTCGGGCCGGCCCAAGTCCGACGCCGACGACTACCGCTACTTCCCGGAACCGGACCTGGTGCCGATCGTCGCGTCGCGCGAGTGGGTCGAGGAGCTCCGGGCCACGCTGCCGGAGCCGCCGGCCGCCCGCCGCAAGCGCCTGCAGGCCGACTGGGGCTACTCCGACCTGGAGTTCCGCGACGTCGTCAACGCCGGCGTGATGGACGAGATCGAGGAAACCATCGCCGCCGGCGCCACCGCCACCGTGGCCCGCAAGTGGTGGATGGGCGAGATCGTCGGACGCGCCAAGAACGCCGACGTCGACCCCGGCCAGCTCGGCGTCGCCCCGGCCACCATCGTGGAACTGAACCAGATGGTCGAGGACGGCAAGATCAACAACAAGATGGCCTCCGAGGTCCTGGACGGCGTCCTCGCCGGCGAGGGCACCCCGGCGGAAATCGTCGAGAAGCGCGGCCTCGCCGTGGTCTCCGACGACGGCCCGCTGCTCGAAGCCATCGACGCGGTCCTCGCCGCGCAGCCCGGAGTCGCGGACAAAATCCGCGCCGGCAAGCTCCAGGCGATCGGCGCGATCGTCGGCGGCGTCATGAAAGCCACCCGCGGGCAGGCCGACGCCGGCCGCGTCAAGGAGCTGATCCTGCAGCGCCTCGGCGTCGAAGGCTAGGCCCTAACCGCCCACTAGATCGGTCATGATGGTCTGCAGCGCTTCGCAGACCATCATGACCGATTTGCGTTTAAGGTTCTCCGGCCGGGCCAGGATGTCGATCCGGCGCCGGGTGCTGATCCCCTCCAGCGGCCTGAGCACGATCTCCGGGTTGAGCACAGGGCGCGCGGTGTGCCGGGGCAGCAGCCCGATCACGCTCCCGGTCGCCACCAGCGCCGCCACCGTGGAGTAGTCATTGATCCGGTGCACGATGTTCAGCTCGCGGCTGGATACGGCCGCGACGGCGGAGAGCACGTCGGCGGGGGAGTAGCCGGTGTGGCTCGTCACCCAGGGTTCGCCAACGACGTCGTCGGCCGTCACCGCCCGCTGCCCGGCGAGCCGGTGCCCGGCCGGCAGCGCCACGTCCAGCGGCTCGTGCGCGAGCGGGATCACCGCCACCCGCTCCTGGGGCCATCGAGGGCTGTGGTCCATCCGGTGCGCGAGGACCAGGTCATACCGGGCGGTCAGCGCCGGGAAGTCCTGCTGGGCCACGTCCTCGTCGGAGAGCTGGATCCTCGGCTGCCCGGGTCCGGCCAGCAGCCGGGCCAGCGGCGCGAACAAGGCCTGGCCGGCGCTGTGGAACCCGCTCAGGGACACCGGCGCCACCGGCGAGCCGTGGTACGCGCCGATCGCCGTCCTGGCGTCCGCCATCGCGCTCACGACGGCGGCCCCGGCGTCTGCGAGCACCTGGCCGGCCTCGGTGAGGACCAGGTTCCGGCCCTCCTTCCGGGTCAGCGGCACGTCCACGGACTTCTGCAGGGCGGCCAACTGCTGGGACACCGCCGAGGGCGTGACCAGAAGCGTTTCCGCGACGGCCTTGACGCTGCCCAGGGCGCCGAGTTCGCGGAGCATTTCGAGCTGGTGGATTTCCATGGCCACCATCCTAGAGCTAAGCCAGTGCTAAATCGTCGATTGAGAAAAATCCGGTTGTGCTAATGCTTTCCGCCGGGTCTAATGAGGTGAGTTGTCCCACACCACCGCTCCCGTCCCGGAGCGGCCAGCACAGTTAGGCAGGCCCATGAAGGCTCTCTACAAGTCCGGCGCCCACGCGGGATTCGAACTGGTCGACCGCCCGGAGCCGGAGACCGGGGCCGGGGACGTCAAGATCCGCGTCATGACCACCGGAATCTGCGGCACCGACCTGCACATCCAGTCGTGGGACGCCTGGGCGCAGGGCATCATCAACGCGCCGCTGATCGCCGGCCACGAGTTCTACGGTGAAGTCGTGGAGATCGGCGAGGACGTCATGGACGTCAAGGTCGGCGACCGGGTTTCCGGCGAGGGCCACATCGTCTGCGGCATCTGCCGCAACTGCCGCGCCGGCCGCAAGCAGATGTGCATCAACACCGTCAGCGTCGGCGTCCAGCGCGACGGAGCGTTCGCAGAGTACGTCGTCATCCCGGAAACCAACGTCTGGGTCCACCACGATCCGTCCGTGACCCCGGAGCTCGGCGCCATCTTCGACCCGTTCGGCAACGCCGTGCACACCGCGCTCAGCTTCCCGCTGGTGGGCGAGGACGTGCTCATCACCGGCGCCGGACCCATCGGCCTGATGGCGATCGCCGTCGCCCGCCACGCCGGGGCACGCAAGATCGCCATCACCGACGTCTCCGCCCCGCGCCTGGAACTGGCCCGCCGGCTCGGCGTCGACCTCGCGATCGACGTCTCCCGGATGCGGGTCAAGGACGGCCAGCGCGAACTGGGCATGCGGGAAGGCTTCGACATCGGCATGGAAATGTCCGGGCACCCCACGGCGCTGCCTGAGATGATCGACAACATGAACCACGGCGGCCGGATCGCGATGCTGGGGCTGCCCAGCCAGTCCATCGACATCGATTGGGGCAAAGTGGTCACGCACATGCTGACCATGAAAGGCATCTACGGCCGCGAGATGTTCGAGACCTGGTATGCCATGAGCGCCATGCTGTCCTCCAACCCGGTGCTGCACGCGAACATTTCCGCCGTGGTCACCGATACGCTGCCCGCATCGGACTGGGAGAAGGGCTTCGAGATCGCCCGCGCCGGCGTCGGCGGCAAAGTCGTCCTCGACTGGACCGGCTTCTAGCCCCCGCCCGTTTCCGGTACCGTACAAAAATTCACCCCTGCACAGGAGCGCACCCCATGTATTCAGCCATCAAGGACCAGCTGCAGCACGAACTCGACGAGATCCGCGGTGCCGGCCTGTTCAAGACCGAACGGCACATCGATTCGCCGCAGGCCAGCCACATCAAGGCGGGCCAGCTCGGCCAGGGCAGCTCGGAGGTGCTGAACTTCTGCGCCAACAACTACCTCGGCCTCGCGGACCACCCCGAGATCATCGCAGCCGCCAAGGAGGCCATGGACGAACGCGGCTTCGGCATGGCCAGCGTGCGCTTCATCTGCGGCACCCAGGACCTGCACCTGGCCCTCGAGGAGCGGGTGTCGAAGTTCCTCGGCACCGAGGACACCATCCTGTTCTCGAGCTGCTTCGACGCCAACGGCGGCGTCTTCGAGTCGCTCTTCGGCCCGGAAGACGCCGTCATCTCCGACGCGCTGAACCACGCCTCGATCATCGACGGGATCCGGCTGTGCAAGGCCCAGCGCTTCCGCTACGCCAACCAGGACATGGCGGACCTCGAGTCCCGGCTGATCGAGGCCACCACTCAGGAGAACCCGGCCCGCCGCAAGATCATCGTCACCGACGGCGTCTTCTCGATGGACGGCTTCCTCGCCCCGCTCGAGGCGATCTGCGACCTCGCCGAAAAGTATGACGCCATGGTCATGGTGGATGACTCGCACGCCGTCGGCTTCATGGGCGCCACCGGCGCCGGCACCCCGGAGCACGCCGGGGTCTCGGACCGGGTGGACATCTACACCGGCACCTTCGGCAAGGCCCTTGGCGGAGCCTCCGGCGGCTACGTCTCGGGCCGGCGCGAAGTCATCGCCATGCTCCGCCAGAAGGCACGCCCCTACCTGTTCTCCAACTCGCTGGCACCGGCCATCGTCGCCGCCACGCTGAAGGCCCTGGACCTGGTGGAGAACTCCGGCGAACTGCGCAGCAAGCTCTTCGCCAACGCGGAACTCTTCCGCCGCCGGATGGGCGAGGAAGGCTTCGAGCTGCTCGACGGCGAACACGCGATCGTCCCGGTCATGTTCGGCGACGCAGTGATGGCGGCGAAGGTCGCGGACGCAATGCTCGCCAACGGCGTCTTCGTCACCGCCTTCAGCTACCCGGTCGTGCCGAAGGGCGCCGCCCGCATCAGGGTCCAGCTCTCCGCCGCGCACAGCGCGGACGACGTCGAGAGCTGCGTCCAGGCGTTCGTCCGCAGCCGCGAGACGGTGGCCTGAAAGTACTGACGCGACCTCCCGCCGGGTGCAAGGATGGAGGCATGTCAGCTAAATACGATGTCGTGATCGTGGGCGGCGGCATTGCCGGCCTGTCCCTGGCCTCCGCCCTCGCCGGCAAATGCAGCGTGGCCCTGGTCGAAGCCGAGCAATCGCTGGGCTACCACACCTCCGCGCGCTCGGCCCGGCAGCTGATCCCCAGCTACGGGCCGCCCGTGGTCCAGGAGCTCACCATGCGCACGCTGGAGCTCATCGGCACCAAGGAGGGTACCCGGCCCGAACCCGTGCTCTCACCGCGCCGCTTCATGCTGATCGGTGACGAGGACGCCGTCCGGCAGCAGGCAAGCGGCTTTATGCACCGGATCAGCCACGCCGAGGCCCTGGAAATCTGCCCCGCGCTCAAACCGGACTCCTTCGCGGCCGCCGGCCTGGACTCCGGTTCGTTTGCCTGCAACGCGTCCCTGCTGCTGGAGGACCACCGCGAGCGGGCCGTCGAGGGCGGCGTGGACATCATCACCGGCGCACGGGTCCACTCGGCGCAGCGCCTCGGTTCCGGCTGGGAGCTCGGCGCCGGGCAGGAAGGTTTCGAAGCCGCGGTCGTGGTCAACGCCGCCGGCGCCTGGGCGGACGAATTCGCGGTGCTCAGCGGCGTCGAGAAGCTCGGACTCCAGCCCTACCGCCGCACCGCGGCGATTGTCGACGTCGAGCACCCCCTCCCGCAGGGCTGCCCGATGGTGGCGTCGGCCGGCAGTTTCTACTTCCGCCCGGACGGACGGCGGCAGGTGCTGATCTCGCCGTCGGAAACTGTGCCCAGCGGCCCCGAGGACGCCCAGCCGTATCCGGGCGACATCGAGGCGCTGATCGAGCGGCTCAACACGGTGACCACGATGGGGATCGGTAGCGTCAGCCGGGCGTGGACCGGGCTGCGGACCGAGGCCTCCGACGGTATCCCCGTGGTGGGATTCGACGCCGAGGCCACCGGCTTCTTCTGGCTCGCCGGGCAGGGCGGCTACGGCTTCCAGACCTCCTCCGGCATCGCGGAGCTGGCCGCGGAGCTGATCCTCGCCGGCCAGGGTTCGGCACAGCCGCTCCCGGCCGACAGTCCGGCATCCCGGACAGCCGCGGCACTGGCAGCGACCCGGATGTCTATCCGGGGCTGAAGAATGGACCCATGAGCACCCTCATCACCAACATCGCCGAACTGATGACCCAGGACGCGGACCACCGGGTCCTGAAGGATGCGGCCATCGTGATCGAGGGCGAACGCATCGCCTGGCTGGGTGCCGCCGCGGACGCCCCGGCGGCGGACGACGCCGTCGACGCCGCCGGCCGCGCGCTCCTGCCGGGCTGGGTGGATTCACACACGCACCTGATCTTCGCCGGCGACCGGACCGCGGAATTCGAGGCACGGATGGCGGGGGAGAGCTACAGCGCCGGAGGCATCGCCGTCACCACCGGAGCCACCCGGGCCACGGGCGACTTCGACCTCACCCGGCTCGCGCTGGGCCGGGTGGCGGAAGCCGTCGCCCAGGGGACCACCTACCTGGAGACCAAGACCGGCTACGGCCTGGACGTGGAGAACGAGGCCCGCAGCGCGAGGATCGCCTCCACCGTCGCGGACGAGGTCACCTACCTCGGCGCGCACCTGGTACCCGAAGGCCTCGACGCGGAGGAGTACACGGAGCTGGTCTGCGGACCAATGCTCGCCGCGGTCCGGCCCTACGTCCGCTGGGCCGACGTGTTTTGCGAACGCGGCGCGTTTAACGAGGACCAGTCCCGCCGGGTGCTCCAGGCCTGCCGGGACGCCGGACTGGGCCTGCGCGTGCACGGCAACCAGCTGGGCGAGGGTCCCGGGGTGCGGCTGGCAGTGGAGTTCGGCGCCGCGAGCGTGGACCACGTCAACTACCTCTCCCGCGAGGACGTCCACGCCCTCGCCGACAGCTGGTCCGGCTGGGAGGCAGCGGCCGGCGCGGGCGAGCGCGGCACCGTCGCGACCTGCCTGCCGGCCTGCGACCTGTCCACCCGGCAGCCGCTGGCTCCGGCCCGGGAACTGCTTGACGCCGGCGTCCAGCTAGCGCTCGCCTCCAACTGCAACCCCGGCACCTCTTATACGAGCTCGATGGCGTTCTGCGTCACCACCGCCGTGCTGCAGATGCGGCTCAGCGTGCACGAAGCCGTCCGGGCGGCGACGTACGGCGGTGCGCTGGCGCTGGGCCGGGAGTCCGGGAACGACGTCGACGGCGAGCGGGCGGTCGGCTCCATCGCCGTGGGCAACCGGGCGGATCTGCACCTGCTCAACGCCCCGTCCGCCACCCATCTGGCATACCGGCCAGGCATGCCGCTCACCCACGCCGTCTGGCGCGCCGGGGTCCGCGCCCGCTGACCGGCGCGCACCGGAGGCCAAGGAGGAACGCCATGACCGGCTTCGCCAGGGAACTCGCCACCATGATCGACCTGGTGCGGGCCAAGCGCGGCGGAGTGCCGGCCCTGGCCCGGCGCCGGGACGCCCGGCTGGCCGCCCTCGTGGCCCATGCCCGCACGAGCTCCCCGTTCTACCGGGAGCTCTACCGCGGCCTCCCGGCCGAGGACATCCCGCTCCGGGACCTGCCGCCGGTCACGAAGTCGCAGCTGATGGCACGCTTCGACGACTGGGTGACCGATCCGGCCATCACCCGGGCGGACCTCGAGGGCTTCGTCGCCGACCCGTCCCTGGTCGGCACTCGCTACCGCGGCCGCTATTTCGCCTGCACCAGCTCCGGAACCACGGGCCACCCCGGATTATTCGTGCACGACCAGGCCGCCGTCGCCTGCTACCGGGCCCAGGGCGTTCGGATCGTCGGGACCGCCCTCGACGCCCGCCGGCTGCTCGCGATGCTGCGGCGGGGAATCCGTGCCGCCGCGGTGCTGGGCACCGGCGGCCACTTCGCCGGGGCCGTCTGGCTCGAGTCCGAACGGCGCCGCAGCCGGGGCCGCCGACGGGCCTACCGCATGTTCTCCGTGCAGCAACCGCTGGAGACGCTGGTGCAGGCGCTTAACGCTTTCGACCCGGCCCTGCTGGTGGCCTACCCCAGCGCCCTCGAACTGCTGGCCGAGGAACAGGACGCGGGCCGGCTGCACATCCGGCCCGTGATTGTGGAGTCCAGCGGCGAATCCGTCGGGGACCGGGAGCGCCTGGCCGCGGCGCTGGGCGGCGCGGTGCACAATGTCTACGCTGCCTCCGAGTTCACCCCGATCGCCCTGGACTGCCCCCGCGGCTGGCTGCACGTCAACAGTGACTGGGTCATCCTGGAACCGGTCGAGGAGGACTACGGTCCCACGCCCCCGGGGGAGCCGTCCCACACGGTGCTGCTGACCAATCTCGCCAACCGGGTCCAGCCGCTGATCCGCTACGACCTCGGTGACTCCGTCGTCGCCAAGCCCGGCCCTTGTGAGTGCGGCAACCCGCTGCCCGCCATCCGGGTGGCCGGCCGGCACGATGACGTCCTGCACCTGGACAACGGCCGCGGCGGCACGGTGAGTGTCCTGCCCCTCGCCATCACAGCCCCCATCGACGACGCGCCGGGCGTCCACCGCTGCCAGCTGGTCCAGTCCGGTCCGGCGGCGCTGCGGGTGCGGCTCCAGCTGGAGCCGGGCGCCGCGGCGGACGCGGTGTGGCAGGACGTGGCGGCGAAGCTGTCCGGGTTCCTGGCCGCCCAGGGCCTGGCGAACGTGGAACTGGTCCGGGCGGAGGAAGCACCGGATCAGACCGGCGCGAGCGGGAAGTTCCACCAGGTCATCGCCCTGAGGCCCGCCCCGGACAGCGTCTGGAAGAACATCCCTTAGAAGAACATAGGCGGGGCGTCCAGCACGGTCTCGTCCACCCGGCGGTCCTCCCACTGGCTGAACGGCTTGTCCAGCTCGTACTTGCCCTGCCGGGTGCGCAGCAGGGTCCGGATTTCGGCATTGTCCGGGTTGTTCAGCGACTCGAAGTACTCCACCGACCAGTGGAACCAGCGCATGCAGAACAGCCGCATGGTCAGCCCGTGCGTCACGAACAAGGCGTTCGGCGCATAGTTCGGCTTGGACCAGTGCCGGTAGAGGGTCTCCATGAACGAGGAGATCCGGTCGTAGACGTCGGAGCCCGATTCGCCTTCCCGGAACCGGTAGAAGAAGTGGCCGTAGGCGTTGCGGAGCTCCTTCTGGTCCTCGATGTCCCCGGCGATCTGGAAATTCGCCCAGTCCTGTTCGCGCAGCCGCGGCTCTTCGATCACGCGTTCGATCAGGGAGCCCAGCTGGAGCGCCTCGAGGGTCTGGTAGGCCCGCAGGTAGGGGGAGACGTAGACGCACACCCTTTGCCCGTCCAGCTCCCGCCGCAGCTGCTCGCCCGCGGCCGCGGCCTGCTCGACGCCGAGCGGGGTCAGCGGGATCCGGTAATCGGGCACCCGGTTGTAGATCGAGGTGTCGGCGTTGGCGGCGGACTGGCCATGCCGGATCATGATGATTTTCCCGGGCGCACTCACAGCCCAAGCATAGGCACGTGCAGTCAACTCCCGGCAACGGCAGGCAAGATAGAACCATGTTGGTTCCCTCCCGCCGTCGGCTGCGGCTAGAAGTCTGGATTGTCCTGGGCCTGTCCCTCGGGCAGTCGGCGGTGTACTCGGTAGTGCAGCTGCTGGACAAGATGACCCGGGCGCCGCTGGCGCAGGGCACCTCCACGCTGAACCGCTCGCAAAGCAGCCGGGAGTATTTCGACCTCACGTACCAGTTGCTGGACATCATCTTCGCCCTGGTCCCGGTGGTGCTGGTGATCTATTTCCTGACCGAACTCCGGCCCGCCGGCATGGCCGCCGGCACGGGCACCTCGGCGTTCCGGAAGCTGGGCTTCGACTTCGCCCGTCCCGGCAAGGACCTGCTCCAGGGCCTCGGCCTCGCCGCCCTGATCGGCATACCGTCGCTCGGGCTCTACGCGGCCGGCCGGGCGCTGGGGATCACGACGGCGATCATCCCCAGCGCACTGGACTCCTACTGGTGGACGGTGCCGGTCCTCATCCTCTCCGCGATCCGGCACGGGATCGTGGAGGAGGTGATCGTGGTGGGCTACCTGCTGGACCGGCTCGGCAAGTTCGGCTGGGGCATGCCGCTGGCGATCTTCGCCAGTTCGATGCTGCGCGGCAGCTACCACCTCTACCAGGGCTTCGGGCCCTTCATCGGCAACGCCATCATGGGCGTCATCTTCGCGCTGATCTACACGAAGACGCGCCGGGTGATGCCGCTGGTGATTGCGCATGCGCTGCTGGACATCGTGGCCTTCGTCGGATTCAGCCTCTTCGGCAAGTCAATCGGCCTGGGCTGAGCCCACACACCCGCGTCGCCCCAAGGGCCCGCCGACGGCAACGGGTTAAAGTGTTTCGGCCGCCAGCGGTGGGTGGCATCATTGGCACCCGCTGCTGGCGGCCGAAGTTTTTCGGGCAGGAAGCGTCAGATCGTGACGGCTCCGGAATCGGTTTCGAAGGTGACGGACAGGATTCCCGGCGTCCCGTGCGGGGCCAGCCAGTTCACGTCCACATCCTCCAGCGGCTTCTCGACCGGTTCACCCAGCCACTCGGTGACCCGCTCGGCCGAGCCCGCGATCGTGAGGGCAGACATCTTCACATTGCTCGCATAGGCGTTGGACGGGTGCAGGGCGGGGTCGCCTTCCCACTTCAACATGTAGGGGACCTGCGGATCCGCGATCAGGCCCAGGATACCGATCTGCTTCCAGACCAGTTCGCGGCCGTCGGGGAACTTGCGGTTGCCGTTGACGGCGGAGCGGCCCAGCCGCTCCTCAAACGGCGCCAGGTCGTCAACCTCGACGCACCAGCCCATCCAGCCGCCGCCGGCGGCCGAGCGGGCCCGGACTGCCTGCCCGAACGGCGCCTTGTCGGAGGCCGGGTGGTCCAGGACCTCCACGACCTCGAGGTACTTGTGCCCGGCAAGCGGGATAATCATGTTGCGGGTCCCGAACCGGGGGTGTATTCCGCCCTTGACGGCTTCGACCCCGAGGGCGGTCGCAATACGTTCGGTGGTGGCAGCCAGGCCATCTTGTTCACAGGCGTAAGAGACGTGATCCATGCGCATGCCCTCATCTTGGCACTTTGTGATGGAGCTCTCAGCTTAGGCTGCCCTTACCGTGATGGGATGTCATTTTCCGAGGCTTACCGCTCGGATTTGCCCGGCCAGAGCCACGGCACTTTCCGGCTCCCGCGGCGTCCGCCGGGCGGCGGCGGGGCCGTTCTTCATTTTCGTCACAAAGCTATCCAGCCGACGGGACGCGTTCCTAGACTGAAGCCAGGTCATGAGCGCCAGCATCGAGCCCCGGCTTGCTGGCCGGCAACCCTCCTTGCGCGGTGGGGTGCCCCGGGTGAAGACCTGGCCCGCCGGCGTCCGCCGGCAGGCAAGCGCGGCGCCAGAGCCGTTCCGGCCCCAGAGGCCAGGGGCGGCCTGTGCCCAGTCATTAGGGAGCTCTCCGATGTCCAACGCCTGGTCCTTTGAAACCCGCCAGATCCACGCCGGCCAGGAGCCGGACTCCGCCACCGGCGCGCGGTCGCTGCCGATTTACCAGACGACGTCGTTCGTCTTCCCCAGTGCGGAGAGCGCCGCCAACCGGTTCGCGCTGGCCGAGCTCGCCCCCATCTACACCCGGATCGGCAACCCCACCCAGGACGCGGTGGAACAGCGGGTCGCGAGCCTGGAGGGCGGCCTTGGGGCGCTCCTGCTCAGTTCCGGCCAGGCCGCCGAAACCTTCGCGATCCTCAACATCGCCGAGGCAGGAGACCACGTCGTCGCCAGCCCCAGCCTCTATGGCGGGACCTACAACCTGCTGGCCCACACGCTGAAGAAGTTCGGTATCTCGGTGACGTTCGTGGAGGACCCGGACAACCTTGAGCAGTGGCGCGATGCCGTGCAGCCGAACACCAAGCTGTTCTTCGGCGAGGTGGTGTCCAACCCCCGCCAGGACGTGCTGGACATCGAAGGCGTCGCGGACGTCGCCCACCGGGCCGGGGTGCCGCTGATCGTGGACAACACCCTCTCCACCCCCTACCTGATCCGCCCGATCGAGTGGGGCGCCGACATCGTGGTGCATTCGGCCACCAAGTATCTCGGCGGACACGGTGCCGCGATTGCCGGCGTGATCGTCGACTCCGGCAACTTTGACTTCGGCAAGGACCCGGAGCGCTTCCCCGGCTTCAACACCCCGGATCCCACGTACAACGGCCTGGTCTATGCCCGCGACCTCGGGGCGGACGGGGCGCTGGGAGCGAACCTGTCCTTCATCCTCAAGGCCCGGGTCCAGCTGCTGCGCGACCTCGGTTCGGCCGTCTCGCCGTTCAACGCCTTCCTCATCGCCCAGGGGATCGAGACGCTGAGCCTGCGGGTGGAACGGCACGTCGCCAACGCCCTCCGGGTGGCCGAATGGCTGGAAGCCAGGGACGACGTCGAATCCGTCGCCTACGCCGGGCTGCCGTCCAGCCCCTGGTACGAGCGCGGCCGCAAGTACGGCCCGAAGGGGACCGGCGCCGTCGTCGCGTTCAACCTCGCAGGGGGAGCGGAGGCCGGCAAACGCTTCGTCGACGCCCTCGAACTGCACTCCCATGTGGCGAACATCGGTGACGTGCGCTCGCTGGTCATCCACCCGGCGTCGACCACGCACAGCCAGCTCTCGCCGGAGCAGCAGGCGGTCGCCGGCGTCAATCCCGGCCTGGTCCGGCTCTCGGTGGGCCTCGAGCACATCGACGACATCATCGCGGACCTCGATGCCGGCTTCCGGGCGGCCAAGAACGCCTGAGGTCACGCAGCACGCCGAATTTCCCCACCTTTGCGGGGATGGCCCCGGGAATCGCCGACACTTCGGGGCGACCCGCCGGGCGCGTCTGTCAAAGGTGGGGAAACTGCGGTGTTGACGGGTCCGGCTGTCACACAGCCGTCACAATCTTCGCGCTTGCGCGGCCGTGTTTCGTAGAATCGACGCAGGTCATGAGTGCCAGTGACAGCCCCGGCTTGCTGGCCGGCAACCCTCCATTTGCGGCGGGGTGCCCCGGGTGAAGACCTGGCCTGCCGGTCAGCTGACGGCGGGCAAGCGCGAAGTTAGGTCCTCACATGACGATTGCCGTCGCCCGCACGGGTGTACCCGAAAGCAAACCCTCCACTGTTCCCGACGGTGCTGTTCCCGACGGGACGGTGCAGTACCTCCCGATCGGTTCCCTGGCCCTTGAATCCGGTGCCACCCTGCCTGAGGTCACCCTCGCCTACGAGACCTGGGGGACGCTGAACGCCGATGCCTCCAATGCGGTGCTGATCGAGCACGCCCTGACCGGCGACACCCACGTGACCCGCGGCGCCGGCGAGGAACCGGGCTGGTGGGAGCAACTGGCAGGCCCCGGCGCCCCGGTGGACACGGACAAGTACTTCGTGGTCTCCATCAACATCCTCGGCGGCTGCTACGGCTCCACCGGGCCCTCCACGCCGGCCCCGGACGGCCGGCCCTGGGGCTCGCGCTTCCCGCTCGTCACCCTCCGGGACAGCACCGCGGCGGAAGCCCGGCTCGCCGACGCGCTGGGGATCAGCAGCTGGTATGCCGTGCTCGGCGGCTCGCTCGGCGGAGCGCGCGCGCTGGAGTGGGCGGTGACCTACCCGGCGCGGGTGCAGCGCTGCGCCGTGATTTCGGTCGGCGCCAGCAGCACCGCCGAACAGATCGCCTTCGCCCAGGCCCAGACCCTGGCAATCCGCCAGGACCCCAACTTCAACGGCGGCGACTACTACGGCGGCCCGGAACCGCACGCCGGACTGGCCCTCGCGCGCCGGATCGCGCACATCACCTACCGTTCCGCAGCCGAGCTGGACGGGCGCTTCGGACGCAACGCCCAGGCGGCCGAGGCCCCGCTGGAGGCCGGGTCGCTGGCCGGCCGTGGGCGCTACCAGGTGGAGAGCTACCTGGACCACCAGGGCAACAAGCTGGTGCGACGCTTCGACGCCAACAGCTACATCGCCATCACCGAGGCGCTCATGAGCCACGACGTGAGCCGCGGCCGGGGAAGCCTGGAGCAGGCCGTCTCCCTGGCCACCGCGGAGTTCTTCGTGGCGGCCGTGGACTCGGACCGGCTGTACTTTCCCGCCCAATCCCGAGAGCTCGCCGACGCCCTGCCGGGGGAGGTCGCCGTGCACGTCATCGAGGCCCCGATCGGCCACGACGGCTTCCTGACCGAAATCGGCCAGCTCAGCGAGCAGCTCCGGGGCAACTTCTTCGCCTAGCCGGCACCGCCGTGTGTGCATTTTTGCAGACGCACTCTGCGCGATTAGTCGTTGAGCTTGCCTCGATCGAAGTCCATACTCGTGGAGAATGACGCCGTGTGTTCCAACTCACACACACGTAGTCAACCTAATGGTCCACAGGGTGTCGACGACGACACCGAAGGAGTTCGCATGAGCACGGAAAACGCCGCCGCAAGGCGCGCAGAGGAGCCCGACGTCAAGACGTCCGGCCTGAAGAAGGTAGTAACGGCCTCCATGGCCGGCACGGTAGTGGAGTGGTACGAGTTCTTCCTCTACGCCTCCGCCGCCACCCTGGTTTTTGGCAAGATGTTTTTCCCCAACTCCGGAACGGAACTGGACGGCATCCTCGCCGCGTTCCTGACCTATGCGGTTGGCTTCGTGGCCCGCCCGATCGGCGGCATCGTCTTTGGCCACTTCGGCGACAAGTTCGGCCGCAAGAAGCTGCTGCAGCTGAGCATCATCCTGGTCGGCGTATCGACCTTCCTGATGGGCTGCCTCCCGGGCTTCGCGCAGATCGGCTACTGGGCCCCGGCCCTGCTGGTCTTCCTGCGCTTCGCCCAGGGCTTCGCCGTCGGCGGTGAATGGGGCGGCGCCGTCCTCCTCGTCGCCGAGCACAGCCCCAGCAAGTCCCGCGGCTTCTGGGCCAGCTGGCCGCAGTCCGCCGTCCCGCTGGGCAACCTGCTCGCCACTGCCGTGCTGTTCATCCTGTCCTCCGTGCTGTCTTCCGCGGACTTCCTTGGCTGGGGCTGGCGCGTCGCGTTCTGGCTCTCCGCCGTGATCGTCGTCGTCGGCTACTACATCCGCACCAAGGTCAGCGACGCCCCGATCTTCCTCGAGGCACAAAAGGAAGTTGTCACGGAGAACAAGGGCTACGGCGTCGCCGAGGTCTTCCGCCGCTACCCCCGCGGCGTCTTCACCGCCATGGGCCTGCGCTTCGCGGAGAACATCCTCTACTACCTGGTGGTCACCTTCTCGATCACCTACCTCAAGACCGTTGTCCACGCCGACACCGCCCGGATCCTGCTGCTCCTGCTCGTGGCGCACTTCATCCACTTCTCCGCGGTGCCGGTGGTCGGCCGTCTCTCGGACCGCTTCGGCCGCAAGCCCGTCTACATGGCCGGTGCCGTCCTGGGCGCCACCTGGGGCTTCTTCGCCTTCCCGATGATGGATACCGGCAACGATTTCATGATCCTTGCCGCTGTCATCATCGGACTGCTGTTCCACGCCCTGATGTACGCCGGCCAGCCGGCCATCATGGCCGAGATGTTCCCGACCCGGATGCGCTACTCCGGCGTCTCGCTCGGCTACCAGGTGACCTCGATCGTGGCCGGTTCGCTCGCCCCGATCATCGCCGTCGCGCTGCTGAGCCAGTACAAGTCCTCCGTCCCGGTGGCCATCTACCTGCTCATCGCCTGCGCCGTCACGGCCGTCGCGGTGTTCTTCCTCAAGGAAACGCGCGGCACCTCCCTGCACGACGTCGACGCCGCCGACGCCCAGGGCACCGCCGATCTGCTGGCCGCCGGTAAGCGGTAACCAGCACGCAGCTGCACAACCCAACGAACAGGCAGCCCCCGTTCCCGCGCTGCGGGGACGGGGGCTGCTGTCATCCGGGGATCTTGTGGCGGCCTCCGCAGCGCGCCGGGCTCAGCCGGCAAGCACATCCTGGCGTTCGGCGATCTCGGCCCGGACGGCCGCCACGACGGCCTGCACCGGCGCCGAACGCAGCGATTCCGACCTCGCAACTGCCCAAATCGGCAGCTGCCGCTGGAAGTCGTCCGGCAGGACCGGTACGAGCCCCGGTTTGCCGACGACGAGGAAATTCGGCAGCAGCCCGATCCCGGCGGCGCGGCGGACGGCCTCCAGCTGGGCGAAGATGCTGGTGGCCTGGAAGCTGGAGCGCGGCATCGGCAGCTGGGTGGAGCGGTGGCCGAGCTCGGCGACCTGCAGGGCCGACTCGACGTAGGAGACGAATCCGTGCTGCCGGACGTCGTCGAGCGTCGTCGGCAGCCCGTGCTCGCGGGCGTACTCCGGGCTGGCGTACAGCCGCAGGAAGTAGTTGGACAGGAAGATGGTCTGAGCGTTGCTGACCTCCAGGTTGCCGACCACCACTTCCAGGTCCACCCCGGAGCGGTTCTGGCTGACCTTGCGGGTGGCGCTGAGCATCTCCACGTTCAGCAACGGATGTTCCTGCTGCAAACGGACCAGGGCCGGGGCGACGAATTCCGCGCCGAATCCGTCCGGGGTGCTGATCCGGACCAGGCCGGAGAGCACGTCCTCGGTCCGGGCGATCCGGCCGGACAGTGCTCCGAGTGTTCCCTCAATGGCTTCCGCCGCTGCCACGGCCAGTGATCCAAGTTCGGTGAGTTCCCAGCCGTGCGGGCTGCGCTCGAGTGTCCGGCCGCCGAGCTGTTTGTCCAGGGCGAGGATCCGGCGCGAGATGGTGGTGTGCGTGGTGCCCAGGGTCTCCGCGACGGCGTTGAACCGGCCCAGCCGGGCCACGGTCAGCAGAATCAGCAGGTCGTCCGGGCTGGGGAGCCGCTTCAAGTCCACCATTGGCCTTTCGTCGATGTGCATTGATGCACATGGCATCTTCACTTTTTCCCCTTGATTGCACTGTAACAGGGTGTGATGGTGGACACGGAACAACCGGCAAATGCGCCGGACACAATGCAAAGCAAAGGAGCTTATGCCATGGCAGTTGTCGCCTGGATCGGACTGGGAAACATGGGCGGGTTCATGTCAGTGAACCTGGCCAAGGCCGGAAACGAGGTCCGCGGATTCGACCTCAACCCGGAGGCCCTCGCGGCTGCCGAGGCCGGGGGAGTCAAGCCTGCCGGCAGCATCGCCGAGGCCGTGGAAGGCGCCGACGTCGTCTTCTCGATGCTCCCCAAGGGCGAGCACGCCCGGGCCGTCTACCTGGGCGAGGACGGCGTCCTGGCCCACGCCGACACCAGGACCCTGCTGGTGGACTCCTCCACGATTGACATCGCCTCGGCCCAGGCCCTGCACGACGCCGCCGCGGAGGCAGGCTTCCGCTTCGTCGACGCGCCCGTTTCCGGCGGGATGAGCGGCGCCAAGGCCGCCACGCTGACCTTCATGATCGGCGGCGAAGCCAGCGCCGTCGCCGACGCCACCGAATACATCCGCCCGATGGCCGCCAACATCATCCCCACCGGCGGCGCCACCACCGGCCAGGCCGCCAAGATCTGCAACAACCTGATGCTCTTCATCAACCTCGCCTCCACGGCAGAAGGTGCGGTGCTTGCGGACCGCCTGGGCCTGGACAAGCAGGTCTTCTGGGACATCGCCTCCGTTTCCTCCGGCGACAGCTGGGCGCTGCGCACCTGGTACCCGGTGGCCGGCGTCGTGCCCACCGCCGCCTCGAACAACGACTTCGCGCCGACGTTCACTGCCGAGCTCGCCAACAAGGACATCGGCCTGGCCATCAGCGCCGCCCGCGACACCGGCACGCCGCTGGAGATCGGCGAGCACGTCCAGCAGCTCTTCCAGCGGCTCATCGACGGCGGCCAGTCCGGCACGGACTGCTCCGCCATCGTCAAACTGGTCGACGGCTCGTTCGAGTCCGCCAAGTAGCCCCCCAAACCTTTTAGAAAGAGATCCTCCCCATGGAACGCATTCCGCACTTCATCAACGGCGCCCTGGTGTCCGACGCCGAGCGCTACGGCCCCGTCTTCAACCCCGCCACCGGCGAACAGGAAAAGGAAGTGGCGCTCGCCTCCGCCGCTCGGGTCGAGGAAGCTATCGCCGCCGCCCGTGCCGCCCTGCCCGGCTGGCGGGCCACGAGCCTGGCCAAGCGCACCACCATCTTCTTCAAGGTCCGCGAGCTGCTTATGCAGCGCCGCCCCGAACTGGCCGCCCTGCTGACCAGCGAACACGGCAAGGTCCTCTCCGACGCGGAGGGCGAGATCACCCGCGGCCTGGAGAACATCGAGTTCGCCACCGGCCTGTCCCACGCGCTCAAGGGCGAACGCTCCGAGCAGGTGTCCGGCGGCGTCGACGTCCACTCCGTCCGGCAGCCGGTCGGCGTCGTCGCCTGCATTACGCCGTTCAACTTCCCGGCCATGGTGCCGCTATGGATGATCGGCAGCGCCCTGGCCTGCGGCAACACCGTGCTGCTCAAGCCGAGCGAAAAGGACCCGTCCTCCGCCCTCTTCATCGCCCAGGTCTTCGCCGAGGCCGGCCTGCCGGCGGGCGTCCTGAACGTCGTGCACGGTGACAAGGAAGCCGTCGACGTGCTGCTCGAGCACCCGGACGTCAAGGCTGTCAGTTTTGTGGGTTCGACGCCGATCGCCCAGTCCATCTACAAGCGCGCCGCGGACCACGGCAAGCGCGTCCAGGCCCTCGGCGGGGCCAAGAACCACATGGTGGTGCTTCCGGATGCGGACCTGGACATGGCCGCCGACGCCGCCGTCTCCGCAGCCTACGGCTCCGCGGGGGAGCGCTGCATGGCCGTCAGCGTCCTGGTCGCCGTCGGGAACATCGCGGACGAACTCGTGGACGCGATCAAGACCCGGATGGCAACGCTCAAGATCGGCCCCGGCACTGATCCGGCCTCCCAGATGGGTCCGCTGATCACCGCCGAGCACCGCGACAAGGTGGCCTCCTACGTGGCCGGCGCCGCAGACGAGGGCGCCGCCGTGGTGGTCGACGGCCGGGAGCAGGAATTCGACTCCAACGGCTTCTTCATCGGCGTGAGCCTGATCGACCACGTCAAGCCCGGCATGAAGGTCTACGACGACGAGATCTTCGGCCCCGTCCTCTCGGTGGTGCGCGTCGAGAGCTACGCCGACGCCGTCAAACTCGTCAATGACAATGAGTTCGGCAACGGCGTGGCGATCTTCACCCGCGACGGCGGCGCCGCCCGGCAGTTTGAGTTCGACGTCGAGGCCGGCATGGTGGGCGTCAACGTGCCGATCCCGGTGCCGGTAGGGACCTTCTCCTTCGGCGGCTGGAAGAACTCGCTCTTCGGCGACACCCACATGTACGGCCCGGAGAGCATCCGCTTCTACACCCGCGGCAAGGTCGTTACGACGCGCTGGCCGGATCCGTCCACCTCGGTGATCGACCTCGGTTTCCCGCAGGTCGACTAGGCGCAGCCCTCCCGGACAACAGCAACGCGGGGTCACTTACGGCCTATCCACGAGTGGATTATGGGCCGTAAGTGACCCCGCGTTGCTTGTAGGTTCCGGGGGTCAGCCTTTCATGATCTCCGCGCGCTGGGCCATGTAGTCCTCCATGGCGAGCTCGCCGTTGCTGTATTTCTGGTCCAGCTCGGCGAGCTTGCGCGCGCGGTAGCCCTGCGGCCCCGACGGCACCGGCGGCACCTCCGCGGCGCCAGGCGCCGGCGCCTGGGGCTGCCACTGCTGCGGCGACGCGGGCTGCGGCGGGTTGTTCAGGTACTCCGGGCTGTCCTCGTACGGGACCGGGTACTGCTGGTTCGCCGGCGGCTGGTTGGCCGGGGGCTGCGGCGCACCCAGCTGGCCGAATCCGCCGTAGTAGTCGCGCTGGGTGAAGCCGTCCCGCGGCTGGTTGCTCTGCTGGCCCGGATATTGGCCAGGGAACTGACCAGGGAACTGACCTGGGAAGCCGCCGGGCATGCCCTGGTCCTGGCCGCGTCCGCGGACCGATTTGCGGTACATACGAATGGCCGCCGGGACCACGAAGGTCAAGATGATGATCCAAAAGAAAATACTCACGGTACCGCGCCTCTCAAAAGGTGTCTTTCCAGCTTAACGCGCACCCCGTGCCCGGGGTGCCGGGCCGCCCGGCACTCGGTACCCGGAGTTCAGGACCGCAGGGCATCCTCGGCGCCGGGCGGCCCCTCGCCCGAGCCGAGCGGGACCCCGGGGCCGAACACCGGTCCGGCCAGCGGGCGCTTGGCCGTGATGCCGTCGCCGGAGGAGCGGTGCCGGAGCCGGCGGACCACCCACGGGACGAAGTGCTCGCGGGCCCAGATCAGGTCCCCGGTGCGGGCCTCTCGCCAGCTGCGCTGCGGCAGCGGCTTCGGGGAAAGTGGCTCCAGCGTGTGCTGGACGTTCAGCGAGTCCAGCACCATGGCCGCGATCGTGTGGTGGCCCAGCGGCGAAAAGTGCAGCCGGTCCGCGTCCCACATCTGCGGGTCGTTGAGCTGACGCAGCGACCACATGTCGGCAATGACGGCGTCGTGCCGGGCCGCCACGGTGCGCAGGTTCTCGTTGTAGATCGCCACCTTGCTGCGGATCCGGCCCAGCACCGACGAGCCCGTGTCCGGGCCGTTGAACAGGACCACGGTGGCGCCGCCCAGGCTCAGGATCTGCACCACGGAGTCAAGCCGTTCGGCGAGGACATCCGGGTCCCCGCCGGGCCGGATCAGGTCGTTCCCGCCCGCGGACAGGGTCACCAGGTCCGGCTTCAGCGACAGGCAATGGGCCAGCTGCTGGTCCACAATCTGCTGCAGGAGCCGGCCCCGCACGGCGAGGTTGGCATAGGCAAAATCCTCGTGGCCGCGGCTCAATTCCTCGGCCACCCGGTCCGCCCAGCCGCGGTGCCCGCCCGGGCTCGCCGGTTCGGGATCTCCGATCCCTTCGGTGAAGGAGTCGCCCATCGCCACGTAGCGGGTCCAAGGGTGGTTGACGGTCCGGTCCGGGAAGTTCTCCGTTGCTTCTGTTTCACTCACCTTCATATCCTGCCCCCTTCCCACAAAGCGGCGCCAGCGTAGCTTGTTACTCATAGGTAACTGTAAGAATGGAGCCATGACTGAAGCCGCTGCCTATCCCGCTGCCTTTCCTGCCCCCGTTGTTCTGTGGTCCCGGCCCGAGGAGGACCGCGCCGGCAGGCCCCTGCTGGTGCTGCTGCACGGCTACGGCGCCAACGAGCAGGACCTGCTCAGCCTGGCGGACCTGCTGCCGGAGGAATTCGTGGTGGCCTCGCTCCGCGCCCCGCTGGTCTCCGGTCCCGGCTTCACCTGGTTCCCGCTCACGGCGTCCATCGACTATTCGCTCGACGCCGTCAAGCACGCCGCCGCCTACGCGCAGGACTGGATCGACTCGGTGAGGGACAGCCACCCTTCGGTAACCCTGCTCGGGTTCTCGATGGGCATGGCCATGGCCACGACCCTGCTGCGGCAGCGCCCGGACGGCTATGCCGCCGTCGTCGGGCTCTCCGGCTTTGCCGTCGACGCCGCCGGGGACCCCAGCTTCCGCGACGCGGAACTGGACGGAACCGTGCCGATGTTCTGGGGCCGCGACCAGCAGGACCCCGTGATCACCCCGGACAAGATTGAGTTCACCATGGGCTGGGTGCGCAAGCACGTGAAGCTCACCAAGGTGCTCTACACCGGCATGTGGCACGGCATCAACCAGCAGGAGATCGGCCACGTCGGCGAGTTCCTCACCCACGAGGTCCTCAACAAGTAGTCCCCGACGGCGGGTTAAACTCCGTTAGGTGTGACGATCCGGACGGTCTGCCCGTTCACGGTGACGGTGTCGCCGTGGTGGAGCTGGCGTCCGCGGCGGTCGTCGATCTCGCCGTTGACCTTGACCAGGCCGTTCTTGATCAGCTCGGCAGCCTCCACCCCGTCCTCGACCAGGTTGGCCAGCTTCAGCAGCTGGCCCAGCCGGATCATGTCGTCGCGGATGGGAATGTCTTCAATTTCCGGGTTGCTCATACAAGCAATAATGCCTGACCAAAGGTGGCACCAATGACCCACGCACCGCGGCTTCCACTGCCCGTCGGACTGCTCCTCGCCGTTTCGGCCGGCCTCTTCGTCCCCGTCCAGGGCCGGATCAACGGCGCCCTGGGCACCGTCCTGGCCGACGGACTCGCCGCCGCGGTGGTCAGTTTCAGTGTCGGCCTGGCGCTGATGATCGTCGTCTCCCTGGCCCTGCCGAAGGGACGCGCCGGATTGGCCAACGTCCTGCCGGCGCTGCGGGAACGCCGTTTCCCGCGCTACTACGCGCTCGCCGGCGGCATCGGCGCGTTTTTCGTCTTCGCCCAGTCCTTCACGGTCGGGCTGCTCGGCGTCGCCCTGTTTACGGTCGCCGCCGTCACCGGGCAGACCCTGAGCGGCCTGCTGGTGGACCGGATAGGGATCGGCCCGGCGGGCAAGAAACCCGTCACCGGCATCCGCGTGCTCGGCAGCATACTGACCGTCGCCGCCGTCGCCTGGGCCGTCTCGCCGCGCTTCGACGGCAGCGCGGCGGGCGGCGCAGGCGCTCCCTCGGGGACGGAGGCCGGCCCGCTGCAGCTGCTGGTTCCGGTGCTGCTGCCGGTGCTGGCCGGGTTCCTGATGAGTTTCCAGCAGGCCATGAACGGCACGGCCACCGTGCACTACCGCACGCCCATCACCGCCACCCTGGTGAACTTCATCGCCGGCAGCATCGTGCTGTGGCTTGCCTGGCTGATCAAACTGGCGGTCGCCGGGCCCGGCAACGCCCTCCCCGGCGAATGGTGGTACTACCTCGGCGGGCCGATGGGCTGCATTTTCATTGGCGTCGCCGCCTTCCTGGTCCGCGGCCTGGGCGTCCTGGTCACCGGGCTGGGCATGATCGCGGGGCAGCTGCTGGGCTCGCTCGGCCTCGACCTGGTCCTGCCCGCGCCCGGCACCGTCATCGCGCTGCCCACCGTGCTCGGCACGCTGCTGACGCTGGCCGCCATTATCCTGGCCAGCCTGCCCTGGTCCCGCGGAGCCCTCAAGAGGTAGCAGCGCGGGTAGGCTAGGAGTTTGCATCACACCGTTCGCAACACCCCGCCCGGCAACCAGCCGGTGACCCGGGGCTGACAGCACGGACCGCACCCAGCGGCCCTGTAGAAATTGGAGTTCCCATGGCAGCAAAATCCGTACTCGACCAGATCATTTCCCTCGCCAAGCGACGGGGTTTCGTCTTCCAGGCCGGTGAAATCTACGGTGGCTCCCGTTCTGCCTGGGATTACGGTCCCCTCGGTGCCGAGCTGAAGGAAAACATCAAGCGCCAGTGGTGGCAGTCCGTGGTCCGCGGCCGCGAGGACGTCGTCGGCCTGGACTCCTCGGTGATCCTGCCCCGCCAGGTCTGGGAAGCCTCCGGCCACGTCGAGGTCTTTTCCGACCCGCTGGTGGAGTGCCTCTCCTGCCACAAGCGCTACCGCGCGGACCACCTCGAGGAAGAGTACGAGGAAAAGAAGGGCCGCCCCGCCGAGAACGGCCTCAAGGACATCGCCTGCGCCAACTGCGGCACCCGCGGCGAATGGACCGAGCCCCAGGAATTCTCCGGCCTGCTCAAGACCTACCTCGGCCCGGTGGCCAGCGAAGAGGGCCTGCACTACCTGCGGCCCGAGACCGCGCAGGGCATCTTCGTGAACTTCAACAACGTGCTCACCACCTCGCGCAAGAAGCCGCCGTTCGGCATCGGCCAGATCGGCAAGTCCTTCCGTAACGAGATCACGCCGGGCAACTTCATCTTCCGCACCCGCGAGTTCGAGCAGATGGAGATGGAATTCTTCGTCGAGCCCGGCACCGACGAGCAGTGGCACCAGTACTGGATGAAGGAGCGCATGGACTGGTACACCGGCCTGGGCATCCGCGAGGAGAACCTGCGCTTCTTCGAGCACCCCCTGGAGAAGCTCAGCCACTACTCCAAGGGCACCACGGACATCGAATACCGCTTCGGCTTCCACGGCTCCGAATGGGGCGAGCTCGAGGGCATCGCCAACCGCACCGACTTCGATCTCTCCACGCACTCGAAGGCCTCCGGCCAGGACCTGAGCTACTTCAACCAGGCCACGAACGAGCGCTACACCCCGTACGTGATCGAACCCGCCGCGGGCCTCACGCGCTCCTTCATGGCGTTCATGATCGACGCGTACACCGAGGACGAGGCACCCAACGCCAAGGGCGGCGTCGACGTCCGGACCGTGCTCAAGCTCGATCCGCGACTGGCCCCGGTGAAGGCGGCGGTGCTCCCGCTGAGCCGCAACGAGGACCTGTCCCCGAAGGCCAAGGACCTCGCCGCGCAGCTGCGCAAGAACTGGAACATCGAGTTCGACGACGCCGGCGCGATCGGCCGCCGCTACCGCCGGCAGGATGAGATCGGCACGCCGTTCTGCATCACGGTGGACTTCGACACGCTCGAGGACCAGGCCGTCACCATCCGTGAACGCGACACCATGAGCCAGGAACGAGTCTCCCTGGACAAGGTGGAGGGCTACCTGGCCGCACGGCTGATCGGCGCCTGAGCATGGCGATCCAATACCGTGAATGGCGTGAGGGCGACGACCTCGCGCTGCTGGAAGTGTGGGGCGGGCCCGAGACGGACCAGGCCCGGCAGTTCCGCGGCACCCTGGCGCCCTCGGGCAACGCGCCGTGGCGCCGCTGCATTGTGGCCGAGGACGTCGTCGACGGCGTCGCCATCCCCGTCGCGGCCGGCGTGGTGCACGAGGCCTCGCTGCACCCGGAACGCCTCTGGGTGTACGTCGAGGTAGCCCGGGACCACCGCCGGAGCGGTATCGGGTCCACGCTGCTGGGCATGCTCCGGCACGAGGCCGAACGGTCGCCGTCGGGCATCTCCCGGCTGCGGACCAAGGTGGAGCCGGGCACGCCCGGCGCCGCCTTCGCCGAGGCAGCCGGTCTCGCCCCGATCCAGCGTTCGCGCCTGGTGGTCGTGGAGCCCGGCTCCCTGAAGCTCCCGGTCTTCGGCGACGGCTCGGAGGCCGCGGCCTCCGAGCAGGTGGAGGACCTGGCCACCGGCTCGGTGGAGCTGAGCGACGTCGTGGGCCGGTACTACACCGCCGTGCACCACTGGGACAGCCCCGGCGAGCTCAGCATCGCCACCGTGCAGCGGCTCTTCCTGGACGACCTCAGCGGTGCGCACGGCGCGATTGTGCTGCGCGCGCCCAAAGCAAGTGCCTTCGGCGCGGGCGTGCCGGCCAGCAAGAAGGGCCGGCTGCAGGCATTCGCGGTCAGCTACGCACAGGGCGGCCCGGAAATGGGCGGTCCCGAAGAAGGTCACGCGGCGAAGGCCGGCGAACCCTCCGACGTGTTCCTGGGCCATGATCCGGAGCTGTCCGACGACGATGCCCGCGCCGCGGTGCGGGACCTGCTGGCGCTGATCGCGTACCAGTACCCGGTGCTGCTGGAACTGGACGATTCGATGACGGCCCTGCGCGCCGTCGTCGAGCCGCTGCTGGACAGCGGCAAGGCCCGGCAGGCCGGCGCGGACACCCTGATCGTCTCCGACCCCGCCTAGGCCTTCAACACGCAAACTGACCCGCAGTTGTTGTCGTTTTGATGCGACAACAACTGCGGGTCAGTTCGGTTTAGGGGCGGCTAGGGGAGGACCGGGGGAACAAACTGGAAGGTCATCCCGAGCAGCCAGACCAGCAGCAACACCACCGGCAGGTGGAAGACGAACTGCAGGAAGGTGAAGCCGACCAGGTCCCGGGCGCGCAGCCTCAGCACCGCGAGCAAAGGCAGCATGAAGAACGGGTTGACCAGGTTTGGCAGCGCCTCGGCGATGTTGTAGATCTGCACGGTCCAGCCGAGGTTCATCTGCACATCGGTGGCGGACTGCATCACGTAGGGCGCCTCGACCAGCCACTTGCCGCCGCCGGAGGGGACCAGCAGGCCCAGCACGGCCGTGTAAAGCGCAATGACGACGGCGAACCCGCCGCCGCTGCCGATCTCCGAGAAGAACCCGGCGAGGTGCGCCGAGATGGACATCCCGCCGTGGCCGGTGGCCTTGGTCAGGATCGCCGCCATCGCCGCGTAGAGCGGGAATTGCACGAGGATGCCGGCGGTCGCCGGGACGGCCTTGGTGACGGCCTGCAGGAAGTTGCGCGGCGTGCCGTGCAACACCAGGCCCAGGATCAGGAAGACCAGCAGGTAGCCGTTGAGGCTGCTGACCACGCTCAGGAACGGCTTGGTCAGGAACTGCGAGACCAGCCAGCCGAGGGTCAGGATGCCGGCCAGGACGGGCAGGATCTTGCTGTATTCGAGCCACTCGCCCGGACGGGACCGCGGCGCCGGCTCGCTCGGTTCGTCGTCGAGGTCGACGCCGAGGTCTTCGGCGGTGCGGATCGCGCCGCCCTGCGGAGCCGAGAAGTGCGCGATCACCGTGGTGAGCGCCATCAGGATGGCCAGGGTCAGCAGCGACTGCCAGGTGAAGATCGTGGTGCCGAAGTCCAGGATGCCGGTGATCTTCAGCAGGGCCGGCGGCAAGGAGGCCGCCGTGGCCTGCAGCTGCGCGGCGGAAGAAGACAGGCCGAGCGCCCAGACGGCGCCGAGGCCCATGAAAGCGGCCGCGCCCAGGGCCCGGTAATCCACGGTGAGGTCCTTGCGGCGGGCAATGGCCCGGGCCAGCAGACCGCCGAATATCAGGCTCAGGCCCCAGTTGAGGAAGGAGACGGACATCGACATCAGGGCAACGAAGCTCACGGCGGTGCGGGCAGTGGCCGGGACGAGGGCCAGTCGGTTGATCAGCTTCGCCACCGGCGGGGAGGTCGCCACGACGTAGCCGGTGAGGACCACCATGGCCATCTGCAGGGTGAAGGCGGTCAGGTCCCAGAAACCGTTGCCGAAGGAATCCGCGATGGACTGGGGTGAGGCGCCAATGGCCAGTGCGGCCAGGGCAATGATGATCACGCCGGCCAGGGCGAAGATGTAGGCGTCCGGGAACCACTTCTCGGTCCACGCGGCCATCCGTTGGGCTATTCGGGCGAGACCGCGTTCTTCGCCGATTCGGCTTTTCGTCAGGACTGTGTTTGCCACAGAGGGGTACCTCTCCATTGAGTGCGTTTTTGTACCCGATGGAGTTTAGTCAAGTCGCTGGGGTGAACCGGGCTTATCGGCGCCGGCTGCGCGCGCGCCGCGGCCCCTCAGCCTCGTCCAGCCGCTGGCGCTCCTCCTCGGTGGGGGCCCCGCCGCCGAGCGCGGCCGGCATCCACCAGGCGCCGGGTGCCGGCTTCAGGGGGAAGTCCGCGATGCCGGCGTCGATCCCGCGCTGGAGGACTTCGCGCAGCGCCTCGGTGGCCGCCGGGACGTCCAGCCCCGGGGCCGGGGTGAGGGGTTCGCCCACGTGCACACGCACGGGTGCCCGCCAGGCGCGGAGCGGGGAGAAGCCGTGGTGCCGGGTCATGATCCGGTGCGCGCCCCAGACTGAGACCGGGATGATGGGCACCCCGGCCTCGGCGGCCATCCGCACCGCGCCGGTCTTGCACTCGCGGACCTGGAAGCTGCGGCTCACCCCGGCCTCGGGCAGGATCGCGATGTATTCGCCCTCGCGGAGCTTCTGCACGGCGGCGTCGTAGGCGTGCGCTCCGGTGTCATAGCCGACGACGACGTGCCCGGCGGCGCTGACGGCCGGCCCGGCGAACCAGTGGTCGGCCGCGCCCTGGGTGATCAGGAAGCGCATCTGGGCCCTGTTGTGCCCCCACAGCAGCAGCTCGGCGAAGGCAAAATCGAGGTAGCCGAAATGGGTGATCGCGACGACCGCGCCCGTCCCCGGGGTGGGGTGCCGCGAGCCGCCTTGCGGGGCGCTGTCGCGTGCGTTGTCCGGGAGCACCGGAGGCAGGTTTTCCCGTCCGGTGACGAGGACCCGGATCCGGAACAGCCAGCGCAGCGCCTGGCCGGTCCGGACGATGACGCGGTAGAAGCGGTCGCTGGGCGCCGGCCGCCAGCTCACGTCGAACCGCGCATCTCAGCGCTCCGCCGGCCGGCGCGGCGGCCAGGGCAGGAAGCCGGAGGTCGATTCGACGTATTCCTTGTAGCCGGGCCGGGCGGACATGGCCTTCTCGGTCAGGGGCTTCCCGGTCTTGCCGGCCAGCGTCCAGATCATCAGCGCGGGGGAGAGGATGGTCAGCACGCCGGGCCAGGAGTCCGCGGCGACGAGGAATAGGCCGGCCCAGACGGCGGCGTCGCCGAAGTAGTTCGGGTGCCGGGTATAGCGCCAGAGACCGGTGTCCAGGACGGTGCCGCGCTTGGCCGGATCCGCCTTGAACTGAGCCAGCTGCCAGTCCCCGACAGTCTCGAAGACGAAACCGACAATCCACAAAAGGACGCCCAGCAGCGCCAGCCAACCCAGGGTGCCGGTGCTGAACATGCCCACCTGGATGGTGAGCGAGACGAAGAACATCACGATGCCCTGCGGCAGGTACACGCGGCGCAGGGCGTACGTGTTGCGGGAGCCGGGGGCGGAGGAGAGCATGTCCACGTAGCGCGGATCCTCATGGCCGCCGCGGGCCCGGATGCCGATGTGGACGGCCAGCCGGATGCCCCAGACCGCAACGAGGGCCAGCAGCAAGAGGCGGCGGCCGTCGTCGCCGTGGCCTGCGGACAGCGCCCAGGAGACCGCGGCTGCCACCACAAAGCCGAGGCCCCAGACAGTGTCGATGACCGAGTGGCGGCTCTGGCGCACGGCGACGGCAAATGTCACGGCCAGCAGCGCCAACAGTCCCAGCGCCACCCAGGGCAGACTGGCCAGGAACGCTTCCAGCGGGAAGGCCGGCATCACAGCACCACCGGGAGGCTGGCCGCGGCGGGGAGGACCTGGCGGAGCGCGTCCGTGCCAGGGAGTTCAGTGCCGGCGCTGTTGCCGAAGGCGTCAAGGATGAAGCCGTTGGCAAGTGAGTTCCAGAGCCGGACCCGGCGGAACATGAAGTGGCCGGCGCCCTTGAGCGAGACGTAGTCGATCGACGCCGCCACACCCTCGGCGCGCCGGGCATAGGCCAGCGAGTTCTTGGGACTCGTCCAGCGGTCCTCGCTGCCGTGCACGATCAGGACACGGCGCCCGGCGACGGGTTCCACCGGCGTGGACCGGTCCAGCCACGGGGCCAGCGCGACGACGGCTTCCACCTGCGGGTGGTCCGCGACGCAGAGCGCGGTGAGGCCGCCCATCGAGTGGCCCAGCAGGTATACGGGCACGCCGGGATGTTCGCGGCTGATCTGGGCAAGGGCCCAGCGGGCATCCTGGACCGGGGACATGTCCGGCCCGTTCCAGCCCCGGTACCGGTTCCGGAGCGTCCAGACGGCCAGGCCGTGCGGGGCGCCCTCGTTCCGGAGCGCCTGGGCGAAGGGCAGCATCCTGGCCGGGCTGAGGTGCCGGGCGCGGACCGCCTCGAAGCTGTCCGCGCGGCCGCCGTGCAGCACCAGGGCGACGCCGCGCGTCTGCCCGGCGGCGTCCGCGATGCTGAGCTCGGCGCGGGCCGCCGGGCCTGCCCCGGCTGCCTGGTGCTCCCGGTCGTCTGTCATGCGTCTGGCCACGCTAGTGTCCTCCACCTCGTTTGGTCCCTGCAATTACCAACAATAAGTTGCGCGCCGGCGTTCCCGTGAGCGTTTCCGCGCCGGTTTGCACGCTCATTCCCATAGGTCATTCGCGGCCGGGTTGCCGGGGGATGGGCGTTGCGCGGGGGCAGGGCACTTTGGATCCTGCCCGGCGGCAGGGCACTGGCACCGGCCGGCGGTTCCGACCCCGTAAAGTTTTCGGCATGAGGTTGAACTGCTGATGGGCGCCGGACATTCACACACGACCCCGGGGCACCTCGACCCGACTCCCCGGGCGCTCGCCGCGCGGAAGAAAGCCAACTGGATCCTGGCCGCCGTCCTGGTTCCGCTGACCCTGCTGACCATCGTGGCCATGGTGTTGCTGTGGCCCTCGGGCAGCAAGGAAGGCCTTAAACTCTCAAGTCCCTATGCGGCCGCGCCAGGCGTCAGCTTCGACACCGGAAAAATCCAGCGCGTCGTCGTCGCAGGCTGCATGGACGGCACCGCCCAGCCGGGCGCCCCGGCCGCTGCCGGGCCCGGACAGGGCTCGCAGTGCACCTTCGCCTACACGGACCCGGACAAGGGCGGCAACCCGGTCAAGGTGGTGATCAACCCCGACGTCGCCAAGTCCCACGGCGTCAAGGTCGGCGACAACATCCGCTACCTCAACCTCTCCAAGGCCCAGGGCGCCGCCGCGGGAGGCGCGCCCGCCTACGTGTTCGTCGACTTTGTCCGGACCCTGCCCATCATCCTGCTCGCCGTGCTCTACGCCGTGGTCGTGATCGCAGTGGCGCGCTGGCGCGGGCTGCGCGCCCTCATCGGCCTTGTTGGCGCCTACGCCGTGCTGGTCTCGTTTATGCTTCCCGGCCTGGTGGAAGGCAAACCGCCGCTGCTGCTGGCCCTGGTCGGATCCACGGTGATCATGATCGGCGTGCTCTACTTCGCGCACGGCTTTACCGCCCGGACCTCGACGGCGCTGCTGGGGACGATGTTCGGCCTGGGCATCACCGCCGCGCTCGCGGCCTGGGCCACCGACGCGGCGAACCTTGCAGGGGTGGGCAACCATGACGCCGCCACACTCGCCAACGTTTCGGACCACATCTCGATCTCGGGGATCATCCTGTGCGGGCTCATCATTTCCGGACTCGGTGTGCTCAACGACGTGACAATCACCCAGTCCTCCGCGGTCTGGGAGCTCTGGGAACTCGCTCCCGGGACGTCCGCGCGGAAGCTGTTCGCCGCGGCCATGCGGATCGGCCGGGACCACATCGCCTCCACCGTCTACACCATCGCCTTCGCCTACGCCGGGGCGGCTCTGCCGATCCTGATCATCGTGATGCTCTACGAGCGCCCGCTGGGCGACGCCCTCACCAGCGCCGAACTCTCCGAGGAAGTGATCCGCACGCTCGTCGGCTCCATCGGCCTGGTCCTGGCCATCCCCGTGACCACGCTGATCGCGGTGCTCGTCGTGAAGGCCACCGGGCTGAAGGGCGGGAGCGCGGCGGACGACGGCGGCCGGCCCGCCACCGCTCCCGCCGGGAGCCCGGTCGAGGCCGGCCCGTCCGGTGGGGGCTCTGCTGATGGGGGCTCTGCTAATGGGGACTCGTCCGACGGGGGATCGCCCGACGACGGGGGCTCGGAACCGGCGCCGGCGGGCCGCCGCGGCCGACGCGCCGCCGTGCCCGGCTGACCGGGCCGCTGCGCGCCGCCCGGTACACGCCGCGATTTCCACATAGCCGGCCTGGATCCCGCCGATTTGCCCGGCTTTGAGACAATGGACGGGTGACTGTTGTAGCAACGCCTCCCGCCCCCAAGCTGGAACTGCCGCCCCTGAAGCTGGGTCCCCTCACGGTGGACACTCCCGTGATCCTGGCTCCGATGGCGGGCATCACCAACTCCGCCTTCCGCAGGCTCTGCCGTGAATACGGCGGCGGCCTGTACGTGGCGGAGATGGTGACTTCCCGTGCCCTGGTGGAGCGCACGCCCGAATCGCTGCGCATCATTTCGCACGACGAGGACGAGAAAGTCCGCTCCGTCCAGCTTTACGGCGTGGACCCTGTGACCGTCGGCCAGGCCGTCCGGATGCTGGTCGAGGAGAACCGCGCGGACCACATCGACCTCAACTTCGGTTGCCCGGTGCCCAAGGTGACCCGGCGCGGCGGCGGCTCGGCGCTGCCCTGGAAAACGGATCTCTTCACCTCGATCGTCCAGACCGCGGTGAAGGAAGCGTCCAGGGGCAACATCCCGCTGACCATCAAGATGCGCAAGGGCATCGACGATGACCACCTCACGTATCTCGACGCCGGCCGCATTGCCCGCGACTCCGGCGTCGCCGCCGTCGCCCTGCACGGCCGCACCGCCGCGCAGTTCTACTCCGGCAAGGCCGACTGGTCCGCCATCGCACGGCTGCGCGAGGCGCTCCCGGACATCCCGGTCCTCGGCAACGGCGACATCTGGTCCGCCGAAGACGCGGTGCGGATGGTCCGCGAGACCGGCGTGGACGGCGTCGTGGTGGGCCGCGGCTGCCAGGGCCGGCCATGGTTGTTCGGTGACCTCATGGCTGCCTTCGAGGGCAGCGACGTCCGCCACACCCCGGCACTCCGCCAGGTGGCGGAAAGCATCTACCGGCACGCCGAACTCATGGTTGAGACCTTCGGCGACGAGGGCAAGGCGCTGCGCGAAATCCGCAAACACATGGCCTGGTACCTCAAGGGGTACGTGGTGGGCAGCGAGCTGCGGAACCGGCTGGCGCTCGTGACAAGCCTCGAGGTGCTCCGCGGCACCCTCGACGAACTGGACCTTGATTCACCCTACCCGGGCGCCGACGCCGAGGGCCCGCGCGGCCGCGCCGGTTCACCCAAGAAGCCCGCCCTGCCCAAGGACTGGCTGCTCAACCGCAGCCTGGACTCCGAACAGACCCGCGACATCTCCTTCGCCGAACTGGATGTCTCCGGTGGCTGAAACCAGGACGAGCGCGCCCGTGCTGGACGGCTACGTGGACCGCGACTGCGCCCGCTGGGTCGAGGAACCGCCCAAGAGCACCTACCGCTCCGACTTCGAACGCGACCGCGCCCGCGTCCTGCACTCCTCGGCGCTGCGCCGGCTCGGGGCCAAGACCCAGGTGGTCGCGCCGGACACGGACGACTTCGTCCGCACCCGGCTGACCCACAGCCTCGAGGTGGCGCAGGTAGGCCGTGAACTCGGCCGCGCCCTGGGCTGCGACCCCGACGTCGTCGACACCGCCTGCCTCAGCCACGACCTCGGCCACCCGCCGTTCGGCCACAACGGCGAGTCGGCCCTGAACGAGGTCGCGCACGCGATCGGCGGCTTCGAAGGAAACGCCCAGACGCTGCGCCTGCTGACCCGGCTGGAGCCCAAGGTGCTGGCCCCGGACGGCCGCCCCGCCGGCCTTAACCTGACCCGCGCCAGCCTCGACGCCGCCGCGAAATACCCGTGGTCGGCCGAGAACGCGCCGGTGATCCACGGCCAGCGGACCAGCAAGTTCGGCGCCTACGAGGACGACCTGCCGATCTTCGACTGGATCCGCGAGGGGGCACCCGAGCGGCGCTCCTGCTTGGAGGCCCAGGTCATGGACCTCGCGGACGACATCTCCTACTCGGTGCACGACGTCGAGGACGCGATCGTCGCCGGGCACTTCCAGCTTCGCTGGATGGACAATCCCGACCACCGCGCCCGGGTGGTGGGCTACGCGAAGCAGTGGTACCTGCCGCACAACGATCCAGCCGCCATCGACGCCGCCCTGGCCCGGCTGGAGGCCACGAGTGTCTGGGTCCGCGAGGCCGACGGCAGCCGCAAGTCCATGGCTGCGCTCAAAGACATGACCAGCCAGCTGATCGGCCGGTTCTGCCAAAGCGCGCTCGAGACCACCCGCACCGTCTACGGCCCGGAAAATCTCACCCGCTACAACGCCGAACTCATCGTCCCGGACGAGACCGTGATGGAGATCGCCGTGATGAAGGGCCTGGCCACCACGTTCGTGATGACCACCGAACACCGGCAGCCCATCTACGAACGCCAGCGCGAGGTCCTGCACGCGCTCGTGACCGCGCTTAGCGCCAGCGGCGACCGCCACCTGGAGCCGATGTTCGCCGCCGACTGGCGCGCCGCGGAGGACGACGGCGCCCGGCTGCGCGTTGTCATCGACCAGGTCGCCTCACTGACCGACGGCTCCGCGCTGGCCATGTACGAACGGCTCGTCGGCAGCCTGCCGTCGCTGTGGTGACGGTGCGGGTGACGGGCGCCATACGCCGCCGACCGGCGTCGTACCCGGGTACTAGGATGGCACCGTGGCCGGCCTGATTAAACGTGAAGACATCGACGAGGTACGCCAGCGCACCGACATCAAGGAAGTTGTCGACGGCTATGTGACCCTCAAGGGTGCCGGGCTGGGGTCCTTCAAGGGCCTGTGTCCCTTCCATGATGAGCGCTCACCCTCGTTCACCGTGCGCCCCCAGGTGGGCCGCTATCACTGCTTCGGCTGCGGCGAGGACGGCGACGTCATCTCCTTCGTGCAGAAACTTGACCACACCACCTTCCATGAGGCCGTGGAGAAGCTCGCTGCCCGGATCGGCTATGAACTGCGCTACGAGGACGGCGGGTCCGGCCCCAACCGCGAGGAAATCGGCCGCCGCCAGCGTCTCCTCGATGCGCACAAGATCGCCGACGAATTCTTCCGCGCGCAGCTGCTGACCCCGGGCGCCACCGAGGGCCGGAACTTCCTCTACGGCCGCGGCTTCGACCGCGCCGCGGCGGAACAGTTCGGCGTCGGCTACGCCCCGCAGGGCTGGGACTCGCTGCTCAAGCACCTCCGCGGCCGCGGCTACACCGACGCGGAACTCAAACTCACCGGCATGTTTTCCGAGGGCGGCCGGGGGATCTACGATCGTTTCCGCGGCAGGCTGATCTGGCCGATCCGCGACATCGCCGGCGACACCATCGGCTTCGGCGCCCGCAAGCTTTACGAGGACGACCAGGGCCCCAAGTACCTCAACACCCCCGAGACCGCGCTCTACAAGAAGTCGCAGGTCCTCTACGGGATCGACCTCGCCAAACGGAACATCGCCAAGGACCGCCAACTGGTGGTGGTGGAGGGCTACACCGACGTGATGGCCTGCCACCTGGCCGGGATCACGACGGCGGTGGCCACCTGCGGCACGGCGTTCGGCACCGAGCACATCAAGATTGCCCGCCGGCTGCTCTCCGACGACGGCAGCGGGGGAGAAGTCATCTTCACCTTCGACGGCGACGCCGCCGGCCAAAAGGCGGCGCTGCGCGCCTTCGAAGAGGACCAGCGCTTCGTGGCGCAGACCTACGTCGCAGTGGAACCCGGCGGATCCGACCCCTGCGAGCTGCGACAGGCCAAGGGCGACTCCGCCGTCCGGGACCTGATCGGCACCCGCCGGCCGCTGTTCGAATTCGCGATCCGCGCCAGCCTGAGGCGGCACAACCTGGACACCGTCGAGGGACGGATCGCGGCCCTGCGAGAATCGGCTCCAGTGGTCGCCCAAATCCGTGATGCCGGCATCCGGCCCGCCTACGCCCGCGAACTGGCGGGGTGGCTGGGCATGCCGGTCGAGGAAGTCAGCCGTGCCGTTGGCGCCGCGATCAAACGTAACGCCCAGGGAACGTCCGGAGGCGCCGGACAGGGATATGGCCAGGGCCATGGCCAGAACCCGACGCGCCCGGCCGAAACGGCCCCCGGTGCCGCCCCGGGCGTGGCGCCCCTGCCGCCGTCGGCCACGCTGCCGGCCTTCAACCGGCCCGACCCGCGCGATCCGGTGGCCGCGATGGAGCGCCAGGCGCTCGAGGTGGTACTCCAGCATCCTTCGACCCTTGAGGGGGCGACATGGCAGCGTTTCTCCGAGGCGCGGTTCTCCACGCCGGCCTACCTCGCGATCCACGAAGCGATCCGTGCCTCCGGTCCGGGTTCCATCGGTGACCCTGCGCGGTGGGTCGAGCAGCTGCTGCGGGAGGTCCCTGAACCGCTCCGGCCGCTCGTGTCCGAACTCGCCGTCGTGCCGCTGCCAGCCAGCACCGCCGAAGCCGTCCAACGCTACTGCCGCGACATTCTGGCGCGGCTGTTCGAGCTGCAAATCACCCGCGTCAAGGCCGACAAGATGGGCCAGCTGCAGCGTCTCGACGCCACGGCGGACCCGGAAGCATTCCAGCGGCTGAATCGGGAACTCATGGAACTGGAGATGCAGCGGCGCTCGCTCCGCATGGACTCCTGATTGCCCCGCTGGGCGGCCAATTTCGCTTCCCGGCACGGTGTTTGCTAGGCTTATATCCGCTTCATTCCTCCTTAGCTCAATTGGCAGAGCATTCGACTGTTAATCGAAGGGTTGCTGGTTCAAGTCCAGCAGGAGGAGCGCACAGTCCCCGTTCCGGGTCACCGGGACGGGGACTTTTTGTATACCCGGAGGGGGTATTCGATTGTGGCGGAGTGCGCGGGTTCCGGATCCTGCGCCGCCGATTTCCCTAGCGGTAAAACCTTTGCTAATGTCATACCTGCTTCATTCCTCCTTAGCTCAATTGGCAGAGCATTCGACTGTTAATCGAAGGGTTGCTGGTTCAAGTCCAGCAGGAGGAGCAGACAGGTCCCGCGGCCGGTGAATAACCGGCTGCGGGGCCTTTTTTCTTGGCTCGATACGCTGCCCTGGCTTCCTGTGGTTCAGGTCACCGGGGCGGGCGCGGGGCCGTCGGTAAGACTCCGGGTTTCGGCGTACGAGCCCTCAGACGAAGAACATCTCTACCTGCAGGAAGCGCTCCGCCTCGGCCACGGCGGCTTGGAAGGCTTCATCCTCCGTGGGGGACTGCCGCGGCTCCCGCGGGTGCCACTCGTGGGCCGACGAATGGACGCGGGTGAAGCCGCCACGCGGGGGCGCGTAGAAGATGCCGAAGCGCTGCACCGGCCATTCGGGCGAGGTCTCGGGGGCCACCAGCAGGGCTGAGTCGTAGGCTGGGTTGTACCACTGCGCGATCGGCCGGCGCCGGTCCTCAGTGAACAGCCCGGCCGCATAGAGGGCCGCCGACTGGGGGCTGGTCTGCGAGCACAGCCGCTCCCACCACAGAGGCAGAATACCGTCGTCGCACCGCTGCCACGTGGCCGGTAGGGGAGGAGGGTCCTGCCAGTCAGGCACACAACAACTTTATCGCCAGCCGCAGGCCGCGAACAGGGCAGCATGGCCCCAGCCCAGTCTCCGCTGCTGGGCATGCCCCTACGTGCCGTCCAACACCGGACATGCCCCTTCTGCGCCTCGAAGCATGGACATATGCCTGTTATGTCCACCCTTGGTCGCGGGGACCGGGCATGTCCACCCTGGGAACATGAGCGATGCCCATGCCTGCCACCGGACATGCCCCTACGGTGCGTCGAAGCATGGACATATGCCTGTTATGTCCACTCTTGGTCTCGGGGACTGGGCATGTCCACCCTGGGAGCATGTGCGGTGCCCGTGCCTGCCATCGGACATGCCCCTAGGGTGCGTCGAAGCATGGACATATGCCTGTTATGTCCACTCTTGGTCGCGGGGACCGGGCATGTCCACCCTGTCGTCTCCGCAGGGGGCATACCCACCCGCGCGTGCCGTGCGTGGGGCATGTCCCCCAAAGGGCGGCCGGTGCTAGTGGATGGAAGGCACGGTCCGCGGCCGGACCACGAGCCAGAGTGACGCGGCCGCCAGGAGGATGCAGCCGGCCTGGACGGCCCCCATCGGCGTCGCCGAGCCGAGGCCCAGCCAGCCGACCACGGGGGAGATGATGCCGGCCATCAGGAAGGTCGCAGCACCGAGCAAGGAGGCTGCGGTTCCGGCCTGGGCGCCGTGCTTGGCCAGGGCCAGCACCTGGACGCAGGGGAAGGTGAATCCGGCGCCCAGGATGTAGAACCAGAGCGGCACCATGACGCCCCACAAGCCGAAGCCCAGCTGGTCGAAGACCACGATCAGCACCGCCATGAGGAACATCCACGCCGTCGAGCAGGCGAGGATCCACTGCGGCGGGACGCGCTTGATGAGCCGGGAGCTGGTCTGGACCCCAGCGACGATCCCCAGCGAGTTGATGCCGAACAGCAGGCCATACTGCTGCGGGGAGAAGCCGTACACGTCCTGGAACAGGAACGGCGAGGCCGAGAGATATGTGAAGAGACCGCCAAAGTTCATGCCGCCCAGCAGCAGCAGGCCAACGAAGATCCGGTCGGCGAAAAGGACGCCGTAGCGCTGGCGGACCGTCAGGCCTGTGGTGCCGCGCAGCTCGCGCGGCAAGGTCTCGCGCACCACAAACACGGCCGCGATGATCACGCAGCTGCCGTAGCCGGCAAGGAAGAAGAAGATGCCCGGCCACGGCATCAGCAGCAGCAGTTGCGATCCGATGACCGGTGCCAGGATCGGGGCCAAGCCGTTGACGAGCGCCATCCGGGAGAACATCCGGACCATCGCGTAGCCGCTGAAAAGGTCCCGCACCATCGCCATCGCCACCACGCCTCCGCCGGCGGCACCGATGCCCATGAGCACGCGGAAGAGGCCCAGCGTGCCGATGTCGGTGGAAAGGGCGGCCCCGAGCGAGGCTCCGATGTGCACCGCGGTGGCCAGGATCAGGGGAAGACGTCGTCCGAACTTGTCGCTCAGCGGCCCCACCACCAGCTGGCCCAGGGCGAAACCTACCGTCGTGCCGGTCAGGGTCAGCTGCACTGCGGCCTCGGTGACACCGAGGCTCGCCTCCAGGGCAGGAAATGCCGGCAGGTAGAGGTCCACCGTGAACGGCCCAAGGGCCGTCAAGGCGCCGAGCATCAGGATGTAGAGGAGCTTCCGACGGCGGGTCAGGGAGTCCCCGGGATTGCTGTGTGTATGCACAGAGGTCAATCCTAGGCCCGCCCGGCGTCGACCGCGGCGCCTGCCCGGCGCAGCCCGTCGCGCCTGCCCGGCGTAGCCCGCGGCGGCTGCCCGGCGCAGCCCGTCGCGCCTACCCGGCGCAGCCCGCTGCCCGGGACGGCCCAGCCCGACGTCGTCCGCACCAAGCAGCCCGACGACGCCGACGCGGTGCTCGCCGGGCGCCGTCGTAAGCCGCCGCACGGCGGCCCAGCCCGCCACGCCCGTCCCGACGGGCGCGCGCGGGACGCCGGCCGGACCCTGAATGGTAGTTTTGACACCTGGGAGTGCGCGAAGCCGCGCAGACCCGGCAATCCAGCGGAAGCGGAATCACAGATGGAACCAGTTAGGCGGAACCGATGAGCGGACGGCACACCGGCAGGACAAACGGGGGGCTGCGCCTTTCCGCGCTGCCCAAGACCCTGAAACTGATCTTCAAGCTGGCACCCCGGCAACTCAATGACGAGATTGCCTTCGCGAAGGCCGAACTCAAGCGCAAGGGCATCCAGCTCGGGGTCGCTGCAGCTTTCTTCGGCGTCGCCCTCGTCTTTGTCGCCTTCCTCGTGATCGGGCTCATCGTGGCGGCCATCATGGGCCTGGCCACCGTCATGCCGGCCTGGCTCGCGGCCCTGCTGGTCTGCGCCGCCTTCCTGGTAATTGCCCTGATCGTGGGCCTGATCGGCTACGGCCGGTTCAAGAAGGCCATGCCGCTGCTCCCCGAGGAGACCATCCGCGGCCTCAAATACGACCTCGGCATTGCGAAGGAAGGCTCTTCCTTCGACCCCGCCGTCCTTGACCCCAACTCCCCGCAGGCCAAGGCAGCCAAAGCCGCCAAGGAAGAGGCTGCCGCAAAGGCTAAGGCCGAAAAGGAAGCCAAGAAGGCCGCAGAACAGCCCGATCTGGGCCCCGCCCCGACCGAGGACGAGCTGCGCCGCCGGCTCGAGACGCGCCGCCGGCACCTCACCGGCGTGCGCGACGAGCTCGGCCAGGAACTCGACGTCAAGACCCAGGCCCAGGCCCTCCTCACCGCCACCCAGCACAAGCTGGAGGAGGGCAGGGAGCTCGTGGACGACAAGATCGCCGGGTTCCGCAGCCAGGCCAAGGCCTCGGCCGAAAGGGCCGCCACCCCCGGTGCCACGGCCAACAGGTCTGGAGCCGCTGCCGAACTCGGCAAGCGCTGGAAGCCGCTCGCCGCCCTTGCAGCTTCCACAACGGCGCTCGTGTTCCTGCTGCGCCGACTCCTCAAGGGCTAGGCTTCGCCCTGAACTCCGACACTAAATCGTTGCCGGCTGTGGAAAGGGGGAACGGATGAAGTTCATCGGCGCTGGCACACGCCCCGGACAGCCCCAGATCCATCACGACCTGGTCTTCACCGTTCCCAACCTGCTGACCGTGGTCCGGTTCCTCGGCGTCCCGCTCTTCATCTGGCTGGTCCTGGCCAAGCAGGAATACGGCGCCGCCGCCCTGGTGCTGGCGGTCATGGGCAGCACCGACTGGGTGGACGGCTACATTGCCCGCCGTTTCAACCAGATGTCCAAGCTGGGCCGCATCATGGATCCCATCGCGGACCGGCTCTCGCTCATCGCGGTGGCCGTCACCCTCGTGATCGCCGGCGTCGTCGAGTGGTGGTACCTGACCGCGCTGCTCGTCCCTGACCTTGTGCTGCTCTCCATCTCGCTGTTTTACTTCCACAGCCACCCGGACCTGCCCGTGAGCCGGACCGGCAAGATCCGCACCGCCCTGCTGCTGGTCGGCACCCCCCTGCTGGTGCTCTCCAAGCTGCCCGTCCCCGGGACCGACGCCTACTTTGTGGCTGCCTGGATCTTCCTGGGGCTGGGCCTCGTGGGGCACTGGATCGCGGCCTACAACTACTTCTGGGCCATCATCCGCAAGGGCCGGGACCTCAAAGCCGGCAACGCCCGCGGTCAGCACGCCAGCGAGGGCGACATCGACGACGGCGGCCTCCGCTGATGGTCTGGCTTGCGGTTGTGCTGGCGGTACTTGGCTCCTTCTTCCTGGCCTTCGGCGCCCAACGGCAGGGGAGTGCGGTCAAGGCAGACACCGGAGGGCTGGCGCTCAGTTCCCACGGACTGCTCCGCCTGATCCGCAACCCGCGCTGGGTCCTGGGGCTCATGCTGCTCTGCGTCGGGACGGCGATGAATGCCGTCGCCCTGGTCTCGGCGCCACTGACCGTGGTCCAGCCGATCGGAGCGATCGCCCTCGTCATCACCACCATCATCAATGCCAAAGACCAAGGGCTGAGCATGAACCGGGCCACCGTCGTGGCCATCAGTTCGTGCGTCACCGGTTCGGCCCTGTTCGTGGTGCTCGCTGTGAACGTCACCCAGGAAAACCACCACGTCAGCGGCTCGGACGAGCTGACCATCGTGCTGCTGCTGGCCCTGGCCGTAAGCCTCTTTGGAACACTGGCGCTGCTCTTCAACCACCGGATGAGCGCCTTCGTGTACATCCTCGGCGCCGGCGTCCTGTTCGGCTTCGTGGCGGTCCTGACCCGCATTATCGGCAAGCACCTGGTCGACCCGAACGGGCAGTTCCTGCTCAACGTCCAGTGGTACACGCTGGTCGCCATCCTTGCCGCCGGCGGGCTGGGCTCATGGTTTGTGCAGAGCGCCTACTCCGGAGGTCCGCCCGACCTCGTGATCGCCGGACTGACCGTCATCGACCCGATTATCGGCATCGCGATCGGCATCGTGATCCTGGGGGAGTTGCGGCCCGACGTCCACGCCGTGACGGCGATTGCCATGGGCGCGGCCGCACTCCTTGCTATCGTGGGAGTGATCGCCCTTTCAAGGCACCACCCCGAGGTCACCAAGCGCAAGAAGGACGCGCGGAAAGCCGCGGGACGGCTGTCCTAGGGCGGCGCCACAGACTTCTGGCGCAGGCCCGCCGCCTGTGCCGATGGCCAGCCGGCCACCACAGCCCCGCTGACCGCACCGTGACCACCAGGAGCTATCCCCGTGACCATGCCCGAGAATGACCAAGCCGACAAAAAGCTGACCATCCTGATTGCCGCTGACACCTACCCGCCGGATGTCAACGGTGCCGCACAGTTCGGCTACCGCTTGGCCAAGGGCATGACCGGCCGCGGGCATGACGTCCATGTCCTGGCGTGCCGGCCCAGCAAGGGCAAGAGCTTCAGCGAGTTCCGCGACGAGGCCACCGTGCACCGGCTCCGCTCGCACTCGGTGCCGACCCACGAGTACTTCCGGATCACCTTCCCGTGGGAGATCAAGAAGGAAATAGGCCTGCTGTTCGACCGGATCCAGCCGGACGTCGTGCACATCCAAAGCCATTACATGATCGGCGAACACGTCCTCTACGAGGCGGTCAAGCGCGGCATCAGGATCGTCGCGACCAACCACTTCATGCCCGAAAACCTCAACCCGTTCCTGCCCTTCCCGCAGTGGTTCAAGGACATCGTCGGCCGCGTGTCGTGGCGCGACATGGGCAAGGTCATGGGCCAGGCCGACGTCGTCACGACGCCGACGCCGCTCGCGGCCAAGGCCATGCACCAGCACGCCTTCCTGCGCAAGGTCCTGCCGCTGTCCAACGGCATCGATGCCGCAGCCTACGAACTGAAGCCGGGCGAGGAATCAACGCCGCACGCCAGCCCCACCGTGCTGTTCGTCGGCCGCCTCGCCGAAGAAAAGCACATCGACGTGCTGATCGACGCCGTAGCCAAGACGCCGGCGGCGCTCGACGTCCACCTGGAGGTCGTCGGCGGCGGCGAGGTCCGGCCCGCACTCGAGGCACAGGTGGAACGGCTGGGCCTGCAAGACCGTGTGAAGTTCCTTGGCCTGGCCAGCGACGAGGAACTGCGCCGGGCCTACCTGAGCGCGGACCTGTTCTGCATGCCCGGCACCGCCGAGCTGCAGTCCCTCGTCACCCTGGAGGCGATGTCCGCGTCCACCCCGGTGGTGCTGGCCGACGCCATGGCCCTGCCTCACCTGGTCCACGACGGCGAGAACGGCTACCTGTTCACGCCGAATGACAGCAACGACCTGGCGGCCAAGATCGAACGCGTGCTGTCGTTGCCGGCGGACGAGCGTGCGGCCATGGGCAAGGCGAGCCGAAGCATGGTGGAAAGCCACAGCATCGAACGCACCCTGCAAACCTTCGAGGACATCTACCGCGGCGCCAGCTACGACGACCTGGTCGTCTAAGCGGCCCGGATCGCCGTAGGCGGTCGTTGCCCGAGCCGGGGCGACTACTATTGCTAGAGTGTTTTTGCCCGGAATGGTCGGGCCCGTCAGGGCGTGACCGTTCCGGCCCACGGGGCTATAGCTCAGCTGGTTAGAGCGCGGGACTCATAATCCTAAGGTCCTCGGTTCAAGTCCGAGTAGCCCTACATCATCAACAGTTCCCTGGACACGCCGTGTCCCCGGGGCCGGAGCGGACGTCCTTCGTCAGCTGCGGCCCTTTTCGTCTCCCGCCCCAGGGGCCGGTCCAGCGACCGCGCCCAGCGGCCCCGCGCAGCGGCCTGCCCGGCGACCCCGCGCAGCGACCGTCCCGGCGACCCCCTGCCATCCGGCAGCCATCCCGCTGCGACCCGGTATCCGGGCGCACCCCTCGCCTCCTGCCGGGAGGATCCATGGCCTGCCGTGTGCCCCGTCACTTGCCACCCGGCCGAAAGCTGGGATATGTTACTCACGAGTAACATATCCGCGGCGCGAAGCCCGCGCCCTTTTGATCGCTGCCGATCACAAGTGAAGGAACAACATGTCCAAAGCTGCAATCGACATCAACAACCTCCCCTACGCCGATGGCGATTTCTTCGCTTTCGAACAGCTGCTCAGCGGCAAGGAGAAGGACCGGCTGGCGGAGGTGCGCGAGTTCCTGGCCCGTGAGGTGAAGCCGATCGCGGTGGACTGCTGGAACCGCGGCGAGTTCCCGATGGACCTGATCCCGAAGCTGGCCGAGATCGACCTGGTCAGCCCGGTCAAGCGCCAGGGCTACTCGAATCTCTTCGCCGGGATCCTGCATGCCGAGGCAACCCGTGCGGACACCTCGATCGCCACCTTCTTGGGCGTGCACGACGGGCTCTTCACCGGCTCGATCGAGGCGCTCGCCTCGCAGGAGCAGCAGGACGCCTGGCTGCCGGACATCTACTCCCTGAAGAAAATCGGCGCCTTCGGCCTGACCGAGCCGCTGGGCGGCTCCGACGTCGCCGGTGGCACGCGCACCACCGCCCGGCGCGAGGGTGACAGCTGGATCCTCAACGGAGCCAAGCGCTGGATCGGCAACGCCACCTTCTCCGACTGGGTGGTCATCTATGCCCGCGACCTCGCCGACAACCAGGTCAAGGGCTTCCTCGTGGACACTAAGACCGAGGGATACACTGCCACCAAGATCGAGAACAAGATCTCGCTGCGCACCGTCCAGAACGCCGACATCACCCTCGAGAACGTCGTGGTGCCGGACTTCTTCAAGCTGGCCAACGCCAACAGCTTCCGGGACACCAACAAGGTCCTGAAGGTTACCCGCCTGTCCGTCGCGTGGCAGGCCGTCGGCCAGCAGCTCGCCGCGTTCGACGTCGCCCGCCGCTACGCCGTCGAGCGCAGCCAGTTCGGCCGCCCGATCGCCTCCTTCCAGCTGGTCCAGCACCAGCTCGTGCAGATTCTCGGCAACGTCGTCAGCTCGATGGGCATGATGGTCCGCCTGTCCCAGCTTGAGGACGCCGGCGAGGCCAAGGACGAGCAGTCGGCCCTGGCCAAGGCGTTCACCACGGCGCGGATGCGCGAAAGTGTCGCCATCGGCCGCAGCCTCCTCGGCGGCAACGGCATCGTCACGGACTACGAGATGGCCAAGATCTTCTCCGACGCCGAAGCGATCTACTCCTACGAGGGCACCCACGAGATCAACACCCTCGTCACCGGCCGGGCAATCACGGGGATCTCGGCCATCGTCTAATCGGTCCTCGGCCGGCCGTGCACGCCGGCCGTCCCGCGCAGCACCCTTGCGGCCCTTCATCCGGAGCCGCCCTGTCCCGGACCGGGATTCACGGGCGGCAGCAGGATGGAGGGCCGCAGGTCCATCACGAAGGCCAGCGGATTGAGGTAATCGTCGCCGCGCCGCACGCCCCAGTGGATGCAGGGCGTCCCGCCGCAGTGGCCGGGCAGCGCCCGTCCCAGCACCGACCCCTCCGCGACGGCCTCGCCGGGCCGCAGCGTGCTTGCGACGGGTTCGAAACTGCTCCGCAGGCCGTTGCCGTGGTCGATGGTGACCACCGGCCGGTCCACCACAAAGCCCACAAAGGCGACCGTGCCCGCCGCCGGCGAGGTCACCGGAGCGCCGTCGTACGCAGCCTGCAGGTCCACGCCGCGGTGGCCGCTGAGCCAGGGCCGGTCCGGCGGGTCGAAGACGCGCAGCACCGCGGGCCTGGGGGAGAGCGGCCAGCTCCAGCTCCCGGGTGGGGAAGCCGGCTGTCCTGTTGCCGGGGCCGGGACTAGCAGCAATGCTGCGAATAAGAGAGTAGCCTTCATGCTGTCAGCCTGCGGCGGCCGGCCCGGGCCCGGAAAGTCCCCTCGAAGGCTATGTGGATTTCCCGCCGGAGCCACACTCGGAGCCCCCTCCGCGGGCACCCCGAGACGGTCCATTCGGGCAGGTCTGCTGTAGTACACTTGGTGGAGCAGTTTGCTGTGCCCTCATGCCTTGTTCACTTTGGCTGGATCCGTTTTTGTTCCAGTCATTTGGAGCGGCAGCACATCTCATTCAGGAGTGCGGGAGCAGTGGCTGACTACGCGTATCCAGCCCTCCCTGTCCGAAGCCCGGCTTCCGGGTGCGGAGGACTGCGCCTCTTACGGTCCGGCCCCAGGGTCCGGATGAGGGGTGCGGTGGATGCCAGGAGGAACACCCGCCTGGGTGTTGCTAAATAACCGTCAACTATTGGCAGGGTAAGAGAGCCCAGGGCTTTCTCATGAATGACCTGCCGGAAGGAGCGTCGGCATGCCCGTCGTAACTATGCGCCAGCTGCTTGACAGCGGCGTCCACTTTGGACACCAGACCCGTCGTTGGAACCCGAAGATGAAGCGTTTCATCTTCACGGAGCGCAACGGCATCTACATCATTGACCTGCAGCAGTCGCTGTCCTACATCGACCGTGCCTACGAGTTCGTGAAGGCCACCGTTGCACACGGCGGCACCGTCCTCTTCGTCGGTACCAAGAAGCAGGCACAGGAAGCCATCGCCGAGCAGGCAACCCGCGTCGGCCAGCCGTACGTGAACCAGCGTTGGCTCGGCGGTATGCTGACCAACTTCCAGACGGTTTCCAAGCGCATCCAGCGCATGAAGGAACTCGAAGAGATCGACTTCGACGACGTCGCCGGTTCCGCTTACACGAAGAAGGAACTGCTGCTCCTTCGCCGCGAGCTGACCAAGCTGGAGACCAACCTCGGTGGTATCCGCAACCTGACCAAGGCGCCTTCGCTCCTCTGGGTTGTCGACACCAAGAAGGAACACCTCGCCGTTGACGAGGCCAAGAAGCTGAACATCCCGGTTGTGGCCATCCTGGACACCAACTGCGATCCGGACGAAGTCGACTTCCCGATCCCGGGCAACGACGACGCCATCCGCTCCGTAAACCTGCTGACCCGCGTTGTTGCCGACGCCGTTGCTGAGGGCCTGATCGCCCGCAACCAGCGCGCCACCGGCACCACGGAAGCTCCGGAAGAGCCGCTGGCCGAGTGGGAGCGCGAGCTCCTCGAAGGCAGCAAGGCCGAAGAGGCTGCCGCTCCGGCCGCCGCTGAAGCTGCTGCTCCGGAAGCCGCAGAGGCTGCCCCGGAGGCTCCCGCCGCCGAAGCTGCCCCGGCCGCTGACGCTGCCGAAGCTGCTCCGGCCGCCGACGAAGCCAAGTAGTCAGACAAGTAAATCTGGATCTCCCCGACCGCTGCAGGCAGCTGCCTGCTGCGCAAGGGGTACTGACAGGATGGCCGCTCACTCGGTGAGCAGCCGTCCTGTCAGTCCGTACACCACACAAAATTTCTAGACAGAGGGGTTCACATGGCGAACTACACTGCCGCTGATATCAAGGCTCTGCGCGAGCGCACCGGCGCCGGCATGATGGATGTCAAGAAGGCTCTTGACGAAGCCAACGGTGACGCCGAGAAGGCCATCGAAATCATCCGCATCAAGGGCCTCAAGGGCGCCACCAAGCGCGAAGGCCGCTCCACCGCGGAAGGCCTGGTTGCTGCCAAGGTCGACGGCGGCGTCGGCGTGATGATCGAGGTCAACTGCGAGACCGACTTCGTCGCCAAGGCTGACAAGTTCATCCAGCTCGCCGACAAGGTGCTCGCTGTTGCTGTTGAGTCCGGCGCTGCCGACCTCGACACCCTGCTGGCCACCGACGTCGACGGCAAGCCGCTCTCCGAGGTCGTCGTCGAAGAAGGCGCCATCCTGGGCGAGAAGGTTGTCGTCCGCCGTATTGCCCGCATCGAGGCCCCCACGGTCGACGCGTACCTGCACAAGACCTCCAAGGACCTCCCGGCCCAGGTCGGCGTGCTGTTCGCCGTTGACGGCGAAGGCGAAGCTGCTGCCACCGCCGCCCACGACGTCGCCGTGCACATCGCCGCGATGGCCCCGAACTACCTGACCCGCGAGGACGTTCCGTCCGAGCTGGTCGAGTCCGAGCGCCGCATCGCCGAGGAAACCGCCAAGGCCGAGGGCAAGCCCGAGGCTGCCATGACCAAGATTGTGGAAGGCCGCGTTACCGGCTTCTACAAGGGCGAGGTCCTCGTTGACCAGGCATTCGCCAAGGATGCCAAGAAGTCCGTCGCGCAGGTCCTCGAAGAGGCCGGCGTCAAGGCAACCGCTTTCACGCGTTTCCGCGTCGGTTCCTAAGTAAGTCACGCTGAGGGGGTGGTCACTGCGGTGGCCGCCCCTTTTGCATGCATCCGCTCACGCTGGCCCGGGGCGGAATGCAGCCTTTGGCCCCCGGCACGATAACCTTTTTCAGAGCTCACCAACGGGAAGGCACCATGGATACCGTCAACAATTCAGCCCAGCCAAAGAAGACCAGGCGCCGCGTGCTCCTGAAGCTGTCCGGCGAGGTCTTCGGCGGCGGCAAACTGGGCGTTGACCCGGACACGGTCCGCGGAGTCGCCAAGCAGATCGCGGCCGCCGTTCCCGACGTCGAGGTCGCAATCGTCGTCGGCGGCGGGAACTTCTTCCGCGGCGCCGAACTCTCGCAGAGCGGCATGGACCGCTCCCGCGCCGACTACATGGGCATGCTCGGCACCGTGATGAACTGCCTCGCCCTCCAGGACTTCCTGGAACAGGCCGGCGTGGAGACCCGCGTGCAGAGCGCCATCACCATGGGCCAGGTTGCCGAGGCGTACATTCCGCGCCGCGCCATCCGCCACATGGAGAAGGGCCGCGTCGTGATCTTCGGCGCCGGCGCCGGCCTGCCGTACTTCTCCACCGACACCGTCGCCGCGCAGCGCGCCATGGAGGTGCACGCCGACGTCGTCCTGATGGCCAAGAGCGGGGTCGACGGCGTCTACACCGCCGATCCGAAGAAGGACCCCTCAGCCGAGAAACTGCACCGGCTCAGCTACGACGAGGCCCTGCGCCGCGATATCCGGGTCATGGACCAGACGGCGATGACCATGTGCAAGGACAACAACCTGACCATGGTGGTGTTCGGCATGGAGGGCGAAGGCAACGTCACCCGGGCCATCCGCGGCGAGGACCTGGGCACCGTAGTCACCCCCTAGCTGCGGCTAGGATGTTTTTAGGACAGCTCCGCTCCCCGGGCAAAGGGGTGCGCACCAATTTCTGAGGAGAGAACGTGATCGAAGAAACCTTGCTCGAAGCCGGGGACAAGATGGACAAGGCGGTTGAGGTAGCCAAGGAAGACTTCGCCTCGATCCGCACCGGACGTGCCACCCCGGGCCTGTACAACAAGGTTCTGGTGGACTACTACGGTTCGCCGACGCCGCTGCAGCAGCTGGCCTCCTTCGCTGTCCCGGACGCCCGCACCATCCTCATCACCCCGTTCGACAAGACCGCCCTGCGGGACATCGAGCGGGCCCTGAGCGACTCCGAGGTGGGGGCCAACCCCTCCAACGATGGCAACGTCATCCGGATCACCATCCCGGAGCTGACCAAGGAACGCCGCAAGGAATACGTCAAGATCGTCAAGTCCAAGGGCGAGGACGCCAAGGTGTCCATCCGCAACATCCGCCGCAAGGCCAAGGAAACCCTGGACAAGCTGGTTAAGGACGGCGAAGCCGGCGAAGACGAGGGCACCCGCGGCGAGAAGGAACTCGACGCCCTGACCAAGGCCCACGTCGACGGCATCGACGAGCTGCTCAAGCGCAAGGAAGCCGAGCTGCTCGAGGTCTGATGGGGGACGAACAGCAGGCATCCGGACCTCGCGTCCGGGTGCGGGGGAGAGAGCGGAAGAATCCGACGCCCAAAGCCGGCAGGAACCTTCCTGCCGCCACGGCGGTAGGCCTTGCCATGCTCTTCGCCGTGCTGGGCGGCCTGCTGTTCCTGCCCCTGGCCTTCGTACTGATCGTCACCGCCTTTGCCGTTTTCGGCGTCTGGGAGGTGTTCCGCGCGCTGGAGGCCTCCGGCACCCGGCTGCCCATCATCCCGGCGATGACGGGCACCGTGGCGATGCCGCTCGCAGCCTACTTCGGCGGCCCCGAAAGTCTACTGTTCGCGCTGCTGCTGAGCAGCGTCGCGGTGCTCCTGTGGCGCTCCCTGGAGGGGGCGGCCGGGTCCGCGCGCAGCATCTTCGCCGGCGTCTTCACGATGACATGGGTTCCGTTCCTGATCAGTTTCGCCGTGCTGCCGCTGCATGCCTCCGGCGGCGTCACCCCGATCGGACCCTGGCCCGGCGGTGTGGTGCCGATCGGGGCCTGGCAGATCGGCACCCTGCTGCTGCTGGTGGTCTCCAACGACACCTTCGGCTACCTCGTCGGTGCCTCGCTGGGCAAGCACCCGATGGCCCCCAAGATCAGTCCGAAGAAGTCCTGGGAAGGCTTCGGCGGGTCGATCGCGGGCGCCGTCCTGGTCGGCATCCTTGCCAGCGTCTACGTGCTGGGCGAACCCTGGTGGTTCGGCGCCGCCCTCGCCGTGGGCATGGTCGCCGCGGCGACCGCCGGCGACCTGGCCGAATCCATGGTCAAACGCGAACTCGGCATCAAGGACATGAGCAGCATCCTGCCCGGCCACGGGGGAGTCATGGACCGCCTTGACTCCATCGTTTTCGCCTCCCCGGTGGCATTCATGATCTTCTCCGCCGGCGCCGGCGGCTAGGGCGGCATCCCGCCTCCTCCCGGTGCCTAGAATGGTGCCGGGCAAACACGCCTGAAGTTGGCGCAACCAGAGCCGAACGGCATCGAAGGAAACATAGTTACAGTGGACATTCAACGGCAGATTCCGGCCTCCTTTGACCGCGTTCAGCGGAACCAGTACGGCTACAACGCCAAGCAGGTGGACCAGTTCCTGCAGCGCGCGCGGGTCTCGTTCGAAACACCCCAGGCCGCGGGACGGGCGGTCAAGAGCGCCGATGTCCGGGCCGTCTCCTTCGACCCGGTCAAGGGCGGCTACTCAGCCGCCGGGGTGGACGCGGCCCTGGACCGCCTCGAGGACGCCCTGGCCCGCCGGGAACGCGACGAACTGATCGGGGAGCGCGGCGAGGAAGCCTGGCTGCGTGAAATCGGCCGGCTCGCGGGCCTGCTCCGCGGCCGCCTGCACCGCCCCGACGGCCAGCGCTTCCGCCGCCCGGCCAAGGCCAAGGTGCGCAGTTACAACACCACCGACGTCGACGACCTTTGCCACGAGCTGATCGGCTACCTCGAGGAGGACCAGCCGCTCAGCGTGGACAACATCCGCCGCGCCGTCTTCCGTCCCGCCGTCGGACGCGAAGGCTACGAGGAAAGCCAGGTCGACGCGTTCCTGGACCGCGTCGTTGAACTGATGGCCGCGATCGACTGACGCCACCGGCCGACGCGTCACAGACTGGCGCGTCACCGTTCGGTGGCGAGCGGCCGTTCCGGGGTGTGCAGCCTGGTCATCAGCCGGGTGATGGTCCGCGGAATCCGGCCCTGGGTGGCCCGCGAGACGAGGACCATCACCGTGAACGCAGCCGGGACCGTCCACGCGGCCGGCTGCGCGAGCCACGGCGGCGTGCCGGCGGAGCCCAGCATGGCGCCGGCCAGCATGGCGCCGCCGCAGGACACCGCCCCGGTCAGCATTCCGGCGATCGCGCCGGCGTCTGTCAGCCCGCGCCACCAGATGCCCAGCAACAGCACGGGGCAGATGGTCGAGGCCGTGAAGGCAAAGACCAGCCCCACGCTCCCGGCCAGCGCCGTGGAGTCCGTCATGGTCGCGATCCCCAGCGGAACCACTGCCGAGATCAGCGCCGCGAGCCGGAACCCGCGCACGCTGCCGCCCAGGATGTCCTGGCTGATGACACCCGCCAGCGACACCACCAGCCCCGAGGTGGTGGACAGGAAGGCGGCGAAGGCGCCCGCCACCACCAGCGCGGAGAGCAGGTCGCCTGCCGTTCCGCCGATCATCCGGCCCGGCAGCAGCAGCACCAGGGCATCGGCCTGGCCGCTCTTGGCCAGCCCCGGGGCGAACGTCCGCCCGATCAGGCCGTACGCCGTCGGGAACAGGTAGAAGACCGAGAGCAGGCCGAGCACAATCAAGGTCGTCCGGCGCGCCGACTGGCCGTCCGGGTTGGTGTAGAAGCGCACCAGCACGTGCGGCAGCCCCAGGGTCCCGAACAGCAGCGCCACCAGCAGCGAGATGTTCTGGTAGGGCCCGGCCGGGGCCATCGCGGTGGGGTTCACCGACGCCTCGGCGACCGCACGCGAGCCGTTGCCGGCCAGCACCAGCAGGATGAACAGCGCAGGGACGGCCAGCGCGGTCAGCTTCAGCCAGTACTGGAACGCCTGGACGAAAGTGATGGAGCGCATCCCGCCGGACACCACCGTCACGCACACGACGGCGACCACGGCCACCTGTCCCACCCAGGCCGGCAGCCCGGTGGTGATCCGGATGGCCAGCGCCGCGCCGTGGAGTTGCGGGACGATGTAAAGCCAGCCGACCACCACCACCACGAAGCTCGTGACCCGGCGGACCGCCCGGGAATCCAACCGGGCCTCGGTGAAATCGGGAATCGTGTACGCGCCGGACCGGCGGAGCGGGGCGGCCACGAACAACAGGAGCATCAGATATCCCGCTGTGTACCCGACCGGGAACCACAAGGCATCGGTGCCGGAAAGCAGGATGAGTCCGGCGACGCCGAGGAAACTGGCGGCGGACAAGTACTCGCCGCCGATCGCCGAGGCGTTCCACCAGGGCCGCACCGTGCGGGAGGCGACGTAGAAATCCCCGGTGGTGCGCGAGACCCTGAGGCCGTAGAAACCAATGACGGCGGTGGCCAGCGAGACCGCCGCGAAGGCCGCGATGCCGACGACCGGGTTCACCCGCGCCTCACTTGTCCCCGGCCAGGTCGCGGTAGCGGGACTCGTTCCGCGCGGCCGTGCGGACGTACAGCCAGGCGCTGAGCCCGATCACCGGGTAGATCCCGGCGCCCAGCAGGACCCAGTCGAAGGGCAGCCCCGCGATCCGCAGCTCGGCCAGGCCAGGCACCAGCCCCAGTATCAGCGCGAAGGCGAGCAGGATGAGCAGGAAACCGGCGGCCACCACGATGCCAAGCCGGAGCTGGGAGCGGATTAGAGAGCGGACGAACACCTGCCCGGCGTCGGATTCCTCGGCGGCCTCGCGCGTGTCGGCGGCCGAGCGCCCGGCGGCGATGCTGCCTGACGCGGCGCTGCCTACCTTGAAGCTGCGCGGTGCGGTGACGCGGACCCGGGTCATGCCTGCGGCCGGATCCGGGTCGCCTCGAGTTTCTCCCGGACCGGCGGCAGGTGCCGGCGGCTGATCGGCAGTTCGGCCCCGGCGACGGTCACGCTGGGACGGGCCGCGGCCAGTTTCATGTGGCCGACGTGGTTCAGGGCGATCAGGTACGAGCGGTGGATACGCAGGAACCCGGCATCGGCCCACTGCTGCTCGAGGTCTGCCAGCGGCACCCGGATGAGGTAGCTGGCGTCCGCGGTGTGCAGCCTGGCGTAGTCGCCCTGCGCCTGGACGTAGGTGACGTCCTCGCGCCGGATCATCTTGGTGGTTCCACCCAGATCCACCGTGATCATCTCCGGCGCCGGTGCCCCCTCACGGATCAGCTCACTGATGCGTCCGATCGACCTGGCCAGCCGCTCGGCGCGGACCGGCTTGAGCAGGTAGTCGACGGCCGCCAGCTCGAACGCCTCCAGCGCGCAGTCCTCGTCGGCGGTGACGAAGACGACGGCGGGAGGCTTGGCGCTGCGGGCGATGACCCGGGCGATGTCCAGGCCGGAGAGGGCCGGCATATGGATGTCCAGGAACACGGCGTCGACCTCCTGGGACTCGAGGGCGCGCAGCGCCTCGGCGCCGGAGGAAGCACGGTGGATCGCTCCGATCCGCTCGTCCCGGCCCAGCAGGAAGGCCAACTCCTCGACAGCGGGCAGCTCGTCATCGGCGACGAGGACGTTAATCATGGTTCTAGGGTACTGCCGGGTATGGGCTCAGGCGTCGTGCCGCGGCTGGGACTTGGGCACCCGCATGGTGATCAGGGTGCCTTCGCCCGGCGCCGTCTCGATCACCAGGCCGTTGTCCTCGCCGTACACCTGCCGCAGCCGGGCATCGACGTTGTGCAGGCCGACGTGTTCGCCGTCGCTGTGCCCGGCCAGGACGGCACGCAGTTTCTCGGGATCCATGCCGACGCCGTCGTCTTCGATGGTCACCTCGGCGAAGGCGCCGGAGTCGTTGGCCGTGATGCTGATGTGGCCCGGGCCCTCCTTGGCCTCCAGCCCGTGCCGGACCGCGTTCTCCACCAGCGGCTGCAGGCTCAGGAACGGGATGACGGTGCTGAGCACCTCGGGGGCGATCCGCAGGCTCACCTGCACCCGGTCGCCGAAGCGCGCGCGCTCCAGGAGCAGGTACCGGTCAATGCAGCGCAGTTCCTCGGCCAGCGTGGTGAAGTCGCCGTGCCGGCGGAAGGAATATCGGGTGAAATCCGCGAACTCCACCACCAGCTCGCGGGCGCGGACCGGGTCGGTGTTGATGAAGGACGCGATCGCGTTCAGCGAGTTGTAGATGAAGTGCGGGCTGATCTGGGCCCGGAGCGCACGGACCTCGGCCTCCATCAGCAGCGTCCGGGACGCGTCCAGCTCGGCCAGTTCCACCTGCGTCGCCACCCAGTCGGCCACCTCACTGGTGGCGCGCACCAGCCCCGCGCCGGCCGCCGGGGCGAAGGCCGCCACCACGCCCACCACCCGGGTGCTGGCCTTGATCGGGGCGATCACGACGGCGCGTTCCGTCCCGGGGGCCAGCGGCGCGGCGGCCTTGCCGTTGGCGAGCAGTTGCAGTTCGCCTGCCGGGATCACGGCGGTGTGGCCGCCTTCCAGTACCTTGGCGGCGAGGCCCATCAAGGCGGGCTTGAGCTCTTCGGCGGCACCGTCCCAGGCCAGCACCCCGGTCGTGTCGGTGATCGCCAGGGCATCGCAGCCCAGCAGGCTGCGCAGCTGGCGGCTCGCCTTGGCTGCGCCGGCCGGGTTCAGTCCGGTGCGCAGATACTGGCCGGCGCGGGACGCCGCGTGCAACGTCTTGTAGGTGGCGCGTTCCGCGTCGGTACCCAGCTCGCGGAAGGAGCGCAGGACCTTGAGCCCTACAGCCACGACGACGGCGATTGCCAAGGCGATCACGGCGATCGCCGCGGCGGTGAAGAGGGGAGAGTCCGGCATGCTGCCAGCGTAGCGTGGCGGCCCGCAGGCCGGGGGAGACCACCGGCGGAACGGCCGAAAGGCGCCGTTGGGCGCAGCATCGCGACCGTTGAGCGACGGGAAACACGGCGGTGCTGGAATGTAATACGCATCACGAGGCACAGTGATTGCAGTCACACAAGGCCGGAAGTCTGTTTCCCGGAGCCCGGGGTAACCGGGGGTGGCTCGCCAGTCTCAATGAGGAGGAACGATGGGTCACGAAGCCCAAGAAACGGACGCACCGGCGTTCGTGGACTTCAAGGAAGTCCAATCGACGGAGCAGTTTCAGGAACTGCGTAAACGTCACCGCAGCTTTGTCTTTCCGATGGCCATCGCATTCCTGCTGTGGTACTTCGCCTACGTCCTGCTGGCCGACTACGCGGTGGGCTTCATGTCCACCAAGGTCTGGGGCAACATCAACATCGGCCTGATCCTGGGCCTGCTGCAGTTCGTCTCCACGTTCGCCATCACCGGCTGGTACGTCAGCTACTCGAACCGGAAACTGGACCCGATCGCCGCCGATATCCGCCACGGAATCGAAGGCCACGAGTTCGACAAGCACGGCAACCGAGTGAGCGGAGAAACAAAATGACGTTTATGGTTCCCGCGGTCAACGTTGCGGATCTCAAGGACACCACCGCGCTGAACATGGGCATCTTCGCCCTATTCGTCGCGATCACCATGGTCATCGTCGTCAGGGCGAGCCGAAACAATAAGACCGCGGCGGACTACTATGCCGCCGGCCGCTCCTTCACGGGCCCGCAAAACGGCACCGCGATCGCCGGCGACTACCTCTCTGCGGCTTCGTTCCTCGGTATCACCGGCGCCATCGCCATCAACGGCTATGACGGCTTCATGTACTCCATCGGTTTCCTCGTGGCGTGGCTCGTCGCGTTGCTCCTGGTGGCCGAACTGCTGCGCAACACCGGCAAGTTCACCATGGCCGACGTCCTTTCATTCCGGCTCAAGCAGCGCCCAGTCCGCATCGCCGCGGCCATCTCGACCTTGGCCGTTTGCTTCTTCTACCTGCTGGCCCAGATGGCGGGAGCCGGCAGCCTGATCTCGCTGCTGCTGGGCATCAGCGACTGGGGCGGCCAGGCGCTCGTGATCGTCGTCGTCGGCGCCTTGATGATCATGTATGTGCTGATCGGCGGCATGAAGGGCACCACCTGGGTCCAGATCATCAAGGCCATGCTGCTCATTGCCGGCGCGGCCGTCATGACCTTCTGGGTGCTGGCCATCTACGGCTTCAACCTCTCCGACCTGCTCGGCGGCGCGGTGGAAACCTCGAAGAACCCGAGCATCCTGAACCCGGGCCTGCAGTACGGCAAGACCGAGACCTCCAAGCTTGACTTCATGTCCCTTGGCCTGGCGCTCGTCCTCGGCACGGCGGCCCTGCCGCACGTCCTGATGCGCTTCTACACGGTTCCGACCGCCAAGGAAGCCCGCAAGTCCGTGGTGTGGTCCATCTGGCTGATCGGTATCTTCTACCTGTTCACGCTGGTCCTGGGCTATGGCGCAGCCGCGCTGGTGGGTGCCGACACGATCAAGGGGGCGCCGGGCGGCGTCAACTCGGCAGCGCCGCTGCTGGCCTTCCACCTGGGCGGACCCCTGCTGCTCGGATTCATCTCCGCGGTGGCGTTCGCCACGATCCTGGCCGTCGTCGCCGGCCTCACGATCACGGCGGCAGCGTCCTTCGCGCATGACATCTATGCCAGCGTCATCGCCAAGGGCAAGGCCGACGCCAATACCGAGGTCAAGGTTGCCCGTCGCACGGTCGTCGTGATCGGGTTGCTCGCCATCATCGGCGGAATTTTCGCCAACGGACAGAACGTCGCGTTCCTCGTAGCACTCGCCTTCGCGGTGGCGGCCTCGGCCAACCTGCCCACGATCGTGTACTCGCTGTTCTGGCGCCGGTTCACCACCCAGGGAGCCATCTGGAGCATGTACGGCGGGCTCGGCTCGGCCATCATCCTGATCGCGCTCTCCCCGGTGGTCTCCGGCGCCAAAACGTCGATGATCCCGGGGGCCAACTTCGCGATCTTCCCGTTGAGCAACCCCGGCATCGTCTCCATCCCGCTCGCCTTCCTGCTGGGCTGGCTGGGCACGGTCCTGGACAAGAAGCTCGAAGACACCACCAAGCAGGCCGAAATGGAGGTCCGCTCCCTGACCGGGGTGGGCGCCGAAAAGGCCACCAACCACTAAACGCCCGGCCGGGCCGCGGACCACAAGCAGGCGGCCCCGGCAGGCAACACCAATGACGAGGAGCCCCCGTGCAGTTGCACGGGGGCTCCTCTTTGCCTTGCGGTTGCCAGGCAGTCAGGTGAACGGCTCAGGCCTCCGCGGAGCCGCGTTCCAGCAGCGGCTGGATCCGGAAGGGAATCAGTTCACCCATGGCCAGGGCGGTATCGGTGCGCTCCACGCCGTCGCAGGCGAGGATCTTGCCGTTGATCCGGAAGAGGTCCTCGGCGTCGAGGGCGACCACCCGGAGCAGCAGGTCGGCGGAACCGGTGAGGCCGTAGCCTTCCAGGATTTCCGGGATGCCCGCCAGTTCCACCGCCAATTGGCCCAGTTTCTGCTGCTGGACGTGGACGGAGATGAACGCCATCAGGGGATAGCCCAGGGCGGCCGGGTTGATCCGGCGTTCGAAGGAGAGGAAGACGTGCTTTTTCTCCAGCTGGGCCATCCGGGCCTGCACCGTATTGCGCGACAAGCCCAGCTTCTGCGCCAGTGCCACCACGGTACGCCGGGGATCCCTCGCCATGGCCGAAAGTAGGCGGGTGTCGGTGCCATCCAAAGCTTGCATAATGCGCAAGGTTAGCACGGTCCCAAAGGGCCAGACAGGGCAGAATGCTCAATTTATTCGAGGGTGGTTGTACCCAATGGCAGTTGTGAGTAGGGTCACAATTATCCGGGGCAACGGCGCCCGGGTGGCCGTCGCGCGTAGGGATCACGAGTCCCGCGGGCAGGGTCAGACGACGTCAGAAGGTGCGGACAAACTGTGTTTACCGACGACGCGGGCAAGGGCGGCATTGCCGCCGGCGGCCCCGGGAACAGTGCAGAATCAAACAGGCGCTCGGGCGGCGATCTCGTCCAGCTCATCACCCCGGGAGGTGAGCGCGTAAGCCATCCGGAGTTCGACTCCTGGGTCCAGGACGTGAGCGACGAACAACTCACCTCGCTCTACGAGGACATGGTGGCCATCCGCCGGATCGACGCCGAGGCCACCGCCTTGCAGCGCCAGGGTGAGCTCGCCCTGTGGCCTCCGCTGCTGGGCCAGGAAGCATCCCAGATCGGCTCGGCACGTGCGCTCCGCCACGACGACTTCGTCTTCCCCAGCTACCGTGACAACGGTGTCGCCTATGTCCGCGGGGTCCAGCCGGCGGACATCGTGAAAGCCTGGCGCGGCAACGCCCTGGCCGGCTGGGATCCCTACACGGTGAACGTGGCGACGCAGCAAATCATCATCGGCGCCCAGTCGCTGCACGCCACCGGGTACGCCATGGGGATCCAGAACGACGGCGCTGATTCGGTGGCCGTGGCCTACTTCGGCGACGGCGCCACCAGCGAAGGCGACGTCAACGAGGCCATGGTCTTCGCGGCGAGCTTCCAGGCCCCCGTGGTCTTCTTCTGCCAGAACAACCACTGGGCCATCTCCGAGCCCGTTATGCTGCAATCCCACATCCAGATCGCGGACCGCGCCTCCGGCTTCGGCATCCCGAGCATGCGTGTCGACGGCAATGACGTGCTGGCCGTCATGGCCGCCACAAGGATCGCCATCGACCGTGCCCGCCGCGGCGGGGGACCCACCTTCATTGAGGCCGTCACCTACCGGATGGGACCGCACACGACGGCGGATGACCCCACCCGCTACCGGGACGCCAACGAGCTCGAGGACTGGGCCGCGAAGGACCCGATCGCCAGGCTGAAGACCCTGCTCGACCGTAAGGGCCTGCTGACCGCAGAGCTGGAAACCGCCGTCGCCGCCAAAGCCGACGCCGTCGCCAAGGAACTGCGCTCCGGCACCATCAACATGCCGGAACCGGCACCGCTGGACATCTTCAAGCACGTGTACAGCACGCCCAACTCCTCGCTGGAGCGCCAGCAGGACCACTACACCCGTTACCTGGCTTCCTTCGGCGATCCCGCAGAGGCCGCTTCCGAAGAAGGTGCACGCTGATGACGCAGATGACCTTTGCCCGAGCCATTAATTCGGGCCTGCGCAAGTCCCTCGAAAACGATCCCAAGGTGATCCTCATGGGCGAGGACATCGGCACCCTCGGCGGTGTCTTCCGCGTCACCGACGGCCTGCAGAAAGACTTCGGGAAGCACCGCGTGGTGGACACCCCGCTCGCCGAATCCGGCATCCTCGGCACCGCCGTCGGCCTCGCCTACCGCGGCTACCGCCCGGTGGTGGAAATCCAGTTCGACGGCTTCATCTACCCGGCGTTCGACCAGATTGTCAGCCAGGTTGCCAAGATGCACTACCGCACCCAGGGCGCGGTCAAGATGCCGATCACCATCCGCGTGCCCTTCGGCGGCGGCATCGGCTCACCGGAACACCATTCCGAGTCGCCCGAGGCCTACTTCACCCACACCTCGGGCCTGCGCGTCGTCAGCGTCTCCAACCCGCAGGACGCCCACACCATGATCCAGCAGGCCATCGCCTCTGACGATCCGGTGCTCTACTTCGAGCCCAAGCGCCGCTACCACGACAAGGGCGAAGTCGATGAGTCGCTCGACCTCGCCGCCGCCCTGTCCATGGAGAAAGCGCGCGTGGTCACCGAGGGCACCGACGTGACGCTGGTCGCCTACGGTCCGCTCGTGAAGACCGCCCGCGACGCCGCGCTCGCTGCCGCGGATGAAGGCGTCTCCGTCGAGGTGATCGACCTGCGCTCGCTGGCCCCGCTGGACTTCGCGACCCTGGAGGCCTCGGTCCAGAAGACCGGCCGGCTGGTCATCACGCACGAAGCCAGCCAGTCCGGCGGCCTCGGCGCCGAAGTGGCCGCCAGCATCACGGAACGCTGCTTCTACCACCTCGAAGCGGCGCCCGTCCGGGTGACCGGCTTCGATGTCCCGTACCCGTATTCAAAGCTTGAAATGCACCACCTGCCGGGCCTGGACAGGATCCTCGACGGCGTCGACCGGGCCCTGGGCCGCCCCAACTCCCTTAGCGGGCTGGAAGGATGACCGCCACCATGATCAAGGAATTCCGGCTTCCGGACCTCGGCGAAGGCCTGACGGAATCAGAAATCGTCGCGTGGAAGGTGGGCGTCGGGGACACCGTCACGCTTAACCAGATCATCGCCGAGGTGGAAACAGCCAAGGCCGTCGTCGAACTGCCCTCGCCGTTCGCCGGCGTCGTGACGGCGCTGCATGAGCAGCCGGGCACCGTGGTTGAGGTCGGCAAGCCGATCGTCTCCTTCGAGATCGAGGGCGACGACGGCGGCGGTGACTCCGGGGAAGCCCCCGCCAAGCGGGAACCGAACCTGGTAGGCTACGGCGCCGTGCTGGAAGGCTCCGGCCGTCCGGCCCGCCGCGCCCGCAGCTTCGCCGCCGCGGCAGCCCCGGCAGCTCCGGCGGCTCCCGCTGAAACCCCGGCTGCCGCGCCGGTCGTGGCAGCCGTGCAGACCGTGGCCGAACCCGCGCCGGTGGCAGACACCCATGGCGCTGACACCACTCCGGCAGAGCGTCCGCGCTCCACGCCGCCGGTGCGCAAGTTGGCCAAGGACCTCGGCGTCGACCTCGGAGCCATCACCGGCACGGGGGAGCGCGGGCTCATCACCCGCGATGACGTGCGGAACTTCGTTGGCGGCGGCGACCTTCCGGTGGCGCCCCAGGAACTCGCCGGCGGCCAGGCCGCTGCGCCGGCACCGGTACAGGGCGAGCGGGAAACCCGGACCCCGATCAAGGGCGTGCGGAAGTTCACCGCGGCGGCCATGGTATCCAGCGCCTTCACGGCGCCGCACGTCACCGAGTTCCTGACCCTCGACGTCACGCCCACCATGGAGCTGCTGGGCCGGCTCAAGGCCAGCCGCTCGTTCGCGGGCTACAAGCTGACACCGCTGACGCTGGTGTCCAAGGCTGTGCTGATCGCGCTGCGCAACCACCCGACGCTCAACGCCCGGTGGGACGAGGCCAACCAGGAGATCGTCCAGTTCAACTACGTCAACCTCGGCATCGCGGCCGCCACGCCGCGGGGGCTGACCGTGCCGAACATCAAGGACGCGGACCAGATGTCGCTGCTGCAGCTGTCTACCGCGCTTACGGAGCTGACTGAGACCGCCCGGGCCGGCAAAACGGCCCCGGCGGACCTCTCCGGCGGGACCATCTCCATCACGAACATCGGCGTCTTCGGCATCGACGCCGGCACGCCCATCCTCAACCCCGGCGAGGCCGCCATCCTGGCTCTCGGCGCGGTGCGGAAGATGCCGTGGGAGTACCAGGACGAGGTGGCGCTGCGCCAGGTCATGACGCTGAGCCTGTCCTTCGACCACCGGCTGGTCGACGGCGAACAGGGCTCCCGCTTCCTGCAGGACCTGGGCGCCATCCTCGCCGATCCCGGCATGGCGCTGGCGATGGTCTAGGCACTTCGGGGCCGGGCATCCACGCTATGGGTGCCCGGCCTTTTGCCGTCCGGGGGCACTTTGAGGGCAATGTTCGACGGCTGGCCCTGGTTGTCGGCGTGTCCGCGCCAATGTGCCCCGGAGTGCTGCGGGGTTGAGCCGCCAATGCTTCTGGCCGTGGGTGCCGGCAATAGCCTGTCCTGTTCGACGGGCCGCCTGTTTATTTCTCCCCAAGGAGTCGCTTGATCGCTTCAGCAAGCATTCCACGTATGGATGTGTCCTCGCCCAGATGAGACCGCTGGTCAAAGATCAGTCTTTCAAGTTGGTTCTCTTGCTGGTTCCGGGCCAACCAAACTATGCCTAGTTCCGTGATGACCTCTTCAGCGGCTTGGTCCGTGACCGGGTAGAAATCAAGCATCTCTTCTTCCGGAGTAGAGCTTGGTATGAAGGTCCAAGTCTCCAGAGCGTCCGGATAAACCAAAACCAGATGATCTGCCCACGTTCCTTGGGTAATTACTCCGACACGGCCGTCGTGCCCCCAGAAGCCTGGGTCGCGTAACGCTGCCACTCGCACCTTCTCCGCTTGGGGTTGATCTGCAACGAACAGTAAGTCATTGGGCCTCCCAGCCGCATCCCGCTGAGCCCGGCCTTTTGCCGTCCGGGGGCACTTTGAGGGCAATGTTCGACGGCTGGCCCTGGTTGTCGGCGTGTCCGCGCCAATGTGCCCCGGAGTGCTGCGGGGTTGAGCCGAGAAGAGGCCAGCCCTCAGCCGAGCGGGCGCGGTGTGGCCGGCGCCGTCAAGGCGGCCAGGGCCATGCTTTCCAGCAGCGGCCGGGCCCGTTTGAGGGCCATCCGGCGTCCGTGGTTGCGTACCGAATGCGGCGTGGAGTTGATCAGGCCGAAGGTGGCGTGCGCGCGCATCCGCAGCTCGGCCGGATCGGTGTCCGGGTGCAGCCCGGCCAGGACGTCCACCCAGAGCTCGACGTAGTTGCGTTGCAGGGTGCGGACCTCGGCCTCGTCGTCGTCGTCGAGGTTGCTGAAGTCCTGGTCCTGGACCCGGATGACGTCCGGGTTGCTGAGCGCGAAGTCCACGTGGAATTCGACCAGCCCGGCGAGGGCCGCGGCGGCACCCTCGGATCCGGCCACCACACTGCGGCCGCCCTCCAGCAGGTCCTGGCTGACACTGAGCAGCAGGGCCCCGAGGACCGCCTGCTTGCCGGCGAAGTGGCGGTACACGGCGGGCCCGCTGACCCCGGCAGCGGCGCCCAGGTCCTCCAAGGAAACGCGGTTGAAGCCGTCCGCTGCGAAGAGGGCGGCCGCCGCAGTGAGCAGCGCCTTCCGGCGGTTCTCCTTGGCCTGGCTTCGCTGGGTTGTCTGGCTGGACTCGGTCACCGGCGTCCCTCTCGACTGTCCTGTGTTGAGACTATCCTGTGTTGGACATCACAGTTAATAGAGACTAACCTAAATCTCAGTTATGCGTTACTAACCGAAATGGCCGGGACGCCCCACGGGGGCGGGCACCGCACGGCCGGGGACGGAAAGCAGTCAATGGAGACAATCGCCAGCCAGCTGGACGCGGGCAGCCCGGGCTATGCCGCGAACCGCGAGGCGCAGCTCGGCCTGGCCCGGGAGCTGAAGGACCGCCTCGCCGCCGTCGCGCTGGGCGGGCCGGAGAAGTCCCGGCAACGGCACGTGGCACGCGGCAAGCTGCTCCCGCGGGAACGGATCGACCGGCTGCTCGACGACGGCAGCCCCTTCCTGGAGATCGCCCCGCTGGCGGCCGAGGGCATGTACAACGGCGACTCGCCGGGCGCCGGGGTGATTGCCGGGATCGGCCTGGTCCACGGCCGCCAGGTCCTGGTCATCTCCAACGACGCCACCGTCAAGGGCGGCACCTACTATCCGATGACGGTGAAGAAGCACCTCCGGGCGCAGGAAATCGCGCTGGAGAACCGGCTGCCCTGCATCTACCTCGTGGACTCCGGCGGCGCCTTCCTGCCAAAGCAGGACGAGGTCTTCCCGGACAAGGAGCACTTCGGCCGGATCTTCTTCAACCAGGCCAAGATGTCCGCAGCCAAGATCCCGCAGATCGCCTCGGTGATGGGCTCCTGCACCGCCGGCGGCGCCTACGTTCCCGCGATGAGCGACGAGACCGTGATCGTCCGCAACCAGGGCACCATCTTCCTCGGCGGCCCGCCGCTGGTGAAGGCCGCGATCGGCGAGATCGTCACGGCCGAGGAACTTGGCGGCGGCGAGGTGCACTCCAAGATCTCCGGCGTCACCGACCACCTCGCCGAGAACGATGAACACGCCCTGCAGATTGTCCGGGACATCGTCTCCACCCTGCCGAAGCCGGCGGCCCCCGTCTGGGACGTGGACACCGTCGTCGACCCCGTTGCCGACCCGGACGAGCTGTACGGAGCGGTGCCCACCGACGTCAACGCGCAGTACGACGTCCGCGAGGTTATCGCCCGGCTGGTGGACGGCAGCCGCTTCCACGAATTCAAGAAGAACTACGGCACCACCCTGGTCACCGGCTTCGCGAAGCTGCACGGCCACCCCGTAGGCATCGTGGCGAACAACGGCGTGCTCTTCAGCGAGTCCTCGCTCAAGGGCGCGCACTTCATCGAACTCTGCGACCAGCGCGGCATCCCGCTGATCTTCCTGCAGAACCTCTCCGGCTTCATGGTCGGCAAGGACTACGAGCAGGGCGGCATCGCCAAGAACGGCGCCAAGATGGTCACCGCCGTCGCCACCGCCCGAGTGCCGAAACTGACGGTGGTGATCGGCGGCTCCTTCGGCGCCGGCAACTATTCGATGTGCGGCCGCGCCTACTCGCCGCGCTTCCTCTGGATGTGGCCGGCCTCCCGGATCTCGGTGATGGGCGGCAACCAGGCCTCCAGCGTGCTCGCCACCGTCAAGCGGGACCAGTACGAGGCCCGCGGCGAGGAATGGTCCGCCGCGGACGAGGAGGCTTTCAAGGCCCCCATCAAGGCCCAGTACGAGGACCAGGGCAGCCCCTACTACTCCACTGCCCGCCTCTGGGACGACGGCGTAATCGACCCCGCAGACACCCGCACCGTCCTGGGACTGGCGCTCGACGTCGTCTCCCGCACCCCGCTGCCGGAGACCTCCTTCGGCCTGTTCCGGATGTGAGCCAGCAATGACTACTTTTTCGTCGACTACTTCTCTTCCAGCACCCCGGAAGCCGCTCTTCGGCACCGTCCTCGTCGCCAACCGCGGCGAGATCGCCTGCCGCGTGATCCGCACCCTCCGGGCCCTCGGCATCCGTTCCGTGGCGGTCTATTCCGACGCCGACGCCGACGCCCGCCATGTGCGCGAGGCGGACGTCGCCGTCCGGATCGGCCCCGCGGCCGCCACCGAGAGCTACCTCAAGATCGAGGCCATCATCCAGGCCTGCCGGGACACCGGCGCCGACGCCGTGCACCCCGGCTACGGCTTCCTGAGCGAGAACGTCGACTTTGCCCGCGCCCTGGAAAAAGCCGGGATCACGTTCATTGGGCCCGGCGTCGAATCCCTGAACGTCATGGGAGACAAGATCCGCTCCAAGAACCACGTCACCGGCTACGGCGTCCCCGTGGTTCCGGGCATCGCCGAACCCGGCATGAGCGACGCGCAGTTGATCGAGGCGGCGGCCGGCGTCGGATTTCCGCTGCTGATCAAGCCCTCCGCCGGCGGCGGCGGGAAGGGCATGCACGTCGTCGAACGGCCTGAGGACCTGGAAGCCACGCTGGCCACCGCCCGCCGGGTGGCGGCGAGTGCCTTCGGCGACGACACCCTGTTCCTGGAACGGCTCGTCACCACGCCGCGCCACATCGAGGTCCAGGTGCTGGCGGACAACCACGGCAACGTCATCCACCTTGGCGAGCGTGAGTGCTCCCTGCAGCGCCGGCACCAGAAGGTCATCGAGGAGGCACCCTCCCCGCTGCTCGAAACCCTGCCCGACGGGGCGGACATCCGTGCCCGGATTGGCGAGGCCGCCTGCCAGGCCGCACGCAGCGTCAGCTACAGCGGCGCCGGCACCGTGGAGTTCCTCGTCTCGGACAACGCCCCGGACGAGTTCTTCTTTATGGAGATGAACACCCGGCTGCAGGTCGAACACCCGGTCACCGAGATGGTCACCGGCGTGGACCTGGTCGAATGGCAGGTGCGGATCGCCGCCGGGGAGGAACTCACCCTCCGCCAGGACGACGTCGTGCTGACCGGACACTCGGTGGAGGCCCGGGTGTACGCCGAGATACCGGAGAAGAACTTCCTTCCATCCATCGGACGCGTCGTGCTGCTGGACGAAGAGCCGGATGCCGCAGCGGGCCGCGTCCGTGTCGACTCGGCCCTGCTGGAGGGCCTCCAGATCTCCAGCAGCTACGACCCGATGATTTCCAAGGTCATCGCCTGGGGCGGGGACCGGGCGGAGGCCCTGGACACCCTGGACCGGGCGCTCGCCGGGTACACCGCCCTGGGCATTGACACCAACGTCGAGTACCTGCGGCTGCTGATCAATGACGCCGATGTCCGCGCCGGACGCCTCGACACCGGCCTGATCGAACGCAAGATGCCCGAGTTCACGTTCCGGCATGCGGGCGACTTCGAGGTGGCCGCTGCCGCCGTCTTCGCCGCGGCGATGCGGGAACCCGATTCAGTTGATGCCGGGGAAGGACCTTGGCACCGCCGTGACGGCTGGAGGCTCGGTATAGCTGCCCCGCGCCGGATCAGTCTCGGAACGCCCGACGGCGGAATCGCCAACGTTGAGGTGTCCGGCTCGCTAGGGCGGGGGACTGCGACGGTCAGCGTCAATGGCGGCCCGCAACGCACAGCATCGTTGGGTTTCGCCGGGCGCGACCAGGCAGAGGTGACCCTCGACGGGGAAGCCCGAAGGTTCTCCCTTGCACAGGTGTCCACGGGACCCCACCACCCGGGGCCGGACAGCCCTGCGCCCACCGACATATTCCTCGGCAACGACGGCTGGTCCTGCCGCCTCGAGGTGCTGAGCCGCGAGGCCCGGCTCGCCCGGGTGCTGGCCGCCGTCGAACGCGAGGAAGGCGCCGCCGACCCGGCGGTGCGCTCGCCGATGCCCGGCACCGTGGTGTCCGTCTCGGTCAGCAACGGCGACACCGTGACAGCCGGCCAGGTCCTGCTCTCGGTGGAGGCCATGAAGATGGAGCACCAGCTTGTGGCGCCGCTGGACGGCACCGTCCACATCAGCGCCGGCACCGGAGACCTCGTCAAGGCGGACCAGGTGCTGGCCACCATCCACCCCGCCGAGCCGTCGAAAGCCGAAGACACGATCGAAGAAGCCGTCATCGCGATGGGCGCGGCGGACTAGCCCCGTACGCCCACCACCACACCACAGCCACACCAGACACAGGAGTCACCCCCATGCCAGATTTTGAACTCAGCGAGGACTACCAGGACCTCAGCAACACCGTCCGCGAATTCGCCGACCAGGTGGTGGCCCCGGTTTCCGCCAAGCACGACGAAGAGCACAGCTTCCCCTACGACGTCGTCTCGCAGATGGCGGACATGGGCCTGTTCGGACTGCCGTTCCCGGAAGAGTTCGGCGGCATGGGCGGGGACTACTTCGCCCTCGCCCTGGCCCTGGAACAGCTCGGCCGGGTGGACCAGTCGGTCGCGATCACCCTCGAGGCCGGCGTCTCGCTCGGCGCCATGCCGATCCACCGCTTCGGCACTGACGCGCAGAAGCAGGAATGGCTGCCGCTGCTGGCCTCCGGCAAGGCGCTCGCAGGCTTCGGCCTGACCGAGCCCGAGGCCGGCTCCGACGCCGGCGGCACCAAGACCACCGCGCGCCTCGAGGGCGGGGAGTGGGTCATCAACGGAAACAAGGAGTTCATCACCAACTCCGGCACCGATATCACCAAGCTCGTCACCGTCACCGCGGTGACCGGCCAGGAGGAACGCCCGGACGGAAGCATCAAGAAGGAAATCTCCACCATCCTGGTGCCCGCCGGCACGCCCGGCTTCACGGCGGAGAAGGCCTACAACAAGGTCGGCTGGAACGCGTCGGACACGCACCCGCTGACCCTCGACAACGTCCGTGTCCCCGAGCAAAACCTGCTCGGCACCCGGGGCCGCGGCTACGCCAACTTCCTCTCCATCCTCGACGAGGGCCGGATCGCGATCGCTGCCCTGGCCGTCGGCGCCGCCCAGGGCTGCGTGGACCAGTCGGTGAAATACGCCAAGGAGCGCAGCGCCTTCGGCCAGAACATCGGCAAGTACCAGGCCATCGCGTTCAAGATCGCCCGGATGGAAGCCCGCGCCCACACCGCCCGCCTGGCCTACTATGACGCGGCCGCCCGGATGCTCGCCGGCAAGCCGTTCAAGACACAGGCGGCCATCGCTAAGATGGTCGCAGGCGAGGCAGCCATGGACAACGCGCGGGACGCCACCCAGGTGTTCGGCGGCTATGGCTTCATCAACGAATTCACCGTGGCGCGCCACTACCGCGACTCCAAGATCCTTGAAGTCGGCGAAGGCACCACGGAGGTCCAGCTGATGCTGATCGCCCGCGAACTGGGACTGTAGCCGGCCGGAAGGGTCACCGATGATCAACAAAGTTGTTGCCAGCGCCGCCGAGGCCGTCGCGGACATCCCCGACGGCGCCTCCCTCGCCGTCGGCGGCTTCGGGCTGTGCGGCATCCCGGTGGCGCTAATCGACGCCCTGCATGAGAGCGGCGCGACCGACCTGGAAACCGTGAGCAACAACTGCGGCGTGGACGACTGGGGGCTCGGCATCCTGCTCAAGGACGGCCGGATCCGCCGCACCATCAGCTCCTACGTGGGGGAGAACAAGGAATTCGCCCGGCAATACCTGGCCGGCGAACTCGAAGTAGTCCTCACCCCGCAGGGCACGCTGGCCGAGAAGCTGCGCGCCGGCGGAGCCGGCATCCCGGCCTTCTACACGCCCGCCGGCGTCGGGACCCAGGTCTCCGACGGCGGCCTGCCGCAGAAGTACGACGCCGACGGGACCGTCGCGATCGCCTCCGCGGCCAAGGAAGTCCGCAGCTTCCACGGCGCCGACTACGTGCTGGAGGAGGCGCTGACCCCCGACTTCGGCCTGGTGCACGCCTGGAAGGGCGACCGGCACGGCAACCTGGTGTTCCATGCCACTGCAATGAACTTCAATCCGCTCTGCGCCATGGCCGGCCGGATCACCATCGCCGAGGTCGAGGAGCTCGTGGAGCCGGGGGAGCTGGACCCGGAGCACGTCCACGTCCCCGGCATCTTTGTCCAGCGGGTGGTCCTCGCGCCGCAGGCGGAGAAACGGATCGAAAAGCGCACCACCTCCGGCACCACCTCCGGCACCACCTCCAGCACCACCGAGAAGGCAGGAGCATAGCCGTGGAGACGAACAACGCGCAGGGCGCGCCGCCCAGGCCCGAAGCGGTCCGGCACGAATACCGGCGCTCCGCCGTCGAACACCCCGCCGGCGTGCAAGGCAAGGGCTGGACGCGCAACGAACTGGCCGCCCGGGTGGCCCAGGAACTGCACAACGGCCAGTACGTCAACCTCGGCATCGGGATGCCCACGCTGATCCCCAACTACATTCCGGCCGGCGTCGAGGTGGTGCTGCACTCGGAGAACGGGATCCTCGGCGTCGGGCCCTACCCGGCCGAGGACCAGGTGGACCCGGACCTGATCAACGCCGGCAAGGAAACGGTCACCGTCAACAAGGGCGCCGCGTTCTTCGACTCGGCCGCATCCTTCGGCATGATCCGCGGCGGCCACGTCGACGTGGCGGTGCTCGGCGCCATGGAAGTGGCGCAGAACGGGGACCTCGCCAACTGGATGATCCCCGGGAAGATGGTCAAGGGCATGGGCGGGGCGATGGACCTGGTCTTCGGCGCCAAGAAGGTCATCGTGATGATGGAGCACGTGGACCGCAACGGCAACCCGAAGATCGTGGAACGGTGCACCCTGCCGCTGACCGGCAAGGGCTGCGTCGACCGGATCATCACCGACCTTGCCGTGATCGACGTCGTGACCGAAGGCGGCAAGTCCCGGCTGGTGCTGCGCGAGCTGGCGCCCGACGTCACCGCGGAGGACGTGGCCGCGGCCACCGGCGCCGAACTCTTCGAGGAAGACCAGGAACTCACCGTATGACAACGAATGCAGCGCCCGGGCCCGGAACCGGCCGCCGGGTGATTGAACAGCGCGGCCTCTACTTCGACGAACTTGAAGAGGGCGTGCTCTACGCGCACCGGCCCGGCCGGACCGTGACGGAGACGGACAACGTCCTGTTCACCACCATGACCATGAACACCCAGGCGCTGCACCTCGACGCCGCCTGGAGCGCCGGACAGCCGTTCGGCCAGCGGCTGATGAACTCCATGTTCACCCTCGCCACCCTGGTGGGGCAGTCCGTCCCGCAACTGACCCAGGGAACCATCATCGCGCAGCTGGGACTGACCGACGTGTCCTTCCCGCACCCGCTGTACCACGGGGACACGCTCTACACGGAGACCGTGGTCACCGGCAAGCGGCTCTCCTCGTCCCGGCCAGGCCAGGGCATCGTGACCATGCAGCACACCGGCCGGAACCAGGACGGCGTCGTGGTGGCCCTAGCGACCCGCAGTTGCCTGATGTGGACGCGGGAGGCGCATGCCTCGCAGCAGGAACCGGCGCAGCAGGCACCGGGGCAGAAAGACGCAGCCGAAAAGGGGACAATCGAAGCATGAGCTTCCTGATGGGCCCCGCCCTGCTGTTTTGCCCCGCCGACCGACCCGAGCGCTACCAAAAGGCCGCCGAGCGCTCCGATGCCGTCATCGTGGACCTCGAGGACGCCGTCGCGCCGGCCGACAAGCAGCGCGCCCGCGGCGCCATTCTCGCCCAGCTCGGCTCCGCCGGGGACGTCCCCGAACTGGATCCCAGCCGCACAATCATCCGGCTCAACCCGGCCGGTACGGAGGAGTTTGAAAAAGACCTGCACTGCCTCAAGCACACCCCCTACCGGCACGTGATGCTTGCCAAGGCCGAAAGCGCCGCCCAGCTCAAAGAGCTCGAGGGCTACAGCGTGATCGCCTTGTGCGAGACGGCCGCCGGCATCGTCAACGCCGCCGCTATCGCCGCGGAACCCAACGTGGTGGGCCTGATGTGGGGCGCCGAGGACCTGCTCGCCTCACTTGGCGGCACCTCCAGCCGGAGCGACGACGGCGGCTACCGCGCCGTTGCGTTGCACGCCCGCTCCACCGTGCTGCTGGCCGCCCGCGCGTTCGGCAAGGACGCGATCGACTCCGTCTACGTCAACATTCCCGACCTCGGCGGCCTCGGAGCCGAGGCCCGCGACGCCGTCGCGTCCGGCTTCGGCTCCAAGGCCTGCATCCACCCGAACCAGGTGGCCATCGTCCGGGAAGCCTACGCCCCGTCCGAATCCGACGTCGCCGCGGCCACCGAACTGCTCCGCGCCGCCGCTGCCGCCGGAACGGGCGTGTTCCAGTACCAGGGCAAGATGATCGACGGTCCCATCCTCAAGCACGCCGAAGCCACGCTCCGCCGCGCCGGACGCCCGTGACAACTGCCCTCGCGAGATGACACTTCGCGGCAATGCTGCACCCAGGCATTGCCGCGAAGTGTCATCTCGGGCTTAGGGCCCGGTCAGGGCTGGTGGCCGGCCTTTACGGCAAGCACCGGGCAGCCTGCCTCGAGGAGGATCTGCTGGGCCGTGCTCCCCATGATGAGTTTCCCCACCGGGGTGCGCCGCCGAAGGCCGATGACGATCAGGTCCGCCCGGTGCTGTTCTGCTGCCTGCAGGACCTCGGTGGCTGCGTCGTTTCCACGGACCGGCTGCTGGACGAGGTGCTCGATGCCCTCCTTCTTCAGCCGTTCCTCGATCCCGACGATCTCCTCATCCTCGGCGTAGCGCTTGTCCACGAGGGCGTCGCCCCGTGAGGAATTGATCACCACCAGGAGTTTCGCATCCTTGCGGGCCTGGCTGATGGCTGCTTCGAGTGCCGCCGTTCCCTCCGGAGTGGGAAGGTAGCCAACGATGATGCTCATGGTCGCTCCTGTCGTCCTGCTGCTGTGTTTCGGGTGCTGTCCAGATCGCGGTCATCGAAGGGGTGGGGCTTCGCGCCACCGGAGTCTGTCCGGTCAGGGTCAGCCTCCGGCGTGGCGTGCATGCCGGCAAACGCCGGCTCCGCCTGTGGCCGCGACCTGCGCCAGGCCTTCAGCAGCAGCGGCCACGCCAGGATGATCGCCACGATGACGTAGATGCCGACGGCGATCGGCTCGCTCCACAGACCGGCCGGGTCCCCGGCGCTGAGCTGCAGTGTTTTGCGCAGCTGGCCTTCGACCCGGGGGCCCAGGATCACTCCGAGGATGAGCGGCAGGACCGGCAGGCCGAACCGGCGCATCATGAACCCGAGCGCGCCGAGCACCAGCAGGATCACCAGGTCGAACGCCTGCAGGTTCACGGAGTAGGCGCCCAGGGTGGCGAAGAACAGGATCCCGGCGTACAGGTACGGTCGCGGCAGCTGCAGGAGTTTTGCCCAGAGCGGTGCCAGCGGCAGGTTGATGACCAACAGCAGGAAGTTTCCGATGAAGAGGCTGGCAATAAGGGCCCACACCAGCGGTCCCTCGCTCTCGAACAGCTGCGGCCCCGGCTGGATGCCGTACGAGGTGAAGGCCGCCAGCATCACGGCGGCGGTGGCGTTGGTCGGCAGCCCCAGCGCCAGCATCGGGGTCAGGGTGCCGGCCGCCGCCGCGTTGTTGGCGGCCTCCGGTCCGGCGACACCCTCGATGGCGCCCTTGCCGAACTCCTCGGGGTGCTTGGTGAGCCGCTTTTCCGTGACGTAGGACAGGAAAGTCGGGATCTCCGCGCCCCCGGCGGGCAGCGCACCAAACGGGAAGCCGAGCACGGTTCCCCGCAGCCAGGGCTTCCAGGACCGCTTCCAGTCCTCTTTGCCCATCCAGGGCTGCCCCACCGGGATGATGTGGAGCGGGGTCCGGCGAAGGTGGGCGGCCACCCACAGGGCTTCGCCCACGGCGAAGATGGCCACGGCTACCACCACGATGTCGAGCCCATCACTGAGCAGCGGCTGGCCGAACGTGAGGCGCGCCTGCCCTGTGACGGAGTCCATTCCGACCAGCCCAATCGCCAGGCCAAGGCCCAGCGAGGCGAAACCGCGGAGGCGGGAGGAACCGAGCACTGCGGTGACGGCCAGGAGCGCCAGGACCATGATGGCGAAGTAGCTCGGCGATCCGAGGCTGACGGCGAATTTGACCACAATGGGTGCGCAGACCGCGAGGAGGGCGGTGCCGATTGTCCCGGCCACGAAGGAACCGATGGCCGCGGTGGCCAGTGCCTGGGCGGCCCGCCCGGCCTTGGCCATCTTGTTGCCTTCAATGGCCGTGACCACGGACGAGGACTCACCGGGGGTGTTGAGCAGGATCGAGGTGGTGGATCCGCCGTACATGCCGCCGTAGTAGATGCCGGCGAACATGATGAAGGCGCTGGTGGGCTCCAGCACGTACGTGACGGGGAGCAGGAGCGCCACGGTCATCGCCGGGCCCAGTCCCGGCAGGACGCCGACGGCGGTGCCAAGGACCACGCCGATCACGGCGTAGAGGAAATTCATGGGGGTCAGGGCGGTGGCGAAGCCGTCCATCAAGGAACTAAAGACGTCCATTTAGAGGATCCCTTCCAGCAGCCCGGCGGGCAGCGAAATTCCGAGGCCGAGGTAGAAGCCATAGAAGGTGAGCAGGGACAGGGCAACGGAGATCAGCCCGTCGCGGACGTAGTGCCGGCTGCCCAGGGCCCAGACGCTGCCCCAAAAGAGAACGGTTCCGGAAATGACCCAGCCGGCCCAATCAATGATCAGGACGTTGGCGATGAACGCGCCCGCGAGGGGAAGCACGGTCTTCCAGTCGGCAGGATGGGACAGGTCGACGTCCTCGCCGCCTTCAGTCTCGCCGTGTCCGCCCCGCAGTACGTTGATGGCCAGCATCACTGCGCACACAATCAGCAGGCCGGCCACGATGTAGGGGACCGTTTTCGGGCCGACCGGGTCCGATTTGGAGTACGGGGTTACCAGGCCGACGGCGTCCCATAGGACAACCCCGCCGGCCGCCCCGAGCAGGAGGGCGACCCCCAGCTCGGAGCGGCCTTTGAGCCTGGAAGTCAAAGACGTCACGCCAGTCCAAGCTTCGTCAAGACATCGGCCACGCGCTTGTCCTGCTCGGTCAGGAAGGACTTGAATTCGTCACCGGTGAGGAAGGCGTCGGACCAGCTGTGCGACTTGAGGGCCTCCTTCCACGAAGCGGTGCCGTGCATCTTCTCCAGGGCAGCGATCAGGGAAGCCTTGTCGGCGTCGCTGATGCCGGGAGGGGCAACAACACCGCGCCAGTTGCTGAAGACCAGGTCGATGCCGGATTCCTTGAGCGTGGGGGCGTCGACGCCGTCGAGGCGCTTCTCCCCGCTGGTCGCCAGCACGCGGACTTCGCCGGACTCGATCTGCTTCAGGTACTCACCGGCGCCGGAGGCGGCGAAGCCGAGCTTGTTGCCGAGGATGGCCGGAAGGAGATCGCCGCCGCCGTCGTAGGAAACGAAGTTGACCTTGGTCGCGTCGATGCCGACTGCACCGGCCAGCTGCATGGGGAGAAGGTGGTCGGGCCCGCCGGGGGAGGAGCCGCCGCCTACGCTGATCGATCCGGGACTGGCCTTCCACGCGGCCACCAGGTCCTTGATGGTCTTATACGGGGAGTCCTTGGCGACCATGATCGCGCCCGGCTCTTCGATGAGACGGGCCAGCGGAGTGGTGTCCGTAAGCTTCGACCCTGACTTGTTGGTGTAGCTCGCGCCGACGACGCCGAGGCCCATCAGCATGGCGAGGTCGCCGTTGCCCTTCTCGTTGACCACGCGGGCCAGGCCAACCGTACCGCCGGCGCCGGCGAGGTTGAAGACCTCCGTGTTGCTGGCGATCTTCTCGTCGTCGAGGACCTTCGCGGCGGCGCGGGCCGTGGTGTCGTACCCTCCGCCCGGGGTGTTGGGCACCAGGATCTGCAGGCCCGTGATGGGCCCCGCAGCGGCTCCGGAGCTGGCCGTACCGGTGGAGCTCTTGCCGGTGGCACCGCAGCCGGTGGCCATCAGCGCGATGCCGGCAGCGACGGCGGCAATTCGCAATGCGCGGATTTGGCGCATGTTTCCTCTTCTCAAATTTGGTTAGTCAATAATCGGCCAGCGGACTGACCGGTGGTTTGATGTTAGGGGCCGACGTGACGGGGGCCACTCTTGTGTACGCAGAGAAAGTTAAGTTCATTTCGTTCACGTTTCCGGCACTTCACATGGCCCGTAGCGGAGCGGAAGCGGCACCGTTGGGTGGGGTATAGTTCACGGCACCGCCGCGGATTGTGATGCACAGACGCGCCGTTCCCGCGCTCCCGCGGCGTGGCAAGCACCCTGAGGAAAGACAGTTCGTGACTCGACGAAGAGGAATGTCCCTGGCAGGACAGTATCTGGTTCTGCAGTTGCTTATTGTCATGGCCGTGTTGGTGGGCGTCGTCGCCATTTCGCTGGCGCAGTCTGCTGCCGCCTTCGAGCGCATCGAGGGCCGCCGGGCGCTATCCGCCGCCGAAGCGCTGGGCAGCAATCCCGCCGTCCGGGCGTTGCTTCCCGCGGCAGAGCCGGCAAAAGGCTCGGCCCTGCCGTCGGTGGCGGAATCCGTCCGGACGGTTTCCGGGTCGTCGCAGGTCGCGCTCGCCAAGCTGGACCGCACGGTTGTGGCCTCCTCAGACCCGTCCTTGCTGGGCCGCTCGCTGCAACTAGGGGAGAGCCGCGTCATGGAGGGACGGGCCTGGACCGGTGTGGTGGGAGGAACGGGCACCGTCCTGCTCTCAGCCCACGTTCCCGTCCTGGACGATTCCGGCACCATGATCGGCATTGCCTCGATCGGCCGGAACTACCCTTCCGCGTGGGAACGGCTGGGCGACGCCATCCCCAACCTGCTCACTTACCTGGGCGTCGCCAGCGTGCTCGGCGTCGCCGGCTCCTTGTTGCTGTCCCGCAGGGTGAAGCGGCAGACCCTCGGCATGGAGCCGAGCGAAATCTCCGGCCTGGTGGAGAACCGCGAGGCGATGCTTTTCGGGCTCAAGGAGGGAGTGGTGGCACTGGACCTCCGCGGACGGATTACCGTGGCGAACGACAGTGCCCGGGCGCTGCTGGGCCTGCCGCCGGACTGCGTGGGCAAGGACCTGGCCGGGCTCCCGGTTGAACCGGCGCTCAAGGAAGTGATGACCGGCGAACAGCCGGGCCAGGACCAGATGGTTTTGGTGGGGGAACGACTCGTGGTGCTGAACCGGGTTCCCATTCGTTCGAAGGGCCGGGTTATGGGTTCCGTCGCTACCTTGCGTGACCGGACTGAGCTCTCGTCACTGGAACGCGAGCTTGGTGCAACGCGTACGGCCACGGACACCCTCAGGGCGCAGGCCCACGAGTTCGCAAACCAGCTGCACGTCATTTCGGGACTGATCCAGATTGGCGAGTACGACTCCGTGGTGCAGTTCGTCAACGGCGTCACCGTGGACCGGACGCGGCTCAGCGACGACGTGACCAGCCGCATCCAGGACCCGGCGCTCGCCGCTTTGCTCATCGCCAAGTCGAGCCTCGCCGTGGAGCGCGGAGTGCTGCTGCAGCTGGACCCCGCGTCGTCACTGTCGCGGGTGGGGGACGAACTTTCCCGGGACCTGACCACCGTCGCCGGAAACCTCGTGGACAACGCACTCGACGCCGTCACGGGGGCAACGGAGGCCTCTGTCCGGGTCCTTGTCGAGGACAGCCAGGGGGAAGTTGTCGTGACCGTGAGGGACACCGGCCCGGGCATTGACGGCGCGGCGGCCGATGAGATCTTCCGCCAGGGGTTCAGCACCAAGCAACCCGGTCCCGACGGCGGCCGGGGCTTTGGCCTGGCGCTCTCGCGTGTGGTCTGCCGGCGCAGCGGCGGCAGCCTCACAGTGGCTAACGACGGCGGGGCAGTCTTTACGGCCCGGCTGAAAAGGACGCCGGCCAAGCGGGCGCCGGGGAAAGGAAAGGTGGGCAGGCTGTGATCAATGTCCTCATCGTCGACGACGACTTCATGGTGGCAAAAGTCCATTCCGGATTCATTCAGCGCACACCCGGCTTCGCCGTCGTGGGCCTGGCGCACACCGGAGCCCAGGCGCTAGCGGAAACCGCCCGGCTGCAGCCTGACCTGGTCCTTCTCGACATTCACCTCCCCGACATCAATGGGCTGGACCTGATGGCCAGGCTGCGGGAGACGGCGCCGGAACTGGACGTGCTGGTGATCAGCGCGGCCCGCGAGGTCGAGACCGTCCGCCGGGCACTGCGGGGCGGGATCGTGCATTACCTGATCAAGCCGTTTTCGCAGTCGGACCTGCAGGAGCGGCTGGAGCACTATCGCAACGCCTACCAGGGGCTGGACCAGGCCAAGGACGTGGCCGAACAAGCGGACGTGAACCGCGTCTTCGGGCTGGAACGCACCGAGCGCGGGGAGCGGACGGAAATCCGCCTCCCCAAGGGGTGCAGCGCCGAGACCCTGCGGCGGGTGGTCGACGTGCTTCAGGCGGCCGAGGCGGATCTCTCGGCGGCCGAAGTCGCGGACCTGCTGGGCACGTCCCGCGTCAGCGCCCGCCGCTACCTGGAGTACCTGCACGACGAGGCGAGGGTGGGCGTCCGCCTCAAGTACGGCGCGGGCCGTCCCGAGCGACGCTACGAGCTGAAGCCGGCGTGACGCCGCCCGTGTCCGTGTAATCGCCGAGCTGACAGATCACGGCAGTGTTCCTCGCAAACACTGCCGTGACCTGCCACTTCGCGCGGTGCGGGATACTTAAGCCATGCAGCCGCGCACAATCGTCCTCCTCGGATCCACGGGGTCCATCGGCACCCAGGCCATCGACGTCGTCGACGGCGCCCCGCACCTCTTCGAGATCGTGGCCCTCAGCGCCGGCGGCGGCAACCCCGACCTCCTCGCCCGGCAGGCCGTGCACACCCGGGCCCGGGCCGTCGGCATCGCCAGCGGGGATGCGGCGGCGCTTCAACAGCTGATCGACGATGCCGCCCGCGCGGCCGGCGTCACCGGCTACCGTCCGGAGATCATCACCGGCCCCGACGCCTCCACCCGGATCGCGGAAATCCCCGCCGACGTCGTGCTCAACGGCATCACCGGCTCGATCGGGCTCGCCCCCACGCTGGCCGCGCTCAAATCCGGCGCCACGCTGGCGCTGGCGAACAAGGAATCCCTGATAGTGGGCGGAGCCCTGGTCAAGGCGGCCGCCCGCGAAGGCCAGATCGTCCCGGTCGATTCCGAGCACTCGGCGATTGCCCAGTGCCTGCGTTCCGGCACGGCCGCCGAGGTGGACCGGCTGGTGTTGACGGCCTCGGGCGGCCCGTTCCGCGGCATGACGCGGGAGCAGCTGCAGGACGTCACCCCCCGGGATGCCCTCGCGCACCCGACCTGGGACATGGGCCTGATGGTCACCACCAACTCCGCGAGCCTGGTCAACAAGGGCCTGGAAGTCATCGAGGCCCACCTGCTCTTCGACATCCCGCTGGAGCGGATCGACGTCGTGGTCCACCCGCAGTCGGTGGTGCACTCGATGGTCCAGTTCGTGGACGGTTCCACCATCGCCCAGGCCTCGCCGCCGGACATGCGGCTTCCCATCGCCCTGGGCCTGGGCTGGCCGGACCGGGTGGCCGGCGCCGCGCAGCCCTGCGACTGGAGCAAGGCCACCAGCTGGACCTTCGAGCCGCTGGACACCCGGGCGTTCCCCGCCGTCGGCCTGGCCAAGGACGCCGCCGGGCGGGGCAGCACCTTCCCGGCGGTCTTCAACGCCGCCAACGAGGAAGCCGTGACGGCCTTCCACGCCGGCCGGATCCGCTTCACCGATATTGTCGATACCATCGAAGCCGTCCTCAGTGAGCATTCAGGATCCTCCGGGCTGACGGTCGAATCCGTGCTGGATGCTGAACAGTGGGCACGTGCGCGGACGCTCGAGCGTTTGTCCGTGGGAAGTGCCTAAGAAGTAGCCCACCAGTGCCCAGGAAGTAGCAAAGCCCAGCATGAGCCCCGTTGTCCTCTTTATCCTCGGCGTCGTCTTCGTCCTGATCGGCATCGCCGTGTCCATCGCCCTGCACGAGGTGGGGCACCTGGTCCCGGCCAAGCTCTTCAAGGTGCGGGTCACGAAGTACATGATCGGCTTCGGACCCACCATCTGGTCCAAGCGCCGGGGCGAGACCGAGTACGGCTTCAAGGCGATCCCGCTCGGCGGCTTCGTTTCCATGATCGGCATGTACCCGCCGAACAAGGCCGACGGCAGCGTCCGGCCCTCCAGCACCGGCATGTTCCAGTCCCTCGCCGCCGACGCGCGTTCCCTGGCGCACGAGGAAATCGGTCCGGACGACGGGAACCGGGTCTTCTACCGGCTCCCGGTCTGGAAAAAGATCATCATCATGCTCGGCGGCCCCGCGATGAACCTGCTGATCGGCGTGGCGCTGACCGCCGTGCTGCTGATGGGCTTCGGCGTGTCCGCGTCCACCACCACCATCGCCGACGTCTCCAAATGCCAGGTAAAGGCCGGCGAGACCGTGGATCCGAACTCGGCCAACTGCAAGCCCACTCCCGCCGCCGCCGCGGGCCTCAAGCCGGGGGATCGCATCACCTCCTTCGACGGCAGGGCGGTCACCAGCTGGGAGGAGCTCACCGGCTGGATCCGCGCTTCGGCGGGCAAGCAGGTCGGCATCACGGTGGAGCGCGACGGCGCTCCGGTCGCCACCACTGTCACTCCGGTGCTGTCCTCGCGGCCGGTCGTCGGGGCGGACGGCCGGCAAGCCAAGGACGCCGACGGCAAGCTCCGCTACCAGGACGTCGGCTTCCTTGGCATCGGCGCCCAGACCGCGCTAGTGCAGCAGCCGGCGTCGGCCGTGCTGCCGCTGGCCGGTGAGAACATCAAGCAGATCGCCGGCGTCGTCGTGAACCTCCCGGCCCGCGTGGCCGGCGTGGCGCAGGCCGCCTTCAGCGAGGAGCCCCGCGACCCCAACGGTCCCATCAGCGTCGTCGGGGTGGGCCGCGTGGCGGGCGAGGTCGCCGCCATGGAACAGGTTCCGCTGCAGAGCCGGCTGGCCGCCCTGGTTGGGCTGCTCGCCGGGCTTAACTTCGCCCTGGCCGTGTTCAACCTCGTCCCGCTGTTGCCGCTCGACGGCGGCCATGTTGCCGGGGCGCTGTACGAGGGGGCCCGCCGCCAAATTGCCCGGCTGCTGGGCCGGCCGGACCCCGGTGCGTTCGATATCGCCAAGCTGCTGCCGGTGACCTACGTTGTGGCCGCGCTGCTGATGGGCATGGGCGCGCTGTTGATCTACGCGGACATCGTCAAGCCGGTCAACCTCTTCGGCTAGGGCGGCAACGTCCTGCCGGCCGGGCTCCGCGGGCACCGCGGGCTCCGGCCGCCCCCACGGTAACCACTTAACCGTGGGGGACTGTTTAGCTATACTCAGCTTATTTCGGCTGATTTTGAATAATCAGTCCTAAACGGTTGATACATTAGGATCAGCCGCCTAGGGTTGGGCTATGTACGTGATGACCATCGATCAGCGCGGCAGCAGCACCGACGTCGACCGCGTCCCGGGGCTCCTGGCCGAACTTGTGCAGCTTTGCCCCGGCGCACGCTTCGAGCGCTCCGTCGGCGACGAGGTCCAGGGCGTGCTGGAACGCCCCGGCCAGGTCGTGGAGATTGCCCTGCACGCGCTCCGCAGCGGGCGCTGGTATGTGGGCATCGGCGTCGGGTCCGTGGACCTCCCGCTGCCCGCGAGCCCGCGGGAAGGCTCGGGGCCGGCCTTTGTCGCGGCCCGCCTCGCGGTGGAACGGGCCAAGTCCGCCTCCTCCCACGTCCCGCTCGCCGTCGTCTCCGGCGGCCGACGGCGGGGGAGTGGCGCCGGCCCGGCGGACGATTCGCCAGGCGCCCGTGAGTGCGCCAACGCGGAGGCCGTGCTGCGGCTGATCGGGCGCCTTGTCCAGGACCGCACCGCCGCGCAGTGGAAGGTGGTCGACGTGCTGCGCGGCGTCCGGCAGGGACTCGCCGGCGCCCACGGGACCCAGAAGATCGCGGCCAGGCAACTCGGAATCACGGAACAATCGGTGAGCCGTGCGCTGCTTCGTTCCGGTTGGCAGGAAGAATGGGCGGCGAGGCCCGCTGCGGAAATGCTGCTGGCCCTGGCCAACGGCCTGACCGCCGGGCCGGACAACGAAGCCGGCCGGAACGCCGCCCGCCAAGCCCCTAGCGAAGGAGACCGGTGAACACCCTCTGGATCACGCTGGCCCTGCTGATTGCCGGGTTCGCCGGCTGGCCGGTCACCGCCCTGGTGTTCCGGCTCGCCCGGACCATTGATGACCGCTCGGACAGCCGGGCCGACGCCGCCGGCGGTTCCCGTACCCCTGACAGTCCCGACGCGGACGGAACGGTCGACGGCGAGATCACCCGGCCCGCGGCGGCGCCCGCCCTGCCCGCGGAGGACGGCGCCACCCCGGAGGCTGCTGCGGACGGCACCGGACCGATGCCCGCGGTTCCGGGAGCCGGCACCCGCATCCTGCGCGGCGGCGCGATCATCGGCGTGCTCGAACGGTTGGCGGTCTGCCTGGCCATCCTGACCGGCCAGCCCGTCGCGATCGCCTACGTCGTGGCGATCAAGGGCCTCGGACGCTTCGCGGAGCTGAAGGAAACGCCGGTGGCCGCGGAACGGTTCATCATCGGCACCCTCACCTCGCTGCTGTGGGCGGCCGGAGTCGCGGCCCTCGCCAAGGTGCTTTTCCTCGGCTGACATGCCGTCCCGGCGGAAACGGCGCCAGGCGGCGCAAACGGAAGCCGGGCCGGCGTCGGACATCCCCGACAATGCGAACGGGCCCGGGCGGATGGGAACCGGGCGGGCAGGGCGATAGGGTAGCTGTATGACTGTTTTTGCTGTTGAGTACGTTTACGATGCCGAATCCGCCGAAGCCCGGGACGCTGCCCGTCCCGCGCACCGCGAATGGACCGCCGCACTTGCGCAGGAGGGCACCATCCTGGCCAGCGGCCCCTACTCGGACGGCGCCGGCGCCCTGCTCATCTTCAAGGCCGCGGACGAAGAGGCCCTGAATGAGCTGCTCAAGCAGGACCCCTTCGCCGGTGCCAGCGCTATCTCCGGCACCCGTACGATGGCTTGGGCTCCGCTGACCGGCCTGTTGGCCGGCCCTGCGGCCTAGCCCGCACCGCCAATCCCGCCATCGATCCATCGACCTAGAATTCGATTCACAGAGGAGTCCACGTGACCTCGGTCAGCCTGGGAATGCCGTCGGCACCGCCCCCCGTTCTTGCCCCGCGCCGGAAGACCCGCCAGATCAAGGTGGGCTCGGTCGGCGTCGGCTCCGACTCGCCGATCAGCGTGCAGTCGATGACGACGACTCCGACCACGGACATCAACGCCACCCTGCAGCAGATCGCCGAACTCACGGCCTCAGGCTGTGACATTGTCCGGGTGGCCTGCCCGTCCGCGGACGACGCCGAGGCCCTGCCGATCATTGCCAGGAAGTCGCAGATTCCGGTGATCGCGGACATCCACTTCCAGCCGAAGTACGTGTTCGCCGCGATTGAGGCCGGCTGCGCGGCCGTCCGCGTGAACCCGGGCAACATCCGCAAGTTCGATGACCAGGTCAAGGAAATCGCCCGTGCGGCCAAGGACCACGGCACCTCTATCCGGATCGGCGTCAACGCCGGGTCGCTGGAGCCGGGCATCCTGAAGAAATACGGCAAGGCCACCCCCGAAGCCCTCGTCGAATCCGCCGTCTGGGAAGCCTCGCTCTTCGAAGAGCACGGCTTCCACGACTTCAAGATCTCGGTCAAGCACAACGACCCCGTGATCATGGTGGCCGCCTACGAAATGCTGGCGGAAAAGGGCGACTGGCCGCTGCACCTCGGCGTGACCGAGGCGGGCCCGGCCTTCCAGGGCACCATCAAGTCCGCCACCGCCTTCGGCGCCCTGCTCTCCCGCGGGATCGGCGACACCATCCGGGTTTCCCTTTCCGCACCGCCGGTGGAGGAAATCAAGGTGGGCAACCAGATCCTGCAGTCCCTGAACCTGCGCCCGCGCAAGCTCGAGATTGTTTCCTGCCCCTCTTGCGGACGTGCCCAGGTGGACGTCTACACGCTGGCCGAGCAGGTCACGGCCGGACTGGAAGGCATGGAAGTCCCGCTGCGCGTCGCCGTCATGGGCTGCGTCGTGAACGGTCCCGGCGAGGCCCGGGAAGCGGACCTCGGCGTCGCCTCCGGCAACGGCAAGGGCCAGATCTTCGTGAAGGGCGAAGTCATCAAGACTGTTCCCGAAGACCAGATTGTTGAAACACTGATCGAAGAGGCCATGCGTCTCGCTGAAGAGATGGGGGAGTCCGATGGCGAAGATGCTGTCCAGGGTAGCCCCGTGGTTAGCGTCTCGTAGGGACGGCGCCGCAACCGGCGCCGCCACTGGCCTCACCGCCGGCCTCACCGTCAGGGTCCTGGCGGGCGCGGACACCCGTGCCCTGCTGGACCTGGCCCGGCAGGACGCCGTCGCCAACGTCTTCATTCTGTCCCACCTCGAGACCGCCGGGACGGCGTCGCCCACCGCCGGCGGCGCCAGCATCTTCGGCGTGTTCGACGGCGGCGCCCTGGTCGGCGCCTGCTGGGCCGGCGCCAACCTGGTGCCGGTGCAGCTGGATCCGGAGCTGGCCGGCCCGGTGGCAGCCGCGGCGCACCGCGCAGGCCGCCGCTACGCCTCCATCTTCGGCCCCGCCGAGGCGGTCCTGGCGCTCCATGCCGCGCTGGAGCAGTTGGGCCATTCCGCCCAGGAAATCCGCAGCGAGCAGCCACTCCTGACCATCGCCGGGCCGCCGGCCGTCGAGCCCAACCCTGCGCTTGGCTTCGGCCACCTCGCCGACTTCGACCGGATCCTGCCCGCCTGCGCGGCCATGTTCGAGGAGGAAGTGGGCTATTCGCCTTACCTGGGCGGCCGCGAGTACTACAGCCGCCGGGTCAAGGGCCTGATCCGGGCCGGCCACTCGCTGGTCCATCTGGGTCCGGACGGCGACGTGGTGTTCAAGGCCGAACTCGGTGCGGTGACACCGGAGGTCACGCAGGTGCAGGGCGTCTGGATGAACCCGGCCTCCCGCGGGCTGGGCCTGAGCGCCGGCTACATGGCCGCCGTCGTGGTCCTCGCCCAGACCCTGGCGCCTGTCACGAGCCTGTACGTCAACGACTTCAACACCCGTGCCCGCGCCAGCTATGAGCGGGTGGGTTTCCACCAGGTGGGAACTTTTGCGACCGTGCTCTTCTAGACACGTTCGTGACAGCCATTTATGACAGAAATCTGGTTGCAGACTCTTGTTTTAGCGACTTGGATCACATAGGTTCTAGCTAGCCGCGCCGTGCAGGCGCGTGCGGTCTCAGGGGGAAACCAACCATGGGCTGCGGGTGCCACCCGGCAGGGCAGCATCAGTCAACCCGGCAGCCTTGGACTTAGCGGCACTGGGGTCGCAGGGGCCACGCCATCACAGGATGACCAGCCGGAAACGGCCAGGGGCTTCCGTGTCATGGCGTGGCTCTTCCATTTCCGGAAGGGAACCCGGGCCCCGGCTTGGCGGTAGATTAGTCTCTGGACATTTTCGTACCTACCCAGTCCACCCGCACTTCCTCAGAAACGGATACCTCCCAGTGGTCCTTCGACTCTCAAAGCTGTTCCTGCGCACCCTGCGTGAAGACCCCGCCGACGCCGAAGTGGCCAGCCACCGGCTGCTGGTCCGGGCCGGCTACATCCGCCGCGCGGCCCCGGGCATCTACACCTGGCTGCCGCTGGGGCTGAGTGTGCTGCGCCGGGTGGAGCAGATCATCCGTGAGGAAATGACCGCCATCGGCGCGCAGGAAGTGCATTTCCCCGCGCTGCTGCCCAAGGAGCCCTACGAGGCGACGAACCGCTGGACCGAGTACGGCGACGGCATCTTCCGGCTCAAGGACCGCAAGGGCAATGACTACCTGCTGGCTCCCACGCACGAGGAAATGTTCACCCTGCTGGTCAAGGACCTGTACTCCTCGTACAAGGACCTGCCGCTGAGCATCTACCAGATCCAGAACAAGTACCGCGACGAGGCCCGTCCCCGGGCCGGCCTGCTGCGCGGCCGCGAATTCATCATGAAGGACTCCTACTCCTTCGACGTCGACGACGCCGGCCTGGACGCCAGCTACGCCGCACACCGCGGCGCCTACCTGAAGATCTTCGTACGCCTCGGCCTGGAGGTCATCCCGGTCACGGCCACGGCCGGCGCCATGGGCGGGTCCAAGAGCGAGGAATTCCTGCACCCGACCGAGATCGGAGAGGACACCTTCGTGCGCTCCGCCGGCGGCTACGCAGCCAACGTCGAAGCCGTCACCACCGTTGTCCCCGCGGACATCGACTTTTCCAACGCCCCGGCCGCGGAGGTCCGCGACACCCCGGACACGCCGACGATCGAAACGCTCGTCGACGCCGCCAACGCCCTGGCTCCCCGCAGCGAGGCCGACGGCGGCGCCTGGACCGCCGCGGACACGCTCAAGAACGTGGTCCTCGCCGTGACCCTGCCCACCGGTGAACGCCAGCTCGTCGTGATCGGCGTGCCGGGCGACCGCGGCGTGGACCTCAAGCGCGTCGAAGCGAACATCGGCGCCTTCCTGCCCATCGGCGGCGAGATCACGCTCGAGGCAGCCAACGAGGAAGACCTCAAGAAGCAGGCCCTCCTGGTCAAGGGCTACATCGGCCCCGGCCTGTCCCTGGACTCGCCGCTGCTCGGTGCCGAAGCCGCCTCGAAGCTGCTCTACCTCGTTGATCCCCGCGTGGTCCGCGGGACCGCCTGGGTCACCGGCGCCAACGAGGCCGGCAAGCATGTCTTCGGCCTGGTCGCCGGCCGCGACTTCGGCTGGGACGGCGTAATCGAGTGCACCGAGGTGCGCGCCGGCGACGAAGCCCCCGACGGTTCCGGCCCGCTGGAAACCGCCCGCGGCATCGAGATGGGACACATCTTCCAGCTAGGCCGCAAGTACGCCGAGGCCCTGGACCTGAAGGTCCTGGACCAGAACGGCAAGCAGGTCGTCGTGACCATGGGCTCTTACGGCGTCGGCGTCACCCGCGCGGTGGCCGCCCTGGCCGAATCCAACCACGATGACAAGGGACTGGTCTGGCCGCGCGCCGTCGCTCCGGCCGACGTCCACGTCGTCGCGGTGGGCCGCGGCGAGGAGATCTTCGCGGCCGCCGAGCAGCTGGCCCTCGACCTGGAGGCCGCCGGCCTCGAGGTCATCTACGACGACCGCCCCAAGGTGTCCCCGGGCGTCAAGTTCGGCGACGCCGAACTCGTGGGCGTCCCCACCATCCTCGCCGTCGGGCGCGGGCTGGTGGACGGCGTCGTGGAGATCAAGGACCGCCGCAGTGGCAACGCCGAGAACGTAACCGTTGACAAGGCCGTTGATTACGTGGTCAACGCCGTCCGCAACAACTGACCCGCCCCGGCGTTGCAGGGAATGGTTTCCGGACTTGAGTCGATCCAGCTCGGCACGCTCATCCTGGTGGTGGTGGCCGGTTTCGCCGCCGGCTGGGTCGACGCGGTGGTGGGCGGCGGCGGGCTGATCCAGCTCCCGGTCATGCTGCTGATCCCCGGGATCAGCCCGGTGCAGGCACTGGCGACGAACAAGATGGGTTCCATCTTCGGCACCACCACGAGCGCCGTCACCTTCTACCGGCGCGTGCGGCCGGACCTGCGCACCGCGGTGCCTATGGCGGTGATCGCCCTGGCCGGCAGCTTCGGCGGGGCGGTGCTGGCGGCGACCCTGCCGGCCAGCGTGTTCAAGCCGATCATCGTGGCGGCGCTGGTCGCCGTCGCCCTGTTCACCGCCTTCCGTCCCAACGTGGGCGAGCTGACCAAGCTGCGGCACGACGGCCACCGGCACTATGTCGTGGCCTGCCTGATCGGCGCCGTCATCGGCTTCTATGACGGCATGATCGGCCCGGGCACCGGTTCCTTCCTGATCATCGCGCTGGTGTCCGCGATGGGCTACGCCTTCCTGGAGGCCAGCGCCAAGGCCAAGATCGTCAACATGGCCACCAACGCCGGCGCGCTGATGTTCTTCCTGCCGCACGGTTCGCTGCTGTGGGGGCTCGGGCTGGTCCTGGGCGCAGCGAACATGGCCGGCGGCTACCTCGGCGCCCGGACCGCGGTCAGCCGGGGCAGCAAGTTCATCCGGATCGTCTTCCTCGTAGTGGTGGGCGCGCTGATCCTCAAGCTCGGCTCCGACGTCTGGCAGGACGCCTTCGCCTGAAGGACCACGGCCCCCGGCGCCGGCACCTCCAAGCACTCCCGGACCGGCGCGGCCAGGCGTAGCATGCAGCTATGCCTGACGGTCCGGACCCCTACCGCGCTGCCCTGGAAGCCGCCGTGCGCCACGCCCACGAATGGCTGGACAGCCAGTCCAGCCGCAAGGTGGCGCCCAGCGCCACCGCAGCGGAACTGGCGGCCGAGTTCGGCGGCCCGCTGCCTGAGACAGGAACCCCCGCCGCCGAAGTGGTGGAGTACCTTGCGGCCAGGGCGGAACCCGGCCTGATGGCCATGCCCTCCGGCCGCTTCTTCGGCTGGGTCATCGGCGGCACGCTTCCGGCCGCGCTGGCGGCCGACTGGCTGGTCAGCGCCTGGGACCAGAACGCCGTACTGCGCTATGCCGCGCCGGCGGTGTCCGCGATCGAGGAAGCCGCCGGGAACTGGCTCGTCGGACTGCTCGGACTTCCGGCGGAGTCCGACGTCGGCTTCACCACCGGAGCGACCATGGCGAATTTCGCCGGACTCGCCGCGGCCCGCTGGCGGCTGATGACCGACGCGGGCTGGGACCTTGAACGGGACGGGCTCTTCGGCGCCCCCAGGATCCGCTGCCTGGTGGGCCGGGAACGGCACGACTCCGTGGACCTGGCGCTGCGCTACCTCGGGCTCGGGACGCCCACCCCGGTTCCGTCGGACCGGCAGGGACGGATCATCCCGGCCGAACTGGAACGCCAACTCGCCGAGGGCGCCGGTCCGGCCCTCGTCTGCCTGCAGGCCGGGAACCTTCACTCCGGAGCCTTCGACCCGTTTGCCGAGGCGGTCAGGGTGGCGAAGGAGCACGGCGCCTGGGTCCACGTGGATGGCGCCTTCGGGCTCTGGGCCGCCGCCGTGCCCGAACTCGCCGCCCTGACGGCGGGCATGGGGCTGGCCGATTCCTGGGCTACCGACGCGCACAAGACCCTCAACGTCCCCTACGACTGCGGCATCGTCGTGGTCCGGGACCGCACGGCTCTCCGCTCGTCGCTGGGAGTGCACACGAGCTACCTGATCCAAGCCGGGGACTGGGCGGGGGATCCGCTGGAAACCGTCCCGGAGCTCTCCCGACGGGCCCGCGGCGTCCCAGTGTGGGCGGCGCTGAAATCGCTCGGGCGCACCGGGGTGGCAGAGCAGGTCCGCAGGCTGGCCCAGCGCGCCGCGCAGCTCGCCGAACGACTCGCCGGGCTGGACGGAGTCGAGGTGCTCAACGACGTCGGCTACACCCAGGTCTCGCTGGCCTTCGGCGACGACGCGAGCACGCGCGCCGTGACGGCCCGGATCATTGCCGAGGGCCGGGTCTGGATGTCCGGCTCACGCTGGCAGGACCGGGACATCCTGCGGATTTCGGTGAGCAACTGGAGCACGGACGACGACGACGTGGCAGCCGCCGTCGACGCCGTGCGGGACGCTGTGGCAGCGGTCCGGGGGCACCGCTAGGGCTGGCCCGGCTGGTGGATGGCGTCCCCGGGCGCCGGCAGCTCCTGCGGCCCGGGCAGGCCCTCGAGGGTGTTCCCGGCGAGGGTGCTGGCGACCCACAGCGAGCGGGCCAGGTCGCCGTCGTGGTTCCGTTTGGCCGCGTACCACAAGGCGTTGTCCACCTCGCGGGCCAGGGCCCATTGCCGGGCGGTCTCGCCGTCGAGGCCGGCGGCAGAGCTGAAGTCCAGGCAACGTTGCAGCAAGGCTTCGCCGGCGCCGAACCGGGGCAGCTCGGCCAGGCGGTTCCAGAGCAGCGGGGCCACCGCGAACTCCGCTTCGCCGATCATGGGCTGCGGGTCGATCGCTTTGAAGTCCCCGGGTTTGAAGTCCCCGGGCGCCGCCTGGGCACCCGGCACGGCGAGGATGTTCAGGAAGTGCAGATCCGTGTGCACCAGCACGTCGGTGCCGGACCGCCGGCCGACGGCGCCGCGGGTCTGGCAGACCTCCAGGGCGGCCTCCAACAGCCAGCGAGGGAAGGGCCGGCCCAGCCGTTCCCAGCTCTCCGGGAGTTCGTCGCTCCATTGCTCGGCGCGGGCCGCCACATGATCGAACTCGCGCCACTCCGGCCGGCCGTCCGGAGGCAGGCTCAGCTGGTGGACGATGCCGCCCCAGATGTCCGCGGCGGCATCCAGGGGAACGTCCTGCAGCGAGTGCCCGGCGTCGAGCCGCTCAAGTAGCAGCGCGCCGGCGTCGGGGTCGGATGCAAGGGCCAGGACGGCGCCCTGGCCGCCCCACAGCGCCAAGGCGTGGCGTTCGACCAGTGCTTCCTCGTGCGGATAGGCAAGTTTCAGGACCGCCGCTGAGCCGGCCCGCTGGGGCCCAGTCCCGCCGTTATCTGCGCGGCGGCGCACCGGGACCACGACGGCGCCGTGGCCGTGCCAGGGCAGCACGCCGGGGGCGAGGTCAGGCTCGAGCTGCCATTGTTCCAGGCAGCGTCCGATCAGCCGGGGGAGTGACGCCAGCCAGGACCGGCCCTCGGCACTGTTGCCGTAGCGGCCGGTGAGGCCGCGCGGGATCGGGACGGCTGCTGGCGTTCTCATCGCCTCCAGCGTAGTGGCTGGCCTAGGCAGTGATGCCGCTGGCGCCCAGCCAGCTGCCGATCAGGAAGGTCGCCGCCAGTGCCGCGGCACCGCCGATTACCACCCGGACGGCTGCCTTCATCTTCGAGCCGCCGCCAATCCAGGCACCCATGGCTCCGGTCGCCGCGAGGGCCACGAGCACGGCCGCGAAGGTCAGCGGGACACGGATGTTTTCCGGCGGCAGCAGGATGGCCAGCATCGGCAGGATGGCGCCGACCAGGAAGGCGACGGCGGAGGCGAAGGCCGCGTGCCAAGGACTGACGATGTCCGTCTCGTCAATGTGCAGCTCGGCCGACAGGTGCGCGGCCAGGGCATCGTGCGCGGTCAGCTCGGTGGCCACCGTTCGGGCGGTTTCCGGGCTGAGTCCCTTGCCCTGGTAGATGGCGGCCAGCTCCGCCAGTTCCTCCTCGGGCTGTTCGGCCAGCTCGCGGCGTTCCTTCTCGACCAGCGCCTGCTGGCTGTCCTTCTGGCTACTGACCGAGACGTACTCGCCCAGGGCCATGGAGATGGCGCCGCCCACGAGCGCCGCGGAGCCGGCGATGAGGATCGGCCCCGAATCCGTGGTCACACCGGCGACGCCGACGACGACCGCAGCGACCGAGACGATGCCGTCGTTGGCACCTAGAACCCCGGCCCGGAGCCAGTTGAGCCGGTGCGCGATGTCGTTGTGGTGGGGCTCGTTGTCATGAAGTGCTGCTGCTCCGCTGGTTTCCATGCCTACAGCAAATCATCAGCTGGCGCCGCGGGCCAGTATTGGAAGGCTAAGCAAGGTAAGCAGGACCTTGGTCGTCCGGGGGAGAACCGGCCCGGGACGCCTTGACGCGGACACGTCCGCGGCCAGCCTCAGCCCGCGGGCAGGGAGGGGAACGACGCCGGATCCGCGCCCAGCCCCGGCACCGCTCCCGGGTCCGCGCCCCAGAGGGCGGCGCGGCGCGCAGCGCCCAGCAGCCCCGCGACGGCCCACTTCCGGGTCTCGCCGTCGCTGAGGGCCACGAGATCCCCGTAGGCGGGCAACGTGGCGGCCTCCAGCGCGGCCAGTCCGGGCCCCGGCGAAGCCAGGAACGACGGGTCCAGGGCGTAGCCGGGTTCCCGTGGAGGGATTGGGGCACACTGCGACCGGCTCAGGGATTCCGCCCCGGAGACCAGCGCTTCGTGCCGCGCGAGCTGATCGGCGGCCGACCTGGCCGCTGCACCGTTCAAGCGGGTCAGTGCCACCTGGTAGCCGTAAACGGTCTCCAGCTCGGTGCTGACCAGGGCTGCCAGGGCGCCCGGCAGCCCGGCGTTCCCGGCTGCGGCTCCGGGGCTGCTGGCGGGCGCGGCCGAGGGCGACGCCGTCGCAGCGGAGCAGGATCCGGCGGGGGCCGCTTCCAGTGCGGCCGCCCCCGGGGCGGGCACCGAGCCAGCAGGGTCGGGAGCGCCGGCCGCGGCGGCGAGGGCGGAGGACTGAAGCAGCTGAGCGGTCCCGACAGCAGCCAGCAGTCGGGCCATCCCGCCGTCGGCCGCGGCTGCATCGCTGAGCCGCTGCCGTCCGCTCTTTGCGAGGTCCGCGGCGAGCCTGGCGGCGTCGGCGGGGGCTGCAGAAGCCGCCGCAGAAGTAACCGCCGTTGCCGGCGCGGCAGCCGGCGCCTGGCCTGTGCGCAGCAGTGCGCGGGCCTGGGTTGTCAGCAAACTCACAGTCCGCGTGAGGGCGGCCCGGGCGGCAGCCGGCGCGGCGGGGCGGCCGGTGCCGGTGGGGGCGGCGCCGAGCTGCTCGCCGGCGGTCCGCAACTGCAGGGTATCGGCCAGGGCGGCGGCCCGCGCCTGCTCCGAGAAGGGCGGTTCCGGTGGTTTCGGCGGATTTCCGGGCCTAAACGCGATACCCAGGCTCACCACCACGAGGGCGAGGCAGACGAGGAGGGCCAGCCGGGGAAGGTGCCGGGGAACCCGGAGCCGCCGTCGTTCTTCCCTGCTGTCGTCTTTCACAACAGACCATGTTGTCATGCCGGCCGGGAAGTGGGTGCACCACGTCGCCGGGAATATCGCTACGCTAGTAGACACAACATCATCTAGCGGGAGGCGGGCGGCATCATGACCAACGCAGAAGCCACGACTTCGACAGACCGGACCGGGACGGGGAAGGCTGAAGCCGCACCCGCTCACAATCTGGAGGCCGAGCGCCTGTACGCGCTCCTCGAGCCTGCAGTCCTGGCAAACCGGCTGTACCTGGAGGACGTTTCCATCCACATTGCCGGCGCCAACCGGGTGGTCCACGTGGTGGTGGACCTGCCGCAGGAGGAGACCGGCGGCGTCAGTCTTGACGTCATCGCCGAGATTTCGAAGACCCTCTCGGACATCCTGGACAACGATCCGAGCACCGACTCGCGCCCCTACGACCTTGAGGTCTCCTCGCCCGGTGTCGGGCGGCCGCTCACCGAGGAACGGCACTGGTACCGCGCCCGCGGACGGCTCGTCACGGTCAACGTGATCCAGGGCGACAACGTCACCGGCCGCATCCAGTCCGTCGACGACGGCGGCGTGACCTTGGTTCCGGAGCTGGCCGTCAAAAAGGGGATGAAGCCCAAGCAGGGCGAACCCGTCAAACTTCCTTTCGACAGGATCCGTAGTGGAAAAGTCGAGATAGAGTTCAGCCACCTCGAAGAGGCCGGTCTGGAGAACGACAATGGACCTTCCGAGGAGGCCTAATGGATATTGACATGAGCGCACTGAGACTCCTGGAGCGTGAGCGCGAAATCCCGCTGGATCTCCTGATTCCGACCATCGAGCAGGCCCTGCTGGTGGCCTACCACAAGACCCCGGGGGCCTTCGAGAAGGCCCGTGCAGAGCTGGACCGCAAGAGCGGCCACGTGACGATCTGGGCCACCGAAATCGACGACGACGGCGCGCCGATCGGCGAGTTCGAGGACACCCCGGCCGGCTTCGGCCGCATCGCGGCAAGCACCGCGCGGCAGATCATCCTGCAGCGCCTTCGCGACGCCGAGGACGACAACGTGCTGGGCCAGTTCAAGGGCCGCGAGGGCGAACTCGTCGCGGGCACCATCCAGCAGGGCAACAACCCGCACATGATCCAGGTCAACCTCGGAACGGTGGAGGCGCTGCTGCCGCCGCCCGAGCAGGTTCCAGGCGAGAAGTACACCCACGGCAACCGGCTCCGCGCTTTCGTGATCGACGTGCACCGCGGTACCAAGGGCCCCTCGATCACGCTGTCCCGGTCCCACCCCGGGCTGGTCCGGAAGTTGTTCGAGCTGGAGGTCCCGGAGATCGCGGACCGCTCGGTCGAGATCGTCGCGCTGGCCCGCGAGGCCGGCCACCGCACCAAGATCGCGGTGAAGGCCAACACCCCCGGCATCAACGCCAAGGGTGCCTGCATCGGCGAAATGGGTTCGCGCGTCCGGGCCGTGATGACTGAACTGAACGACGAAAAGATCGACATCGTCGACTACAGCGACGATCCCGCCTCGTTCATCGCCAGCGCGCTCTCGCCGTCACGGGTGAATTCGGTCACCATCACGGATGAGGCCACCCGGTCCGCCCGCGTGGTCGTCCCGGAATACCAGCTCTCCCTGGCCATCGGCAAGGAAGGCCAGAATGCACGCCTGGCCGCCAAGCTCACCGGATGGCGGATCGACATCGTCTCCGACGCCGCGGAGAACCGCGACAAATAGCACCGGACCGGGGCCGTCCCGCGGCACCGCACCCGTGGCCCCTCCGGGGTTCCCGCGTAGCCCCCATTTCGGGCGACGGGGGCCGGAGGGGCTAGAATAGACATGACCGCGCCTAACGGCCGGTGTCCGCGTGCCTTCGACGCGACCGGTTTTCCGACCGGGAGCCGGGGGCCGGCAGATGCGTACTGGCAGGAAGATACTCGTAGTGGCAGAAGTGCAACACCTCGGGAATCAGCCGCAGCGCACCTGCATCGGGTGCCGGAAGAAGGGTCTGCGGTCGGAGTTAGTCCGGCTCGTCGCCGACGCCAGCGGTTCATCCGCTGTCGTGGTGGATGAACGACGCCGGATGGCTGGCCGGGGTGCATGGCTGCACCCCAGCGAAAAGTGCCTGGCACTGGCGGTCAAACGTCGAGCGTTCGGACGCGCCCTCAATGGCGCTGCCGGAACCGCCGACGTCGAACGCCGGATCATGGCAGGCACGCAAGCAGTGGACACCCCGGTGGCCGCAGCAACAACCGTCCAACCTGAAAGCGGGTCAGAAAACTGATGGAAACCCGATGAGTTCCCAGCGATGAGTGCGCAACGATGACAACTTTGTTGCGCTCTGCAATGGGCCTTTCAGCTGCAATCGCGGCGGAGGCCCGCAGTAAGAAGTAGACGGTTCGTGCCTGGCTCGGTGCGGACCGAGACAGGAGAAATGTGGCCAAGGTCCGCGTACATGAGCTTGCAAAAGAGCTCGGTATTACTTCCAAAGATGCAGTAACCAAACTGCAGGAACTGGGCGAATTCGTTCGCTCCGCCTCTTCCACCATTGAGGCCCCCGTTGTGCGGAAACTCCGCAACGCCTACCCCGACGCGCCTGCCGCTCCGAAGTCCGAAGCGCCCGCGTCCGCCCCCAAGGCCAGCCCCGCAGCGACACGACCGGCGCCCGCGCCGGCTCCGGCCGCGCCGAAGGCCGCCGAAACCAAGACTGAAGCCCCGGCTCCGTCGGCTCCCTCTGCTCCGGCCGAGGCGCCCGCAGCAGCGGCACCCGCCGCCGCTCCGGCTGCCGAGGCCCCGGCGGCTCCGTCCTCCGGCGCCAAGCCCGGCGCACGTCCGGCACCGAAGGCCGAAACCCCGGCTGCTCCGGCACGCCAGGGCGGCTCGGCGCCGCGTCCGGGCGGACCCCGTCCCGGCAACAACCCGTTCGCCACGTCCCAGGGCATGCCCCGCGGCCGCGGCGGCGACAACGAACGCACCTCCCGTCCGGGCAATAACCCGTTCGCTCCTTCCCAGGGCATGCCGCGTCCGGGCGGAAGCCGCACCGAGGGCGAACGCCCCGGCGGCCCCCGTCCCGCAGCAGGCGCTGGTGGTCCCCGTCCGGGCGCACCCCGTCCGGCCGGCGCTGCCGGTGCACGTCCGGGCGCTCCGCGTCCGGCCGGCGCTCCCGGCGCCCGTCCCGGAGCCGGCGGAAACCGTCCGACTCCGGGCATGATGCCTAACCGCACCGAACGTCCCGCACCCGCTGGTGCCGGCCGTCCCGGCGGCGGCGGCCGTGGTCCGGGCCGCCCGGGTGGCGCTCCCGGAACCGGTGCTCCCGGTGCCGGCGGCGGCGCTCCGGCCGGCGGTGGCTTCGGCAAGGGTGGCCGCGGTCGCGGTGGCACCCAGGGTGCCTTCGGTAAGGGCGGTGCAGGCCGCGGCAAGCAGCGCAAGTCGAAGCGTGCCAAGCGCCAGGAGCTCGAGCAGATGAGTGCCCCGTCGCTGGGTGGCGTGAGCGTACCCCGCGGCGACGGCAACACCATTGTCCGGCTCCGCCGCGGCTCGTCCATCACGGACTTCGCCGACAAGATCGAGGCAAACCCCGCCGCACTGGTGACGGTCCTGTTCCACCTCGGCGAAATGGCCACGGCCACGCAGTCGCTGGACGAGGAAACCTTCGCCCTGCTGGGCGAGGAGCTTGGCTACAAGCTCCAGGTCGTCTCGCCGGAGGACGAGGAGCGCGAGCTGCTCTCCGGCTTCGACATTGACTTCGAAGCGGAGCTGGAAGCCGAAGGCGACGAGGAGCTCGAGGCTCGTCCGCCGGTAGTTACCGTCATGGGCCACGTTGACCACGGTAAGACCCGGCTGCTCGATGCCATCCGCAAGTCCGACGTTATGGCGGGCGAGCACGGCGGCATCACGCAGCACATCGGTGCGTACCAGGTCACGCACAACCACGAGGGCACCGATCGCAAGATCACCTTCATCGATACTCCGGGCCACGAGGCGTTCACCGCCATGCGTGCCCGTGGTGCGAAGGTCACCGATATTGCCATCCTCGTGGTGGCAGCGGACGACGGCGTTATGCCGCAGACCATCGAAGCGCTCAACCACGCCCAGGCGGCCAACGTGCCGATCGTCGTGGCCGTGAACAAGATCGACAAGGAAGGCGCCAACCCGGAAAAGGTCCGCGGCCAGCTGACCGAGTACGGCCTGGTTCCGGAAGAGTACGGTGGCGACACCATGTTCGTTGAGGTCTCTGCCCGCCAGAACCTCAACATCGACGAGCTGCTCGAGGCAGTCCTGCTCACCGCGGACGCCGCCCTCGACATGCGCGCCAACCCGAACAAGGACGCCCGCGGTATCGCGATCGAAGCCAACCTGGACAAGGGCCGCGGTGCGGTCGCTACCGTCCTGGTCCAGTCCGGTACGCTGCACGTCGGCGACACGATCGTGGCAGGCACGGCCCACGGCCGCGTCCGCGCCATGTTCGACGACGACGGCAGCGCGCTGACCGAGGCCGGCCCGTCCCGCCCCGTTCAGGTGCTGGGTCTGTCCAACGTCCCGCGCGCCGGTGACACCTTCTTCGTGACCGCTGACGAGCGCACCGCCCGCCAGATCGCCGAGAAGCGTGAAGCCGCAGACCGCAACGCCGCCCTGGCCAAGCGCCGCAAGCGCATCAGCCTGGAAGACTTCGACCAGGCCGTCGCCGAAGGCAAGATCGACACCCTCAACCTCATCCTCAAGGGTGACGTGTCCGGTGCGGTTGAAGCCCTCGAAGACGCGCTGCTCAAGATCGATGTCGGCGAAGGTGTCCAGCTCCGCGTTATCCACCGCGGTGTCGGTGCGATCACGCAGAACGACGTCAACCTGGCAACGGTCGACTCCGCCGTCATCATCGGCTTCAACGTCAAGCCCGCCGAGCGTGTTGCCGAACTGGCAGACCGCGAAGGCGTGGACATGCGCTTCTACTCCGTCATCTACGCAGCAATCGATGACATCGAAGCAGCCCTCAAGGGCATGCTCAAGCCGGAGTACGAAGAGGTCCAGCTTGGTACCGCCGAGGTCCGCGAAGTGTTCCGTTCTTCCAAGTTCGGCAACATTGCAGGCTCGATCGTCCGCTCCGGTGTCATCCGGCGCAACGCGAAGGCCCGCATCACCCGCGACGGCAAGATCATCGGCGACAACCTCACCGTTGAGACGCTCAAGCGCTTCAAGGACGACGCAACCGAGGTCCGCACGGACTTCGAGTGTGGTATCGGCCTTGGCTCGTACAACGACATCAACGAAGGTGACATCATCGAGACCTTCGAGATGCGCGAAAAGCCGCGCGTCTAAGTCGGTCCGCCTGATGGCGAGTCAGCAGTAACAGGTGCGGGGCCGTTGGATTCTTTCCGGCGGCCCCGCCCCTGCGCTGGGCGGCCAACGTCTGACGACGTCGGCCGCCCAGCTCCGGCAGGCCCGATGCCACTCCCAGGCCGCCGGAAAAAATCTAACGGGAGTCCGTCGTAGGCTTGACTTAGGCGCGTGGCACCAAACTCACCAATGTGCGGCATTCGTTTCGGCGTCGTCGTACATCCAAATTTTTTAGGAGTGGAAATGGCTGATCCCGCACGGGCTGCCAAGTTGGCGCAGCGGATTAAGGTTGTCGTCGCTGAGGCTTTGGGCCGGAGGGTGAAGGATCCCCGGTTGGAAGGCGTGACAGTAACCGACGCGCGTGTGACCAATGATCTGCAGCACGCGACCGTCTACTACACCGTCTTCGGCGACGAGGTGGCCCAGGCCGACGCGGCCAAGGGCCTGGAGAAGGCCAAGGGTGTGCTGCGCCAGGAAGTCGGCCGCAACATCACCGTCCGATTGACGCCGACGCTGGAATTCGTGGCCGACCAGATCCCCGTGGTGGCCTCGAACCTTGAGGAACTGCTGCGCGAGGCCAAGAAGCGCGACGCCGAGGTTGCGGCCCTGGCCGCCAGCGCCAAGCACGCCGGCGACGCCGATCCGTACAAGAGCGACATTCCGGAGGACGTCGAGCTCGACGAAGACGACTTCGACGAAGAGGACACTGACCTCACCGCCGACGGCGACGTCGACGAGGACAGCAACAAGTAACCCCAGCACCGCCAGAACTGGCCGGACCCGGAAACGGGCCCGGCCAGTTCTGTGTCCGCCGGGGCTCCGGAGGACTTTGGACTCTATGCCCGGTCCCGGCCCGAGCGTCCCATGGAGGCATGACTGCGGGCAAGTGGAACGGCGGCGACCGGCCGTGACGACGACGCTCCTCAAGTGCCCCCAGTGCGGCACGACCAACCGCATACCGGCCGCTGCGGCCGGGCACCCGCGCTGCGGCAAGTGCCGCCGGGACCTGCCGTGGATTGTCGAGGCCGGCGACGCAGACTTTGCCGCCGTCGCGGAGCGGTCCCCGGTGCCCGCCCTGGTGGACTTCTGGGCGGCGTGGTGCGGCCCATGCCGGATGGTCAGCCCGGTACTGGACAAACTGGCGCAGGAACGGGCCGGCCGGGTCAAACTCGTCAAGGTGGATGTGGACAAGTCTCCGGAGCTTTCCCGGCGCTTCGATGTGCAGGCGATTCCCACCATGCTGGTGATCGCCAACGGCAAGGTCGTGGCACGGCAGGCGGGAGCCCCGCCGGCTGCTGCCCTGCGCAGTTGGCTGGACGGTGCGCTGGCAGCCCGGCCCGAAGGGAGCAAGCAATGACTGAAATCCTGCGCTACGAGGTCGGGTCGGGAACGGTGCTGGTGGAGGTCGAGGAAGGCAGCTTCGGCGTCGAACGGCCGGCGCGCAACGAACTCGGTATCCTCGACGCCGGCCGGCGGCTTGAAGACGCCCTTGCCGCGGTGCGGCCGGCAGCCAGGGCCGCTGCCGACGTGATGAGGGAGCTCGCTCCCGAACATCTGGAACTTCAATTCGGGGTGAAGCTGGCCGGGGAAGCGGGGGCCATCATCGCGAGGAACTGCTCCGAGGGGCACTTCATTGTCAAGATGTCCTTCACGGCGGCGCAGGCGCCGCTGCCGTTGCCGGAAGACGAAATCCGGCTTTGAGCCGGTAACCCTGATCCGGATCGGCCGGCGTCGCTGCCTCAGCGCCGCCGCCGGGCGCCCAGGCCGCCCAGCAGCGGGGAGCCCATCCCCAGCAGGAAGCCGAAGTCATACCAGTTGCCGGCCCGCCCCATGTTGTAGAAGGGGAACTCGCGCCAGGCCCCGAAGACGTGGGCAATCAGCACAATCCAGGCCGTGAGCCCGTTCCAGATGCCCCACAACAAGTCCTGCCACCACATGAGGTCCTCCTCCCGGGCCAGCCGCGCACCCGCCGTGAATCCGCCCGCACCCGCGTTTGGTCAGGCTACTGCCTGGCGCGCCCGGGCGGTAGGACTAGACGGCCCGGTCGCGGGCAGGAAGCCGGCCCAGGCCTTCCACAAGCTCCGCCTGGCTGCCGCACAGGGCAATCCGGATCCAGCCTTCGCCGATGGAGCCGAACGCGGTGCCCGGGGCGAAGGACACTCCCGAGTCCACGAGGAAGCGGCGCACCCAGGCCCGTACGTCTCCGCCGCTGACGTGCGAGACGTCGGCCCAGAGGTAGAAGGCGCCCTGCGCGGTGAGGAACGGGATGCCCTTGGACTCCAGCACGGCGGAGGCGGCGTCCCGATTGGCCCGGTAGTGCGCGTGGGCGTGGCTGACGTAGTCCTGCGGGCCGGTCAGGGCTGCCAGCGCGGCATACTGCGAGGGCGACGCGACGCAGGAAACGATCGCCTCCATCACGTTGTTCATCTGCTGCTCGATCCCCGGCGGGCAGATCAGCGCACCGATGCGCAGCCCCGTAAGCCCGTAGGTCTTGGACAGGGTCAGGGAGGTGAACACCCTGGCCTCGCCGGGAACGTCGCTGTCGAAGCGGGCCGGGCTGATGTGCGGTACGTCATAGGTGAAGGCCTCGTAGCACTCGTCCGAGATGATCCAGAGATCGTGCCGCCGGGCCAGCTCCACCAGGCTGCGGGTGAGTTCCTCGCCCAGCACCGCCCCGAGCGGGTTGGACGGGGAATTGAGGATCAGGACCTTGGTCCGCGGCGTGATCAGCGCTTCGATGTCTTCGATCCGCGGCTGGAAGTCGTGGTCCGGGTAGAGCGGGTATCCGATCGGGACGGCATGCAGCAGGCTGGCCGTCATCGCAAAGGTCGGGTAACCCGGATTGGGGATCAGGATTTCGTCGCCGGGGGAGAGCAGCAAGGTCATGGCAAAGTGCAGGCCCTGCTGCGCGCCGTCGACGACGTACACCCGTTCGGCGCCGACCGGCGTCGCATTGTGCTCGCGGAATCTGGCTGCGAAGGCTTCCCGCAGCGCCGGAATGCCGGCATTGGGGGTGTAGTTGGTCTCGTCACGGTCCAGGCAGGCCATCCCGGCCTCGAGGATGTGCCGGGGGAGGGCAAAGCCCGGCTCGCCGATGCTCAGCACGATCGCGCCGGGCGTGTGCCATGCGGCCTCGGTGATTTCGCGGATCTGGTTGACGGGAACGTCGCGGACGTGGGCTGCAAGCTCGGGCATGTCTGCCATCCTAGCCGTGGCCGGCTGCCAGGCCCGGGCGTCCGCGCCGGGGGCCGTCCCGGCGCGGATATACTGGGAGGCGTGCTTTCTGGACTGGTAATAGTGGATAAGCCGCAAGGCTGGACCAGCCACGACGTGGTTGGACGGATGCGGCGGATCGCCGGTACCCGAAAGGTGGGTCACGCCGGAACCCTGGACCCCATGGCAACCGGGGTGCTGGTGCTCGGCATCAACAAGGCGACCCGCCTGCTGACCTACATCGTGGGCACCTCCAAGACCTACACCGCCACCATCCGCCTTGGCGAGTCGACTGTCACGGACGACGCCGAAGGCGAGGTCACCGCAACCCGCAGTGCCGCCGCGGTCACCGAGGAAGGCATCCGGGCCGGCGTCGCCGCCCTGACCGGCGAGATCCAGCAGGTTCCCAGCAGTGTCAGTGCCATCAAGGTCAACGGTGAGCGTGCCTACGCCCGCGTCCGTTCCGGGGAAGATGTGAAGCTCGCCGCACGGCCTGTGACGATCTACCGCTTCGACATCCACGAACTCCGCCGCACGCAAGACGGCGAAGCCCTGGACTTGGACGTGACCGTGGAGTGTTCCTCCGGCACGTACATTCGTGCCCTCGCCCGGGATCTCGGCGAGGCCCTCGGTGTTGGAGGCCACCTCACCGCCCTGCGCCGGACCCAGGTTGGCCCCTACAGCCTGGAGCAGGCGCGCACCCTGGAGCAGCTGGCCGAGGAATTGGACGTCCTGGAGATGTCTCAGGCAGCCCGGGCGCTCATGCCCAACCGGGAGCTCACGGCGGAAGAAACCACGGAACTGTCCTTCGGCCGCAGGATCGCGGCGGGTGCCGCTGCCGGCACGCCGGATGCCGCAACGCCGGAGAAGCCCGCGGCCGCGTTCGCGCCGGACGGCTCACTCGTGGCGCTGCTGGCCGACGCCGGAAGTTATGCCAAGCCCGTGCTGGTCTTCGCGCCGGACAATGAAAAACCGGCCGCCGGGAAGACTGCCTCCGTGACGCCTTCCTCCGCGCCTTCCTCCGTGACGCCTTCCTCCGCAGAGCCGGCGGGCTAGCCGTGGACGCGTATTTCTACATCATCCTGGTGGTAGGGCTGCTCTCCACCCTCCTTTGCGTCGGTGCCGGCATCCTGAAGAAGGCCCCGAACGATGCGACAATCCTCTCGGTGGCGGCCGTCGAACTGTCCCTGCTGGTCTATCTGGTGGGTTCGATTGTCCGGGTCGCGTCGGGGGAGCACATCGCGGGGGAGCCCTGGGAGTTTTGGGGCTACTTGGTCACAGCGCTGTTGCTCCCGGTCGGCGCGGTGTACTGGGCCATCCTGGAACGCACCCGGTGGAGCAATTTCGTGCTGGCGGCTGTCGGCGTCACCGCGCTGGTGATGGCGGCCCGAATGAACCAGATCTGGTACTGACGTGGAAGAGGCAAAGAAGAACATGACGGCTTCACAGCACACGGGCGGCGACGCCGGGACCACCGCCGGGCAGCCGAGCGAAACCGCCGCCGGGACCGCCCGCCCGGCGTCGAAGGATACCCGCAACACCGGACCGGGCCGGCTGCTGATTGCTGTCTATGCGGTGTTCGCGCTCTCGGCAACCGCCCGGGCCGGGTACCAGATCCTCACCAAGTTCTCCGAGGCGCCGCTAGCCTACCTGCTGTCCGCCTTCGCCGCCGTCGTCTACATCGTGGCGACCGTGTCCCTCGCGAAGGCCGGTCGGACCTGGTTCAAGGTGTCCGTGACCGCCGTCCTGGTCGAGCTGATCGGGGTCTTGGTGGTCGGAGCGCTCAGCCTTTTCGACGCGGTCAACTTCCCGCACGAGACGGTTTGGTCCTTGTTTGGCCGCGGCTACGGCTTCATCCCGCTGCTGCTGCCGATCCTTGGCCTCGTCTGGCTTTACCGCCGCCGCCCGGCGCCCAAGCAGGCCTGACCCGGCTTCCCGCCCCACCGATCGAGCCCCCGACATGGGGCTACTTGCCGTGCCCCGGCGGCGCCGAATAGTAAGCAGACTTGCCAAATACATAGTAAGCATGCTTATGGTAGAACCGGAGTGCGGCGTGTGATAGCCGCGCACCTTAAGTTTGTCCACCGGAGCGAGGGAGGCATCATGAGCATTGTGAACGCCGTTCCCCGAGCAACATGGGAACCGAAAAGAGCAGGCAAAGGGCGCCGGTCCGGGTGCCGCGGATGAGCGAGAGCGCGGACAATAATCCGGCCACTAAGAGGTGGCGGACGGATCAGCTCTTATCCATGGCCGCACGGGTGGTAGAGCGGCGCAAGGACCAGGCCCTGGCGGCGCTGGGCCTGTCGCACGCCGCCGTGATAGCCCTCCAGGGTTTGGCCGGGGGGCCGTTGAACCAGGAGCAGCTGGCGCGCCGGATCGCGGTCCAGAGCCAGTCCTTGGGGAAGGTGCTCGGCCGGCTCGAAGAGTCCGGCCTCGTCACCCGAACCAGGGACCAGCGCGACCGCAGGCAGTTCTCTGTGGCCCTGACGACGTCGGGTATCGCCGCGCTGGCGACTGCGCATCGGATCGAGCGCGACGCGCTTCCCGAGGACCTGGAGGGCTGGACCACGCTGCAGCAGGATCTTGCCAGGATACTGGCCGCCTTCGAGGTCCCGGGCCGGTACTGAGCGCTGCTCTTTCCTGCGGGGACACCCCGCTGTGATTGGATGAGAGTCTTACTGGCCAGCTGCACGGCCCAGGCGTCCGTTCGACGGCGGAGCCGCTGGCCTTAGCGCCACGTGGCGCCGCCGTCGTCGTCGCTGGCGTTACGTGCCTGACGTGCCGGCTCCGTCACTATCGCGTCGGTCATCTTCGCGGGGAGCCTGAAGCCTGCGACGCAGCGCGGGCCACGCGGCCGCAAAGCCCGGGTGAAGCTCTTTGTCGTCCACACCCTCAAGGCTGACCCACTGCAATTCAAGGCTTTCCGGGTCGCTAATGGCCGGTTCGAAGGGCTCGACGACCTGGGCGGCCACGGTCGTGTAGGACCAGTACCCGACGTCGAACACCGAGGTGAACAGCACGCGGACGGATTCGGGCGGTACCGCGGCCTCCTCGTTGGCCTCCCTGAGCGCGCCGTTGACGGCGTCCTCACCCTGATGCAGGGCGCCGCCGGGAAGTCCCCACGTTCCGCCCTGGTCGCTCCAGGTGGCGCGGTGCTGCAGCAGCACACCCTTCGCAGCATCATGGACGAGCAGTCCCGCGGAGCCGAAGCGGCCCCAGAAGCGGCCGTGTTCGCCTTCCACCCAGGCATCGCCGGGGTCCCGCGGTCCGAGCGGCCGGCGGGGCTCGAGGTACGGGTTGCGCGGGGGCGTTTCCTGCTCTTCCGGCTTTGCGCTTGCGGCCGACAGATCTTCAGCGGGGTCCTGTTGGGCTGGCTGCGGGGAGACTGAGCTGTCCATCCGGCTAGTCTGTCATGCCGCCGTCTGGCGGATCCGGGCCGCGTGTGAGCTGTTTCAAAATGTGTCCTACCCTCCTGCTTGGATTGGTCCATGGGAATCAGTGCCGCGGTCGCCTTTGCTCCAGGCGGCCGGGTGGTGATGTCCGGGGGTTTTCCGTGGCCGGTCCCGTGCAGGTTCCGCGCCGCTGCCGCCCCCGTCCTAAGAGGGCGACGGCTGTTCCGGTGCGGGCAATAATGTCGTAGGTCCACGGCAGAATTGATTCATGGGAACCAGTGCAGCCCTCATTGCTCGGCCGGCCGGCTGGCCGGGCGATGATGTCCGCCGGGGTCGGTCACTGCGTAGCGTTCTGGGACAGCTACGGGAGTTGACCGCGACGGCGGCCGGGGATGCGGCGCTGTTCGGGTTCGGTGAGGCCGTGGAGTTCGCCGCCGGGGTCGAAGAGGCTGCCCGGGCCTTGGAATACCTGCAGGTTGTTGCTGCCGGGGCGGTGAACCGGACCCGCAAGGAGGCTGCCGCCGAGAACGCCCCGGTCCTCGATGACGGCTACCGCAAGACCGGCGAGTTCCTGCGGGACCGGCTCCAGATCACCGCCGTCGAGGCCCACCGCCGGCTGGCCCTGGCCGGGGACGTGTTGCCGCGGACCGGGATCACCGGCCAGCCGCTCCCGCCCCTGCGCGAGGAACTCGCCGACGCCGTGGCCGCCGGTACGGTCCCGTCGCGGTCCGCGACCATCATCACCCTCGCCCTGGCCCGGGTGCGGCCGCTGTGCGATGCGGAGACGGCCGCCCGGATGGAACATGCCCTGACCCGGACCGCAGTGGAGCACGACCCGGATTTCCTGGCCCGGGTCGCGAGGCGCTGGACGGACGCGATCGACCAGGACGGCGCCGAACCCTCCGAGGAGGTCCTGCGCCAGTTACAGGGCGCGTTCCTCCGGAAACCCCGCCACGGCCTGCAACATCTGGAAATCTTCGCCACGACCGAACAGTTCGAACACCTGCTGACCGTGATGAACACCGCCACCAACCCCCGCACCGGCACCGAGGCTCCCGATGATGCGGCAACCGGGAGCGCGGGCAGCGAACCCGGCAGCGCGGCCGGCGGCGTGGCGGGCACCGAAGAAACACTGCTCGACCGGCGGTCGAGGCCGCAGAAATCCCTCGACGGCCTGGTCGGCGCCTGCAAAGTGGCCCTGGCTTCCGGCGCACTGCCCGCCACCGGAGGGCTCCGGCCCCAGGTCATGGTCACCATCGATTACCGCGACCTCCTCGAACGCCTCCAACGAGACACCGGCACGGCCGCCGACGGGGCCGGCCAGGTCAGCGCCACCGGCCAGTTCGAGCGGGCCGGAACCACCGGACCGGGCCAGTTCGGCCGGGTCGGAGCCACCGGACACGGCCCCGGGGCGGGATCGCTCGGGTTCACCGGCACCGGGACGCTGGCCTTCACCGGCCCCGTCACCGCCGCGACCATCCGCAAAATCGCCTGCGACGCGGACATCATCCCCGTCCTGCTCGGAGCCCAGGGCCGGATCCTGGACATCGGCCGCACCAGCCGGATCTTCCCGCCCCACCTCCGCAAAGCCAT
>NZ_JBFTNW010000009.1:0-132525 GCF_056397665.1 Arthrobacter sp. 05L428 | reverse complement strand
GAGCAACATCTGCACCCCAAATAGCCATTCGAAAAAACTCCTTAGTTCACCGGACCCGAAACTCTCGGCATCCCCAGCGGCCCCCGGCTGATCCGGAAGATCCAATGCCTCGAACCTACCCTGCCGCGCAAAAAACTGTCGATGGGCAGGCCTCCCCATCGGGTTACTTGCCGAAGCTGCGCAGCCGCAGCGAGTTGGCCACCACCAGCACGGAGCTGGCCGCCATCGCCGCGCCGGCGATCATTGGGTTGAGCAGGCCCAGCGCAGCAACCGGAATGCCGATGGCGTTGTAGAAGAAGGCCCAGAACAGGTTCGTCTTGATCGTGGCCAGGGTCCGGCGGGACAGCTCGATGGCCTGCGCGACCTGCCCCAGATCGTTGCCCATCACGGTCAGGTCCGCGGCTTCGATGGCGACGTCGGTGCCGGAGCCCATCGCGATGCCCAGATCCGCCTGGGCCAGCGCTGCGGCGTCGTTCACGCCGTCGCCGGCCATGGCCACCGTGGCGCCGCCGGCCTGCAGCCTCCGCACGGCGTCGACCTTGCCCTCCGGCAGGACCCCCGCGAAGACGTCCTCCGGCGGGATGCCGACGGCGGCGGCCACCTGGCCGGCCACCGCGGCGTTGTCGCCGGTCAGCAGGATGGGCCGCAGCCCCAGCTCCCGAAGCCGGGCGATTGCCGCAGCGGAGCCGGGCTTCAGCGTGTCGCGCAGGCTCACGATGCCCGCCGGTTCGCCGTCCACGGCCACCCAGATGGCGGTGGCCCCGGACTGCTCGGCGGCGGACAAGGCTTCGCGCTGCGCTCCAGAGACCGCAACGCCGTTCCCCTGCAGCCAGCCGGACCGGCCCACCGTAACGAGGCGGCCTTCCACGCTGCCGCGGACACCGCCGCCCGGGGCCGAGTGGAAGCCGACGACGGCGGGCAGCCGCGCGTCGTCGCCGCGCCCCCGCTCCGCGCTGAGCGCCGCTGCCGCGATGGCCCGGGCGATGGGGTGTTCGGACGCGGCCTCCGCTGCGCCGGCGAGCCGCAGGACCTCGTTTTCGCTGAACGGGGCGAACGCGCGGGTGCCGGCGACGGCAAGGTGCCCGGTGGTGACGGTGCCGGTCTTGTCCAGCAGGATGGTATCCACGGTGCGGGTGTCCTCGAGCACCTGCGGGCCCTTGATCAGGATGCCCAGCTGGGCGCCGCGGCCTGTGCCAGTGAGCAGGCCGACCGGGGTGGCGAGCCCCAGGGCGCACGGGCACGCGATCACCAGCACCGCGACGGCCGCCGTGAAGGCGGCGCGAAGCTCGGCGTCGCTGACCTCCGGCCCGGCCAAGAGCAGCCACGCACCGAAGGTGAGCGCGGCGATGGCGAGGACCACGGGGACGAAGACGGCGCTGATGCGGTCTGCGAGCCGGGCGATCGGGGCCTTCCCCGACTGCGCCTGGGAGACCAGCCGGCCCATCTGGGCCAGGGTGGTGTCGGCGCCGACCCGCGTGGCGCGGACCAGGATCCGGCCGGAGGTGTTGATGGTGGCCCCCGTGACGGGGCTGTCCGGACCGACTTCAACCGGCACCGATTCCCCCGTCACCAGGGAGGCGTCAACGGCGGAGGCGCCCTCGATGACCACGCCGTCGGTGGGGATCTTCTCGCCCGGGCGGACCACGACGACGTCCCCGACCCGGAGCCGGTCCGCGGGCACCGGGAACTCGGTGCCGTCGCGGAGCACGGTGGCATCCTTGGCGCCCAGATCCAGCAGGGCCTTGAGCGCGTCACCGGCCTTGCGCTTGGCGTTCGCCTCCAGGTAGCGGCCGAGCAGCAGGAAGGTCGTGACGACCGAGGCGACCTCGAAGTACAGGCCGGCCGAACCCATGCCCTCCATGCCCGGGTGCTCGGTCAGGCGGGGATCGGCCAGGAGCTGCCAGGCCGAGAAGATATAGGCAGCCGATACGCCGATCGACACCAGCGTGTCCATGGTGGACGACAGATGCCGGGCGTTCACTGCCGCGGCCCGGTGAAACGGCCACGCCGCCCAGCTGACCACCGGCAACGCCAGCGCGGCGGCAACCCAGCCCCAGTTCGGGAACTGGACGGCCGGGAGCATCGAGAGCACGAAGACCGGGACGGTGAGGGCGGCCGCGACAACCAGCCGGGGCTTCAGCGTCGCCGCAGGTCCTGCGGCAGTCTCCTCGGCCGGGGAGGCAGGCTCCCGCAGGGTCCGCACCGTGGCCTTGTAACCGGCGGCGTTCACTGTCGCAGCGATCTGCTCGTCTGAGATGTTGGCCGGGACGGTGACACGGGCGGACTCCAGCGGGAGGTTAACCGAAGCCTGCACGCCGTCGAGCTTTCCCAACTTGCGCTCGACCCGGCCGACGCAGGAGGCGCAGGTCATGCCCTCGATGTCGAGTTCAATCACCCGGCTTCCGGACTGGTCCAGCAGTTGCGCGTTGCTCACGGTATGTTCTCCTCGGTCGTGCTCGGTGAAGTCCTGCTCAGGTCCTGCTTCCGGGAGGCCGCCCGGCGCCGGGCTCAGGCCTCGTTCGCGACCACCAGGTAGCCCGCCTCGGCGACCGCTTCGCCGATTTCGGCGGGCGAGAGTGTTTTGTCGGAGGTGATGGTGACGGTGGAGATCCCGCCCGCGTTGAGGTCGACGTCGACGCTTTCGACGCCCGCCAGCGCTTCAAGTTCTTCGGAGACGGAGGACACGCAGTGCCCGCAGGTCATCCCGGATACCTCGACGGTGGTGGAAACGGTGCTCATGGCTTGCTCCTTGGTGGGGGACTGGTTTACCAGTCCGGTCGTGTTTTGGGAGGTGTGGTGAGTGGTGTTGCCGCTACCGCAGCAGGCGCCCGATGGCATCGGTGGCCTCCTTCACTTTGAAGTCGATGGCTTCGGCGCGAAGTTCCGGATCCGGTTCCGCGGCCGCCCCGACCACGCAGTGGCCGATGTGTTCTTCCACCAGACCGAGGCTGACGGCGTGCAGGGCCTTGGTGACGGCGGCGACCTGGGTCAGGATGTCGATGCAGTACTTGTCCTCATCGACCATCCGGGCAATGCCGCGGACCTGGCCCTCGATCCGTTTGAGCCGCTTGAGGTAGGCGTCCTTGTTGGCGGTGTAGCCGTGCTGCTGGGGCGGTGCGCCCTCCAGGGGCGCCACGATGGACGCGTCGGACTCGTTCATCTCATCAAGTTATACCCCCCAGGGGTATATGGCAAGTACCCTCCGGGGGTACCGTGCCGGGAAAGGGAATTCTGTCCGGAAATTAAAGAGCTCCGGAGTGCGTTATTGGGGGATACGCACTCCGGAGCAGCTATGGGGTAGGGGTTTCCCGCCTACGAATACAACCTTACTTGGCAGTAGAGACCATGCGCCAGCACCTCGAATAACTACTTTCGCTTTATTTTCCCGGGCCGGTCAGGAGCCGCGGCGGGGCCTGCCCGCCCCGCTGGACCGCACCGGGACGATGAGGACCGGGCGGTCCTGATGATGGCTGAGCCAGGCGGCCACCGATCCGTTGAGTGCAGCAGTGAGCCGGTGCCCGAGTCCGGGTTCGGGGGTACCGACGATGATCATGGCCGCACCGGCGTCCGCCGCCAGCCGGCCGAGCGCCCGGGCGGGATCCCCGGCCAAGGTCCGCAGGTTCCATTCCACCCCCGGGACATCGCAGACGGCGGCGATCTCGGACCGCAGCCGCTCGGTGGCTGCCCGGATCTCCGCATTGTCGGCCTCCGGGTGGAGCGAGAGCCGGTGCGCGGACCGGGTCGGATCCCACTCCACGAGGTAGCTGGCCTCGTCCACGTAGGCACAGACCAGCGGGGCGGAAAGGCTTCTCGCCAGTGTCACCGCCGTTTCAAGCACCTCCGGGGGCTGGCCCGGGAGGACGCCGACAACCAGAGGTGCTGGGCTCGTGCGCTCTGCGGGCATACCCAATTCTTGCCCCGGCTCTTCCGGCCCGGCTAGGGCCTTCCTCCCTTGATCGACTCCGGCGCCGGGCCTACGGTTGGAGGACACGGGAAGGGCGGCAGCGGTGGAAATCTTCATGTGGTGGCTGGACCTGGACCTTGCCAGCAAGGAATGGCTGCGCGGCAACCTGCGGGCCGAGGAGTTACCGCTCCCGGTGCTGCAGGGCATCGCCGAGGCCGGCGGCCCGCATCCGGACAAGGCCACCGGCGTCCTGAGCGCCGCCGACTGGGACTTCGTCGAAACCCAGTCTGAATTCGTCGATTGACCCCCGAAAAACCATTGCGGCAGCCGGGCCGCGGTGGTTGCATGTAGGGCATGGCTACCGCAGAAAGTTATGTCCTGGCGATCGGCACCAAGAAAGGGCTCTGGCTGGCCAGCAGCCCGGACCGGCAAAACTGGTCCCTCTCCGGACCGCATTTCCTGATGAGCGAGATCCCAAGCATCGGAATCGACACGCGCGAAGGCCGGACCCGCATCCTCGTCGGGGTCCGCTCGGAACACTGGGGACCCACCGTCTTCCACTCTGACGACCTTGGCGAAACCTGGAACGAGCCGGAAAACGGAGCCATCCGCTTTCCCGAGGACACCGACGCCGCGCTGGAGCGCGTCTGGCAGATCCACCCCGACGCGGAGTCGCGCCCCGGCGTCGTCTGGGCCGGGTGCGAGCCGATCTCGGTCTGGAAATCCACCGACGGCGGCGAACACTTCGAGCTCAACCGCGGCCTCTGGGACCACCCGCACCGCAGTGAATGGGGGGCCGGCTACGGCGGGGCGGCGGCACATTCGATCGTCGTCAACCCGGACGGGGAGAAGGTGCACGTCGCCATGAGCACCGGCGGTGTCTACCGCTCGCTCGACGGCGGGACGTCCTGGGAGCCGCGGAACATGGGGATCTCGGCTTACTTCATGCCCGATCCCAACCCCGAATTCGGCCAGTGCGTCCACAAGATTGCCGCCGACGCCGCGGTGGACGGGCGCCTGTACGCGCAGAACCACCACGGCGTCTACCGCAGCGATGACGACGCCGAGAACTGGGAATCGATTGCCGAGGGCTTGCCGGCGGACTTCGGCTTTGTCATGCTGACGCACCCGCGCCGCGCGGGCACAGCCTGGGTCATCCCGCTGAAGGCCGACGGCGAACGGATCCCGCCCGGCGGAAAGCTTGCCGTGCACCGGACCGACGACGCCGGCGCGAGCTGGAAGCGGCTGGATGCCGGCCTGCCCGGGGCAGAGTTCAATTCCGTGCTCCGCGACGCGGCCTGCGTCGACGCCGCCGAACCCGCCGGAGTCTACTTTGGGACCCGCGGCGGCAGCGTCTACGCCAGCGCCGACGAAGGTGAACACTTCACCGAGGTCGCCTCGCACCTGCCCGACGTGCTGTGCGTGCGGGCCGCGGCTGTTGTCGGCGCCCCGGCGCCTGCGGCGCGCGTTGCCGCGGCTTCCGCTTGAGGCTAACTGTGCCTGAGATCAGTGTGCTGCTTCCCAGCGTCCTCCAACCGCTGGCCGGCGGGCAGTCCATCCTGACTGCGCCCGCGGACGGGGCCGTAACGGTCCAATGGGTGCTGGAAACTGTGGCCGGGGACTTCCCCGCCCTGTCCCGGCGGCTGCGGGACGAAACCGGAGCCGTCCGCCGCTACGTGAATATATACGTCAACGGGAATGAAATCCGGCGGCTGCAGGGCCTCGGCACGGAAGTGGCGCCCGGCCAGGAGGTCCTGATCATCCAGTCCGTCGCCGGCGGCTAGCTCGTTAGGCCACGCGCCAGAGGGTGCACTCGTCGGCGTTGACCGCCTTGCGCGTGCCCGATTGCCGGTCCAGGATCCAGACGACGCCGATCCCCGGCGCCGTTTCCTGCACGCTGCCGCGGCGGATCACGACGTCGTCGTAGTTGGGGCCGACGCGCAGGCGGGCCTCGATCTCGTCGCCGCGGTGCAACTGGTCGAGGGCGCGGATGCGGGTGGTCTGGGCTTTGGCTTCCTTCAACATGGCGGGCCTCCTGGACTGGAGCTGGTGCCTGCTCTTGCCGGCACTTCCAGTGTCCTGCGCCATTGTTGCCGCTGCGTTTCGGCCCGGTAAGCGGTGGGTTAGTTTTCCGGGCCGTCCTGATTTCCGCGCCAGGGCCGCCGGCTCAGGGGCACGCAGGCTCTGTCGTGGAAATCCGCACGAAGGCCGGCCGCTAGCCCCCGACTGGCCGCTGGCCCCCGGCTGGCCGCCCGGGGGTCGACGTCGGCGGCCGGCCCGGACAGAATGGGCCGTATGCGACTGCCGCTGATGCCCCCGATCGCGCCGATGCTGGCGAAAGCCGTAAGCGCCCTGCCGGAGGGTTCGATGAGTTTTGAGCCCAAGTGGGACGGATTCCGTTCCATCATCTTCCGCGACGGCGACGAGGTGGAGATCGGCAGCCGCAACGGCAAACCCCTGACCCGGTACTTCCCGGAGCTCGTGGAGTCACTCAAGGCAAACCTCCCGCCGCGCTGCGTTCTCGACGGCGAGATCGTCCTGGTCGGCGCCGCGGGGGACCGCCTGGACTTCGATGCCCTCCAGCAGCGGATCCACCCGGCGGCGAGCCGCGTCCGGCTGCTCGCCGCCCAGACCCCCGCAAGTTTCGTTGCCTTCGACCTGCTGGCCCTCGACGACGAGGATCTCACCGCCCGGCCCTTCGGGGAGCGCCGGGCGGCCCTCGAGCGGGTGCTCGCGGACAGCTCCGCGCCGGTGCACTTAACCGCCGCCACCGCGGACCGGGACACCGCGGCGACGTGGTTCCGGCAGTTCGAAGGCGCCGGCCTGGACGGGATCGTGGCCAAGGCGCTTGACTCCAGCTACCAGCCGGACAAGCGCACCATGTTCAAGGTCAAGCACGAACGCACCGCTGACTGTGTCCTCGCCGGTTACCGGGTGCACACCTCCGGCCCGGACCGGATCGGTTCGCTGCTGCTGGGGCTCTACGACGACGACGGCGTGCTCGCCAACGTGGGTGTGGTGGGTGCGTTCCCGATGCAGCGCCGCAAGGAGCTGTTCGAGGAACTCCAGCCACTCGTCACCGATTTTGCCGACCACCCGTGGGCGTGGGCCAGGCAGGAGGAGGGGGCCCGGACGCCGCGCAACGCCGAGGGCAGCCGGTGGAGCGGGGGCAAGGACCTGGGCTTCACGCCCCTGCGCCCGGAGCGGGTGGTCGAGGTGAAGTATGACCACATGGAGGGCGCGCGTTTCCGGCACACCACCCAGTTCGTCCGCTGGCGGCCGGACCGGGAGCCCCGGTCCTGCACCTACGCCCAGCTGGAGGAGCCGGTGAGCTACGACCTGGCCGCCGTGCTGGGCGCCGGCCAGGGCTGAACTCCCGCGGTCGGGCGGTCCACACGACGCTCCCGCCCGGTTCTTTTGCCCGCAACACCGCCGACACGCGGAAAAGCCCGGCGTGTTCACCGAACACGCCGGGCTTTTCCAATAAGAACTGGGCGGGAGCGTCGCGGATGCCCTTGCCCGTCGGGGGCCTTAGCGCAGGCCGAGCTCCTTGGTGGGAACCTTGAAGGTTTCCTTGGCGGTCAGCGCGGAGATGGCGGCGATGGCGCAGATGATCCCGGTGAAGATGGTGATCTGAACCCAGCCGCCGGGCTTGATGCCGCCCATGGCCGCCACGATTGCCGGGGCGAAGCCTGCCATCAGGAAGCCGAGCTGGGTGCCGATCGCCAGGCCGGAGAAGCGGACCCTGGTGCTGAACATTTCGGCGTAGAAGGACGGCCAGACGGCGTTGGAGGCCGCGTAGCCGAAGGAGAAGAAGCCGATTGCGGCCAGGAACATTAGCGGGACGCTGCCGGATTCGAGGCTGAGCAGGAATACCGGGGTCAGCAGCGCGCTGGAGAGAGCGCCGTAGATGAAGACCGGCTTGCGTCCGATCCGGTCGGCCAGCTTGCCGAAGAGCGGCTGGGTACCGAGTGCCACGAGGTTGGCGCCCACGACCAGCCACAGCGTGACGGTGCCGTCCACGTTGGCGACATTCTTCGCGTAGCTGATGGCCAGGGTACCGAACACGGTGGAGACGGCGGCGATGAAGGCGCATGCGACAACGCGGAGCACGTCGCGCCAGTGGTGCTTCAGCAGGTCGGCGACCGGGAGCTTGGAAATCTGGGCGCTCTTCTGGGCCTCCTCGAAGGCCGGCGGCTCGTGCAGGGTGCGGCGGATGAAGAAAGCAACCACGACGACGACGGCGCTGAGCCAGAACGGGATGCGCCAGCCGATGCCGTACTTGACCTCGTCAGGCAGGGCAAGGACGGGGATAAAGACGAGTGCGGCAAGGATCTGGCCGCCCTGGGTGCCGGTCAGGGTCCAGGAGGTGAAGAACGAACGGCGGTTGTCCGGTGCGTGCTCCAGGGTCATGGAGGAGGCGCCGGCCTGCTCACCGGCGGCGGAGAGGCCCTGGCAGAGCCGGGCAATCACCAACAGCACGGGGGCCCACCAGCCGACGGTCTTGAAGTCCGGCAGGCAGCCGATCACAAAGGTGGAGGCGCCCATCAGCAGCAGCGTGAACATCAGGACCTTCCGGCGGCCCACCCGGTCACCGAAGTGGCCCAGGATGACGGCGCCGACGGGACGGGCCACATAGGCGAAGCCGAAGGTCGCGAAGGACATGATGGCGGCGTTGGCGTCCGCGTCCGGGAAGAAGACCTTCGGAAAAATCAGGGCGGCGGCGGACCCGAAAATGAAGAAGTCGTAGTACTCGACGGCGCTGCCCAGGAAGCTGGCGAGGGCCGCCTTCTTAGGCGTCCCGGCCGGTGCGGCAGTGCCCGGCGTCGTAGACGGGAGTGTCTGGCTCATGGTGTTCCTTTGATGTGACGACGTTGTCGCGGATGGATCGGGAGGGTCCTGCCGGCCGGTGGCTTCAAGTGTGCGGCAGCCGGTGGACCGAGGAAAGACCCGGACTAGTAGCCACATGGTGGGAGCTACTTGTGCGATGTAGCAAGCATGGCTGTGAGCGCGGTCACTTGTCAAGGAAAATAATCACGATCTAGCAATAGCTCTCACTATGTGAGAACATCGATGCATGAGTGTGAATCAAGACACAGAGCCGGACCTCGCTGCCGGGGCCCCCGATGAAGAGACCGCGAAGCCTGCGCGCCCGGCCAAGGAGGACTCGCGCACCGATATGGTGGGCAAGGCTCTGGGCCTGCTGGTCCTGCTCGGCGATGAACCCCGCGGAGCCAGTGCCGCGGAGCTCTCGCGCCGGGCGGAACTGCCCTTCAGCACCACGTACCGCCTGCTCGGTTCGCTGACCAGGGACGGCTTTGTGGACTACGAGCCGGACGGCCGCCGCTATCATCTGGGCCTGCGCGTCTTCCAGCTCGGCCAGCGGGTATCCAACCACCATGGCTTCGCCGGCACGGCGCTTCCCATCCTGCGGCGCGTCACCGAGGAGACCGGCGAGGCCACCATCCTTTCGGTGCGTGACGGAAACCACCACCTCACCGTCAACAAGGTCGACGGTCCGCAGACCTTCCGCGTCACCTCCGATCCGGGCCACCTCGGCGCGCTGCACACTACCTCGGTGGGCAAGGCGCTGGTTGCGTTTGCCGACGATGCCACCCGGGACCGTCTGGTGCAGGACCTCGAACTGGAGCCCCTGACGGAACTCTCCATCACGGACCGGGATGCGTTCCGGGCCGAAATCGAGCTGGTCCGGAAGCGGGGCTACGCCACCATGGACGAGGAAAACGAGCTGGGCATGCGCGCCGTCGCCGTCCCGGTCTTCAACTCCCAAGGCCACGCCTTCGCCTCGCTGGCCACCGCTGTGCCCGTCTTCCGGATGAGCATGGAGGCCCTTGTGGCCCTCGTGCCGCTGCTCCAATCCGCCGCGGCCGAGCTCTCTGCCCGGCTGCCCCAGCAATGAAGAAATATATGTTCGCAATAAGAACATCAGTGCAATATGTGAACACCTGCGGTAATGTAATCCCTACCACCCGGCCTGCCGCCCCCATTGCGGTCGCCGAGTGCCGTTGTCAAAGGAGCTAGACGGATGAGCAATCGAGCAGAGTCCTTCCTCGTGGGCCTCGTAGGCGATGGCGTGACGCCGTCCCTCACGCCCCCCATGCATGAACGCGAAGGCGATGTGCAGGGCCTCCGGTATCTTTACCGCCCCATTGACCTCACCGAACTGGGCCTCCCCGGCCAGGCCGTCGGGGAACTCCTGACCGGCGCCCAGCGGCTCGGCTTCAACGGCTTGAACATCACCCACCCGTGCAAGCAGTTGGTGCTGGAACACCTCGACGAGATCTCGCCGGACGCCCGGCGCCTCGGTGCCGTCAACACCGTGACCATCCGCGACGGCCGCTTCATCGGCCACAACACCGATTTCTCCGGCTTTGCCTCCGCCCTCGCCTCCGGCCTGCCCGGGGCGAAGCTGGACCGCGTCGTGCAGCTCGGCGCCGGCGGCGCCGGGTCCGCTGTCGCCTACGCACTGTTGACTGCCGGGGTCCGGCGGCTGGACCTCGTGGACACGGACGCGGCCCGTTGCGCGGACCGGGCGGCCGAACTGGCCGGGTTTTTCCCGCACAGCCAGGTCACGGCCCGGACGACGGCCGAGCTTCCCGGGCTCATGCCGCTCGCCGACGGGCTGGTGCACTGCACCCCGGTGGGCATGGCCGCCCACCCCGGTGTCCCGCTGGACATGTCCCTGCTGGAACCACGGCACTGGGTCGCGGACATCGTCTACCGGCCGATCGAGACCGAACTGGTCCGCGAAGCCCGCGCCAAGGGCTGCGAGGTGCTCGACGGCGGCCGGATGGCCGTGGGCCAGGCAGCCGACGCGTTCCGGATCTTCACCGGCCTCGAAGCGGACGCGGACCGGATGCGGGCCCACTTCCTGGAGCTCGTCGCTGCCGAGGAGGTGGCCGCCTGATGCGCACCGGAATCGCCACCGTCTGCCTCTCCGGCACCCTGAAGGAGAAGATGCACGCCTGCGCCGTCGCCGGGTTCGACGGGATCGAGATCTTCGAGCAGGACCTCGTGACGTCCTCGCTGAACCCGGAGGAGATCCGGTCGATGGCCGCGGACCTGGGCCTCGGCCTCGACCTGTACCAGCCGTTCCGCGACTTCGACAGCGTGCCGGAGGAGCTGCTCGCCGCCAACCTGCGCCGGGCGGAGGCCAAGTTCCGGCTGATGTCCCGGCTGGGCATGGACACCATCCTGGTCTGCTCCAACGTGGCCACCGCCAGCATCGACGACGACGAGCTCCGCGCCGGGCAGCTGTCCCGGCTCGCCTCGCTCGCCGGCGAGCACGGTGTGAAGGTCGCCTACGAGGCCCTGGCATGGGGCAAATACGTCAACGACTACGAGCACGCCCACCGCCTCGTGGAACTGGTGGACCACCCGAACCTGGGCACCTGCCTCGACTCGTTCCACATCCTGTCCCGGGACTGGGACACGGCCCCGATCGAGCGGTTCAACCCCGAGAAGATTTTCTTCGTCCAGGTGGCGGACGCCCCGAAGCTGTCCATGGACGTGCTGTCCTGGAGCCGGCACTACCGGGTCTTCCCGGGCGAGGGGCAGTTCGAGCTCGCCAAGTTCATGGGCCATGTGGTCCGTGCCGGCTACTCCGGCCCGGTCTCGCTGGAGGTGTTCAACGACGTCTTCCGGCAGTCCGACGTCGAGCGCACCGCGGTGGATGCCATGCGTTCGCTGATCTGGCTCGAGGAACAAAGCGCACAGTGGCTGGAGGCGCACCCCTCGGCGCCAGAGGCGGCCGAAACGGCCGCCGGGACCGCCGGCCGCCGTCGTCATCCGATGGAACTGGCCACGCTGCCGCAGGTGACCGAACCGGCTGGCTTCAACTTCGCCGAGGTGCGGGCCGCCGACACCGCCACCCTGGAGACCCTGCTGGGCCAGCTCGGCTTCGCGTTCAACGGCCGGCACCGGACCAAGAATGTGCAATTGTGGACCATGGGCCACGCGCGCGTGATCATCAACGAGGAAGCCCCCGCCGCGGCGGAGACCGCCATTGCCGCGGTCGGCTTCGACGTCGACTCACCCGTGATCGCCGCCGCCAGGGCGCAGCAGCTCAAGGCCCCCGCAGTGCCGCGCAAGAGCCAGGCGAACGAGGAAATCTTCCAGGGCTTCGCCGCCCCGGACTCCACCGAAATCTTCCTGTGCCAGGGCAGTCCGGACGGGACCGCCGCCTGGGTCAACGAGTTCGGCACGCCCGCCGGAACTGGAAACGGCACTGGAGACGGCGCTGCCGGCGCAGCCGCAGGCAGGGCTGCGGGGCCGCAGGCCGTGATCGACCACGTCAACCTCGCCCAGCCGTGGCAGCACTTCGACGAGGCCGTGCTCTTCTACACCAGCGCCCTGGCCCTCGAGCCGCAGCCGTACGCCGAAGTGGCCAGTCCCACCGGGCTGGTCCGCTCCCAGGTGATGACCACCCGGGACCGCGGAGTGCGGCTGGTGCTGAACCTGGCCCCGCTGCACCAGCAGGAGGGCGGCCAGGACGCAGCCGGCGGCGCACCCACCGGAATCCAGCGCCGGACCTACCAGGAACACATCGCGTTCGCGGTGGATGACCTTGTGGCCACGGCCCGGGCCGCCCGCGGCCGCGGCCTGGACTTCCTGCGCATCCCGGCGAACTACTACGAGGACCTGGACGCGCGTTTCGACCTGGATCCGGGGTTCCTCGCCACCCTCCGCGAGCTGAACCTGCTCTACGACCGTGACGCCGACGGCGAATTCCTGCACTTCTACACCGCGACCGTCGGCAGCGTGTTCTTCGAGATGGTGGAACGCCGCGGCTCCTACGACGGCTACGGGGCCCCCAACGCCCCGGTCCGGCATGCCGTCCAGTACGACCATCTGCACCAGCTCAAACTCACCGCCTGACCGCTCCCGGCCAGGTTCGACCCACCCCAACGAAAGGAGGCTGCTGTGCCTGAAGAAATCAACCTCGAAATTTTCAACGCGGACCCGATCACCGAAGACGTGTCCGACGCAGCGCCCGAGGCCACACCGCAGGCCGCCGCGCAGGCTGTTCCGGCCCTGGACACTGCCGCGGAATCGCAGCAGATCCTCAGCGACGAGATGAAGGCACTGGGCGACGCCTACGCGCAGGCCCGCCTCAACGGCGCCGCGGCGGAAACCCAGCCGCGGCTGGACTACCCCCCGTACCGCAGCAGCATCCTCCGGCACCCGACCAAGAGCCTGCAGCATGCGGACCCCGAGACCATTGAGCTGTACTCGCCGGCCTTCGGACACATGGACGTGCACGCCCTCGAATCCGACCTCACCATCCAGCACAACGGCGAACCGATGGGCGAGCGGATCATCGTCTCCGGCCGCGTGCTCGACGGCGACGGCCGGCCGGTGGCGGGCCAGCTGGTGGAAATCTGGCAGGCCAACTCCTCGGGCCGCTACATCCACAAGCGCGACCAGCACCCGGCCCCGCTCGACCCGAACTTCACCGGCGTCGGCCGCTGCATCACGGGCGCGGACGGGTCCTACAGCTTCACCACGATCAAGCCCGGCGCCTACCCGTGGAAGAACCACCTGAACGCCTGGCGGCCGGCCCACATCCACTTCTCCCTCTTCGGCCAGGAGTTCACGCAGCGGATCGTCACGCAGATGTACTTCCCCGGCGACCCGCTCTTCGCCCTGGACCCGATCTACCAGTCGATCGTGGACCAGGACGCGCGGGACCGCCTGGTCGCCAGCTACAACCATGATCAGACCAAGCCGGAGTGGGCGCTGGCCTACAACTGGGACATTGTCCTGACCGGTTCGAAGCGGACCTGGACCGAGAACGAGGCGCTGGGCGCAGAAGGAGACGACCATGAGTAAATTGACCCCCACACCCGGCCAGACGGTGGGCCCGTTCTACGGCTACGCACTGCCCTACGCGAAGGACCGGGAGCTGCTGGCCCCCGGGTCCGCCGGCTCGATCCGCCTGCAGGGCACCGTGTTCGACGGCGCCGGCCATCCGGTCCCGGACGCCATCCTGGAGATCTGGCAGGCCGACGCCGAGGGCCAGGTCCCGCAGCGGACCGGCTCCCTGGTCCGCGACGGCTACACCTTCACCGGCTTCGGCCGCAGTGCCGTCGGCAACACCGGCGTCTTCACCTTCACCACCGTCAACCCGGGCCCCACCGCGCCCGGCGCCGCACCGTTCATCTCCGTGGTCGTGTTCGCCCGCGGCCTGATGAACCGGCTCTTCACCCGCGTCTACCTGCCGGAGAACGAGGAGGCCCTCGCCGCCGACCCGCTGCTGTCCGCCCTGGAGCCGGCACGCCGCCGCACCCTGATCGCCCGGCGCGATCCCGACGGCGGCCTCAGCTGGGACATCCGGCTGCAGGGCGAGGGCGAGACGGTGTTCCTCGATTTTGAAGGCGACGGCGCTGAAGCCAGTAGCATCGAGGATGCCGGCGTTCAGGACGCTTCGCAGTGACGATTCCCAACGGTGACGCAGCTGCCGGCCGGGACGGCGATTTCGGCCTGCTAAGCCCCGTGTCGGCGTCGCCCCGGGTGGCGGCGCTGACCGGGGACCGCGCGGTGCTCGCCGCCATCCTCCGGGTCGAAGCCGGCTGGGCCGCGGTCCTCGAGGAAGCGTCCCTGGCCCCGGCCGGGTCCGCCGCCCTCGTGGCGGAGGCCGCCGACGTCGGACGCTACGACATCGCTTCAATCGCCGTCCGAGCCCAGGGCGGCGCCAATCCGGTGATCCCGCTGCTTGCCGACCTCCGCAAGCAGGTCACGGCCCTCGACACGGCCGGCATCGGCGCCGGACGCGCCGTGCACACCTCGCTGACCAGCCAGGACGTGCTCGACTCCGCCCTGATGCTGCTGGCAGCCGGAACCGTTGGGGAACTGCTCACCGACGTCAAACGCACGACGGCGGCCCTCGCCGCCCTCGCGGAGCGGCACCAGCAGACGCTGTGCGTGGGCCGGAGCCTGACCCAGCACTCGCTGCCGTTCAGCTTCGGGCTCAAAGCCGCGCAGTGGTTCCACGGGCTCGCCGCTGCCGCGCGCCGGCTCGAGGCACTGGAGCTGCCGGTGCAGACCGGGGGAGCCGCCGGAACCCTGGCGGCCGGCACCGTGCTGACCGAAGGCTCGGCCCTCGCGCCGCTCGACCTGGCCGACCGCCTGGCCGCCCGGCTGGGACTGGCCGCTGCCCCGGCGCCCTGGCACACCAACCGGCTCGCGGTCACCGCGCTCGGCGACGCCCTGGCAGCCGTGACGGACGCCGCTGGCAAAATCGCCGCCGACGTGCTCTTCCTGAGCCGCCCGGAGGTGGCCGAACTCGCCGAACCGCGGGCCGCGGGCCGGGGAGGCTCCTCGGCCATGCCACAAAAGCAAAACCCGGTGCTGTCCGTGCTGGTCCGCAGCGCCGCGCTGCAGGCACCGGCGCTGGCGGCGCAGCTGCACCTCGCGGCGGCCAATTTCAACGACGAACGTGCCGACGGCGCCTGGCACAGCGAGTGGCCCGCGCTGCGTTCCCTGCTCCGGCTGGGCCTGGGCGCCGCCGGACAGCTCCGCGAACTGGCCGAGGGCCTGCAGGTCTTCCCGTCGGCGATGCGCCGGAACCTGGACCTGTCCGGCCCGCTGCTGCTCTCCGAGGCGGTGACTGCCGCCGTCGGCCCGCTGCTGGGCGCGGACGGCCCACGACGGCTCCAGGACGTGGTGGACCAGACCCTGCAGGCGCCGGCGGCCGAACAGCCAAGCACCTACCGCAAGCTGCTCCGCGCGGCCGTCCCGGCCGAACTGCTCTCCGACGAGCGGCTTGAGGAGTTGCTGGACCCGGCCAACTACCTCGGCCAGGCCGCCGAAATCTCACGACGCATCCTCGCGGCGTGGCCCGACTTCGCGGCGGCCCTGCCCCCTCATATCGAACCGAACCAAGCGACCGAAGAGAACGGAGCCCACCGTGGCTAGACCAACCGTCAAGGCCGTACTGCTCTCGCCCGTGCGCGAGCTCGGCGATAAGCCCCTCCTCGTGGTGGGCCCGTCGCTGGGCACCTCCACGCTGCTCTGGAGCCAGGCCGGCGCACTGCTAGGCAACGACGTCGACGTCGTCGCCTGGGACCTGCCCGGCCACGGCGTCTCCCCGGCCGCCGCCGAATCCTTTTCCGTCGCCGAACTGGCCGACGCCGTCATCGAACTGGTCGACTCGATCGCGCCCGGCGCGCGGTTCCACTACGCCGGAGTCTCCCTCGGCGGGGCCACTGGCCTGCAGCTGGGCATCAGGCACGGCGAACGGCTCAAGAGCCTGTCCGTGCAGTGCAGCGGCGCGAAGATCGGCACCCCGGAAGGCTGGCTGGAACGGGCCGAAACCGTCCGCAACCAGGGCACCGGAGTGATGATCGAGGGCTCCGCCCAGCGCTGGTTCGCGCAGGGCTTCATGGAGCGTCAGCCCGAGCTCAGCAGCCGACTGCTGCACACCCTGCGGGACGCGGACCGGTTCAGCTACGCCTTCTGCTGCGAGGCCCTGGCCGGCTTCGACGTGCGGGACGAACTCGGCAGCATCCGGGTCCCCACCCAGGCCCTGGCCGGCGCCGAGGACACCGTCGCCCCGCCCTCGTTCGCCGAGGAGATCGCCGCCGGCATCACCGCCGGCGGGGGCACGGCCAGCGCCGCGACGCTGGAGGGCGTATCCCACCTGGCACCCTTCGAGGCCCCGGGGCACGTGGCCGAACTGCTGCGCAGCCTGATCAGCTGGACCGAATCCCGCGGAGCCGCAAAGTGACCGGCCCCCGGCCCGGCGGCCCGCAGGCCGGCCCGGAACGGAACGGCGTCGTGCAGCCGGACGCCACCAGCCAGGAGATCTACGACGGCGGCATGAAGGTCCGCCGCGAGGTGCTCGGCGCGGCCCACGTGGACCGGGCCAACGCCAACAAGGATTCCTTCACCGAGGACTTCCAGGACATGATCACCCGGATCGCCTGGGGCGGGATCTGGACCCGGCCCGGGATCAGCCGCCAGATGCGCTCCGCCGTCACCATCACCGCGATGGTGGCCCACGGCCACTGGGAAGAACTCGCGATGCACATCCGTGCCGCCATCACCAACGGCCTGAGCAGGGACGAGATCAAGGAAATCCTGCTGCAGACCGCCATCTACTGCGGCGTTCCCTCCGCCAACACCGCCTTCAAGACCGCGCAGCAGGTCTTCCACTCCATGGACGAGGCCACCCCACCCAACTAGCTCGCAATAGTTGTCGTTTTGAGGGCTGAAAACGACAACAACTGCCAGCTACTTGGGCCCCACCGAGAATTCAGAGGAAATCATGATTCAGGCTTTTGTTTACGACGCCGTGCGGACCCCGTTCGGCAAGTTCGGCGGCGGACTTGCTGGCGTGCGCCCGGATGATCTGGCCGCGCACGTGATCGGCGAGGCGGTCAGGCGCGCCCCGGGCCTGGACGCAGCGCGGATCGACGAGGTGGTGTTCGGCAACGCGAACGGCGCCGGCGAGGAAAACCGCAACGTGGCCCGGATGGGCACCCTGCTGGCCGGGTTGCCGGTCTCGGTCCCGGGGACCACGGTCAACCGGCTGTGCGGTTCCTCGCTGGATGCGGCGATCATCGCGTCCCGGCAGATCAACACCGGGGACGCGGAGCTGATGCTGGTCGGCGGGGTCGAATCGATGTCGCGGGCGCCGTGGGTGCTGCCGAAGACCGAGAAGCCCTACCCGGCCGGGGATCTGTCCCTGGTCTCCACCACGCTGGGCTGGCGGCTGGTAAACAAGGACATGCGCCCGGACTGGACCATCTCGCTGGGCGAGGCGACCGAACGGCTGGCCGAGAAATACGGGATCACCCGCGAGGCGCAGGACGAGTTCTCCGCCAACTCGCACAACCTCGCCGCCGCGGCCTGGGACGAGGGTTTCTACGACCGGCTCGTCACCGCGGTCCCGGGCACGGACCTGGTCCGGGACGAGGGCATCCGGCCCGGATCCTCGGCGGAGAAGCTCGCCTCGCTCAAGACCGTGTTCCGGAGTGAGGCCGGGACCGTGACGGCCGGGAACGCGTCGCCGCTTTCGGACGGCGCCTCCGCGGCGTGGCTCGGGTCCGAGGACGCCGCCGAGCTCCTGGGCCTGGAGCCGCTGGCCCGGATCGCCGGGCGCGGCGTGCATGCGAACGATCCGCAGTTCTTCGGCTACGCCCCGGTGGAGGCCGCGAACAAGGCCCTCGCCAAGGCCGGGATCGGCTGGGACCAGGTCGGCGCCGTCGAGCTCAACGAGGCGTTCGCCGCGCAGTCCCTGGCCTGCATCAACGCCTGGGGCATCGACCTCGCAATCGTGAACCGGCACGGCGGGGCGATCGCGATGGGCCACCCGCTCGGCGCCTCCGGCGGACGCATCCTCGGCACCCTGGCCCGGTCCCTGCAGGCCTCCGGCGAACGCTGGGGCGTCGCCGCGATCTGCATCGGCGTCGGCCAGGGCCTCGCCGTCGTCCTCGAAAACATGACCGTTGCCGGAACCAACACAGGAAAGGCCTAAGGGAATGCTCAACTTCGTAGATACCGTCGGCGAGGCCGTCGCCGGGATCCAGGACGGTTCCACCGTGATGATCGGCGGTTTCGGCAACGCCGGGCAGCCGTTCGAACTCATTGACGCCCTGATGGACTGCGGGGCCACGGACCTCACAGTGGTCAACAACAACGCCGGCCAGGGCGACCAGGGCCTTGCACTGCTGATCAAGGAGGGGCGGGTGAAGAAGATGATCTGCTCCTTCCCGCGTCAGTCCGACTCCTGGCACTTCGACGCCAAGTTCCGGGCCGGGGAGATTGAACTCGAACTCGTGCCGCAGGGCAACCTGGCCGAACGGATCCGCGCCGCCGGCGCCGGGATCGGCGGCTTCTTCACCCCCACGGGCTACGGCACCATGCTGGCCGAGGGCAAGGAAACCCGCTTCCTGGACGGAAAATGGCAAGTGTTCGAGACCCCCATCCACGCCGACGTCGCGCTCATCAAGGCGCTCACGGCCGACGGCAAGGGCAACCTCGTCTACCGCAAGACGGCCCGCAACTTCGGCCCGATCATGGCCGCCGCGGCCAAACACAGCATCGTCCAGGTCTCCGAGATCGTCCCGACGGGCGGCCTGGACCCGGAGGTCATCGTGACCCCCGGTATTTACGTCAACAGCATCGTGAAGGTGGCCTGATGAGCAGCGCGACGAGTATCCAGACGTCCGACAAGCCGCTGGGCCGCGACGACCTCGCCCGCCTGGTGGCCCGGGACATCAGCCCCGGCTCCTTCGTGAACCTCGGCATCGGCCAGCCCACGCTGGTGTCCAACTATCTCGAACCGGAGCAGAACATCACGCTCCACACCGAGAACGGCATGCTCGGCATGGGCCCGGAAGCCACCGGCGACCAGATCGACGGCGACCTCATCAACGCGGGCAAGATCCCCGTGACCGAACTGCCCGGCGCCTCCTACTTCCACCACGCGGACTCCTTCGCGATCATGCGCGGCGGCCACCTGGACATCTGTGTGCTGGGCGCCTTCCAGGTCTCCGCAATCGGTGACCTCGCCAACTGGCACACCGGCGCACCGGACGCGATTCCCGCCGTCGGCGGCGCCATGGACTTGGCGACCGGAGCCAAGGACGTCTTCGTGATGATGACGCTGCTGACCCGCGAGGGTGTGTCCAAGCTGGTGGAGTCCTGCAGCTACCCGCTGACCGGGATCGGCTGCGTCACGCGGGTCTACACCGACAAAGCCGTCTTCCTGACCGGCCCCGACGGCGTCCAGGTCCGGGAGACCTTCGGCTGCACCCTCGAGGAACTCCAAGCGCTCGTGCCGGTGCCGCTCGCCGCCGCCGCCTCAGCCTGACCACCCACGTGCGAACGTACGCTTGGGGCCCGGCCGGAGAGCCGTTTCGGGGCCTCAAGTGTACGTTCGCGCGTATAAAGTGATGCGTGATCGAGAGGCGTGAAATGACTGAGGCAGCAAAGGCCACCCGTGCCGACGGGGCGCCCGCAGCCAGCGACCAGTACGTGCAGTCGCTGGCGAGGGGACTGGCGGTGATCCGGTCCTTCGACGCGGAGCACCCGCTGATGACCCTGACCGAGGTCGCGGCCCGGACCGACCTCACCCGTGCCACTGCGCGGCGTTTCCTGCACACGCTCGTCGAGCTCGGCTACGTCCGGACCGACGGCAAGGCGTTCGCGCTGACCGCCAAGGTGCTGCAGCTCGGTTACGCCTACCTCTCCGGGCTGTCGCTGCCGCAAATCGCCCAGCCGCACCTGGAGGAGCTGTCCCTGAAGCTCGGGGAGTCGACGTCGGCCGCCGTGCTGGACGGGACGGACATCGCCTACATTGCCCGGGTGGCGACGCGGCGGATCATGACCGTCGGCATTACCGTGGGAACCCGCTTTCCGGCCTACGCCACCTCCATGGGCCGGGTCCTGCTGGCCGCACTGCCGCCCGCGGAGCTCCAGGACTACCTGGACGCGGCCCGGATCCGGCCGCTCACCCCGCGCGCCATCGGCACCCGCGAAGAACTGCTGGCGGAGCTGGCCACCGTCCGGGCCCAGGGCTGGTGCCTGCTGAACCAGGAACTGGAGCTCGGGCTGATGTCCCTGGCGGCGCCGATCTACGACGGGCCGGACAAGGTGGTCGCCGCCATTAACGTCTCCCTGCAGGCGCAGGCCGTTGCGGCGCAGCCGGACCCGGAGGCGTACTTGGATTCGGTGCGCGAGGCCGCCGTCGCCACCGCGGAACTCATCTCCGCGGACCTCTCTGCCGGACGCTGACGCTGCCGGACGCTGACGCTGCCGGACGCTGACTGGTCCTAGCTTCGGCGGGACTGGGCGAACAGTTGCCGCAGCGTGAAGAAGCAGCCCAGGGCGCTGAACAACAACGCCATCAGGAACTCGCCCTTTAGGCCCTCGACCAGGTCCGTGTTGTTGGCGAGATTGTAGCCCAGCAGGTCCCAGGCCTGCGGTTCGAACAGCAGTGCCAGCGGTGAGCCTCCAAGGTAGTCGGCCAGATCCAGCCAAATGGTGCCGAGGAACGAGAGCAGCACCGTCGCCACTGTCACGGCCACGACAACCCAGGCGCCGCGCCTCGTCATGGCGCCGCCGCTGCCCACGGTGCTGCCGGCGACATACAGCCGGGCGGCGCCGGCCGCCGTCACGAAGGCCACAATCGAGGCCATCCAGCCAAGCTTCCACAGGATCAGCCACAGTCCGACGCCGACCGGGATCACGGCCAGGGCAAAGACTGCGCCCCGCACCGAGTGTTCCAGGGACTCCGTCCGGATCCGGGGAAGGGGCAGCGGTGGCAGCTGCGCCTGCCGGCGTTCGGAGGAATCCGGCCAAGGGGCCCCGTCCGGCCAGCGCTGACTGTAAGACGGCTCGGCCCTGCCGAAGGATTCGGATTCTTTTCTGGCGTCAGAATTTGCGCGCTCTGTCATCATTCCCCCAAATGAGATGAGTGTCCCGGCCCACTGTATGCCGGTAAATCCCGCTTAGTCTGGCACACAAAGGGAGGGAATTGATGATTTGAGCGGCTTTATTTCCGCCCGGGCGTCAGCCGGCGGACTCGGCCGTCGTCGACACCGTGATCGTGACCCCCGCCGCGTCGTCACGGATTCTGAGGTGCAGCGGCCGGTCCACGAGGCTGGCGTGCATGTCTTCGCTGTCTTCCGGGGCAAGTTGCTCCGCCAGCCGGGTCAGGGCCAGCGCCATCGCCCGGCCCCAGTCGTGCGGGTCCCTGCTCGAGGCTTCGGCTTCGGCTGAGTAGTTTTCCTCTGGTTCGGTCATGTGGCCGCCTTCCGCGCCTGGAACGCGGCCACCCCGGCGGTTCCGGGACGGCATCCGGCCAGGCCGGCACGCTTCAGTTCCTAAACATGGCCAGTGTAGTGACCCGCCGGACAGCGCGTCCATGATTCGCTGCCATGGCGCGCAAGTTATGCCGCCCCACCCCGATAAGATTTCCTTGCGGGGCCTATCCCGCCACATGCCCGAAGGACGCCATGCCCCAGACCAATGCCGCCCAAGACAATGCCGCCCAGGACAGTTCCGTGCAGCCCAAGCGCGCCGCCGTGATCATCAACCCCATGAAGTCCTCCGGCGAGGATTTCAAGGCTGCGTTCTACCGGCTCTGCGAGACGCAGGGCTGGAAGGAGCCCCTCTGGCTCGAAACCACGGCCGAGGACACCGGACTGGGCCAGGCGCGTGAAGCGCTCGAAGCGGGGGTCGACGTCGTGATTGCCGCCGGAGGTGACGGAACCGTCCGCTGCGTGGCCGAGGTCCTCGCCGGCACCGGTACGCCGATGGGCCTGATCCCGATGGGCACCGGCAACCTGCTGGCCCGCAATATCGGCGTCGACATCACTGACCCGGTGGCCGCCAGCTACGACATCCTGAACGGCTCAGACATCAAGGTCGACGTGGTGAAGGCAAGCCTGGACCACGCCCGGGACGAACAGCTTTTCCTGGTCATGGCCGGCCTTGGCTACGACGCGGCGATCATGGCGAACACCGTGGACGAACTCAAGGACCGGGTGGGCTGGCTCGCCTACGTCGAGGCCGGCATCCGGCACCTGCCCGGCAAGCCGGTGAAGGCGCAGATCAGCATCGACGGGCAGCACCCGGTCCGGCGCCGGATCCGCAGCGTGATGGTGGGAAACTGCGGCCAGATCACGGGAGGAGTGGAAGTTTTCCCCGACGCCAAAATCGATGACAACATTCTCGACGTCGTAGTTCTGGCCCCGAAAGGCAAGCTCGGCTGGTTCAGCGTGCTCGCCGGCATGTTCGGCCGCAAGAACGCCAAGAACAAGTCGGTCGAGTATTTCGCCGGCAAATCCGCGGAAATCACCCTCGAGCATGAGCAGGAATTCCAGCTCGACGGCGACCACATTGGCAAGGCCAAGCACCTCAAGGTCGCGGTGGAGCACGAGGCGCTCACCATCCGGATGACGAAGGCGGCCTAACCGTTCCGGGCCCGGGACCCGGAGCTACCGCCAGGTAGTATCCGGGCCGTGCCAGGCCATTGGGGTGAAGGCCTCGGCCGGTGCGGCCGCCCGAATTAGCGGCTGTGTTTCCCCGAGAGCTCGACCGTGCGACCGCCGGGGAGCCCGGATGTGTCCTCGCCGCGGTCGGGATGCCCGGCGGTCCCGCCGTCGGCGTCGGGATGCCCGGCGGTCCCGCCGGTGCCGGCCAGCCCGGCCAGCAGGTCGCGGATCTCCGCCAGCAGTGCGGTGTCGGCCGGGACCGGGTTCTCCTCCGGCTCCGCGGCGGCCAGCCGGTGCTTGACCATCCTGTTGATCCGGTTCATCGGAGCCACAAAGATGAAGTACACCACCGCCGCGGTGATGAGGAAAGTCACGAATGCCGTGAGGACGGCACCGATATTGACGAAGGTCTTCGCATTTCCGGGCCAGACGTAAAAACCGAGCCCCTGGGTTTCGACGCCGCCGGCTGCCGCGATGATCGGGTTCACGATGTTCGTGGTGAACGCCGTGACCAGGGCGGTGAACGCCGTACCGACGACGACGGCGATGGACAGTTCGATCACGTTGCCGTGCAGGATGAAGTCCTTGAATCCTTTGAGCATGGGTCCTCCGGAAGATGCCGTGTGGGTGGTTCAACCGATAGACGCTACCACCATGCCGATCCCCCGCTTGTTCCGTTGAATGGAATTCGAAGCCTGCCGGCCGCGGTTGCCGGCGTACGATTCAGCTGGATGCCAGTGCCGCCGTCGTTCTCAACCGACTGCAAAGGAAGACCCATTCCACCTGTGAAACCCGCGACATTGTTCGGCGAGATGTTCACCATGGCTCCAGCCAACAAGGACCACCAAGCCGCGGTCCGTTGCGCCGTCGGCGTCTTCGTCCCGCTGATCACCCTCGTGCTGCTGGGCCGGCTGGATCTGGCCATCTTCGCCTCCTTTGGGGCCTTCGCCGGGATCTACGGCCGGAACGAGCCCCACGGCCGCCGCTTCGTGCTGCAGTTGCGCGCCGGCACCCTCATGCTCGCGGTGATCCTGCTCGGCGCCTTGGCGGCCCGCGCCGGGGCGGCGTTGGCGCTCACGCCGTCGGGCACCGTCTGGCTGCAGGTCCTCGCGACCACAGTGGTGGCCGGCGGCTGCTCCCTGATCGTCGCCTGGTGGCGGCTCCGCCCGGCAGGATCGCTTTTCCACATTTTCGCCTTCGCTGCCATCGCCTCCATCCCCAGCCAGCCACCGCTCTGGCAGGGCATGCTGGTGGCCGTCCTGACCGTCGCGCTCTCGCTCCTGATCGGCTTGTCCGCCCGGGTCGCCCCGAGCCGCCGGAAGCCGTGGTCGTGGCCCCGGCCGGTCCGGCTGACCACAGCGGAGCGCCGCGTTGCCAAGCTCGAAGCCGTGGGCTACCTCGTGGCGGCCGGCCTGGCCGGCACCCTCGCGACCCTGGCCGGCGAATGGCTCGGCTTCGGCCACAACTACTGGGCCATGGTGGCCGCCGTCGTGCCGCTCGTGGGGCACAGCACGCGTCACCGCGTCAGCCGCGGCGTTCAGCGCATCATCGGCACCGCGCTCGGGCTGGTGCTGCTGGCCGCCATCCTGCTGCTGCAGCCGGCCCCCTGGCAGACCGTGCTGGTGATTGCCGCCTGCCAGTTCGGCGCCGAGATGTTCATCGCCCGCCAGTACATGCTGGCCCAGGTCTTCGTCACCCCGCTGGCGCTGATCTCGACCCTGCTAGTGGCGCCGGTGCCCGCGGGGACCCTGCTGCGCGACCGGTTCCTGGAGACGGTCATCGGAGCCGCCGTCGGCGTCGCCGTCGTGCTGGCGCCGGCCCTCTGGCGCCGGGTGGCCGCCGACCACCGTTCAATGGAAGACTGATCCCAGGCAGTCAACAATTCGGGGAAGCGGGAAGCGTGGCCAATTCCGGGTCGGGGGACTCCGTGGTGGACCGCGTGGTGCGCCTGATCGAGGCCTTCCCCGAGGGCTCTGCCGCCCTGCAGCTCTCCGAACTCGCGGACCGGGCCGGCCTGCCCCTGACCACCGCCCACCGATTGGTCCGGCAGTTGGCCGGGCACGGGCTCCTGGAGCTCGGCAGCGGGGGGTCGGTCCGGCTGGGGCTGCGGCTGTGGGAGCTGGTCAACCGCAATTCGCCGACCCTGGCCCTGCGGCAGGCGGCCATGCCGTTCATGGAGGACATCCAGCAGGTGCTCAACCAGAACGTGAACCTGGCTGTCCTGGACGGCTGGGACGCCTTGTTCGTGGAGCGTCTGTCGCGCCGCGGCTCGGTCGCCAACCGGGCGAAAGTCGCCGGGCGGATGCCGGTGCACCTGTCCTCGGCCGGGCTGGTGTTGATGGCCCACCAGCCGGCCTCGGTGCAGGCGGCATACCTGCGCCAGTTCAACGACCCCGCAGGCAGGCTCCGCGCCGGGGACCTCCGCTCGCTCCTGGCCGAGGCCGCCGAGGAAGGCTACGCCCAGCTGGCCGGCGTCGTGGACCCCGACACCTGGGGGATCGCCGTCCCGGTGCGGGACGCCAGGAAGCGGACCGTCGCTGCCCTCGGCGTCGTGGTTCCGCTGCGGGAGATGCGGCTGCAGGCATTGGTGCCCGCGCTGCAGACCGCGGCGCGGGGCATCGGACGCCGGCTCGGGGACTCCCGCACGGCGGCTGAATTCCGTTCAATGGAAGATCTGTAACGCAGATCACTGCTCCGGGCGCACACTGTTAGCCAGAAGACCGATCCGGTCCGGAGCCGCGGCGTGCGGCCGACAGCTTGGCGCGCCGCTCCGGGCCCCGCAACGAAGCGAGGACAACATGGCAGCCCGAAAAGTCATCACCACCCAGGTGGCCATCGTGGGCGGGGGCCCCGCCGGGCTCATGCTCTCCCACCTGCTGGCCAAAGAGGGCATCGAGTCCACCGTGGTCGAACTGCGCAGCCGGCGCGAAATCTCGGAAACCGTCCGTGCCGGCATCCTCGAGCACGGCACCGTCAACCTCCTCGTGGACACCGACGTCTCCGACCGCGTGCTGCGCGACGGCGACCGGCACGACGGGATCGAGCTGCGGTTCAACGGGGAAAGCCACCGCATCGACTTCCAGGACCTGGTTGGCGAGTCGGTCTGGCTCTACCCGCAAACCGACGTCTTCATGGACCTCGCCGCGCGCCGGGAGGCCGACGGCGGCGACGTCCGGTACAGCGTCACGGACACCAGCGTCCATGACATCGAGGGTTCGCCGAAGGTGTGGTTCACGGACGCGGACGGCACCGAGTTCGAGCTTCAGGCCGACTTCATTGCGGGCGCGGACGGCTCGCGCAGCCACTGCCGTGTCCAGATTCCCGAGGCTGACCGTAAGTGGTACTTCCACGAGTACCCCTTTGCCTGGTTCGGCATCCTGGCCGAGGCGCCGCGCAGCTCCGACGAGCTGATCTATGCCAACTCGGAGAACGGCTTCGCCCTGATCAGCCAGCGGACCGAGACGGTGCAGCGGATGTACTTCCAGTGCGACCCCGGGGAGGACGTCAACAACTGGGACGACGAGCGGATCTGGGAGGCGTTCCGCAGCCGCGTGAACGGCAACGGCTTCGAGCTCAAGGAGGGCCCGGTCATCGACAAGACGGTCCTGAAGTTCCGCAGCTTCGTGCACGCCCCGATGCGGCACGGCAAGCTGTTCCTGGCCGGGGACGCCGCCCACACCGTCCCGCCCACCGGAGCCAAGGGCCTGAACCTGGCCATCCACGACGTCAAGGTGCTGTTCGAAGGCCTGGACAGCTTCTACAAGACCGGCTCCACGAAGCTCCTTGACCTGTACAGCGACCGCGCCCTGGACCGGGTCTGGAAAGCGCAGCACTTCTCCTACTGGATGACCTCCATGCTGCACACCCCGACCGGAGCCGACGACTTCGCCCGCGCCCGCCAGCTCGGCGAACTCAATTCGGTGGTGTCCTCGCGGCACGGCCGCGCTTACCTTGCCGAGGCCTACACGGGCTGGCCGGCAGGGAACTAGGACGTCCTCCGGGACTCCGGCAGCCCCGCATCTTTCCATCGACAGCACCCCGGGCCAGGACTAGCCTTTAACCGTCCCAGCATGACCCGACAAGGACGACGGAGAGGTGTCCGATCATGGGAAACGCAGAGAATGTTGAACTGGTCCGGCGGGGGTACGAGGCCTTCAACGCAGGGGATATGGCGACCCTCAGCGAGCTGTTCGCGGAGGACGCAGTCTGGCACGTGGCCGGAAGCGGCGTGCTATCGGGGACGAAACAGGGCCGCGACGCCATCCTGGCGTATTTCGGCGAACTGGGAGCGCGCACGCAGGGAAATTTCCAAGCCAAGGTCCAGGACATCGTGGGCGGGGAAAGCCATACGGTCGCGATCCAGCAAACCCACGGGGAGGGCAACGGCAAGACCCTGGACATGGGCACCGTCATCACTTTCGTGGTCCGCGACGGCAAGATCGCCGAGGGCCGGGAGTACTTCGAGGACACGGCCAAGTCAGACGATTTCTGGACCTGACGGTCCGGGCCCGGCGGCACTGGCAACGCAGGCACTGACAGCGCAGGCGGCACGCAGCGACGCGCGGCCTCACGCCATGGCGGTGTGCGCGGCGCTGTGCGAATCGATCGGCTTCGCGTAGCAGTACGAGTGCTCCACGCCGACGTATGGGCCGAAGTTGGGCACGGCCACGAAGCCCGAGTTCTGGTAGAACTGCCGCCCGTCGGTCTGCGCCGACCCCGCCTCAGCGGTCAGGGTGGTGACGCCGAGGGCATGGGCGTGCCCCTCCAGCGCCGCCAGGATGGAACTGGCCACGCCCGAACCTCGCGTGTACGGCAGCACGTAGAGCCGCTTGATCTCGGCGGTGTGCTCGTCCAGCAGGCGCAACCCGCCGCAGCCCACCGGCTGGCCCGACGCCTTGTCGTGCGCCACCAGGAACACCGCGGTGTCGACCTCCGACGGCGGTGGCCCGGACTCGTGCCCGCGGTGGCCGAAGCGGGCGTCCAGTTCCGCCTGCTGGGCTGCCCGCAGGTCGGCTCCCACCGGGTTGGACCAGGGGACCTGCCGGATGTTGAGCCGCGGGTTGGTCTGCATCGCTGCCTCGATTCGCCGAAGGGTTATGCAGACCAAGGCTATGGAGCGGCGGTTTCCGTGGTGTTTCGGCCACGTAAGGGCTTCGAGAACTCGGTTTCCGCGATTTCGACGAGTCGGCGCACATTCGGCGTCCGGAAACGCCCGTCCGGCAGGGAAACGTCTAAGCGGACGGTTCGGCGGGGCGGCCGGTGGGGTCCTCCGCCGTCGGGTCCGCCAGGGCCAGTCCGCCCACCGGGCTGTCGTCCCAGTGGATCAGCCGCCAGCCGGCGTCGGGATCGCCTTCCAGCGCCACGATGCCGGTGTTGGCGAGCACGTGCCGCGCGGCGAACTCCGCCTCGACATTGGCGGCACGCAGGCCGGTCCAGACCCGGATCGCGGCGCCGTGGCTGACGACGGCGACGGCGGCGTCCCCGGCGGCGGAGGCAGCGGCGGCGATCCTCGCGATCGAGTCGTCGTAGCGTTCGAAGAAGTCGTGGCCGCTGGGGCCGGAGGGCATCCGCCGGTCCAGTTCGCCCGCCGTCCAGGCGAACACTGTGCCGAGGTAGCGCAGGTGGGATTCGCGGTCGGTGAGCTTCTCCAGCGCCCCGGCTTCGATTTCCCGCAGCCCTCCCAGCACCTCAATCTCCAGCCCGCGGGTGGTGGCGAGCGGTGCGGCCGTGAGCTGGGTGCGGACCAGGGTGGACGCGTAGAGCAGTCCGATCTTTTCGTTCGCCAGGGAGCGGGCCAGCGCGGCCGCCTGGCGTTCGCCCAGTTCGGTCAGTCCGGGGCCCGGATGGGCGGTGTCCAGCTGTCCCAGGACGTTGCCCGGGGTCTGGCCGTGACGGATCAGCAGAAGCCTCATGGCAGCGATTTTACCGGCTGGGCCGGGGCCCGGCGCGGCCCCGCTTGCCGTCCGTGATTCCGGCGGTCAAGGGATCCGGACCGTGGCCTGGATCGGGGCGTGGTCGCTGGGGTACCGGTCGTCCAGCCGGAAGGTGTTGACCGCGGCCTCCGCGACCTGGATCTCCGGCGTGACGGCGATCCAGTCGATGCGGCTTTCGCCGATGACCGGGTCCTTGTAGTTCGGGAACGTCCCGTACTCCGGAGTCAGCCGCTGCTTGGCCGCGGTCCAGGAGTCCCGGAAGGTGCCGCTCCCCACCAGGGTGCTGTACGCGCCGGAGGCACCGGCGTCGGCGTTGAAGTCGCCCATCAGCACGGTCGGCAGCCCCGGCTCGAAGCGTGTTGCGTGCTCCACGATGGCCTCGGCGCTGCGCAGCTGCGCGTTCTCGGACTCGTGGTCGAAGTGGGTGTTGACCACCATCAGCTCACGTCCGGTGTGGTTGTCTTCGAACCGGCCCCAGGTGGCGATCCGGGTGACGTGGTTGCCCCACGTCGCCGAGCCGGCCACCGTGGGCGTGTCAGAGAGCCAGAACTGGTCCCACGTCCGCAGCTTCAGGCGGCGGGCGTCGTAGAAGATGCAGGAGTGCTCGCCCCGGCGGCCACCTTCGCGGCCGTGGCCGATCATCCGGTAATGGTCCGGAAGGGCCTCGCCGATCACGGCCAGCTGGTGCTCCAGGCCCTCCTGGATGCCCAGCACCTCGGGCAGCTCCTCGGCCAGTACGGCCTGCAACGCCGGAACGCGCTCCGGCCAGTAGTCGGCCTGGCCCGGCAACGTCGCCGCGATGTCGCAGCGGATGTTGAAGCTCATCAGGCTCAAGGCAGCCGGGTCGGCCGCGGCGTCAGCAGCCGCGCCGGCTCCTGGGCCGGGGTCGGCGTCGGGACCGGCCGCTGGGCCGGGGTCGGTCAGAACGGTCCGTGCTGTCGACGGTGCGTCGCTCGGCAAGGGGTCTCCTCGGGTCGGTAACAGCCCCAGCTTCCTTTCTGAAGCTGGCCAGTCCTCGACGGCCGCGTAAACGGCGGCCTGCCGGAAGGTGAATTCGGGGCGAGCACGGCTAGGCCAGGTGGTCGACCAGCTTGTCCGCGATGCCGGTGTACTTGCCCGGGGTGAGCGCCAGGAGCCGGGCTTCGGCATCGGCTGACAGGCCCAGGCCCTGGACGAATTCCCGCATCCGGGCGGCGTCCACCCGCTGGCCGCGGGTCAGGTCCTTGAGCCGCTCGTACGGGTTTTCCATGCCCGCGACGCCGGCGATCGCCTCGGCCCGCATGACCATCTGGATCGCCTCGCCGAGGACCTCCCAGTTGGTGTCTAGGTCCCTGGCGAGCACGTCCTCGGCCACGTCCAGGCGGTCCAGGCCCTTGGCCACGTTGGAGATGGCCAGCAGGGAGTGGCCGAAGGCCACGCCGATGTTTCGCTGCGAGGAGGAGTCGGTGAGGTCGCGCTGCCAGCGGGAGGTGACCAGCGTGGAGCCCAGTACGTCCAGCAGGCCCGAGGAGATTTCCAGGTTGGCCTCGGCGTTCTCGAAGCGGATCGGGTTGACCTTGTGCGGCATCGTGGAGGATCCGGTGGCTCCGGCAACCGGGACCTGCGCGAAGTAGCCGATCGAGATGTAGCTCCAGATATCGGTGCACACGTTGTGCAGGATCCGGTTGAAGCGCGCGACGTCGGCGTACAGCTCGGCCTGCCAGTCGTGGCTTTCGATCTGCGTGGTCAGCGGGTTCCAGCCCAGGTCCAGGCCTTCTACGAAGCTCTTGGCGACCTGCTCCCAGTCCGCCCCCGGCACGGAGGCGACGTGGGCGGCGTAGGTGCCGGTCGCGCCGTTGATCTTGCCGAGGTACTCGGTCCGGGCAATGCGGTCCAACTGGCGGGTCAGCCGGTGGGCGATCACGGCCAGTTCCTTGCCGAGCGTGGTGGGGGTGGCGGGCTGGCCGTGCGTGCGGGACAGCATCGGGACCGCGCGGTTGGCCTCGGCCATCGCGCTGATCTGCGCGACCAGCTTGCGGGCCGCGGGCAGCCAGACGTCCTCCACGGCGCCCTTGACGCCGAGCGCGTAAGAGAGGTTGTTGATGTCTTCCGAGGTGCAGCCGAAGTGCACCATGGCGGTCAGGTGCTCGATTCCGATGCCCGGCAGCCGGCGGCCGATGTAGTACTCCACGGCCTTGACATCGTGCACGGTGACGGCCTCGATTTCGGCCAGTTCGGCGACCGACGCGGCGTCGAACTCGGTGACGATGGCCCGCAGCTGCTCCTGCTGCCCCGCGCTCAGCGGTCCGGCCCCCGGCAGGACGTTGTTGTTGGTCAGGTGGATCAACCACTCAACCTCGACGGCGACCCGGTCACGGTTGAGCGCGGCCTCGGAGAGGTAGTCCACCAGCGGCGCGACCGCCGACTGGTAGCGGCCGTCGAGCGGGCCGAGCGCGATCTGGTGGTCGGACGCGGCGAGGGTCAGGCGTCCGGACGGCGTGCGGGTCTCAGCTGTGGCGGCAGTTTCAGGCATGGTCCGATTCTTTCACGAAGTGCCGCCGGGCCTTAAGCGGGCAGTTCCTTATGACATTTCCCCCCCGCGGACGGGACCGTTCCGCCCCCTGCGCGGGCGGCTGCTTTTTTTCCACATAGCTGTCCCGGCCGCTTCCGGCGCCGCTGGCCGGCCCCTAGCGTCGAACCCGGGACTGAACTGCGAATGAAAGGGGCCCGGACCATGAGCGGCACGTTGACAGCGGCGGAGGCGGCGGCGTGCGCCTCACGCAGCTACGAGGTCCAGCAGCTGGCTGCCAGGGTCGCATCATGTGCGGACCAGGGCGGTGCCGCCTTGGCCGCACTGAGCCGGCTGGAACTCCACGGCTGGCAGTCCCCGGCCGGCCGCGCCTACCGCTCTACGCTGTCGCTTCAGTCCGCAGCCTTGCGGCGGGGCCGGGACGGGCTGCAGGACGCGGCAGCGGTGGTCCTGCGGCACGCCCAGAACGTGACGCTTTCGTCGGGACGGCCGGGGTACTGATGGCGGAGGCGACCCCGGCGGGCTCCGGAGGCGTCCCCCGCCCCTCCGCGCCGCCCCCGGACGGGATGCTCCGGATCCGTGGCGGGATCGGCGGCCTCAGCTTCCAGTTCGAGGAACTGCTGGCGGGCGCGGCGGCCCTGGATGGGGTGGTGCGCCAGCTCTACGCCCTGGAGGCGGAGGCCGACGGCGTCCGCCGCGCTCTGTTCGACTACCAGCCCGACTCTTACCGCAGCGGCAGCGACGCCATCATCGCGGTGGGGGAGGCCGGCCGTGACGTCAGCCGCGTCAGGGCCGAATTGGAACACATCGCCGCCCAGGTCCGGGCCAGCCACCGGGAGTACGAATTCACCGAAGCCCGGAACGCCTTGCTGCTTCGGATGGGGCTCTCCGCCCCCGGGTACGGCTCCCCGCAAAGTCTCTTCGCGCTTCCCGGGATCCGCGACCAGGTCGAACACGGCGTGGCCATGGCTCCGCGCAGCCTGGCGCTCCTGTTGGGCCTGCCCGTTCCCCTGGCCGGGGCCGTCGGCGCGCTCAGCGGGCCCACTGACGTCCGGCGCGCAATCCGGGACCTGGCGGCCGCGCCGGGACTGGGGTTCCTGAAACCGCGGCCGGTCACAGTGGTCGGCAGCGAAACAGCCGCCGCGGACGTGGACCTCTCCCCGGCGGGCCTGTTGCGGCGGGCGGACACGGTGGGCCGGAACAGCGGCGACATTGAAGTCATCCGGGTCGAGGGTGGCAGCCGGCGCGCTTGGGTGGTCATCATCCCGGGAACCCAGCTCGGCGGGCTGCCCGCGGGAACCAACCCCTTCGATACGGCAGGCATCGCCGAGGGGCTCGGCTACGATTCGCAGGCAACCACAGCGGCCATCAGGCAGGCACTGCGCGAGGCCGGTGTGGAGGCGGGCGAGCAGCTCGCCGTCGTCGGCTACAGCCAGGGCGGCATCCACGCCATGAACCTCAGCAGGGACAAAGCCTTCCTGGCCGAATTCGACCTGAAGTTCGTACTGACCGCCGGTTCCCCGGTGGGCGGCATCACCCCTGAGCCGGGCATCGGCAGCCTGCACCTGGAGCACCAGCACGACTGGGTGCCGGGAGCCGACGGACTGGCCAATGCGGACACCAGGGACCGCGTGACCGTGACCTTGACCAATGACCTGGTCATGCCGCCGCCGCAGGATTTCGGTCTCGGTCCCGGCCATCGGCTGGAAAACTACACGGCCGGCGCGGAGGCGGTCGCGGCGAGCCGGGATCCCTCGCTGCGGGCATCCACCGCCGCACTGGCCGCCGTGGTCGGTGCCCGCGGCATCGCAACGGTGACCCGATTTTCCCTGCGGCGCGAACCGCAGCCGGCGCAGGGCGTGGTCACGGCTCCGGGGCCCAACCGCTCGACCGGCGTATTGCCCTCAGCCCGCGTCGCGACGGACGCACGACCCGCTGCGGCCCCGGCTGCGGCACCGGCTGCGGCGGGGATGTCCGGCTAGGGACTGGGCCGGGAGTGCCGGCGGGAGTGTCCGCGGAGGGCCGGCTAGCGCCGCCGGCCGCCCGGGAGCCGCCCGGCGACGAGGGACACCACGGTGATGATGATGGCGGCGAAGACCGCGGTCCAGAAGAAGGAGTCGATGGTGAAGTGCACCGGCGTGTAAGCGCTCAGCCAGGAGGTGAGGTACAGCATCGCGGCGTTGATGACGATCGTGAACAGCCCCAGCGTGAGGATGGTCAGTGGCAGCGACAGCAGGCTGACCAGCGGCTTGACGAGGGCGTTGACGAGGCCGAAGATCAGCCCGATAAACAGGTACGCCAGGATGATCCCGATCGTGTCCGTGCCCTGCGTGACGCCGCTATTGGCCACGGCCCCGGTGGTGGCGGACGTGGAAATATCCAGACCGGGGAGGATCCAGCTGGCGATCCAGAGGGCCAGAGCATTGACGATGACCCGCACGAAGAGTGAGCGCATGGCCCCATGCTGTCACATCACCGGTCGTACCGGCAGGAGGGCGAAGTAGGCTAAGACGCATGACTTCATCAGACAACCAGGCCGGAGGGATCCGCCCGCGGCCGGTAGTAGACCTCCTTCCCCGTTACGCAGCCGGAAAACCGCCGGTCCCGGTCGAGGGGCTCGTGAGCTACAAGCTTTCCTCCAACGAGAACCCGCTGGCTCCGATCCCTGCAGTGCAGCAGGCCATCGCGGCGCAGACCGACTTCAACCGCTACCCGGACCCGTTGAGCAGCAAGCTGCGCGGTGCGCTCGCGGGCTTCCTGGACGTCCCCGCCGAGGACATCGTGACCGGCGCCGGCAGCCTCGGTGCGCTCAACCAGCTGCTGGCCACCTTTGCCGGCCAGAACGACGACGGCAAGGCCGACGAGGTCATCTACGCGTGGCGTTCCTTCGAGGCGTATCCCATCAGCGTGGGCCAGGCCGGCGCCGAGAGCGTGCAGATCCCGCTGACGGCCGACGGCCGGCACGACCTGGACGCGATGGCTGCCGCGGTGTCGGCCCGCACCCGGATGATCCTGCTGTGCACCCCGAACAACCCCACCGGCCCCATTCTCACGACCGAGGAGACCGAGCGGTTCCTCAAGATCGTCCCCTCGGACATCGTGGTGGTCATCGACGAGGCCTACCAGGAGTTCGTCCGGGCCGAGGATGCCGTCGACGGCATCGAGATGTACCGCAAGTACCCGAACGTCGTCGTCCTGAGGACCTTCTCCAAGGCGCACGGCCTGGCCGGACTGCGCGTGGGTTACAGCGTGTCCCAGCCGGACCTCACCCAGCACCTGCGCGTCACCGCGACGCCCTTCGCGGTTTCCCAAATCGCGGAGGCGGCGGCTGTCGCCTCGCTGCAGCACTTTGGCGAGGTTGTAGAAAGGGTACAAAGCCTGGTCGATGAGCGGGACCGCGTGACCGAGGGCCTGCGTGAGCTCGGCTGGTTCGTACCGGACGCCCAGGGCAACTTCGTCTGGCTTAATCTGGGTACCAACAGTGCGGAATTTGCCGCACTGGCGGGGGAGCGGGCACTGTCGGTCCGGGCCTTCGGCAACGAGGGGGTGCGGGTGAGCATCGGCGAGGCCGAAGCCAACACCCGTTTCCTCGAATTGTGTGCGATCTATACAAAACCCCCACAGCGTTCCTAGCGCTTAACACGAAGTCCGCCGAAGGTACGCTGCGGATAAAGTAGGGACGAGTAAGCCAAAATATATGCCGGACCTGGAATGCATGCCCGGTCCGGCATATATCCCAGCGATTGCGGCGCATTCGGATGCGGCAGGCAAGGAGACGGTATGGGCGCCACACATCTGCCCTCTACCGAGTTCGACGGAACCGACGTGGATGACCAGCTCGAGGCGCAGGCCGAGGCGGTGCTGGGCGACCCCGCTGTCCCGATGGTCCAGCTGCTGGGTCCGGACGGCACCCTGAGCTCGGATCCGGTGTTTTCCGAGTACGCCGCGCGGCTCGACGCCGGGAAGCTCCGCGGTTTCTACGCGGACATGGCAAAGATCCGCCGTTTCGACGTCGAGGCCACCGCGCTGCAGCGGCAGGGCCAGCTGGCCCTGTGGGTCCCGCTCACCGGCCAGGAAGCGGCGCAAATCGGGTCCGGCCGGGCGAGCCAGCCGCAGGATTACATCTTCCCGACCTACCGGGAGCACGGCGTCGCGCTGACCCGCAACGTCGACCTGGCCGAGCTGCTGCGGCAGTTCCGCGGGGTGTCCAACGGCGGCTGGAACCCCAAGGACACCAACTTCCACCTCTACACGCTGGTCCTCGCCGCCCAGACGCCGCACGCGGTCGGTTACGCAATGGGCATCCAGCGCGACCAGAAGCTCGCCGCGGCCCAAACGGCAGCCGGGGAGGCGCCGGCCGGTTCACAGGCGCCCAAGGCCGCCGTTATGGTCTATTTCGGCGACGGTGCCAGCTCCGAGGGCGATGTCCACGAGTCCATGGTCTTCGCCGCCTCCTACAACGCCCCCGTGGTGTTCTTCTGCCAGAACAACCACTGGGCCATCTCGGTTCCCACCGCCGTCCAGACCCGCATTCCGCTCTCCAACCGCGCCAAGGGCTACGGCTTCCCGGGCATCCGGGTGGACGGCAACGACGTGATCGCGGTCCACGCCGTCACCGAGTGGGCCCTCGAACGCGCCCGCGAAGGCAAGAGCCCGGTGCTGATCGAGGCCTTCACCTACCGCGTCGGCGCGCACACCACCGCCGACGATCCGACGAAGTACCGCGGCTCGGATGAAGAGGCGCAATGGCGGGCGAAGGATCCGCTGGAGCGGCTCGAGAAGTACCTGCGCGCCGAAGGCCTCGCCGACGACGCCTTCTTCGAGCAGGTCAAGGCCGACGGCGACGAGCTGGCGGCGTACGTCCGCAGCACCATCCACGACCTGGGAACCCCGGACATCCGGACAGCCTTCGCCAACACCTACGCCGAGGCACACCCCCTGGTGGCCGAGGAGCTGGCGTGGTTCGAGGAATACAGTGCGGGCTTCGCCGACGAGGCAGACGGAGCCGAGGCAGGCGCTGCCGGGTCCGAAACGGCCGCGGCACACACAGAGGGGGCGGTGCGCCGATGACCACCATGACCATTGCCAAGGCCATCAACGAGGGCCTGCGCGCGACGCTGAGCAGCAACCCCCGGACCCTGCTGATGGGCGAGGACGTCGGCCCGCTCGGCGGCGTCTACCGCGTCACCGACGGCCTGATCGGGGAGTTCGGCGCCGACCGCGTCGTGGACACCCCGCTCGCCGAGTCCGGCATCATCGGCACCGCGATCGGCCTGGCGCTCAGCGGCTACCTGCCGGTCTGCGAGATCCAGTTCGACGGCTTCGTCTTTCCCGGCTTCAACCAGATCACCACGCAGCTGGCGAAGATGCATTCGCGCAGCAACGGCAACCTCACCGTCCCCGTCGTCATCCGGATCCCCTACGGCGGCGGCATCGGCTCGATTGAACACCATTCCGAGTCCCCCGAGGCGCTGTTCGCCCATACCGCCGGGCTGCGCATCATCACCCCGTCCAACCCGCACGACGCCTACTGGATGATCCAGCAGGCGGTCGACTGCCTGGACCCCGTGATCGTCTTCGAGCCGAAGCGGCGCTACTGGCTCAAAGGCGAGGTCGACACCGACTCCCCGGGCCAGTCCGCGGACCCCTTCAGGGCCCATGTGCTGCGTGAGGGGTCGGACGCTACCGTCGTGGCCTATGGCCCGCTGGTTCCCGTGGCCCTCGCGGCCGCCTCCGCGGCGGCCGAGGACGGCCACAGCGTCGAGGTGATCGACCTGCGCTCCATTTCGCCGATCGATTTCGACACCGTCACGGCCTCGGTCCGGAAAACGGGCCGGCTGATCGTGGCGCATGAGGCGCCGACCTTCGGCGGTATCGGCGGCGAGATCGCGGCGCGGGTCAGCGAGCGGGCCTTCCATTCCCTCGAAGCCCCGGTCATCCGCGTCGGCGGCTTCCACATGCCCTACCCGGTCGCCAAGGTGGAAGAAGACTACCTCCCGGACATCGACCGCATCCTTGAGGCGCTGGAACGCGCCCTCGCCTACTGACGGGGACCTCCATGACCGTGAACAAGTTCAACCTTCCTGACGTGGGCGAGGGCCTGACCGAGGCCGAAATCGTGTCCTGGAAGGTCAAGGCCGGTGACACCGTGGCCGTCAACGACGTGCTGTGCGAAATCGAGACCGCCAAGTCCCTCGTGGAGCTTCCTTCCCCCTACGCCGGAACTGTCACCGAGCTGTTAGTCCCGGAGGGCGTGACGGTCGACGTCGGAACGCCGATCATCAGCGTTTCCGACGCCGCCGCCGAACCCGCCGCGCCGGCCGCAACCCCGGCCGCTGCCGCTGCGCCGGCGCCCGAGGCGCCGATGTACGGAAAGCTGGAGCACGACGCGTACGACACCGCCGAGCCGGCCGGGCCCCCGGCCGGCGGCCCGCTGGTCGGTTCCGGTCCGAAGGCCGACGCCGTCAAACGGCGCCGCCGGATCTCCGCGCCGGTTGCGGCGGCCTCCGCCCCCGCCGTCGAACGGGCCGGGATCGAGGCGCACGACATCTGGATCAGCCCGTCCGCGGCCACCCAGGCTGAACCGCCCGTCGCGGCGGAAGCCGAAGCTGTCGACCAGCGCCCGACGCTGGGCGGGGCCATCACCGGCCTCGTCAACCGTGTCCTGGCCAAACCCCCGGTCCGGAAGATTGCCCGCGACCTCGGCATCGACCTGGCCGACGTCGTTCCCACCGGCGCGCGCGGCGAAGTGACCCGTGAGGACCTCGTCAGCTATCAGGCCCAGCGCGACGCCGAGCTGGACCAGGCGGATTCGTTCTGGGGCAAGACCGGCCGCCCCCAGGAGCAGCGGATCGAGCGCATTCCGGTCAAGGGCGTCCGCAAGGCCACCGCACGGGCGATGGTCGAGTCCGCCTTCGCGGCCCCGCATGTGAGCATCTTCGTGGACGTGGACGCCAGCCGCACCATGGAGTTCGTCAAGCGGCTCAAGGCTTCCCGCGATTTCGAGGGCATCAAGGTTTCGCCGCTGCTGATCCTCGCCAAAGCCGTCATCTGGGCCGCCGCGCGGAACCCCAGCGTCAACGCGAGCTGGGTGGATGCCGAGGACGGCAGCGACTCAGCCGAGATCCACGTCAAGCACTTCATGAACCTCGGCATCGCGGCCGCGACCCCGCGCGGGCTGATGGTGCCCAACATCAAGAACGCCCAGGATCTCTCGCTGAAGGAACTGGCGCTGGCCCTCAATGAGCTGGCCACCACCGCCCGGGCGGGCAAGACCCAGCCGGCGCAGATGCAGGGCGGCACCCTCACGGTCACCAATATCGGCGCCCTGGGCATCGACACCGGAACGCCGATCATCAATCCCGGCGAGGTGGCGATCGTGGCTTTCGGCACCATCAAGCAGAAGCCCTGGGTGCTCGACGGCGAGGTGATCCCGCGCTGGATCACCACGCTCGGCGGTTCGTTCGACCACCGGGTGGTGGATGGAGACCTGTCGGCCCGCTTCATGGCCGACGTCGCAGCCATCCTCGAAGAGCCCGCACTGCTGCTGGACTGAGCCGGGCGGCCGCCGGTCCGGCCCCCGCTCCGGGGCGCTGGCCGCCGACGCTCCTGCCCAGTTGTTCCCGGCCAGTTCCTGGCCAGTACCCGGCCGGGCGGCGGGATCCCGCGGTTCTCCGGCGCCGGCGCGGACCCCGCTGCAGTAGAGATGCCCAAAAACCGGGCGGGAACGCGGGGTCCGGGCGTGTTGCGCCTAGTTCGACCCGTAGGCGGCGAAGGTCGAGAGCAGCTCGGTCATGCCCGGGTCGCTGCCCCAGCCGGCAACGGCGGCCGCTGCGGCAAACACCACGCCGGCGAAACCGAAACTGCCGGCCGTGACCGCGCCCAGGAACTTCCAGTCCTCGCGCAGGATGCTCCGGACCGTATCGGGCATCCGCAGCGCCGGGGAGATCAAATTGGGGGCGCTGTCCACCGAGCCGTCGTCGAGGTACGCGACCACCCGGCCGGCGGCACGGTCGACCCGCATCGTGCTGATGTGGTTTCCGTGGCGGGCCAGCAGAATGTCGTGGCCGACGAGCTGGCGGCGCTGAAGAACAGGCATGGTTTCTCCCCGGGAGGTGGCGGATAGGTCTGTCCGCACCATCGGGGGCACCTCCAATTTTACCGCCGCGCGCCGCGCCGTCGCCGGTAATTCCGGGTGAGGCTGCCCACGACAGAGGGTGACCGCGGTCAAATCCAGGCGAATCCTGTCCCGGAACCGCGCGGCGGCACTAGAGTGGCACCAGCCGCCGCCGAGCCGGCGAACGCCGATCAAAGGAGATTTTGCGTGTTCTCGAGCCCGTTCCCCGCTGTAGAAATTCCCGACGTCAGCCTTTACGAGTACCTCTTCGGCGGCCTGGAGGAGGCGGACCTGGACCGGGTCGCCGTCGTCGACGGCAGCAGCGGAGCCGAAACCAGCTACCGCGAGCTGCGCGACCGGATCAACGCCCTCGCGGGCGCCGTCGCCGCCCAGGGGCTGGGCATCCACGGCGTCGCCGCCATCCTATGCCCGAACATCCCGGCGTTCACTGTCGTGTTCCACGGCCTGCTGCGGGCCGGCGCCACCGTCACTCCCGTCAATTCGCTGTACACGGCCGATGAGATCGCGAAACAACTCACCGACGCCGGAGCCAGCTGGCTCTTTACGATCTCGGCCCTGCTGCCCGCCGCCCGGGAAGCGGCCGGCCAGGTGGGCATCCCCGCGGAGCGGCTGGTGGTGCTCGACGGCGCCGAGGGTCACCCCTCGCTGACGGAGCTGCTCGCCAGCGGCGCACCCGCCCCGGATGTCAGCTTCGACCCTGCCACCCACCTCGCCGTGCTGCCGTACTCCTCGGGCACCACCGGACGGCCCAAGGGCGTGATGCTGAGCCACCGCAACCTCGTGGCGAACGTGGAACAGTCGCGCGGGCTGCTCAAGGTCCTGCCGGACGACCGGCTGCTGGCACTGCTGCCGTTCTTCCACATCTACGGACTCACGGTGCTGCTGAACCTGGCCCTCCGGGAACGCGCAAGGCTGGTCACCATCCCGAAGTTCGACCTCGCGGAATTCCTGCGGATGGTCCAGGACCACAAGTGCAGCTATCTCTTCATTGCCCCGCCGGTTGCCGTGGCACTGTCCAAGCACCCGCTGGTGGCGGAATACGACCTCAGCTCCGTGCACACCGCGTTGTCCGGCGCGGCGCCGCTGGACGGCGAACTGGGGGCGCGGCTGGCCGAGCGGCTGGGCTGCCGGGTGCTCCAGGGTTACGGCATGACCGAGATGAGTCCCGTTTCCCACCTGATCCCGGTCGACGCGACGGACGTTCCGGTCAGCTCGGTGGGCTACACCGTCCCCAACATGGACTGCCGGCTGGTGGATCCGGCCACGGGCGAGGAAATCGAGGTCCCCGCGGAGGGAACAAGCGCCCCGGGCCACCTGCTGTGCCGGGGGCCCAACGTGATGCTCGGTTACCTGAACCGGCCGGATGAGACGGCTGACACCCTCGACGCGGACGGCTTCCTGCACACCGGGGACATCGCCACGGTGCGGGCGGATGGCGTGGTGTCGATCGTGGACCGGCTCAAGGAATTGATCAAGTACAAGGGGTACCAGATTGCGCCGGCCGAGCTTGAGGCGCTGCTGCTTACCCACCCCGGCATCGCCGACGCCGCCGTGGTCGGAACCGCCGACGCCGACGGCCAGGAGGTGCCGATGGCTTTCGTGGTGCGCCAGCCGAACGCCGAGGGCGAGCTGCTGGACGAAGCCGGGGTGCAGGAATTCGTAGCCGCCCGGGTGGCGCCGTTCAAGAAGATCCGGCGCGTGGAATTCATCGAGGCGGTGCCGAAGTCCTCGTCCGGCAAGATCCTGCGCCGGATGCTGAAGGCAGTGGATGCCTAGGACAGCAAAGCCGGCGCAGCAGCCCTAGGGCTGCTGCGCCGGCATCTGCAGTTGCGCCGCTACTCGGGGCTGTCGGTCTTGGCGATGTAGACGTCGCAGGGGGCGCCGTGGGCCACGCTGTTGGCAACGCTGCCGAGGACGCGCCCCAGGCCGCGCATGCGGCGGTTGCCGACCACGATCATCTGCGCGTCGGAACGTTCCGCCTCGTGGATCAGCGCTTCCGCGGGCTTGCCCCGGGCTGCCGCGTAGGTGACGTTGATCCCGGCCGTCCGGAGACTGTCGGCTACACCCTTGGCCACCTTCTCGGCGTCGTCGGCGTCGGAAACAATCCACCGGTCGCTGCCGCTGCCGAACACCTCGGTCCGGTCGCTATCGAACGCGCTGACCACGTGCAGCGTCGCGCCGAGCGAGACAGCCAGGTCCCGGGCCGTTTGGGCCGCCTTCAGGGCAGTCTCGCTGCCATCGACGCCGACAACGATGATTCCGGTCATAGGGGACTCCTCTGGTCAGGCATGAATACGTCAGGCGCCGTTCAGTCAACAGTAATAGTTCAGGCTACAACGCCGCGACTGCTTCCCGCAGTACCGGCGCCAGACGCCGGACGCCTTCCTCGATTGCGTCCGGCGGCACCGCACTGAAAGCGAGCCGCAACTTGTTGGAGGGCTCGTCCGAGTGGGTAAATGCTGCACCGGGAATGAACACCACTCCGGCTTCGATGGCCTTCTGCAACAGCGGGTAGGTGTCGATGCCCTCGGGCAGCGTGACCCAAATGAAGAAGCCGCCCTGCGGGCGTGTCCAGTTCAGCCCCTCGGGCATGTACTTCTCGAGGGCTGCGAGCATGGCCTCGCACCGCTCCTGGTACAGCCCGCGGTAGGTGGCAATCTGGCCGCGCCAGTCGTAGTCGCGCAGGTACGCGGAGACCAGCATCTGGTTGAGCGTCGGCGGGCACAGGGTGACGGCTTCCGAGGCGAGGTAGTAGCGGCGCTGCAGGTGCGCCGGGACCAGGGCCCAGCCGATCCGCAGTCCCGGGGCGAAGATCTTGGAGAAGGAGCCCATGTAGATCACATCGTCCGGGTTGCCGGCCCGCAGCGGGGTCAGCGGTTGGCCGTCGAAGCGCAGCAGGCCGTACGGATTGTCCTCCAGGACCAGAATATTCGCGTTGCGGCATATATCGACTACCTGCTGCCGGCGTTCGGCGGCGAGCGTGATACCGGACGGATTGTTGAAGCTAGGGATCGTGTAGAGGAATTTGACGTTCTTGCCCGCGGTCTGCAGGGCCGCGATCCTGGCCTCGAGGAGGTCCGGGATGATCCCGTGCTCGTCCATCGGCACCGTGCCCACCTCGACCTGGTAGGCCTCGAAGGTGTTCAGTGCACCGACGTAGGTGGGATCCTCCACGAGGACGACGTCGCCCGGGTTGCAGAAGACCTTGGTCGCGACGTCCTGGGCGGACTGCGAGCCTGCGGTGATGACGACGTTTTCGGGCTTCGCGTCGAGGATCCCCTCGGCGGCCATGACCTCGCAGATCTGCGCGCGGAGCTCTTCGGTACCCTGCCCGCCGCCGTACTGCAGCGCCGTCAGGCCGTGTTCGGCGATGATTTTCGCGGCGGACTGGCCCAGCCGCTCCAGTGGAAGGGACTGGAGGTAGGGGCTGCCGCCGGCGAGGGAGACCAGGCCCGGACGCAGGGAGATGTCGAAGACGTCCCGGACGGCCGACTGCTTGATATTTGCTGCGCGCTCCGAGAAAAGCCTCTCGTGGCGGTGGGCGGACGTAGCCGCCCGTTCGATTGCGTCAATTGCCTCGGCCGGAAGGAGCTCTGCGGCGGCATCAAGTGTTTCGTGGGTCACAGTCCTAGGATACAGGCCCGCGTTGTCACGGGGAAAACTTTTGTTCACAAGAACGGCCAGGGGATCCCGGACACAGGACACCCCCGGCAGTGGGGGGCGCTGCCGGGGGTGTCGGTCTGTGATGAGCCTGCTTAGGCGGCGTCGGCGGTACGGGCTTCGGCCAAGGCTTCGAACACGCCCTTGATCTGCTCCACGACCTCGGCGTCGTCCTTCGGGTGGACCTCGGCGAAGCGGACCATTGAACCGGGGACGGCAAGCTTGACGTCTTCGAGCACCTTGGCGCCGGCGATGCCGACGGCCTTTCGGGCCTCGTCCTGGGCCCAGACGCCGCCGTACTGGCCGAACGCGGTGCCGACGACGGCGGTGGGCTTGCCGCTCAGGGCGCCGGCGCCGAAGGGCCGGGAGAGCCAGTCGATGGCGTTCTTCAGCGGTGCGGGAACGGTGCCGTTGTATTCCGGGGTGACCAGGAGCAGGGTGTCGGCGTCGTTTGCGGCGGCACGCAGCGCTGCGGCGGCGGCGGGAACCTGGCCCTCGACGTCGATGTCCTCGTTGTAGAACGGAATGTTGCCGAGGCTCTCGTGGATGACGACGTCGACCTGCTCGGGAGCGTTGAGCTGGATGGCTTCAGCCAGCTGGGCATTCGTGGAGCCGGCGCGCAGGCTGCCGACCAGGGTGAGAACGGTGTTGGTAGTCATGTGAACTCCTTGAAACGCGCCGCGGAGATTCCGGCGGCTGGATGGTCGCGGAGGCTTTGATGGCCTTCACCAAAGCTAAACGGACTGCGGTCCGCTTATTATTCCCCCGGGGCTAGAATGGGCGTTGTGAGCCTCATCCCAATTCGGCCCGGCGGGCAAGCAGACGACCCCCCGGCCCACTCCGGTAATCGTCCCGGCGTCCGGGGCGCGGCCGAGTCTGAACGCCGGGATGCCGCCCGCAACCGTGAATTGTTGCTCCGGGCCGCCCGGGAATTGATTGAGGAGTGCGGGGCGGACGGCCTCACCATGGCGTCCCTGGCCGGGCGCGCCGGCGTGGGCAAGGGGACCGTCTTCCGGCGCTTCGGCAGTCGGGCGGGACTCATGATGAGCCTGCTCAGTGATGCCGAGGCGCAGTTCCAGGGCCGGTTCATGTTCGGGCCGCCGCCGCTGGGGCCCGGTGCGCCGCCCCTGGAACGGCTGATTGCCTGTGGCGCGGAACGGATTGCCTGGGTGCTGGAATTTGGTGAACTCGCCCGCGCCGCGGATGCGTCCGCCCACAACCGGTTCGATGTGCCCGCCGCCGTGCTCTGGCACCGGCATCTGGAACTGCTGCTGCGCGAAGCCGGGGTCAGCGCGGATCCCTGGCTGATGGCGGGCGCCCTGAGCGTGACCCTCGAGCCGGAGCGCATCCTGCATGCGGTGCGGGTCCACGGGGTCGCCCCGGACCGGCTGGTTGAGTCCTGGCGGGAGCTGGCCACCCGGGTGGTGCGCGGCGCGTAGGCTAGCCGACCCGCGCGGAGACTGCCAAGTCAAATCAATTCAAATGAGTTATTCATAACGATCTGGTAGTGGGCATACCGTTTCGCCCCCTTTCGCGCGCCTCCCCGCAATTTCTATGTGGTAGTTTCCTCTGGAATGTGACCCGCAACATAGCCCGGCTGGGCTGGCCGCAAGGCCTGCGGGGGGCCAGGCACCCGCTGGCCGAGATCCCGGATCGGCAGCGGACACCCCGCTGCCTTATGGGGGGACGACGGAAGGATCCACGCTGTGAATGTTGTAACGACCCCGGCCTGCGGACAGGCTGGCCCAGCCCGTGCGGTGGCCTCCGGAACCGCGCAGACCACGGCGATCCTGAACTAGCCCCATGCTCCGATACCTTGCCAAACGTGCCGTCACGTATGCATTCATGATTTTCCTGACCACCAGCGCCGGGTATTTCCTGGCGGTCACCAGCCTGCAGCCGGCGCTGCTGGAGCAGGAAAAAATTCCGCGCCCCACGCCGGAACAGGTTGCCAACTCCTTCCGGCTCAAAGGACTGGACCCGGCCCTGAGCCCTTGGGAACGCTACGTGGACTGGCTCACCGGAATCGTCACGCGCTGGGACTGGGGACGCAGCCCCAACGGCGCCTTCGTGAACGCCGAGTTCGGCGACCGGGTCTGGATCTCCACCCGGCTGTTCCTGGCTTCGATCATCCTCACCCTGATCATCGGCGTCGCCCTCGGCGTCTACACCGCGGCCCGGCAGTACAAGTTCTCCGACCGCGCGATCACCTCGTACAGCTACCTCGTGTACATCGTGCCGGCCCCGATCGCCTACTTCCTGGTACAGCTCGGCGCCATCAACATCAACGAAACCGTGGGCGACCGGATCTTTTTCGTCACCGGCATCTCCACACCCGGGCTGGACGGTGACGGCTGGGTGCAGTTCGTCGACATGATGGCCCACTACGCCGTGCCGACCTTCGCGATCACGATCGTGGGCTGGGGCGCCTACCAGATCGCCCAGCGCCAGTACCTGCTGGACAACGTCAACGCCGACTTCGTCCGCACCGCCCGGGCCAAGGGCCTCACCCGCAACCAGGCCATCAGCCGGCACGCCCTGCGGGTCTCGTTCATCCCGGTGGCGCAGAGCATCGCCTTCACCATCCCGGCCATCTTCGCCGGCGGCTTCTTCGCCGAGAAGATCTTCGCCTGGCACGGCGTCGGCTCCTGGAGCATCGACGCGATCGCGCTGCAGGATGTCAACGCGGCCACGGCGACACTCGCCTACGGCTCCGTGATCTTCGCGATCGGGGCGATCCTCGCCGACTTCGCCACCACCCTTGTCGACCCGAGAGTGCGGGTGCAGTAGCCATGACGAACTTGAACGCCATCGATCCGGCCGCCGTCGCGGAAGAAGCCAAGATCGAGAACAACGACGTCGTGATCGCGAAGTCGCGGATCATCGTGCGGCGCTTCCTGCGCAACAAGACCGCCGTGACCGGCCTGGCGATCTTCGTCCTGCTCACCGTGCTGTCCCTGATCGGCGGGATTTTCTCCAGCTGGGACAAGGAGACGATCGACCCCTTCAACATCGGCATGGGCCCTTCCTCGGAGCACCTGCTGGGCACCTCCCAGGCCGGCATCGACCTGTACGCCCTGACCGTGGAAGGGACCCGGGTCTCGATCCTGATCGGCCTGGTCGTCGGCCTCGTGTCAGTGCTGATCGCCGCGGTGTACGGCTGCACCATGGCCTACTTCGGCGGCAAGGTCGACAAGGTGATGCTGTTCATCCTGGAAGCCCTGATCATGATGCCGGCCCTCCTGGTCGTGGCCGTGGCCACGAGCGGCGGCGGCAACGGGCTGCAGCAGAACCTCCCCAGCTGGCTGCTGCTGATCATCGTCCTGCTGATCTTCAACTGGATGGGCACCGCCCGCCTGATCCGCTCGCTCTCGATGTCGCTCATGCAGCGCGACTTCGTCAAAGCCGCCCAGTACATGGGCATCCCCGCGCGCCGCATCGTCTGGCGCCACCTCGTGCCGAATATCGGTTCGCTGCTGGTCCTGGACATCACCCGCGGCGTGACCGGCGCCATCCTCGCCGAGGTCGCGTTCTCCTTCATCGGCATCGGCATCAAGGTCCCGGATGTGAGCCTGGGCGTGCTGATCGGCCAGGCGACCTCCCAGGTCTCCACCTTCCCGTGGATGTTCTGGGTGCCGCTGACCGTGATGTTCCTGCTGACCGGTTCGCTCGCCATGATGAACGACGGTCTCCGTGACGCGTTCGATCCCAGCTCCAGCTCCATTGGCAGCGCCAAGGAAAAGAAGAAGACCTCATGAGCAGCGATACCACCGCCACCGACCTCAGCACCGCCGAACGGCTGCACGTGGCCGGCCTGCACACCGCCGGCGGGCACTACGCAGATGCGCCGGCGGGTGCCGTGCTCTCCGTCCGCGACCTCAACGTCCGCTTCAACACCGAGAACGGCGTGGTGCACGCTGTGCGCGGCATCGACTTCGACCTGATGCCGGGAAAGACCCTCGGGATCGTCGGCGAATCCGGCTCGGGCAAGTCCGTCACCTCGATGGCCATCATGGGCCTGCTGCCGGATACCGCCGAGGTCACCGGCTCCGTCCGGCTCAAGGGCCAGGAACTGTTGGGGCTCAGCGACAAGGCCATGTGCCGCTACCGCGGCAACGAGCTGGCCATGGTCTTCCAGGACCCGTTGTCCTCGCTGACCCCGGTCTACACCGTAGGCAACCAGATCATCGAGGCGCTCACGGTGCACAACCCGACCATGAGCAAGCAGGCCAAGGAGGCCCGCGCCGTCGAACTCCTGGGCATGGTGGGCATTCCCAGCCCCAAGGACCGGCTCAAGGCCTTCCCGCACGAATTCTCCGGCGGTATGCGCCAGCGGGTGATGATCGCCATCGCGATTGCCAACAACCCGCGCGTTCTGATCGCGGATGAGCCGACGACGGCGCTCGACGTCACCATCCAGGCGCAGGTGCTCGAGGTGCTGCACACCGCGCAGGAGGAAACCGGCGCCGCCGTCGTGATGATCACGCACGACCTGGGCGTCGTGGCCGGAATGGCCGACGACATCATGGTGATGTACGCCGGCAAGCCGGTGGAGACCGGCAGCGTCGACGACATCTACTACAACCCCAGGATGCCCTACACCATGGGGCTGCTGGGCGCCGTTCCCCGCGTCGACGTGGCCGAGAAGACCTCGCTGGTGCCGATCGAGGGCATCCCGCCGAACCTCATCCACGCGCCCACCGGCTGCTCCTTCGCCCCGCGCTGCCCGCTGGTCAGCGAGGCCTGCCTGCAGGGCGAACCCGAGCTCTGGCCGGTCAGCGGCACCGGCGACGGCACCCTGGAGCACAAGGCCGCCTGCATCAAAACCGATTCCCTTGCCACCGAGGTGGACGTCCACGAAATCTTCCACGCCCCCGCGGTGCCCGTCTCCCGGTTCGACGCGGTGCCCCGGGCCGAGCGCAAGGCTGTCCTGGAGCTCAAGGACGTCAAGAAGCACTTCCCGCTGATGAAGGGCGCCCTGCTCAAGCGCCGGATCGGCACGGTCAAGGCCGTGGACGGCCTGAGCTTCGACATCCGCGAGGGCGAATGCTTCTCGATCGTGGGCGAGTCCGGCTGCGGCAAGACCACCACGCTGCTGGAAATCATGGAATTCCACCGCGACCAGGACGGCGAGGTGACGATCGGCGGCCTGAGCAACAAAGCCGCCTCGGACGCCAAGACCAAGGCCGCCATGCGCAAGGAACTCCAGATGGTGTTCCAGGACCCCACCGGCGCCCTGGATCCGCGCTTCACCGTCTACGAGGTGCTGGCCGAGCCGCTGGAGAACTCCGGGATGGCCAAGCCTGCGATCCGGAAGCGGATCATGGAGCTGATGGAGCTCGTGGGCCTCCAGCCGGACCACGTCAACCGCTTCCCGAACCAGTTCTCCGGCGGCCAGCGCCAGCGCATCGGCATCGCCCGCGCCCTGGCGGTGAACCCCAAACTCGTGGTCCTGGACGAACCGGTGTCCGCGCTGGATGTCTCCGTCCAGGCCGGCGTCATCAACCTGCTCGACCAACTCCGCGCCGAACTCGGGCTGAGCTACCTGATGGTGGCCCACGACCTGTCCGTGGTGCGCCACATCTCCAACCGTGTGGCCGTGATGTACCTGGGCAAAATCGTGGAAATCGGGGACGTCGACAGCGTCTTCGACAACCCGCGCCACCCCTACACCCGCGCCCTGCTCTCCGCCATCCCGGTGCCGGACCCGCAGCTGGAGCGCACCCGCGAACGCATTATCCTGCAGGGCGACCTGCCGTCGCCGCTCGATGCGCCGAAGGGCTGCAACTTCGCCACCCGCTGCCCGGTCTTCGCCGCACTCCCGGCCGCCAAGCAGGAAAAGTGCCTGACCCTGGAGCCGCCGCTGGAAACCGCGACGGCGCCTGCCCCGGCCACCGGCCCCCGGACCGACGCCTCGCCGTCGGCCTCCACAGACCAGCAATTCGCCTGTTTCTACCCGGACGGCGAACTGGACGCGGACATGTTGGTTGTCCACGAGTCCCTCTGACGCACCAAACCGCACCTGAACCACAACTCGCACCAAAAATGAAGGGGATCATTATGAAGAATCTGACCAAGATCGGCGGGGTGGCCGCCGTAGTGGCAGCCCTCGCGCTGACCGGATGCGGCGGAGGCGGCGCCACCACGACCGCCGAGAGCGCCAAGGCCCAGGACGCCAACGGCGACCTCAACAAGCTCGTCAGCGTCAACGCCAAGAAGGCCGACGAACTGAAGCAGGGCGGCACCGTGACCCTGCCGGTCGGCAACATCGGCCCGGACTTCAACGGCTTCTCCAATGCGGGTAACTCCGCGGACAACACCGAGCTGCACTACCCGATCGACGAAGCCGGTTACGTGGGCTGCTGGAAGCTCGACTTCGACGGCACCGCGAACCTGAACAAAAACTTCTGCGAAGACTTCAAGAGTGAGGTCAAGGATGGCAAGCAGACCATCACCATCAAGATCAACCCGAAGGCCGTGTACAACGATGGCACCCCCATCAACGCCGCTACCTTCGTCAACACCTGGAAGATGCTCAACGGCAAGAACAAGGACATCGACATTGTCTCGTCCGGTGCCTACGAGTTCATCGACTCCGTCAAGGCCGGCAGCAGCGACAAGGAAGTCATTGCCACCACCACCCAGCCGGTCTACCCGCTGAGCGACATCTTCGGCGGCTTCATCCCGCAGACCGTCAACACGCCGGAGCTCTTCAACACCGGGTTCTCCGGCCAGATGCACCCCGAGTGGATGGCCGGCCCGTTCAAGGTCGACAAGTTCGACTCCGCGGCGAAGACCGTCACCATGGTCCCGAACGACAAGTGGTGGGGCGAAAAGCCGGTTCTGGAAAAGGTGGTCTTCCGCCAGCTCGAGGCCAGCGCCGAGATTGCAGCGTTCAAGAACGGCGAGATCGACATGGCTGACGGCCGCACGCTGACCAAGTACAAGCAGCTCGAAGGCTCCAAGAACTCCGAGGTCCGCCGCGGCCAGCGTCTGTTCGCCGGCGGCCTGAACCTCAACGCCCTGAAGGCCCCGCTGACCGACGTCGCCGTCCGCAAGGCGATCTTCACCGCCGTCGACCGCCCGGCCATCCGCGCCGTGCGCTTCGGTGGCTTGAACTGGGAAGAGGAAAGCTCAGGATCGATGATGCTGATGCCGTTCTCCAAGTACTACCAGGACAACTACCCGGTCAAGGATGTTGGCGCCGACGCGGCGAAGAAGGCCCTGACCGAGGCCGGCTACGCCCCCAACGCCAAGGGCATCATGGAGAAGGCCGGAAAGCCCGTCTCCTTCAAGATCACCAACTTCGGTGACGACCCCACCTCGCTCGCCACCGTGCAGACCCTGCAGAAGCAGCTCCAGGCCGCCGGCATGGACGTCGGCATCGACCAGCGCGGCGACGCCGACTTCGGCAAGGTTGTGGGCAGCCGCGACTTCCAGCTCACCATCAGCGGCTACACCGTGGGCTCGGACGCAACCTCAGGTGTGAAGCAGTTCTACGATTCCAAGACCAACGAAAACCAGCTCGGCGACGCCGAACTGGACAAGGAAATCAAGGACCTCGCTTCCATCCAGGACGATGCCCAGCGCAACAAGGCCGCCATGGAGGTCGAGAAGAAGCACATGGCGAAGTACTTCTCCATGGGCGTCATCATGAACGGCCCGCAGATCTACTTCGCACGCACGGGCCTTGCCAACTATGGCGCGTCCCTGTTCCAGACCCCGGACTGGAGCCTCGTCGGCTGGCAGAAGTAAGCCTTCCCTTCCGACGCTCCCTCACCTAGGGCAGCAATCCAGGCGACCCTCCCCACTCTGCGGGGGAGGGTCGCCTGCGTTGTTGCCGGGCCTGAGGGAGCCCCGGGCGGGCGGGTAACGTGGACGCATGGCACCTTCCTCCCCGCCCGTCCGCACCGCAGTCGCCGGCTTCGGCCTCTCCGGCAGCGTGTTCCACGCGCCGCTGATCGCGGCCAACCCGGCTTTTTCCCTCGACGTCATTGCCACCTCCGACGCGGGCCGGAAGGCGACGGCCGCCGCGGCCTACCCGGCGGCCAGGGTCGTCGATACCCCGGCCGCCGTCCTCGAACTCGCCGGCGGGCTGGACCTGCTGGTGCTGGGGACTCCGCCGGCCACCCACTACCCGCTGGCCAAAGCCGCGCTGGAGGCGGGCCTCGACGTCGTCGTTGACAAGCCCTTCACGGTGCGCAGCGCCGAGGGCCGGGAGCTGATGGACCTGGCCGCACGGCTGGGCCGCGTACTCACCGCCTTCCAGAACCGGCGCTGGGACGGCGATTTCCTGACCGTGCGCGCCCTGCTGGAGAGCGGCGTCCTGGGCACGGTCACTCGCTTCGAATCACGCTTCGAGCGCTGGGCGCCGAAGGTCACCAAAGCGTGGAAGGCGGCGGCCACCCCCGACGACGGCGGCGGGGTGCTGTTCGACCTCGGCACGCACCTGCTGGACCAGGCGCTCGCGCTCTTCGGCCCTGCCGCCGTGATCCACGCGGAACTGGCGGCCCGGCGGCCCGGGGAACGGGCGGACGACGACGTTTTCGTGGCCCTGCGGCATGATTCCGGGGTGACGAGCCACCTCTCGATGAACCTGCTGTGCGCCCAGCAGGGGCCGCGCTACCGCCTGTTGGGCAGCGACGGCGGCTTCACCAAACACGGCGTGGACCCGCAGGAGCCTTATCTCGCCGCCGGCGGGAGTCCGCTCGACGCAGCCTACGGCGTGGAGGACCGCGAGTGGGCCGGCCTGTTGGGCCGCGACGGCCACCTGGACCGCCTGCCCACCGAACGCGGCGCGTACCCGGAGTTTTACCGGATCCTCGCCGAGAAAATCATCGACGGCGGCACGTCCTCGGCTCTGCCGCTCCCGGTGGATCCCGCCGACGCCGTCGAAGTGCTGCGGCTGATCGAACAGGCCCGGGAGCTCGTTTAAACACCCATCGACTGCTCCGATAACGCCGTTTGGGGGGTCCAAAAGGGCGTTCACGGAGCAGCCGATGCCGGTGGAACTTACGCGGAGACCAGCTCGTGCCAGTCCGCGACCAGGGGCAGGTTGTGCGCCTCGGAGACCGAGCGGTGCGCAACCTGGCCGGCGGCGATGTTGAGGCCGGCAGCGAGGGCGGCGTCGCGCTCAAATGCGGCCTTGACGCCCAGGTTGGCCAGCGAAACCGCGTAGCGCAGCGTGACGTTGGTCAGGGCGTAGGTGGAGGTGTTCGGCACGGCGCCGGGCATGTTGGCGACGCAGTAGAAGATCGTGTTGTGGACCTTGTACGTCGGTTCCTGGTGCGTGGTGGGGTGCGTGTCCTCGAAGCAGCCGCCCTGGTCCACGGCGATGTCCACCAGCACCGAGCCGGGCTTCATCCGGGAGACGAGCTCGTTGGTGACCAGCTTCGGGGCCTTGGCGCCGGGGATCAGCACGGAACCGATCACGAGGTCGGCGTCGACCACGGACTTCTCGATCTCGTAGGCGTTGGAGGCGACCGTCTTCAGGCGGCCCTGGTACTGGGCGTCGAGTTCGCGCAGCCGGTTGATGTTGATATCCAGGATGGTGACGTCGGCGCCGAGGCCCAGGGCCATGGCGGCGGCGTTGGTGCCGGCCACGCCGGCGCCCAGGACTACGACCTTGGCCGGGCGGACGCCCGGGACGCCGCCGAGCAGCACGCCCTTGCCGCCGGCCGGAGCCATCAGCGAGGTGGCGCCGACCTGCACGGACAGGCGGCCGGCAACCTCGGACATCGGGGCCAGCAGCGGCAGCGTACGGCCTTCCTGCACGGTCTCGTAGGCGATGGCGGTGACGCCGGAGTTGATGAGCTCCTGCGTCAGTTCCGGCTCGGCGGCCAGGTGCAGGTAGGTGAAGAGGATCAGGCCCTTGCGGAACCGGTGGTATTCGGCCTTGACCGGCTCCTTGACCTTCATGACCATGTCGGCGCGGGACCACACGTCGTCCGCTTCGGCGACGATCTCGGCACCGGCAATGGCGTATTCCTCGTCCGTGATGCCGGAGCCCAGGCCTGCGCCGCGCTCGACCAGGACGGTGTGGCCGTGGTGGCGGAATTCGTGCACGCCGGCGGCCGTGATGGCGACGCGGAATTCGTTGTTCTTGATCTCTTTGGGGACGCCGATGATCATTTTTGGGCTCCAGTGGTGGTGGCCGCGCGGGCCGGGTGTGCGGGGGAAGTCGTGATTCCAGAATAGAACCGGCTGTGAGGCAGGCGACAGGGCCGCCGGTCCCGCCCCACGCCGCAACCGCGTGTTTCCGGGAATTTCCAAAAGCTCGGCTCGACAACTGTCGAGTCAGGAAACGTCAGGTGTCGCCTCTTGTTCGTCGCCGTTCCGTTCGGCTCCGGGACCCGCGGGGCAGTAATGTGGCAGCATGCAGCAGCAGGACGTAGAGCAGCTCGTGGAGCGGGTGGCCCAGCGGCTCGGGCGCGGGCTCTCGCTCGAAGACCTCGACGGCGTCCTGCTCGCCTACAGCTCCAACCAGTCGCACGCGGACCGGGTCCGGGTGAACTTCCTGCTCAGCAAGCGCGTCGCGGCGGACGTCAGCGCCTGGCAGCTCTCGCACGGCATCGCGACGGCGGTGCGGCCCGTCGTCGTGCCGGCCAACGAGGAACTGGGCATGCTGGGGCGCGTCTGTGTCCCGTTGCTGGTCCGCGGATTCCGGGTGGGCTACCTCTGGGTCCAGCTCGACGCCGCGGAGCCCACCGCGGGCACCGTCCTGGCCCAGTTGCCGGAGGTGGCGCGCGAGCTGGAGGAGCTCTCCGCCCTGCTGCTGGACTCGAACACTGCCGAATCCGAGTTCCGCCGCCGGCGCGAACAGGAGTTCCTCGCCGCCTGCCGGGGCGAGGCGAACGCCGTCGCCGCCGTCGCGGGCTGGAAGGAAGTGCAGGGCCGCGGGCCGTGGCAGCTGGTGACCGTCCTCGACGCCGACGGCTGGGCGGAGGGTTCGGACCCGATCGCCTCCACACTGATCCACAGGTCCGCCGCGCTGCAGGCCACCATCGGTGTGGACGCGGCACTGTTCAGCGCGGGGACCGAGACACACGCCGTCGTGCTATTCAAGGAATCCACCGGACGGGCCAACCACGCCCAGGTGCTGGTCCACTACCAGCTGGAACTGGCCAAGCGCGCGGGCCGACCGGTCCGCCGGATCATCCTCGGCACCTCCGAGGGCTTCTCCCGGCCGCGGGAACTGGCCGAGGCGTACCGGCAGTCCCGGCAGGCGGCGCAGGCCGCGGCCGTGGACCCCCAGCTGGGCGAGCTGGTGGACTGCCGTGCCACCGGTCTCTACCAGTTGCTGGCCTCGGCCGGCGGCGGGGCCGGAGCCTGGGCGGATGCGGGCTCGGTGTACTTCCGGATGCTGGAGGACCACGACCGGAACGGTGAACTGCTGCCGGTGCTGGAGCTTTTCTACGATAACGACAGTTCGGTCCAGGAGGTGGCGGCCAAGCTGCACCTGCACCGGAGCAGCATCTACAACCGGCTCGGCAGGATCCGCCAGGTGCTGGGCGTCGACCCGCTCAAGGGAATGGTCCGGCTGGAACTGCACGCGGCGCTGAAGGCGCGGCGCTGGGCCCAAAGGCCAAGGATCTAGGCTGCCCCGGCTAGCGGTCGTCGCGGAGGGCGGAGTCCTGCTCGCTGTCGGGGCGGGAGGCCAGCGGCCGCGCCGCCTCCCGAAGCGCATCGGGCGCAGTCTCCCGCGCTGTGCGCCTCCGGCGCGATATCCGGCTGTCCATCCACAGGGCGACGGCCACGAACGCGACGCAGCTGGCCATGAACGCCGCGGTGTTGTTCAGCCCCATCACCGTTCCGAGGATGCCGGTAAGCACCATGGCGGCGATGCCGGCCAGGATGTGCCACCCTCTGAACTTACCCACAATTCAAGCGTAACCCCGGCCTCTGCCGCGTTTCCGCGCCGGGACGGGATCGTTGTTTGATCCTTATCACGCCGTCACGAAGCATCCGCGCCGCCGCTGTCATTGCTGTCAGCTGAGTCGCCGACGGCCTCGGGTGCCGCATTTTCCGCGGCGGTTTTCTTCTTTTGCGTCTCCAGCCACGCCATGATGTCGGCCAGCCGGATCCGCCGGTGCGTGCCGCGGTACTCGACCGGGATCTCGCCGCGGTCCGTCATGTTCCGCAGGTACGTGTGCGAGATGCCCGCCAGCTCCGCCGCCTTCGACGTGGTCAGCATTTCCTCCACGCTGCTGACGGTGACCGACTCGCCCCGGCTGAAGCGGCCCAGCAGGTCGACGACGGCGTCCCTTGCCGCGGGCGGCAGGCGGTGCACGGTGCCGTCGACGAAGACCGTGATGTCGTTGCTGCCGTTGAGCGCGTACTGGAGTTTTTGTGCGTCCTCGGCCGGGAGCCCGGCGGTCACCCGGGGAGCAATCAGTGTCATGGAGTGCATCCTAGCGCCCCGGGTGCGGGCTCACGCTCCGGTTACAGACCCAGTTCTTCCAGCACCGGCAGCTTGGCCCGGACCCAGGCGCGCGCCTCTGTGGCGCTCGGGGCGGAAAGTGCCAGCTTGGCCAGCTCCTGCGCCTCGGCCAGGGTCACGGTCTTCAGCACCGCTGCCACGGCCGCGATGGAACGCGCCGTCATCGACAGGGTCGTGACGCCCAGCCCGGTCAGCACGACGGCGAGGGCAGGATCCGCCGCGGCCTCACCGCAGACGCCCACCGGTTTGCCGTGGCCTTCGGCGGCGGAACCTTCGACCGTCAGGCCCACGAGCCGGAGCACGGCCGGCTGCCACGGGGTGTTCAGCGCGGCGAGCGGGCCCAGCTGCCGGTCCGCGGCCATGGCGTACTGGGTCAGGTCGTTGGTGCCCAGGCTCGCGAAAGACACTTCCCGCAGGATGGCCTCCGCGGTCAGCGCCGCGGACGGCACCTCCACCATGACGCCGGGGGTCTTGATCCCGGCGGCAGCGCACAGGGACGCGAATCGTGCGGCTTCCTCCGCCGTCGAAATCATCGGTGCCATCACCCAGACGTCCGCCTCGGATTCCTGCTCCGCCAGGGCGATGGCCTGCAACTGGCGTTCCAGCACTCCCGGGGTGGTGAAGTCGGTCCGGTAACCGCGGACGCCAAGGGCCGGGTTGGGCTCGGTGGCGTCGGTCAGGAACGGGAGCGGCTTGTCCGCGCCGGCGTCGAGGGTGCGGAGTACCACTTTCTTGCCGGGGAAGGCGTCGAAGACGCCCTTGTAGGCGGCGGCCTGCTCCTCCACGGTGGGTTCGGTATCCCGTTCGAGGAAGCAGAACTCGGTCCGGAACAGGCCCACGCCCTGGGCGTTGAGCCCGGCCGCGGCCACGGCATCCTTCGCCCCGCCCACGTTGGCCAAGAGCGGCACGAGGTGGCCGTCCGCCGTCGCACCGGTACCGTCAAAGTCCGCCAATAGCGACGCGGTCGCGGCCCAATGCTCCGCGGCGGCGCGCTGGGCGTCGTCCGGTTCAGCCGTGATGGTCCCGGCGGCCCCGTCGACGTAGACCTCCGTGCCGTCCGGCAAGGCGTCGACGCCGGCGGCAGCGACGACTGCGGGCAGGCCGAGGGAGCGGGCGATGATCGCGGTGTGCGACTGCGGGCCGCCGCCGGCGGTCAGCAGTGCGAGCACCTTTTCGGGATCGAGCGTGGCCGTGTCCGCCGGCGCCAGGTCCTCCGCAATCAGGATGAACGGGGTGGCGGCGGAGGGGATGCCCGGGGCGGGCACGCCACGCAGCTCGGCCACGATCCGCGCCCGCACGTCCAGGACGTCGGTGGCCCGCTCAGCCATGTAGCCGCCGAGGTTGTGCAGCATCTCCGAGACGGACGCGCCGGCTTCCCAGATGGCGCGCTGGTTGGAGGTCCCGCGGCCAATCAGCTTGGCGGCGGACTTCAGCAGCATGGTGTCGGTCGCCATCAGCGCGGTGGCCTCCAGCACGGCCTTGCCGTCGCCGCTGACCGTCTCGGACCGCGCCTTGAGCTCGTCGTGCACGGCCTTCGCCGCCGCCTTCAGGGCCGCCGTGGCCTCCTCGGGGGAGACGCCGGCCGGAAGCTGTTCGCCCGCCGGCGGCTCACTGACCGGCTTCGGCATCTGCCGGATGGTGCCGATGATCCGGCCGGGGCTGACGCCTACTCCTTGGAAGTTCTGCACTGAAAGTCCTCATTCTCTGCCGTGAGCCAGTAAGTCAGTCCAGGTGCCGCCACTGAACCGCTAGATCCTAGATTTCCTGCGGCTGTCCACTACGTCAACCGGCAACTTGCGGTACCTGAAAAAAGTGTATGTGATGCACTTCATATAGCGTTGCTATAGGTGCTAGGGTAGCGGTTATGAGTATCGAAGGCCAGCTACCGCCCAAAATCCGGCTGCTGCGTGCAGCTGCGGGATTGCTGGCCAAGTCCGGGGGAGCCGCGGTTTCCACGCGCCAGATCACGCAGCTGGCGGGGGTGACTGCCCCCACCCTGTATCACCACTTCGGTGACAAGGAGGGGCTGTTCGACGCCGTTGTGGCGGCAGGATTCGAGGAGTACGTGGCCGGCGAGCGAGACTTCGCTCCGTCCGGGCAGCCGCTGGAGGACATCCGGCGGATGTGGGACCAGCACGTGCAATTCGGGCTGAAGCAGCCGGAACTGTACCTCGTCATGTTCGGCAACATCCGCCCCGAGAGCCGTCCCGCCGTTGTGGCCGACGCCGAGGCGCTCATGGAGGAAATGCTGAACAAGGCCGCGGTCGCCGGCCAGCTCAACGTCCCGCCCCGGGAGGCGGCGAGGAGCATCCTGGCTGCGAACGTGGGCGTGACCCTCATGCTGATCACGGAGAAGGCACCGGAGCGCAACCTCGAGCTCTCCGCCATGACCCGCGACGCGATGATCTTCGCGGTCTCCACGGAACAGGCCCGGCAAGCCGGGCCGGAAGACTCCGGGAAGTCCCCGGTAGTGGTAGCGGCCATCGCCCTGAATGCGGCGCTGCAGGCCTCGCACTCGGACCAGCTGTCCAGCTCTGAACTCAAGCTCTTTCTCGAATGGCTCCACCGGATCTCCACCAGTTCCACCAGCTAGCTCGTCGAAAATATCGGACAATCCTGCGGTGCAGCAGGAATCACGGTTAGGAAATCACATGGCAACAGAGACCGTTGCGAAACCCCGGACCAGTATCAGGGTCGGTGTGCAGAAATTTGGCACCTTCCTGTCCGGAATGATCATGCCCAACATCGGCGCCTTCATCGCCTGGGGCATCATTACCGCCTTCTTCATCCCGGCGGGCTTCACCCCCAACGCCGACCTGGCCAAGCTGGTCGGCCCGATGATCACCTACCTGCTGCCGCTCCTGATCGGCTACACCGGCGGCCGCATGGTCTACGGCGTGCGCGGCGGCGTGGTCGGCGCGGCGGCCACCATGGGCGTGATCGTCGGAACGGACATCCCGATGTTCATCGGCGCCATGATCATGGGGCCGCTGACGGCGTGGATCATGGAGAAGATCGAAAGCCTCTGGGAGAACAAGGTCAAGCCCGGCTTCGAGATGCTGATCGACAACTTCACCGCGGGCATCGTCGCCGCCGTCATGGCCATCTTCGGCATGCTGGTGATCGGCCCGGTGGTGAAGGCCTTCAGCAACGGCGCCAGCGCCGTCGTCGAGTTCCTGGTCAACAACGGCCTGCTGCCCTTCACGAGCATCTTCATCGAGCCCGCGAAGGTATTGTTCCTGAACAACGCCGTGAACCACGGGATCCTGACCCCGCTGGGCACCGAACAGGCGCTCGCCCAGGGCAAGTCCATCCTGTTCCTGCTTGAGGCCAATCCCGGCCCGGGCGTGGGCGTCCTGCTCGCTTACATGATCTTCGGCAAGGGCATGGCCAAGGCTTCGGCCCCCGGCGCCGCCCTGATCCAGTTTGTCGGCGGCATCCACGAAATCTACTTCCCGTACGTGCTGATGAAGCCGATCATCATCCTCGCCGCGATCGGCGGCGGCATGACCGGCATCTTCACCCTCGTCCTGACCGGTGCGGGCCTGCGCTCCCCGGCCGCCCCGGGAAGCATCCTCGCGGTCTTCGCCGCGACCCCGCCGGACAGCTACTTCGGCGTGGCCTTGTCCGTGCTGCTGGCCGCGACCGTGTCCTTCCTGATTGCCTCCGTCATCCTCAAGTCCAGCAAGGACGTCGAGGGTGACGAACTTGGCGCCGCGACCACCCGGATGGAAGCCATGAAGGGCAAGAAGAGCTCCGTCTCCTCCGCCCTCGTGGGCGGCGGTGCGGGCGCCGGCGGCGTCGCGGTGCTGGCCGGTCCGGTCAAGAACATCGTCTTCGCCTGCGACGCCGGCATGGGCTCGAGCGCCATGGGCGCCTCGGTGCTCCGGAACAAGATCAAGGCCGCCGGCTACCCGGACGTCAAGGTCACCAACTCCGCGATCGCGAACCTCAGCGACACCTACGATGTCGTCATCACGCACCAGGACCTGACCGAACGGGCCAAGCCCGCAACGTCCAGTGCCGTCCACGTCTCGGTGGACAACTTTATGAACTCGCCGCGGTACGACGAGATCGTGGAGCTGGTCCGGACCAGCAACGCGCCGGCCGACGCCTCCGGTGCGGTGGCGGGTGCGGGAACGGGTGCGGCCGTGGCAACGGCATCCGCTCCGGAAGCGGAGCCCGAAGCCGGGCCGTCCGGCATCCTGGTGGCCGACAGCGTGATCCTCAGCGGAACGGCAACCACCCGTGACGCTGCGATCGACGAGGCGGGCCGGCTGCTGCTGGACCGCGGCGCCGTCGACGCCGGCTACCTGGACGCCATGCATGAGCGCGAGGAATCCGTCTCGACCTACATGGGCAGCTACCTCGCGATCCCGCACGGCACCAACGCCGCCAAGGACCACATCATGAAGTCCGCGGTCTCGGTGATCCGCTACCCGAACGGCATCGACTGGAACGGCAAAGAGGTCAAGTTCGTCGTCGGCGTCGCCGGCATCAACAACGAGCACCTCCAGATCCTCTCCTCGATCGCCAAGGTCTTCACCAACAAGGCACAGGTCGCGCAGCTGGAGGCGGCCACCACCGTCGACGAAGTGCTCGACCTGTTCGGAAAGGTAAATTCCTAGTGAAGGCTGTTCATTTCGGAGCCGGAAACATCGGCCGTGGATTCGTCGGACTGCTGCTGCACGAGGCCGGGTATGAGGTGGTGTTCGCGGATGTCGCGGATGCCCTCATCACCCAGCTCGCCGCGGCGGACAGCTACCAGGTCCACGAGGTGGGGGACAGCCCGGCCGTGCGCACGGTGGACAACTTCCGCGCGCTGAACTCCGGCACCCAGGAAGCCGACGTCGTCGCGGAAATCGCGACGGCGGACATCGTCACCACCGCGGTGGGCCCGCACATCCTCAAGTTCGTGGCACCCGTGATCGCCAAGGGGATCGCGGCCCGGCCGGCCGGGCTGGCGCCGCTGCAGGTGATGGCGTGCGAGAACGCGATCAACGCGACCGACATCCTGAAGTCCGAAATTTCCGCCCAATGGGATCCGGCCGCCGGTTCGCTGGATGCCGCCGCCGTGTTCGCCAACACGGCGGTGGACCGGATCGTGCCCAACCAGGAGGCCGGGCAGGGCCTGGACGTCACAGTGGAGACGTTCTATGAGTGGGTCATCGACCGGACCCCGTTCGCGGGGAAGGAACCAGCCATTCCGGGGGCGACCTTCGTGGACGACCTGGCGCCCTACATCGAGCGGAAGCTCTTCACCGTGAACACCGGGCACGCCTCGGCCGCGTACTTCGGCTTCGAAGCCGGGCTGTCCAAGATCTCCGAGGCCATGGCGGACCAGGACGTCGCCGCCGATGTGCGCGCAGTGCTCGACGAGACCAAGGAACTGCTGGTGGCCAAGCACGGCTTCAACCGCGAGGAGCAGGAAGCCTACGTGCAGAAGATCCTCGGCCGGTTCTCCAACCCGCACCTTCCGGACACCGTGAACCGGGTGGGGCGGGCACCGCTGCGCAAGCTCAGCCGGCACGAGCGCTTCATCGGTCCCGCTGCGGAGTTGGCCGAGCGCGGGATTGTCCCCGAGGCACTGCTCGGTGCGATCGCCGCCGCGCTGCGCTTCAACGACCCGGCCGACGCCGAGGCCGTGGAGCTGGCGCAGATCCTGAACTCCTCCACCCCGGAGGACGCCACGACGAAGATCACCGGCCTGGACTCGGGGCATCCGCTGTTCCCGGCCGTCTGTGCCCTCGTCGAGGAAGCCAAGGCCGCCGTCTAGCCGGACGCTTCCTCACCTTTCGCGGAAAAACAACGGGCCCTCCCTCACACCAGGTGAGGGAGGGCCCGTCGTTTAGGCCGTGGATCTGCGCGGGCGTCGCCCCAGGACCGGCAGGCCCGGCAGGACCGGCAGGAGCTGCGGAAGCGTCAGACGCGGCTGGCGGCGGCGGTTTCGCCGTCGGCCATCGCCTTCCATTCGGCCACGCGCGCCTGGTGCAGCGGCGAGCGGCGGACGACGGCGAACGCGGCACCCAGGACCGCGAACCAGAGCGGAGTGACCAGCAGGGCCACAAGGGTGTCCGGCTGCGTGGTCAGCGCCCAGACCAGGAACGCGAAGAACGCAAACACGACCCACACCATGGGAATGCCGCCGGGCATCTTGAACGTCGAGGCCGCGTGGAGTTCCGGCCGGCGCTTCCGGAACACGAGGTAGCTGGCCAGGATGATGCTCCAGACAAACATGAAGCAGACGGCGGACACGGTGGTGACCATGTCGAAGGCCACGCCCACGTCCTTGCCCGCATACAGCAGCGCGACGCCGGCCAGCAGCAGCACGCAGGACAGGAACAGCGCGTTCTGCGGGACCTTGCGGCTGGAGAGGCGGCCGAAGAGCCTGGGGGCGTCGCCGTCGTTGGCCAGGCCGTAGACCATCCGGGAGGTGGAGTAGATGCCGGAGTTGGCCGAGGACATCGCGGAAGTCAGCACCACGAGGTTCACCACCGTGGCGGCCATGCCGAGCCCGGCGAGGGAGAACATGGCGATGAACGGGCTCTGGCCCGCCTTGAAGCCGGTCCACGGGGTGACGGACATCAAGATGATGAGGGCGCCGACGTAGAACAGCATGACGCGCAGCGGGATCGCGTTGATGGCGCGGGGCAGGTTGTGCTCCGGGTTCTTGGTTTCGGCCGCGGCGGTACCCACCAGCTCGATGCCCACGAAGGCGAAAACAGCGATCTGGAAACCGGCCACGAAGCCCATGAACTCCTTGGGGAACAGGCCGCCATGGCTCCACAGGTTACTGAAGCCCGCGGTGCCGGCGTTGGAATGGAAGCCGGTGAAGATCATAACCAAGCCCACAGCGATCAGCGCCACGATGGCCACGATCTTGATCAGGGCGAACCAGAATTCCGTCTCACCGAAGGCCTTGACGGTCGGAAGGTTCAGCAGGAGCAGGATGATGATGGTCGCGATCCCCGGGACCCACAGCTGGATGCCGGGCCAGAGCTGCTCGGCGTAGCCGGCAATCGCGATCACGTCCGCCACCCCCGTGACCACCCAGCAGAACCAGTAGGTCCAGCCGGTGAAGAACCCGGCCCAGGGGCCCAGCAGGTCGCCGGCGAAGTCGCTGAAGGACTTGTAGTTCAGGTTGGACAGCAGCAGCTGGCCCATGGCGCGCATGACGAAGAACAGCATGAAGCCGATGATCATGTACACGAAGATCACGGACGGTCCGGCCACGGAAATGGTCTTGCCGGAGCCCATGAAGAGGCCGGTGCCAATGGCGCCGCCGATGGCCAGGAGCTGGATGTGCCGGTTGCTCAACGAGCGTGCAAGGTGGGGCTCGGTGTCCCGGCTGGAGGCAGTTCTCTGCTCCGCGGTTGTCTGTTCGGGCATGTCAACAATCCTTCGTGTGGTCCGCCGCATTGGTGACGGCGGTTACAAATCAGCCTTTCTAAGGTACAGCTTCGAAGGCCGGGCCCCCTGCCGAACGTTTCATCGTTGCGTCATGGCAAGCTGGGCGGGTGACTACAAATTCGGCGGACCAGGCCGCCCTGCTAACATTCGGCGTCGACGGCGGGACGTTCCGGCTGCGCCCCGCCGCCCGCGCGGACCTGCCCGCCATTCTCCGGCTGCTCGCCGACGACCAGCTGGGCTCCTCGCGCGAGGATGCTGCGGATCTGGCGCCGTACCAGACGGCCTTCGACGCGATCGACGCCGATCCGGCCCACCTGCTGCTGGTGGGGGAACTGACACCGGAGCGCGGCGCCGGGCCCCGGGTGGTGGCGACCTTCCAGCTCAGCTTCTTGCCCGGGCTGTCCCGGCGCGGGTCGTGGCGTGCCCAGCTCGAGGCCGTGCGGGTCGCCGGCGAACTGCGGGGCCAGGGCGTCGGCGCCGCGATGGTGCAGTGGGCGCTCGGGGAGTCGCGGCGGCGTGGCTGTTCCCTGGTGCAGCTCACCACGGATAAGTCGCGGACAGCGGCGCACCGATTCTACGAGCGGCTGGGGTTCGCGACCAGCCATGAGGGCATGAAGCTGCTGCTCTAGCGGCCGCGCCGGCGGCAGCCGCACCGTTGACTCTTAGGCCGCCTAACTGTTAGGCTCCCTAAGTATGAGTGAACACCCGCTGCCGGATCCCGTACTGCTCGCCCTCTCCCGGGATTTCCGGGAAGCCCTGCGCCACAGCATCTACCTGGTCCGGCGCTTGGACGCCGACGGCGAACTCAGCGCCGCCCAGCTCAGCACTCTCAAGATGCTGCTGGACAGCTCCGAAGACAGCGCCGGGGCCAACGGCGTGCGGGTGGGTGAGATTGCCCGCAACCTCGGGGTCAAGGTTCCCAGCGCCACCGAGCAGATCATCAAGCTCGAACGGGCCGGGCTGGTCCGGCGTGAGGCGGATCCGGCCGACTCCCGGGCCGTCCGCGTCAAGCTCACCGCCGAGGGCCACGCCGCCGTCGAATCGGCCAACACCCGCCGCAACGCGGTCATGGCAGGGATCCTCGGCTCACTCACCGATGCGGAACGGCAGGCCCTCGCGGCCGCCATCCCGGTGATCGGCAAGATCAACGAGAGCCTGCAGCCCTGACAGCCAGGCCACTGCCTGCCAGGAACAACGACAGCAAGAACCCACAACCTTAGGAGCGCCCTCCATGGACGGCCAGCTCACGGCCCCCGCGCCGGAAGCAACATCAACCCTTGAGGCCGAAAAAGCCTCGCTACTCAAGCAGCCCAAGGCGGTCTGGGCCACGGCCCTGGCGGCGGTGTTCGCGTTCATGGGCATCGGGCTGGTGGATCCCATCCTGCCCGCCATCGCCAAGAACCTTGACGCCACCCCCAGCCAGGTGTCCCTGCTGTTCACCAGCTACTTCATGGTCACCGCCATCGCCATGCTGATCACCGGCTTCGTCTCCTCCCGGATCGGCGGCAAGCGCACGCTGCTGGCCGGCCTCGCCATCATCGTGGTGTTCGCCTCGCTGTCCGGCCTCTCCGGCAGCGTGACCGAACTTGTCGGCTTCCGTGCCGGCTGGGGGCTGGGCAATGCCCTCTTCGTCGCCACCGCCCTGGCCGTGATCGTCGGCGTCGCCAGCGGCGGCGCCGGGACCGCCATCATCCTCTACGAGGCGGCGCTGGGCCTGGGCATTTCACTCGGCCCGCTGCTGGGCGCCTTGCTCGGGGGGTGGCAGTGGCGTGCCCCGTTCTTCGGCACCGCCGTCCTGATGGCCTCGGCCTTCATCGCCCTGATCGCCCTGCTGCCCAAGACCCCGCTGCCGGAACGGAAGGTCCGGCTCCGGGACCCGCTGCTGGCGCTGGGCCACAAGGGCCTGCGGACGACGGCGGCCAGCGGGCTGTTCTACAACTACGGCTTCTTCACCATCCTCGCCTTCACCCCGTTCATCCTGGGGATGGACGCCTACGGGATCGGCGGCGTGTTCTTCGGCTGGGGTGTCGCCGTCGCCGTCTTCTCGGTGTTTGTCGCCCCCGCGCTGCAGCGGCGCTTCGGGGCTGTCCGCGTGCTGAGCGGCACGCTGGCGCTGCTGCTCCTGGACCTGGCCGGCCTCGGCCTGGCCGCGGGGCACTCGGTGCCCGCCGTCGTCGTCCTCGTGGTGGCCTCCGGCGCCCTGCTGGGGATCAACAACACGATCTACACCGAGCTGGCCATGGGCGTCTCCGACTCGCCGCGGCCCGTGGCCTCGGCCGGGTACAACTTCGTGCGCTGGATGGGCGGCGCACTGGCGCCGTTCGCCGCGGCGCAGCTGGGTGAACACTTCGGGCCCCAGGTTCCGTTCTTCGCCGCGGCGGTCGCCATGGCGCTGGCGATCGCGGTGGTCCTCGGCGGGCGGCGGTACCTGAGCACGCACGAGCCGCACCTGGTCTAACCCGCCGGACCTACAGTTGAGGCCCATGTTCCGCGGAACATGGGCCTCAACTTTTTGTTCGTGCAATGCCGCGGGGGCTACTTCTTGGCGGAACCCTTCGGCACGAACAGCGTCTCCGCGTGCTCCAGCGCCATGCCGTTGGTTTCCGGCACCTTGAACATCACGAAGAAGAACGACGCCGCCGCGAACAAGGCGTACATGGCGTAGGTCAGCGGCAGCGAGGCTGCCGCCATCACGGGGAAGCTCAGCGTGATGGCGAAGTTCGCGATCCACTGGGCGGCCGCGGCCAGGCCCAGGGCGCGGGCGCGGATCCGGGACGGGAAGATTTCACCCAGCAGCACCCAGACCAGCGGGCCCCAGGAGGCGCCGAAGCTGATCACGAAGACGTTGGCGGCCACCAGGGCGGCGGGGCCCCAGGCGCCCGGGAGCGTGATCGCATCGCCGGATCCGGTGGCGGATCCGAAGGCGAAGGCCATGGTCGCCAGCGAGACGGCCATGCCGATGGAACCCGCCAGCATGATGGGGCGGCGGCCGATCCGGTCCACCAGTGCGATGGCGACCAGGGTGACCAGGATGTTGGTGATCGCGGTCGCCACGGAAATCGTGAGCGAGTCCTTCTCCTGGAAGCCCACAGCTTTCCAGAGCGTCGTGGAGTAGTAGAAGATCACGTTGATGCCGACGAACTGCTGCAGCACCGACAGGATGATGCCGATCCACACCACCGGCTGCAGGCCAAGCGCCTTGCCGCGCAGGGAGCCCTTCTGGCCGGCGAGCTTGTCCTCCTCGATGGCCTTCTTGATGTCACGCAGGTGGCGGTCGGTGTCCTCGTCCGGCGCGATGGATTCGAAGACCTTGAGGGCGTCCTCGTCCTTGCCCTTGAACACGAGGAACCGCGGCGATTCGGGAAGCGTGAAGGCGATCCAGCCGTAGACGACGGCCGGGACGGCGCCGGCAATGAACATCCAGCGCCAGGCCTCGATGCCGAACCACAGGTTCTGGTCGGCGCCGCCGGCGAAGTTGGCGAACACGGCGTCGGAGAGCAGCGCCGCGAAGATACCGGTGGTGATGGCGAGCTGCTGCAGCGACGCCAGCCGGCCGCGCACGTGGCGGGGTGAAATCTCGGAGATGTAGGCCGGGGCGATCACCGAGGCGAGGCCGATTCCCAGGCCCCCGACGAGGCGCCAGAAGATCAGGTCCCAGACGCCGAACGCGAAGCCGGTGCCGAAAGCGCTGACCAGGAACAGCAGCGCGCCGAGCTTCATGGCGGGGATGCGGCCGTAACGGTCCGCGACCTTGCCGGCCAGGTAGGCGCCGGCCGCGCAGCCAAGCAGGGCGACGGCGACGGCGAACCCGGTCACGGCCTCGCTGAGCGCGAATTCTTCCTTGATGGCGTCGACTGCGCCGTTGACAACCGAGGAATCGAAGCCGAAGAGGAAGCCGCCAACGGCGCCCGCCACGGCCAGCCAAATGACCCGCTTGGGGATCTTGGCGACGGTCTGGTCTTGGGTGGTGGTCATGTGGCTCCCTCGGCAATTCGTGGTCAGCGGCTCACGCCGCAGCTACCCAGTCTGACACCGGGGATGCCGCGATGCACGTCACAGGACGGGAAAATGAGAGCAAGCTTACAATTCCTGAGGAGATGCGCCGCGCGGCCCACCGGCGGCGTCACGCCGGACCCACTTTCGACGTCGGCGGCCCTGGAAGGCCGCGTCCCGGCGGCCAAAAGCGTGGGCAGGCAGTCCAAAAGACTGCCTGCCCTGACGTGCTGCGGCGTGTGCCCTAGTGCGCGGGGACGGCCTCCTTGGCGGCGGCCTTCGGGTCCGTGAGCTTCTTGTTCGGCAGCGCGAAGCTGATCAGGAAGGCGACGCCGGTGAGCACGGCGGCGGTGAGCATGACGGCGTCGATCGACTGGGCGAATCCTTCGGTGATCGGCCGTGTCAGGCTGGCGTTCGCGGTGTGCAGCCAGCTTGTGTCGTTCAGCGAGTCGTTGCTGGCGCCGTTCTTGAAGAACTCGTAAAGCTTGGCGTTCGCGGGGTCGGCGGCAACGGCCGGGTCCTTGAGCACTTTGAGGTAGTCCGCGTTCTGCGCGGCGGCTTTCATGCCGGTGGCGATCTTGTCCGCCGCGAGGCTGAACAGCATCGAAATGAACACCGCGGTCCCCACGGCACCGCCCATGGAGCGGAAGAACGCGGCGGAGGAGGTGCCCACGCCCATGTCCTTGGCCGGAACGGAGACCTGCATGGCGAGGGTGAGCGGCTGCATGCAGAAGCCCAGGCCCAGGCCAAAGAACACAGCAATCGCGCCGGGGACCCAGAGCGGCGTATCCACGCCCAGCGAGAGTCCCATAACGACGGCGGCCGCGGTCAACACGGCGGTGCCCAGGATCGGGAAGATCCGGTAGGTGCCGGACGCCGAAATGGTCCGGCCGGCCGTGATGGACCCGGTGAGGATGCCCACCGTGAAGGTGATCATCATGAGCCCGGCCTCGGTGGGGGTGAGGCCCTTGACCAGCTGGAGGTACATCGGCAGCATCGCGATCGCACCGAACATGCCGACGCCGATGATGAAGTTCAGCAGCGAGGAGAGTCCGAAGGTGATGTTCTGGAACAGCCGGAGGGGGATCAGGGCGTAGTCGCCGGCGCGCTTCTCGGCCAGCAGGAACGCGACGATGCCGATGATGCCGAGTCCGTAGCAGAGGAAGGCCCCGGTGGAGCTCCAGCCCCAGGTCCGGCCCTGTTCGGCGACGAGCAGCAACGGCACAATCGCCAGGGTGATGGCGGCGGCGCCCCAGTAGTCGATCTTCTGCTTCAGGTGCTTGGCCGGCAGGTGCAGGTAAAGGAAGACGACGGCGAGGGCGGCCAGGCCGATCGGGATGTTGATGAAGAAGACCCAGCGCCAGCCGTCAAAGCCCAGGATGTTGGCGGAACCGGCAAAGGCGCCGCCGATCACCGGGCCCAGCACGGAGGAGATGCCGAAGACGGACATGAAGTAGCCCTGGAACTTGGCGCGGTCCTTCAGCGCCACGATGTCGCCGATGATGGTCAGCGCGAGGGCCAGCAGGCCGCCGGCGCCCATGCCCTGGATGCCGCGGGCGATCGCGAGCTCGGTCATCGAGTGGACCGAGCCGGCGTAGAGCGAGCCGGCCAGGAAGATCAGGATCGCGGCGAGGTAGAGCGGCCGCCGTCCGAAGATGTCGCTGAGCTTGCCGTAAAGCGGCGTGCTGACGGTGGAGGTGATCAGGTACGCCGTCGTTGCCCAGGCCTGCAGCGAGAGGCCGTCCAGGTCGTTGGCGATGGTGTAGATCGACGTGGACACGATCGTCTGGTCCAGGGAGGACAGGAACATGCCGAGCATGAGGCCCACCATGACGGTGATGGTCTGACGGTGCGTCAAGACCTCTCCGGGCAGGCGTGAGGACGTGGTTTTGGACATAACCGCTCCAAGGGGAAGTTTTTTGGGGTCAAGCAGGAAGGTTGCTTTCAGTAACTATCTTAGGGCCTGCTTTGTTCCCGCCCGCACCGGCTCCTTGGGCGTTGCCGTCCAGTTCCCGCCCACCCGCTCAGCGTTCCAGCAGGATGCCGTCCGGGTCGCACCAGATCAGCTGGCCGGGCCGGACGGCGACGCCGTCGATGTCCAGCTCGACGTCGGCCTCCCCGGCGCCTGCCTTGGCGCTCTTGCGCGGGTTGCTGCCGAGCGCCTTAACCCCGAGCGGCAGGCCGGCGACCGCCACCCGGTCCCGGATGGCACCGTTGATCACGACGCCGGCCCAGCCGTTCTCCACGGCGCTCGCCGCGATCAAATCCCCCATCAGCGCGGTGCGCAGCGAGCCGCCGCCGTCGACCACCAGCACGGCGCCGTTGCCCGGCGTGCCCAGCATGGCCTTGACCAGGGCGTTGTCCTCGAAGCAGCGGATGGTCCGGACCGGTCCGCTGAAGTGGGTGTGGCCGCCGAGCGACTGGAACTGCAAGGAGATGGAGTCCAGCTCCTCGCCACGCTCGTCGTAGAGGTCGGCGGTGTTGACGGGATTTGAGGGCTGGTCTGGCACTGGTTCTCCTTGGCTGCGTGAATAAGCGGTGGGCGTTGCTGCCCACGATAGTCTGGGCCCACACTGATCATCAGCTTCAGTCACCAGTTCCGGGGGGAACCACATGAGCCTGTCCAATGCCGCGGCACCGGCCCTTGCCGAGCCGGAACGCCGTGTCCGCCCGGTCTGGACGGCGGGTGTGGTCTTGGTCAACGTGGGCATTAATGCGGCCTTCTTCGGCCCGCTGCAGGTGCTGCTCGGCCAGCAGGCGGCGGCCTTCAACGAGGGCGAAAAGGAGGCAATCCTGGCCCTCGTGACCGGGGCGGGGGCGGCCGTCTCGCTCGTGGCCAACCCGTTGTTCGGCGCCTTGAGCGACCGGACGGTTGCGCGCCGCGGCCGCCGGGTGCCGTGGGTCCTCTTCGGTGCCATTCTTGGCGCGGCCGCCCTCACGGCGCTCGCCGGCGCCCCGAATGTCGCCGTCATGACCATTCTCTGGTGCCTCGTGCAGGCCGGCTGCAACGGAGCCTACGCCGCCATCACCGCCGCCATCCCGGACCGGGTGCCGGTACCGCAGCGCGGCACCGTGGGCGGGCTCGCCGCGATGGGCCAGACCGTGGGCATCCTGATCGGCGCCGTGATCGCCGCCGTCGTCTCCGGTAACTTCGCGCTCGGCTACGCGTTCTGCGCCGTGGCGCTGCTGGCCGGCGTCGGACTGTATTTCTTCCAGAACGACGACGTCGCGTTGCCGCGGCACGGCCGCCCGCCGTTCAAGCTGGGCGAATTTGCCAGGAGTTTCTGGATCTCCCCGGCCCGATACCCGGATTTCGCCTGGGCCTGGCTCACCCGCCTGCTCGTGAACATCGGCAACCACATGGTGACGCTGTACCTGCTGTTCTTCCTCACCGACGCCGTGCGCCTGCCCCAGACGCAGGGCATCGAGGCGGAGTTCGGCGTCCTGATCCTCACCGGCCTGTACGCGGTCATGGTGATCATCACGAGTGTGATCGGCGGCCGGCTCAGTGACCGGATGGGCCGGCGCAAGCCGCTCGTTATCCTCTCCTCGGCCGTCATCGCGGCGGCCGCGCTGATCCTCGCCTTCGCACCGACCTGGCCGGGGGCGCTGATCGGCGCCTCGGTGCTGGGCATCGGCTTCGGCTCCTACCTCGCCGTGGACTTCGCCCTGATTACCGAGGTGCTGCCGACGGCGCTGAACCGAGGCAAGGACCTGGGGGTCATCAACATCGCCAATTCGCTGCCGCAGGTGATCGCGCCGCTTATCGCCTACCCCTTCGTGGCGCTCTGGGGAGGGTACGTTTCGCTGTACGTCGCGGCCGCGGTGATCGGCCTGCTCGGCGCTGTCTTCGTGGTCAAGATCAAGGGCGTGGACTAGGCGTTCCGGGGGTCCGTGTGACTGGCAAACGGCCCCATACCGTGCCGTATAGTGGACGGGATCGCCGCGGCAGTGCTGTGGACTAACCCTCCCGGCTGCCGAGAAAAACGACCCCGGAACGCTGCTGATGCCTGAATTTCCTTCAGATCTTCCACCAATGGCCCCGCCGCCCACCCTGCCCCGGCAGCGCCTGCGCTATGCGCGGATCCTCGACGTCGCAGCCGGCTTTGCCCGCAAGGGACTCGACTCCGTGGTTCTCTCCGAGGTGGCAGCCAGGGCGGACGTACCGCTGGGCACCCTGTACCGCTATTTCCCCTCCTCGGCGCAGCTGATGCTGGCCCTGTACCGCAAGCAGCTCGGCGAGCTGCACCTTGGCGAATGGCCGGCGGGGACCAGGGTGCCGGTGCACGCCCTGGTGGGCGCGGTGATGGAAATCTTCCACATGCGCCTCATGCAGCCCGCAGTGGAGCAATGCCTGACCCGCGCGGTCTACGCGAAGGACACGGACACCACCCGCCTGCTGCGGGACATTGACGCGACGGCGGAGAAAGCAGTGACCGCGGTCAGCGGCGACCCCGCCGTCTCGCGGGTCCTGCTGCTCACCGTCACCGGCCTGGTGCAGTCCGTCCGCTGCCGCCGGCTCTCGCTCTTCGAGGCCGAAGAGGACCTGAAGAAGGCCTGCTCCCTGCTGTCCCGGGGGCGCCAGGCCGCCCAGCCGGTCTAGACCAGTTACCGGAATGTGTCCGGCCGAATCTCCGGCCGGCGACCGCGTTGCTTACCATGGCAGAACCGGAGCGGCGCGAGCGCCAGCACTTCCGGAGCTTCACCCGCAGGCCCGCCACCCCGGGGCCGCCGCCGGAGTTCCGCCAGACCATCTCGGGCACCCTGTGCCCCAGCAGCCAAGTGCCGTATGCCCACGGTGAGCCCCAGGAGACAACGACGTGTCCATTGAAACGACCATTCCCGCCGATCCCACTGCCCCCGAAGGGGCCGCAGAAGCGCCGGTAGCGGCGCTCAGCGACGAGGAGATCTTCGCCTCCCACCAGGGCGGCAAGCTCTCGATTTCCAGCACCGTCCCGCTCGCCAGCAAGCGCGATCTGTCCATCGCCTATACGCCCGGTGTCGCCCAGGTCAGCCGCGCCATCGCAGCCAACCCGGAACTGGCCAAGACCCTCACCTGGGCCCAGCGCCTCGTGGTCGTGGTCAGCGACGGCACCGCAGTGCTCGGACTTGGCAACATCGGCGCCAGCGCCTCGCTGCCCGTCATGGAAGGCAAGTCCGCCCTCTTCAAGGCGTTCGGCGACCTCGACTCCATCCCGCTTGTCCTCAACACGACCGACGTCGACGAGATCGTCGAGACTCTGGTCCGGCTGCGTCCCAGCTTCGGCGCGGTTAATCTTGAGGACGTTTCGGCGCCGCGCTGCTTCGAACTCGAGGAAAAGCTGATCGAAGCCCTCGACTGCCCTGTCATGCACGATGACCAGCACGGCACCGCCGTCGTCGTCCTCGCCGCGCTGACCGGTGCAGCGAAGGTGACGGCCCGCGAGCTCAAGGGACTCCGCGTGGTGGTTTCCGGTGCCGGCGCGGCCGGGATTGCCGTCGCCGAAATCCTGCTGACCGCCGGCATCGACGACGTCGTGCTGCTGGACTCCCGCGGCGTGATCAACCGGGACCGCGCGGACATCGCCGCGGACCCGGCCAGCAAGAAGGCCCAGCTGGCCGTCCGCAGCAACCCCCGCGGCGTCTCCGGCGGCCCCGGCGAGGCGCTCCTCGGTGCGGACGTGTTCATCGGCGTCTCCTCCTCCCGGCTGGACGAGGAGCACTTGAAGCTGATGAACCACAGTTCGATCGTTTTTGCTCTTTCCAACCCGGATCCCGAAGTGCTGCCGGAGGTCGCGTCCAAGTATGCGGCCGTCGTCGCCACGGGCCGCAGCGACTTCCCCAACCAGATCAACAATGTGCTTGCGTTCCCAGGCATCTTCCGCGGCGCCCTCGACGCCGGTGCCCGCCGCATCACTCCGGCGATGAAACTCGCCGCGGCGCGCGCCATCGCGGACCTGGCCGAGGACGATCTCTCTGCCGACTACATCGTGCCGAGCCCGCTGGACCCGCGTGTGGCCCCGGCCGTGTCGGCGGCCGTAGCCGCGGCGGTGGAGGCGGAATAACCAGCCGCCGCCGTGGCCAACCCTAAACTGGGGGCATGAACCCCGAGATCATCGTGACCGTCCTCTGCGGGCTCGCTATTCTGGTGGGCGTGGCGGGCATCGTCATCCCTGTGCTCCCCGGCAGCATCCTGATCGGCCTCAGCCTGCTGGCCTGGGCGCTGTGGGGCGGTGCGGGAACCACCGGCTGGGTGGTCTTTGGCGTTGGCCTGGCCTTGGTTCTGGCGGGAATGGCGGCCAGCGCCGTGCTGACCGGCCGCAAACTCAAGGAACACCGCATTCCCAGCCGCAGCGTGGTGACAGGCCTGGTCTTTGGGGTGGCGGGCATGTTCCTCATCCCGGTGGTAGGACTCTTCGTGGGGTTCGCCGCCGGCCTGCTGCTCAGCGAATCCCACCGCACCCGGGATTTCCGGACCGCCATGACCACCAGCTGGGCGGCCTTGAAGGCCACCGGTGTGGGCATGCTGGTGGAGTTCGGTCTGGCTTGCCTTGCCGCGAGCACCTGGGTGATCGGCGTCTGGGTGGCTGCCGCCAGTTAGCCCTTCCACCGGCTGCCAAGGGTGCACTACTAGCATGGAAGAATGAGCGCCGGACAGTCCCCAGGACCCATCTATCGCGACACCCGTGACCTCACCCCGTTCGGCGTCCCGCAGGTCCGCACGCCGGTGCTGGACATCGCAGACGGCGTCGGCGGCATCCTGCATACCGCCCTGGGCGGCCGGAACGGGGCGCTGCTCAGCGTGGACGGCGCCACCCCCCGGCTCAAGCGGATGCCCGGAAAAGCGGCGAAGGCGGTGTACGAGGCGACCTTCCACAACACCGACCCCAACCGGCTGATCGCCTTGGGCCGCGCCTACCCGGGCTGGGCCGGGCTTTGCTACGTGCTGGCTGGTCTCCTGGCGCACAAGCAGGGCGGCTACCTGCGGGCCTCGGAGCTCCTCCAGCGCGGACTCACCACCGGGAACGACGACGACGCCAACCGGTTCGCGTCCGGCTATCTGACCCGTGTGGTCACCCGGGTCGAAGTAGCCGAGCGCATCGAGGTTCCGGTTCTCTTCAGCGAGGAAGCGGTGTTCCTCGCGCTTTCGCACTCCCTGCGGGAGACAGGCCACCTGGAGGCAGCGCTGCAAACCGTGGCCTCGCTTCCGCCGTCGCTGCCCGCGGCCCTGGCCCGGTGCTCGGTGGCGTTCTCGATGGGCCGGGACAAGGAAGTGATGGTCTGGACGGAGGGGCTGCTGAATGCCGACGACCTCTCGGCCGCGCTGCTGCTGATCCGCGCCCGGTCACTGCGCCGCCTTGGTGCCGCGACGGCCTCCCAAGCGGCGGTGAAGGAAGTTCTCCGGCGGCGGAAGACCCACCTGGCACTCCGAAATGATGCCCTGACCGACCGCGCCTTGCTGCTCCTGGACAACGGCCGCAAATCACTGAATCCCCGCGACTGGCTGCGCGGCCGGCCCGCCCAGCTGGAAACTTTCGAGGTCATCCGCAAGGACGTGGAGGAACGCAGGCTCTGGGAACAGGAATGGAAGCAGTTGAACGGGGAATGATGCCGTCCTGGCGGTTGCCGGAGGGCTACTGCCAGATGGTCTGCGCAGCCAGCGGCACCAGCTGTTCGCCCAGCAGCACCAGGCCCAGCGCCACCATGATGATTCCGCTGGCCAGCGTCACCCGGCGGGCAGCGCCGGGCCGGGTGTGCAGGAGCTTCCGGGCCAAGAGCGCCACGCAGCTGTAGACCACGGCCACCAACAGGACAAAGGTGAGCCCCAGCAGGCCGGACTGCAGCGGCACGGACAAGGCGGCGTCGGTGCTGACGAACTGCGGGACCAGGGCAACGAAGAAGAGCAGCCCCTTAGGGTTGATGCCGCTGGTGCCCATGCCCTGCAGGAAGACCCGGAACTGGTTGGCCTGGGCCGGCGCGGTGGCGGCTTGGCCGCCGAAGCTGGCGCCCCGCCAGGAGCGTACCGTGCTGACGCCGAGCCAGAGCAGGTAGCCCGCGCCCGCCACCGTAAGCCAGCCCAGGAGCCCGGGCATGCCCGTGATCACGGCGGCCAGCCCGGCGGCCAGGAGTGCGGTGTGTACGACGTAGCCGCCGCAGAGGCCGGCCACTGCGGGCACGAAACTGCGGTCCTTGAGCCCGGCGGCGATGGAGTAGGCCCAGTCGACGCCCGGGGTGCAGGCGAGGGCCACGGCGACGCCGATGAAGGCGAGGAACAGCTGGGGGTTCACGGCGGACTCCTGACGGTGGGCTCTAGGAGTAAGCCTAGGAATTTTCGGGCCAAAAGTGCTTACTGATTTCGCCCGTAAAGCCGTGCCGACGGTAAGGTTATTGCGTGATTGACCATATTGACAGAAGTATTTTGCGCAACCTCCGTGAAGACGGCCGGATGACTGCCACGGCGCTCGCGGCGAAGGTCGGGCTGACCGTGGCGCCGTGCCACCGGAGGCTTCGCGAGCTGGAGACGTCCGGCGTCATCCGCGGTTACCGCGCCGACATCGATCCGGCCGCCGTCGGGCTGGGCTTCGAAGCGATTGTGTTTGTCACGCTGCGTCAGGTGGACCGCGCCACCATGGAGATCTTCGAGAACCGCGTGGCGGAGAACCCCAACATCGTCGAGGCCCAGCGGCTCTTCGGCGAGCCGGACTATCTGCTCAAGGTCATTGCAGAGGACCTCCCGGCGTACCAGCGCTTTTACGACGCCGAGCTGACCTCGCTGCCCGGCGTCGAGCGTCTAACCTCGACGCTGGTCATGAAGAACCTGAAAGCGAATACCGGCCCGCCCGTCTGATCCGGGCGGTTAGCCTTCCAGCAGCCCTGTGGTCCGGTAGGGGATGACCTCGCGCAGGAACATGCTGGTGGACGTCCGCACAATCCCCGGACACAGCCGGATTTCCTCGGAAACCCGGTAGAGATCGTCGGGGCTCGTGGCGACCACCCGGATCAGCAGGTCGGTGTCGCCTGCGGGCGCATGGCATTCGAGCACCTCCGGGATGTTCCGTAACGCGGCGATCGCCTCATCCAGGTGGCTCTGGTCCAGTTCGGCGCTCACCGCCGCTGCCACTCCGCGACCCAGTGCGGAGGGCAGTACCCGGCTGCTGTTCGGGCGGAGCGCGCCCGACGCCGTCATCCGCTCGAGCCGGGACTGGACAGTTCCGCGGGCCAGGCCCAGTTTCTGGGCCAGCACCATGATGGGGACCCGCGGGTCAGCATCCAGGGCCAGGAGGATCCGGCGATCCGTCGAGTCGAGCTGCTGCAATCTGACCACTTCCTGCCAATAGTCGAAGCTCTCAATGGTCAATCTGACCAACGAGCGCGGCGCCCGTTGCACCAACTGTATGGCTACTGCTCAAATAGTGGCAACAAGGGATGCGGGCCACCGCCGGCACCCGAAGGCTACAGATCCCCCGGCACACCTCCCGGACCCTGGATGAGGCATCCCGCAAGGAGCCCGCCGCTGATTGACTCTTGTTCACGCATCGTCTTTCCGCACACACTTAACGGCAAGAGCCCCTGAGCCCCCGACGTCGGATGTCCGAAGTCATCGGTGGCTGAGGGGCTCTTGTGTTGCGCCGCATAGGCTTGTCCCATGACATCAGCCGGACGCTTCGCCCCCAGCCCCTCCGGCGAGCTGCACGTGGGCAACCTCCGTACGGCCATCCTCGCGTGGCTCTTTGCCCGGTCTACCGGCCGACGCTTCCTGATGCGGGTCGAGGACCTGGACCGCGCCCGCGCGGGTGCCGAGGCCGGGCAACTCCGTGATCTGGCGGCGATCGGCGTGAACTGGGACGGCGGCGTCGTCCGTCAGACGGACCGGGAGCACCTCTACGCCGCCGCGATCAACCGGCTGACCGCGGCCGGGCTGACCTACGAATGCTTCTGTACCCGCCGCGAAATCCAGGAGGCGCCGTCCGCCCCGCACGCCCCGCAGGGCGCGTATCCGGGCACCTGCCGGAACCTGGGCGAGGCCGAGCGTGCGAGCAAACGGGCGGTCCGGCCTGCGGCGGTCCGGCTCCGCGCGGCCGTCGCCGAGGCGACTGTTCGGGACGTGCTGCACGGCAGCTTCACCGGCGTGGTGGATGACTTCGTGCTCCGCCGAAATGACGGGGTCACCGCCTACAACCTGGCCGTGGTGGTGGATGATGCCGCGCAGGGGGTCGACCAGGTGGTCCGCGGCGATGATCTGTTGCCATCCACTCCGCGGCAGGCCTACCTGGCCTCCCTCTTGAATATTCCCGTTCCGGAATATGCTCACGTGCCGCTGGTGTTGAACGCCGACGGCGCCCGGCTGGCCAAGCGTGACGGTGCGGTGACGCTCGCGGATCTTGCTGCCGTGGGGGTCGCCGTCGATGAGGTGCGGGACGCGCTGCTGGAATCCCTGGGTTTGCCTGCGGGATCCCTGCGGCAGGCGCTGGCCGTGTTCGATCCCGCGGGCCTGCCGCGGGAGCCATGGGTGTGGCCGGGGATGCGCGGCCCCGACGCGTAGGCTGGAAGCATGTCAGAACCAGAGTTCATGGAAGCGGCCGCGCCGAAGACCGGGTTTACCGTCGAAACGGCCAGGGTCCTCGCCGAGGTGGCCCACAACCGGCAGAAAGACAAGCTCAAGCGGCCCTACCGCGAGCATGTGATCGCCGTCGGCGATGCGCTGGCCGACTTCGATGACGACATCCGGATCGCCGGATACCTGCACGACATCGCCGAGGACACCCCGATGACGCGGCAGGCGCTGCTGGAGATGGGGGTCCCCGAACGGGCCGTGGACATCATCGAACGGGTCACGAAGCGGCTGCACGAGAACCCGGACGACTACCAGGCCGGCATCCGCTACATCGCCGAGGACCACGATGCCACCCTGGTCAAGATCGCCGACAATGCGCACAACTCCCTGCCCGAACGGGTCAAGGCGCTGGCGGAGAAGTGGCCGGACAAGCCGCCGGTCACCCGCTACGACGAGGCCCGGCCGGTGCTGTACGCCGCGGTTCCGGTGGAGGAAACCCGCAAGATCCTGGCCCGGATCAACCCGTGGTTGCTCGAGGAGCTCGATGACATGCTCGACGAGGCCGACGACACCGACTACGAGAACCTCTCCTACGACGGCAACCCGGAGGGCTAGACCCGGCCCAGCAGGTCGATGTCCTCGAGGAACTCCTGCTGCACTTCCGCGCTGACGGTGGTCCGGGTGTCCGCGATCGCGTCGAGGTAGTCCTGCGTCGCCGGGCCCTTCCGGACCGCCTCGCGGACGGACGCGCCGCCGTCGTCGTACACGGCTTTCTCAAGCGCACGCTGGGAGGCGCTCCGGGCGGCGTATTCGATGTCGGCGGGAGAGAAGCCCTCAGTGCGATCCACCAGCAGCTCCACGTCCACATCGTCCACGACGGTGGCGGGGATGAAGCGCTGCCACATGGCCTCGCGGGCCAGGCGGTCCGGCAGGCCGATCGGGATGACGTAGTCGAAGCGGCCGTGGCGCAGGAACGCGGAATCCAGGGCGCGGATGAAGTTGGTGGCGCAGACCAGCAGCCGGCCGGGCTGTTCGCGGAAGGCCGGAATGATCTTCAGCAGCTCGTTGGTGACGCCCTGCAGCGGCGACGGCGGCTCGCCGGAGCGCTGCGAGGCGATCTCCTCCACCTCGTCGATGAACACGACGGCATGCTCCAGCTCGGCAATCTCCAGGAAGGTCTCGCGCAGGGCCCCGGCCAAGCCCAACGGGTCGGCGGCGAGCCGGGAGGGGAAAACCTCCACAAAGGGCCACTCCAGCCGGGACGCAATCGCCTTGGCGAAGGTCGTCTTGCCGGTGCCCGGAGGGCCGAACAGCACGACCGCGCGCGGCGGGACCACGCCATACTCGTCGGCCAGGTCGGCTTCGGCCAGCGGCAGGACGAGGCGGCGCTCCAGGAGTTCCTTCTCGTTGCGCATGCCGGCGACGTTTTCCCAGAGGTCGCGGGCCAGGATCCGCCCGCCCAGCTGGCTCAGCGGCTCGAGTTCCTGGCGCTGCACTGGGATCTTGCGTTCAAAATAGCGCAGGTTCTTCTTCAGCACGAAGCCGCGGCTCAGGAAGGCCTCGACGCGGGTTTCGGACTCCGGCATGAGGGCGGAGAGCTTGTTCAGCCCGTGCGGGGCCATCCGGTTTTCCACGGAGGCCAGCAGCGAGGTGCCGATTCCGCGGCCGCGGAACTCGGGCAGGGTGGCCAGGAAGACGATCCAGCCCTGGTCGTGCGCGGCGCGGCCGACGGCGGCACCCACCACCTGCTCGCCCTGCACCGCGACGACGGCGTGGTCCTTCTCGCACGAGGCCAAGACCTCGGAGAGTGCGTAGACCGGCTCGACATTCGTGGCCTTGAGGGATTCCCAGAGGTGCAGGATCCCGTCCAGGTCGGCCGAATGGAAATCCCTGATCCGCCAGTTGGTCATGAGGTGTCTCCCGGGTGGTTCGTCGCTGAGCCAAGTGGAACTGTTGTTCCGAGCTTAGGCGACAGGCACCCGGCGGGAGCGCTCCGGTACTCTCCGTTACGCCGCCCGTCCACCCAACTAGCTCGCAGTTGTTGTCGTTTTGAGCCCTGAAAACGACAACAAGTGCGAGCTAGTTGGGCGGCGGCGGCCCGGTTCTATTCGTTCCCGGAGTTCCCGGAGTTCCCGGAAGGCCGGTTGGCCACCAGCGGGTACGGCCCGGTGAAGCCGTCGCGGACCGCGGCGATCTCCAGGATGCGGTGCCGGCAGAGGCGCCACCCGAGCATCAGGAGCGGGACGATGACCACAAGGGACGCGATGGTCCAGGTCCCCACCGGCGAGTCGAACGCCATCAGGACCAGTACCGCGAGCAGGAACGCGAGCGTAATCCAGCCTGTGACGGGTGCGCCGGGCATCCGGAACGCGGGCCGGAGCAGTTCCCCGCGGGCTGCCAGCCGGGCAAGCTGCATCTGGCACAGGACGATCATGGCCCAGGTGCTGATGATGCCCAGCGACGCCACGTTCAGGACGATCTCGAAGGCCTCGGCCGGGACCACGGCGTTCAGGATGACGCCCAGCACGGCCACGCCGGCAGTGAGGGCGATGCCGCCGTAGGGCACGCCTGCCTTGTTCATCCGGGCGGCGAACTTCGGCGCGGACCCTGAAACGGACATGGACCGCATAATCCGGCCGGTGGAGTACAGGCCGGCGTTGAGCGAGGAGAGGGCCGCGGTCAGGACCACCAGGTTCATGATGGCGTCCACGCCGTCCACACCAATGGAACCGAAGAACGTCACGAACGGGCTTTCACCGGCCTTGTAGGAGCTGTAGGGGAGCAGCAGCGAGAGCAGCACGAGAGAGCCGACGTAGAACACGGCGATGCGTACGATCACGGTGTTGATGGCGCGCGGCATGATCTTTTCCGGGTTTTCCGTCTCGCCCGCCGCCGTGCCGATCAGCTCGATCGATGCGTAGGCGAACACAACGCCCTGCATCACCACGATTGCCGGCAGCAGGCCGTTGGGGAACAGGCCGCCGTTGTCCGCGATCAGGGTGAAGCCGACCTCCTGGCCGGCGACGGGGGTGCCGAAGATGACGAAGTAGATGCCGACTATCAAAAAGGACACGAGCGCCACGACCTTGATGAGCGCGAACCAGAATTCGAGCTCGCCGAACACCTTCACGCTGATGAGGTTCAGGCCCAGCACCAGGATCAGGGCGGCAAGGGCCCACGTCCACTGCGGTACGTCTGCGATCGGCGCCCAGTACTTCTTGAAGAAGTTCATGTACAGCGCGACGGCGGTGATGTCCACGATCGCGGTCATGGCCCAGTTCAGCCAGTACAGCCAGCCGGTGACGAACGCGGCCTTCTCGCCGAAGAATTCGCGGGCGTAGGAGACGAAGGAGCCTGATGACGGCCGGTGCATCACGAGTTCGCCGAGTGCGCGCAGGATCATGAACGCGAAGAACCCGCAGAGGGCGTAGCTGATGATCAGGGCCGGTCCGGCGGTGGCGAGTCGGCCGCCGGCGCCCATGAACAGGCCGGTGCCGATGGCGCCGCCGATCGCGATCATCTGGACCTGCCGTGGTTTCAGGCCTTTGTGGTAGCCCTGGTCTTCGGCATGGAGTGCGGCCTCGGAGGCGTGGGCATGCGCCGGAATAGTGTGGTCGGAGATGCCCTGCTGCGGGGTTGGCTGTTCCTGGGCCGGCGGTTTTTGGGCGCGGGCAGTTTCTGGATAGGTCATGGGGGTCCTTCGGGGTTCGAGGGGGCGCTACTTGCTCAGGTTGGCCAGTCGCTGCGGGCTGAGCAGTTCGGTGAGCTGCTCGGCGGTGAGCAGCCCGTGTTCGAGTACGAGTTCCGCGACTCCCTTGCCGGTGGCGAGGGCTTCCTGCGCGATCGCCGTGGCGGTCGCGTAGCCCAGCTGCGGGTTGAGGGCGGTGACGAGGCCGATTGACTGTTCCACCGTCAGGCGGAGCCGTTCGGTGTTGGCGGTGATACCCCGGACGCAGCGGGCCGTGAGGGTGCGGCAGGCCGCTTCCAGGTGCGAGATGCTCTTGTGGAGGCTGTGGACGATGATCGGTTCGAAGGCGTTGAGCTGGAGCTGGCCGGCTTCTGCGGCCATGGTGATGGTGACATCGTTGCCGATGACCTCGTAGGCCACCTGGCTGACCACCTCCGGGATGACCGGGTTGATCTTGCCGGGCATGATGGAGGAGCCGGACTGCACGGCCGGAAGGTTGATTTCGCCGAAGCCGGCGCGCGGGCCGGAGGAGAGCAGCCGGAGGTCGTTGCAGATCTTGGACAGTTTCACGGCCACCCGCTTCAGCACCCCGGAGAGATGCACGAAGGCGCCGACGTCCTGGGTGGCCTCGATCAGGTCCGCCGCCGTGACCAGTGGCAGGCCGGTGATCTCGGCAAGGTGCCGACAGGCGGCCTCTGCATAGCCCGCCGGGGCGTTCAGGCCGGTGCCGATCGCTGTGGCGCCGAGGTTGATCTCGTGGATCAGCAGGTCGGCTTCGGCCAGCCGGAGCCGGTCCTCGCCGATCGTGACTGCGTAGGTGCCGAACTCCTGCCCCAGCGTCATGGGGACGGCGTCCTGCAGCTGGGTGCGGCCCATCTTCACCACCGTGCGGAATTCGACGGCCTTGGCGGCGAAGGCCTCTTCCAGCTCGGTGAGGGCTTCCAGCAGTTCCCGGGCGGCGAAGATCGTGCCGAGTTTGACCGCGGTGGGGTAGACGTCGTTCGTGGACTGGCTGAGGTTGACGTGGTCGTTGGGGTGCAGCCGTGCGTAGTCGCCCTTCGGGTGTCCAAGGATTTCCAGGGCCCGGTTCGCGATTACCTCGTTGGCATTCATGTTCGACGACGTTCCGGCACCGCCCTGGATGACGTCCACCACGAACTGCTCGCTGAGTTTGCCGCTCATGACATCGGTGCAGGCGTCCTCGATGGCCCGGGCGCGCTCGGCGTCGAGCAGCCCGAGCTCGTGGTTGGTGCGGGCGGCAGCCAGCTTCACGGCGGCCAGCCCCCGGACCAGGTACATGTTGGAGGACAGCGGCTGGCCGGTGATGGGGAAGTTCTCTACGGCCCGAAGGGTGTGGACACCCCAGTAGGCGTCAGCGGGAACATCCCGGTCGCCCAGGAGGTCATGTTCGGAGCGGAAGTCGGCGGGTTCGTCGAGCGGGGTCATGGCGGTCCTTATAGGGCGTGGGGGTCGTTGAAAGTTACGGGGGCGGCGAGGAAATCGGTGACCTGCAGCAGTCCGACGGGCCGGCCGCCGCCCAGCACAGCTGACGTGGCGAGCCCCGTCAGAGGCGAGGTGTCGACGTCGAGCGCCTCCAGCAGGCGCACGGTGACAGGCATCCGGGCGCGGTCCCCGCCGTCGGAGATTTTGACGGCGACGGCGCGGCCGTCCGGAAGGCCCACGAGCTGGACGCCCTCAAAGCCGTCCTTCGCGAGGAGGCCGGGGACCAGGCGCATCAGCGCGGTGACATCCCGGTCCTCGCCCGCCACCATCCCGGGGTGGCAGCGCATCGCGTGGGCCACGGCAGCCTCCGCGCTGTCGGATCCCTTTGCCGAGGCCAGCTGGCCGAAGGCGCGGGCCATGCCGCGCAGGGTCAGGGCGAACAGCGGGGTGCCGCAGCCATCGGTGGAGGCGCGCTCCGGCTGCTCGCCGGTCAACTCCGCCACGGTCCGGGCCACGAGTTGCTGCAACGGGTGCGCGGGGTCCAGGTATCCCCGGACGGGCCAGCCGTTGACGAGGCAGGTGGCAACCATCGCGGCGTGCTTTCCGGAGCAGTTCTGCGCCAGCCGGGTGGCCTGGCCGCCGCCGCCGAGCCATTCCTCGCGTTCGCGGACGCCGTAGGGGAGGTCGGTGCTGTTCTCAAGGTCAGCGGGGTTGAGGCCGTACAGGTCCAGGATGCGCAGCGCGCCGTCGCGGTGGACGGTGGCTCCGGAGTGGCTGGCGGCGGCTAGCGCGAGGAGCTCCTCCGGGAGGTCGAGGCCGGCGCGGACCATGGCGACGGCCTGCAGGGGCTTAAGGGCGGAGCGCGGGTAGAACGGGGCGAGCGGCTCGCCGGCGGCCAGGAGGGTGCGGCCGTCCGCCGCGGTGGCGATGGCCGAGCCGTAGTGGACGCTCTCGGCCACGCCGTCGCGGGTCTGGACCGCAAGTGGGACATGCTGCGGGAGCCTCGCGGGGGCCGCTGGAGTTGGAATGTGCGCGACGGCAGGGGAAATCATTGCGTCCTTAGCAGTGGAGGTGTTCGTTGCTGGTCAAGGTGCTGTTGCTGGGTCTGCCCGCTGGGCCGGATCACACGCCGGCGTGGGGATGCAGGATCGAGGCGAGGGCAAGACCAACGGCGTGCAGGTGCTGGCTCATGGCGATTCGCGCCGTTGCTGCGTCGCCGGCCTCGATGGCGGCCAGGATGCGCCGGTGCTCTTCATCCGAGGCGTGCTGGCGGTCCGCCACCATATTCAGGGTCTCCGACTGATGTGCCAGGGCCTCGCGGATGTCCGCGACGACGTTCTCGAAGACCTTGTTCCGGCTGGCCTTCGCGATCAGGGCATGGAAATTCGAATCCAGGCCAACCCACACCTCGGGGTCGTCCTCGGCGGTCATGGCCGCGACGATGTCCCGCATGGTGTCCAGTTCCTCCGCCGAACGGCGTTCCGCGGCGAGCCCGGCGGCCGGAACTTCGATGTGGGGGCGGGCCTCGGTGAGGTCCAGGGCGGAATACTGGCCCAGGACCAGGTCTTTGGCCACATGGTCGGCGACGACGAAGGTGCCCCGCCCGGTCCTTGTGACGGTAAGCCCCAAGGCGTTGCAGGAACGCAGGGCCTCGCGGACCACGGAGCGGCTCACGCCGTACTGCTGGGCGAGCGTGGCTTCGGAACTCAGTTTGGCGCCGATGCCGAGCTTGCCGGATTCGATCTCGGAGCGCAGGACGTTAAAGACGGCCTCGGCCGCGCTGAGGCGGGCGAGTGGTTGTCCGGCTGTCCGGCTGTCTGACAGGTTCACCCCTCAAATATGGCAGAGGTCACACTGGGGTGTCAACCGGCTCCCACGCCCGGGAGCCGGCCGAGCGGACACTTGGGCACACTCCGAGGGCCCGGTCAGGGCTACAAGTGTCCGCTCGGCCCCGGCAGCTGAGCCTAGAGGCCGGCCAGCAGTCCCTTCATTTCCTTGATTTCGTCCGTCTGGGAGGCGGCGATGTCCCTGGCCAGTTTGATCGCGTCCGGGTTCTTGCCGCTTTGGACCTCCGCGTTGGCCATCTCGACGGCGCCCTCGTGGTGGGCGATCATTTGGGTGAGGAACAGCTTCGCGGCCTCGGTGCCCGTGGCGGCGTCGAGCTGGCGGATTCCGTCATCGCTCACCATGCCGGACATGACGTGGCCTCCCGGCATTTGGGTGGATTCGTTCCAGCTCCGGAGCCAGCCGGTCATCCGTTCGATCTCCGGCCCCTGGGCAGCCTTGATGCGGCCGGCCAGGGCGGTCACCTTGGGGTCGATGCCCTGCTCCTTGAGCATCATCTCGCTCATTTCGACAGCCTGGGCGTGGTGCGGGATCATCCCCTGGGCGAACATGGTGTCCGTGCCGTTGTGGTCCGCGGCTGCGGGCGCGGAACTCGATCCCGCGCTGCCGTGGTCCATGCCGGGCATGCTGCTGCCGGAGCCGGTGCTGGCGGAGCAGCCGGCCAGGGCGATGATCGCGGCGAGGGCGGTGGCGGAGATTGTCAGTGTTTTGTTCATCAAAATTCTGTCCTTTGGGAATCCGGCGTGCGCCGGCGGCGGACGATGCGAGCCTAAGGGGTGCGCACCGTGTGGGGGCGTGGGTGCCGGCGAAGCGCGGCACGGATCCCCTTTACGTCCGGCTGATGGACAGCTCGTTCGGCGTTGGCGTGGAGGGGAGGTAGGAGTTGGCGGCGAGCTGGTCCACTTCCGCCGCGCTCCGTGGCCGGAACGTGAGCAGTGTTGTCCCGGGCAGGGGCGCGCTCAGGGACGCGCCCGAGGGGGCCGGGGTGCACGACGTGTGTGCCGCGTGCTGTTCGCCGCAGCCTCCACCGCAGACGCACGACGGCGGCGTCGGAGTTTCGTGATGGATCGCCTGGCCGGTGTGCGCGGGTGCAGTATGGCCGGCAGCTGCGTGGAAGGATGCAGAATGGCCGGACGCTGGGGCGGTCTGGACGTGCTCAGCCGAGGCGTGCGCTCCCTGGGTGCCGGCGAGGACGTGCATGCCGAGAAGCCCGGCAAGCACGGCGAGGATGCCGGCCAGCAGGGCGAAGCGGAGGAGGCCGGCGGCCGGATCATGCTTCGATGCTTCGGTCACGACGCACCTCCTTTCAGGCTGATGTCCCGCAGTTCAGGCTACCGGTGATCAACGATGGCTCCGCTGATTGTGTTCCAGCCACCCGCTGCGAGCCCGGTTAACAGTTGGACCGACGCGGCGGGTGTGAAAGTATCTGCGTATGAATGCAGATATGCGGGTTGATGTCGACAGCCCCCACGTGGAGCTGGCCGTCGAAGTATTTTCCATGCTGGCCGACGCCACGCGGGTCCGGCTGATCCTCGCTCTGGGGAACGGTGAGCTGCCGGTTAACGCCTTGGCGGAGCAGGTCGGGAAACCGGCCTCTGCCGTCTCGCAGCACCTGGCCAAGATGCGGCTGGGCGGTATGGTCGCCACCAGGCAGGAAGGCACCAAGGTCTTTTACCGGTTGCAGAATGATCACGCCCGCCAGCTGGTGATGGATGCGATCCACCAGGCCGAGCACGCGCTAGGCACTGCCCCGGGACACGGCGCATGAGCGGGCCGGGGAACGCTGTGGGCCACAACCGCCACGGGGAACACGACGGCCACGATCATCCGCATGATCATGATCATGATCACGAGCACGAGCACGAGCACGAGCACGAGCACGAGCACGACCACGCGCACGACCACGCGCACGATCACGACCACGCGCACGACCACACCCACGCCCCCGGGCTGAAGGGTTGGCTGCACGAGCTCTTCGTCCCGCATTCCCATGACGCCGCGGACTCCATCGACGAGGCACTCGAGTCCAGCGCCCAGGGCATCCGCGCAGTTAAAGTCTCGCTGCTGGGCCTGGGCGCCACCTCGCTGTTCCAGCTGGCGATTGTGCTGATCAGCGGATCGGTGGCGCTGCTGGCGGACACCGTGCACAATTTCTCCGATGCGCTTACCGCGGTGCCATTGTGGATTGCGTTCCTGCTCGGCCGGCGCAAACCGACGCGTACCTACCCGTACGGCTTCGGCCGCGCCGAGGACCTGGCCGGACTCTTCATCGTCGCCATGATCGCCCTCTCCGCGGTCGTGGCCGCCGTCGAATCCATTCGCCGCTTCTTCGAACCGCAGCCCGTGCAGAACCTCGGCTGGGTCCTCGCTGCAGGCCTCGTCGGCTTCGCGGGCAATGAGCTGGTGGCGATCTACCGGATCCGGGTCGGCCGGCGGATCGGGTCCGCGGCGCTGATCGCCGACGGCGTGCACGCCCGGACTGACGGCTTCACGTCGCTCGCCGTGGTGGCCGGTGTCATCGGCGTCTGGCTCGGCTTCCCGTTGGCGGATCCGATCGTGGGGCTGCTGATCTCGGTGGCGATCATGGTGCTGCTCTGGGGCACCGTGCGCGACGTCGGGCGGCGACTCATGGACGGCGTCGACCCCCAACTGAGCGATGCGCTCGCTGGCGTCGTCCGGGAGCGCTCGCCGCTGGGCGGGACCTCCCGGCTGCGCTGGTCCGGCCACCGGCTGCACGCCGAGATCACGGTCCCCCTCAGTCCGGACGCCCGGCTGGCCGATCTTTCCTGGGTGGCCGCGGACCTGGAAGAGGGCGCCAGGGCGGCGCTGCCGCACCTCGGCTCGGTGACGGTGGTGCCGTCCATAACGCAGTCCGCTTAGCCGGGGTCAGATCCCCAGGGAAGCGAGGCTCTGCCGCAGGGTCTCGGCCGAGTGGTGGAGGGAAGCGAGTTCGCCCTCGTCCATGGGTGTCTCCAGGACCGCGCGCACGCCGCCGTTGCCCACGATGCTGGGCAGTGAGAGGGCGATTCCGTCGATCCCGTACTGCCCGCCCAGCACCGTGGAGACCGGGAGCACCGCGTTTTCCGAGCGCAGCAGCGCCTCCACGATCCGGGCACCGGAGAGGCCGATCGCGTAATTCGTGGCGCCCTTGCCGGCGATGACTTTGTAGGCGGCCTGCGTGACTTCGCGGGCGGTTTCGGTGAGGTACCCGGGGGTGAAGATGCGCTCGCCGTTGACCTTCCAGTCCCGGATCGGCACCGGGCCGATGGTCGCACCGGACCAGACCGGGAATTCGGTGTCGCCGTGTTCGCCGACCATGCTGGCGTGCACGCTGGTCACGGACACGCCCGCGCGGTGCGCCAGCAGCCAGCGCAGCCGCGAGGTGTCCAATACGGTGCCGGAGGAGAAAACCCGGGCGGTCGGCAGCCCGGTGATCTTTTGCGCGGCCACGGTCAGCACATCACAGGGGTTGGTGACAAGCACGTAGACCGCGTCCGGGGCGTGTTCGAGCAGTTGCGGCATGAGCTGCTCGAGGATGCGGACGTTGGTGCCGGCCAGGTCCAGGCGGGTCTGGCCGGGCGCCTGTTTGGCCCCCGCGGTGATGACGACGACGTCGGCGCCTTCGGTGACGCTGATGTCCCCGCCGCCGTTGACGGTTGCCGCCGCCGCCGTGAACTGGGTGCCGTGCGCCAGGTCCAGGACCTCGGCCTCGGCCTTGGCCGCGTTGACGTCAAAGAGCGCGACGTGGCTGGCCGAGCCGCGGATCAGGGCGGCGTAGGCCAGCGACGTGCCGACGCTGCCGGCGCCGACGACGGCCAGTTTGGATCCGGAGCGTGCGGTCATAAGCCTCTCCATCTTGCGCGGTCAGCTGCCGGGCGGCACGACGGTGCCCGCGGTTTCGCCGCCATCAATGACGAATTCGGCACCCGTGACGAAGGAGGATTCCTCGCTGGCCAGATAGACGGCGAGCTGCGCGATCTCGGCGGGTTGGCCGATCCGGTGCAGGGGCACATGGCCGGTGTCGAAGGTCATGCCCTCGGTCATGGGGGTCTGGATGACGCCGGGGTGGACGGAGTTGACCCGGGTCCCGTCCCGCCCAAGGTCGAGTGCGGCCGCCTTGGTCAGGCCGCGCACGCCGAATTTCGACGCGGTGTAGCCGGCGAGGTTCTCGTAGCCGCGCAGTCCGGCGATGGAGGAGACGTTGATGATGGAGGAGGAGCCCGCCCTGGCCAGCGCTGGGGCGGCGGCCTTGATGCCGTTGAAGACCCCGGTGAGGTTCACCTCGATGATCCGGGCCCATTGTTCGTGCGGGTAGTCGTCGATCCGCCCGAAGTTCACGATGCCGGCATTGTTGACCAGGATGCTCAGGCCGCCGAAAGCGGACACGGCCTCGTTAACTGCTGCGTCCCAGTCCGCCGGGCTGGTCACGTCCAGGTGAACGTAGCGGACGCCGTCGCCGAGTTGAGCCAGTAACTGGGCGCCGTCGTCGTCCAGCACATCGCCGACGACGGCCGTCGCCCCTTCGTCAAGGAAGCGCTGCGCGATCGCGGCGCCAATGCCGCGGGCGCCGCCGCTGATCAGTGCGACTTTGCCGTCCAAACGTCCCATACCGTTGTCCCTTCGAGCTGCACCAGTCAGCGCTGTATCCGTCTGCGCTGCATCCGTCTGCGACGGGCCGGCCGTGATGCGGTCAGCTATCCCAGCTTGGCTGGGGGAGACGTGGTTGGGCAGGGCCGTTGGGCCCAAGGGCGACGTCGGCAGGCGGCGGCGAGCCGGCGTCGTGTGGCGCCTAGAGGTGCTGGATCCCCGCCCGCTGCATGGCGTCCTTGTAGACCGCGACGTTCTTGGCCAGGAGTTCTTCCTGCTTGGCCGGCGATACGGCAAAGGCGCGGCCACCCAGCGCGGTGGCTTTGTAGATTTTCACGCCGCGGTTCTTCAGTGAGGAGTGGTAGGTCTTTTCGAACAGTGTCAGGAAGGCGTGGGCGTCGGCACCGTGGGCGATGATCGCGGAGGTCCGCTTGTTGATCTTCATGAACTGGCGGAAGGGCCGCAAGCCGTCGGTCTTTTCCTGGACGTTCAGGGCTGACGGGAGCTCCGGGTCGCGGACCCAGGGATAGGCGTTCCACGGCATCACATAGCGCGGGTCGAGTTCGACGGCTTCGTAGATGGAGGTGGCGCGGCGGGCTGCCTCGTCCTCGTTGAAATGCGAGACGAACCCCGATTCGCAGCCCTTGCCGGGCGCAATATGGAGGGTCACGATGCGGCACTCGTCCTCATCATGGACGGGGTCGATGTACGGGACCACAGATCCCGGCTTCTTCTCCATCAGTTCGTCGCAAAGTTGGGTCACGGCCGCGATGTTCGGTTCCTGCAGCAGAGTCTTCTTTTCGTCCCAGTCAATCGTCACGATTTCTCCCTCAGCACTCGGCGTCCAGAATCAGGCGTCTTGTTCCACTCTACGCTTCTGTGCCGGAGGGTGTTTTCGTGCGGCCCGGAAGAGGCGACGGACCCCTAGCCTCGGCTTCTGGGCAGGCGTACGCTTAAAGCGCCTGCAGGTAACCACTTGATTAAGCCGGGTCGTTCTGGACATGAAAATGTCCGAGCCGTCTCATAGCGAGATCGCGAAGGTACCTGCAGGTCCTGTGTTTAACGGATTTTTGGCGTTTAGCGGATACATGGCGGCCTGCCGCCCTCCCCGAAGTCCCTCAGCAGGCCGCGGACGGCCAACCTCGTCCCTAAGTCTCAGGCCGCTCTCAGTCCTGACCCGCCCGAGCTTCAGCACCTTGACGAGGTGTCGAATTTCCCGACGCTGGCCGAATGTCGCAGTCGATCCATATGCCCCTCCCGGCAGCGGCGGGGCGGTGGAGTGATAGCTGTGGCCGGTGGGTGTGGTGAGTTGGAGGGTGTGCCGGGGTCCGGGGCGTGGGTGTGCGTTCCAGCCGGGGGTTTCTTTGGTGTGGTTGCAGGCTTCGCAGAGCCCGGCGCCGTTGGCTGCTGTGGTTACGCCGCCGGTGTGCCAGGGGATGATGTGGTCCAGGTGGCGGATGGGTGCGTCGCAGTAAGGGGTCCGGCAGGTGTCGTCCCGGGCCTGGATTAACCGGCGCAGCCCGGGCGGGAAGAGCCTGGCGCGGGAGTCCATGGCCACGAGTTCGCCGGTGGCCGGCGCGGTGAAGAGCCTGCGGACCCAGAGGGCGAAGGCGCGTTCGGCGCCGGAGCCGCCCGCCGTGCCGGTGCCCGCGTCCCTCAGCAGGGCCCTGGCCCAGCCTGCGGGGACGATGCCGTAGCCGGGGAGGCGGGCGGGTTCGCTGTCGGCCTGGAAGAGGGTGCGGTCGGTCATGATGAGCTGGATGTCGATGCCGCTGATCCCGCCGGCTTTGCCGGTGGTGCGTTGCACCAGGGCGTCGGCCATCAGCTGGCCCCGGGAACGGGGATCCCCGGCGGCCCGGGCCGCGTCTGCGTGCCGGGTGAGGGCGGCGTGCACGGCCACGCCCTGGCCGACCGGCAACAACGCCGTCAGGTAGCACATGGTGTCGGGGGCCGGGCGGAGGCTGACGTGGCGTTCGGTTTCGGCGTGGCCGGCGAGCTGGGTGATGGAGCGCGGGTCCCGCCGGTACGCGGCGGCACGGGCCGCGGCGATGATGGCGCGGCCGCCCGCGCCGTCGAAGGTCCCGGCGTCGGGGGCGAGTTCTTCGTCGACGGCGGCCCGGTCGGCGGGGGACAGGCAGGCGGTTTCGCGGGCCAGGAGGGTGGCGCGCCATTCGTTGAGCTGGCCGGTTTCCAGGGCGGCGAGGGTGTGCGGCATTTCGGTGACGAGTGCCTTGGCGAGGCCCAGGAGTCTCCCGCCTTTGGCCGGGGATTCGCGGCGGGCGAGGGCGAGCTGCGCAGCAATGCCGGTGCCGAGCTGGTCGGCGGGAACCCCGGCCAGGGATTGTTCGCGGCGCTGGGCCAGGTCGAAGGCGACGGCGTCCCGGGCCTGCCGGGCGGCCAGGGCGGACTTCAGGTCCTCCAGCTCGCGTGTTTCGTCGATGAGGGCCGCTGCGCTGGCCGGGGCCGGGATTCCGGCCAGGATCCGCGCGAGGTCCGCGACCGTTGCGCTGTCCGCCGGAGCCACGTCGGGCCCTTGCTTGCCGTCCATGGAATCCAGTCAATCAGGCACCTGTGACAATTAAGGCGGCCGAGAAACCGCCGCCTCCGTAGGCACCAAGAGCACCGCCACGCCTAAAAGCCCAAGCCAAGGAACCCATGCCGATCAACAGACAGTCACTGAAGCAGGACGGCTTCACCGGGTTCCGGGCGCTAACGGAGTTGGACATCAACCGGATCCCCCAGAAACCCGGCATCTTCGCCGTGCTGCTGCCCGAGAGCCCCGGGCCGGGTAGCGCCCGGCCTCAGTTCCTCGCCAAGAGCACGGCTGGCATCTTCAAGAAAAAGGATCCAACCCTCAAGCCCGAGGCGCTCGACGTCGAATGGGTCGACGGTGCCGACGTCCTCTACGTGGGCAAGGCCGGGCCGGGCAGCAAAGGCAACCGGGGGCTGCGCCGGCAGATCCAGGAGTTCGTGGACTTCGGGAAGGGCAAGCCGCCGGGCCACTGGGATGGGCGGCTGATCTGGCAGCTCGCCGCCGCCAACAAGCTGATCATCGCGTGGAAGGAGCTACCCGTGGACCAGCTCGCCGCGGCCGAAGCCGGCTACCACGCCGCGTTCATCGCAGACCACGGCAGGCTGCCTTATGCCAACATGGTCCAGGCCCGCGTCAAGGGCGCCTAGTCGTTAAGGGCGCCTAGGCGCACCCAGCTAAAACCCGACGCGGTGCGTGAACCGCCCCGCCACCAGCGTCGCGGCCACCGGCATCGCGGCAAACTCGGCGTCGGAGGCGGCCAGCGGGTCGGCGTCGAGCACGACGACGTCGGCAGGGTCGCCGACGCTGATCCGGCGCCGTCCGCGCGACGACGCAGCCAGCGCCTCCTGCCGGGTCAGCGCCTGCTCCGGGTGCCACGGACCGCGGCCGTCCTGCCGGGCCCGGGTGGTGGCGGCAGACATGGCCGTCCAGGGTTCCAGCGCCGCGACCGGAGCGTCGGAGCCAAGTGCCAGCGTGGCCCCGGCGTCGAGCAGGGAGCGCAGCGGGAACGCCCGCTCCGTCCGGCCGGCCCAGTTGGAGTCGGCCGCGTCGCGGTCATCGAGGGCGTGGGCAGGCTGCACGCTGGCGGTGAGGCCGAGTTCGCCGAACCGTGCGAAGTCCTGCTGCCGGACAAACTGCGCATGCTCTATCCGGCCCGGTATCCCGGCTGCCGCGAAGGCGTTCAAAGCCACCTCGTTGGCGCCGTCGCCGATCGCGTGTACCGCGGGAACGAACCCGGTGTCGCGGGCCCGCACCAGCAGCTCCAGCAACTCCGGCTCGCTGACCGTGAGCAGTCCGCGGCCGCCGTGCGGGTAGGGGTCCACGCAGTACGCCGTGCGCGTGTTCAGTGAGCCGTCGATCAAGACCTTCAGCGGACCCACCCGAAGGAGTCCGCCGCCCTCCGGAACCTGCTGGCCGGTCCGCATCCCCGCGCCGACGGCTCGGTCCAGATCCTGCGGATAGACCCCCGCATCAACGCGGAAGGAATCGAACCCCGCCGCGATCCGCCGCAGCCACGTATCCCGGTTCCAGACCATCTCGAAGTCGACAATCCCCACGATGCCTCGCGCAGCGGCTGCCTTCCCGGCGTCGCGGACCATGGCGTCGACCGCGGCGTCGGGCAGTCGGCCCAACTCCCTGGTGAGTTCAAAGGCCGGATCCTCGCGGAGCAGTCCGTCCGCACCCACGGCCACGCCGTAGCGCCCGGCGGCCGCGGTGTTGAGCCACACGCAGTGCAGATCGTGGCTGATCAGCGCCGTGGGGACGCCGGCGGTTGCGCCGTCGAGCAGTTCAAGACTGGGCATGTCCGCCCAGACAGCGTCGCGGAATCCGACGCCGACGAGCGTCCGGCCGCCGGCCGCGGCGCCGCCGTAGCCTCTACCTTCGGCCGCCCCGGAACCCTTTTCATTCAGCTGGGATTGCACGACGGCGGCCGCTTCCCGAGCGGAGCCTGCGCCGGAAAGATCGATCCGGCCCGCGGCGAGGGCCCACTGGGTCATGTGGACATGCTCGTCCCACAGGCCCGGAATCACGAAGCGCCCGTCCAGGTCCACCACGTCGAGACCGCCCGCCGATGCCTCCGCCGACGGACCCCGCGAGCCCGCGGGCACAATCCGAGCAACAATGCCGTCCGTAATGAAAATGTCACACAGCGTCATTTCCCCCGGCTGCCGGACCGAGGTGAGGGCAAGACCCGGCTGAGCGGCGGAAACGGCATTTTTCGGCATAGGAACAGGCTAGGGCCACCTGGGGGTGGCAACAATTCGCGCACCACTGGTCACTGCCAACACACGCCTCCCAGTCGCCCGAGCCCCGGCGCGTGCAAGGGACTTTCGCCCCCTTGCCCGCGAACAGCACGGAGGTCATTCTGGAATTGGGGCGGTTCCTGCACGGCCATGGGGGATGAACCGCCTGCAAGCATTTTCGGTCTCGCTAGGACCCTGGGGTGAGGAAATGGCATTTGCACTTTCCAGCTTGGGCAGGAAAGGCAGGAGACCATCCAACATGTCTAGTCAATATTCTGTCGCAGCCGATGCGCACACGACGACCGCCACCACGGCTGCGCAGCGGGGGAGCTCTGAGAACGCATGAGCCCGCTGCGACACTTGAACCAAGCCAGCCGCGCCCGGTCTTTCCACGCACACCCCTCCCACGGCGATCCGCGGATTAAGGTGGTCATCCGGATCGACCTCGCGGAGGAGTCCGCGCGCGTCGAGGTGCGCGGCGTCGTCACGACCGCCAACATCCGGGCTCTCTACGTGGTGTGCCGCCGAGTGACTTCCAGACTCGCAGGCTACGAGATCATCGTGGACCTGGCGCACGCCCGGGTCACCGCGGCAGCTTTCGAGGAACTCCGCGAGCACGCCCGCCAGTCCATCGTTTCTTCCGGCATTGACTCGTCCGTCACCCCCTGCCGCCTGCGGATCGTCGATCCGCACGTCATCCTCAGAACCAAGGAGCTCGCATGAAAGCCCTCGTGTACGGCGGCCCCGGCCAGAAGTCCTGGACGGACGTCCCGGATCCGAAGATCCAGAATCCCAGCGACGTGATCGTCAAGGTGGATACCACCACCATCTGCGGCACGGATCTCCACATCCTCAAGGGCGACGTGCCCGCCGTAACCAAGGGCCGGATCCTCGGCCACGAGGGCGTAGGAACCATCACCGAGACCGGGTCCTCCGTGACCGGACTGAAGGTGGGCGACCGCGTCATTATTTCCTGCATCAAGTCCTGCGGGCACTGCGCCAACTGCAAGACCGGGCTTTACTCGCACTGCATGGGCGAGGAAGGGCAGTCCGGGATCGGCTGGATCTTTGGACACCTGATTGACGGCACACAGGCCGAATACGTCCGCGTCCCCTACGCCGAAAACTCGCTCCATCTACTGCCGGAGGGTGTGAGCGACGAGCAGGCAGTGATGCTGTCCGACATCCTGCCCACCGGGTTTGAGATCGGCGTGCAGTACGGCCGGGTCAAGCCCGGCGACACCGTGGCCGTGGTGGGTGCCGGCCCGGTCGGGCTTGCAGCAATCGCCACCGCGGGCCTCTATGGCGCCGCCACCATCATCGCCATCGACCTCGACGCGAACCGGCTGGAAAAATCACGCGAGTTTGGCGCCACTGACGTCGTGCTTTCCGGGGACGCCGACTGGAAGGACCAGGTCATGGTGCTCACCGACGGGCAGGGCGTGGACGTGGCGATCGAGGCTGTCGGTATCCCGGCAACCTTCAGCATGTGCATCGACATTGTCCGTCCGGGCGGCAACGTGGCCAACGTGGGAGTGCACGGAAAATCCGTGGAACTTCACGTGGAGGACCTTTGGATCCGGAACATCAACATCAGCATGGGTCTGGTCAATGCCAACACCACCCCGATGTTGCTCAAGCTGGTAGCCCAGGACAAGGTGCCGGCAGACAAGTTCGCCACCCACCACTTCAGTTTCGACCAGTTCATGGACGCCTACGACACCTTCGCCAGAGCCGCGGAAACGAAGGCCCTGAAAGTGGTGATCACCGCATGAAAGCCCACGTTGTCTACGATTCGGCGTTCGGCAACACCAAATCCGTGGCGGAAGCCGTCGCCGGCTCGCTCGGCGAACTCCACGCCACACCCGTGCCGGTCAACGAGTTTTCCCCCGACGACCTGGCTGCGGGGGACCTGCTCGTGCTTGGAAGCCCCATCAACGGCTGGCGTCCGACGCCGAAGATCACGGAGTTGCTCTCGACGCTTGGGGACGGCCATCTTAACGGGGTCAAAGCGGCAGCTTTCGACACCCGCGTCCGGATGTTCGTCCACGGCGACGCGGCGAAGAAGATGGCGCACGCGCTCCGGGACAACGGCGCCGACATCATTTCCGAGCCTATGCCCTTTTACGTCCAGGGCAGCGAGGGGCCGTTGCGGCCCGGCGAAATCGAGAAGGCCGCACGATGGGGCAAGTCACTGCTGGAGGCGTTGGAACGGCCATGAAACCGGGCCGGATTGTCATGCTGGTGCTCGGCACGCTTGCGGCGCTGCTGGGACTGGGACTTCTCGCCGGGGCCGGCTTCACCGGTTGGGCCAATTACCAGCAGCGCGACGGCGGCTATTTCACCACCCCGTCCGAGCGCTACACGGTGGACTCTTACGCGTTGACCTCGCCGCGGCTGAATGTCATGACCGACGCCGGACCCGCCGGAGGCGACCCGGCCGCGGCGGCCGGCAGCGTGATGCTGCGCGGCTCCGCTGCGGACTCGGCGCAGCAGATCTTCATCGGCATTGCTCCGCAGGCAGACGTGGCCGCCTATTTGAGCGGCGTCAAACATTCCGAGCTGACCGAGGTCCGCTTCTCGCCTTTCCGGGCCGAGTACCGTGATGTGTCCGGAACCAAGCCTCCCGCCCGGCCTGCGGATCAGAAATTTTGGACGGCGTCCGCCACCGGGGCCGGCAGCCAGGAACTCAAGTGGGACCTGCGCTCCGGGAACTGGGCGGTCGTGATCATGAACGCCGACGCGAGCAGCCCGGTTTCTGTCGACCTCCGCGGCGGTGCCCGCTCGGACCTCCTCTGGCCAATCTTCCTCGGGCTACTGATCGGCGGCATTGTGTTGCTGGCGGTGGGTGTCCCCCTGATTGTGGCCGGCGCAGCCGGGCTGGGACGCGGCAGGCCGCCGCAGGGTCCCGGGCAGCAGCCTGGGGTTCCTTACGCCGGCGCTCCACACGCCCCGGCTCCTTACCCAGGTGCTTCCTACGCCGGCGTTCCCTACGCAGGTGCCCCGTACTCGGCGGGACCGCTGCCGTCCGGCGCCCCTCCCGGGGGTTATGTCTATCCGGCCCGGCTCAGTGGCTATCTGGACCCGCAACTGTCCCGCTGGCTGTGGCTGGTCAAGTGGTTCCTGGCCATCCCGCACTACATCGTGCTGTTCTTCCTTTGGTTCGCCTTCGTCGTCACCACAATCGTGGCCGGCTTCGCGATCCTTTTCACCGGCCGCTATCCGCGCTCGCTGTTCAACTTCAACGTGGGCGTGATCCGCTGGAGCTGGCGGGTGGCGTTCTACTCCTACGCGGCGATCGGCACGGACCAGTACCCGCCATTCACGCTGGCCCGCACCGGCTATCCGGCGGACTTCGACGTCGACTACCCGGAGAAACTGTCCCACGGCTTAGTGCTGGTGAAGTCCTGGCTGCTGGCCATCCCGCATCTGCTCATCGTGGGGGTCCTCACCGGCACCACGAGAGTCTGGGGCAGCCGCGAGGGTTACTGGGACGACGGGCAGTGGGTCCAGCAGAACGCCGGCATCTCGCTGATCGGGCTGCTGGTGCTCATCGCGGGCGTCATCCTGTTGTTCACCGGCCAGTACTGGCGCGGGCTGTTCGACCTGCTGATGGGCCTGAACCGCTGGATCTACCGCGTCATCACCTACGTGGCCCTCATGCGGGACGAATACCCGCCGTTCCATCTGGACATGGGGCCCACCGATCCGGGCGACCTCCAGCCGGTGCCGACCGCCGGCCCTCCGCCGGCCCCCGCGTACGGCGAGCCGGCACCCGGCCCGGGCCAGACTGCGGCCCAGGCCGGAACGCCCGAGCAGCAACCCGGGCCGCCGGGCTTCTATGGGATCGGCGGCCCGTCCGCGGCTGTTCCTCCGGAAGTTCACGAGGGGAGAGGCGGCCCGGAGGTCCCTCCGCGTCCCTAGGCCACCCCAGATCGTCTCCTGCGGCAGCCGGGCACCTCACTGAGGAACCCGGCTGCTGGACTACGTCCGCTGGGCACGCACAGTCCTCCTGCAAAACATTTCTACATGCATCTGCATCCAAACGGCCCCACGCGCCGGTAGTAGGGGTGTAAGCAAATAATCGCCCGCTCCCCGGGCCGTTGAAGGAGATGTAAATGCGTACCAGCCTTTTCAGTGCAGGCGCCGTGGCAATCGCGGCAGCACTCACCCTTGCCGGCCCCGCCCAGGCAGCCGAGCCCGACGCCCAGCTTTCCGTCCTCCACGGAGTGCCGGGGTTGACCGTTGACGTATGGGTCAACGGCGAACGCACCTTGGATGACTTCGCCCCGGGGACCCTGGCCGGTCCGCTGGCCCTTCCTGCCGGGGCCTATGAACTTGCCATCACCGCCGCAAATGCCAAGGACGCCTCTGCCCCCGTAATCGGTCCCGTGAAGGTCAACCTCGCCGCCAGCGGCAACTACACGGCCGTTGCCAACCTCGACGCTGCGGGCAAACCGACGGCCAACTTCTTCACCAACGACGTGTCGCAAATCGGTCCCGGCAAGGGCAAGCTCACTGTCCGCCATACGGCAGCGGCGCCGGCCGTGGACATCCTTGCAGGCGGCGCCCCCGTCATCTCAAACCTGGCCAATCCCAAGGCGAAGACGCTCACCCTTGACCCCGGGACCCTGTCCGTTGCCGTCGCCGCCGCCGGCACCACGGCTCCGGTGATCGGCCCGGCCAACGTGACTGTCGCCGAAGGCACCCACACCGTGGTCTACGCATGGGGCAGCCTCGCGGACAAGAACCTGAAACTGGCCGTACAGAAGATCGAGGGGCTGCACTCCGCTCCCGGCGGCGTTCCGGGCGGACGCTCCGGCGCCGCCGACGCCGGCACCGCACCCTTCGGTCAGACAGCCGCGACTGTAGGCATCGGTGCCGCAGTGATGCTGCTACTTGTCGGCGGTGTTGCTGTGGCCCGCAGGCAGCCGGCGTTCCGCCGCACCCGCTAGGACGCGAACGCCCACGCCGGCCGCCCGGACACCCCGGGCGGCCGGCCCTTGGGCTCACTACGGGAGGAGGAAGAACATGCTGCGCAAGACGGCGAAGGCCACCTGGCGTCTCCACGCCGATGTTCGGCAAAGGTCCGCCCAGCGCTCCGCCGCGCGGATCGCGGCATCCGCCGCCACGGTGGCGCTGCTGATCGCCGGTTGCGCCGCCCCGCGGTTGAGCTCCGCTCCGCTGCCTACGGAGGCAGCCGGCCTGGGGACTGCAGCCCCCGGCGCCGGCCAACCCGGCGTCGAAATACCGCCGCAAACCCAGCCCACGCGGCCTGTGCAGGTCGCGCCGGCTCCCGCCCCAAAGTCAGCGGTCCCGAAGTCACCCATCCCGGTCCGGCCGGCGGCCCCGGTGGCCAGCCCGGCCAAGGACCCCGCCCCGCGCTTCCTGACTGTCGCTGGAACCACCATCAACATGCCCATTGTGGAGGTGGGGGTCAGCCCCGACGGGGCCATGGAGATCCCGGAGCCCTTCAACCAGGCCGGCTGGTACCGCTTCGGGCCTGCTCCCGGGGCCGCCGCCGGCACTGCTGTGGTGGCGGCGCACGTCGACACCACCTCCGAGTCGGCGCCGTTCTCCCAGCTCAAGTCGTTGCCTGCCGGCTCCATCGTCACAGTCCAGCGGCACGGTGCCGCGCCCCTGGCCTATCGGGTGATCCGGGTGGAGCTGATGGCCAAGGACGCGTTCGACGGCGCCTCCGTGTTTCGGCGCGACGGGCCGCCGCAGCTGAAGCTCGTGACCTGCGGGGGCAGATGGCTGGACGAACAACAGGACTACGGCGACAATGTGATTGTCACGGCGGTGCCGGCGTGATCCAGGACGCAGCGCTCATTGTCGCCGCCAGCAGGGGGAAGGAGCCGGGCTTGGCACCTTTCGAGTCCCCCTCCGCCTGGGACGCGCGACTGAACGAGGCGTTCGCTGCCGGGGACGAAACCGCGCTGGCAGAGGCGTACCGGCAATTCTCACCCCTGGTGCACACCCTGGCCTTGCGCTCGCTGCGCGACAGCGCCGCGGCCGACGATGCCACCCAGGAAGTCTTTATCCGGGTCTGGCGCTCGCGGTCCGCGTTCGATCCCTCGAAGGCGCGGCTGCCGGCGTGGATCGTCGGCATCACGCGGAATGTCATTGCGGACGCCCAGGCGGCTACAACGCGGGAAACCCGGAAGGTCCTGGCCGCCGTCGAACACTCACCGGACCCGGGCCAGGCCGCCGGGCACGCGGCGGCCGAGCTGCTCGCCGACCGGCTGCTGCTGGATGGGGAACTCGAGCGGCTGGGCGAACCGCAAGGATCCATCCTCAAGCTCGCTTTTTACGACGACCTGACGCACTCGCAGATCTCACAGAAACTGGACCTGCCGCTTGGTACCGTCAAGAGCCACATCCGCCGCAGCCTGTCCGTGCTCAGAAGCCGATTGGAGGTAGACCGTGCAACATCTTGATCCGGAGTCCCTGAGCCTGCTGGCACTTGGCGAGGAGCTCGGGGACGACGCCGCGGACCACCTCCGCTCCTGCGCCGGCTGCGCAGCGGACTTTGCGGGGCTCCGCCGTGCCGTGGTCGCGGCCAAGCCGGGACCGGACGCTGTCGCGCTCGAAGCGCCGGGACCGCAGGTGTGGGCAGGAATTCACAGCGCGCTGGGGCTTTCCCCCGCCGTCGCCGCAAACCCGCTCGCGGCCTCCGATTCGCCGGCGCCGTCGCCGTCGGCGTCGTCGGAGTCGCCGGTGTCACCGTCACCGGCGCCGCTGCCCTCCAGGGAAGAGCGCGCCGCCCGGAAACGGAAGCCCGGCGGGGGCGCGGGCTGGATGCGCCGCCCCGGGGTGTGGCTGGCCGCCGCCGCCGCCACAGTCCTGCTGGCGGCGGGAGCCTTCTGGTCCGTACAGCAGAACCAGGCGCAGGTGACCCCGTTGGCCCGCGCCGAGCTCGCCCCGGTCGATCAGCACTCTGCCACCGGATCGGCCCGCGTCGTCGAGGCCAAGGACGGTCAGCGCACCCTGGAAGTTCAGGTCAACAAGAATGAGGCCCGCGGGTACCAGGAGGTCTGGCTGATAGCGCCGGACCTGTCCCGGCTGGTGAGCCTTGGGGTCATGACCTCGGATTCGGGCACCTTCCCGGTGCCGGCGGGCCTGAACCTGAGCGAGTACCCGATCGTGGACGTGTCCGACGAACCGGTCGACGGCAATCCCGCGCACTCCAGCGTGAGCATCGTGCGCGGAACCCTCGTGTCCTGAGCCGTTCGTCCCGTTGCCACCTGACCCCTTGTCACCTGACCCCAGCGAGAACATAGTTGAGGGAATTCACCACTCCGCGGCGGGAGGCAGGGAACGATGCTCACTAACCAAGTGCCGGCTGGCGGCCTACTGCAGGGCAAGACCGCGCTGATTTACGGCGCCGGCGGTGCGATCGGCGGAGCGGTGGCACGGGCCTTTGCGGGCGAGGGCGCGACGGTGTATCTCGCAGGCCGCACGGAATCCAGGCTGGAGAAAGTCGCGCGGGACATCAGGGAGCAAGGTGGAACGGCGGAAACCGCCGTCGTCGATGCCCTGGACGAGGAGCAGGTGGACGCCTTTGTGGACTTCGTGGCGAAAAAGTCCAAACGGATCGACATCTCGTTCAACGTCATTTCCTTCGGCGATATCCAGCAGCCCCTGATGGAAATCGACGTCAATGACTTTGCCCAGCCCGTCACACTGGCCACCCGCACCCACTTCCTCACCACCAGGGCCGCAGCGAGCTACATGATCAAGCAAAAGTCTGGCGTCGTGCTGATGTTCGGCGGCTCGGGCCCGCAGACCCTTGCCGGCCTCGGCGGCTTCAAGGTGGCCCTGGATGCGATGGAGGGCCAGCGGCGGCAGTGGGCCTTGGAACTGGGGAAGTCAGGGGTGCGCGTCGTCACCATGGTCACCGGCGGAATCATCGAGACCATTCCCTGGCAGGTGGAGGAGCGCGAGGAGATCGTGGTGGAGATCGCCAAGGCCGCGCACCTGAACCGAACCGCCACCCTGGTGGACGTCGGCAACGTGGCGAGCTTCATCGCCTCGGACAAGGCCGGCGCCATCACCGATGCCACCATCAACATCTCCAGCGGCGCGATCGTGGACTACTAGCGGTTCCCGTCCCGCTCGTCAGGATCGGTGCGGATTCGTCCGGCGGCTATTCCACCGTGACTTTGACCCGCTGGACCACATTGTTGCCCATGCCCTGGTAGTTCCAGACCGGCTCGAGCGGCTGGGTGGCGCCGCTGGAGTCCGTCGCGCGGCAGGAAAGTTCGTGCTGTCCGGGGTCCGCCACCCACGGCATCGACCATGCGGACCAGGCGAATGGCGCCGCGGGATGTTCCAGCTGCGCGGGGGCCCATTTGCCGTCGATTCCCACCTCCACCCGCTGGACGGCGCCGTGGCCGGACCAGGCCCGTCCGGTCAGCATCACCGGGCCCGCGGGCAGGAACCGCTGCCGGGTGAAGAAGTCCGGGATGCCCGGCGGAACCATGAGCGAACGCACCTTGATCCACCTGACCGGAGTGCCGGCGTCGTCCGCGTCCTGCTGGTAGCGGTACGCGACGGACTGCTGGAACCCGTCGAAGGGCTTGGTCAGCACCTTGATAGCAGACAGCCACTTGACGCTGGCCATGCCGTACCAGCCGGGGACGACGAGCCGCAGCGGGTAGCCGTGCTGCGGCGGCAGCTCGGCGCCGTTCATCCGGTACGCCAGCACGACGTCGGGCCGCAGCGCTTCGCTGACCGGCAGGCTGCGCGCGTACTGCTGGCGCACGCCGCCCTGGATGCCGGCGTCGGCCCCGGTGAACGCGACCTCGACGGCGTCCTCGTCCACGCCGGCCTGGGTCAGCAGGTAGGCCAGCGGCACCCCGGTCCAGACGGCGGTGCCGACGCCCTCCATCATCCAGGGCTGGCTCAGCGGCCGCGGTTTGAGCAAGGCCCGGCCGTTGCCGGCGCACTCCAGCGTGACCGGGACGCTGATGCTCGGTGCGCGGCGCAGGGCCCGGAGGTTCAGTTCCAGCGACCGCTGCACCGCGCCGCCAATCCGCAGGTGCCAGCTGTCCGCGTCGATGGCCGGGATGTCGAAGTGGTCCAGCAGGTAGTGCAGCCCGGGCGGTGTCACGTCGTTCCGGAGGGCCTCCAACGGCATCGAGTGGTTCCGCACTGCAAGCTGCAGCTCTTCGGCCGTGAGCGGCCCATGGCTGGGCTCACCGGAGTGCGCCGCCAGCTTTTGCGTTTGCCGGCGCCGTGCCATGACCGGTGAAGTGTGCTTGGACAGTTGTTTGGGCATGGGACTGCGATTCTGTGTGCTCTTCGCGTTCCTTCAGGTCTACGCCGCCGCCCGGTAGGCGTCAATACCGGGCCGCGCGCCGGCCCGCCTAGGGCCTGCCGCCTAGAGTGAGTGCGCTTCGGCGAGGAAGTCCGCCAGTCCCAGCGGCTCCCGCCCGGTCAGTTCGTGCACGGCCGACGTCGGCCCCGCGAGCTCGCCGGCGGCGATGGCGGTGTAGGTGCTGACCCAGGCGTCCACTTGCCAGGGCGGCGCTCCATAGGGTTCCCGGGAGGCGTACGCCTCTTCGAGGGTCTCGTTGTGGTACCTGATGGTGCGGCCGGTGCCGGCGGTCAGCAGGACGGCTGCCGCGGTCAGCGAAAGGTCCTTCGGGCCGGTCAGGTCATAGCTCCGGCCCACGTGCAGCGCTGGGTCCCGCAGCACAGCCAGCGCGGAACGGGCAACGTCCGCCCGAGTCACGGCTGCCATCACGCCGTCCCCGGCGGGGCCGCGGATCACACCGTCCGCGCCGGCCAGCAGCGGCAGGAAGTCCAGGTAGAAGTTGTCCCGCAGGATCGTGTAGTCCATTCCGGAGGCCTTGATCCGCTCCTCGGTGGCATAGTGGTCCCGTCCCAGCGTGAAGGTGCAGTCCGGGGCGGCGCCGAAGAACGAGGTGTACACGATGTGCTGCACGCCGGCCTCAGCCGCCGCGTCGACGAAGGTGTAGTGCTGCTGGAGCCTGTCCTCGGCCTCCGCCGCGGAGACCATGAAGAGGGTCTTCACCCCGGCCAGGGCGGTTCGTGCCTGTGCGGCGTCCGCGTAGCTGGCGAGGACGGGAACGGCGCCGTCCAGTTCCGGTGCCCGGCCGAGGTCGCGCACGAGCAGCCGCTGGGCGCTTCCCGCGGCGGCCAGCAGCCGGGCCACCTGGCCGCCGAGGTGGCCGGTGGCACCGGTGACAGCGAGATCCGGCAGAGTCTGCACGGGCTAGGCCTCGCGGGAGGCCGGCGACTTGGTCTGCGCCGGGTCCCGTTCGGCGAGGGAACCGATGGCGGCGTCGATCTTGTCCATGATGGCCGGGTCCAGTTTCACGCCGGCGGCGGCCACGTTTCCGGCGATCTGCTCCGGGCGGGACGCGCCCATGATGGCGGATGCCACATTCTTGTTCTGCAGCACCCACGCGATGCTCAGCTGTGCCATGGTCAGCCCGGCCTCCTCCGCGATCGGCTTGAGCTGCTGCACTCCGGTCAGCACCTCGTCGGACATCCAGCGCTCGATCATCCGGGCGCCGCCCTTGGCGTCCGTGGCGCGGCTGCCCTCGGGCGCGGGTTTGCCGGGGTGGTACTTGCCACTGAGCACGCCCTGGGCCATGGGGGACCAGACGATCTGGGACAGGCCCAGCTCCTCCGACGTCGGGACCACCTCGGCCTCGATGACCCGCCACAGCATGGAGTACTGCGGCTGGTTGGAGATCAGCTGGAAGCCAAGGTCCTTGGCGAGGGCATGGCCGTCGCGGATCTGGTTGGCCGTCCACTCACTGACGCCGATGTACAGCGCCTTGCCCTGCCGCACGATGTCGGCGAAGGCCTGCATGGTTTCTTCCAGCGGCGTCTCGTAGTCATAGCGGTGGGCCTGGTAGAGGTCCACGTAGTCCGTCTGCAGCCGGGACAGCGAGCCGTTGATGGATTCCATGATGTGCTTGCGGGAAAGTCCAAGATCGTTATGGCCCTTGGGCCCGGTGGGACCGAATACCTTCGTGAAGATTTCCAGCGACTCCCGGCGCTCGTCCTTGAGCGCCGCACCCAGAACCGTCTCGGCTGCGGTGTTGGCGTAGACATCCGCCGTGTCAAAGGTGCTGATCCCGGCGTCGAGCGCTGCCCGCACGCACTGGGTCGCGACGTCGTTCTCCACTTGCGAGCCGTGGGTGAGCCAGTTGCCGAAGGTGATTTCCGAAATCTTGAAGCCGCTGTGCCCGAGGTATCTGAATTCCATGGGTTCCAACGTAGCCCAGATGCCTGCCAGGGGTAAGGGTTCAGCTGGCCTTGCGTTCTGTGTTCTGCCCCTGGGCCGGCCGCGGGCTTTGCCGCTGGCCCGGCTCGGCCGGCTGGTGTTTGAGCATGGCGAGCGAGCCGGTGTCCAGGATTGGGCTCGTGGCCGGAATCGGGGGCTTCTTAAGGGCCAGTGGCGCGGCAGCCGGGACGCCGTTCCGGTCCATCGCGGACTCGACCAGGGGCCCCACTTCCTTGATGTCGCGCGCCGGGGCCTTGGGGCTCGGGAGCTCGCGGACTGAGACCTTGATTTCCGGAGCGGCTTCGGCCTTGGCCCGCGCCCTGGCACGGGCATCGGCACGCTCGACGGCGGCGGCCCACTCCGGGGACAGCTGGGGCTCCTTGCGGGCCGGTTTGGCTGGCTTAGCCGGCCTCGCGGCCTTGCCGGCGCCGGCACTGGGTTCGACGGCGATCGTCTGGCCGGCCGGTTCGCGTGCTGACTTCAGGCCGCTGGCGAGGGCCGCGACGGCGATGGCCAGCAACCGGCCGATTCCGGCAAGCAGCAAGGTGATGACGAGGGCAAGGAAGAGGCCGAAGAACATGACGAGGGCAACACCAAGGGTGCCGAAGAAGGTCAGGTTCATGGCGATCGTTGTCGGGTCTTCCACTTCGCCTCTCCAATCCAGCCTGCAGTGAGGTCCGTGCCGCAATCGTTCCGCCGGGCAACAGCCCTTCTTAACCATACGGACAATTTCGAACTGACACGCAGGTAATGGCCTTACCGGGCACTATGTGTCCAAGCTGATACCTTCGGCAACCCGCACGGGGACTCCCGCGTCCCCGCCGCTGCGAATGCCGCCGCCGGAATCTCAAATCCGGCCGGGCGTCTATAGTCGGAAACAGACCACGCCGGACCCGCCCGGCCCGCCGGAAGGATCCCTTTGACGCACGCCCAGGCCGCCAGTTTGGAGCCCCACGACGCCCCGTACCAGGGCAACTGCCCGTGCCTATCCGGCGAGCAGTATGGCGACTGCTGCGGCCGGTTCCACCGCGGCGACGCGGAGGCCCCCACCGCGGAGCAGCTGATGCGTTCCCGCTACAGCGCGTTCGTGGTGCTTGATGCGGCCTACCTGCTGCGGACCTGGCATCCGGACACACGGCCGGCCCAGCTTGAGCTGGATCCGGCCGTGGGGTGGCGACGCCTGGACATCGTGTCGACGGGCCGCGGCGGCCCGCTGGACACCGAGGGGACCGTCGAGTTCAAAGCGTATTACCGGCACGACGGCGAACGCGGGGTCCAGCACGAAACGAGCCGTTTCCTGCGCGAGGACCGACGCTGGTACTACGTCGGCGCGGTCACTCTCGCCTAGCGCTCCTCGACGGTTTCTATCGGGGCGAAGCCTGCGCGGTCCACCTTCCGGTGGAAGCGCATGCCGGCAAGGCCGCCGAGCATCGCGCCGATGAGGGCCACCACGGCAATGACGACCGCGGCGATCATGCTCGTGGCGGTGAGGTCGCCCTCGTTGACCGGGATGCGCGGGAAGCTGTTCAGGTTTGCGAGGACGTTGAACTGCTGTCCGGCGGTCATAGCAAGGATGGCGACGACGATGGCCGCGATCAGTGCCCAGATCCACACCATCAGGCCCTGGCGGGCGCCGTTGAAGCGGGCCATCCGGCCGGCCACGTAGCCGCCGCAGTAGTAGGACACAAAGAGGATCACGAGCAGGGCGATGATGCCTGCGATTCCCACACTCTGGTTCTGCGAGGCCTGGTTGACCGCCTCGTTGACGTTGGTGTTGGTGGCCAGGCCGACGGCGGTGCCGGCGGCGGCGACCAGGGCGGTGAGCAGCACGGCCATGCCGGTGGCGGCAAGCCAGCCGAAGAACGCGGAGCCGATCTTGACGCCGCCGAACTGCTCCTTCTCGCGGGCCACCACGGTTTCGCGGGTGGGCACCTCTTCAACGACGGTGTCGTCTGCGAGGCGGTCATCGCGGGTCCCGTGGACCACCCGGTCGTCGCGGCTGGCTGTGCCCGCTGCGGCGGCGCCGGTAGTAGCGGTGCCCGCGAGCGGAGCGGCGGGGAAGGCGCGGGTGTCGTTCGCGCGCTCGGCCCGTGCCTCCGCCCGGTCCTCGGCGCGGCGTCCCGCCTGCTGGTCGGCCGTGACGGGCTGTTCCGCAGTCACGCCGTCCTGGCGGGCGTCGTGGATCCGGGGATCCCGGTCAACGATTGCGTCTTCCTCGCGTGCGCGGCGGGGAAGGCGGTCTTCGGGGCCTGCTGTGCTGCTCATGATGGCTGCTCGCTTTCATTGGTTGACCCGAACCCATAATTTGAACCGGGCACTGCAATGCTTCGACCGTCATCAGGTCTTGATTCCACCTAACCACGGCAGCCGCGCCAATAGCAAGGATGCTTACTATTCATGCCAGAGCGTGGCCGCACCGGCATCGCCCCACGTCAGCGGTACTTTCGGTGCAGGTTCTCCTTCACCGAGGCGCGCGGGCTGGCATCCGCAATCCAAGGGCCGGTCCCCTCCGACTGGTCCAGCACGCCCGCCTCAAGCCATTCGAAGTCCCCGGCGAGGACCTGGCGCGTGAGGGCGCGGTCGCCGTCGTCGGTGTTGCGCCAGAGTTGGTCGAAATACTCCTCGACGCGGACCCGCGCCTGCTCGCAATAGGCGTCGGCGAGCTCGTAGGCCGAGGCGCCTCGTTCCGGGGAGGTCCGGAGCAGCATCTCCGCCCGCGAGCAGCAGGCGGCCATCGCGAACAGCTCCGCTCCGATGTCCACGATCCGGCCCAGGAACGCCTGCTTGTGTTCCAGCTTTGCCTGCCAGCGGCCCATTCCGTAGAAGGTCTGCCGCGCCAGCCGCCGCGACGCGCGTTCCACGAAGCGCAGCTGCCTGGCGAGCCGGCCGAAGTCGCCGTAGGAGCGCGGATCCATCCCGGTACCGGCCACCAGCTTCGGCAGCCAGCGGGCGTAGAAGCCGGAGGCGCCCACCGCGGCCTTCGCCTTTTCGGACAGACTGGCGTCCTCGGAGGCGAGCGCACCCGCGGCGGCCAGATGGGCGTCCACGGCCTCACGTGCGATCAGGAGCCGCATGATTTCCGAGGAGCCCTCGAAGATCCGGTTGATCCGCAGGTCCCGCAGCTGCTGTTCGGCCGGTACGGCGCGCTCGCCGCGCGCCTCCAGCGAATCGGCGGTTTCGAAGCCTCGACCGCCGCGTATCTGCACCAGTTCGTCGGCGATCCGGCAGCTGATTTCGGTGGACCACAGCTTGGCGAGGGCGGCTTCGATCCGGACGTCCTTCTGCCCGGCGTCGGCCAGCTCCGCGGACAGCTCGAACACGGCGTCCAGCGCGAAGGCGCTGGCGGCGATGAAGGCGATCTTCTTGCCCACCGCCTCGTGCTCGCCCACCGGGCGGCCCCACTGGGTGCGGGCGTTGGACCATTCCCTGGCGATTTTCAGGCTCCAGCGGCCGGAGGCAACACAGAGTGCGGGAATGGAGAGGCGTCCGGTGTTGAGCGTGGTGAGGGCGATTTTCAAGCCCTGTCCAACACGCCCCAGCCGGTTGGCGGCCGGCACCTGGACCTGGTGGAAGCGGGTAACGCCGTTTTCGATGCCGCGCAGGCCCATAAACGCGTTGCGGTTCTCCACCGTGATGCCGGGGGAGTCCATTTCCACCACGAAGGCGCTGATGCCGCCCTTGTGCGCGGTTCCGTCCGCGTCGGTGTGCGCGGGGACGAGCGCCATCACCACCACGAGTTCGGCGATCACGCCGTTGGTGGTCCAGAGCTTCACGCCGTCCAGCGTGTACGACCGGCCGTCCTCGGAGGGGACGGCGGTGCTGCCCATCCGGGCCGGATCGCTGCCGACGTCGGGCTCGGTGAGCAGGAACGCCGTCACAGCGCCGGAAGCGCAACGCGGCAGGTACTCGCGCTTTTGCTCCGGCGTGCCGAACACCTTGACCGGTTCCGGGACACCGATCGACTGGTGCGCGGACAGGAGGGCACCGAGGCTGGGGTGGACCGAACCCAGCAGGGCCAGCGCCCGGCCGTAGTACACGAGGGAAAGGCCCAGGCCGCCGTATTCGCGGGGGATCTTCATGCCAAAGACGCCCAGGGCCGCCAGCCCGGAGAGGTATTCGTCGGGGATCTTGGCGTCGCGCTCGATAGTTCGGCCGGACATGGTCCGGCAGAATGTGGTGAGCCGCTCCATGAACGCTTCGCCGCGTTCGACGTCGTCCGCCGGCGCCTGCGGCCAGGGGTGGATGAGACTGAGGTCGAAGCTGCCGAGGTAGAGACCCTTGGCGAAGCTGGGGCGGTCCCAACTGGTTTCGCGGGCGGCTTCGGCGATGGCCCGGGCATCCGCCGCGGTGGCCTCGGGACCGATCTTTTGCGCGGCCACCGGAACTTCGGCGGCGGGGCTGTCGGTGGCCGGATCTTCGGTGGCTGGGTTGTCGACGGCGGAGCTCATTGGGCATCTCCTCTAACCGGGTTGTCCGGCTCGAGCCCTGGATCCGCCGCGGGTGGAGGACCCTTCAGCTGTCCCGCAATACTACCCGCGGGTAGGTGCCCGTACTAGGGGAGGACTGCCCTATCAGTTCGCCGGGGAATTCTCCCGGGAGCTCCACCGTGGCGGCGTGGTGCAGCAGCCGGTCCCAGCCGGCGTTGATGCCATGGACCAGGCCGAGCAGGACACTGGCAGCCACGAACCAGGACAGCCGGGCTGCACCCACCAGCATCAGGGCCGCGAAGGCCGCGGCCATGATGAAGAGGGCTATCACGAGGGCGAAAACCAGCGTCCCGACGAACACCATGGTGGCCGTTTCCACTGCGCTTAAATCGAACTGCATTCTTCCTCCTGCACCGACGCTCCGGCTGAACCAGTAGCCCGAGCGTAGGGTGCCGGAGGGGAACCCAGCCAGAGTCTTGAGGCGCGTCGTGAGGCCTTGATACGGGATCGAAATGCTACCCGGGCGTAGGTCACGGAGTGGTCGCGGAAACCTCACCCGCAGCCCGGTCCTCGCGCCTGCTGACCCGCTACGCGAGCGGTTCAGCAGGGATCAGGGATTGGGAGGCCCTGCGTTAACCTTGTAGTTGGCAGTTTTCTTAGATCCGCTGCCCGACCCCACCCTCGGCAGCGATTGGAGAATTGCGTGTCCCGTTCCGCTGTGTCCTCCGCCGACGCCATCAGCGCCCGGCTCCGGGACCTCGAACTCCTTACGAAGGGGCCGGCCTGGGCGCTGACCCGGTCGGCGCCGTGGGTGATCGCCGTGTTGCAGGCATCCTTCACCCGCACCCGGCCGCAGCTGCCGCTGGAACAGTTCCACGCCGACGTCGACGCTTTCCTTGAGCAGCTCCGGCGCCAGGAGCCGGGTCTGGGCGGATCCGCCAACGGCAAAGGCTTTGGCGACGAGTGGACCCGCAAGAACTTCCTGACCCGGCGGAACCAGTCGGGCCAGATCGTGTACGAAGTCACCGAGCCCGCCGCCCGCGTCCTTGCCTTCCTGGACAGCCTGTCCAGTGAACGCTCCACGCTCAACGGCTCCCGGCTCGGCACGCTGCTGGGCGACGTCGAGAAGCTCGCCAACGAGACCAACCCGGACCAGAGCGCCCGGCTGGAATCGTTGGAGGAGGAGATCGGCGAACGCCGCCAACTGATCGAGGAGATCAGTTCCGGCGAGTTCGACGGACTGCTCGACGACGAGGAGGCCGTCGAAGCGGCCGGCAACATACTGGACCTCGCCGCGAGCCTGCCGGCGGACTACAAGAAGATGCGTGACCGGATCGAGGAGCTGGTGGGCGAGCTCCGGAACCAGATCATCGAAGAATCCCACAGCAAGGGCGCCACCATGGCGCAGGTGCTGGAGGCTGACAAGCGGCTCCGGCAGAGCCCGGAGGGCAGGACGTTCCGGTCCTTCACCGCCTTCCTCGAGGACCCGCAGCAGCAGCTTCGCTTCCGTTCCGCGATCGGGGAGGTGCTGAGCCGGCAGTTCGCGGACGAACTCAGCCAGGACGAGCGCGAGACGCTGAAGAACCTGGTGGCCGAACTGCGCAGCCAGCACAGCCAGATCCAGCGGATTTACGGCAAGCTCAGCGAAAGCCTCAACACCTATGTCCAGAGCGACGACTACCGCCAGTCCGTCCGGCTCCGAAAAGTTCTGCGGGAGGCCGAGCAGGCAATCCGATCGCTGCCCTACGAGCGCGAACGACCCGGCCTGGTCCGCGGCCCGGTGCTCTTCAACGCCGGCTTCGAATCCCTGGCCATGGTCAAGCTCTTCGACCCGGACGAGTTTGCCGCGCCGCCGAAGCTGGCCGACCCGATCGCGTTCAGCGACTCGGACCGGGTGCGCTCCCCGCGGACCGGCAAGGCCAGCCCCGAGGCGATCCGCGCCGCGTCCGCCGGCGCCTCCACGCTGGCCGAGGCCTGGGCGCAGCTGCCGGAGGGGGAACGCCACATCAACTCCATCCGGGCCCTGCTCTCGCACGCCCTGCACCAGGGCGCGGGCTTCGACCGCGAGGCCTGGGAGCCGCTGGACTTCGAACAAATCGACGGCTCCACCCGCACCGCCTACCTGCCCGTCGTCACGCTCAAGAAGGATTGAAGATGACCGAACTTTCCCAGGAAGTGCACGAGACGAAGCCGGACCAGGAGCCGGAGCAGGAGCCGCAGCACGCGCCCGCCGACCCCTTCACCGTCACCCCGCGGGACACCTTCGTCGACGGCGCCGCCCTCTTCCCGGGGGACACCGGCGTGCTCCCGATGAAGGTCCGCCAGGCCCTCGTGAAGCTCCTCAAAGGCCCGTACATCGACGGCGGCCGGGACGAGAAGCTGTGGACCACCTTGCTGGACAACCAGCTGATCCTGCGCAGCCGGCTCTCCGAGCTCTTCCTGACGCTTCAGCTGGACCACGAACGCAAGGTCGCGGTGCTGCGCCCGGTGGACCCCGAGGCGATCGGCGGCAGCACCCGTTCCAGCATCCTGCGCCAACAGCGGGCCCTGAGCCGGGTCGAAACCATCGTGCTGCTCCGCCTGCGCTTGCTGCTGGACCGCCATGTCACGGCCCAGACCGACCCCACGATCACGCGGGAGGAAATCGCCGACCTCGTGGCCCACTACCAGCCCTCCGGCCAGCAGGACGCCCTGCGCGATTCCGACGTCGTCAATCGCGCCATCACCAAGCTCCTGGCCCGCCAGCTCCTCCTCACCACCGGCCTGGACGAGGTCTACACCATCTCCAACGCCCTCCCGCTCGCCCTCCCCTTCGAAAACATCGGCGACATCCCGGCCCAGATCGAGGCCCTGATCGCCGCCTCCACCGACCCCTCCGGCACCGAACCCCTGATCGAGCTCGACGGCGACAACCCGGCGGACGATGTGGACGACGACGGCGATGCCGCCCCGGGTGACCTGAACGGCGAGGACGGCTCGGACGACGACGATTCCGTGACGGACAGCAGCGGCGACGCCGGGGACATGCGGCAGCATGCGTCTAAGCGAGGAACGAGCGAGCATGCAGAGCATGTCGCCGGTGGGGCCGCGCAAGGCGACCACACTGAAGAAGCGGAGGAAGCCAAGTGAGCATCGCGACCATGCTGCCAATGGGTGAGCTCACCAACCCCGGCCAGATGCGCCTCGCCCTCGTCCAGGTCGTCAACTGGGGCACGTTCCATGGCGCCCACACGATGCACGTGGACCGCAACGGCACCCTGCTGACCGGCAACTCCGGCGTCGGCAAGTCCACGCTGTTCGACGCCATGCTGCGGGTCTTCGACGCCCGGCCGCGCTCCAACGAGGCCGCCGCCCAGCGTGCCGGCGGCGCGGTCGAGGACAAGCGGACCACGTTCACGTACATGCGCGGCAAGGTGGGGGACAAGGCCGTCGGCGAGGGCTCGGCGAGTGCCTTCCAGCGCCCCGGGGCCACCTGGTCCGCCGTCGCACTGACCTTCGACAATGCCGCGGGCACCCGCGTGACCATTTCCGCGCTGTTCGACCTGCCGAAGAACGGCACCGAGTCCAGTGTGGGCCGGTACTACCTGATCGATAACAGGCCGCTGGACCTGGCCGCGCTTGAGGGCATCGCGGAGAAGCGGTTCACCAAGTCGGCGCTGGACGCGCTCTTCCCGGAGGCGCAGATCTTCGACGTCCACAAGGCCTTCGCGGAGCGCTTCCGCCGCCTGCTGGGGATCAACTCGGACCAGGCGCTCCCGCTGCTGCGCGTCATCCAGGCCGGTAAGGGCCTTGGCGGCAGCGTCAACACCTTCTTCCGCGACCAGGTCCTGGATGCGCCCGCCACGCTGGCCGCCGCGGACGACGTCGTCGAGGAATTCAGCAACCTGATGTCCATCCGGCAGCGGCTCGAGGACGTCCGGCAGCAGCGCGACCAGCTCGCTCCGGTCCCCGGACTGAACAAGGAGTATGCGCAGTCGCTGCTCGACGCGAACCGGCTCCGGGAGCTCGCAGGCGAGGAATTCGAGGCCTATAAGCAGCAACTCGCCGTCACCGTGCACGAGAAGACGCTCGCCCGGTTCAAGGACCTGGCCCAGGCGAAAGCAAAGGAACTCGGGGCTGAACGCGGCGTCCGCGACGGCCTGGCCAAGGAACTGCGCCAGCTCGAGGCGGACTACAACAACCAGGGCGGCAACGCGATCTCCGCGATCGAGCAGTCGCTGGAGAACGCCCGGGTGGGCCTCAAACTCCGCCAGCAGGTGGAGGAATCCGCCCGCAAGGCCCTGACGGACGCCGGTCTGGAGCTCGAATGGACCGCCGCCGGCTGGGAGCAGGCGCACGAGCACGCCGCCGCCCGCTCGGCCGAGCTCAAGGACGACTCGGAAGCGCTCAAGGAGCTGCGCTTCGAGGCCTTCGACGGCCACGCGACCAGGAAGCGGGAACTCGCCGCGGCCCAGCAGGAACTGGTCTCGCTCAAGACGCGCAAGTCCCTGCTGCCGCCGTCGAGCATCGAAAACCGCAGCGCCATCGCGGCCGCCACCGGTGTTCCCGAGGAGCAGATGCCCTTCGGCGGCGAGTTGATCGACCTCGCCGAGGGCCAAGAGCAGTGGCGTCCGGCGGCCGAGCGCGCGTTGCGCAGCCTGGCCACCACGCTGCTGGTTCCGGGCGAGCACTTCGCCGCCGTCACCCGCTACCTCAACGACCACCCGGTCCGCGGCGCGCTGCGCGCCGTGGACGTCTCGAAGCCGCTCGCCGGCGGTGCGCTGGCCGTGCAGGACGCCGCCGACGGCGAGCTGCTGACCAAACTGGACATCCTTACCGCCGGGCCGGCCGCCGAGCCGGGCGAATGGATCCGGGAGCGGATCGCCCTCGATTTCGCCTACCCCTGCGTCGAGGACCCGGACGAGCTGGCCCGGCTGGACAAGGGACTGAGCCTGGGCGGAGTGGTCAAGCGCAACCGCCACACGGTGGAAAAGGATGACCGCTTCACCTCCCGGCAGGACTACGTCCTCGGCTTCGACAACGCCTCCAAGCTCGAACTTGTCGCGGCGCAGGTCGAGGACCTGCAGCAGGAACTCGCCAAGGCGGCCGAACTGGCCCAAAGCCGGGAAGAATCCCACCAGGGCATGACCCGACAGCTCGACGCGCTGCGCCGCGTGGCGGACGACCACCGGACCTGGGAGCAGGTTTCGGCAGCGGTCGCGGCCGACGAGCTCGCCCGGATCGAGCAGCGGCTCAAGGACGCCCTGGCCGCGCAGGCCGATCTCGAACCGCTGCGTGCCAACATCGAGGCCGCCCGGCAGAAGCACCAGTCCAGCACCGAGGCCGCCGCCGTGCTGCAAAGCGAATACAAGGCCCTCGATGCGCAGCTCACCTCGGCTGACTCCCTGCTGGACGCCGCAAGGCAGCGCCTGGCCCAGCAACCGCCGTCGGACGCCACGGTCGAGGCGCTGGCGCCGTACTTCACGGACTTCGGCGAGGTGCTGGAGATGCACGAACTGGACAACTTGGCCAACCAGGTCCGGACCCGGCTGCTGGCCGAGCTGCACGCGGCCGACTCCCGCGGGCAGGCCACCTCGGAACGGCTCACGCGCATCTTCGAGGGCTTCGTCCGCGAATGGGGCACGGCGATCTCCGCGGACCACGGCACTTCGATCGGCGCCGCGGGGGAGTTCGAGGCCCGCTACCACGCGATTGTCAGCGACGGACTGCCCGCGCAGGAGGCCGAGTTCCGGCAGTTCTTCAACCAGCGCACGCACGAATCCTTCAGCACGCTGCTGCACCTGCTGGACGAGGAACGCCGCTCCATCACCAGCCGGATCCTGCCGCTGAACGGCATCCTCTCCGAGGTGAACTTCCACGAGGGCAGCTTCCTGGAACTCGACATCAAGCAGACCCTCCCCGCCACGGCGAAGCAGTTCAAGGACGCAATCCAAAACGCGCTGAAGGTCCGCCACACCCGGACGGGGAAAGCTGCCGTGCCTGCCGCCGGGGCGCCCGGGACGGAGACGGACGAGGACGCCGAGCTCACCAGCCGCTACAAGTCACTCGAAACGCTCGTGAAGCGGCTCGGTTCGCAGACTCCCGAGGACCGGCGCTGGCGCGCCGAGGTGCTGGACGTCCGCGGCCATCTCTTTATCCAGTGCAAGGAGCATCGCGAGGTGCAGGGGTCCGGTTCCAAGGCGGCGGCGAAGGGCGGGAAGAAGAAGACCGAGGTCTTCATGCACGCGGACACCGGCTCGATGTCCGGCGGCGAGCGGCAGCGCTTCACGGCTTTCATCATGGCCGCGGCACTGAGCTACCAGCTGGGGATCGCGGAGCAGGGCTTCACCACGTACGGCACGGTGATGATGGACGAGGCCTTCGTGCTGGCCTCGGAGGAATTCGCCGGCGCCGGCATCAAGGCGCTGCACGAGTTCGGGTTCCAGCTGCTCCTGGCCGCGCCGGAAAACGTGATCGACCTGTCCCGGCACCTCGGCTCGGTCACCGAGATCCTCCGGGACAAGCGCACCAACCGCTCCGGCGTCCTGACGGCCCCGGTGATCGCCCCGGGGTCCGCCTCGGAGGGCACATGGCGCTCCGAGGCGAACCCGGTGGACATCGTCCTGCGCTGACCTGTTAGGGCAGCCGGCGCTGCGGTTGCCGGCGCTACGTTCCCCGGACGCGGTCCAGGAACTGCGCGGTCCGTCCCGCCAGGCCGTCGATCTGTCGGCGGACGACGGCGGCCGGATCCGGGTTGATCTCGTTCACCGGAGGTTCTACCCGCACATTGCGGCAGCAGCCGAATTCGGCGCAGATCAGGGTGCCCACCGTGTTGCCGTTGCGGCCGGACTGCCCGGCACGCTTGGCCACCCAGAGCAGGACGTCGTCCTTGGAGAAGATGTCGCGGCACAGCTCGCACAGGACCGAGCGGTTTTTCTTGGCGCCGCCTTCAGGGGCCCGGAGCATGATTCCGGTGGGACCGTTCGCGCCGGGCAGCACCAGGTAGCCGCGCAGCGGCATCTTCCCGTCTCGCCAGCCGAGGAAGTCCAGGCTTTCCCAGTCCAGGATGTCGAAGTTCTTGGGCAGGTTGAGTTTGGCGGCTTCTGACCGGCTCGCATTGATGAATGACGTGCGGATCTGCTGGGCAGTGAGTTTTTGCATGACGAAATCTTTCGGAATCGGATGGTTCCAGCCAGGCGGGGAAGAAGTGCGCCAGGGCCGGTAAGTGGGCAGGGGACTGCCAGCCTTCGACTCCGGTTGGGACCGGGCGTTACCGCGGAATCAGTCCGCGCCGGGACCGGATTGCCGGGGAAGGGCTGGCAACTGTGCGGCCGCGTAGCAGGCCAAAGAGGCCACCCCGCTGACCGTGGCAGCAGTCATCATTGCGATGCGCATGCTCACTTCCCCTATCCATCAAAGTTCACAATTCCACGGCCGGTTCGGATTCACCGGTCGGCCCAATCCTTGCAAACCTCCCTGACGCCTGTCCAGTTTCAAGCCACACCCACGCAGCGAGCCCTCAGGGTGATTACGTTACTGAAGTCTTGCGTAATTATGCAAAGGATAGGCTAGCCTTACTTAGGTTCGCGTCACTTACCTAAGGAGTTCCGTGGCTTCCGCCGACTTCCCCCGCCCCTCGGGCCGCCCCACCCTCCGTCGCCTAAGCCGCCAAGCACTCAGGGCCGTGGCGCTCCTGGCCGCCGTGGGGCTGGGCCTGGCGGCCTGTTCCACCGGACCGGCGTCGACGACGGCGACCGCCCCCGTTCCGGCCGCCGGCTCGGGGTTCCCGGTGACCATCAAGCACGTCTTCGGCGAGACAACCATCAAGGACCAGCCCCAGCGCGTCGTCACGGTTTCCTGGGTCAATGACGACGTCGCCCTGGCCCTTGGCGTGGTCCCGGCAGGGGTGCCCAAGAACGAATGGGGCGGCAACGCCCAGGGGTCCACGCCGTGGAAGGACGCGGCGCTGGAAAGGCTGGGCGCCGGGTTCGGCTCGGCGAAAGCCCCGGCCCAGTACTCCGAGGCGGACGGCATCAACTTCACCGAGATCGCCAAGCTCAACCCGGACGTCATCCTTGGCGCCTATTCGGGCCTGACGGAGGAGGACTACAAGAAGCTCAGCGAGATCGCGCCCGTCGTGGCCCAGCCCGAGGTCGCCTACGGCACGTCGTGGCAGGATTCCACGGCCATCATCGGCAAGGCGCTCGGCAAGGAGACGGAGGCCTCCAAGCTCATTGCCGACACCGAAGGAACCATCAAGGACAAGGTCTCGCAGTACCCCCAGCTCGCCGGCAAGACCTTTATCTACGGCAACCTCGAGCCGGCCAAGAGCGACGGGATCAATGTCTACACCGCCAATGACAACCGCCCGCGCTTCCTCAGTGAGATCGGCATGAAGCTGGCGCCCATCGTGGCGGACAAGTCCAGGAACTCCAAGGAATTCTTCATCCCGTGGTCGGCCGAGAAGGCCAACGAGCTCAGCTCGGACGTCTTCGTGAGCTGGGTCCCGGATGCGAAGACCGCAGATTCCATCAAGAACGACGCCCTGCTGGGCCAGATCCCGGCCATCAAGAACGGCGCGCTCGTCGCCGACTCGGACAACACGCTCACACTGTCCATCTCGGCGTCCTCTCCACTGAGCCTGCCCTGGGCGCTGGACACCTTCCTGCCGCAGCTGGCCGGCGCAGCGGACAAAGCCGCCGGCGCGGGGAAATAGGTCCCTTCGATGACCATGCCCACGACGACGGCGCGTCCCGACGCGCCTGCCGCGACGGCCGGGGCGGAAACACCGGCATCGTCCGGTGGCTCCGGTGCCCGCCGGGGCGCGGGGCTGCTGGCCGCCGTCGTCGTGCTGGCGCTGGTGGCCGCCGCATCGCTTGCCATTGGCGCCCGGGGCCTCAGCCTGGGGACCGTGTGGGAGGCGCTGACGGCGTTTGATCCAGCGGACGGCGACCACGCGGTCGTTCATGCCCGCATCCCGCGCACCGTCCTTGGCCTCCTCGCGGGCGGGGCTCTGGGGCTTTCCGGGGCGGCGATGCAGGGGGTGGCCCGCAACCCGCTCGCGGACCCGGGGATCATCGGCGTCAATGCCGGCGCGGCCCTGGCGGTCGTCACCGGGATTTACGTCTTTGGGATTTCGGCGCTGTCCGGATACATCTGGTTCGCGTTTCTTGGCACCGCCGCGGCCGCCGCCCTCGTGTACGCGATCGCCTCGCTGGGCAGGGACGGTGCGACGCCGGTCAAGCTTGCCCTGGCGGGCGCCGCCCTGAGCGCGGGGCTGTATTCGCTCATGAACGTCATCCTGGTCTCCAGCCAGGACACGCTGGACCGTTTCCGGTTCTGGCAGGTGGGCAGCATCGCCGGGCGTGACTGGTCCGCGATCCACGCCGGATTGCCCTTCCTGCTGCTCGGTACGGCCATTGTGCTGGGGACTGGCCGGCACCTCAACGGGCTGGCCCTGGGCGAGGACCTCGCGAGCGGCCTCGGCCAGCGGGTGGGCCTGACCCGGGGCATCACGGCCCTGGGTGTTGTGCTGCTCTGCGGTTCGGCAACGGCCCTGGCGGGGCCCATCGGCTTCGTGGGGCTCGTGGTTCCGCATGCCGTCCGCTTCCTGACCGGACCCGACTACCGCTGGATCCTGCCATTCTCCCTGGTTGTGGCCCCGGTGCTGCTGCTCGCCGCCGACATCGCCGGCCGGGTGGTCCTGCTACCCGGCGAGGTTCCAGCCGGGATCATGACAGCCCTGGTTGGTGCGCCTGTTTTCATCTGGCTGGTCCGCCGAAGCAAGGGGGCCGGGCTGTGAAGACCGCACCACGCACGGCCCTCCTGGCCCTCGCCGTGGCAGGAATTTTCGCCGCAGCCGTCCTGCTGGGCAGCTACACCGTCACCGTCCCGGACTTCTTCCGGATTCTGGCCGCCCACCTCACCGGCGGAGCCAAGATCCCGGGCGCGAGCTTCATCGTGATGGAGCACAAGCTGCCGCGCGCCGTCGTGGGCGGCCTGGTCGGTGCGGCGTTTGGCCTATCCGGCGCACTCTTCCAGACGATGCTGCGCAACCCCTTGGCCAGTCCGGACGTGATCGGAATCAGTTACGGCGCCAGCGCCGCGGCGGTTACCGCGATCGTTCTCTTCAGTGCGTCCGGGGCCATGGTTTCGGGAGCGGCACTCGCCGGGGCGCTCGCCGTTGCCGGCATCATTTACGCAATCGCCCGGCGCGGGGCACTCGGCGCCGCGGCAGACCGCGGGGACGCGGCAGGCAACCGGCTGATCCTGGCCGGAGTGGGCATTGCCGCCGCACTGCAGGCCGTGGTCAGTTTCCTCATGACCCGGGCGGACATCCGGACGGCGGCCGACGCGCTCGTCTGGCTCAACGGATCGCTCAACTCCGCCAGCTGGGGGCGGGCCGGGGTCCTCGGCCTTGCCCTGCTCGTGCTGGTCCCCGCAGCTGCGGTCCTCGCGCGGCCGCTGCGCATCCTGGAACTCGGCGAGGACACCGCTGCGGGCCTGGGCGTCCGCGTCGGCCGCACCCGGCTCGCCGTCGTCGTCGCCGCCGTTGGCCTGTCCGCCGTGGCGACCGCAGCAGCCGGACCCGTCGCCTTCGTGGCGTTCCTCGCCGGTCCCATTTCCCGCCGCTTTGTGCGCAAGGCGAGCCTGCCGGCCTCGGCCCTGGCCGGGGCGCTGATCGTCCTGGCCGCAGACTTCCTTGCGGCGAACCTCGCACCGCTCGTGCTCGGCGGGACCGTTCTGCCCGTCGGCGTCGTTACCGGCGCCCTGGGTGCACCGTTCCTGCTGTGGCTCCTGGTCACCGCCAACCGAAAGGACGCCTGAGATGGCAACCCTGAACGCCTCCGGCCTGACGCTGAAATACGATCAGCGGACCGTCATCGAGGACCTGAGCACCGAGATTCCCGAGGGCAAAGTCACCATGATCGTCGGAGCCAACGCCTGCGGAAAATCGACGCTGCTCCGGGCACTGTCCCGGCTGCTCAAACCCGCGTCCGGCACAGTGACTCTTGGCGGCAAGGACATCCACACGAGGCCGGCCCGCGAGGTTGCCCTCGTACTCGGCCTGCTCCCGCAGCACCCGACTGCGCCCGACGGCATCACGGTCCGGGACCTGGTGGGCCGCGGCCGCTTCCCGCATCAGGGCTTCTTCCGCGGCTGGTCCGGCGGGGCATCCCCGGACGATCAGCGCGCGGTGCTCAACGCCATGTCCGCCACTGACACCCTGGACCTGGCGGACCGCTCCGTGGACCAGCTCTCCGGCGGCCAGCGTCAGCGTGCTTGGATCGCGATGGCGCTGGCCCAGGAGACCGAGGTTCTGTTGCTCGATGAACCCACCACCTACCTTGACCTCGCGCACCAGGTGGAAGTCCTGGATCTGCTGACGGACCTGAACCGCCGGCGCGGCACCACCGTGGCGATCGTGCTGCATGACCTCAACCTCGCAGCCCGCTACGCGGACCACGTCATCGCCATGAAGGGCGGCCGGATCGCGGCCGAAGGGGACTCCGGGGCGGTTATCACGGAGGCCTTGGTCCGCGACGTCTTTGGACTGGAGTCCCGGGTGGTGCCCGACCCCGCCTCCGGCACACCGCTGGTCGTCCCCCTCGGCCGCCACCACACCGCACCCGCCACGTCCGCCCATGCCCCCTCCGCCGCAGCACCGAACCCGCAACTGGAGCTGATCCCATGACTGAAACGCCTTCCCCGTCCCCTGCCTCCGCGACGGTGACAGTTCTGCCCGCCGCCGAGCCCATGACCAGGGCGTTCGACGTCCGCGTCACCGCCGTGGAACAGCTCAGCCCGAACTTCCGCCGGATCACCTTCGGCGGCTACTCGCTGCGGCACTTCGGCGTGCACGGAAACACCCTGGACCTGCGGATCAAGCTCATGATTCCCTCCCGGGCCGCCGATGGCCGCGACATCCCGCTGCCCGAATTCCGGACCGAGAAGCCCGCCTGGTACAGCGAATGGCTGGCCCTCGACCCGGCTGTCCGCGGCGCCATGCGCACCTACACCGTGCGGCAGGCACGCCTGGATGCCGTCTTCCCCGAGATCGACGTCGACTTCGTGCTGCACCTCGACGCGGCCGGCCACGGCGGCCCCGCCGCCGAGTGGGCAGCCCGGGCAAGGCCGGGTGACGGCTTGGTCCTGATCGGACCCAACAACCGGGCTGCGCACTGTGTCACGGCGGAAAGTTACGCCGGCATTGAATGGCGTCCGGGACTGGCCCAGCGGGTGCTGTTGGCGGGGGATGAAACCGCGGTTCCGGCGATCGGGGCCATCCTGGAAAGCCTCCCGCCGTACCTAAGCGGCCAGGCCCTGCTGGAGGTGCCCTCCGCCGCCGACTTCCAGGACCTCGTCTCGCCCGCCGACGTCGCCATCACCTGGCTGGCCCGCGGGAGTGCGCACGGGCGCATGCCGCACGGGGCGCGCCTCCAGGCGGCTGTTCGTGCGGCCGTGCCGCCGCCGGGCTGGGTGGCTGCCACCGCGCAGCCCCGCTCTGTCGGACCGGACCCCGAGGACGTCAACGTGGACCGGGACATCCTCTGGGAAACCCCGGCACGGCTGGACGCGACGGCCATCAGGACCGGCCGGAACCCGGACAAGCCGGCCGGTGCCCTGCCGTTCTACGCGTGGATCGCCGGTGAGGCGGGCACCGTCAGGGAGTTGCGGCGCTACCTGGTGCGGGACGTGGGGATCGACCGGAAGCAGGTCGCGTTTATGGGGTACTGGCGGCTGGGGAAAGCGGAACTCTAGGCCGATTCCCCGGACCGCCGCACCCGTTGTGCCCCCCACGTTAACCCCGACGTCGTCCGGCGGGACTACCGTGGCGCCATGGCCGAGAACCTTCCAGCCCCGGGCACTCATGGACGGCGGCTCTTCGTCGCCCTGGGGGACTCGTTCACCGAGGGCGTGGGGGACCACAGCAAGCGCCTGCCCAACGGGGTCCGCGGCTGGGCGGACCGGGTTGCGGAGAAGCTGGCGAAGGCGGAGCCGGGCTGGGAGTACGCCAATCTCGCCATCCGGAGCAAACGGCTTCGCCACATCATCGGCGAGCAGCTGGAACCGGCGCTTGCCATGGAACCGACCCTGGTGACCCTGTACGCCGGCGGCAACGACATCCTGGACTTCGGAACGGACATCGAAGACCTGATGGATGATTACGAATTCCTGGTGGCGAAGCTGGCCGCCAGCGGAGCCACGGTGGTGCTGTTCACGGGCTTTGACGTGAAGGTCTCGGTGCTGCTGGAGCCGCTGAAGCGGCGCAACGCCCTATACAACCGGCGCGTCCGGGAGCTGGCTGCCTGGTACGGTGCGGTGTTGGTGGACTACTGGTGCTTTGATGCCTTCCACGACCCGCGGATGTGGGATGCGGACCGGCTCCACATGTCCAAGGCCGGCCACAAATACCTTGCCGCGCAGGTCCTGGACCAGCTCGGCGTGCCGCACAACATCAGCCCCAAGGAATGGGGGCCGCCGGACCGGCTCGGGCTCCGGGACTGGGAACGCCGGCAGCGCCGCTGGGTGCACGACTGGGTGCTTCCCCTCTTTGGCCGCAAGCTGCGCGGCGTCACGCTGGGGGATGAGCTCAAGCCGCGCTGGCCGGACCCGGTGAGAGTCCCGCGCAAAGGCGGGCTGAAAAAGCTGCTGGCCGGCTGAGCTAGCTGTCCAGCAGGTTTTCGTACCCGGGGGCGACACGGCTGGCGTGGAACTCTTCGACGTCGAAGTCGGCCACGCCGTTGACGTAGAAGGGGTCCTTGGACAGTGCCGCGTCCAAGTCGGCGCGGTCCGCGTTGGACAGCAGGAGGCCGCCGGTGCGGGGGATCTTGCGGCCTGCCACCATAAAGACACCGCGGTCGAACGCATCCTGCAGCCAGGCGACGTGCGCCGGCAGGTGGAAGTCGACGATCTCTTCGGGCACCTTGTAGGTCAGGGAGACTACGTACATAGCGCCAGCCTACCGCCGGGCGGCAAGAAGGCAGGAACCAAAACCGGCCCGATGTTGAACCGTCAAGCATCGAGGCTCCTAGAATGGAGCCATGACCGAACCGCGCTGGCTCAATGCCGACGAACGCCGCGCCTGGCTGGCCCAGCTGAGCATCAACACGCTGTTGCCCGCCGCGCTGGACACGCAGCTGCATGCGGCCGGGAAACTCTCCCTGTTCGACTACAACGTCCTGGCCATGCTCTCCGAAGCCGAGGGCCGGTACCTGCCGATGAGCGAACTCGCGGCGCGCACCAGCGCCTCGCTGTCCCGGCTCTCGCACGTGGTCACCAAACTCCAGAACCGCGGATGGCTGGAACGGCGGCCGCACCCCGGCGACGCCCGCGTGACCACGGCACACCTCACCGAGGCCGGCATGGCCACCATCGAGGGGCTCGCCCCGGGTCATGTCGAAGCGGTCCGCGCGCTGTTCCTGGACGCACTCGATCCGGACGACATCGCGGCCTTGGCCCGTATCGGCGAAAAGATCGTGTCCCGGCTCGACGCGGGCCACTGGATCCTGCGGGAGAACAAACGGGCCTGAGACCCCGGCGCGGCCAGCGGCCCGATGTCCCCTAGTCTTGGCATTATGGAATCGCCGATCGACAGCTATCTCCGCCAGATCCACGCCGAGATCTCGCTGCTCAAGGACGGCAAGCCTTACAGCAGCATTCCGGCCATGGCCAACGTGGATCCGGACAACTTCGGCATCGCCCTCGCTACCGTTGACGGCAAGGTGTACGAAATCGGTGACACCCGCGAGGAATTCACTATCCAGTCCATCTCCAAGCCCTTCACCTACGGACTGGCACTCGAGGACCTTGGCGCCGAGGCCGTGGATGCCAAGGTCGACGTGGAACCGTCAGGTGATTCCTTCAACGAGATCTCCCTCGCCGAAGGGACGGGGCGGCCTGCCAACGCGATGATCAACGCCGGGGCCCTCACTGCCACCTCCCTGATTAGGGGATCAGGCGGGCAGTCCGGGTTCAAACGGATACTCAGCACGTACTCCGGGTTCGCAGGCCGTCAGCTCTCGGTCAACGAGCAGGTCTACGAATCCGAGCTCAAACACGGCCACCGCAATACAGCCCTCGCCTACCTGCTTCGCTCCTTCAACATCATCGAAGACGACCCGACACCGGTTCTGCAGGATTACTTCCGGCAGTGCTCGGTCCTGGTCAACTGCTTCGACCTCTCGATCATGGCGGCCACGCTGGCCAACGGCGGCCGGAACCCGCTCAGCGGCAAACAGGTGCTTGAGATCGGGCCGGTGGAGCGAGTGCTGTCCGTCATGATGACCTCTGGCATGTACGACGACGCCGGCGCCTGGATCAGCAGCGTGGGGATGCCGGGCAAGAGCGGGGTAGCGGGCGGCATCATCGCCGTGCTGCCCGGCCAGGTGGGCCTGGCGGTCTACTCACCGCCGCTGGATGAGCACGGCAGCAGCGTCCGCGGGCTGGCCACCGCGCAGCGACTCTCCCGCGACATGGAACTCCACTTCGTCCGGGCGGCCCGGGCGGGCCGGTCCGCCATCCTCGCCGCCTACGACGTTACCGAAACACCCTCGGGCATCCGCCGCAACGACGAGGCCGCCGATGTCCTGCGTGCCCACGGCCACCGGGCCCGGGTGATCGAACTCAACGGCGACCTTCTCTTCGCCGGGACTGAATCCATGGTGCGTGAGGTCAGCGGCCTGGCCGACGACGTCGAGCTGGTGATCCTGGACATGCGGCGCACGGACCAAGTCAGCGAGGTTGCAGTGCGTACGCTGGCCAGAATGAGGCAGGGGATGGCCGACGCCGGGCGCGACCTGGTGCTGGTTGAGGCGGACGGGTCGGTCACCGAAGCCCTGGCAACGTCAAGCGAGCGCCCGGTTCCGTCCTTCACAACACGGAGCGCCGCCGTCGAATACTGCGAAAACCGCCTGCTGGAGCGCCACGGGGACCATCTGCTGATCCCGGACCACGTTCCCGTCACCGCCTCGCCCGCGCTGGCGCCCCTGGAGGAAGCGGAGGCGGCGGCGCTGGAAGCGCTGATGACGCCGAAATCCTATGGCGACGGCGACGTAATCCGGCGTGTAGGTTTGCGGTTCGGCGGGGTCTACTTCATCACCTCCGGAAAAGTCAGCAGCACGTCGCCCGGGCCCACCGCGGACCGGGTCAAGCTGAACACCCTCAGCGCCGGGATGACCTTTGGCGAACTGGCGCTGGGCAGCGGCAACCGGCAGGAAACCACCGTCCGGGCAGTGGGGCCGGTAGAGGTCATGGTGCTCAGTGTGGAGGCGATCGCCGAGCTGGAAGCCGCCGACCCTCACCTGGCCATTGCCTTGTGGAAAGCCCTGACCCGGGATGCTTACACCCGGGTGGAGCAGTACCTGCGAGAAACGGCGGTCCGGATCCGCGAGTAGCAGCTGCGGCGATTCCCCGGTGTGACCCACCCAGGGGGCTCTGGCAGACTGAATCCATGGATTTCACAGCCCGCTACGTTGCACTCGGAGACTCCTTTACCGAAGGCGTCGGCGACGACCACCCGGCCCGCCCCAACGGCGTGCGGGGCTGGGCCGACAGGGTGGCAGAGCAGCTGGGCGCGGCCGACCCGGGCTTCGGCTACGCCAACCTCGCCATCCGCGGGAGGAAGCTCCGCCAGATCATGGCCGAACAGGTGGACGCCGCAGTCGCACTCAAACCCACCTTGGTGAGCATCTACGCCGGCGCGAATGACATCCTCCGTCCCAAGATCGACATCGATGACCTGCTGGTGGAATACGACGCCGGCATCCGGAAACTGAAGGCCACCGGTGCCACCGTGGTGATGTTTACCGGTTTCGACGCGCGCGGCTCCAAAGTCTTCGGGACCATGCGGGGGCGGACCGCCATCTACAACGAACTTGTCCGCGGCATCGCCGGAGACCACGATGCCCTGCTGGTGGACTACTGGCGCTTCAACGAGTACTACGACTGGGGCATGTGGGCGACCGACCGGATGCACATGTCCGCTGCCGGCCATGCCAACATGGCCAGGCGCGTCCTCACCGTGCTGGAGCACGACCACTCGATCGATGTGCCGCCGATGACGCCGGTCCCGGAGCTCAGCCGCTCCGAGGCGCTCCGTGCGAATGCCCGCTGGGTGCGCGAGTTCGCCGGGCCCTGGGTGGTGCGCCGGGTCACCGGCAAGTCCTCCGGCGACGGCCTCTCGCCGCGGTATCCTCAGCTCACCCGTCTCTAGTACGACGCCCTCTGGCCCGACGCACTCCCGCCCCAAGGAGCAGTAACAGGATGAACAGCAGCCCCCTCACCTTTCCTGCCGGCTTCCTGTGGGGTGCTGCCACCGCGGCCTACCAAATCGAAGGAGCCGCCCACGAGGGAGGCCGCGGGGAATCCATCTGGGACGTCTTCTGCCGCGTGCCCGGGGCGGTCGCGGATGCGCACAACGGCGATGTCGCCTGCGACCACTACCACCGTTCGGCCCAGGACGTCGGGCTCATGCGGGACCTGAACCTGGCCGCCTACCGCTTCTCCATCTCCTGGGCCCGCTGCATGCCCGACGGTGTGACGCCGAACCCCGAGGGCATCGCGTTTTACTCGCGGCTGGTCGATCAACTGCTCGCTGCGGGCATCACACCCTGGATCACGCTGTATCACTGGGACCTGCCGCAGGCGCTGGAGGACAAGGGCGGCTGGGCCGCGCGGGAAACGGCTGAGCGCTTTGCCGACTATGCCGCGGTGATGCACGAGGCCCTCGGTGACCGGGTCCGGATCTGGACCACGCTCAACGAGCCCTGGGTCTCGGCCTTCCTCGGCTATGCTGCGGGCATCCACGCCCCCGGACGGCAGGACCCCGCCGCGGCGCTCGCGGCGGTCCACCACCTGCTGCTGGGCCATGGCTTGGCCGTCCGCGCGCTCCGCCGGCAGGATCCTGAGGCGACCCTGGGAATCACGTTGAACCTGACGGTGGCCGATCCGGCCGACCCGGGCCGGGATGGGGACCTCGACGCCGCCCGGAGAGTTGACGGACAGTCGAACCGGATGTTCCTGGACCCGCTGTTCCGGGGTGAATACCCGGCCGATGTGCTTGCCGACGTGGCCCACCTCGGCATGGCCGAGGTCGTCCGGCCCGGGGATCTCGACATCATTTCGCAGCCCCTCGATCTGCTGGGCGTCAACTACTACCACGGGGACGCATTCACCAAGGATCCGGCGCCGCACCCCGGACCGGCCGGAGGAGCTCCCGCGTCGCCCTTGGTCGCGGCCGACGGCGTCCGGCAGGTGCCCCGCGGACTGCCCGTCACCGGAATGGGCTGGGAAATACAGCCCGAGGGCCTCCGCCGGCTGCTGAACCGGCTGCAGCGTGAATACACCGGGCCGGCCGGGGTCCCGATCTACATCACGGAAAACGGCGCCGCCTTCGAAGACGTTCCGGACGCAGATGGCTTCGTGGATGACCAGGCACGGCTGGCGTTCTTCGATCAACATCTGCGGGCAGTCCACGAGTCACTGGCGGACGGCGTGGACGTCCGCGGATATTTCGCATGGTCCCTGCTGGACAACTTCGAATGGGCCTTCGGCTATCACCAGCGCTTCGGGTTGGTCCGGGTGGACTACGAGACGCAGCGCCGCATCCCCAAGGCGAGCGGTCTTTGGTACTCGCGTGTTGCGGCGTCGAACGCGCTGCCAGCCGCGGGCGGGTAGCCGGCCCGGTCAACAGCGACGGGTGGGGGGAGCGCCCGCGCCGAACCCAAGTCAGGCGCGGAACCCCGGCGTCGCGAGGATGCCCCCGTCGGTCCGAATGGCGAGCACCTCAACGTCCCAGCCGCTCGTCGCCCGGTTGAGCATGCGGACCCCGCCCGCCACGATGGCGGTCGCGAGCACATCGGCGGTGAGAATGTCCGCCGCGGCGACCGAGACTTGGCTGAACTCGCTGACGCCGGAGCCGCGGGTCCAGATGTGGTCACCTCGTTCGGCGGAGCCGGAGGTGGCCAGGGCCCCGATGCCGGTGCTGCCGCCCAACGGGTAAGCGGCGATCAGGGTCGTGCGGTCCTGCGGATCCACGACGCCGGCCTGCCACGCCGCCCGGCTGCCCACGATGGGTGAACCGGCCACCAACACGTCACCGCCGGCGTTCAGGCACCAGTCGGCCAGCCCCCGTGACTGCAAGAGGGCCCCCGCTTCCTTGATCGCGAGCCCTTTCACCAGCCCGGAAAGGTCCGGCACTCCGTCCGGACGTTCCGGCGTGAACGCGCCCTCCGTCTGGAGGCGCCATTCGGCCGCGTCGGCGTAGCAGTCCCGGAGTTCTTGCGAGGCCTCCCGCAGCGAGAGCTCCCCGGCCGCCAGCCTGCTGGCCTCGGAACCGGGCCGGTAAAGGCTGAAGCGGGCGTCGAGTTCCCCGAAACGCCGTTCGACGACGCCGGCGGCCTCCGCCAGCGCCGCTTCGGCGTCCGCCGTCCAGTCCTCTGGTCCGAGGGGAACGGTAAGGCTGACGACCGTCCCCATGCACCGGAAGGTCTTGGCCTTCAGCTCCGGCCGGCCCAGCTCAGACGTGGGCTGCATCGAGGGCCGCTTGGAGCGAGGTCAGGTAAGCATCACTGGTGACGGTGGCTCCGCTGATGGTCTGCACGTTGGCCGACTGGGCCTGGAGCACCTCAGCGCGCAGCAGGGGTGCGGCGTAGTTGCTGATCTGTACCGACCGGCCGCCGTCGTCGGTGAGTTGGAGTGCGGTGACATCCGAGATGGTGCCGCCGCTGACGGTGATTTGCACCTGGACCGGACCGAAGCGGGTCTGCACGACGTCGCCGGTAAAGGTTCCTCCGGCCTTCGCTGCCGCGCCGGTCGAGCTGGAGGAACCCGTGGTTCCCGTGGCTCCGGAGGACGGCGCGGAACTCCCGGTCGAACCGCTCGAGCCCGACCCGGTGGTGCCCGCCGTGGTGCCGACGGCGCTGGCCGTGTTCGCTACATGCGCTCCCGACTGCCAGCCGGCCACAAGGATCCCGACCGAGGCCAGGGTCGCTGAAACTACTGCGCGAATTCTCACCAGTCGAACCTTTCGTAGTGGAGTTGCTCTTCCCGCACGCCCGCCCGGCGCGCGTCATCCAGGACGTTTCTTGCCCAGTCCGCGGGGCCGCAGACGTAGACGTCTGCGTCGGCGAGGTTTGGTGCGTAGCTCGCCAGCCGGTAACCGGAGCGAGCTTCGGTTTCCGGTTGCCAGGTTTGGACGCCCCGCGGCCGGCGCCCGGTCAGATGGAATAAGGTCGCGCCACGGCGTTGGCAGAGCTCGAGGATTTCATCGCCGAGGTACAGACCGGACCGGCTGTGGCCGCGGAGGATCACGGTCGCATCGCCCGGCGCGAACGGAGTGCTCTCCAGCAGGGCGCGGATGGGGGTGATGCCGATGCCGGCACCAATCATCACAACGTGCTGCCGGCTGCGGGCGGCGGTGCTGAAGAGCCCGTACGGGCCTTCGATCGCCACCCGGGTACCGGGCTTCAGCCGGGCCAGGCTCGCGGAGCCCCTGCCAAGGTTCCGGACCGTAATCCGCAGCCGGCCACCGCCGTCGGCGTCGAACTGCAAGGGCTCAGCGGAAAGGCTGAACGGGTGCGGGTGCCACCACTGCCCCGGGGCGAGAAAGCGCCAGATGAAGAACCGTCCACCGCTGCCGGCCAGCTCGTCGAGATGCCGGCCCGTCATTTCGATGCTGACCACGCCGTGACCGGCGGCCACCACCCGGCTTACCCGCAGCTGATGCCGGACCGTGGCGACAATGGGCTCGAGAACCCGGTAATGCAGCAGCGCGGCGCCCGTCGCGATGCAGATCGCAAGCCAATACCAGCGCTGCCAGGTGCCTTCGGCGAAGAGTCCACCGACGCTGAACTGGTGCGGCAGTGAGGTCAGCACGGCGGCGTAGGTCAGCAGATGGACGACATACCAGAACTCATAGGGAAACCGACGGCGGACGGCGACCAGGGAGGTGACGACGACGGCGATAAAAAGTGCCATGGACACGAACGCCAGCCACATGTCGGGGACCTTGACCCACAGGGCCACTGACTCGCTGATCGGGTCAAGCCCCTCTGCCAGCCCGTAGCCGAGCGCGATCAGAACGCCGTGCGCCAGCAGTAGGTACAGGGACGGCTTGCCGAGTTTTCGGTGGAATTCAAGGGCGCGGTCATGGCCAACAGCCCCGTCGATGACGGGGAGGCGTGCGGCGAGGAGCAGCATGAGCAGCACCAGGTCCATCCCGGCGAGCCCCGCGACGATCCCCATCGCCGTGAACGCTCCGGCGACGCTTGAGAATCCGGCGACGCCGCCGTCGGCCAGCCACAACGCCACGGCACCGGCCACCGACGCCCATGCGATCACGGTGAGCAGGTCTGCCTTGAACAGCCGTTTGCGGTACTGCCCCTTGAAGGGGTTGCCGGCGGCAGGCGCCCGTCGGGCCGCGGGCTGCAAGGCAGTCTGGGTTGGTGTGTTCATGAATCCAGAATCTGCCCGTTGCCTTTCATTTTGCTGTGAAAGGACTGCGCCGCTGATGTGACTTGCCTGCGCGGGGACGGCCGCCGCTTATACACCCTGCGGGCCCGGATTGGTCTTTAATTCGCCAAGCTCGTAGACTTGGTAGGCGCTAGGTGGCGCGGAGCGTGTGCAATTGCTCCGGTTGGCGGAAATGGCTGAGGAATCAGGCACTCCCGGTGGCCGGTAGTTAGGGGCTCAAGTTGCGTGCACTCCTGTATTCGCCCAGTATCCCGGCACTTCGCAGTGATTCCTTTTGGTTATCGCCGCCCGGTGCCTGTGACCCACAATCTTCGCCTCAGTGAGGACTGCAGCCGGTTCAGCCGGCTGTCGGACTGCTGCGGAACGCGGGTGGGGCTGGCTGCGGACGCCGCCGATCGCACGGCTATGCGGAACTCCGCCAGCCGTTTCATATTATTTTCATTAGGAGAGTCGTCATGGCAGCACACTGCCAGGTGACCGGAGCCGAGCCGGGCTTTGGACACAGCATTTCGCACTCGCACCGCCGCAACAAGCGCCGGTTCGACCCGAACATCCAGAAGAAGCGCTACTGGGTTCCGTCCCTGCGCCGTAATGTCACCCTGCAGGTCTCTGCACGTGGCATCAAGACCATCGACGTACGCGGCATTGACGTAGTCGTCGCCGCCATCCTGGCACGAGGAGTGAAGCTCTAGTGGCAAAGGACAAGGACGTACGTCCGATCATCAAGCTCAAGTCGACCGCGGGCACGGGTTACACCTACGTGACGCGCAAGAACCGTCGTAACGACCCGGACCGCATGGTCCTGCGGAAGTACGATCCCAAAATCCGCCAGCACGTCGAATTCCGAGAGGAGCGCTAAACACATGGCTAAGAAGTCAATGATCGCTAAGAACGAACAGCGTAAAGTCATCGTCGAGCGTTACGCTGCAAAGCGCCTCGAACTGAAGAAGGCTCTGGTTGACCCCAACTCAACCGACGAAGCACGCGAAGCTGCACGCCTCGGCCTGCAGAAGCTGCCCCGCAACGCCTCGCCGGTCCGCCTGCGTAACCGCGACATCATCGACGGCCGCCCCCGCGGCACGTTCCAGAAGTTCGGTATCTCCCGTGTTCGCTTCCGCGACATGGCTCACCGCGGTGAGCTCCCGGGCATCACGAAGTCTTCCTGGTAATTCAGCACTCCTGAAGCCAGTGGCTTGAAGAAGGGCCGGCAACCAAATGGTTGCCGGCCCTTCTTGCGTTTAAGCCGGTGTTGCGCACGCCGGCTCCTCGTCCCTCGGCCTCCGCCCACCGCCGCCCACGGTGTCGGCACCACGCGTGGCCCGGTGACGGAGCCCACACCGACGACTTTGGATGCCGGACCTCGACTTCCCGCGCCCCGCGGGCCGTTTTGGCGCGGATTTCCGGGGTTTGTGGCGCGGGGAGGTGCTTGCGGGGGCCGATTTGTATGGGGTCGGGTTGGTGTGTAAAGTAGTTCGAGTCGCCGCCGCTGAAGCGGAAAGATAGCGACCGACCCCCTGATAAACGGCCTGGAAAACGGCGCGGAATGTTGCGCGCTG
>NZ_JBFTNW010000008.1:0-142119 GCF_056397665.1 Arthrobacter sp. 05L428 | reverse complement strand
CTGCTCGGAGCCCAGGGCCGGATCCTGGACATCGGCCGCACCAGCCGGATCTTCCCGCCCCACCTCCGCAAAGCCATCACCGCCCGCGACCAGGGCTGCGCCTTCCCCGGCTGCACCATCCCCGCACCCTGGTGCGAAGCCCACCACATCAACTACTGGTCCACAGGCGGCACCACATCCACCGACAACGGAACACTCCTCTGCTCCCACCATCACCACCTGACTCACAAAGAACAATGGACCATCCAGATCCGCGCCGGGATCCCCTGGTTCATCCCGCCACCCCACCTCGACCCACACCAAACACCCCGAAGAAACCACTACTTCAGATGCTGAACGACGCACCCGACGTCGGCGGTGAAACGGGCAGGCGGCGCGGCCACTCGCGCGCAAAGGTCAGCTGCCGAGGACGAAGATCCCGTCCGGGCCGGCGGCGGTGCGGCGTTGGCCGGAGTTTGAATAGACACTCACTGACCAAGGCGAATCCGCGGTGAACGGGCTCAGATGCCAATCAGAAAAACGGTGCGTCAGGGTGAGACCCGGGCCGGTGGCCACCAGATCTTGCTGCGCCGGTCCACCTCGGGCGGCCGTGGAGGTGCCGACAACGAGGGAACCGCCCGGGTCCAGGATGGAGGGGAGCTGCTCGAAGATCCCTGCAAGGCCGTCTTCCGTGAGGAAGGCCGGGACGTTTCCTGACATGAGTACGAGGTCGTAGGTTCCGGGCAGGCCCTGATCGCGCAGCGCGGCGGCAGAAACGTCTTCGGCGCTCATGCCCCGAAACCATCCGGGGGCGAAAAGGTCGCGGGCCACAGCCAGAACGGCTTCGGTCGGATCAACGCCGTAGGCTAGATGGCCGCAGTTTCGAAGGGCACCGACAGCCGACCCGATCCCACAGCCGAGATCCAGGATGCGGGCACCCCTTGGACTCAGCATGTCAACGAACCGGGCGTCGACTTGGAGGTCGCAACCAGAGACGGCCAGGCCGCGCATCCTGGCGGCGTACGCAGCATAGTCCGGTCCGTGGGTCACGGAATCAGTCTGCCATGGCGGTCGCCGACGTCTTCGCCGTTCAGCGGCGCCAGCGGTACGGCGTCGTCGTGGACACCCGGACCAGGCCGTAGCGCTCCAAAATCGGACGTGAATATTCGGTGGAGTCGCTGTGGATGAGCGTCTTGCCGAGGGATATCGCCGCCCGCGCGCGGGCTGCGGTGAGCGCTCGGTAAATTCCCCGGCCGCGCCATTCCTCGCGTGTGGCGCCGCCCCAGATGCCGGCGAAGTCGGTGTCCGGCACCGGTTCCAGGCGGCCGGCGCTGACGATCACGCCTTGGTGCTCGGCGACCCACAGCTCCATCCCGTCGCCGCGGGCCATTCGGCGCAGGATTGCTTCAGCGTTTCCGTCAGAGGCGGGGCTGCCGAAGACTTCGTCCTGCATGGCGCTCATGGCGCGGATGTCCGTTTCGTCCGTAACCCGCCGCAGGCTCACCCCGCGCGGCAGGTCCACGTCGACGTCGAGCGCGCTGGCATCCCCGATCATGACCGATTCTGTCTCGTCTGGCTCAAACCCGTTCTCGAGCAGCGCCTCGTGCAGCCCGGGCGCATTGTCGTGGCCCCGGGTTTTCCATTCGACCCGCACGATTTCCGGATCCGCGCGGTAGAACGCCACCGTTTCTGCCACCCACCGCGCGATCTTCGACGCGTCGGCTCCGGCCAGATCCTGATAGGTCACGAATCCGCGGCCGCCCGCGAACGTCACCAGCCGCAGCGGGCCCAAACGCTCGACGGCGACCGCACTAGGGGTCTCCGCATCGGTGCGGAGTTGCTGATCGTACGCCGTAAGGAGTTTCAAATTCGTCATCGGACCTCAGGCTACAGCGGCGCCGCAGTTACGGGCCGCGTCACTGGATCTGATGGCAGGATTCGTGGTCATCGCCCGCTAGGGTTGGCGTGATGAAGCGAGCGGTCATTCTTGGGGGTACAGGTGTGTTGGGACGGGCCATCGCGCGACGCCTGCTGGATGCCGGTTGGCAGGTGGAAATCACGGGCCGGGACGCGTCGAAGATGCCGGCAGTGCTGCGCGAGGCGGGGGCCACATTCGAGTCCTCCGACCGGAGGAACGACGCAGACCTTGCACGAACCGTGGGCAACGGAGCGGACCTCTTGGTGGACGCGGCCTGTTACACGGCGGCGGACGCCCGCCTGCTACTCCCCCATCTGGCCGCGGTCGGGTCGGCGGTCATGCTATCCAGCAAAGCCGTCTACATCGACGACGCCGGCAATCACGTGAATTCCGACGTCGCGCCAAGATTCCCGCTTCCTATCAGGGAAGACCAAGCGACCATGCAGCCGGGGAACGGTGACTACGAATCCCGCGAGGGATACGGCGCCAACAAGGTCGCTGCCGAGCACGTCCTCCTGGACAGCGGCTATCCCGTGACTGTAATCCGCGCCTCGAAGGTTCACGGCGATGGAGCTGCCCGGCCGCGGGAATGGATGTTCGTCAAGCGGGTCCTCGACCGACGGCCTGCGGTGTTCCTGGCTTCCAAAGGGGCCGGAGGCGACCACACCACAGCCGCCGTCAACACAGCGGCCCTGGTCGAAACGATCGCAGCCCGCCCCGGCCAACGGATCCTCAACAGCGCGGACCCCGACGCCCCTACCGGTCTGGACATCGCCCGCACGATCGCGGACCGCCTTGACCACGAGTGGGAAGAAATCCTCCTCGATTCCGACGCCCATCCGGACCTCGGCGCGCACCCTTGGAACTTCACTCCGCCGCTGATCCTCGACACGCAGGCGTCCACGGCTCTCGGCTACCAGCCCGTTGGAACCTACGCCCAAACTGTCACTGCGGAAATCGACTGGCTACTCGCCAACCCGGCCAACCAGCCGGGCCCCGCGGAGCCGTTCTTCGACCACCTCACCGACTACGCCGCTGAAGACGCCTTCCTCGCCGCACGGAGCTAGGATCCGATCCCGGCCCGGCACCTGCAGGCGCTGACCGAAACCGCAGCAGCGTCCTGGCGGAGTCCGGAGGGAAAGCAGCACGCTCCGTCAGGGGTATCCCGCAAGGAAAATCCTCGGCCCCGGCCCTACGCTTATTGTGGCCTCCGTCCTACGCTTAAGAGCCTAAGGCTCAAGTCTCTCCGCTCGGCATGGATTCGAAGGTGGGCCACCCAATGGGCAGTCATCTCATGGCAATGGAGCAAGTGCACCGGGGCCCTCTCTTCTGGCCGCGAAGGATTCTGGTTGCGCTGCACGCCGCAATGGCCGCGGCACTGGCGACGGTTGTTGCCCTCGCAGGCTGCACGGCGATGGCAACGTCCGCGAAGGGACAGTACGTTCCGCAGACCCGGACGTATTACATCGGGGCGGACGAGGTCGACTGGAACTATGCGCCGTCCGGAATGAACCAGGTCACGGGCGCAGCCTTCGACAAAACAGCGGCCGTCTTCACCCAGCGCGGCCCCCGGCGCATTGGCGCCACCTATGTGAAGGCGCTGTACCGGGAGTACACGGACGCGTCCTTCACCAAGCTCAAGCCGCGCAGCGCCGCCCAACGGCATCTCGGCATGCTCGGCCCGGTCATCCGGGGCGTCGTCGGCGACACCATCAAGGTGGTCTTCAAGAACAACCTCGACCGTCCGGCTTCCGTGCACGTCCACGGCGTGTTCTACGACAAGGCCAGCGAGGGCGCCCCGTACGACGACGGCACCGGGGCGGCGGACCATGGGGACGACGCCGTACCGCCGGGACACTCCTACATTTACAGCTACAAGGTGCCGGACCGGGCCGGTCCCGGGCCGATGGACGGGAGTTCCGTGATGTGGATGTACCACTCGCACAAGGACGAAGTCGGAGACGACTACGCCGGCCTAGTCGGTCCGATGGTCATCACCAAGACCGGCGCCGCCCGCGCGGACGGTACCCCGAACGATGTGGACCGCGAGTTCTTTGTCCAGTTCAAAGTCAGTAACGAAAACGCCAGCCCGTACCTCAAGCGCAATATCGACCGCTTCGCCGGCGACCCGCGTTCGGTGGCGCCGGCTGATGAAGAGTTCGTCGAGAGCAATCTGATGCACTCCATCAACGGGTACGTGTACGGCAATCTGCCGTTAGATGCGCTGACTATGAAAAAGGGCGAACGGGTCCGCTGGTACCTGATGGGCATGGGTACCGAGGTGGACCTGCACACACCGCACTGGCACGGAAACACCGCGACGGCGCTGGGTATGCGCACCGACGTCGTGAGCCTGCTGCCGGCAAGCATGGTGGTGGCCGATATGGTTCCCGACGACGTGGGTACTTGGCTCTTTCATTGCCACGTCAACGACCATCTGACCGCCGGTATGTCGGTCCGGTACCGGGTGGCGGACGCGGCGAGCACCGGCAGCGGCAGCGGCAGCAGCAGCGACCATTCCGACCACACGCCGTAGCAGACAGGCGCGGCCGGTTTTTGGGAGAGTGACGGCCCGCCGGGAAGACCCAGGGTCGGTACGCTCGGGCAATGGGAAACTCCGAGAACCTGGCCGGCGTAAGAACCGCATATGACACGGTGGCCGAGGCTTATTCAGAGGCGCTCCCGGACACCAGCTTTGAAGCGCCGCTCGATATGGCGATGATCAACGACTTCTGCGCGCGGATTCGCGCTGCCCCGGGACGGAAAGTGATCGACGCCGGATGCGGCGCCGGACGATTGAGTGTCCGCTTAGCCGAAGCGGGGCTCGACGTTACAGGCGTGGATCTCTCACCGGGGATGGTCCGGCAGCAGCCCGAAGCCATCCTCGTGAAGACCCGGCCCCCACTCGGCGTGGGCCTCAAGCCAGGCAGCGCGCAAACCTAGAGAAGGAACAGTCAGGGCTGGCATACCGCCACTATATCGATGCTTCCGGCACCAATGCCGTCCGGCCGGCGCGGTAAAGTGTCACCGGAAGATTCCTTCCCGGTCCCGCCACACATTCTTGAAAGGCTCGCTGCAATGAGCATGCTCGGCACCAAATGGAAGCTCCACGGAAGCGGCAAGTCCATCCGCCCCGGCGAGGTCGTCAGGCCGGATGAGCGCCTCGCGTGGCCCCTGACAATCGGCGTGGGCATGCAGCACGTTGTCGCCATGTTCGGCGCCACTTTCCTGGTGCCGATCATCACCGGCATGCCGCCGGCCACCACGCTGTTCTTTTCCGGCATCGGCACCCTGCTGTTCCTGGTCATCACCAAGGGCCGGGTGCCCAGCTACCTCGGCTCCTCCTTCGCGTTCATCGCCCCGATCATGGCCTCCCAACAGCAGTACGGGATTCCCGGCGCGCTGGGCGGCGTGGTGCTGGCCGGCGTCGGGCTGGCCATCATCGGCGCCATTGTGCAGAAGTTCGGCGCGGGCTGGATCAACCGGCTGATGCCGCCGATCGTCACCGGCGCCATCGTGGGGCTGATCGGCCTGAACTTGGCCCCCGCCGCCAAGAACAACTTCGACGCCGCCCCCATCACCGCCCTGGTCACCCTCGCGGTGATCATCGTGGTCAGCGTCTTCTTCCGCGGCATCCTTGGCCGCCTCAGCATCCTGGTCGGCGTCGTGGTGGGCTACCTCGTCGCGATGATCCGCGGCGAGATCAACTTCGACAAGGTCGACGCCGCCGCCTGGGTCGGGCTCCCGCACTTCCAGACCCCCGAATTCCACCTCGGCGTCGTCGGCCTCTTCGTCCCGGTGGTGCTGGTGCTGGTGGCGGAGAACATCGGCCACGTGAAGTCGGTCTCCGCCATGACCGGGCAGAACCTCGACGGCGTGTCCGGCCGCGCTCTGATGGCCGACGGCGCCGCGACTGTCCTCGCCGGCCTGGGCGGCGGATCCGGTACCACCACCTACGCCGAAAACATCGGCGTCATGGCCGCAACGAAGGTCTATTCGACGGCGGCCTACTGGGTGGCCGGCATCTTCGCCGTCGTGCTGAGCTTCTCGCCGAAGTTCGGCGAACTCATCGCGACCGTCCCGGCCGGCGTGCTCGGCGGCGCAGCCACCATGCTCTACGGCATGATCGGTGTCCTGGGCGTGAAGATCTGGGTGCAGAACAAGGTCAACTTCTCCAACCCGATCAACCTCACCACCGCCGCAGTGGCCCTGATTGTCGGCATCGCCGATTACACCTGGACCATCGGCGACCTCAAGTTCACCGGCATCGCCCTGGGCTCCGCGGCCGCCCTGGTGATCTACCACGGCATGAAGGCCATCGCGAAGGCCCGCGGCACCGTGGCCGAACCGGAGACCGAAGACGCCGCGCCCGTCGCAGCGGCCCGGGCTGCCGTCAACGCCGCGGCGAAGCGCTCTCCGAAGAAGCGCCGCTAGCCGCCGGCAGGCACACAACCCGCTGCACAAAAGGCCGGCGCCCTCCCACCATGCGGTGGCAGGGCGCCGGCCTTTGGCGTGTCCGCGGCGGTCTAGCCGGCGTCGAACGATTCCTTGTCTTCGCTGTCACGGTCCTTCGGTGACTTCTCATCCGGCAGGTCCGTGCCGCTGCCGTCCGGAATTCCGGCGGCGTCCTGGCCGGACTCCGAGGAGAACGGCCGGCCCGGCTCGGGCTCCTCGGTGTTGGCCGCGTCCATCTCCGCGTCCGAGGAGGGCACCGCGCCGCCGCTTTCGGCTGCCGCTTCGTTGCCCTGCTCGAATCCGGCTTCGCTGCTTTCGTTTTCCGCGTTCATCTGTTCCTCTGTTCCTCCGAAGCGTCCGGCTCCGGGTTCTCCTGCACTGTCCTGGTCTTCGGCCCCGAACTGGCTCAGGTCCGGTGTCCCCGCCGGGTAGGTTTCGCCGTCCGGGCTGTCCTGGTTGAGGCCCGCGGCATCGAAGGCCTCTTCATCGCGGGGCTGTGCAAACGTCTTCGCGTCCCCGCCTGGCAGTTCCTGCTCGGCGGTGGGGGTTCCGTAGCCGCCCGCTTCCTCTTCGATGGGGCGTCCTTGCTGGTCCTGAGTCATGTCGTTCCTCCTGCTTTCTGGCATTCGGCCGGTCGAATCTGGATGATCGGATCTGGAGTCCAGCCGCGCCCGGGAGCGCAGCCTTTCCGTGTTTTCCACCGTACCCGAAAAATCCTCAGTAAGCTTAGTACCGACCTGAATTTGTGTTTCGGGCCAAGTTGACCGCCATCCCGTGCCGGGCGCACGCAAAGGGGGTCGCAGGTGAAACTTGAAAGGGAGCGACGATGCCCAACGCCGAAGAAACCCGGAACGATGGCCGGGACGAAACCTTCGACGAGAAGATGGACCGCAACTGGGCCGAACTGCTGCAGGAGCTGCGGGTTCTTCAGACCGGCGTCCAGATCCTGGCCGGTTTCCTGCTGACCTTGCCGTTCCAATCACGCTTCGAGACGCTGGACGGGTTCCAGCTGACCCTCTACCTCACCAACGTTGTCCTGGCAGCCCTAACCACCGCACTGATCCTGCTGCCGGTGAGCGCGCATCGCCGGCTCTTCCGCAAGGGGCTCAAGGATACCCTCGTGGCCAGTGCGGACCGGATCGCGAAAGTGGCCCTGGCCGGCGTCGCACTGCTGAGCGTGGGTACTTCTGCGCTGGTCTTTGACGTGACAGCGGGACGGACCGCCGGACTTACCGCCGGCGGCGCGCTGCTGGCCGTACTGTTGATCCTGCTCGTGCTGATTCCCAACAGGCTCCGCCGCAAGACCGGACGGGGTAGGCCATGAACGGAACTGCACCTCACACGATCCACCCAGAATCGGGAGCAAGAATGCGCAAGTGGGCCAAGGAACACGGACTGCTGCTGGCGAACATCGGACTTTTCGTCGTCTTCTTCGGCGGCATGGTCATCAGCGGGGCCGCCGACTACAGCGAGGACCAGCTCGCCCACGGCCAGGCCGCCGTCGGAATCTTCGAGTATCTGGGGACCGGAGCGTTCCTGGAGGCGACCTTCGAGAACTGGGAGTCGGAGTTCCTGCAGATGGGCATGTACGTCATCCTGACGGTCTTCCTCTTCCAGAAGGGTTCCTCCGAGTCGAAGCCGATGGGGAAAAAGGCCCCGCAGGACGAGGATCCGCGGCAGGCCACGATCAAGGCGGCGACGCCGTGGCCGGTGCGCCGCGGCGGTTGGGTGCTGAAAATCTATGAGCACTCCCTCTCGATCATGTTCCTGCTGCTGTTCCTGATGTCAGTCGCGCTCCACGCGGTAGGCGGCAGCGAGGAGTACAGCCAGGAGCAGCAGGCCCATGGCCAGCCCCCGGTCACCGTGCTGGGCTACCTCGCGACGAGCCGGTTCTGGTTCGAGTCATTCCAGAACTGGCAGAGCGAGTTCCTAGCCGTCGCGGTGCTGGTCGGCGCTTCCGTGTATCTGCGGGAGAAGGGATCCCCGGAGTCCAAGCCGGTGGCCGAGCCGCACTATGAAACCGGCGCCTAGGGCGGAGGCTCTCCGGCTTCGCGGCTCAGGCCCCTTCGAGCACCTGGCTGGTGGCCCAGGCCAGGTACTTCGCGGCGTTGGCGATGGCATCGGCGGGGCTGGGCGCCACGTCCAGCAACTGGGCGGCGGCGACCACCCCGTGGCGGTCGAGGTCCTCGGGGGTGACGAGAATCCGGCCGGCGACCATGATGACCGGGATGCCCAGGTCGCGGGCAGCGTCGGCCAGGGCAATCGGCGCCTTCCCGGCCAGCGACTGGGAATCCAGGGAGCCCTCCCCGGTGATCACCAGGTCCGCGTCCGCGAGCTTCGCGGCAAGCCCGGTTAGCCCCGCGACAAGTTCAAAGCCGCCCTCCAGCGCAGCGTTGCTGAAGGCCAGGAACGACGCCGGGAAGCCGCCGGCGGCGCCAGCGCCGGGGACGTTGACGTCACGGCCGGTGGCCTGCCGCAGCACCGAGGCCCAGTTGCGCAGCCCGGCGTCGAGCACCTCCACGGCCTCCGCGTCGGCGCCCTTCTGGGCGCCAAAGACGTGCGCGGCGCCGTCGGCCCCGTAGAGCGGGTTCTGCACGTCCACTGCAATCCTGAACTTCACGGCCGCCAGCCGCGGATCCAGTCCGCTGAGGTCCACGGCGACCACGTCGCCGAGCGAGCCGCCGCCGAGCGGCACCACATTGCCGGCGGCGTCCACCGGCTTGAGGCCCAGGGCGCGCAGGGCGCCGCTGCCGCCGTCGGTCATGGCCGAGCCGCCCACGCCAAGCACAATTTCGGTGGCGCCGGCGTCCAGCGCGGCCGCGATCAGCTGTCCGCACCCGTAGCTGTGGGCCCGCAGGGCGTTGGCCGGCGTCGGCTCCATGTGTGCGAGCCCGGACGCCTGTGCCGTCTCGATGACGGCGGTCGCCCCGCCGAAGGCGTCCTGGCGGATCGCCCAGGCCGCGCCGATCGGCGCCAGAATCGGCCCGACGACGGCGTTCAGGCGCTCCTCGTACCCGGCAGCGACCGCCGCCTCCAAGGTGCCCTCGCCGCCGTCGGCCACGGGGAACTGGACGGCCTCGGCCTCGGGGTAGACGCGCAGGGCGCCCTCGGCAATGGCGGCGGCGGCCTCGGCGGCAGTCAGGGAGCCCTTGAACTTGTCAGGGGCGATCAGGATACGCATGGCTCCATCCTGCCAGCCCGCGCCGACTATTCCTTTCCGAGACAAGGCCGGGAGCGCCGGAGTAACGTGGGCACTTCCGGGCCGCCCGGGATCCTCCCGCGACGGCCGTGGCAGTTCCGGCCCGCCCCGCGGGCCGGCGAGCAGGAGGTAGCGGTGAGCAACATCGGACACACCGGCGGCAGCTTGCCGGGCATCACGGGACTCGTACTGGTCCGGCACGGGGAAAGTGAAGGCAACGTTGCCGCCACCCTCGCGCATCAGGCCGGGGCCCATGTCATAAACGTCCCGGCGCGCGACGCCGACGTCGGACTCTCGGACACCGGCCGGGAACAAGCGCTGGCGCTGGGCAGATTGCTGGCCCGCGTCCCCGAGCCGGGCCGCACCGCCGTATGGTCCTCCCCCTACGCCCGCGCCCGGCAGACCGCCGAACTCGCAGTCCAGACCGGCGGATGGCGGGTGCAGATCCGGCTGGACGAGCGGCTCCGCGACCGCGAACTCGGCATCCTGGACATGCTGACCTCCGCGGGCGTGGAGGCGCGGCTGCCGGAGGAAGCCCAGCGACGGCGGTGGCTGGGGAAGTTCTACTACCGGCCGCCGGGCGGCGAATCATGGGCCGACGTCGTGCTGCGGCTCCGCTCGCTGCTGGCCGACCTGGATCGTGACCATGCCGGGGAAGAGGTTCTGCTGGTCTGCCACGATGCCTTGATCGTGCTGTTCCGCTACATTCTGCAGGGCCTCTCGGAGTCCGAGCTGCTGGACATTGCCGCCACGACCAGCATTCTGAACGCCTCCGTCAGCCGCTTTGTCCGCACCGACGGGACGGGGGCGTGGGAGCTCGAGAGCTTCAACATGGCAGACCATCTGGCGGAGCAGGGCGTTCCCGTCACCGAGCACGCAGGGGACGCCGATGTCCACCCGCGCTAAGTCATCGCCCGCGGTGCAGCTGACACCCACTCTGCTGCGCGGCTGGCCGCTGCCCGGCGGCGGCTCCGGCAAGGACGACCGCGGTTCGGTGCTGGTGGTGGGAGGCGCCCGCAAGACGCCGGGGGCCGCCCTGCTCGCCGGCGTCGCGGCCCTGCGCTCCGGCGCCGGCCGGCTGACCCTGGCGGTGGCAGAGTCGACGGCGGTGCAGCTGGCGGTGGCATTCCCGGAGTCCGGCGTCGTGGGGCTGCCGGAAACGGGCCACGGATCGGTTAAGGGCTCCGGGGCGTCGCTGCTGGCAGACGAGGCCGGCGCCGCTGACGCCATCCTCGTCGGACCCGGCCTGGACGACAAGGACGAGACCCTGTCGTTGCTGCGGGCGCTGCTGCTGCCGGGCCGGTCGCGGCCGAAGCGCGGACCCGCCGTCGTCCTCGATGCCTATGCACTGGGCTGCCTGCCCGAACTGGCCGGCGAACTGCAGCCCTGGGCCGGCCGGCTGATCCTGACCCCCAACGTCACCGAAGGCGGCATCCTGTTGGGCCGGGACATTGAGGATCTTCAGCGGGACGTGCCTCGGATCGCCGACAAGTACCAGGCGGTGGTGAGCTGCCAGGGGGTGATCGCGGAGCCCGGCGGGAACCTCTGGGAAATCACCACCGGACACAGCGGCCTGGGCACCTCCGGAAGCGGCGACGTACTGGCCGGAGCCATCGCCGGCCTGCGGGCCCGCGGGACCACCGATGCGCAGGCCGCCTGCTGGGGCTCCCATCTGCATGCCGCTGCCGGCGACCGGCTGGCGAGCAGGCTGGGCGGACTCGGCTATCTGGCGCGCGAGCTCTGCGATGAGCTGCCGGCGCTGATGGTGGAACTCAGCAGTTAAGCGGTGCGCGCGGCCGCCGTTGGTCAGGGCAGGGCCTCAGTCCGGCCACTGCCCGCGTTCCTGCAGGACGGCCTTCAGCACGTCCGCGCGGTCGGTGACGATCCCGTCGACGCCGAGGTCCAGCAGGCGGTGCATCTCGGCCGCCTCGTTGATGGTCCAGACATGGACGTGCAGGCCGTGGCGGTGGGCGCGGCGGACGAACCCGGCCGTCACCACGGGCACGGCCCCGTAGCGGACCGGCACCTGCAGGGCGTGCACGTCGTGGAGCGCACGTGCCGTCACCCGGCGCAGCAGTGTCGCCGGGAGCAGCGGCCCCAGCAGCACGAAGAGGGCGTTGGAGGCCATGCCGGCGGAACTTGCGGCGGGCCGGCTCAGGCGGCGCAGCACGGCGCGCCGGCGGCGGTCGGAGAAGCTCGCGATCAGGACGCGGTCATGCAGGCCATACTGCTCGATCGCCGCGGCCAGGGTGGCCACCGAGTTCCAGTCCTTGACGTCGAGGTTCAGCCGGACCTCCGGAAACTCCGCGACCAGCTCCTCCAGCAGCGGGATCGGCTCGGTGCCGGCGATCCTGGCCCGGGCCACCGTTTCGGCCGGGAGCTCGGAAATCCGGCCGCTGCCGTCCGTGACCCGGTCGAGGGTTTCGTCGTGGAAGAGCAGCAGGACGCCGTCGGCGGTGGTGTGCACGTCCGCTTCCAGGTAGCGGTAACCGAGTGCGACGGCGGCGCGGAAGGCGGCCATCGAGTTCTCGGCGCCCTCGGGCGAGAAGCCGCGGTGGGCCATCGCCACGGGCGCGCCGGCAGCGCCGCCGGGGGCGAGGAAGGGGTGCGGGAGGGTCACTCTTGAAGCGTACCGGAGCCGGGCCGGCCGTTGCCGGAACGCGGGCTCAGGAGCCGTGGGGCAGGATCTCCACCCCGTCGCTGCAGTGCAGCAGTGTCCGGCCGCCGCCGTCGAGGTCCACCCACACAGTGGTGTGGTCCGGCGTCACCGCGTCGACGAACCCGCCGGTCTCGAACCCGGGCGTGAGCCGCACCCGGACCCGGTCGCCCTGGCGCAGGCTCTTCCAATGCGCGTCGGGATCCACCCGTCGGAGCGGCTGGTCATCAGTATGTCGGTTGCCGTACCTGGCCATGATTGCCCCACCATCAGTCAAGAGATCCGTTCGGTCACGCCAGCCTAGGCGGCCAAGGTGAACGGCAGTTGTCCGTCAGCTGGGAATCCCGTGTCCGCCGGGCGGCGTGGGTTACGGGAGCCGGACGCCCAGCTCGGCGAGCTTGGCTTCGAGGATCTGGGCCACGCCGTCGTCGTCGAAATGCGGTGCCTGCTGGCCGGCCGCACGGATGGCTTCCGGGTGTCCGCTGGCCATGGCGTAGCCGTGCCCGGCCCAGCGCAGCATCTCGATGTCGTTGGGCATGTCGCCGAAGGCCACGACCTCCTGCGCCTGAACGCCCAGGGACGCCGCGTATTCGGCGAGGGTCACGGCCTTGTTGACGACGGGCAGCGACAGCTCCAGCAGCGCGATGTTGGGGGCCGAGTGTGTGGCGGCGGCCAGATGCGCGACAGCGGGCGAAACCTCGGCGAGGAACTCATCCGCGGTGCCTTCCCGGACGACCGCGAGGAACTTCACGACGGCGTCGTCGGCGCGGAGCGTGTCCTGCAGCGGGGCGGGCGTGAATTCGGCGAGCAGTCCGCTGGAACCGGTACCCAGGAACCCGGGTTCCAGGTGGAAGCCGGTGAGGGTTTCCGCGGCGAACAACGCGGAAGGACGCAGCCGCTGGATGATTCGGCGGGCTTCGAAGACGGCGTCGAGCTCCAGGGCCCGGGCGGACACCATACGGTCGGCCTCCAGGTCCCACACCACCGCGCCATTGGAGCAGATCACGGTTCCGGTGTGGCCGAGTTGTTCCTGCAGGGGGTGCAGCCAGCGCGGCGGACGGCCGGTGACGAACACCAGTTCCACCCCGGCGTCGCGGCAGGCGTGGAAAGCGCGCACGGTCCGGTCGCTGATTTTGCCGTCGTGGCCCAGGATCGTTCCGTCAATATCACTTGCTACCAGCCGCATACTGCCAGTCTACGTTGGCCGCGCCCGCGCCATTTCGACGGTTCCCTGCCCGCAGGGTGGTTGGAATCGTCGAGGGCGCAGGGAAGCGTCGAAACGGGGGACGCGGATGGGCTGGTTCCGCTGCATACGACGACGCCGGTCAGTGCCGTTCGTACAGTCCGGTCAGGCTCGCCCGGGCCAGGGTGTGCGGGCCGAGCTTGGCTTCCAGCTTGGCCGGGGATGCGCCGGCGTCGAGCCCGGACTTTTCCACGTTCAGGGCGTGCACCGTGATGACGTAGCGGTGCGGGCCGTGGCCCTTGGGCGGGGCGGCCCCCAGGTAGCCGGCGGAACCGCCGTCGTTCCGGAGCTGGAAGGCGCCCAGCGGCAGGCCGCCGCCGTGCCGCGACCCCGCCCCCGCGGCCAGCGAGGTGACGTCCGCCGGGATGTCCAGCACGGCCCAGTGCCAGAAGCCGCCGTGGCCCGGCGCGTCGGGGTCGAACACCGTGACGGCGTAGCTTCGGGTGCCGGCCGGAGCGCCGCTCCAGTGCAGCGGCGGCGATTCATCCTTGCCGCCGGGACCGGTAGCGGCGCCGCGCTGGGCCGCCGGCAGGATCTGGCCGTCCTCGAAAGTGTCGCTGCTTAGGTTGAAGGCTGCCATGGCTTCCTCTCAATTGCTGGTTAGGCCCGCACTTTCCGGGCCCAGTTCCATCCGGTTCAGTTCGGCCCGGGTGGGCGGGTTGGCCCCGGCGCGGGAGACCGTAACGGCGGCCGCCGCGGCGGCGTGGCCCAGGAGTTCGCGCAGGCTCCCGGCGGATAGCTCGCGCAGCTCCTTGCGGTTTTGGGCCCCGTTGAGGCCCAGGTCCACGACGCCGGAGAGCAGCGCGGCCATGAAGGAATCCCCGGCGCCGACGGTGTCCGCCACCTTCACCGACGGGGCCGCGACCTGCGCCTCGCCGGCGGCGTTGACGGCCCACGGTCCGGCCGCGCCGCGCGTGACCACCACCATGGCGGGGCCCTCCGAGCCGCCGAGCGAGAGCCACCGGCGGGCCGAATCCAGCGGATCAACGCCGGGGTAGAGCCATTCGAGGTCCTCGTCGGAGGCCTTGACCACGTCCGCGAGCGTGACAAACTTTTCGGCCTGGTGGCGGGCGTAGTCGGCGTCGGTAATGATGCTGGGCCGGCAGTTGGGATCGAAGCTGATGGTCGCCGAAGGATGGGCATGCTCGACGGCGGCAAGCACCTCCGCGGCACCCGGCGCCAGCATCGTGGCAATCGAGCCGGTATGCAGCAGCGTGCTGCCCTGCAGCATGAACGGCAGCCGGTCCGCGAGGCCGGGGAGCTCCCAGGCGAGGTCGAAGGTGTAGCTCGCGGCGCCGTCGTCGTCAATCAAGGCGGTTGCCACCGACGTCGGCAGTTCGTCCGGACCCAGCGGGAGCAGCACCGAACTGGACTTGAGGTGCGCCGCGACGGATTCCCCGTAGGCGTCCCGGCCGTAGCGGCCGATGAACTGCACCGGGTGGTCCAGCCGGGCCAGGCCCACCGCGACGTTCAAGGGGCTGCCGCCGACGTGGGCCTGGATACCTGAGGAGCGCTGGACAACATCAACCAGGGCCTCACCAATGACTGTGAGCATGGTCATACTCTGCCAGAGAACGCCGCCCGGCGCCGCTCCAACCGGTGTTTTGGTTCGATACCCCCAGGGGTATAGCCTTAAGGAGTGCCCACCCCTGACACCCAGCCCTCGCCCCGCCGCGCCGGCGCGCCCGGCGCCGTGATACTGGGGCTGCGCCAAAATATTGCCCAGTTCATGCTGCTCGTTGCGGTCAACGCCCTCGTCGGGGGCACCCTCGGCCAGGAACGCACCGTGCTGCCGCTGCTCGCCAGCGACGTGTTCCATCTCGACAAATACACGAGCGCCCTGACTTTCGTCCTGGCCTTCGGACTGGCCAAGGCAGCCACCAACTACTTCGCCGGGACGCTCTCGGACCGCTATGGGCGCAAGCCGGTGCTGGTGGCCGGCTGGCTGATCGCGCTGCCCGTGCCGCTGCTGCTGATCTTCGGCATCAGCTGGTCCTGGATCGTGGCCGCCAACGTGATCCTGGGCATCAGCCAGGGCCTTACCTGGTCCACCACGGTGGTCATGAAAATGGACCTGGTCGGCCCGAACCGGCGCGGCCTCGCGATGGGATTCAACGAGGCCGCGGGCTACCTTGGCGTGGCCGGCACGGCCCTGGTTACCGGCTACCTCGCGGCGTCCTACGGCCTGCGGCCGGCGCCGTTCCTGCTCGGCGCCGCCTACATCGCCCTGGGGCTCGGCCTGTCCGTGCTCGCCGTCAAGGAAACGCACCACCATGCGAAAACCGAGGCCGCAAACCACGTCGACGCGCACAGCGGTGCCGGCGCGGCGCTCAGCACCCGCGAAATCTTTACCCTGACCAGCTTCCGGGACCGCTCGCTCTCCTCGGTGAGCCAGGCCGGGCTGGTCAACAACCTCAACGACGGCCTGGCCTGGGGCCTGTTCCCGGTTCTCTTCGCCGGCGCCGGCCTCTCGATCGAGCGCATCGGCATCCTCGCCGCGGTATACCCGGCGGTTTGGGGAGCGGTGCAACTTATCACCGGCGCCGCCTCAGACCGGCTGGGGCGCAAGTGGCTGATCGCGGGCGGCATGTTTATCCAGGCCGTGGGCCTGGCCATCGTGGCGGCCGGCCATGGCTTCGAAATTTGGCTCCTCGCGGCCGTCCTGCTCGGCGTGGGCACGGCGATGGTCTACCCCACCCTGCTGGCGGCCATCGGCGATGTGGCCCACCCGCAGTGGCGGGCGCGTTCGGTCGGCATCTACCGCTTGTGGCGCGACGGCGGCTTCGCCGTGGGCGCGCTGCTGTCCGGGATACTCGCGGACGCCTACGGCGTTCCGGTGGCGATCGCCGTCGTCGCCGCTTTGACGGCGGCGTCCGGGCTCGTCGTCGCGGTACGGATGCGCGGCACCGACCACCGCGCCTAGCGCCGGCCCGCGCCGGTTCAGCGCTCCGCGCAGGTTCAGCGCTCCGCGCCGCCCTCCTGGTAGACGTCGGGAATCCCGTCATTGTCCGAGTCCCGCCGCTCCTCTTCCTCCGCCTGCCGGTACTGCCGGTTGCGGGTGCGGAGCACCACGCTCGCCAGCAGGGCGGCCAGCAACGACGCCGCCAGGATGCCGACCTTGGCGTGGTCGTCATGGACGCTGCCATTGCCGAAACTGAGCTCCGCTACCAGCAGCGACACGGTGAAGCCGATCCCGGCCAGGATCGAGACGCCGAACACGTCGATCCACTTGAACGAGTTGTCCAGCCGCGCCTTGGTGACCTTGGTGAGCAGCCAGGTGGTGCCCAGGATGCCGGCCGGTTTGCCCAGGACGAGGGCCAGGATGACGCCCACGGCGACCGGGTCCGCCAGCGCCGAGCCCAGCCCGCCCCAGCCGCCCACGGCAACGCCGGCGGAGAAGAAGGCGAAGACCGGCACCGCGACGCCGGCCGAGATCGGCCGGAACCGGTGCTCGAAGATTTCCGAAAGCCCCGGTCCGGCTTCCGGTCCCCCGCTGGCCTGGGAGCGCAGCACCGGGATCGCGAAGCCGAGCAGGACGCCGGCCACGGTCGCGTGGATGCCCGAGGCATGCACCAGGGCCCAGGTGGCCAGGCCGAGGGGCAGCAGGATGAACCACGCCGCGGGGGCCTTCAGCCCGAAGAAGCGGCGGTACCGGTGCGCCAGGTAGGTGTACAGGCCCAGCGGCAGCAGGGCCAGCAGCAGGGGGGCAAGCTGGAGGTCGCTGGAGTAGAACACGGCAATGATGGTGATGGCGATCAGGTCATCCACCACGGCGAGGGTGAGCAGGAAGATCCGCAACGCACTCGGCAGGTGCGAGCCGATGATCGCGAGGACCGCGACGGCGAAGGCTATGTCCGTGGCGGTGGGGATCGCCCAGCCGCGCAGCGTTTCCGGACTGCCGAGGTTGACGACGGCGTAGATCACCGCCGGGATGATCACCCCGCCGGCGGCCGCGGCAACCGGCACGATCGACTTGTCCAGCTGGCGAAGATCGCCGGCCACGAACTCGCGTTTGAGCTCCAAGCCGACCAGGAAAAAGAAGATGGCGAGCAGTCCGTCTGCCGCCCAGGCGCCCAGGCTGAGGTCCAGGTGCCAGGGTTCGTAGCCGATCTTGAAGTCGCGGAGCGCAAAGTAGCTCTCCGACGCCGGCGAGTTGGCCCAGATCAGCGCGGCGACGGCCGCGAACACGAGCAGGGCTCCGCCGACGGTTTCCTTACGGAGGATTTCGCCGATGCGCAGGGATTCGGCGTAACTGCCGCGACCGAAGATGGTCAGGCGCGGCGTGCCGGCCTGGGGCGCGGGAGGAGGTGTGTGGCTCATGCGGAAGTCCTAAAATTTGGGTCGACTGAACTATGCCGACCAGACTTCCCGGCGCACCAGATCCCAGTCTACTTGCCTACGGCATCGTGCTGAATCGTTCCGCCTGTGACTTGGCACCCTGGACGATGATCTGGTCCTCCTCATAGAGGACCGTTTGCGCCGTGGTGTGGCCCCAGATCCCGCCGGGGCGCTTGACGGCCACCACGGTCACGCCGAATTTCTCCCGCAGTCCCACGACCCCGAGCGGGCGGTCCCGGACGATAGCCGGAGGGCCCGTCCGGATCATCACAAAATCGTCCTCGAATTCCACGTAGTCGAGGATGGAGCCGAGGACCAGGTGGGCCACCCGCCTGCCCATGTCATGCTCAGGCCGGATCACGTGCTCGACGCCGAGCTGGGCGAGGATTTCGGCGTGCGGCTCGCTGATTGCCTTCGCCCAGATCTGCGGGCGCTGGAATTTCAGCAGCCGCGAGGTGGTCAGGATGCTGGCTTCAATGTCGGAGCCGATGCCCACCACCGCGCGGTCAAACTCGTGCACGGACAGCTGGCGCAGCACCTCCTCCTTAGTCGAATCGGCCCTGACCACATGGGTGAGGCGCCCGTTGAAGGACTGGACAATTTCCTCGCTGGCGTCCACCCCGAGGACCTCGGTCCCCTGGGCCTCGAGCTCCAGGGCCAGGGAGCCGCCGAAGCGGCCGAGCCCAATGACCACCACCGAGGACGCCTTGGTGCTGGCGGCCGCAGTGCGGGCGGCAAAAATGTTCTTAGCCAATGAGCGGCCTTTCCTTGGGGAATTCGTAAAGCAGGGGCCGTTCGCGCAACGCGAGGGCGGCGCCGAGGGTCACCGGCCCCAGCCTGCCGACGAACATTAGCAGGATCAGGACCAGCTGGCCGGCCGGCGGCATGGCGGCGGTGATGCCCGTGGACAGGCCCACCGTCGCGAAGGCGGAGACAACTTCGAAAAGGATCCGCTCCTGGCCAAAGTCGGTAATGAGCATCAGGAACATGGTGGATCCGACCACCAGGGCGATCGCGAGGAGCACCACGGTGATCGCCTGGCGGTGGACGGCCCGGGAGAGCCGTTTCCCGAAGATGTTCACGGCCGTGCCGCCCTGGAGTTCGGTGCTGAGGATGAAGAAGAGCACGGCGAAGGTGGTGATCTTCAAGCCGCCGGCGGTTCCGGCCGGGCCACCGCCGATGAACATCAGGATGTCCATGCCGAGCCAGGACACGGGATGCATCTGCGAGATGTCGATGCTGTTGAAGCCGGCGGTGCGGGTGATGGCGGACTGGAAGAAGCCGGCGAGCACGCGGTCACCGGCCGGCAGCGCGCCGAGTGTGGCCGGGTTGGTCCACTCCACCGCGGTCAGGAAAACGGTCCCGCCGGTGAGTAGCACCGCCGAGCCGACCAGGACCAGTTTCGTGTTCATGCCCCAGAAGATCGGGCGCCGGTACTGCCGGACCAGTTCAAAGAGGACAGGGAAACCAAGGCCGCCGATGATCACCGCCGCGGCAATCGGAAGGCACACCCAGGGGTCGCCGACGAACCCCATCAGGTTGTCCGAATACAGGGCGAAGCCGGCGTTGTTAAAGGCTGACACCGCATGGAAGATGCCACGCCATACGGCCTCGCCGGGCGGGTAGCCGTAGCCGGCCATGAAGCGGGCCGCGAGAATCACGGCCAACAGCGCTTCCACGATCAGGCTGATGCCGAGGACCCCCACCAGCACCCCGCGGACGTCGCCGAAACCGGTGCTTTTGGTCTCCGCGGCGGCGGACAACCGGGATTTCAGGCCCAGCCGACGGGCGGTCAGGACCCCGAGCAGGGTGCCGAAGGACATCACGCCGAACCCGCCGATCTGGACCAGCACGAGGATGACCACCTGGCCGAAGCCGCTCCAGAACACGGGCGTGTCCACGGTGCTCAGGCCTGTCACGCAAACGGCTGAGGTGGCCGTGAAGAGGGCTTCCAGGAAGGTGGCCCCGCCGTCGCCGGTCTTCGCCACCGGCAGGGACAGCAGTCCGGTCCCCGCGGCGACGGCGCCGGCAAAGCCAAGGACGATCACCTGGGCGGGATGGCTGGGCGCGAAGGCGCGCGCGAACCTGGTGAAGCCCGCCACGGGGGCACGGAGCACCGCGGGAACTTTCACATGCATGGGGCCACGCTATCACCGGCGCCGGGCTGCTTCGCCGGGCCTATTCGGGTGGCCGCTCCCCGGGGCCGCCTCGGCCGGTTCAGCCCAGCAGTTGCTGCACGAGCTCGCGGCATTTCCGGTAGGCGGCCGCCTTCGGGTCGATCAGCGCAAAGTGGTCGCCGGGGACCTTGAGGAACTGGACCGGGGCGCCGCAGGCCTTGGCCGCGGCCGAGTAGGCCTCGGACTGGCTCATCGGCACAGTATCGTCCTCGGTGGTGTGCACGGCGTACACCGGAACCCGCAGCGGCACGGCGCTCATCGGGTCGGCGAACTTATGCCGTTTGGGGTATTTTTCCGAGGAACCGCCCAGGAAGTTGCTCACCGCGCCGTTGCTCAGGTTGAGCCGCTCCGCCTCGGCCAGGTTCAGCAGCCCGGACTGGCTGACGACACCGGTAAGGTGCACCGCGCCGTCGTCGTCCTTGCGCTGCAGCTGGCGGTCCGCGTCCGGGGCGCCGAGCTGGCCAAGCCGGCTGCGGCCGGCCGCCCAGACGGCCAGGTGCCCGCCGGCCGAGTGGCCAAGCGCGACGACGCGGTCCAAGCCGAGGCCGTGTTCGTCGGCGATGTCGCGCAGCTTGTCGATTCCGGCGAGGACGTCCGCGAAAGTGTGCGGCCAGCCTCCGCCGTTGCCCGCCCGCCGGTACTCCAGGTTCCAGGCGGCCACGCCGTGCGCAGCGAGGTCCTTGGCCAGCGGTTCGCCGAGTTCGGCGCCGTACTGCGAACGCCAATAGCCGCCGTGGATCACCACCACCACGCCCCTGGGCTCGGCCGCGTCCGGGAGGAAAAGTTCCCCCCACTGGCTCGGGTCGTCGCCGTAGTGGTACTTCTGCCGCTTCACTGTGTCCTCCTTGGGGCCCGGTGAACAGGCAGCGACCGCCCCCAGTGTCGCCGCCGCTGCGGCCGCCAATAGAGTCCGACGCCGCACATCAGCCATCTGCAGAGCCTACCTTGGGCGCCGCGCGGCGCCGTTGAAGCCGGCGCTGTATTGCCGCCACACGGTGACGGGCCGGCTGGCTGTCACAGCTGCGCCGTAAGCTAGGCCCATGGCTAGCAACTGGGAGCGCCTTGACCCCGCGCTGCGCGAATCCGTGCAGGACAACGTGGAACTCTATGAGCGGGTCCGTCCTGCCCTGAAACTGGTCACCCGCGAAGTGCTGCTGACGCTGCGTGCCATGCTCAAGGGCACCGAGGTGACGCCGCTGTTCGTGACCGGCCGGACCAAGACGGTGGAGTCGTTCCGCGAGAAGATTTCCCGCATTGAGGAACCGCTGGAGCCGGGCGGGCCGCCGGTGCTGAAATTTCCGGACCCGTTCCGCACGCTCAATGACATGGTCGGCATCCGCGTCATCACCAAGCTCCCGGCCGAAAACGCCGTCGTCGCCAACCTGATCAAGCGCCAGCGCCAGCTCTTCGACTGCCGCGGCGACCGCGAGAAGGACATCGGCTCGATCGAGTCCGGAACCTACGGCTACTCCAGCCGGCACCTGATCCTGCGGACCATCCAGAATGATGCCGTCAAGGAGTACCAGCAGGCCTTCAACCCGGAGGTGCAGCCCAACGGCAGCTACTTCTTCGAATGCCAGATCCGGACGGTCTTCGCGCACGCCTGGAGCGAAATCGAGCACGACATCCGGTTCAAGGCCGAGGATCCGCGGGCATGGACCCCGCATTTCGACCGCCAGTTCACCGCCACGGCCGCCATGTTGGAGACCGTGGAGGGCGCCTTCGCGGACCTGCATGAGCGCTACGAGGAGGTCCGCAGCTACTGGGACATGGACGGTGAGGGCGCCGCGCAGCTCACCCCGAACCGGATCCGGGACGTCTGGCGGACACTGCTGCCGCACGTGGACCGCAAGGTCGACGACGACTGGGGCTGGGCCGCCGAGTTGATGGCCGCGCACGGCTTGAACCAGACCGTGCAGCTCGCGGGCCTGCTCAGCGCCAACCGGATCACCGAGGTCCGTAGGGCCCTGGACCACCGCTACTCCCCCGGCCCAGACCGGCTGCTGGACGACCTGCTGCTGTGGCAGTACGGAACGGCGCACATCGACCTCACCGCGGAACCGGCCGACGCCGTCCCGCACCCGCGGCGCGACAGCCTGCTGCGCCGGCTCAAGCAGATCGAGCGCTACCGGCTGACGCAGGGCTAGGGCTGGGGAATCGGCGCCTCGCCGATGCGTTTGCGGCTTAGGAAACTGACCCGCCAAAGCGCCTGACGTAGCGACGCTGCCAGGGCGTCTCCACGGCGGTGCGCCGGTAGTTCCGCCGCACGAAGGCGACAGCTTCGGCGGGCGGGACGCCGTCGAGCACCGCGATGCAGGCAAGAGCGGTGCCAGTCCTGCCCCGGCCTGCCCAGCAGGCCACCTCGACCCGCTCCGTCTCCGCGCGCCGCCACGCCTCCCGGAAGGCGTCTAGGGCATCGGCGTCGTCGGCGGGAACATGCAGGTCCCGCCAGCGGACCCAGCGGGAGTCCCACTCCGTCGGATGCGGGCGACTGCCCAGCAGGTACAAGCCGAATTCGGGCCGTGGACCGGACGGGAACGGCGCCAGCAGGCCCCGGCCACGGATCAGGCGTCCGGAAGGAAGACTGAGCACACCGGGTTGACCCGGTTCCCATGTCTGCGCCATAGTCCCGAGCGTAGCCCCTCCCGGTACCCGGTTGAAGGACCGCAAATTAGGGCCAGACGGGTCTGGCGGTAACCGATCCCGGTCCTTAGAGTGGCCGGAACTCAAGAACCGCTGAAGGGAATCCAAGGATGTCATTCCAGGCGTACCTCGACACGATCGAGGACAAGACCGGGCTTACTCCCCGCCAGCTCCTCGAGCTCGCCCGGCAGAAGGGCTTCGCGGACGCGCCCGCGCAGGCCGGGGAGATCCTCGACTGGCTGAAGACGGATTACGGGCTGGGCCGCGGCCACGGGATGGCACTCGTCCACGTCATCCGGCAGGGCCCCGGCATCAGCAGCAAGCACGTTGGCGCCACCGGCGCGCACAGCGACGAGTCTGACACGCTCTGGCTCGACGGGAAGGCGTCCAAGCCGTCCTCGTAGCGCCCCGGTTCCTAGTGCCCGGTTCCTAGTGCCCGGCGCCGAGCTTGCCGCCGAGGCGTTCGCGCATGTGGACGCTGGCGTCGTTGAGGCCGACGACCAACACGTCCTTGCCGTGTTGGTGGTACTTCTCGGTGATGGCGTCCAGCGCCGCGATGGTGGAGGCATCCCACAGATGTGAGGCATGCAGGTCGATGACCACGCGCTGGGGGTCCAAGGCGTACTCGAACTGGGTATAGAGGCCGTTTGAGGAAGCGAAGAAGAGTTCCCCGTCGACCCGGTAGGTGGCGACGGGGCCGCCGTCGACCTCTGCCACGGTGCGGTGCACGGTAACGAAGTGAGCGACCCGGCGGGCAAACATCACCATCGCGACCAGCACCCCGACGCCGACGCCGATCGCCAGGTTGTGGGTGGCGACGGTGACGATGACGGTGGCGACCATGACGGCGGTTTCGCTCTTGGGCATCATTTTCAGGGTCCGTGGACGGATACTGTGCCAGTCGAAGGTGGCCACGGAGACGAACATCATCACAGCAACGAGCGCGGCCATCGGGATCAGCGAGACGATGCCGCCCAAGGCCACCACCAGGATCAGCAGGAAGACACCGGCCAGGAAGGTGGAGATCCGGGTGCGGGCGCCGGAGGCCTTCACGTTGATCATGGTCTGGCCGATCATTGCGCAGCCACCCATACCGCCGAAGAACCCGGTGACGACGTTTGCCACGCCCTGGCCCCAGGCCTCCCGGGTCTTGTGCGAGCGGGTGTCCGTGATGTCATCGACCAGTTTGGCGGTCATCAGGGATTCGAGCAGCCCCACGAAGGCCATGGCGAGGGCGAATGGGAAGATAATTTGCAGGGTCTCGAGCGTGAAAGGCACGTTCGGGATGAAGAGCGCGGGCAGCGAATCGGGCAGTGCGCCCTTGTCCCCCACGGTAGGGACGGCGACGGCGGCGAACACCGTGATGAGCGTCAGCGCCACGATAGCGACGAGCGGGGCAGGGACTGCCTTGGTGAGCTTGGGAAGCCCGAACACGATCAGCAGCCCCAGCGCCGTCAACGGGTAGACCAGCCACGGGACGCCGATCAACTCCGGCAACTGCGAGAGGAAAATCAGGATGGCCAGCGCATTGACGAAGCCCACCATCACCGAGCGCGGGATGAAGCGCATCAGCTTGGCAACCCCGGAGAGTCCCAGGATGATCTGGAACAGGCCGGCCAGGATCACCGCGGCGACTAGGTAGTCCAGCCCATGGGACTTCACCAGCGGGGCGATCACCAGGGCGACGGCTCCGGTCGCAGCCGAAATCATTGCCGGCCGGCCGCCGACGAAGGAGATGGTGACGGCCATGGTGAAGGACGCGAAGAGCCCGATTCGCGGATCGACGCCGGCGATAATCGAGAAGGCGATCGCCTCCGGGATCAGGGCCAGCGCGACGACGAGTCCGCCCAGGACCTCTGTCTTCAGCCGCCGAGGGGACAGCAGGGCGCCCCGGACCGATTGCAGCTGTTCGGGAGTGAAGGCCGGGGAATTCCCGGCGGTTTTGACGGCCATCGCTGGCTCCGTTCAGGGTCAGGAGGCGCGGCAGGGCCCCTCAGTTGCGAAGAATGCGGGGGCGCAGCACTGCGCCGGCAGGGAGCGGGACCGGCCTTGGCGGTCGCACCACTCCCCACAAACCCTACCCTAACGTGATGGTAGAGTTTCAACCGGACGAAGGAAGGGGTCCCCATTGACGGACGCGAGCCGCAGCACCATGCACATCGGCGAACTGGCAGAACGCACCGGACTGTCCTTGCGGACTATTCGCCATTACGACGACGTCGGGCTGCTCCCCGCGACGGCCCGCACCGGGGGCGGTTTCCGGGTCTATTCCGAGGCTGACGCAGCGCGCCTGATGCTGATCAAGCAAATGAAACCGCTGGGCTTCTCCCTCGAGGAGATGGCCGAAATCCTGGGCCTGCTAAATACGGAGGCCGCCGGCCCCGCTGACACTGCTGGCGCCGACGCCCGGCTGGCTGAATTCCTGGAACGGGCCGAACACCAGCGCGCCAAGATGGCCCGCAACCTGCGCCAGGCGGAGGAGTTCATCGCCATGCTGGGCCAGCGAACCCCGTCGCCTAACCCCGCCAGCCCGGCACCGGGGCTTTAAATCTGACATACTCGTCCGCCGATTGGTCATAAAGTGGCCGCATGGCGGACGCTGGTGGCACCATGCTTGGATGCTTGAGGCAACCAAATCCCCACAGTCCGCACCGGAGTCCCGCACTGACGCGGCCAGCCCGGTCAATCCGGCCCTCGCCGCCGAGGCGAAGATCGCCCGCATTGCGGTCACCGTTTTCCCGCTCCTGGTGGTGGTGGCCGGCGTCGCCGGTTTCCTCCTGCCGGGCGCCTTCAAACCGCTCGCTCCGAGCGTGCCGTACCTGCTCGGCATCATCATGTTCTGCATGGGCCTGACCCTGACCCCGCCGGACTTCGCCTCCGTGGCGAAGCGCCCCTGGGCCGTGGTGCTGGGCATCGTGGCGCACTACGTCATCATGCCCGGCGCCGGGTGGCTGATCGCCCAGGCACTGCACCTTGAGCCGGAACTCGCCGTCGGCCTGATCCTGGTCGGCTGCGCCCCGTCGGGCACGGCGTCGAACGTGATGGCGTTCCTGGCCAAGGGTGATGTGGCCCTCTCGGTGGCCGTCGCCTCCGTGTCCACGCTGATCGCCCCGATCGTCACGCCTTTGCTCGTGCTCTTCCTGGCCGGGTCCTACCTTCAGATCGACGCCGCAGGCATGGTGCTGGACATCGTCAAAACCGTGCTGCTGCCGGTAATCGCCGGCCTGCTGGCCCGCCTGTTCCTGAAGAAGGTCGTCGCCAAGGTGCTTCCGGCGCTGCCCTGGGCCTCCGCCGTCGTCATTTCGCTGATTGTGGCAATCGTCGTGGCGGGCAGTGCGAACAAGCTCGTGGCCGCCGGCGGCATCGTCTTCCTCGCCGTGGTGCTGCACAACGGCTTCGGCCTGGGCCTGGGCTACCTGGCCGGAAAGCTCGGACGCCTGGACGACAAGGCCCGCCGCGCCCTGGCCTTCGAGGTGGGAATGCAGAATTCCGGCCTCGCGGCGACGCTGGCCACGGCCCACTTCAGCCCGCTGGCGGCCCTGCCGTCGGCCGTGTTCTCGCTCTGGCACAACATTTCCGGCGCCATCGTGGCCGCCTGGCTGGCCCGGCGCCCGCTGCGCGACGCCTGATTCCCGCCGGGGCCCTTCCCGGTTCACATCGATTGCTCCGTAACCGCCGTTTTCAAGCCTCATGACGGCGGTTACGGAGCAATCGACGTTTGACGAGCGGACGTCGATGCTCGGCAGCCGTTCCGTGACGCGGCGCGAAACCTGCCTTGCGGTGGAAGCTCGGGGTCAGCAGGATGAAGTAGACCGGATTCAATGCACGGCAGGGAGGTGGAACTCGCTCATGGACGACCAGTACACAACTGAACGGGACAGCTTCGGCAGGCTGCTGGCGGACCGGCAGGTCTGGCGGCAGGCCACCACGATCCCAGCAGCCGGCGAACTGACGGCACGCTGGCTGGAGGGCCGGAGCCAGTACCAGCCGGGAACGTTCACCCCCGGCATCGATGCGGAGACGGAGGCGATCGCCGGCCAGCTGGCGGCACTCAACCGGAACGGGCTGTTCACCAAGGAGTCGCAGCCCGGGCTCCGCGAGGGCGGCAACGTCCAGCGGGCCTACGTGACGGGCTACTGCACCCCGGAGTCGGCGGGCAGCCTTCTGGACCTCTCCTCGCGGACGGAACTGGTGACGGTGGCACACGCCCCGGGGGAAATGAGCCGCGCCTCGATTCCCGTGACACTGCAGGACGCCGAGATCGTTACCGTGCTGGGCACCAGCGAAAGCCCGATCGAAGCGGACCAGCTCAAAGACTGGTCCGCCGAGGCCAACGAATCGCTGGCGCTGGTGCTGGCCGAGTCCTGGTACGTCGAGATTTTCGACCCCGTCTGGGGCCGGGACGGTGTGCTGCTGGCTGCCGTGCTGGACGCACTGGCACAAAGCTGACGACGGCGGCTGCCTCAGCCGATGCTGGCTGCCTCGTCGAGCGTGCGCGATTCGAAGTGCTCCAGCATCTCGCGCATTGCGTCCACCCCCTGGGTGAAGGTGGCTGATGCCCGCCACTGTTCAATCTGTTCGAGTGATTCCCAGGGGCCGGTGCTGATGAACCGGTTCCTGACGTCATGGTCGTGCATCAGCACGGCCTTGGTGTTGGGATAGTCCTCCTGCGTTTTCCTCGCCAAATCCCGCCAGGCCTGGACAAAATCATTCTCGCGTCCCGGGTGGACCAGCCAGATTCCAAGCGTGTAGACAGACATGGCTGCCGCCTTCCATTCTCCGTACGGGGTTGATACCGCCGATTATGTTCCCGGGACGCGCGTGGCGGTAGGGCCGGACTGCCCGGCGGTGCGGCCGAAAGCTCGGAAGGCGGCCCGCTCGACGGACGAGCATGCCCAGCCCTGAGCGCCGGGGTTGGACATAGTGGCACTATGTCCACCCGCCGGCTCGGGAGGTGGGCATGTCCCGCGGCTACCCGATCAGCGCCAGCACCGCTCCGGCCGTGACCACGCCGCCGGCTTCGGCCCGGACGTCGGTCACCGTTCCGTCCCGGTGTGCGGCGACCTGGGTTTCCATCTTCATCGCTTCGAGCACGACGACGGGTTCCCCCGCCGCGACCTCGGCCCCCGGCGCGACGAGCCACTTCACCACGGTCCCGGCCATGTGGGCCCGCAGTTCCCCCGGATCCGCGGGCGCGGCAGCGCCGCCGTCGGACGCGGTCCCCGGTGAGCCCTCCGGCGAGCCCCCAAGCGAAACTCCGGCAGGCAGCGCCCGGCCGGACCGCGCCCAGCCGTCCAGCAAATCCGCCGGCAGCCCGACGGCGAGACGCTTGCCGTCGACCTCGACCGTGATGGTGCGGCGTTCGCCGTCGGGCGCCGTGGTGCTGTAGCCGGGGTCGGCCGGAATCCGGTCAGCGAAGTCGGTCTCGATCCAGCGGGTGTGGATTCCCAGCCCGGCCTCGGAGGTGAAGTCCGGGGACTCCAGCACGGCCCGGTGGAACGGCAGCACGGTGGCCACCCCGGTGATGCTGAGCTCCGCGAGGGCGCGGCGGGCGCGGCGCAGGGCCTGCTGCCGGTCCGCGCCGGTGACGATCAGCTTGGCCAGCAGCGAGTCGAACTGCGGCGGGACAAACGAGCCGGAGCGGACGCCGGAGTCGAGCCGGACCCCAGGGCCGGTGGGGCCGGAGAACCCGGTCACGGTACCCGGCGAGGGGAGGAAGCCGCGGCCCACGTCCTCGGCGTTGAGCCGGAATTCGAAGGAGTGGCCGCGGGGTGCCGGGTCCCCGGTGAGCCGCAGCGGCTCCCCGGCCGCGATGCGGAACTGCTCCTGCACCAGGTCGATCCCGGTGGTTTCCTCGGTGATGGGGTGCTCCACCTGCAGGCGGGTGTTGACCTCCAGAAAGGCGACCGTGCCGTCTGCGGCGACGAGAAATTCCACCGTGCCGGCGCCGGAGTAGCGGGCTTCCCGGCAGACGGCCTTGGACGCCTGGTAGATCTGCCCGGTCTGCGCTTCCGTGAGGAAAGGGGCGGGGGCTTCCTCGACGAGTTTCTGGTGCCTGCGCTGCAGCGAGCAGTCGCGGGTTCCGACGACGACGACGTTCCCGTGGGTGTCCGCCAGGACCTGGGCCTCGACGTGCCGGGGCCGGTCGAGGTAGCGCTCCACGAAGCACTCGCCGCGGCCGAAGGCGGCGACGGCCTCGCGGACGGCGGAGTCGAAGGCCTCCTCGATTTCGTCGAGCGCGCGGACCACCTTCATGCCGCGGCCGCCGCCGCCGAAGGCCGCCTTGATCGCGATCGGCAGTCCGTGCTGCTCGGCAAAGGCGCGGGCCTCGGCGGCGGAACCGACCGGACCGTCGCTGCCGGCCACGAGGGGCGCCCCGGCGCGGACGGCGGTTTCACGGGCGGTGATCTTGTTGCCAAGCAGCCGGATGGCGTCGGGCGCGGGCCCGATCCAGGTCAGTCCGGCGTCGAGGACGGCCTGGGCGAACTCGGCGTTCTCGGACAGGAAGCCGTAGCCGGGGTGAATGGCATCGGCGCCGGATTCGGCGGCCGCGGCCAGCAGTTTGGGGATGTTCAGGTAGGTGTCGGCGGGCGAATTGCCGCCCAGGGCGAAGGCCTCGTCCGCGGCGGAAACGTGCACCGCATCGGCATCGATGTCCGCGTAGACGGCGACGGACGCCAGCTGGGCGTCGTCGCAGGCCCGGGCGATCCGGACGGCGATTTCGCCGCGGTTGGCGATCAGGACCTTGCGCATCAGTTACTCACTTCTTCGTCGGGGGCTTGTTCGGCGGGGATGTCGGCGGGGCTGTGGTCGGAGGTGGCGGGGCCGGTGGTGCCGGAGTCCGCCCAGCGGAAGCGGATGGTCCCGCCGATCGGGACCTGCGCGGCGAGGTCCAGTTGCGAGTCGACGACGACGGCGATCACGGGGTAGCCGCCGGTGATGGGGTGGTCGGCGAGGAAGAGCACCGGCAGGCCTTCGGGCGGGACCTGCAGCGCACCCGCGACGGTCCCTTCGCTGGCCAGCTCCCCGTCCCGGGTGCGCTGCAGCGGTGTTCCGTCGAGCCGCATGCCCACCCGGTTGGACTGCGGCTTGACCAGCCACTCCTGGGCGGTAAGCGACTCCAGCGCCTCGGCGTCGAACCAGTCAGCGCGCGGGCCGGGGACGACGTCGAGCACGGTCACCCCGGTGCCGGGGAACTCGGGCTGCAGTTCCGGGTGGCCGACGACGCCGGACTCGGAGTCGCCGCCGGAGGCCAGGAGCTGCCGCGCGGTCAGCGGCGCCGGGCCGATCCCGGACATCGTGTCGGTGGAGCGGCTGCCGAGGACCGGGGCGGCATCCACGCCGCCGCGGACCGCGAGGTAGCTGCGGAAGCCGCTCTCCGGCGCGCCGATGCTGAGCGTCTCGCCGTCAAGCAGGGCGAACGGGGTGGCCATCGGCACGGTACGGCGGTCGGGCTCCGCGTCAGGGCGGCCCGGGGTGGTGATGGCCAGTTCCGACGGCGCCCCGGCGACGGCCAGGACCTGGTCCCCGACGGCCTGGACCGTGAGCCCGCCGGCGGCGGTCTCGATCGCCACTGTCTCAATACCGGCTGCGCCGGGCGCGTTCCCGACCAGCCGGTTGGCGCGGCGCAGCGAGGCGCGGTCCAGGGCTCCGGCGGCGGAGACACCCAGTCCGGAGTGGCCGTGGCGTCCGAGGTCCTGGATCAGGCTCTGCAGGCCGGGCGAGACGATCCGGAGTCCCGAAGTCACCTCCGGCGCGGGGGTCTCGGGCTGCGGTTCCGGGGCAAGCGCCACCGTCTCCCGGACCGCGCGGAACTGGATCCGGTGGCCGGGCGCGGCCAGGGCGGGCTGCTCGCGGTCCAGGTCCCACATCCGGGCGGCGGTGTGGCCGATCAGCTGCCAGCCGCCGGGTGAGCGGCGCGGGTACACGGCCGAGTACGTTCCGGCCAGCGCCACGGCACCTGCGGGAACGGCGGTGCGCGGGGAACTGCGGCGGGGAACGTTGAGGACTTCGTTCTCCCCGACGAGGTAGCCGAATCCCGGGGCGAAGCCGGCGAAGGCCACCGTCCACTGCTGGCGGCAATGGGCGGCGATCACGCCCTCGATCCCGAGCCCGGTCAGCTCCGCCACTTCGGCGAGGTCCGCGCCGTCGTACACGGTGTCGATGACCACGAGGCCGCCGTCGCGCTGCACCGGGGCGGTGAGGTCGAGCTGCAGCAGCTGCGCGGCGATACGGCGGGCGGCGACGGGCGAGTCGGCCGTAACCATGACGGTTTCGGCGGCGGCGAGCACGTCCAGTTGCCCGGGCAACGGGTGCTCAAGGAGCAGCGCCTGCAGCGCCAGCACGCCTTCGGTGCCGGTGAGTTCTGCGAGCACCGCGCGGGTGCCCACCGCCCGCACCGCGTTCACTTTGTGGACGGCCGCCTGCCGCGCTGCCACCGTTTCCATTGCTGTCTCCATCATTGCCGCCGTCTCCAGGGTCCGCGCCGTTTAGGCGCGGGCTTCCTGCAGCAGCCGCTCTTCCTCGGCTGTCTGCGGGTTCCGGCCGATCGCCAGGCCTACCACCGTCACCACGGCGGAGACCGCGAGGTAGCCCGCGATCAGGAACCAGTTGCCGGTGGCGGCGTAGAGCGCCGTAAAGACCAGCGGGGCGATGGCGCCGCCGATCACGCCGGCGAGGGTGTAGGCCAGCGAGCTGCCGGCGTAGCGCAGCCGGGCCGGGAACTGCTCGGTGATGTAGGCGGCCTGCGGGCCGTACATGAACGCGTGGAAGGCAAGGCCGATTACGACGCCGATGGTGAGCATCAGCACGGACTTGCCTAGGATCATCAGGAAGAACAGCGGGATGTAGAGGGCCGTGCCAACGGCGGCGATGCCGTAGACGAGGCGCCGGTTGAAGCGGTCCGTCAGCGCGCCGGCGGCCGGGATCAGGGCGAGCTGGAAAGCCGAGCCGATCAGGATGGCGCCGAGGACGTTGCCGGTGGTCATGCCCAGCTGCTTGGTGGCATAGAGGGCGACGAAGACAGTGAAGAGGGAGTAGAGCACGTCGGGGCAGATGCGGGACAGGGCGGCTGCCAGCAGCGCGCGGGGTTCCTTGGTGAAGACCTCTTTGATGGGGGCCTTGGGGGCCTCGCCGTGGGCCTGGATGGCCTTGAAGACGGGGGTTTCTTCGAGCTTGAGTCGGATCAGGAGGCCGAAGACCACCAGCAGGGCGGAGGCCAGGAAGGCCACGCGCCAGCCCCAGGACAGGAACGCCTCGTTACTGAGGGTTGCCGCGAGGAGGGCCAGCACACCGTTGGCCATCAGGTTGCCGGCCGGCGGGCCGATCTGGGCTGCCGAGGACCAGAAGCCGCGCTTGCGGGCGTCGCCGAATTCGCTGGAGAGCAGGACGGCTCCGCCCCATTCGCCGCCGACGCCGATGCCCTGCGCCAGGCGCAGCAGCACCAGGATCGCCGGAGCCGCGACGCCGATCGCGGAGTAGTCGGGGAGGGCGCCAATGAGCACCGTGGCGACGCCGATAAGCATCAGTGTGACCACCAGGACGTGCTTGCGGCCGATCTTGTCGCCGAGCCGGCCGAAGATGACGCCGCCGATCGGGCGGGCCAGGTAGCCGACGGCGAAGGTGGAGAAGGACAGCAACAGGCCGACCAGCTCGTCGCCCACCGGGAAGAATATCTTGGGGAAGATCAGCGCCGACGCCACGGAGTAGATCGCGAAGTCGTAGTACTCCAGCGAGGTGCCGGTGAGGCTTGCGATGTAGGCCTTGAGGGCGCCAGGGGGCAGGTTCCTCTTGCCGGGCCTCTTGCCGGGCCTCTTGCTTGCGGCCGGGGCGGCCTGGTGCGGTGCGGTCATGATGTTCCTCCAGATGCGGGTGCTGCCTGTGCTGGGTGGGTGTGCTGAAGTCGCGCCGGGCTCAAGACGCAGCGCCGGTGAGGCTGTTGGTGTTCCTAGATGAATGAGGCGGTGCCGATGCCGGCAGCGCTAAGCGCTTCGCGAACCGCGGCTGCCATGGCTACGGCTCCCGGAGAGTCGCCGTGGACGCAGATGCTTTCGGCCCGGATTTTCAGGATGGAGCCATCGATGGTGCGGACGGCTGAATCGGTGGCCATCCGGAGGACATGTTCGGTGACCTCGGTGTGGTCGTGCAGCACGGCTCCGGGGAGGGTGCGGGAAACCAGGGTGCCGTCGCGGTTGTAGGCGCGGTCCGCGAAGGCTTCGGTGACCGCCCGGATCCCGGCCGCCTCTGCCAGGCGAAGCACTTCCGAGCCCGGCAGGCCCAGGATGGGCAGGTTCGGATCCACGGACTTCACCGCGTCGACGACGGCCCGCGCCTGCGCGGTGTGCGCGACGATCGCGTTGTACAGGCCGCCGTGCGGCTTGACGTAGCTGACCTGGCCGCCTTCCGCGGCGGCCAGGGCCTGCAGCGCACCGATCTGGTAGACGACGTCGTCCGCCAGCTCGTTCGGATCGATGTCGAGGAAGCGGCGGCCGAAGCCGGCCAGGTCGCGGTAGCCGACGTGGGCGCCGATCCTGACGCCGGCGGCGACCGCCTCGCGGCAGGTCCGCCGGATGACGCTGGGGTCTCCGGCGTGGAAGCCGCAGGCCACATTGGCGCTCGAAACGGAGCGCAACATTGCTGTGTCGTCACCGAGGCTCCAGCGTCCGTAAGACTCGCCGACGTCGCTGTTCAGGTCGATGGTGTTTAGCCCGGTGTGTGCCATTTGTGATCCTCGTCTCAGTGCTTGGCCCCCTCTTAGGATGCACTATCCCGTGGGATTGTTCAACAATCCGACGATTCCCGTTTTGGACAATCGTGTACATTCGGCACTATGACGACTTCCGAAGCCGGCCCGCGCGCCCTGGCGGCCGCCGCGCGGCTGCGCATCGCCGTCCCCTCCGTGGCGGACCGGGTCGCGGCCGAACTCCGCCAGCAACTGGCCGACGGAGTGCTGCTGCCGGGCACCCGGCTGACCGAGTCGACGATTGCCGAAGACCTGGGCGTCTCACGCAACACCGTGCGGGAGGCCTTCGCCGAACTGGCCGCGGAGCGCCTGGTGGTCCGGCAGCCCAACCGCGGAGTGTTCGTGGCCAGCCTGGCCCCCGGCGACATCCACGATGTGTACACGGTGCGGCGCGCCGTCGAGGTCGCAGCCCTGCGCGGCGGAGGCACTCCGGAGCGGGTGGCCGCGGTCCGTGCCGCGGTCGAGGAAGGCAAGGCCGCGGCGGCCGCCGACGACGAGGAGGCTCTGGGCACCGCCAACCAGCACTTCCACCGCGCGATCGTGGCGCTGGCTGGCAGCCGCCGACTGGACACGATCATGTCGCAGGTTCTCGCCGAGATGCGGCTGTTCTTCCACAAGGCCACCGTGGACGCGCACTTCTACCGGAGCTACCTCGACGACAACGAGCACATCTGCGCCGCACTCGAAGCCGGCGAGCCTGACCGCGCAGCGGAGCTCCTGCTGGCCTACCTCGACCGCTCGGAACAGAAGCAGAGCGCCGTCCACGGCGCGTGAGGTCCCCGGGCGGCGGCCGTCAGGCGGATGTCACAGGCATTCGTCCACGATCTTGCCGGCCACTCCGCCAATGATGGTGCCAAGCCCGGCACCAGCGGCCCCCCCGAGGATGCCGCCGATCGCGGCGCCCGCCCCCGCCAGGGTCTCCTGCCAGTTCCCGCCGGACTTTTTGTAGACAACGCCGGTGCTGCCTCCGCCACCGTCCTCCGTAACGTCGCCGGACAGATAGGAGCCGGCCGACGCCGATGCGAAGGCGAGCGCTACCGGGCTGGCACCTGGTTGCAGGAGCAATTGGTCATAGGATTTCCGGACCTCGTGGTACGCCGCGGATGCCTCCTTCTTGCCGGAGCTGGCGGCAAATCCTTCCTCACAGATCCGGACCAGGACCGGGAGGTCCGCTTCCGTGATCAGCCCCATCTCCAGGAGTTTGTCCAGGATGATTTTGGTTGCCTTCAGCCGGTCGCCTTTGGCCTCCCGCATGATGCGTGCGGTCTCCCGTGAAACCGCGAACTGCAGGTCTCCTGCACCGACTCCCAGCACCTGCTTTTTGTCCAACATTGTGCCCACCTCCATCAACTAGCGTCCTGCAAGTGCGCACAGGTTACGCCCGGGGAGGGGCTTCCGGAAGGCCCCGCGGGTTCCGCGACAGACCCCCGGCTCAGAGCCGCCGGGCTCCCGCGGCGGGGCGCGCGGCAAAGATCTCCGGCGCCCCGAATCCCTGCCCGGCAAAGGCCCGCAGCACGGCCTCTTCCACTCCCCGGGCTTCGGCCGCGGGAACCAGCGCGATGGCGGAGCCGCCAAACCCGCCCCCGGTCATCCGGGCACCGATGGCCCCGGCGCCGCGGGCGGCGTCCACCGCGAGGTCCAGTTCCGCGCAGGAAATCTCGAAGTCGTCCCGCATGGAGCGGTGGCTCGCGTCCAGCAATTCGCCGATCGCCGCTGCGCCCCGGCTCTCCAGCAACGCGACGGTCCGTGCCACGCGGTCGTTTTCGTGGACGATGTGGCGGACCCTCCGGAAGGTTTCCCCGTCGAGAATACTTTCGGCGCGGGTTAGATCAGTGACGTCGAGGTCCCGCAGGGCACCCACGCCCATCAGCTCGGCACCCCGGGCGCAGGAGGCCCGCCGCGCCGCGTAGCCTCCGTTGGCATGGGCATGCGAGACCTTCGTGTCGATCACCAGGCACACCAGGCCGGCCCCCTCCAGTCCCAGCGGTACCCGGCGAAAGCTTCCGTCGCGGCAGTCCAGGTAAACCGCGCAGTCCTGGGCGCCCAGCATCGAGGCGTACTGGTCCATGATCCCGGTGGGGGCTCCGACCACGTTGTTCTCCGCCCGCCGCCCGACGTCCGCCAACTCGGTGGCGCCCAACTTCGCCCCGGCGAGCTCGGCGAGGGCGGATGCGACGGCGCACTCCAGCGCCGCCGACGAGGAAAGCCCCGCGCCGACCGGGACGTCCGAGGACACCAACAGCTCGAAGCCCGGGACGGAAACCCCGGCCCGCCCGAGCTCCCAGGCAACGCCGGCCGGGTAGGCGGACCAAGCCCCCGCTGGCCCGGGTGCGAAGGTGGCGGGGTCGAAGGTGTTCAGGTCAAACTCGACGGGCGCCGCCCCGGCGAAGGCGGATGCCAGCAGCACGCGGCGGTCATTGCGTGCGGCCACCGCGACCGTCGTCGCCCGGTCGATCGCGAACGGCAGGACCAGGCCCTCGTTGTAGTCGGTGTGCTCGCCGATCAGGTTCACCCGGCCCGGAGCCTGCCACAGCCCGTCCGGGGCATGCCCGAAGTGCGCGGTGAAGGCGTCGGCAAGCTTTACGGCGGGTCCCGCGGTTTCCGTCGGTGTCATGGCGTTCCTGTCCTGCCCGGGACGGTGTCCCGCAGCGCGGCGGCGACCTGTTCCGGTGTGGTGTCGTTGATGAAGGCGCCCATCGCGGCCTCGGAGCCGGCGAGGAATTTGAGCTTGTCCGCGGCCCGGCGTGGCGAGGTGATCTGCAGGTGGAGGTATCCGGAGCGGCGCAGGACCGGGTCCACCGGAGCCTGGTGCCAGGCGCTGATATACGGCGTCGGGGTGCCGTAGAGACCGTCGAGGCGGCCCAGGAGGTCCGGATACAGCACGGCCAGCTCGTCGCGTTCGGCACCGTTCAACGCCGCGAGGTCGGCCACCTGGCGGTGCGGGACGAGGTGGATTTCGAGCGGCCAGCGCGCCGCGAACGGCACATAGGCGCTGAAGTGCTCGCCTTCGACCAGCATCCGCGAGCCGTCGGCCCGTTCGCCGGCCAGGATGTGCCCGGTGAGGGTCCGTCCCGTGTCCGCGAGGAAGGCCTCGGCGGCCCTGGCCATCACCGCGGCCCGCGGCGTGAGGTACGGGTAGGCGTAGATCTGCCCGTGCGGGTGGTGCAGGGTCACGCCGATGTCCTGGCCGCGGTTTTCGAAGCAGAACACCTGCTGGACCCCGGGCAGGGCGCTGAGGGCTTCGGTACGGTGCGCCCACGCGTCGATCACGGTGCGGACCCGCCGGGTGCCCAGATCGGCGAAAGCGCCGGTGTGGTCAGGGGTGAACGCCACCACTTCACAGCGGCCGCCGGCAGTCCCGCGGGTTCCCCAGCCGGGCGAGGACGGTGCGGCGGCGAGGTCTGGCCCCAGCGAGGGGAAGCGGTTTTCGAAGACGACGACGTCGTAGTCCGGCGCCGGGATCTCCGAGGGCCGGTCCGGGGTGCTGGGGCAGAGCGGGCATTCGTCCGCCGGCGGCAGGTGCGTCCGGTGCTGGCGGTGGGCCGCCACCGCCACCCACTCCCCGGTCAGCGCGTCGAAGCGGAGCTCACCGGAGGGGCCCCGCTCGGGCAGCGCCCGGGAGTCTTCCGTGCGGCGCTGCTGGGCGCGCGCGCCGTCGTCGAAGTAGAGCAGCTCCCGCCCGTCGGCGAGGCGCGTGCTGCTGACCGCCGTCAGCGATGCGGGGGCATCTTCCCGGCTGGTGCTGCTGGTCATGGTGTCGTCCTTGCGCGGATTGGGTGAAGCGGAATTGGGAGGGCGGAAATCGGGGAGGCGGGATGCGAAACGGGGCCGGGCGGGCCGCCGCTAAACGGCGAAGATGCTCCACGAGGACCGGTGCGAGGCCCCCGGCTCCAGCCGCACCAGGTCCTGTCCGCTGTTGAAGGCATCCGGCGGGCAGCTCATCGGCTCGACGGCGAGCCCGGCCCTGCCGGTCGCGGGCGGCTCGGTGTCGCCGGTGAACAGCTGCAGCCAGGGCAGGCTCCGGTCCCAGGACATTCCGACGCCGTTGCCGCCGGGGTCCCGGACGGTCAGCCGGGCGCGGCCGGCGTCGTCGAAGCCCAGCCCGGTGAAGGCGTTGTCGATCTTCGTCGCGCCGATGGGACGCGGGGTGCGGAAGTTGAAGGCGTGCCCGCGCACCGGCTGCGGCCCTAGGGGCAGGCGCCGTTCCGGATCGGCCGCCAGGAAGGTGTCGGCCGAAAATTCCAGGGTCCACTCGTCCAGCGGTGCGGGACCGGCCAGCAGGTACGGATGCGGGCAGATGCCGTACGGCGCGGCCCGGTCCCCCGTGTTGGTGGCGGTCACCTCGGCGTGCAGGCCGTCCGCGTCCAGCCGGTAGCTGGCGGTGAGCCGGACCGCGAAGGGGTAGCCCGGCGCCGGGCCGAGGGTGCAGGCCAGCACCAGCGAGGACTCCCCCCGGGCCTCGGCTGTCCAGTCCTCGCCGAGGCCCAGGCCGTGCAGGGCGCAGCGGCGTTCGGGTTCGTTGACCGGCAACCGGTGGCTTCCGCCGTCGAAACTGTAGCGGCCGTCGGGAATCCGGTTCGGCCAGGGGGCCGCGATGATGCCGCGGAAGTCCGGGATCGGGCCGCCGGCCGGGAACGGGAGCACCAGATCGCGGTCCCCGTGCCGCAACTGGCGCAGGGCGCCGGCCCGCGCGGTAAACACGGCACTGTACCCGTCCGCCTCGATCCGGTGGTCGGCCCAGGTCACAGGCCGCCGGCCAGCCGGTAGTACGCCGCATTCCAGTTCAGTTCCTTCTTGAACTGCTTGATCGTGGTGCCCTCGTCGATGGCCAGCAGCTCGGTGCGGGCGATCTCGGCAAAGTCCTCGAAGACCTCCATGCCGACGGCGGTGGTCAGCACGGTGTGGTGGGCCGCGCCGGCGGTCAGCCAGGCAGTCGCGGAGGTGGCGAAGTCCGGCTTGGGCGACCAGAGGGCGCGCGCCACAGGAAGCTTCGGCAGCGGTTCGTCCAGGTCCACGACGTCGACGGCGTTTGCGACCAGGCGGAAGCGGTCGCGCATGTCCGAGAGCGCCACCACGACGCCGGGCCCGGCGTCCGTGTCGAAGACCATCCGGACGGGGTCCTCCTTGCCGCCGATGCCGAGCGGGTGGATCTCGACGCGCGGCTTGGAGGCGGTCAGCGAGGGGCAGACCTCCAGCATGTGGGCGCCCAGGATTTTCTCCTGGCCGGGGGTGAGGTGGTACGTGTAGTCCTCCATGAGGGAGGCGCCGCCGGGCAGGCCGGCGCCCATGACCTTGGCCGCGCGGACCAGGAGCGCGGTCTTCCAGTCGCCTTCGGCGCCGAAGCCGTAGCCGTCCGCCATCAGCCGCTGGACGGCCATGCCGGGCAGCTGCCGCAGCGCGCCAAGGTCCTCGAAGGAGGTGGTGAACGCGGCGGAGCCGTTCGCCTCAAGGAAATGCCGCAGGCCCAGCTCAATCCGGGCGCTGTAGCGCAGCGACTCGTGCCGCGCTCCCCCGGCCTTCAGCTCGGCGGCCACCTCGTAAAGCCGCTCGTACTCCGCCACCAGCGCGTCGACGTCGGACTCCGCGGCGCCGTGAACGGCGTCCGCGAGCTCGTTGACGGACCAGGTGTTGACCGAGACGCCGAAGCGCAGTTCGGCCTCGGTCTTGTCGCCCTCGGTGACGGCCACGTTGCGCATGTTGTCCCCGAAGCGGGTCAGTTTGAGCGTCCGCACCGCGGCCCAGCCGGCGGAGGCGCGCTGCCACACCCCCACCTGGCGGGTGACCTCGGGGTTGGACACGTGGCCCACCACCGTCTTGCGCGGGATGCCCAGCCGCGACTGGATGTAGCCGAATTCCCGGTCGCCGTGCGCGGCCTGGTTCAGGTTCATGAAGTCGAAGTCGATCTCCGCCCAGGGGAGTTCCACGTTGGCCTGGGTGTGCAGGTGCAGCAACGGCTTGCGCAGCAGGTCCAGGCCCTGGATCCACATCTTCGCCGGCGAGAACGTGTGCATCCAGGCGGTCACGCCGATCACCGCGTCGTCGGAGTTCGCCTCGAGGGCGGTCCGCCGGATCGCGTCCGAGTCGGTCAGCACGGGTTTCCAGACCACCCGGACCGGGACGTCGGAGGAGCTGTTGAGCTGGCGGGCGATCTCCTGCGACTGCTCCGCCACCTGCTTTAGGACGGCTTCGCCGTAGAGGTGCTGGCTGCCGGTGAGGAACCAGACCTCGTAGGGCTCAAGGGAGGTGTTGTGGGCGTGGGTCATGGGTTTCTCCTGGAAATTCTTGGGCTGGTCCGGGCCCTAGCGGCCGTAGACGTTCTGGTAGCGGGCGTGCAGGGCCTCGATCTGGGCCTGGTCGATCGGCAGCGGTTCGCCGAGCTGGCGGGAGATGTGCACGGTGCGGGCCACTTCTTCGCACATCACGGCGGCCTTGACGGCCGCGCGGGCGTCCGCACCGATGGTGAAGGGTCCGTGGTTCTGCATCAGCACCGCCGGGGAGTGCGAGCCGGACAGGGTCTCGACGATCCCGCGTCCGATCGCGTCGTCGCCGATCAGGGCGAACGGTCCCACCGGGATGCTGCCGCCGAATTCGTCGCCCATCATGGTCAGCACGCAGGGGATCGCTTCGCCCCGGGCCGCCCACGCGGTGGCGTAGGTGGAGTGGGTGTGGACCACCCCGCCCACCTCCGGCATATGCCGGTAGACGTATGCATGCGCGGCGGTGTCCGACGACGGCGTGAGCTCCGGGTTTTGCCACTGCGCCGGGGAACCCGCGGCCGCGGTTACGGGGTTGCCGTGCAGGTCCGTGACCACCATGAGGTCAGGGGAGAGCTCGTCGTAGGAGACGCCCGAGGGCTTGATCACCATCAGGTCGTGGCCGGGGACCCTGGCCGAGACGTTGCCGGCGGTCCAGACGACCAGTTCGTACCGGGTCAGTTCGGCGTGCAGGGAGCAGACTTCCCGGCGGAGCCGGGCGATGGTTTCCGGCAGATCTTCCGCTCCGGAGCTCATGCCGGGACCCCCGCGGACAGCAGCGGGGCGGCGGCTTTGCGCTGGATCGCCTTGAGCCGGTGCATGACCTCGTTGGCTCCCCTGCCGAAGTAGTCGTGCAGGGCCCGGTATTCGTGGAACAGTTCCTCGTAGGCTGCCACGTTTTCCGGGATCGGCGTGTAGACCGCCCCCGGTTCGGCGCCCATGGCTTCGGCCGCGGACCGGACGTCGGGGTAGCGGCCCGCGGCGACGGCCGCATGGATCGCCGCACCCAGCGCCGGGCCCTGCGTGGACCCGATCGTGGAGAGCCGCAGCCCCGTGACATCGGCGTAGATCTGCATCAGCAGCTGGTTCTTGATCAGTCCCCCGGCCACAATGAACTCGCGGACCGGAACCCCGGAGTCCCGGAAAGCGTCCACGATCGTGCGGGTACCGAACGCCGTCGCCTCCAGCAGGGCCCGGTAGGTGTCTTCGGGGCGGGTGGCCAGCGTCTGGCCGACAATGACGCCGGAGAGCTCGTGGTCGACCAGCACGGAACGGTTGCCCGAGTGCCAGTCCAGGGCGATCAGGCCGTGTTCGCCGATCGCCTGGCGCGAGGCGAGTTCGGTGAGGTACTCGTGGATGCCGAGCCCCCGTCCGGCTGCCGCTGCGTGGTATTCGGGCGGAACGCCGTTGCCCGTGAACCACCCGAAGATGTCGCCCACACCGCTCTGGCCCGCCTCGTAGCCCCAGAGTCCGTCCACGATCCCGCCGTCGACCGCACCACACATGCCCGGCACCTCGCTCAGCTCGGTCCCGTTCATGACGTGGCAGGTGGAGGTGCCCATGATCGCGACGAGCTGTCCGGGCTCGACGGCGCGGGCTGCCGGGGCGGTGACATGGGCGTCCACGTTGCCGACGGCGACGGCGATCCCCGCCGGCAGCCCGGTCCAGGCGGCGGCCTCGGCCGTGAGGTAGCCGGCTGCGTCGCCGAGCCGGCCGATCGTGTGCTCCAGCTTGCTGCTGACGAAATCCTTGAAGCCCGGGTTGAGCGCAGCCAGGTAGTCCTCCGAGGGGTATTTGCCGTCCTGGTAGATGCCCTTGTAGCCGGCCGTGCAGGCGTTCCGGACGTAGCTTCCGCAGAGCTGCCAGACGATCCAGTCCGCCGCCTCGACCCACCGGTCCATGGCCGCGTAGACCTCGGGTGCTTCCTCCAGGAGCTGGAGGCCCTTGGCGAACTCCCATTCGGAGGAGATCAGGCCGCCGTAGCGCGGCAGCCATTCCTCGCCGCGCTCCCGGCCGAGGGCGTTGATCCGGTCCGCTTGCGGCTGCGCCGCGTGGTGACGCCAGAGCTTGACGTAGGCGTGCGGGCTGTTCGCGAACTCCGGCAGTTCGTTCAGCGGCGTCCCGTCGGCCTTGACCGGCACCATGGTGCAGGCGGTGAAGTCGGTGGCGATCCCGACGACGGCGGCCGGATCGATCCCGGCGTCGGCGACGGCAGCGGGGACCGCGTGCCGGAGGACGTCACGGTAGTCGTCGGGAACCTGCAGCGCCCAGTCCCCCGGCAGACGGGCGGCGTCAGCGCCGGCCAACTCGGCGGGGAGGGTGTCGGTCAGGACGGCGTGCGGGTAGTCGAAGACGCCGCTGCCGAGTTCCTTGCCGTCGCGCACCCGCACCACCACGGCCCGGCCGGAGAGGGTGCCGTAGTCCACCCCGATGACATATTTTTCGGTGCCGTCAGCTGTGACGTCCATGAAATCCTCCAGTTACGTGCCCGCCAGACCGCGGGCTGAGCTCAATTGTGAGCGCTAACACTTTGGCTGTCAAGGAGTGCGCCGGCTTGGGTGCGCAGCCGGCGGCGGCAGTCGGGGATTGCGGGCGGGGCGGACTAGGCGATGCTGGCGGTGCTCGCGCGGACTACCAGCTCGGGCGCCACCACGGTATTCCCGCTCGGCGCACCGTGCTCGATCTGGGCCAGAATCACGTCCACGCAGCGCCGCCCCAGCTCCCGGAAGTCCTGCCGGACGGTGGTCAGGGGCGGGGTGAAGTACGCGGCCTCGGGCTGGTCGTCGAAGCCGACCACCGAGACATCCTGCGGCACCCTGACACCGGCCTCCGTGAAGGCCCGCAGCAGGCCCAGTGCCATCTGGTCGTTGCCCACCAGGACCGCAGTGGCGGTGCGGTCGGCGGCGAGCTTGCGGCCAAGCCGGTACCCGCTGCCGGCACTCCAGTCGCCCTCCAGTTCAAGGTCCGGTTCGAGTCCCATCTCCGCCAGCTGCTCGCGCCAGCCCTGGGCGCGCGCGTGGGCATCCATCCAGTCCCGCGGTCCGGAAATGTGCCCGATCCGGCGGTGCCCCTCGCTGATCAGGTGCGCCACCGCCATGCGGGCGCCGAGCTTCTGGTCCACCATGGCGCCGCTGAACCGGCCGGGGCTGCCGGCGCCCACGACGACGACGGGCACCTGGAGGTTGAGGCTCTCGAGGGTCTGGACTGTTCCGCCGTGCGGGACGATCACGATGATGCCGTCGGCGCCCTGGTCGGTGAAATGCCGGACGGCGTCGGCGATGGAATCCGCGCTGGAGTCCTTGAGGGCCGCAATGCTGACAAAGTACCCGGCCTCCCGGGCGGCCTGCTGGACCCCCACCAGGGTGTTTGCCGGGCCGTACTGCGCGAGCTCGACGCCGAGGACCCCGATGGTCTGGGAGCGGCGGGTGACCAGGCTCCGGGCCGCAGTGTTGCGCCGGTACCCGAGCTCGGCGATGGCTGCCTCGACCCGGTCCCGGGTGGCCTTGCTGACGTTGGGGTGGTTGTTGACCACCCGCGACACCGTCTGGTGGGACACGCCGGCCCGCGAGGCCACGTCCTCAAGTCGTGGCGGACGTCGTTCGTTAGCGTTCCCCGGCTGAGGCATCTTCCACTCCCTGTGCAATGTGTTGTCAACATCCTACGGCCGGAGCCGAAGCTCCCTCGGCCGCGCCTATTCTGTGACTTGACTCACAAGCCGGGCCGGTGCTACGTTCATCAAACAGACTTGTTAGCGCTAACACAAGCGGGCATAATCTAGGCTCGTCGGGACATGGCTAACCGGACCTCATCCATACTGGGCTCTCTAGTTGCGCAGGCGCTTCCAGAGCCCGTATCAGTTCGCGGACTGTGCTGTCCGCGGAAGGAGAATATCGTGAGAATGAAGAAACTCCTGGGCGCGTTCGCCGTCGTCCTGGCCATCACCGCCGGGGCCACCGGCTGCGGGAGCCGCGGCGGCGCCGCCGCCCCGTCGTCGGCTGCGGCCTCGGATGCCGCCGGCGCCCTGGTCGGCATCTCGATGCCCACCCAGACTTCCGAGCGGTGGATCGCGGACGGTAAGAACGTCTCCGAATCCGTCACGAAGCTCGGCTACAAGGCGGACCTGCAGTTCGCCAACGACGACATCCCGACGCAGGTCTCGCAGATCGAGAACATGCTCACCAAGGGCGCCAAGGCCCTGATCATCGCCGCGATCGACGGCACCACGCTGACCGATGTCCTCGCCAAGGCGAAGGAGCAGAACGTCAAGGTCATCGCCTACGACCGGCTCATCAACGGCTCCCCCAACGTGGACTACTACACCACTTTTGACAACTACACGGTGGGCGTCCAGCAGGCCACGTCGCTGCTGACCGGCCTGGGGCTGGTCGACGCGAGCGGCAAGAAGGTGGACGGCAAGGGTCCCTTCAACGTGGAGCTCTTCGCCGGCAGCCCGGATGACAACAACGCCAACTTCTTCTGGAGCGGCGCCATGGACACGCTCAAGCCGTACCTCGATGCAGGCACCCTGAACGTTCCGAGCGGCCAGACCAAGTTCGAGCAGGCCGCCATCCTCCGCTGGCAGGCTCCCGTGGCCCAGAAGCGGATGGAGGACATCCTGACCGCGGCCTACAGCTCCGGCAAGAAGCTCGACGGCGTGCTCTCCCCGTATGACGGCCTGTCCATCGGCATCATCTCGGCACTGACCAGCACCGGCGGCTACGCCAAGGGCAGCCTGCCGATCGTCACCGGGCAGGATGCCGAGAAGGGCTCCGTGAAGTCCATCATCGCCGGCGAGCAGTATTCCACCATCTTCAAGGACACCCGCCAGCTTGGCGCCCAGGCCGTAAAGATGGTCGACGCCGTACTCAAGGGCCAGGAGCCGGAGACCAACGACACCAAGACCTACAACAACAAGGTCAAGGTTGTTCCGGCCTACCTGCTCAAGTCCGTGATCATCACCAAGGACAACTACAAGAAGGAACTCATCGACTCCGGCTACTACACCGACGCCGACGTCAAATAGCCGAACCAGCGGGTGCGGCCGGGCCACCGGCCGCACCCGCTGTGCAGAGGCCCCTTATTAACCGCAGAGCGGTCCAGTTTCGACCAGTCAGTGGGAATTGACGATGAAAACACCCATTCTTCAAATGCGAGGAATCACCAAGACCTTCCCGGGCGTGAAGGCCCTGCAGGACGTCACCCTGGAGGTGAACCGCGGCGAGGTCCACGCGATTTGCGGCGAAAACGGCGCCGGCAAGTCCACCCTCATGAAGGTGCTGTCCGGCGTCTACCCGCACAGCTCCTTCGACGGTGAGATCCTCTTCGAAAACGAACCCTGCAATTTCTCCGACATCTCGGACAGCGAAGAGCGCGGCATCGTCATCATCCACCAGGAATTGGCGCTCAGCCCGTACCTGTCCATCGCCGAGAACATCTACCTCGGCAACGAACAGGCCACGAACGGCTGGGTGGACTGGCGCAAGACCAACCTCGAGGCCGCCAAGCTGCTGGCCCGGGTGGGCCTGAGCGAGAATCCCGTCACCCCGGTCCAGCAGATCAGCGTCGGCAAGCAGCAGCTGGTCGAAATCGCCAAGGCGCTCTCCAAGAAGGTCAAGCTCCTCATCCTCGATGAGCCGACGGCGGCCCTAAACGACGAAGATTCGGGCCACCTGCTGGACCTGATCCTGCACCTCAAGGGCCAGGGCGTCACCAGCATCATCATCAGCCACAAGCTCAACGAGATCCGCAAGGTTGCGGACGCCGTCACGATCATCCGGGACGGCAAGACCATCGAGACCCTCCGCCTCGACGAAGGCAGCGTCACCCAGGAGCGCATTATCCGCGGGATGGTGGGCCGCGACCTGGAAAGCCTGTACCCGGAGCGTGAGCCCGTGATCGGCGAGGAAGTCCTCCGGATCGAAGACTGGTCTGTCCGGCACCCGCAGGACCACAGCCGCATGGTGGTCAACAACGCCAGCCTCAATGTCCGCAGGGGTGAAGTGGTGGGACTGGCCGGCCTCATGGGTGCCGGCCGGACGGAGCTGGCCATGAGCGTCTTCGGCCGCTCCTACGGCACCGCGACGTCCGGGAAGGTGTTCAAGCACGGCAAGGAGATCAACACCTCCACCGTTGCCGAGGCCATCAAACACGGCCTCGCCTACGCCACCGAGGACCGCAAGCTCTATGGCCTGAACCTCATCGAGGACATCAAGCGCAACATTTCCATGGCCGCGCTGCGCAAGCTTGCCAAGGGCGGCTGGGTGGACAAGAACAAGGAAACCCTGGTGGCCAACGGCTACCGGAAGAGCATGAACATCAAGGCCCCTTCCGTGGCGGCCATCACCGGGAAGCTTTCCGGTGGCAACCAGCAGAAGGTCGTGCTGAGCAAGTGGATGTTTTCCGATCCGGATGTGCTCATCCTCGACGAGCCCACCCGCGGAATCGACGTGGGCGCCAAGTTCGAGATCTACACGATCATCGCCAAGCTGGCCGCCGAGGGTAAGGCGGTCATCGTCATCTCCTCCGAGCTGCCGGAGCTGCTGGGCATCTGCGACAGGATCTACACCCTGTCCGCGGGCCATGTCACCGGCGAGGTGCCCATCGCCGAGGCATCCCAGGAAACCCTCATGCACTACATGACCCAAGAGAAGGAATAGCGAACATGTCCGCCCTACGAGAATCCCTCGGCTTCCTGACCAGCCGCCTCCGCCAGGTTGGCATCTTCGTCGCCCTGATCCTGATCGTCCTGCTGTTCCAGGTCCTGACCGACGGCATCCTGCTGGAGCCCCAAAACGTCACCAACCTCGTCGTTCAAAACAGCTACATCCTGATCCTCGCGATCGGCATGGTGATGGTCATCATCGCCGGCCACATCGACCTGTCCGTGGGCTCCGTCGCCGGCTTCATCGGCGCCGTCGCCGGCGTCATGATCGTGCACTGGGGCTGGCCCTGGTGGGCGGCCATCCCGGCCTGCCTCCTGGTCGGCGCGCTGGTCGGCGCGTGGCAGGGCTATTGGATTGCCTACGTCGGCATCCCCGCATTCATCGTCACCCTCGCCGGCATGCTGATCTTCCGCGGCCTGACCCTGATCACGCTCAAGAACCAGCAGATCACCCCGTTCCCGGCGGAGCTGCGCGCCCTCGGCGGCGGATTCCTTCCCGACATCTCCGGCGGGACCTCGGTGCTGGAATGGCTCACCGTCATCCTGGGCGTCGGAGCCACGCTGGCCCTGTTGATCCAGTCCATCAAGGAACGCAGGATCCGCGCGAAGTTTGAGCTGGAGAACGAGCCCATGACCTGGTTCGTGATTAAGACCGCGTTCATTGCGCTGCTCATGCTGGTCATCACCTTCCTGCTGGCCAGCTACCGCGGCACCCCGATTGTCCTGATCGTGCTCGCGGTCCTCGTGATCGTCTACAGCGCCCTGATGAACAACAGCGTTTTCGGCCGCCACACCTACGCGATCGGCGGGAACCTGCACGCCGCGGAGCTGTCCGGCATCAAGACCAAGGCCGTCACCTTCCGCCTGTTCGTGAACATGGGCGTCCTCGCCGCGCTGGCCGGCCTGGTGTTCACCGCGCGGCTCAACTCCGCGCAGCCTGCCGGCGGCACCGGCTTCGAGCTGGATTCCATCGCGGCGGCCTTCATCGGCGGCGCCGCGGTCACGGGCGGCATCGGCACCGTGGCGGGCGCCATGATCGGTGGCCTCATCATGGGTGTGCTCAACAACGGCATGTCCATCCTGGGCCTCGGCACCGACTACCAGCAGCTCATCAAGGGCCTGGTGCTGCTGATCGCCGTCGGCTTCGACATCTTCAACAAGAACCGCGGCGGCGGGGGCAGCGTCCTGGGGAACCGCTTCAAGCGCAACACCACTCCCCCGGCCACCGAGACTGCCGCTCCCCCCGCGGCACGTCCCGCCGGCGCCGCTGAGGAACCTGCCCGGACCGCGACCGTCCCCACCCCCTGATCCGTCGTCGCGCAAAATTCCTGGCGACCCCCGAATTCCGGGGTCGGCAGGAATTTTCCGCGTCGCGGGCCGATCTTCACGGACGAATGCCGGTCACCAGGTCCGGCACCGGCGGCTTGCTAGGCTGAAAACATGAAACGTCCCCTCGCCGCTGTTTCCCTTGCCGTCCTCGTGGTTGTCCTGACCGGCTGCGGCCAGGTGCAGCAGGCCGCCGAGAAGGCCGTCAACGACGGCGCTTCCCAGGTCGCGACCGCGGCCGGCAGCGAGATCAAGAAGCAGGCCTGCTCCCTCGTGGCGGACGGCCTGGTCAGCGTCCAAGACAAGAAGGCCCTTGGCGGCCTGGTGGCCGGTGCCCAGGGCGCCGGAGTGCCTGCGGAGATCACCACCCCGCTGAAGCAGATCGCGGATTCGGGCGACCAGGTGCCGGCCGATTCGGTCAAGGCCCTACAGGACGCCTGCGCCGAGTAGCTGGCAGTTGTTGCGAGCCAGCTGGGTGGACTGGCTAGCGCTTTCCCTTTTTCCGGGACCCTTTGCCGCGGCCCTTGTCCGGGTTCGGCGCGTACCGTTGCGCCACCTTGGGTTTCTTGACGGCGGGCCCGCGCCGGTCCGGCTTCGGCTCGCGCTTGGGTTTCTCCTGCTGGGCCGAGGGCTGCCGGGAGCTGGCCGCAGTGCGGCCGCGGACGATCCCGATGAACTCCTCGATCACCGCATCCGTTGAATCGCTGGGCCAGGCCAGGGCGATCTCGGTCGTTGGCGCGCCGGTAAGCTTCCGGGCCACGGTGTCCTTGACGTTGAAGTGCCGCGCCACAGACATCGGCAGGATGGCCAGCCCGGCCCCGGTGGCCACCACCTGCAGCGCCTGTTCGGGTCCGCCAAGGGCAGCCACATCGAGGAACGTCTCGGCGGCCAGGTCAGCCAGCGCGACCTCCTCGAACACGGAGATCTCATGGCCCTTCGGCGCCACCACCACGGGTTGCTCTTCGTAGAGCGGGATGACGCTCAGGCCCTCGCGCTCCACCGGCAGGCGGACGAAGCTCAGGTCCGCCGAGCCGTCGCGCAGCACCGCGAGCTGGGCGCCGTCGTCGGACATGAACGAGTGCAGCGGAACATCGGGCATCCGCTCTTCCCACCGTCGGATCCATTTACCGGGAGTCACGCCGGCAACATACGCGAACCTCAGTTCCCGGCTCTCGGGTACCGATTCGTCGTGGGGCTGGGCTGTTTCTTCTTCTGCGGGCACAGGTTCACAGTACCGTCAGTGCCGCAGGATGCTCCCGCCCCGGCGGCCGCTGGTTGCTGCATTGGTGCCGCTTTGGTCCTGCTTTGATGCTGCGTTGGTGCCCTGCGGGCGCCCCGCCGGATACCCTTGAAGCATGACCTCTGCAAACTCCCAGTCCATGAAGCCGGCCACCGTTGCCAAGAAGCTTGGCATCTACCTGCCCGCTACACCCCAGGAGTTCCAGGATTCGGTTATCACCCGCGCTGATTTCGCCGAGCTCCAGGCCAATCCGCCGGAGTGGCTCGCCGAACTGCGCCGCACCGGTCCGCACCCGCGCCCCGTCGTCGCGCAGAAACTCAACGTCTCCATCAGCGGCCTCGCCCGCGGCGGCGTCGAGGAGGCGCTGACGACGGCGGAAATCACCGCGCTGCTGCAGGCCCCCCCGGCCTGGCTGGTCGCCGAGCGCGCCACCCACGCCGCGGTCCGCGCCGAAGCCCAGCGCGTCAAGGACGAGGCTGCCAAGAAGGACGCCAAGAAGGCCCGCGCCAAGGCCGAGTAGCCGCTGCCGTTTCGACGGTTCCGCGCCCGCTCGACGCCGCTAACCGCGCTGCCGGCAGACAACCGTCGAAACGGCGCTGCCGTCGCTTAGTCCTGGTGCAGCTGGACGTAGTTCCCGCAGCCGTCGTCGAGCACCACGCTCGTACCCCAGGGTCCGTCTGAAGGTTCCGCCTGGAAGATGACACCCTTGGCCGTCAGCCGCTCGTACTCCGCCCGCACGTCCGGTACGCCGAGCACGATCGCGGGCAGACCGGCGTCGTGAACCGCATTCATATACGCGGCGCCGATAGGGTTGTCGCTGGGCTCCAGCAACAGCCCCGCGGACTCTCCGCCGCCGGGGTCCTTGATGATGTAAAGGTTCTGTTCCGGCAGCGCCATGAGCGTTTCGAACCCCAGGATTCCGGTATAGAACTCGTGGGCCGCCGCCGGGTCCTTGACGTGGATACTGCACATCTTCAGTCGCATGGGCCCTAGGCTACCCGGGACGCACCCGGGTGGGAACCGCGTGGGAACCGGCCATTGACGGCCTGCGCGGGATGGATTCCAATGGAAGCAGCGGAACTGCACCCGCCCGGGACGGGTTCCGCAGGAGGTGCGCCATGCCGTCACTATCAGGCTCCGCCCCGCTGGGGGCGTGGCAGTTCGCGTCCCTTGCCCTCCTCGTCGCGGCCGCGGTGGCCGGCACGGTCTACCTCGTCCGGAAGCACCGGGCGTCCGACGGCGGGCTACCGGACGCCGTGTTCTGGGACGGCTTCGCAGGGATCGCGGTCGTCGCCCCCGCTGTGCTCCTGCCATCGCTGGTTTCCCCGTGGACCGGGCTCATGCTCGCAGCCGTGGCCGTTATGACTGCTGCTGCCAGCTACCGCTGGACGCCTAGGCTGTTCCGCTGGCAGGAAGCAAGGCGTACCGCCCGGGGCGCCGCAGCCGCCGATGCAGCCGCGGCCGTCCGGCACCGCGCGGTCCTCGCACGGTGGCAGCGCTACGAACTGGACCCCGCATTCTGCATCGATTTCCCGGCCATGAGCGATCCGGCCCGGCCGGAAACCGCCGCGATGCTGAAGGCGATGAAGGCGGCCGAGCGGTTGCGCCACGGATCCGGCCCGGACGGCCAGGCACCCGGCGGCTACAGCACCGCCGTCGACCGGCTGGAACAGGCACTGGCGGAGGCAGAGCGCGCCGCCGGCGCGTTGCGGGTTTCCACTGAAGGGGCACGATGACTGACGTCACGATTATCGGCAGCGGCAACATGGCCCGGGCGATTGGCCTGAGGGCGGTCGCGGCCGGACGCTCCGTCCAGGTCCTGGACCGGAGTCCGGACAACGCCGCCAAGCTTGCGGCGGAGCTGGGTCCGGCTACGACGTCGGGCGGCCTCGGCGATGTGCCCGAGGGCGACATTGTGGTCCTGGCCCTCTACTTCGAACCGGCCAAGGAAGTCGCAACCCACTACGGCGACACGCTCAGCGGCAAGACGGTGATCGAGATCAGCAACCCGGTCAATATGGAAACCGGGGACTCGCTGGAGGTCGAACCGGGGACCTCGGCGGCGGAAGAGATCGCCCGGCTACTGCCCGGAGCCCGGGTGGTGAAGGCCTTCAACACGACGTTCGCGGGCACCTTGGCGGAGGGCTCGGCGAAGGGCATGGCGCTGGATGTCTTTATCGCCTCCGACTCAGAGGCGGCCCGCAATGAGGTGGCGGCCTTTGTCGCCGCGGCAGGACTCCGGCCCCTCCAGGTCGGGGCGTTGCGGCACGCCCGCGAACTGGAGGGGATGCAGCTGCTGGTGATCGGCCTGCAGCTGAACCCTGCCTATGAATCCTTCAATTGGGGGACGGCGCTCAAGATCATCGACTGAGATGATCGGCTGAGCAGCGCCGCCGGCCGGGCCGGCCTAGAGTTCGACCGTACCGCTTTCGCCGACGCTCATCCGGCTGTTGGTGACCTTCGACTTCACCCACTGCAGCACAGTCGCGGCCGTTCCGCCCGGGCTGGTCCAGTACTCGGCCGAATCGGAGTCCACGCGCAGCAGTACCACCTCGGGGGTGTCCGGCCCGTCCGGGAACCATGCCTCTACAGCCTGGTTCCAGCGGTCGCGGATGGCCTGCCGGTCCGTGACCACTTCCGCCGTACCGGCCACCGACACCCACTCGGTGCCCTTGCCGAAGGACACATTGACCGCGGGGTTGGCCTTGACGTGTGCCACCTGCGAGGTGCCCTCCGAGGTGAAGAACCACATGTCGCCGTCGTCCTGGACGTCCTGGACGGCCAGCGGGCGGCTGACGAGGGCGCCCTGCTCGTTGATAGTGGTGAACATCCCGATCCGCGAATCGTTAATGATGTCCGTCACCTTGCTGATGTCCTGTGCGTCCGACATGCGCTCACCTCGTCCTTGATCCAACGGAGGAAGGTCCTCCTGCCGCCAGCCTATTGATAAGTGTGCTTACTTTTCAAGGCGCACACGCAGGGCTGGTGGAAGGAGGACCTTCGACTGTCCGGATTCCGGCTTACTTCTGGTCAGTTGCCGCGGGTCAGGACCTGTCCCTTGAAGAACTCGGGGCGGAGTTTGGCCATCACCAGCATGAGCACCGCACCCAGCAGGATGACGCCCATCCCGAGGATGAACACCAGGCCCAGGCCGCCGACGGATGAACCGGAGCCGTACTCCGGGTCCATCGAGTCGTAGGCGGTCTTAAAGAACATCACCAGCAGGATGACGCCGCCCAGCAGCGGAGCGAGGAACTTGAAGAAGAAGGAGTGCGCTCCGCTGAAGGCCTGGGCGCGGAAGAACCAGACGCAGGCCAGGGCGGTGATGCCGTAGTAGAAGCAGATCATCATGCCGAGGGCCGTGATGGTGTCCCACAGCGCATTTTCGGAGAGGGTCCGGGTGACGACGTAGAACACGGCGGCGGCCACGGCCGAGGCGATGGTGGCGTAGCTCGGGGACTTGTAGCTGGGGCTGATCTTGCCGAATTTATGCGGCAGCGCCTTGTAGTGGCCCATCGACAGGAGGGTGCGGGCCGGGGAAACGAAGGTGGACTGCAGCGATGCGGCCGAGCTGCTCAGGATGGCCAGTGACATCAGGATCGCGAAGGGGCCCATCACGGGTCCGGCGAGGACCGCGAAGATGCTGCCCTGGTTCTCCGGGTTGCCGGTGCCGAGGCCCTCGGTCCCGACGCCGGCGAAGGCCAGGGTGGACAGCGCGACGGTCATGTAGATGATCACGATGACCAGCACCGTCACGGTGGCCGCGCGGCCCGGGGTCTTCTCCGGGTTCCGGGTCTCCTCGTTCATGGTCAGGGTGACGTCCCAGCCCCAGTAGATGAAGATGGACAGCGAAACGCCGGCCGCGAAGGCGGAGAAGGATTCGACGGCGAAGGGGTTGAACCAGTCCGGCGCGATGGCGGTGGCGTCAAAAGCCGTGCCGTTCGCCACGTGGCTGAAGGCCGCAACGGCGAACCAGCCCAGCACGAGCAACTGGAAGGCGACCAGGACGTACTGGACGGTCTTGGTGGTTTCCATGCCCCGGTAGGAAATCCAGCACGCCAGGGCAATGAAGACCAGCGTGGTGGCGATGTTGAGCGGCAGGTTGGTGGTCAGGTCCGCCAGCTCCGGGTTGCCGAAAAGCTGGGCCAGCATGAGGTAGAAGAAGTCCACGGCGACGGCGGCCAGATTGGACAGCACGATGATGGTCGCCGCGATCAGCCCCCAACCGCCCATCCAGCCGATCCACGGGCCGAAAGCCCGCGAGGCCCAGGTGAACGAGGTGCCGGCGTCGGGCATGGCGTTGTTCAGTTCGCGGTACCCGAAGGCCACCAGCAGCATGGGAAGGAAGCCCACCAGGAAGATCGCCGGAAGGTGGACGCCGACCTCGGAAACCGTCGGGCCCAGGGCCGCGGTCAGGGTGTACGCCGGTGCGATGCAGGAGACGCCGATGACGACGGCGCCGATCAGCCCCACCGATCCGGCCTTCAGTCCCTTCTCGCTCAGGCCGTGGTCCTGCTTGCTGTGTGCTGCGGCCTTGGCGGTCGCGTGTTCAGTGCTCATGCTTGTGCCTCTCGGGAGGTGTCAATCGACGGTGATTGGTTCTGGTGCTTGAGCTCGTAGTCGCTGGGGACCACGATCATCGGCACCGGCAGGGCGCGCAGGATGCGGTTGGCCGTGCCGCCCAGGAAGATGGAGCGGCTCCGGGCGAGGCGGCTTGATCCGATCAGCAGGATCTCGCCGTCTTCCCAGTCCAGCCGGTCCACGGCCTCTTCGACGCTGCGGCCCTGGGCCACCACGACGTCGGCCTTCGCGGCCGGCGCGGCGCCCGACGAAGCGGCCGGGAGGGCTGCCGCGAGGTGCTTGTTGGCGTACTCGCGGGCGGCATCTGCCGCCTCGTCCGAGTCACCGGCATCCAGGGTCAGCAGCGACACGACGCGCAACGGCACCTCCCGGTTCACTGCCATGGAGACGGCGAAATCCAGCAGCTTCTCGGCGCCGGCACGGCTGCCGAGCCCGCAGCTGACGCGGGTAAGCGCGTCCCGGCGGTGGTAGCCGTGCGGAGCCAGGGCCACCGGGACCGTTGCAGCGTGCAGCAGCGCACTGGCCACGGAGCCGACGGTGAAGCGCTTGAACAGCCCGCTGCTGGTGGCCCCGATGATAAGCATGTCGGCCTGGAACTCGTCGCAGGCCTCGATGAGGGTCTGTGCGTCGGATTCCCCGCTGCGCACATGGGCCTTGGCGGGGACGTCCGCCGGGATGAGGGAGAGGGCTTCGTCGAGCCATTCCCCCGCCTGCTGGTGCAGGTAGCTGTCATAGCCCGCGGCGGGCGCGTGGGCCGCGTTGAACACTCCGGCATCCGGGATGGCCACCACCAGGTCCAGGCTCGCTCCACGGCCGCGGGCCAGGGAGACGGCCAGATTGACGGCATCACGGCCTCTGGCATTGGCGGAATACCCCACTACGTAACGCATCTGGCCGACCTCTCTGACTTCTTGGATAGGGTTCTGGGACAAGGATTGATTTGAAGGGACGTGCTATTCGGGGGCTAGCGGGCGGCCGGCATGCGGTCGGCCGCGGCGGTGATCCGGGCGGCTATCCGGCGCCCCATCCGCACTGCGCCGTCCACGTGCTGGTACCCCTCGGCCGCGAGGTCGGAGGAAGCCCAGTAGATCGGACCCACCGGCGCGTGCTGGTCCTTGCCGTAGCGGTGCAGGCCGCCCAGGTCATAACTGGCGGCGTAGGCGCCTCGGGTCCATTCCTCCGAACCCCAGTCGGACTCGTAGTAGACCTCCGGCTCGAGGGCCTTCTCGCCCAGGAAGCCGGCGATTGATTCAAGGATGGCGCGGCGTCGCTCCGCCGCGCTGAGCTCGAACATGGCGTCGGCCTTTTCGTCCGAGACGAAGCCCACCAGGGTGCCGCGGGGGTCCTCGTGGTTGGTGTTGTCGTAGACCTCCTGGACCAGCGCGTCCGCCCCGAAGCAGGTGCCGGACAGTCCGTCCTCGCGCCAGAACGGGGTGCTGTAGACGGCGTGCACCTTGATGACCAGGCCGAGGGACTGGTGCTGGTGCATCTGGTGCTGGCGGCGGGGCAGCGGCGGGTTGTAGGAGACCCGGGAGTAGAGGTTCGGCGGCACAGCCATGACCACGAAGCGGGCGTTCACGGTGGCGCGGTCCGACACTACGGTCACCCGGTGTCCGGTGCCACTCTCCTCCCAGTTGATCGTGCGCACCGGGCTGGAGAGGACGACGTCGTCGCCGAGTTCCGCCGCCTGCAGCAGCGAGACCTGCTGCATGCCGCCGACGACGCGCTTGTCCAGGATGAAGTCCTCATCGGTGAGGTGGGTGAAGGAACCCGCCGAAGCCGCCATCAGGACGGCCTGCAGGGCGGAGAAAGCGTGCGCGGGCTTGGTCAGCATGCCACCGGCGATGAACAGGCCGATGTTGTTGCAGGCTTCCTCGTCGGAGGAGTTCTGGCGCAGCCAGTGGTGGAAGGAGATGGTGTCCAGTTCACGGGCCTTGGGGTGCGCCCACGGCTCGGTGGCGCCGATTTCCGCGGCGAGCGAGTCCAGCAGCGCGGTCAGTTTGTCCATCTCAGCGGCAGTGGTGTCACTGACCGGGAAGGAGTCCCCGGTGTACAGCGTGCGCTTGCCGTCGGCACCGATGTAGACGGACTGGCCGTCACGGTAGCGGTCGTAGGTCTTCAAGCCGAGCTCATCGAGGAGCTCAAGCAGCGCCGTCTGGTCCGGCGAAACCCACTGTCCGCCGATCTCCAGCATGGCGCCGTCAATCGTGTCCGTCCAGGTGCGGCCGCCCACCCGGTCGCGGGCTTCCAGCACGGCAACGCTCAGGCCGGCCTTCTGCAGCTCCCGTGCTGCGGTCAGCCCGGCCGGCCCGGCTCCAACGATGACGACGTCGCGGTCAAGTTCCAGCATGATGTCCTCTCTGTGGCCGCGGAGTGATGCGAACCACTAAATGAATGCCATTCATTTAGTACGACTATAGCGGTAACGTTGGAAAGAGGGAAGACCCCGGCGCAAGATCGCATCCGGTGGAATAATCCGTGGAATAGTCCAGAGGACAGCCCAGTAGAAAGGCCCGCAATGCCGGCAGCCAAAAGCGCCACCGCGGATCCGCACCGACCCGACGCCAAACCGCGCCGCCGGGTGGGCAGGCCCCCCTCGGCCGTCCTCGACCAGGACGGCATCACCGCGGCCGGCCTGCAACTGGTGCGCAAAAGCGGCTACGACGGCTTCACCATGGCAGCCCTGGCCCGCTCGCTGAACGTGGCGCCGTCGGCGCTGTACAACCACGTGTCCTCAAAACGGGAGGTGCTGGTCCTCATCCAGGACCACCTAACGTCATTCGTGGACGTGTCGGCCTTCGAGACCGAGCCTTGGGACCAGGCGGTGCGCGATTGGGCCTGGAGCTACCGCGACGTCTTCTCGCGGCACACCCCGCTGATCCCGGTTATTGCGGTGCTTCCGGTGGCCGACGCCCCGAAGACCCTCGCCATGTACGAGGCCGTCAGCGCGGGGTTCCGCCGGGCAGGGTTCCCGCAGGAACGCATCATCTCGGCAATCGTGGCCCTGGAGTCCTTCATCTTCGGTTCCGCCTACGACGTGACGGCACCGGCGGACATCTTTGATTCCGGCAGCCTGGCGGCCGAGACGCCGAACTTCTCCGCCGCCGTCGCCAGCCTGGGCGAGCAGGGCTACGCGAACCAGGCGGACGTGGCCTTCGGCCTGGGACTCGAAGCGCTGATCGCGGGCTTCGGGGCGCTGCGGGGGTAGGACGGTGGCGCCGGACCGGCCGGGCGGCCCAACGAAGCCCGGAATCTGACTGAGACGCGACATCAAACAAAAAGAACCCCGGTCCGAAGACCGGGGTTCTTTCATTTGCGTGCGCGAGGGGGGATTTGAACCCCCACGCCCTTTCGGACACTGGCACCTGAAGCCAGCGCGTCTGCCGTTCCGCCACTCGCGCGCAACTTCTTTCACCCGGCAGAGGCCCGGAATCCGGACCAGCAACCTCGTAAAAGCAGCGAGATCAAGCATAACGGACAACTGCGGGAAAACACCAATCGGGACTCCGGGGGCGCCAAACCGCCGCAACGAAGGCACCCGGAACCCGCCTGCCCAGTCCCCCGCGGCGCCAGCCCACCCGCAGTGGGCTCCCGGACATCCGCGCACGTCAGGGCCGGTCAGACGCAAATATCCCGACCGCAGCGGCGGGCCGCATTAAGGCCATTCCCAGCCTTGCCCAGTAGTATCTGATGTAGGAGTGCCCGGTTACGGCGGACTCTTGCGAATGTTGGAAACCGAGTTCCGGAACAAACGCTGCCCCGCAGCTGCCAGGAAAGGAGAAGGACCATGGGCTTGCTGGACAAAGTCGAGCGCGGCATCGAAAAGGCCGTCCGCGGAGTCTTCTCCACCGGTTCCCGCGCCCAGGTTGAGCCGGTCGAGATCGCCAGCCACCTCCGCCGCGAAGTGGACAACAAGGCCCTCACCGTCGCCGCGGGACGCACCCTTGCACCCAACGTTTTCGATGTCCTGCTCAGCGGCGACGATTTCCAGCGGGCCCAGGAGTGGGGAACCCCGCTCGCGGAAGAACTGTGCGACGTCGTCATCAACCACGTCCGCAGCCAGGGATACACCCTCCAGGGTCCGGTGCGGATCAGCTTCCGCCGCGACGAGGACCGCCGGGCCGGCGATTTCGAAATCACGTCCCGGACCGAAAAGGCCGGTGGAGCCCCCGCCCAGCCCGGCGGCCAGGGCACCATGCCCGCAGCCCCGACCCGGCAGCCCGGCCGCCTCCAGCCGGTGCTGGACATCGACGGCCAGCGGTATTCGCTGAATGCACCCTCGGTGGTCCTGGGCCGCTCCTCCGAAGCGGACATCCTGATCGACGACACTGGAGTGTCGCGCCGACACCTGGAGATCCGTACCGGCCAGGGCGCAGCGCAGGCCATCGACCTGGGCTCAACGAACGGCAGCTACGTGAACGGCCACAAAGTGGTGGGCAGTTCGGAACTCTCCGACGGCGCCACGATCACGATGGGACGGACCAAAATCATTTTCCGCCTGATGCCCGCCAACCCGGGCGGCCGCCCGTGAGTGAACTGACCATCACCGCCCTGCGCTTTGGTTTCCTGATCCTGCTCTGGGTGCTCATCTTCAGCATCGTCTCAGCCATGCGCCGCGACCTCATGATCGGCCGCAAAGCCGCCGCCGGTGCCCCCACCGCACGGCAGGTGCGCCGGAACCCTGCACTGGCCGAACCTGCCCCGGCCCCGGTGAAGCAGCAGGCCCGCCAGCTCGTCGTCACCGAAGGCCCGCTGAAAGGCACCACCCTTCCGTTGGCCGCGAGCCCCATCCTGCTGGGCCGGGCACAGGAAGCCACCCTGGTCCTGGAGGACGACTACGCCTCCGGCCGGCACGCACGCCTGTTCCCGCAGGGCAGCCGCTGGTTCATCGAGGACCTCGGTTCCACCAACGGCACGTATCTGGCAGATCAACAGCTGACCCGGGCGCTTCCGGTGGAGCTGGGTGTCCCCGTGAGAATCGGCAAGACGGTCATTGAATTGAGGCCGTAGCCATGGCTGCCCCCGAATCCCCCGCAGACAAGGCAGCAACTGCCCCGAAGCGGCCGCTCATCATGCGCTACGCCGCGCGCTCCGACGTCGGCCGCGTGCGCGCGAAAAACGATGACTCCGCCTACGTCGGCCGCCACCTCGCCGTCGTCGCGGACGGCATGGGCGGGCACGCCGGCGGTGACGTGGCATCCGCCGCCACCGTCCTGGACATGATCCATTTGGACCGCGATGACTACGACGCGGAGGCCGGCGAGGCCGACACCGTCCTGGCTGACGAGATCCAGACCGCCAACTCGCTCCTCTCCGAGCTGGTGCACATGAACCCGAAACTCGCCGGCATGGGGACCACCGTGACCGCGCTGCTGCTGGCCGGAGGCAAGCTCCACTTCGCGCACATCGGCGATTCGCGCGCCTACCGGCTGCGCAACGGCAAGTTCGAGCAGGTCAGCGTGGACCACACCTTCGTCCAGCGGCTCATCGACGAGGGCCGGCTGCGCCCCGAAGAGGCCGAAACGCACCCGCACAAGAACGTGCTCATGCGTGTCCTCGGCGACGTCGACGCCAGCCCGGAACTCGATCTGGACGTCCTCGACGTCGAACCCGGGGAACGCTGGCTGCTCTGCTCCGACGGGCTGAACTACGTTGCCGGCCACGTCGTTGAGCGCACGGTCCGGGAGACCAAGAGCCTGCGCGAGTGCGCCGAAAAGCTTGTAGACCTCACCCTGGAGGCCGGCTCCCCGGACAACGTGACGGTCGTCATGGTGGACATCGCGGAACAGACGCCCGACGACGTGAACACCGCCGCCGTCCAGGTCGTCCCGGCAGTTGTCGCCGCGACAGCACTGGCATCGAAGACCGCACCGCCGGCCGCACCACCGGCCGGCAGTGCCGGCAGCACCTATGCCGGCAAGGCTTCCGAGAGCGCCAAAGACGACAACTCGGCCGGCAGATCAGAAAAAACCCCGGAGGAGGCCGCCGGCCCGGCCAAGGAGCCAGAGCCCTCCACCGATCCGCATCTCGGCGAGCACCTGTCCGCCGAAGTCCTGCGTGAGGAACTCTCAACCCGTCCGCATGAACTCGTCGGCGCGGCGGCCTCCGCCGCGGCCTCCGGCTCCATCCCCTCCATCGCTGGCCGCACGGTGGCCCGCCGGGCCGCAACGGTGTTGACGCACAAGGCGGAGCCGGACAGGGAAGACGCCGACGAGTACAAACCGCCGGTCAGGCGCCGGCGCTGGCTGACAATCTCCATCGCCGCGGCGATCGTGGCCGTGCTGGGTATCGGCCTCTGGCTTGGCTATGCCTGGACGCAGACCCGGTACTACATCGGGGAGCACGATCAGCGAGTTGCCATTTTCAACGGGGTTTCCCAGCGCTTGGGCCCCATTCCGCTTTCCACCCTCGAGACGGTGACCGATATCCGGATGTCTGACCTGCCAGAGTTCTCGCAGCAGCGTGTACGCCAGACCGTTCCCGCGCGGGACCTCTACGACGCGCAACGGATCGTCAAGAACCTTGAGCGCACCGGCACGACGGCGCCGGCCGACGAGTGCCTGACCCCTTCCCCCACGCCGAGCGCCAGCGCGACCGGGCGGGCCACATCCGGCGCGGCCGCCCGTTCCAAATCGGCTTCCCCGACCCCGACGCCCTCGCCGTCGCCGAGTTACTGCGAGGGGGGCAAATGACGCCGATCGATCCCACGCCCAAGCCGCGCCGCAACGCCGAGCTGGTGCTGCTGGTCCTTGCCCTCGCGGTGGGGATCGGTGCCAACGCCCTCGTCGGCGTCGACCGGCAGAAGGCCTTCGACACCGATTTCTGGTTCCAGTCCGGCCTGCTCACGGCCGCGGCGCTGGCCTTCCATCTGGTGCTCCGCATCCGCGCAAAATATGCCGATCCGGTAATACTTCCCCTGGTCGTCGCGCTTAACGGCCTTGGCCTGGCAATGATCCACCGCCTCGACCGCGTCGGGGAAGACACCGGCAACAACCAGCTGCGCTGGACCCTGGTGGCGATGGCCGTGGCCATCGCCGTCATCTGGTTCCTGAAGGACCACCGGATCCTGCGCCGCTTCACGTACATTTCCCTCGCGGTCAGCGCGGTGCTGCTGATCCTGCCGCTGGTCCCGGGGATCTCCGCCGGCGAGGTTCTGGGCGCGAGTGTCTGGATCAAACTCGGGTCCATGACCTTCCAACCCGGCGAAATCGCGAAGATCACCCTCGCCATCTTCTTCGCCGGCTACCTTTCCTCCAACCGGGACCTCATCCTGCTGGCCGGACGCAAGATCGGGCCCCTTCAGTTCCCCCGGTTCAAGGACATGGGCCCCATGATCACCGCCTGGCTGGTCAGCATTGGCGTGCTGATCTTCCAGCGCGACCTCGGCACCTCGATCCTGTTCTTCGGCCTGTTCCTGGTGATGATCTACGTCGCCACCAGCAGGATCAGCTGGGTGATCATCGGCGTCGTCCTGATGGTGGCCGGCGGCTTCGTGGCGTCCAAGGTCTTCTCGCACGTGGCACTGCGGATCGACGGCTGGCTCAATGCGTTCACCGAGGAGGTCTACGGGCGGGAATTCGGCGGCAGCCGGCAGATCGTCGAAGGGCTCTTCGGCATGGCCAACGGCGGCCTCGTCGGCACCGGCCTCGGCCAGGGCCGCCCCAACCTCGTCCCGTTCGCCAACAGCGACATGATCGTCGCCTCCTTCGGCGAGGAACTCGGGCTGATCGGCGTCTTTGCGATCGTGCTGATGTATCTGCTGCTCTTCACCCGCGGTTTCCGCGCCGCGCTCGGAACCCGGGACGCGTTCGGCAAACTGCTCGCCACCGGATTGTCCTTCGCCATCGCCCTGCAGTGCTTCGTGGTGATCGGCGGCGTCACGCGCCTGATCCCGCTGACCGGCCTGACGACGCCTTTCCTGGCGGCCGGCGGCTCCTCCCTGCTGGCGAACTGGATCATCGTTGGCCTGCTGCTGATGATCTCCCACACCGCACGCGGGCCGGTGGACACCACGCCCCTCCCGCCGGGCCAGGATCCTGGGCTGCAGAATGAGACTCCGGCCATGCCGCCGAAGCCTGCCACGGCACCGGCCCGCGGCACCAGCACCAGTCCAGACGCTCCCACCGAGGCGGTGAAACTCCCGTGAACCAGGCCATTCGCAACTCCTGGATCGCCGCGATCGCGATGTTCGCGCTGATCTTCGGTGCGCTCAGCTATGTCCAGGTGGTGGGCGCCGATGAACTCAAAGCCAACGCGTGGAACAAGCGCACCTTGCTGCAGAACTACTGCAACGACCGCGGTGCCATCATCGTCGGCGGCAAGCCGGTGGCGCAGTCCGTGGCGGGCAGCGAGAGCTGCCAGTTCCAGCGCAGCTACGCGCAGCCGGAGCTCTACGCCGGCATCACCGGCTATTTTTCGAAGAACTACGGCCTGACGGGCATGGAACTGGCCATGAACGAACAGCTCGCCGGCAGCTCGGACCAGTTGTTCCTGGACCGGGTCGGCCAGCTGTTCCTCGGCAACCAGCCCAAGGGCGCCTCAGTCGAGCTGACCCTGGATCCGAAAATCCAGAAGCTTGCCTATGACCTGATCCCCGAGGGCCAGCGCGGATCGATCGTGGTGTCCAACCCGAAGACCGGTGCGATCCTGGCCATGGTGTCCAAGCCCTCGTATGACCCCAATCTGGTGGCCACCCAGGATTCCGACGCCGAAGCGGCGAACATCACCAAGCTGAACAAGATCCCGGGCATCAACCTGAACCAGTCAGTGAGCGGTCCCACCGGCGCGCTGCTGGCTCCGGGGTCCGTTTTCAAGATCATCGACACGGCGGCGGCCCTGGGTTCCGGCAAGTACAACAAGGACAGCGTGCTGCCCAACCCGGCCGAGATGCCGTTCCCGGGAATCCAGTACAAGCTGCCGAACTACGCCGGCGGCAACTGCTACACCCGGAACACCGCCTCGTTCGCGTTCGCCCTCCAGCAGTCCTGCAACACCCCGTTCGCCAGCATCGCTATCGACTTGGGCCAGAAGGCGATCGAAGAACAAGCCAGCAAGTTCGGCTTCGGGCAGGACTTCGGCGACCAGCTGAAGCTCCAGATGGCAAAGAGCACTTTCCCGAGCGAGCCGCTGGACGACGCCGGACTGGCGCAGTCGGCCATCGGCCAGCGGGATGTCCGTGCCACGCCGCTGCAGATCAACATGATGACCGCGGCCATCGCGAACGGCGGCGTTCAGATGAAGCCCAACCTGATCAAGGCCCTGCGGTCCCCCGATCTGCGGATTCTCAACGAGCCCAAGCCCGAGGCACTCCGGACCTCCACGAGCCCGGAAATCGCCCGCCAGATCGGCGAATGGATGACCAGCGTCGTCAGCGAAGGCATCGCCCGCGGCGCCGCGGTGCCCGGCGTCGAGGTGGCAGGCAAGACCGGCACGGCCGAGCTCGGCACGGGCCTGAACAATTCATGGTTTACCGGGTTCGCCCCGGCGAATGACCCGCAAGTGGCCGTCACGATTGTCATGCAAGGCGTGGACATCACCACCGGCGCAAATCTAACCAGTCCGAACGCGAAGAAGATTTTTGAGGCGGTGTTGAATAAGTGAGGCCTACATCGGGAATCACCCTCGGCGGCAGATTCCAGCTGACCACACGCATTGCGATCGGCGGCATGGGAGAAGTCTGGAAGGCCAAGGACCTGATCCTTGGCCGGATCGTCGCGATCAAGGTCCTCAAGGAGGAATACACCGGCGACCCGGGTTTCCTCCAGCGTTTCCGGGCCGAAGCGCGGCACACCGCCCTGCTGAACCACGTGGGCATCGCCAACGTTTTTGACTACGGCGAGGAAGAAGGCTCCGCCTACCTCGTCATGGAACTCGTTCCCGGACAGCCGCTCAGCAGCATCATCGAGCATGAGCAGGTGCTCTCACCGGACCGCACCCTGTCGATGATCTCCCAGACGGCACGGGCCTTGTCCGTCGCCCACGCCCAGGGCCTGGTGCACCGGGACATCAAACCAGGCAACCTGCTCATCACCCCGGACGGCCGGGTCAAGGTCACCGACTTCGGCATCGCGCGGCTGGCCGACCAGGTTCCGCTGACGCAGACGGGCCAGGTGATGGGCACGGCCCAGTACCTCGCCCCGGAACAGGCCACCGGGCAGACCGCGACCGGCGCCTCCGACATCTACTCGCTCGGCGTGATCGGCTACGAATGCCTCACGGGGCACCGTCCGTTCTCCGGCGAATCCCAGATTGCGATTGCGCTGGCCCAGGTCAACGACGCCCCGCCGCCATTGCCGGACAGCCTGCCCAGGCCGGTCCGCGCGCTCCTGATGTCGATGCTGGCCAAGGACCCCAAGAATCGCCCGGCCGATGCGATCAAGCTCGCCGAAGCGTCCGATGCCATCCGCAACGGCGACATCGCGGCCGCGCACGCGGCCGTTCCGGGCATGCTCCTCTTCGAAGCAGCCACCGGCCCCATTACCGCACCGGTGAACGTCCCCACCGCAGCGACGGGTGTCATCGGCGCCAGCGCGGCTGAGGACAAGTCGACGTCGGCGCTGCCGGTGATCGGCGCCGCCGGCGCGGGTGCCGCAGCCGGGCTGGCGGCCGGGGCCGCCGCGGCAAGCGGACACGGCGCACGCAGTGCCCTGTCCCGCGCGGATGCGCTGGCCGCGGAACGCAGCTGGATACCTGAGGAAGAGGACTATGACGGCTACGAACCGGAAGAGGAAGAGCCACGGCGGAAAGGCCGCAGCCCCTGGACCTGGCCGCTGATCGCCCTGATCCTGCTCGTTCTGTTTGCCTTGGTGGGAGTGGTCCTGTCGCAGGCCGGGATCCTGTTCCCCTCGTCCCCGGCCGCCACCAGCTCCAGCGCCAAGGCCAGTACAACAAGCGCCGCGCCGACGTCCAAGAGCCCGAGCCCCAGCCCCTCCAGCAGCTCGGCCACGCCAACCGAGTCGACGCCGGCCGCCATCAACCTGATTCCGGATGCCTACAAGGGCCGCCCCTATAACGATGTCCGGGCGGAACTGAACGGCCTGGGCCTTCAGGTCAAGGGCAACCCCATCGCGGACCCCTCCGCCCCCGACACGGTGATCGACATCGATCCCTCCGGCCCCGTACAGCCGGGTGAAACCATCACGGTGAGCTACTCCAAGGGACCGGAGAAGGTTACCGTTCCGACGCTGGAAACGGGGGCCAGCGAGGCAGCCGTCCAGCGCGCGATCGAGGGGGCCGGGCTGCGCTGGCAGAAGGGTGCTCCGGTCGAAGGCGACGGAACGCAGCAGGAGGGCACCTTTGTCAGTTCCGAGCCGGGATCAGGCGAGAAGGTCCCCGCCGGTTCCGTGGTCACCTATCACCTTGCCACCGCGCCGGCGCCCGTCTCGGACTCTCCCTCGCCGAGCGTCAGCACCACCAAGTAGGCGCCCGTGTCCACTTCACCCCGCACTCCATCGCACCGGGAGGACAGCAGCCCGGCGTCGGCCCAGCGCGTCCTCAGCGGGCGCTATGAGCTGGGTGAGCTGATTGGCCGCGGCGGGATGGCGGACGTGTTCCGCGGGATTGATACCCGGCTGGGACGAACCGTGGCCATCAAGCTGCTCCGCCCGGACCTGGCGCGGGACCCGCAGTTCCAGGCCCGGTTCAAGCGTGAGGCCCAGGCCGTCGCGGCGCTGAACCACCCTTCCATCGTCGCCGTCTTCGACACCGGGGACCATGCCGTCCCCGGTGGCCACGACGACACCGTGCGGGTGCCGTACATCGTGATGGAGTACGTCTCGGGCAAGACCATCCGCGACCTGATCAGGGCCAAGGAAGTCACGATCGACCAGGCCATAGACTTCTCGCTGGGGGTTTTGGCCGCCCTCGATTACAGCCACAAGGCCGGGATCGTGCACCGCGACATCAAACCGGCCAACGTCATGTTCTGCCCGGATTCGAACAGCGTGAAGGTGATGGACTTCGGGATTGCCCGCGCCATGGCCGACTCCTCTGCGACCATGACGCAGACGCAGGCCGTGGTGGGAACGGCCCAGTACCTCTCTCCCGAACAGGCACGCGGCGAAACAGTCGACGCGCGCAGCGACCTGTACTCGGCCGGTTGCCTGCTCTACGAGATGCTGACCGGACGCCCGCCGTTCGTCGGCGACAGCCCGGTCTCGGTCGCTTACCAGCATGTGCGTGAAATTCCGGAACCGGCCAGCAGCCTGAACCCTGACGTTTCCGCGGCGCTGGACAGCGTGCTGGCCAAGGCCCTGCAAAAGAACCGGGCCGACCGGTTCCAGGACGCGGCTGCATTCCGGCGCGCGCTCCGGGCGGCCCGCAGCGGCGTCGCCGTGGCGACCCTGCCGGCCAGTGAGGCGCCGACAGACCCGAACAACACGGTCGCGGGCACGGAGCAGGCGCCGCCCACGGCCGCCTTTGCCTTGACCGGGGCCAAGTTCCTCGATGACGTCCCTTCCGGCCGCATCACGCCGCAACAGACCGCCGCGGAGGACGAGGCACTCGCCCAGTCCGGCTCGGCCCCGCACGGTCACCCCGACACCGACAGTCTCGAGCTGAGCCTTCCGGCAGAACGCGAACCCACCCCCCGGCAAAAGTCCCGCCGCCGGATGTGGACGGCGACGCTGCTGATCTTCACGCTGCTGGTATTGGCCGGAGGCGGCCTGTGGCTCTACAACATGGTCAACCAGCGGCCTGCGCCCATAGCCAAGGTGGACGTCCCCGCGGTGACGTCGCTGACCGAATCCGAGGCGCTGCAAAGGCTCTATAACGCCGGGCTCAAGCCCCAGTTGAAGCGCATCCAGCACGAGACCGTCCCCAAGGGCATCGCCGTCGGCACCGTGCCCACGGCCGGGAGCTCGCTGGAAAGCAATTCCGAGATCACCCTCAATATCTCCGAGGGCCCCAGTGTGATCACCATCCCCGCGGACCTGCCGGGCCGGACCGAGGCGGATGCCCGGGACGAGCTGCGCCGGATAGGGCTGACCGGTGCCCCGAAAACCACCCTGGACAACAGCCCCAATGTGCCGGCGGGCATCGTCATCACGACCAACCCGGCGCCGGCGCAGACCGTGGCCGTGGACAGCACGGTGGAACTCATCGTGTCCACCGGCAAGGTTGCGGTGCCGCAGCTCATCGGCCTTCCGAAGGCGGAGGCGCAGGCTGCACTGAAGAAAGTCGGGCTCCTCGCCATCATCAAGGAAGTCGAAAACACGCAGGTCCAGCCGGGCAAGGTGACGGCGCAAAGCGACGCCGCGCAAGCCGCCGTCGAGCAGGGCAAGGCGATTACCGTAACCGTGGCAAAGGCCCCGCCGCCTCCGCCCCCGCCGACGCCGACCCCTTCGCCCACACCTTCGCCGACCCAGACGGACGTCACGGAAGGCGTCGGCAAGCTGCTGGGCCCCGGCGCCTAGCAGCGCGCCGGGTTCAGTGCTGGATAAGCGGGCTCAGGGCCGCGGCCCGCGCCGCGGCCCCAGCCATGCCCAGTGACTCAAGCCAGTTCCCGAGCATCAGGTAGCCGCCCTCGGTGAGCACCGACTCGGGGTGGAACTGGACGCCGCAGAGCGGTGCCGTGCGGTGCTGCAGTCCCATCACGACGCCGGTGGCCGTCTCAGCGGTGATCTCCAGGACCTCCGGGATGCTTTCCCGCACGGCGGCGAGGGAGTGGTACCGCGTCGCCGTGAACGGCGACGGCAGGCCGCTGAAGACGCTGGTCCCGTGGTGTTCGACGAGCGAGGTCTTGCCGTGCATCAGTTCGGGGGCGTGCGTAACGCGCCCGCCGTAGGCCTCCGCCAGCGCCTGGTGTCCGAGGCAGACGCCCAGCATGGGCTTGTTGTGGCTGCCGCACCACTTGATCAGCTCGATGCAGACACCTGCGTCGGCCGGCGCACCGGGTCCGGGCGAGACCAGGACGCCATCGCGGGCTTCGGCCATCTCGATCGCCTCGGCAAGCGTCACGTCGTCATTGCGGACCACGGTCGTCTCCGCGCCGAGCTCCTGGAGGTAGCCGACCAGGGTGTAGACAAAGCTGTCGTAGTTGTCTACGACCAGGATTTTGGTTGTGCTCATGGGTGCCTTGCTAAGCCAATCGTCGAATCAGTGAACGGGCTGAATTGCGCCATCCAGGGAAATAGGAACTGAACCATCAATACCAGCACGCCGGCCAGCAACACCAGCGATGTGACGATACGCAGCCATAGCGGTCCGGGAAGCCTGCGGAAGATCCATCCGTACATCGTCTAACCCTCCCCGAGGGTGCGGGCCACCTGGGCTGCTATTTCGGCCGGTGGCCCCGCGGAAGCGGGCTGCCAGCGCTCCAGCAGGGAATAGGCGATGATCCGCTCCTGCGAACCGAAGCGCGGGTTGCAGCTGGTCATGGTGAGGTAGCTTTCCGTCGGTTTGGCCGAGGGCTGCGCCGGGACAGGCAGCAGGACGTCCGTGGCGGAAGGCAGAACGATCTCGCTGTTGCGGAACCGGTAGACGTAGTAGCCCTCCCGGGTCTGCACGTAGATCCTGTCGCCCGGGACCAAGGAGTCGATATTGTCCAGGACAGCTCCATGGGTCTGCCGGTGCCCCGCCAGCGCAAAGTTTCCCGCCGCGCCGGGCATCGCGGTGCCGTCGTAGTGTCCGAGCCCCAGCGAGTCCAGTACCTCGGGCGTGGTTCCCTGCACGACGGGCCGCGTGTACCCGGCGCCGAAGCGCGGCACGTAAACGACGCCGATCGTAGCGCCGGCTGCCGGCTCGGAAGCGACAGGGGCTGGACCCGGGCCGGCGGAGGCAGGGCCGGCCGAACCGTCCACGCCGGTGCTCGCGCCACTGGGCCGGGGGGCGCCCGGTCCGTTTAGCTCCCGCGCGAAATCCTTGACGACCTCGCGTTGCCGGGCATCGGCGTCGAGGTTGGTCCACCAAAGCTGCCAGGCGACAAACAGCAGCAGGACCACCCCTGCCGTCAGGAGCAACTCCCCGGCAACTTGAAGGGCGCGGGACACCGCGCTCCGCGGAACTTCGCCGCCGCCCCGCGCAGGCACGGCCAGGGATTCCGCCTTCTCCTGCAGCACCGTGGCCTCTCCTCTGGGCGTTCGCAGCGGGCGGAGTGTGGCCTTAACTACAGCTAGAATTGGCTGCGATTAGGATTTCAAACTCCACCAAGAGCGCGTTGACCGCCGGCTGTTCCTTTTCTTGCAGGATATCAAGCCGAGGCACCCGCTCCTCATCCAGCCCGCCAAGGAGGACCCGTGCCCGAGTCGAAGCCGCGAAAGAGGACTGCCAGCGTCGCGCAGCAGACTTCTGCGACGCAGGCCTATAAGCCCAACCCCGTCTGGTTCAAGCCGGTGATGTTCGGCCTTTTGATCATCGGACTGCTGTGGATCATCACCTTCTACATCAGCGAAGGCACCCTCCCGGTCAGGGAGTGGGCGTCGTGGAACATCGTCGCCGGATTCGGCATCGCCATCGTCGGCTTCCTGATGACCACGCGTTGGCGTTCCTGAACGCCGCATTCCCCTTCGCAGCAGGCCGGCACACAGAGTGTGTCGGCCTGCTGCGTTAAACCCGCGCCGTTAGCGTCGGCTGGTCGGGCGATAATGCTGGAAGGCAAACTCTCCAGCAAAGGATTCCAGATGACCCCCGACGTCAGTGGCTGCATCATCGGCGACGATGGATTGGCCCGGCCGGCCTGGGCGGCCACAGACCCGCTCCTGCGCGACTACTACGACAGCGAGTGGGGGCTCCCGGTCCGGGACGAACAGGGGCTCTACGAACGGATCAGCCTCGAGGCGTTCCAGGCCGGCCTGTCCTGGGCGACGATCCTCCGCAAGCGCCCCGCCTTCCGCGCCGCGTTCGCCGACTTCCACCCTGAGACAGTGGCCGCCTTTACCGAGGACGACGTCGAGCGCCTGCTGCAGGACGCCGGCACTGTCCGCAACCGGCTCAAGATCCGGGCAACGATCACCAATGCCCAGGCCACTGTGGACCTCAGGGACGACGGGGGGCTGGTGGACTTCGTCTGGGGCTTCCGGCCTGACAGCACCCCGGAGCCGACGGCCCTGGCAGAGATCCCCACGAGCTCCCCGGAGTCGGTCGCGTTGTCCAAGGCCCTGCGCAAGCGCGGCTTCGTGTTTGTCGGCCCCACCACGATGTACGCCCTGATGGAGGCCATCGGGATGGTCGACACCCATCTCCTCGACAGCCACCGGCGCGGCACCTCGGGCGTCTGGCTCCGCTAGTCGCGGCCCACCGGGTTCACAGCTGTGCACAAGAAGTCCAAAGTTATCCACAGCCGTTGATAGTCCGGGCGGATCGCGGCCCGGGCAAAACGGTCCGCGTTGGCGCGCCCGCGCACCCAAATCAGGGGATAAAGACCCGGTCCCTCCGCTGAATCACAGACCTGTAAGTTATTAACACTGTGGATGGTCTGTGGATAACCGCAGTTGGGGCCGAGGTGGCCGCCTTCGACCCATTGCCTGGCCGGTTGCGCTGTCGCCCAGCTCTCCACGCTGGGCACCGGGTTGCATCGGGTGTGTCTCGGGATACTTGTCCACTTAATAACAGGCCGCTACCCACAACTTATCCACAGCTGGGGATAAGTGGCCGCTGGCCGTCGCCCGGCAGCCCCGGAAAAGCCCGGAATGGCGCGTTTTCCACGGCGAAACTCAGAGGATCAAGTTATTAACAATGTGAACGACCCTGTGAATAACGGCCTATAAATCAGATAAATAGGATCCCTCCCGCGATCGCAGTCGCTTTGGCTCCCCTGGCGTGCAGGGCTCGGAGGGCCTGGAAGGGTGTTCCCGGCCCTGGCGGCTGACGGCGGCAGCAGCGGCTGGAGCAGGGGCTGGCCGGGGGGAGACGGGTCCGCCTGGGCTAACGGCTGTGGCGGGCCCGCGCGGCGAGTCCGCGGGCGCACTGCGTCCGGCCGGAGGTTGTCCACATAACCACAGGCATTCCCCGGAAAGTTATCCACAGGTGTGGAGAGTGGCGGGTGAGCTGCGCGGGATTTGCCAGCTGTGGCGGTCAGATCCGGCATCGTCGGTTGAACTACAGGCATGTAAGTTACCAACAATGTGGATAACCCCTGTGGAAAAGTTTCACGCCGGAGATGGCCCGTAAGGCACGGGGGCAGGGCCTACGGAAAAGCGCGGCGGTTTTGGACCGGCGCATCCCGGACCCGGGGCGCCTCCGTCCGGAACCGTAGCGGAAACCCACAGCCCTAGCGCAGGGCGGGTCGCCTAGGCCGGCAGCGAGGTGGCCGCGGCGTGCAGGGCGGTGGCTGCGACGAGCAGGCACAGCACCACGGCAAGTCCGGCGGCCTGAAGGAGCCCTTGGCGACGGCCCCGCGGAACGTAGGCGATCACCGCGGCGCTCAGCGCTCCGGTGATGAGGCCGCCAAGGTGGGCCTGCCAGGCAATCTGGGGGATGACAAAGCCAATGACGCCGTTGATGGCGATCAGGACCCATAGTTGCCTGGTGTCGCCGCCGCGGTGGCGCTGGACCACCAGCATGGCGCCGAAAAGGCCGAAGATGGCGCCGGAGGCACCGACAACGCCGGTGAGGGCCTGGCCCGGTGCGTAGGCCGGTGTCAGCAGCAGATAGCCGACGGATCCGCCAACGGCTGACAAGAGATAGAGCGCCAGGAAGCGGACACGCCCGAGGAGGGGTTCCAGCGCCTGGCCGAACATCCACAGCATGTACATGTTGAGCACGATGTGGAGGATGAAGCCTTGCGAGTGAAGGAAGGCCGAGGTCAGCATCCGCCAAGGTTCGAAGGCGCCGTAGGCGGGGTTGGCGTAGACCGTGGCGAAGGCGAAGTTCTGGTAGATCCCGTCGTTGGGAACTATCCACTGCAGCACGTAGACGAGGACGCAGGCTGCGATGATCCCTAAGGTGGCCAGCGGCTTCCCCAGGGCGGCGGCGCCGCCGTAGACCGAGCGGGCCGTCGGCGTCGTACGTTTGGTTTCGTTGACACAGTCAACACACTGGAATCCGACGGCGGCCGCCCGCTGGCAGTCGGGGCACGCAGGGCGCCCGCACCGCTGGCACCGCACGTAGGCGGGCCGGTCCGGGTGCCGGGGGCACACCGGGATCTGCGCGGACGGCTCTGCCGCCGGAATTCCGTAGCTCATGGCGTGGGCTAGAGCTGTTCTACGTCAATGCTGTTGATGACGACGTCCTCGACCGGGCGGTCGCCCATGCCCGTGCGGACACCTTCGATGGCGTCGACGACCTTCTTGGACTCATCGTCCGCGACCTCGCCGAAGATGCTGTGCTTGCCCTGCAGCCAGCCGGTCGGGATGGTGGTGATGAAGAACTGGGATCCGTTCGTGCCGCGGCCCATCTGGATGCCCGCGTTGGCCATGGCCAGCTTGTAGGGCTCGTTGAAGGTCAGCTCCGGGTGGATTTCGTCGTCGAACTTGTAGCCCGGCCCGCCGACGCCACGGCCCAGCGGGTCGCCGGCCTGGATCATGAAGTCCTTGATGATGCGGTGGAAGATGGTGCCGTTGTAGAGCGGCGTGCCGGTCTTGTCCTCACCGGTTTCCGGGTGGGTCCAGGCCTGCTCACCGGTGGCCAGGCCGACGAAGTTCTTGACGGTCTTGGGCGCGTGGTTACCGAAGAGGTTGACGACGATGTCGCCCAGGCTCGTGTGAATGGTTGCTTTTGCGGTTGCGATGGCAGTCATGGCCCTATTCTTCCACGGCAGGGGTTCGCGCACAGGGCCGCAGAGTCAGTTCCGCGCTGGGTGAAATCCAGCCGAAATCGGGCCTGAGAATAGCCGGTGGGGTCCCGGACACGTAGGCTAACTGCAGAACCGTCACATTAATCGGGAGGTAGTTGTGAAGAAAACGGATCGTATTGCCCGTGAGCTGGAGCAGTCAGTCAGCACCGCAGTAGAAAACGCCAAGGACTGGGCAGGCCCGCGGGTCGAAGCAGCAGTCGACTGGGCTGTTCCGCGTCTGCAGCAGGGCCTGGACACCGCTTCTCCCAAGATCCAGGAGGGCCTCAAGTCGGCGGCCCACAACCTGGCCGACGGCGTCGCCACTGTGACCCCCCGCATTCAGGACGGGCTGGCCCAGTTGGCGCCGAAGATCCACGATGCCGTCGAAAGCGCCACCCCCCGGCTGCACGATGCCCTGGACAAGGCCACCCCGGTGATCGCCAACGCCCGTGACCGCGTCGTCGTCGAATACCTGCCCAAGCTTTCGGACCAGATCGGCCACGCCTCCGACGCCGTGCACCGCACCCTGGAAGGCGCACCGGCGCACGTGGACGCTGTGGCACAGCGGCTGGTTGACTCCGGTGTTGTCCACAACATCCAGGGGCAGGCGCAGTCCGCGGGCCAGCAGATCAAGGCCGCCGCCGCCGAAGCCAGCCGTGCCGTCACCGGTGAGCTTGGCAAGCCGCAGAAGCCCAAGCACCGCGGCTTCCTTATCTTCGGCGTCATCGCCGCGGCCGTGGCCGCCGGCGTCGCCGCCTGGAAGGCATCCAAGCCGATTGAGGACCCGTGGAAGACGCCGGCCCCGGTCACGCCCGTGACTCCGGCCCCGGTTCCGGCCACTACGGTCAGCGACTTCAAGGAGACCGTGAAGGAAAGCGCCAGCGACGCCGCCGACACGACGGTTGCCGCAGCCGACAAGGCGGCCGAGGCTTCGGCGGATGCCGCTGACGCCGCTGCAGCCAAGTCGGGGGATTCCTCCGCGAAGGTTGCGACCGACGCCAAGACCGCGGTTCGCAATATCGCAGCGAGCCTGAACGGCGACGACAAGACCAAGTAGCTCCTGGTCTGCCGGTGAACCAGCCGGCAGCCTGAGGACTGCACTTCAAGGAGGGGTTCCGCCGCCGGCGGGGTCCCTCCTTTTGGTTTGCCTTTAGCCGCCCGGGATGCCCGTCAACAGGCCGCAAGAACGGTGCAGGTGCTAAATTTGGGGGGATGTCACCCGATGAACCCTCTGTGGATGCCCCACACGATGCTGAGCAGCCCCCGGCTGTCTCCATCGTTATTCCGGCGTACAACGAGGAAAGCGTCATCCGGCAGTGCCTGATTGCCGCCGTCTACCAGTCCGTCCCGGCGCACGAGATCATCGTGGTGGACAACATGTCTAAGGACCGCACCGCGGAGATCGTCCGCCAGATGCAGCTGGAGTACCCGGAGAGCCCGATCATCCTGCTCAGCCAGGACACAGACCAGGGCCTCATCCCGACCCGGAACTTCGGCCTGGACCACGCCAGCGGGGATGTCCTGGGCAGGATCGACGCCGACTCGGTGCTGGAACCGGACTGGGTGGAACAGGTCCAGCAGGCCTTCGCGGACGCGTCAGTGCATGCCGCCACCGGGCCCGTTGTCTACTACGACATGCCAATGCGACGCTTCGGCCTTAAGGCCGACGACAAGATGCGCCAGCTCATGCTCAAGCTGGCCAAACACCAGTACCACTTCCTCTTCGGCTCCAACATGGCCCTGCGCCGTTCCGCGTGGGAGACCATTCGGCTGGAGACCTGCCGCGATGAGAAGGATGAGATGCATGAGGACATCGATCTCTCCCTTCACCTTGCCGACCACGAGCTGCGGATCCAGTACTGGCCGCAGATGGTGTCCGGGATGTCAGCGCGCCGGCTCGAGGATTCGCCCCGCGACTACCGTTACTACGTCACACGCTTCGACCGCACCTACAAGGCGCACAACGTCAAGAAAATGGCTCTGAAAGCGCCCATGGTGGTCTTCTTCTCGGTGTACTTCCCGGCGAAGCTGCTGCGCGCCATCCACACCGTCAACACGGCCCAGCCGGCCCGCCGCGGCGGCCAGTAGGGCCCGTAAGGCTCGCCGGCGCACCCGCGGCCGCCGCCGTCGTCAGTCCGTCCCCAGCTCCGCCAGCCGGGCGGCAGCACGCCGCACCGCGCGGGAGCGTCGCTGGCCCATCACGACGACGGCGAGTCCCACCAGGATCATGCCCAGGCCGGCATAGGTTCCGGCCGGCAGCGTCTCGCCCAGGAAGGCCGCCGCCAGCAGCGCCGCCCCCGGGATCTCCAGCAGGATGATCATTGAAACCAGCAACGGGCTCATCGTGGCGAGCAGGTGGTTGAACGCCGTGTGGCCCACCAGCTGCGCGCAGACGGTGATGGCCAGGATGCCCAGCCAGCCGGTCGCGTCGAAGCCCGCGAGCGGCTGCCCGGTGGCCAGGGCCAGCACCGCCACGACGGCGGCACACATGCCGTAGCAGAGTGTCGTGTAGACGCCGGTGCCCATGGTCTGGCGGGCCTTGCCGCCGGCCAGCGTGTAGATGCCCGCCAGCACGCCCCCGGCAACGGCGAGAAGATCCCCAACCAGGGCTTGCGGCGAGCTGCCCATGTCAAAGCCGGTGATGGCCACAACACCGCCGAAAGCGAGGCCGAGGCCGGCGAGGACCTGCCAGCGGTGCCGGACCCCGCGGAAGAGCTGGAACACGGCGATCCAGCCCGACTGCAGGCAGACCAGGGCGGTCGCTGCCGCCACCGACGTGAGCTGCAGGGACGTGATGAAGCAGGCGAAGTGCAGTGCCAGTGCCACCGCGGCCGCCAGCGACCAGCGGAACTCGCTGCCCGTGACCCGGCCGAACTGGCGGGGCTGGCGAACCAGCACGGGCCCGGCCATCACGGCCGCTCCGATGGCGTTGCGCCAGAAAGCGATTGCGAGGGCGCTGACGGACGTGGCGCCCAGGGTGGCGGCGATCAACGGGCCGGAGGAGGCGACACCCAGCACGCCGAGGGCGGCGAGGAAGAAGTTCACGCTCCAACAGTAGTGTGCCGGCGGGGGCGTCCAGGTTCCGCGCCGGCCCGTTACGGGAAGCCTCGAGGGCTTAACGCAAAAGGTCCCGGCCAGCGTTTCCGCTGGCCGGGACCTTTCTTATGGTGGAGGCACGGGGACTCGAACCCCGAACCCCCTGCTTGCAAAGCAGGTGCGCTACCAATTGCGCCATGCCCCCATAAGAAGCAACCCGTCAATCATACCCCGCTGCCGGAGAGCCGTTGCCAGCTTTCCTGCCGGGGTTCCGGGCTAATCAACCGTGTCGGTCGACTCGCTCCAGACTGCCTTCCGGGCTTCGGATTCCTGCACCTTCCTGTAGAGCAGGACGCCTGCGATCGTGGCTGCAACAACCAGCAACTTCTTCACATGCACCCCGTTCCGGTCCAGTTTCACGTGGACCTTTACAGAAACCAGTACAGGTTCCGTGGGCGTACCAGGACTTGAACCTGGGACCTCTTCGTTATCAGCGAAGCGCTCTAACCGCCTGAGCTATACGCCCCGATGCCTCATCGGGCCGAGATATGACTTTACAGCACATCCCGGCCCGATCTCAAATCGAGGCATTTCCCCGGAGAATATCCGGGAAAACTACGGGTTCTAGTCGTCCGTAAGGGTGACGCCGATGCCGCCCACGAGGGTGGCAGCGATGTTGTACAGCACCGCCGAAAGCATCGACAGGGCCGTCAGCAGCACCACGTTGATCACCGCGATGATCACCGCGAAGGAGGCAACCTGGCCGAGGGACGCGACCTTCTTCAGTTCGAAGCCGCCGCTTTCGGAGCCGGCCAGGGTTCCGAGGAGCCCGTCCACCTGGTCGAAAATGCCGGTCAGGTCCAGGACGGTCCAGAGCACGATCGCGGCGACGACGGTCACGATGCCGAGCGCCACCGAGAGCAGGAAAGCCATCTTGAGCACGGACCAGGGGTCGACCTTGCTGATCAGCAGGCGCGCGCGGCGGACTTTCGCCTTCGGCGCCGGCTTAACCAGTCCCGGAGTTCCCTGGGCAGGGCGCTGGCCGGAGGCTTCCGGGCGCTGTCCGGCTGCTGCGGGACGCTGGCCCGGAGCGGCCGGCCGCTGTCCTGGGACAGCGGGACGCTGGCCGGGGACGGCGCCGGCCGGTCGCTGCTGCGGACGCGACGGGGCGTTCACCCGCGGGGCGGCAGCCGGCTGCCGCATCCCGCCGGGGCCGCTGCTCGACTTGGGATATGAGTCGGAATTGCTCACGCGTTACCTCCGGTATTGTCTTCGTCCAGCTCGGCATGGCCTGATGACTCATCTGACTCCGGGGCCGGTACTGATTCTGTCTCTGCGGACCCCTCGTGTGATCCGGTCTCTCCAGCCAACGTTACGTCATCCTGCTCCGTAGCCCGACTTTCATCCCCGCTTTCGAGGGCTGTTTCGTCGGTCTCGAGGCCGCGTTCGCTGTTGCGGGCCACCGCGATGATGCGGTCGTTCTTGTCCGGTTTGGCAAAGATCACGCCCATGGTGTCGCGGCCCTTTGCGGGGACCCCGGTCACGGAGGAGCGGACCACCTTGCCGCCTTCCATGACCACCAGGACTTCGTCTTCCTCGTTGACGATCAGGGCACCGACGAGGTGTCCGCGTTCTTCCTGGTACTTGCCGACCTTGATGCCGAGTCCGCCGCGGCCCTGGAGACGGTATTCCTCCACCGCGGTCCGCTTGGCGAAGCCGCCTTCGGTGACGATGAATACGAACGATCCGTCCTGTACGACGTCGGCCGCCAGCAGTTCGTCGTCCTCGCGGAACTTCATTCCGGTGACGCCGGACGTTGCCCGGCCCATCGGGCGCAGTGCCTCATCCGTGGCCGTGAATCGAATCGACTGGCCCTTGCGGGAGACCAGCATCAGGTCATCCGTTTCGGACACCAGCTGTGCCGAGACCAGCTCATCGCCGTCGCGCAGGTTGATGGCGATCACGCCGGCGGAGCGGTTGGTGTCGTAGTCCTCCAGCCGCGTCTTCTTGACCAGGCCACGCTTGGTGGCGAGCACCAGGTACGGGGCGTGCTGGTAGTCGCGCAGGTCCAGGACCTGGGCGATGTGCTCGTCCGGCTGGAAGGCCAACAGGTTCGCCACGTGCTGGCCCTTGGCGTCGCGGGCCGCTTCCACCAGTTCGTACGCCTTGGCACGGTACACGCGGCCCAGGTTCGTGAAGAACAGCAGCCAGTGGTGCGTGGTGGTGACGAAGAAGTGCTCCACGACGTCGTCGCCGCGCAGCTGGGCGCCCTTGATGCCCTTGCCGCCGCGCTGCTGCGACCGGTAGTTGTCGCTGCGGGTGCGCTTGACGTAGCCGCCCCGGGTGATCGTGACGACCATTTCCTCTTCGGGGATCAGATCCTCGATCGACATGTCGCCGTCGTAGCCCATCAGGACCTTGGTCTTGCGGTCGTCGCCGTGCTTGGCCACAATTTCGGCCAGCTCGGTGCTGATGATCTCCCGCTGGCGCTCCTCGGAGGCAAGGATCGAGTTGTATTCGGCGATCAGGGCTTCGAGTTCCGAGTGGCGGTCCTGGATCTTCTGCCGCTCCAGGGCGGCAAGCCGGCGCAGTTGCATATCCAGGATGGCCCGGGCCTGCAGTTCGTCGATGTCCAGCAGTTCCATCAGGCCGTCGCGGGCCGCTTCGGTGGTGGTGGAGGCACGGATCAGGGCGATGACCTCGTCCAGCGCGTCCAGCGCTTTGAGGAGGGCGCGCAGGATGTGCGCTTCCTCCTCCGCCTTGCGCAGGCGGTACCGGGTGCGCCGGGCGATGACGTCCATCTGGTGAGTGACCCAGTGCCGGATAAACGCGTCGAGGCTGAGCGTGCGCGGAACCCCGTCGACGATTGCAAGCATGTTCGCCGCGAAGTTGTCCTGCAGCTGGGTGTGCTTGTAGAGGTTGTTCAGCACCACCTTGGCGACGGCGTCGCGCTTGAGCACAATGACGAGGCGCTGGCCGGTGCGGCCCGAGGTCTCGTCGCGGAGGTCGGCGATGCCGGAAATCTTGCCGTCCTTGACGAGTTCGGCAATCTTGATCGCCAGGTTGTCCGGGTTGGCTTGGTACGGCAGCTCGGTGACCACGAGGCAGGTGCGGCCCTGGAGTTCCTCGACGTTGACGACGGCGCGCATGGTGATGGAGCCGCGGCCGGTCCGGTAAGCGTCCTCGATGCCCTTGTGGCCCAGGATCGTGGCGCCGGTCGGGAAGTCGGGACCCTTGATCCGCTGGATCAGTTCTTCGAGCAGCTCTTCGCGGCTGGCGGTCGGGTTGGCCAGGTACCACTGGACGCCGTCGGCAACCTCACGGAGGTTGTGCGGCGGAATGTTGGTGGCCATGCCGACGGCGATGCCGGACGAACCGTTAACCAGCAGGTTCGGGAAACGCGCCGGCAGGATGGTCGGTTCCTGGTTCTTGCCGTCGTAGTTGTCCTGGAAATCAACGGTTTCCTCATCAATGTCCCGGACCATTTCCATGGCCAGCGGTGCCATCTTGGTTTCGGTGTACCGGGGAGCCGCGGCGCCGTCGTTGCCGGGCGAACCGAAGTTGCCCTGGCCCAGTGCCAGCGGGTAGCGCATGGTCCAGTCCTGGATCAGGCGGACCAGGGCGTCGTAGATCGCGGTGTCGCCGTGCGGGTGGTACTGGCCCATGACCTCGCCGACCACGCGGGCACACTTGTTGAAGGACCGGTCGGGGCGGTAGCCGCCGTCGAACATCGCGTACAGCACGCGGCGGTGGACGGGCTTGAGTCCGTCGCGGACGTCCGGCAGTGCTCGTCCGACGATGACGGCCATGGCGTAGTCGAGGTAGGAGCGCTGCATTTCGGTCTGCAGGTCAACCTGTTCGACGCGGTCGGTCAGCACATCGGTGTCAAGAACGGTGCCTTCGAGCACGGGTTCCGCGCCGGATGCGGCTGGAACCTCGGGTGTTTCGTCACTCATAGTCTATATTTTCCGTTTCAGGTATATATCGGCTCTGGAATATGTAGGGGCTTGGCCGCTAGATATCGAGGAACCGAACGTCCTTGGCGTTCTGCTGAATGAAGTTTCGGCGGGATTCGACGTCCTCGCCCATTAGGACGGAGAAGGTCTGGTCCGCCGCCAGGGCGTCGTCCATGGTGACCTGAAGGAGGGTGCGGTGGTCCGGGTCCATGGTGGTGTCCCAGAGTTCCGTGTAGTCCATCTCGCCGAGGCCCTTGTAGCGCTGGATGCCGTTGTCCTTGGGGATACGGCGGCCGGCGGCTTGGCCGGAGACCAGCTTCGCGTCGCGTTCCCGGTCGCTGTAGACGTAGTCGTGCGGGGCGTTGGACCACTTGATCCGGTACAGCGGCGGCTGGGCCAGATAGACGTAGCCGTTCTCGATCAGCGGGCGCATGTAGCGGAACAGCAACGTCATCAGCAGCGTGGTGATGTGCTGGCCGTCGACGTCGGCATCGGCCATCAGGACGATCTTGTGGTACCGGAGCTTGGCCAGGTCGAAGTCCTCGCCGATGCCGGTGCCGAACGCGGTGATCATGGACTGGACTTCGGCGTTGCCGAGGGCTTTGTCGAGCCGGGCACGCTCGACGTTCAGGATCTTGCCGCGCAGCGGCAGGATGGCCTGGGTCTCGGGGTTGCGCCCGCGCTTGGCCGACCCGCCGGCCGAGTCACCCTCCACGAGGTAGACCTCGCACTTCTGCGGGTCCTTGGAGGAGCAGTCGGACAGCTTGCCGGGCATGCCGAACGATTCCAGCGGGCTCTTGCGGCGCGCGTTGTCGCGCGCCTTGCGGGCGGCCATCCGGGCCTGGGCCGCGGAGATGGCCTTGCGGATCACGTCGCGGGCCGGGCCGGGGTTGCGTTCCAGCCAGTCGCCGAGACCGTCGGTGACGACGCGCTGCACGAAGCCCTTGACCTCGGAGTTGCCGAGCTTGGTCTTGGTCTGACCCTCGAACTGCGGTTCGGCGAGCTTGACCGAGATGACTGCGGTCAGGCCTTCGCGGATGTCGTCGCCGGTGAGGTTGTCGTCCTTTTCCTTGATGATGCTCTTCTCCCGCGCGTAGCGGTTGATGAGCGAGGTCATCGCGGCGCGGAAACCCTCTTCGTGGGTTCCGCCCTCGTGGGTGTTGATGGTGTTGGCGTAGGTGTGGACGCTCTCGGAATAGGCGTTGGTCCACTGCATCGCCATTTCCAGGGCGATGTGCCGTTCCGTGTCCTCGGTTTCGAAGGCGATGACGTCCTCGTGGACGACGTCGACCTTTTTGCCGGAGTTCAGGTGCTTCACGTAGTCCAGCAAGCCGTCGTCGTACTGGTACACCACGGTGTGGAACTCCGCGGGGACTTCACCTTCGGTCTCGACGACGTCGAGATCCAGGTCGTCATCGTCGGACGGCTCCGCGGCCGCGCGGCGCTCGTCGGTCAACGTGATGCGCAGTCCCTTGTTCAGGAACGCCATCTGTTGGAAGCGTGCCCGCAGGGTTTCAAAATCGAACTCGGTGGATTCGAAGATGGTGCCGTCCGGGTAGAACGTCTGGGTGGTTCCGGTTTCCTGGGTTTCCTCGCCCTTGACCAGGCTGCCCTGGGGCTTGCCGCCGTCGGCGAAGGACATCCGCCAGACGTGGCCCTGCCGGCGCACCTCAGTGTCAACGCGGCTGGAGAGCGCGTTCACCACCGAAATGCCGACGCCGTGCAGGCCGCCGGAGACCGCGTATCCGCCGCCGCCGAACTTTCCGCCGGCGTGCAGGATGGTCATGACAACCTCCACCGTGGGCTTGTGCTCGGTGGGGTGCATGTCCACGGGGATGCCGCGGCCGTTGTCGACGACCTTGACGCCGCCGTCGGCCTGCAGGACGATCTCGATGTGCGTGCAGTACCCGGCCAGCGCTTCATCGACCGAGTTGTCCACGACTTCATAGACCAGGTGGTGCAGGCCGCGCGGACCGGTGGAACCGATGTACATGCCGGGGCGTTTCCGGACCGCCTCCAGGCCCTCAAGCACCGTGATGTCGCTGGCGCCGTACTCGCGGGGGGTCACCGCCTCCGCAGGGGTGGCCGCTGAAGCACCTTCCGCCGCTGGGTCCGCTGCCGGGAAATCTGTATTGTCGTTAGCCACAGGCGCTTTCGACTCCTCTATGTTCGTTGAAGGCCGGCCGTCGCCGCTTCCGAAGAGGAACGGTTACCGCCAACAGGCACGTCACTGTTGGCACCGCTGCATGGATCGCCTCAGCCAATTCCGCGCAAAGAAATTGCGTCGGAAACGGACTCAGTCGACGTTTCACCGGCGCCCAGTTATCTACCACGATTCTACCGTGTTATAGGACGGATTCCCGCATTCCAGAGGCCCAAACGGCAGCTAAAGTGCCGCTGAGAGGCCGTTGGCTCCGGCTGCACGGCTCCCGGGGTCCTCCGGTTGGGTTCCTATACGCGTCCGGGGCGTTGGAGCGCCCTACACGGCGCTTGCGGATTTTTCAATAGTCTTGGAAGAAGTGCTTCATACCCGGCGGTGCTGACTGGACCGCGGACCGCGCCGCGGGCTATCCGTAGGTGTCGCGCGGGCCGCGGCCGTTGACCGTCCGGGCACCCTTGCGCCAGCTTGGCGCCGCGGGACCGAGCACCTGAATGCTGGTCACGACGCCCTCACCCAGTTCTATGCGGAATTTTTCCAGCAGACTCAAGCTGAGCAGGCGCAGCTGGGTGGCCCAGGCCGTGGAATCGCAGCGCACGTGGAGGGTCGTGTCGGTAAAGCTCTCCGGTGTGCAGTGTGCGGAAATTTCCGGTCCCACCAGGGCCGGCCATTGCGCCATTACGGAACCGACAGCCACAGGTGAGCTCCAGCCCCGTTCCGCGACGAGCCGTCCCACCACCTTGCCGAGCCCCAGCGGGTCCCGTCCGGTGCCGTGGAACTGGCTGAATCCGCGGGTGCCGGCACTGCGGGCCGGCTTTTGGGTGCTGCCCGGCCTTGGGGGCGCCTTCCGGCGGATTTCTCCCCGGGCTGCCGCGGCATCGCGCATCCGGTTCAAAGCTGCCTGGGCGGCGTCGATGTCATCGGGGTCGCGGCCCGGCTGCAGGCCGCCGTCGGTATCCTTATTCATCGCTTGTCCGGCTCATCGATTCCTCCCGGAATGACCTTCACCCGCCGTCCGGCCAATTCTGCCGGGATGTCCTCCTCGACGGCGGCGGTCACCAGGACCTGTTCCGCGCCGGATACTATTGCCGCCAGTTTACGCCGCCGCTGGACGTCCAGTTCGGCAAAAACGTCATCAAGGATCAGGATCGGCGCGGAGCCGCCGGTGCGTGCGTCGTCCAGCATCACATAGTACGAGGCGAGGCGCAGGGACAGGCACATGGACCACGTTTCCCCGTGCGAGGCATACCCCTTGGCGGGTGCCTGCCCCAGGACCAGTTCCAGCTCGTCGCGGTGCGGGCCCACGAGCGAGATTCCGCGTTCCAGTTCCTTGCGGCGCGAGGCCGCGAACGCTTGGATGTAGCGTTCGGTGAGTTCCTCCACACTCAGCCGGCGGAGGTCCTCGAGGCTGGCCGGGGCGTCAGCGGCTCCGCCCGCTGACGCTTCGCCGTCGTCGTCGAGCACCCCCTGCAAGGTGGAGCGGTAGACCGCTCCGGCCTCCTTGGACCCGTCAGTGAGCTGGGCGTAGGCGTTCTTAAGATGCGGCTGCAGCAGTTCCACCAGCTCAAGCCGGGCGTGCAGGAGTTCCGCTCCGGCCCGAGCCATGTGCTGGTCCCAGACATCAAGCGTTGCCTCGTGGCCGGCGGTGAACTTGCCGGAACGGCCGGATTTGAGCAGCGCGTTGCGCTGTTTCAGCACCCGGTCGTAGTCGCCGCGCGTGGCGGCGTGCCGGGGAACGAGACTGACCAGGAGCTCATCCAGGAAACGGCGCCGGTTGGACGGATCGCCCTTGACTAGGGCGAGGTCTTCCGGGGCAAAGAGAACCGTCTGGCAGATCCCCAGGATGTCCCTGGCCCGGACCGGGTTGCTTCGGTTGATGCGTGCCCGGTTGGCGCGGCCGCCGTTGATTTCCAGCTCCAGCACGGTGGACTGTTCGCCGCGGACCAGTTTGGCGCGGATCATTGCACGCTCGCTGCCGAACCGCAGCAGCGGGGCATCGGTGCTGACCCGGTGCGAGCTCAGCGTGGCCAAGTAGCCGATGGCTTCCATCAGGTTGGTCTTGCCGATGCCGTTGGAGCCCACAAGCACCGTGACACCGGGTTCCAGGCTGAGGTCAACCTGGGCGTAACTGCGGAAGTCTGTCAGCGAAAGTTGTTCGAGGTACACGCCGGTTGCAGGATTCCAGGGACTACTTGGCCGGCCGGGTGGCGTGGCCGCCGAACTGGTGGCGCAGGGCGGACACCATCTTCATGGCAGGCGAGCTGTCTTCGCGGGAGGAGAAGCGTGCGAACAGCGCCGCCGTGATGGCCGGGGCCGGCACCGCGTTGGCAATGGCTTCCTCCACCGTCCACCGTCCCTCGCCCGAGTCCTCGACGTAGTCGTCAATGGATTCCAGTCCGGGATCCTCGTCCAGGGCTTTGACCATGAGGTCCAGCAGCCAGGAGCGGACAACGGTGCCCTTCTGCCAGGCCCGGAAGGTGCCGGGCAGGTCGGTCACGATGTCCTTCGCCGCAAGGAGTTCGTAGCCTTCCGCATAGGCCTGCATCAGGCCGTATTCGATGCCGTTGTGCACCATCTTGGCGTAGTGTCCGGCGCCGACGCCGCCCACGTGCACGAAGCTGTCCGCGCGGTCGCCTTCCGGGCGGAGTGCGTCAAAGACCGGGAGTGCCCGTTCGATGTCGGCAGGATCACCGCCGGCCATCAGTCCGTAGCCGTTCTGCAGGCCCCAGACCCCGCCGGACACCCCGCAGTCCGCAAAACGGACGCCCTTTTCGGCCAGCGCAGCCGCGTGCTTCTGGTCCTCAGTGAAGCGGGAGTTGCCTCCGTCGATCACCAGGTCACCGGCGTCGAGCTTGTTGCCGAGTTCGCTGATGACGGCGTCGGTGATCTCGCCGGCGGGAACCATGACCCAGATCAGACGCGGCGCCGGCAGTGCGGCGATCAGCTCGTCAACGGTGGCCACGTCGGTGACATCCGGATTGCGGTCGAAACCGGTGACCTGGATTCCACCCTTGCGCAGGCGTTCGCGCATGTTGAAACCCATTTTTCCAAGGCCGATCAGTCCAATGTGCATAGTGCGGGTTCTCTTTCTGCATTGGGTGTCGGTTGTCGATTTGGGGCCCAGAACGACAACAACTGCCTGGGCCCACGCCGCCAGGGTTCCCTGGCCGAGCTTGCGAGGCGAGGGTGGCGGTGGGGACTAGTTGGGCAGACGGACCGGCATGACCAGGTAGCGGTAGTCGTCCTGGTCCTCGCCGTCGGCGTCCTGCTGGGCGGTGATCATCGCCGGCTTTGGCGCTGTGGTGAAGGAGAACCGCACAAACTTGGTCTCGATGACGCTCAGGCCCTCGATGAGGTAGTGGGGGTTGAAGGCCACGGTGATGTCTTCGCCGGTCAGCTGGGCTTCGAGCTCTTCTGAGGCCTGCGCGTCTTCACCGGTTCCGGCGTCAAGGTGCAGCTGTCCCTGGGTGAAGGCGAGCCGGACCGGGGTGTTGCGTTCGGCCACAAGCGAGACGCGGCGGACGGCCTCGACCAGTTCCTGGGTCTGCACGGTGGCGTGGATCGGGGTGGAATCCGGGAACAGCGACCGGATTTTCGGGTAGTCGCCATCGACCAGGAGCGACGTCGTGGTGCGGCCGCCGCTCTCGAAACCGATCAGCCGGCTGTCGTCATCGGCGAGGGCGAGGTTGATATCGCCGCTGCCGCCGAGTGTCTTGGCCACTTCGTTGAGGGTCTTGGCTTTCACCAGGGCGCTGGTGGAGATGCCCGGAGTTGCGGGCTTCCAGGGCACTTCGCGCATGGCGAGGCGGTAGCGGTCGGTGGCGAGCAGCGTGATGAGGTCGTCCTCGATCTCCATCCGGACGCCGGTGAGAATGGGCAGCGTGTCGTCCTTGCTGGCCGCGATAATCACCTGGGAAACGGCCTGCGCGAACGAATCGCCTGGCACGGTGCCACTGATCGGGGGCAGCGCGGGCAGCGGCGGGTATTCCGCCTCCGGCATCGTGGCCAGGTGGAAGCTGCTCCGGCGGCAGGTCAGGGTGACTTTGTTGCCGTCGGTTTCGATTTCGACCGGGGCGGAGGGCAGGCTGCGGCAAATGTCCGCGAGCAGGCGGCCGGAGACCAGGATCGTGCCCTCGGTGGTGATGTCAGCCGGGATTTCCAGGCGTGCCGAGGTCTCGTAGTCAAAGCTGGAGAGGCTGACAGTGCCGGCTTCTGCCTTGAGGAGCAAACCGGAAAGCACGGGAACAGGCGGCCGCGGAGACAACGACCGGGCGGTCCAGGTCACGGCTTCGGCCAGGACGTCCCGTTCGACTCTGAACTTCACGGAAGGGTGCCGCCTTTCATTGCTGCTGACAAAAGCTAAAACTCACAGGGCCATGGCGGCCCCGGCGCGCTGCCGGATCCGCCAAAAAGGTAAGTGCATGCACTCCAGGTCTTTCTCCGCCGCTGTCCGTTTCCGGGTTGCGAATGACAAGAGAGTGTCCGGGACGGACGCACTGCAGACAGCTTAGCCCCAAGATCCTAGTTCTCCCATCCCCGGGTTACACCAGTGTGGTTCCGGAGCGGGCTCCCGGGCCAGGCTTCCGGAGGGCCTGTGCTGGCCGGTGGGGGGTCGGAAGGAAACTGTTGTTTGAGGGAATTTCATTTTCTTGGGATTAGTAGTGTTAATAACTGCTGTGGAAACTGTGGATAACTCGGTCTGGCCGTGCGTTTCCGGGGTTAAGCCCTGTTCATGGACTGTGGGTGGAGCAGGTTTTAAACAGGGTGTGGATGGGGACAACATTTTCGGGCGTTGCGCCGATCCACAGGCGCCTTAAGGGTTTTAAGCCCATTAACCGCGGTTGTCCCCTTAAGTATCCACAGGGTTGTCCACAGGCCCCTGTTAATAAGGTAAGAGTGCGCGGCGCCGATACTCAGGAATTGCGCTGCTGCTGCTTGATCCGGTTGGTCAGTTCAGTCACCTGGTTGTAGATCACGCGGCGCTCCGCCATCAGTTCGCGGATCTTCCGGTCCGCGTGGATGACCGTGGTGTGGTCGCGGCCGCCGAGCTCCTGGCCAATCTTGGGCAGGGACATGTCGGTGAGCTCCCGGCACAGGTACATCGCGATCTGCCGCGCGGTGACCAGGGTCCGCGTGCGGGACTTGCTGCAGAGTTCTTCCATGCTGAGCTTAAAGTAGTCGGCCGTCTGGGTGAGGATCTGCGCAGAGGTGATCTCCTGGGCGCCGTCGTCGGTGATCAGGTCCTTGAGCACCATTTCGGCCAGGGCCACATCCACCGGCTGCCGGTTCAGGCTCGCGAACGCCGTGACCCGGATCAGCGCACCCTCAAGTTCGCGGATGTTGCTGGAGATCTTCGAAGCGATGTACTCCAGTGCGTCGTCCGGGGCGGACAGGCCTTCGCTCAGCGCCTTCTTGCGCAGGATAGCGATGCGAGTTTCCAGTTCCGGCGGCTGGATGTCGGTCAGCAGGCCCCACTCGAAGCGGGACTTCATGCGGTCTTCGAAGCCGGCGAGCAGCTTGGGCGGCTGGTCGGAGGTGATGACGACCTGCTTGTTGTTGTTGTGCAGGGCGTTGAAAGTGTGGAAGAACTCCTCCAGCGTCCGGTCCTTGCCGGCCAGGAACTGGATGTCATCGATCAGCAGGACGTCCACGTTGCGGTAGGTGGTCTTGAAGCTGGTGCCTTCATCGTCGCGGATGGAGTTGATGAAGTCGTTCGTGAATTCCTCGGAGTTCACATAGCGGACCCGGATGCCGCTGTAGAGCCGGCGGGCGTAGTGGCCGATCGCGTGCAGCAGGTGGGTTTTGCCCAGACCTGAGTCCCCGTAGATGAACAGCGGGTTGTACGCCTTGGCAGGCGCTTCGGCGACGGCGACGGCGGCCGCGTGGGCAAAGCGGTTGGAGGAACCGATCACGAAGGTGTCGAAGACGTACTTCGGATTGAGCCGACCGAATTCGTGGGAAGTGCTCGGCAGCATTGGCTGCGGCTTCAGTTCCACCATGGGGTCGGCGACCAGGGACAGTTCGGCCGTTGGTTCGGGCTCGACATGCAGTGGCACCAGATCGGTGTCGACGTCGATCGCGCAGCGGATTTCGTCGGAAAAGACATCCCGCAGGGCGTCGTCGAGGGCTTCCTTGACCTGGGTCTGGAGCACCTCGCGGGTGAGTTCGTTGGGTACGGCCACCAGCAAGGTTGAGCCGATCAGCCCCTGGGCCTGGGCGAGGATCACGAAGCCACGCTGCCGGGGAGTGACCCGGTGGTCGTTCTCAAGAAGGCTGACAACCCGCCGCCAGGAACTTCCGACGGTGTTTGCTTGGTTGGCTTCGTCTACCGTCATCAATCAGTTCCTCAAACCTTGCTTGCCTGCGTTACCTGCAGCCACGAGGCCTGAACCAGACTGCTGGCCCCGGCTTAATCCACAGGGTTGTGCACAGTCCGTGGATAATCGGCTACTGGGACACTCTAGGGGATGAAAAGACTAGAAGATAGCTGGGATCAGCCCTGTGGATAATTACACTGGTGTGGTTCCAAATGCGGGGGCGTGACCCACTTCATCCACAGGCTGGCGACCGGGTTAACCACAGCTGGGGACAGGCGGCTGAACACCTCCCGGTTTGACTCTGGGGGCGCTTTTCCCCTAACGTTGTGAAGTCCTTTGTGTCCGCTTTTCGCCTCATTGAATCTCTCCCCGACGCCTGCGTCTTGCGAGTCGAGGGTAGCGGCACATACAAAACTTAGCGTCGGCCAGTTCTTCCCCTTTTTTGATCGGGTGGGCGCACCTTTGATCCACTGGAGTAACTAACGTGAGCAAGCGGACTTTTCAGCCGAATAACCGCCGTCGAGCCAAGAAGCACGGCTTCCGCCTTCGTATGCGTACCCGTGCCGGCCGTGCCATCCTGGCAGCCCGTCGTGGCAAGGGCCGCACCGAGCTGTCGGCCTAAATAACTGACTCGTCGGTCACCATCCCTATGCGAGTTGAACGGTGCTAGCCACCCGGAACCGTCTGAGGACCCCTACCGATTTTTCAACAACTGTACGTTCCGGCGTCCGCAATGGACGCCGGAACTTAGTGTTATATACGGCAGCTCTCGCTGCCGATGAACCAAGCCGGATCGGTTTCATCGTTTCCAAGAGTGTTGGGAACGCTGTTGTCAGGAACCTCGTTAAGAGGAGACTAAGAGAAGCCGGCGCCTTGTCGCTGCAGAAATATCCCAGCGGGTTCGCTATCGTGGTCCGGGCACTGCCCGCCTCTGCGGCCGCCGGCTGGGATGATCTGTGCAGCGACTATGACGCCGCTTTGGAGACGACCATGAAACGCTTGGGCAGCCGCCTTCCACAGGCCGCTTCTACAGTTTCTTACGAGATAACACAGGAAGGGACCCCGCGTGCGTAACTCGACTGCCGCCGTCGTCCCTGTTTCTGAATCCCGCGTCAAAGCGGCCGTAGCCTGGCTCGGCCTTGCGGTCTGGAACCTGCCCCGCAACATCTTGATCCTGCTGCTGATGGGCTACCGCAAGGTAATCTCCCCGCTGTACGGGCAGGTTTGCCGTTTCTTCCCAAGCTGTTCGGCGTATGCGCTTGAGGCAATCACGGTGCACGGCGCCGTCAAAGGCAGCTGGCTCGCCGCCCGGCGCCTCGCGCGCTGCCACCCATGGAATTCCGGCGGTGTGGACCATGTCCCCGCCGGGCATCGGGAGTGGCCCGATGGCCACACCCCCAGAATTGTTGTGCTGAACAACCCGGACAAATACCTGGCTGCTCAGTCTGATGGAGAAGGCCGCTCGGCGGCCTGACGAATAGGGATATCGTATGGACTTCTTTGAAACAATCATGTTTCCGTTCAAGTGGCTGGTTTCCATCATCATGGTGGGCTTCCACGACGGACTGAGCGCCATCGGCCTCCCGGCCGCCAACGGCTGGACCTGGACGCTGTCCATCATCGGGCTGGTGCTGGTTATCCGCGCCGCCCTGATTCCGGTGTTCGTCAAGCAGATCAAGGCCCAGCGCGGCATGCAGCTCCTGCAGCCTGACCTGAAGAAGCTCCAGGACAAGTACAAGGGCAAGACCGACCAGCTGTCCCGCCAGGCCATGGCGCAAGAACAGATGGCCATGTACAAGAAGCACGGCACCAACCCGTTCTCGGCCTGCCTGCCCATGCTGATCCAGATGCCGTTCTTCTTTGCTCTTTTCCAGGTGCTGTCGGGCATCAGCAACGCCAAGACCACCGGCAAGGGCATCGGCGCGCTGAGCCACGACCAGGTGGTGCAGTTCGACGAATCCAGCATTTTCGGCGCTCCGCTTTCGGCATCCCTGCTGCACGGCGGTGGCGGCAACCAGATGGCGGTCTGGATCCTCTCGATCGTGATGATCCTGGCGATGACAGCCTCGCAGTTCATCACCCAGAAGCAGATCATGGCGAAGAACATGTCCGAAGAGGCCATGGCGAGCCCGTTCATGAAGCAGCAGAAGATGATGCTGTACGTCCTGCCGCTCGTCTTCGGCGTCGGCGGCATCAACTTCCCCATCGGTGTCCTGATCTACTGGACCACCACGAACCTTTGGACCATGGGCCAGCAGTTCTTCGTGATCCGCCGGATGCCGACGCCGGGCTCGCCCGCCGCGAAGGCCCTGGCCGAGCGCCGTGCCGCCAAGGGACTGCCGTCCCTGCCCCTGATGGGTGCCAAGAAGGCCGACGCCGAGGCTGAAGCGGCCGCCGCGGCGGCCGCCGTCGCCGCGAAGAGCCAGCGCATCCAGCCCCAGCGCAAGAACAGGAAGAGGAAGTAATGTCTGCCGAGAGCACCGAACACGCTATTTCCGCCGAAGCCCCCGATCAGGACACTTTCCAGGACGACGTGCAGGTAGACAGCCCCCAGGAAGCCGGGGACGAGTCTCAGGACGCCGCTGCCGGTTCCGGAAAGGGCACCTCGGCAAGCCGCCTGGAGGAAGAGGGCGACGTCGCCGCGGACTACCTCGAGGAGCTCCTGGACATCGCCGACATCGACGGCGACATCGATATTGAGGTCCGAAACGGCCGCACCTATATCTCCATCGTTGCCGAGGAAGACTCCTCGGGACTGGAGAGCCTCGTTGGCGCCGACGGCGAGGTGCTCGAAGCCCTTCAGGAACTCACCCGCCTTGCGGTGCTCTCCGCCACGGAGAACCGCTCCCGCCTCGTGCTGGACATCAACGGCTACCGTGCCGACCGCGCCGGTGACCTGCAGCAGATCGCCGAAGACGCCATCGCTTCGGTCAAGGAAACTGGCAAGTCCGTCGCGCTGGCACCGATGAGCGCGTACGAGCGCAAGATTGTTCACGACGCCGTTGCCGATCTCGGATTCGTCAGCGAATCCGAAGGCGAAGGCGCTGACCGGCACATCGTTGTCTCCGCAGACTGAATCCGCGGAGTAGCTTGATGGTGGAAATTACCGCGGCCGAACTGAAGGCCGCAGAGTCTATTTTTGGCGACCGGCTTGAACTGGCAAAACGCTACGTTGAGCACCTGGCCACGTCCGGCACCGAACGCGGGCTGATCGGGCCCCGCGAAGTGCCCAGGTTGTGGAGCAGGCACGTGCTTAACTGTGCCGTTATTGAACGCGAGATTGCCCAGGGAAGCCACGTTGCCGACGTCGGCAGCGGGGCCGGGCTCCCGGGTCTTTGCCTGGCCATTGCGCGGCCGGACCTGGAACTAACGCTGATCGAACCGCTGGAGCGGCGGGTGATCTGGCTGCAGGAAGTCGTCGATGACCTGGGGCTCGAAAACGTCACCGTGATGCGGACCCGTGCGGAACTGGCCGTGGGCCACGTGAGCGCCGACGTCGTCACTGCCCGGGCTGTTTCTGCCCTCTCCAACCTCGCCGGACTCACCATTCCGCTGCTCGGAGGCAAGGGCGAGGTCGTCGCCATCAAGGGGCGTAGCGCCGGCGAAGAGATCGAGAAGGCCGCCAAGGTCATCCGGAAACTCGGCGGGGTGGAGACCTCTGTTGTGATCGTCGGCGAAGACCTCCTCGAGGAACCCACGACCGTAGTCCGAATCGTTGTGAACAAGCCTCGAAAGATTGCGTAGCACCCGCCCGGTGCCCTCGGTCTTGTTTAGGAAGAGGTTAGGCTAGTAACCGGCAGCAAAAGCCGAATGAGAGCGAGAGTGTCAAGTGAGCAGTAGCGAAGCCTCCACACAACGGATCCCCCCGTTTGTGTCCCTGGGGTCAGCACGGGCCTTTTCCGCGCCCGCGGTCGCTCACAATATCTCGTCCAAACAAGCTAAATCGGTTGCGGACGTCACTGTCGCCGCCGGCGTTTCACGTGAAACCTCCGTCGCGTCCGTCGGCAACGTCTTGGACTCGATCGACGATTCCAGCCCGATTGCCCGCGAGCTTGCGCATGAGAACAAGCGTCGGGAACGACTGCTGGGCCGTGAACTGCCGAAGCCGGAGAAGACCCGCATCTTCACCGTGTCCAATCAGAAGGGCGGGGTGGGTAAGACAACCACCACGGTCAACATCGCCGCTGCCTTGGCTGCCGCTGGCCTGAATGTGCTGGTGATCGACATCGATCCGCAGGGTAACGCCTCTACCGCCTTGGGTATAGAACACCACGCCGACGTCGACAGCATCTATGACGTCCTCATCAACGATGTGCCGCTGCAGGACGTCGTGGCACCGTGCCCGGACATCGACAAACTAATTTGCGCGCCGGCCACCATCCACCTTGCCGGCGCTGAGATCGAGCTCGTCAGCCTGGTTGCCCGTGAGCAGCGCCTCCGGCGGGCCATCGATGTCTACGCCAAGGAACGCGCCAAGAACGGCGAGGAACGCCTCGACTACATCTTTATTGATTGCCCGCCGAGCCTGGGACTTCTGACAGTCAACGCCTTCTGCGCGGCCGGTGAGGTCCTCATCCCGATCCAGTGCGAGTACTACGCCCTTGAGGGACTGAGCCAGCTGCTCAAGAACATTGAAATGATCCAGAAGCACCTCAATGCCGATCTGGTGGTCTCCACCATCCTGCTGACGATGTACGACGGGCGTACCAACCTCGCGGCCCAGGTGGCGGCGGAAGTCCGTGAACACTTCCCGGAGCAGGTGCTCGGGGCTGTGGTTCCTCGGTCGGTGCGAATTTCCGAGGCGCCGAGCTATCAGCAGACCGTGATGACCTATGATCCTTCCTCCAGCGGCGCTCTTTCCTATTTGGAAGCCGCAGCGGAAATTGCTGAACGTTAGAATCTTCTCAACATTGCACTAGCCAGAGCCGGGTAAAGCCGGGCTCTTCCACTGGAGGGATTTATCCATGAGCGATAAGCGACGCGGCCTTGGCCGTGGACTTGGCGCACTGATTCCAAGTTCCGCCTCGGCTAACGCCTCCGGAAGCGGTTCTGCCCCGTCCCGGCCGGTGGATCTGTTTTTTCCTGAGGCCAGGAAGCGGACCCCCGACGCAATGCTGACGGAAGAGACCCCGGAAGCGACGGAAGCCGCTGCAGACAAGACGACGGCGTCTTCTTCTGCGACCGCTGCCGCGGCTACGGCTGCCCCGGACGAAACTGCCGGCACGGACAAAACCGCTGCGCCGGCTGGAAAGCCTGAGCCGGTTCGCTCCGGGACGAAGACTGCGACGAAGCCTGCGACAAAGAACCAGCCTGGCCCGGCCCAGACCGGCGGCGCGGCTGCGAAGAAGGCCGCAGCGCCCAAGGACTCCGCAGCCCGGAACGACTCCCCGACTGCGGGTAAGACCGACTCCCGGCCGATGCCCGCGGCGGACGCGGTTGCCGATGACAACGGCGTTGATCTGATTGAAGTTCCTGGCGTCCGTTTCGCGGAAATCCCTGTTTCGGACATCCACCCCAACCGCAAACAGCCGCGCTCCGTCTTCGATGAGGACGATATGGCGGAGCTGGTGCACTCGGTTCGTGAAATCGGCGTGCTCCAGCCAATTGTGGTGCGTACATCAACCGAAGAAGGTGGCGAACCCTACGAGCTCGTCATGGGTGAGCGCCGCTGGCGTGCCGTACAGGCCGCCGGACTCGACACCATCCCGGCGATTGTCCGCGACACCACTGATGATGACCTGCTTCGTGACGCCCTGCTCGAGAACCTCCACCGCAGCCAGCTGAATCCCCTGGAAGAGGCTGCGGCGTACCAGCAGCTGCTGGAGGACTTTGGAACCACCCATGAGCAGCTTGCTGATCGGATCGGCCGCTCCCGGCCCCAGGTCTCGAACACCCTCCGCCTGCTGAAACTCCCGCCGCTTGTTCAGCGTCGTGTAGGCGCCGGCGTGATTTCGGCCGGCCACGCTCGTGCCCTCCTTGCTCTTCCTGACGCCGCTGCGATGGAACGGCTTGCCCAGAAGATCGTGGCAGAGGGTATGTCGGTCCGCGCCACGGAAGAGGCTGTGACGCTGTACCAGAGCCCCGCTGCGCCGACGAAGAACAACATCCCCCGTCCGGGGGCACGCCACGAACGACTCGATTACCTGGCGTCGTCGTTGTCCGACCGCCTGGACACCAATGTGAAGATTTCCCTGGGGGCCCGTAAGGGCCGCGTTAGCATCGAATTCGCTAGCGTCGAGGATCTGAACCGGATCATGGACGTTCTCACCCCTGGGGCACCGAGCTAACTCTCAGCACATTTGCTCAAGATGGGGCCTGTTTCACGTGAAACAGGCCCTTTTTTGTGTGTTTGCCGGCATTCAGTTGCTCGAGACTCCTTTCGGGGCAACCGTTCGTTTTGTGCGCACTCGGTGTTCGAGGTACGGATCGTCCACCCACAGATACCTGCCGACGCTGGCGGGGCCGGCCCGCGGACCCCTCTCGGCCCTCCCGTGGCCCCGCAGGGCCCGTCGGTTCCGCTTGTGGAGCCCCGCGTGTGCTCGGCGGCAGCTGGGACGTCTCCATTGCCCTAGAGGGTGCTCCGGGGTGGTCTGTGCTCTGGGATGGTCTCAAGTACGGGCCAAGGTGCTGCAGAACGCAGGATGCATTGCAGAGCGGAGCAACGTACCTAAAGCGCTTGCGGGGCGCGAGTGATGGTCTCTATAGCGCCTTCGGTCGTTCATCGGGCCCGGTTGTCGAGCGCGCCGGCCAGGAGGCTGTCCCCTTGCATGCACAGCAACGTGCCGCAATGACCTCAGCTGGCAGGTGGAGGGTTTACGTATTTTCGCGGGCCCATACAGAATGTTTCACGTGAAACCACGTGGGACGAGACGGGCAATGTAGCCGCGATGCGCGCAGTCCCGCAGTGTGGGACGAACGGGGCAAGGCGGACCACCAAAAGTACCGCTTTGGTGGCACTTTCGGCAGTATGTCGCAACGCTAGCAAGTCCTGTGTGGGCGGGTGGCAATAGTTGGATACGCCCAAGTCGCACCAACGGCCCCGGTGTGGTAGCTACGAGCCGATCACATGGCCGGATCGGCGTCCTGCCGTCCTTACGAGCTTGTTTTGGCCTCCCGATGGATGCCATGATGGGGGCTCAACCGCAGCGGCTTGCCTGTTTGATTGTCTTGCTGTTGTTCCCCTAGCAGCCCAACTTGGGCATCTCCGTTGCGTTGCTCGGTCCACGTTGGGCGGCTGGCGCAGCCTCCTAACCGCAGTAGTAGTGAGCCGCGGTCGTTCTCGCCGGCAGTCACAGCTCACGGTAGGAGCGCCGCGGAGGGGATCGGACGTTGGCCGCCGTCGCTCCATTATCTTCGGGTGTTTCACGTGAAACATTCCGAGGGTGCGGACTCCCAATAACGAGGGCTGGATCAGGTTCGCCGACGACATTGTGTCGGTTGATGGAATCACGCCAACGGAAACTATCCCCGCAAGTCTGAGTGGCACCACGTTGAGGGCGGTTTGGACTTAGCGCGGCCCGAGCTCAGCCGAGAAAGGGCCCCGATGCCGCATTGGGGCCGGGTACCGTGCTCAATCGCGTCTGCACTCCCCCTCCCGTACCGGAACCTGGGTATGCGTTAGTGTTCGTCGAATGTCGGTGAGCATGGCTCAATCCGTCGAGGTGGCGCCCAAGCGCCTGGGCTGCGACCTCTTGGCTGGCCGCATTAGACATGCGCCAACCCACGGACCCGGCCTTGGGAGATGCATTTGCGCCGGCCCAAGGACCCGGTGGTAGGAGGTGCGTGCGTGGCGCCGAACGAACCCCGCCGCAGGAAAAGCTTTTCGGCGGTATGGGGTCGCGCGTGTCGTGAGACCTCACCGGCCCTACCGCGTGCTCTTCCTGGCCATGACAAAGCTCCCCACTCCGCCGGTAGACGGCAGGTGGCTGCTGACTTCGCTGGATCGTCCAGTACGGCAGGCGGAGATGCCCGGATTCAGGCAGCAGCTGAGCCTCCCAGGCGCAGTGGCGACCCGTGGTGACGGCACAGACTGGATGTGTGGGACGATGCTGCGCGGTGTGCGGGGCAGTAGCTATTGACTCCCCCGTCCTCCCCCTCGCACCGTAGACTGTCCCGTCGACCAGCCGCGACGCCGGGTCGAGCGTCAATGTGGCATCCGGCCGGAGCGGGAGCAATGCATCTCTTAGACACCCTCCTGGCACGGCCGGGCATATTCCTGGATCGGGTATATCCGCTGTGAGTCGGTCGGCTTTCCTCGATGCGGGCTGCGAAGCCATCGTAGGTCCACTCTCCCCAATGCCGTTGCCGGCAGGGCTAGTGCTCTACTTGATAGCTCTCCGGTCGGAGATTCCACTGCTGGCGGTGCACCGGCACTCGTCGCAGGCTGTAACTGGAGCGGTGGATATCGCTGTGGATAACTTTGTGGATTAGTTCCCGGCGTCAGTGGACAGTGGGACCTGGAGGCAGGTCTGCGTCTTGGCCACATAACGCGCCGGTCGATGGCCCGCCGTGTTTGGCCATATTGTTTCACGTGAAACACAGCGCTCCACATGCGGTCGCCACGGATGAGGACCGAAAATGCTTATAAAATCCACATAGTCTGGTTAAATTTACGGCCGTCCAGCGCAATGCTGAGTGGTGAAGCAGGCCGTCCGATGTCTCCGGATCTGGCGTGCTGAAAGCAGGGTGCCTGTCGACGCCTACTTTTGAGCCTTGACAGCCCAGAGGCTGGTGCCAAAGGCCCTGTGGATAGCGCTGTGCGTAATGTCTCAGTGCTCTGTGGATAACTGTGTGCATAACTTCTGTGGGGAAGAAGCTGTGAACTCGCTCGTTCCCTCTCACTCAACACCCGGTCAGTACTACAGCGATCGGGATCTCAAGATCATGGGCAGGCCCAGCCAGGTAGGACAGCGTCCGCAGCTGCTGTCCCAATTCGATCGTAGGGACGCTCTCGGTCCCGTAGGGGCTATGACAGATCGTGGGACCCCGCCCGGCAGGAACGGTCGCTTCGCCATGGGTCCTACTGCACACGGACACTCCAGCCCTCGAGCACGGTTCCTGCGCTCGTACCTCTCTGGGCTGGCCATTTGGCGGAGGGGTTGCCACGGCTTCCGCCCAAGGATGACGTCCTCCCCAGTGTCTGGCGTCGTGTACTTGCTTCCCGAGGAGCATGTGAGTCCCGTGCCGGCCGCGTACGCGAGGGCGCACTGGGCGGTGCCCGCGCTGTTGCTTCGCCGTACAGAAGTCCTCCGGGAGCAATTCAATGCACGTCGTCGGGCTGGCGTCCGGGCCCGTGCCGGAGGGCCGCAGTCGCCCAGCTGACGAGAGCGATCCGGGCCTGCACTTGTCCTGGTGAGCTTTCGGGCCTGGCTCCCGGTAGTGGCCATAGTCTTCTTCGTTGAGTCCAGATTCTGGCTGCGAGATTTGGTATAGATCGTCGGACTATAACGGCCGGTCGATTGGTTTGAGTCAGACCGCGGATCCCTCACGGTGCTTGCGAACGCAGGTAGCCAAGCGCCAAAAATGCCTTCCGCAGCCACCACGGCCCGCTCTCCGGGGTGTCGCCGGAAATCATTGCGCCCCCCGCCTTCCGATCATGTCCGTCCTGTCAGCGGGCCTTCCCCAGAGTTTGCTGCCCGAGTGGCAGGCCAGCGTCATATCCCCATCGATAGCCTTGCGGTGAACGTAGCGCCTGCCAGGGTGCGGATGGTGCTGCGCAGGAATGGGACCGAACTGCCCGTAGTCCCCTGGCGCCGAGGGCAGGTGCCTTCCCGGCAAGATATTCATCCGCCTATCCAAGGAGCTTAGGAGGTGTCGAACGTAGGGCGGTCGCTTGAGCGCTACCACCTCGAAGCTGACCGGTAGCCGGAAGGCGTCTTCGGCGATTCATCGTAGAGGCTGTGCGTCGTGGAATGCGTTTGCTGGCGGACCTATGGCGGCTGCTCGTCACTGCCCCGGCGGAGACCCAGTGGGTGGAAAAGAACTGCCAAGGGGTTCCTAGGCGGTGGTAGTGGGGGTGGGCGAGCGGGGGTTTCACGTGAAACATCGTCGGACGGGCTGAGCGTTGGGAAGCGGTGGGATGCCTGTGATCGGTGCTGAGGTACTTCCGCAGCGCGGAGGGAAGGAAGGTCGATGGCCAGTTTGCTGCGTAGACGGGTCCCTACGCTGGGTGTTTCTTGTTTCGTTTTCGCTGGCGTTTGGCGGCATCTCATGGAATGGGACCGCGAGACGGCGGCTGGCTAGGAGCTGCATTGCGGGTGAGCGCACGGTGCCACCACGCGCCCGAGGTCCCCATAGCGGGGTATCGATAGTGAACTACCGTTACAGCTCAAACAGAAGAGCGGAAGGATGTAGGGTTGCTCTCGTTCTGGGGTAGCGGCGACAGATTGTTCGACGTGTCCGAAGGATCATGTTTCACGTGAAACATGATGCGGCGGCGTGGAACGTGCATTGATGCAGTAAATGGGCCCGGCGCTAGGATCTCGGTCCTGTGCGATCGTTTATCAACACCTTCATCAGGGATACAGATCGCCCTATCCACGCTCCAACCGGCGGAATGCTCGCGTGCGGTGACACTGTGTTGAGATGCAGCTGCGGCAATTTTGGACAGCATCTCTGTCCCCTTCCAACGTCCTGGGGCCCTGTGCACTAGGGGCCCTGCAATGCACGGTTTCGAAGGTGGCGCTGGCGAAGACGCGCAAACACGGAGCCTCTCGGAACCAGCAACCGGTCAACGGTTTCACGTGAAACATGACTATGCCCGGCGGCGGTAGCACATCAGGAAGGGCGGGGACCGCGCAAGTTTAGATCTTCGACCCAATACAGCTATGAAGATCGGTACAAAGGGGCCAATCCCGACCCGGATTGGTTTCTTTTGCACCACACCCGCCCCACCGGCACGTGAAGTTCGTGTTTCACGTGAAACATTGCGCACGGCGCACGAATTCGTACCGCGCAATGCGGGAAGCGCTCCATTCACACGAGTCACCAAGCACACTGCTGATCTAGCCGGAGGATGCCGCAGCTTGACGTCGCGCAGCTCGGGGTCGGAGGCGCCGACACAACATTGGGATTCCGAGCCCGCGCGGTCGGCCAGCCACTGCCGGCCCCCCGGATGAACCATTCGAACAGCAATATCGCGCCTACCCCTGGTAGGGCCCGGCACTTGCACAGAATCTGGTGCTATATTGGCCAAAGCAATCGCATCAAACAACGGAATAGTGTTGCTTTCCAGCAGCAGGCCCAAAGATCGTCACAGAGGCGGCGTGGGACAGGCCCGGGCCGGTCCGGAGGTACACAGGCGATCTGGTCAAAAGGGGCAGCTCAGGCGGCGGCAGGCAGCCCTGCCCAACTCGGGCATGCACCCGGCGGTCTAGTCCGCCCGGCCGCCCAGTGAGCCCGACGGACTAGGCTTGGTGCAGACTCGGCCCGGCCATCCAACGGCCGACCTGGTCCTCTGTCCGCCCACTCCCCGCCCGCCCGGGCATCTACCTGCCGCCAAGACTCCGTGGCATAAGCCCATGCTCTTGATCGCCGCACGCACCCAAGTAATTGCTCCGTCCGGCACGCAGCCGCAGAGTGGGTTACCCCGTCAGGCGCGGCCTCCCGAGCTTCGGCCCTTCAACCCGGCTGGCCGGCACAGGACAGTGCGGAGCCCGCAGTGCCGGGAACCAGAAAACGCTGGCCCCTACTCAGTGAGTGGAGGCCAGCGTTACGGCCGGCCCCATAATCGGGCCGGCCGGGACGTTCGTTACAGGCTAGGACAGCACGTCTGCGAATTCCTTTTCAAAGAACTGCTTCGGCCTGGCGCCGATGACTGTGCTCTTCACTTCCCCACCCTGGAACAGGTACACGGCCGGGATGGAGGTGATGCCGTACTCAGCAGCGATGGCCGGGTTGTCATCGACGTTCACCTTGACGACGTTGACCTTCTCGCTGTACTCGACCGAGATCTCGTCGAGGATCGGCCCAAGCTTGCGGCAGGGACCGCACCATTCGGCCCAGAAGTCCACGATGACGGGCTTGTCGGCTCCCAGCACGTCGGTGCTGAAGCTAGCGTCTGTTACATCTTTAGCGTTGCTCATAACCTTGTCTTTCTCTTAGATGCTTGCCGTTCGCCGATCAGGCGGGGAGGTCTGCGAGGTAGTGTTCGACGTCGAGCGCGGCGACACAGCCCGAACCCGAAGCGGTGATGGCCTGGCGGTAGGTCGGGTCGATGACGTCACCGGCAGCGAAGACCCCCTTGACGCTCGTCTTGGAAGTACGGCCCTGGACGGCAATGGTGCCTTCGGGTGAAAGATCCAGTTTGCCTTTGACGAGGTCAGTGCGGGGATCATTCCCGATCGCAACGAAGACTCCAGTCACGGCGAGCTCGGTTTCGGTGCCGTCAATGAGGTTCTTCAACCGCAGGCCGGTGACCTTGTCGCCTCCCAACACGTCTTCTACGCCGCTGTTCCAGATGAAGTTGATCTTCTCGTGGGCGAGGGCGCGGTCGGCCATGATCTTCGAAGCGCGGAGGGTGTCGCGGCGGTGAACCACAGTGACGGACTTCGCGAACTTTGTCAGGAACAGGGCCTCTTCCATTGCCGAGTCACCGCCGCCGATGACGGCAATGTCCTGATCCTTGAAGAAGAAACCGTCGCAGGTTGCGCACCAGCTCACGCCGTGGCCCGAGAGTCGTTTTTCGTTCGGAAGGCCAAGCTCGCGGTAGGCAGAGCCGGTCGACAGAATGATGGACCGCGCCTGGAAGGTCTCCCCCGTGCCGATGGTGACGGTTTTGATGTCGCCCTCGAGATCCAGTTCGGTGACGTCCTCAAACTGGATTTCCGTGCCAAAGCGCTCGGCCTGCTTTTCGAAGTTTTCCATGAGGTCCGGGCCCATGATGCCATCCGGGAAGCCGGGGTAGTTCTCGACGTCGGTGGTGTTCATCAGCTCTCCACCGGCGGTGACGGAACCTGCCAGGAGCAGCGGCTTCAGGTTGGCGCGCGCCGTGTAGACCGCGGCGGTGTAGCCTGCGGGCCCGGAGCCGACGATGATGACATCACGTACTTCGGACGCGGTGTTTTCTGCGTTGCTCACTAAACGGTGAACCTCTTCCTTTGTCGATGCGCCCGCCTGGGTGGCCGGCCACATGGCACAACTGATGTGGGCAGCTGAATATTCCACCCACACCGGGCGCGGCACAGCCGCGCCCACCACTCAGGGTACCGGTAGCCACGGGTTTGGACCGTTTGCTTTCCTGCGGTTACGGCCTGGAACGTGGGGCAGTTACTGGATCTTGATCTCGGCCAGGCGCAGGCCGTAGCCGTAGCGGGTCTTGGGTGCGGCCAGCTTGGGCAGGCTCTTGATGGCAACGATCACGTACTGTGCCTTGACCGGTTCCTGCAGCGGCATGGTGAGCTCCGGGGACGTGAAGCTGTTGCTGCCCACCTGCTTGGCGCCGTCGAGCGTGGGACGGTCGTTGGTGAAGATGCTGATGTTGCCGCCGGACGCGCCGAGCTGGCTCAAGGTCACCGAGGAGATCTGGGCCGGGCCCTTCAGCTTGACGACGAGCGGCACGCCGTCGGGAGCGAAGCCGCCCCAGCCGTCGGTGGCAAATTCCATGTCCGACCAGTAGCTGGCGGCGTTGCCGTCGTAGGTCTTGACCAGGTCGCCGTCGTAGGTAGCGGCGAAGTCGAAGTTGCCCTGCCGGGTGACTGACTCGATAGCGGGGGGAACCGCGGCCGGCGGCGCGCTCTGGGTAGCGGAGGGCGTGTCCGACTTCGTAGGCGCGCTGGTGGACGCCGTGGTCTTGGCGGCCTGGGGCGTGCTGCCCTTGAAGAGGCCGCCAAGGTTGGTGACGGCGAAGATCAAGCCAATGACCAGCACGGCGGCCAGCAGGGCGCCGACGAGCCAGCGCAGGGACCGCGGTTCGCGCCGGGGTGCGTCGTCGTCATCATCGTTGTCGTAGTCGTCGTAGCGGTCCTCGGAGGCACTCTTCTTCGCGAAAGCCGGGAAGCTTCCCGCCGCGCGACCTTCGCCGGCGCCCTTCGCACTGGCTGCCTGCATCGCCATCGTCCGCTGATCAGGCTGGGCGTCGTCGTAGTCGTCGTCCTCCCAGCGGGAGACCTTCGGCGCCTCGGGGGCGGCCTCGCTCGGGACGGGCTGTGCGGCCTGAACGGGCTGGGCGGCCGTTGGCTGCGCGGTAGCTTCCTGCGGCGCAGTCTTCGGGGAGCTCGAAGCGTTGGCCGCGGCAGCACCGGCGGCCCCGGCGGCGGCCCCGGCAGCTGCCGCTCCGGCACCACGGGCGCCGGCGGCCGGCGAGGCCGTCGGCGGAGCAGGAACGCGCTGCGCGGGCGCCGCCGACGTCGGGGGCAGCTGCCCGGCCTGGCGCTGCTGCTCTCCGTAGTTGATGTACCCGGCGTCGACTTCCTCGTCGTCGTAGAGTCCGTCGTAGGTCTCAGGTTCGTTGGAGCGTGGCTGGCCGAAGATTTCGCTGCCCAGCGTGTCGGTGAAGAAAGGCTCGACGTAGGGCGGGTTGGAACTCACCACGAGGTCCAGCAGGTCCGCGGCCGAAGTGTGGTTGGTGATCAGGTAGGTGGCAGCGTCGCTGACTCCAAGGTCAAGGATCTGGACGTGGCCGGGCCGCTCGCCGGTCGCCACTTCGCGGGCGCTCTGGGCGACCTGGTCGGCGTTGCCCGGGCCGGCTACGAGGATGCTCACCGGCCGATTCAGCACCTGATCCACTCCGTCCAGCACCAGATCCTGGTCATGCGAGGTCAGAACCATGGCAGTGACCTTGTAGCGGCCGCCAAGTACTGATCCGACATCGATCGGGTGGGACACGGGCTCCTCCTAGACTGTCCGGGAACTGCCGGCCTCGGCGACTTCGTCAGTCACCTAAGGCCCCCGGTAAAGCCGGTTGACCCTTGGTCTGCAACTCCCCTTGTTAGTCTTCGATCCTAGCCGATGCAGTGTCCGCGCCGCGTGATCCCGGCGCCGGGCGCATGAAAGGCGTCATTTCTTCCTTCGCCGGTCGAACGGGAAGTAAGGGTTGTGACCGGCCTGGCCCTGGTAGGTCCGGCGCCCCGGCAGCGGAATTTCGGCACGGCCCTGGCTGCCCTGGGCGGTGCCGGGGAGTTCCTCCTCGGGAAGGTAACCGCCGTCGGCCGCCCAGCCCCGGACATCCCCGCTACCCAGGTCGGGGCCGGCACGGAAGGAGGCGGCGTCGAATTCGCCCGAGATCCGGGGAATCAGGCCGGTATCCACCGATGTGGTGGCGCGTTCCGGCGCCGGGCGGGGCGGTGCCGGAACTTCGCGCGCGACGGCTTCACCGGCGCCCGCTTCGGCTCCAAGCTCCGGCGCGGTTTCCGGGCCGGGGGCGGCGGGAGTGCGCCGCAGGCGGCCCAGCAGCGGCTGCAGCAGGTCCTGCAGTTCCGTAACCCGGAGGACTTTCAGCAGGACAAAGTAGACGGCCAGCATGACGGGCCCGACGACGACGACCGTCACCAGGGCTGCGGGCCGGCTGCTCCAGGCGAAGCCGTCGGCCTGGTAGCTGCCCATCAGCCACAGGGCGCCAGCGCCGGCGATGGCCGAGCCGAGCGCGGCGTAGCCCATGCGGATATAGGAGCTGGCCACACGCGGACCGTCGAGGTGCCCGAGGAGCCGGCGCAGGAAGAAGGCGCTGACCATGACCGAGAGGATGTTGCCGCCGGTGTAGAGAATCGCGATCGCGAAGATGATCTGGTCAAAGGGCAGGAACTGGATGAAGAACGCCGACACCACGTTGACCAGGGCCAGCACCAGCTGGATGAAGAACGGGGTCCGCGCATCCTCGTTCGCGTAGAACACCCTGGACATCATGAAGTTCGCGCTCATGAACGGGGTGCTGAGCGCCAGGATGGTGAGCGTCTGGGCCAGCATGACGCCGTCCTGTTTGTGGCCGCCCGAGAAGAACATGCCCAGCGGTCCCGCGAGGGCGAAGAGCGCCAGTGCGCCGAAGACCGTGGCGACGGCCATGGTGCGCAGGCCATGGGACAGGGCCCGCCGGAGCTCGGCCCGGTTGCCGTCCTGGGAGGCGCGGGTCATGCGGTTGAACAGCACCGTGGCCAGCGAGAGCGCAATGATGGAGTGCGGGAGCAGGTAAAGCTGGCTGGCCACTTCGAGCACGGCGTTGCCGGGCAGGGTTGCCGCCGTGGCGTGGTCCCCCGCGCGTTCCAGCCGGAGCCGCTCGGCACCCGGGATCGTGGCGATGCGCATGACATAGAGGAACGCCAGCTGCCCCGCGGCCGCGGTGGCCAGCGTCCACACACTCAGTTTCGCTGCCTGGCCCAGGCCCACCCCGCGCCAGCCGAAACGCGGCCGCAGGCCCAGCCGCAGCCGGAAGACCGGGACCAGCAGGATAGCGGTCTGCGCCACCACGCCAATCGTGGAGAACCCCGCCACCAGGAAGGTCTGGAAAGAGCCCCAGTTGTCGAGCGTGTGCGGATTTATTTCGTTGGCGCCAAGGATTCCGATGAACATGCCCAGGCCGGCAATCGCGACAATATTGTTCAGGATCGGCGCCCACATGGCCGGACCGAAGGCGCCGTTGGCGTTGAGTACCTGGGTGAGCAGGGCGTACAGGCCGTAGAAGAAGATCTGCGGAAGGCACCAGAACGCAAAGGCCACAGCCAGCGACTTCTGCTGCGGCGAATAGCCCTGTGTGGTCAGTTCAATCACCCACGGCGCAAGGAGGGTCACCAGCAGCGTCAGGGAAAGCAGCACGACAACGGCCAGGGTCAGCAGGCGGCTGATGTAGTCCGCCCCGCGGTCCGGCGCCTTGCTGGCCTTGATGATCTGCGGCACCAGGACGGCATTGAACACCCCGCCGGCCACCAGCAGGAAGATCAGGTTTGGCAGGTTGTTGGCGTTGATGAAGGTGTCGGTGACCGTGGAGCCGAGGCCCAGGGCGGCTCCCAGCATCCAGGTCTTGCCGAAGCCCAGGAAACGCGAAACCAAGGTTCCGGCGGCCATGACGGCGCTGGACCGCGCCTCTCCGGCGTGGGCGGCCTGAGGGGCGGCAGTACCGGAGGTGAGGGACTTTTCGGAATGGGGCTTGGCGGCAGACATTATCTTCATCGTCTCACCCGGGCGCGCCTTTGTGCGTAATCCGGACTCCCGGGCGGCGCGGGTTGCCGGCCGTCCGGCCGCCGGTGGTCCGGCGCGGAGAGGCCGCAGCCGGAAGCCTTAGCGGTGTTCGGGCAGGACTTCCCGGGCGAGGTCCGCGATGCGGCGCTCATTCGGAAAGGAGAGCTTGCGGGCGAGCTCGTGGATGGGGACCCAAGCGACGTCCACGGCTTCCTGGTCCGGATCGTTCTCGATCGTCAGTTCCCCGCCGGTGGACTGCAGCAGATAGTGATGGACGGTCTTGTGGACGCGGTGCCCGCTGACGGTAAACCAGTAATCGATGCTGCCGAGCGGTGCGAGGATCTTGCCCTCGATCCCGGTTTCCTCCGCAATTTCGCGGACCGCGGCTTCCTCGTTGCTTTCCTTGCCCTCCGGGTGGCCCTTCGGCAGGCACCATTCGAGGCGGCCGCCCCGGTTGAGGCGCGCGATGATGGCGACCCGCAACTCGGCGTCGGAGGTGTCCACCACGACGCCGCCGGCGGAGATTTCCTCGACGGTCGGCAGGGAAGCCTGTCCCGGGTGCTGCGCAGGCGCGACGTTGGCACCGATTGCCGATGGCAACGGTGCGTTTGTCCTCCTGCCGGGAGCGCTCGGTACGGGATGGGCCATGAAGTCCACTCTAACGACTCTTGCCCGGACTTGATGACCTAAACATGACAGGAAAGTGGCCGGGCGGAAAACTGGATTGACGCATCCGCCTCTTCGCACCGTGGCCACCGGCGGATCGAGGACCGCCATGGTGTGGTGCTGGCCGGGATTTCTGACAAGCTTAAGAGACTATGGCGCACGCACATCACCAGACTGACTCCCACACTGTCGATTTCCAGGTAGATCCGGTGGTCCTCGAGCTTGGGCAGCGCTTTGTCGACGCCGGTCACGAACTCTCCCTGGTGGGCGGACCCGTCCGCGATCTCTTCCTAGGCCGGGTCTCGCCGGACCTGGACTTCACGACGGACGCGACGCCGGACCAGACGGTTGCGCTGATCAAGAAGTGGGCGGACAACTACTGGGAGATCGGGCGCGCCTTCGGGACGATCGGCATGCGCAAAGCCGGGTTCCAGATCGAGATCACCACCTACCGCGCGGAGGCCTACGATCCGGAATCGCGCAAGCCCGTGGTGGCGTTTGGATCCTCGCTCACCGAGGACCTGCTGCGCCGCGACTTCACCATCAACGCCATGGCCCTGCGGCTGCCGACGCTGGAGCTGGTGGATCCGTTCGGCGGCGTCCGGGACCTGCACTCCTCCACGCTCGCGACTCCCGGCTCGCCGGAGGACTCCTTCTCCGATGACCCGCTGCGGATGATGCGCGCCGCCCGCTTCGCCGCCCAGCTGGGCGTGAGCGTGCACCCGGACGTGCGCCAGGCGATGACGAAAATGGCCAAGCGGATCAAGATCATCTCCGCCGAGCGCGTGCGGGACGAACTGGTCAAGCTCATCTGCGCCGCCCGGCCCCGGACCGGCGTGGACCTGCTGGTGGAGACGGGGCTGGCGGAATTCGTGCTGCCCGAGGTCTCCGCCCTGCGCCTCGAATCCGATGAGCACCACCGCCACAAGGACGTGTACCAACACTCCCTGCAGGTCCTGGAACAGGCCGCGGCGCTGGAATCGGAGGCTGACGGGCCGGTGCCCGGCCCTGACTTCGTGTTGCGGTTCGCTGCCCTCATGCACGACGTCGGGAAGCCCGCCACGCGCCGCTTCGAGCCCGGCGGGGCGGTGAGCTTCCGCCATCACGACATGGTGGGGTCCAAACTCACCTCGAAGCGGATGAAGGCGCTCCGCTTCGACAACGACACCATCAAGGCTGTGGCCAAGCTGGTGGAGTTGCACATGCGCTTCTACGGCTACGGCGATGCGGGCTGGAGCGACTCGGCGGTCCGCCGCTACGTCACCGACGCCGGCCCGCTGCTGGAGCGCCTGCACCGGCTGACCCGCTCGGACGTGACCACCCGCAACCAGCGCAAGGCCGAGAGGCTCGCCTTCGCCTACGACGACCTTGAGGCGCGCATCGCCGCCCTGCGCGAGCAGGAGTCCCTCGAGGCCGTCCGCCCCGACCTCGACGGCGGCCGGATCATGGCGCTGCTGGGGCTCAAACCGGGGCCCGTGGTGGGGCGGGCCTACAAGTTCCTGCTGGAGGAACGGATGGAACACGGACCGCTGGAGCCAGCCGTGGCCGAAGCCAAGCTGCACGAATGGTGGGCGGCGCAGCCGGAAGCTGCCGCCGTCGACGTTTCCCCAACAGAGGAGTCCTAAGTGATTGCACCTTCCAACGCCCCCCGCCCGCAGCTCTGGATCCTGCGCCACGGCGAAACGGAATGGTCCAAGAGCGGGCAGTACACCGGCCTGACCGACCTTCCGCTCACGGTGGAAGGCGAGCAACAGGCCGTGGAGGCGCGGAAGGTGCTCGACGCCGTCGACTTCGACCTCGTCCTGACCTCGCCGCTGCGCCGGGCACGACGGACCGCGGAACTCGCGGGATTCCCGGATGCCCAGCAGGAGCCACTGGCCGTGGAGTGGGACTATGGCGAGTACGAGGGCATCAGTTCCGACCTGATCCGCAAGGACAATCCCGACTACCTGATCTGGACCCACGGGGTTCCCAACGGGGAGTCCCTCGACGACGTAGCCGCCCGCGCTGACAAGATCGTGGCCCGCGTGCTCGAGTCCGGCCTGGACAATGTGCTGATCGTGGCGCACGGACACTTCTCCCGGATCCTTACCGCCCGCTGGCTGGGACTCGACGCCCACGAGGGCCGGCACTTTGTGCTTGGAACCGCGAAAGTCTGCACGCTTGGCTGGGACAAAAAGACACCCGCCGTCGTCAGATGGGGACTATAAAACCCCGCTTGGAAAAGTTTTTGCAGAATCTTTATGAATTCGGTGGCCAACGGGCACATTTATGATGTATTTTTATTCCTGACCCCAGAGCGACTTGCCGGGGTCACGGCGCGTCGCCCGGCCAGTCAGCCGGAGCCACGGCAGAACAGAAAAGGAGGTTGGGAAAATGATTACTTTGACTAGCGGATGGATGTACACCTTCACCGCCACCCCGGCCTCTGTCGCTGCCGCGCGCCCGAAAGTCGGACTGCCCGCCTGCTGATTTCCGCGCTCCCGGCCTGAAGCCGGCGCAGAAGGATTGCCAGGTCCATCCCTCCGGGGTGGCCTGTACGGAACGGTCTGACCCAGCGGAACCACGCGGTTGCGCAACATCCCCATAGTTCGGAACCCAGCTTCTTGTTGGGGTTGCGGCGCCATGCGTCCAGGGGCCATTCTTCCGCTTTGCGGAATCCCTCAATTAATACCGGGCATTTCTTTGCCTAATTAGGGTCTTATTCTTCCATTTCCAAGGGCCTTAATTGTCATGCCCAATTACTTTCCATTTCCGAAAGCAACGAAAGGTCAACCGTGACTATCGCAACGAGCTCCACCGCCCGCGCCGCCACCCGTCGGGGCCCGCGGAACCAACGTCTCCACCATGACTTCCGAGGGGAGGTGACCGCCATGATCCGAAAACTGCAGGACGTACTGATCTTCAACTCGCACCCGGTGCGCAAGGACAAGACGCAGTTCAACGCCCAGCTGCTTGAGCAGCGGCGCGAAGACATCTTCCTCGCCATGCACCAGATGGGACTGATCCGCTGATGACAAGCATCGGAACCGATCCGCAAGGAGCCCACGCGGCGACGCGCGGGCTCCCCCATTTAACCGCCGTCTTGCCGCCGTGGCCTTCCACGGACTTGCGTCCGGGTCCTGCCGCCGCACAGTACGGCGGCCCCGGTAAGCTCGAGGCATGCAGGAGACAATGCCGCCGGAGAACCGCAAGCGGACCCGACTGGTAGTCCCAAGCCGCAGCGACCTGCTGCTGCGGAATTTCACCGAACTCATCGGTGGCCCGCTCGGCCGCCGCACGGCCCCCGGCGTCGTCTCCCCCGGGCTCTTCACCGTGGAACGGGTCCTCGTCCTGCTCACCGTCCTGGCCGCCCTGGTGGGGCTGCTGCTGAAGGGGTACTGCCGCAGCAAGGGCTGGGAATCCCCCGGCCAGTTCTACGCGACCTGCTACTCGGACTTCCCCGAGCTGTTCAAGAACCGCGGTCTGGGCGACGGGGCTTTCCCTTTTGTCACCGCAGGCAGCTTCTTCGAATATCCCGTGCTGATGGGCTTCATCGCCGGCGCCACTGCACTCCTGGTTCCCGGTGAGGGCGTCAGCAATTCCCGCGTCCTGGCCTACTTCGACGTCAACGCGACCCTGATCGCCGCCGTCTGGATCGTCACCGTGCTGGCCACCGCCCGCACCGCCCGACGCCGGTCCTGGGACGCCGCCATGGTGGCCCTGGCCCCGGGCATCGTCCTCGCCGGCTTCATCAACTGGGACATGTGGGCCGTCGCGCTACTGGCCCTGGGCATGTACTTCTTCTCCAGGAACAAGCTGCTTCTTGCCGGCCTATTCATTGGCTTGGGCACCGCGACCAAGCTCTACCCGCTGCTGATCCTGGGCGCGGTCCTGCTGCTGGCGCTCCGCACCGGCAAAATTCGCGCCTTCCTGGTCACCGCCGGCGCCGCCGTCGCGACCTGGCTGGCCGTTAACATCCCGGCCGCCGCGGGCGACCCGGCCGGCTGGAAGTACTTTTACCAGTTCACCGAATCACGCCCGGCGGGCTACAGCTCACCCTGGTTCGCCTACAACCTGGTGGCCGGACGCCTGGGCTGGAAGCCGCTGGAAGCCGAGGTCATCAACGGCCTGGCCCTCAACCTCTTCCTGTTCGCCTGCGTGCTGATCGCCGCCCTTGCCCTCGCGGCGCCGCGGAGGCCGAGGCTGGCACAGCTGGTGTTCCTGATCGTGGCCGCCTTCATCCTCACCAACAAGGTGTATTCGCCGCAGTTCGTGATTTGGTTGATCCCGCTGCTGGCGCTGGCACGGCCCAGATGGCGGGACTTTCTGATCTGGCAGTCCATTGAGGGCCTGCACTGGGCCGCCATCTGGATGTACCTCGGCCAGGTGACCAGCGGCGGCGCCACACAGCACAACATCGACATGCCGTACTACGTCCTTGCCGTCCTCGCCCACATGCTCGCCACCGGCTACCTCATGGCGCGTGTGGTGTGGGACATCCTCGACCCGAGCTACGACGTCGTCCGCCGCGGCGGCACCGATGACCCGCACGGCGGCCCCTTCGACGGCGCCGCCGACTGGCTGCGGCTGGACGTGCGGCGCCCCGCAGCGTCCGTGCTGCCGTGGCGGCGCGCCCATGCGGACGCTGAGTCCCGTGCCTGACGTCGCCGTCGTCGGTTCCGGTCCCAACGGGCTGGCCGCAGCAGTGACAATGGCCCGGGCGGGGCTCGCGGTGCACGTCTACGAGGCGGCTCCTTCCGTTGGCGGCGGCCTCCGGACCACGGAACTCATCGAGCCCGGACACTTCCACGACGTGTGCTCGGCGGTGCACCCGATGGCCCTGGCCTCGCCCTTCTTCCGCGAGTTCGAGTTGTCCGGGCGGATCCGGCTGGAGGTACCCGAACTCTCCCATGGTGCACCGCTTGACGGCGGCCGGGCGGCGCTGGGTTACCGCTCGCTGGAGCGGACGGTGGCGGCCCTGGGCCGCGACGGCGAAGCTTACCGGCGGCTCATGTCCCCGCTGGTGGACCGGCTCGAGGGCGTTGCCGATCTGACGCTGAACCAGCTGCTGCGGATACCGCGGCAGCCGGTGGCGGCCGCCATGTTCGGACTACGCACCCTCGAGCAGGGTACCCGCTGGTGGGGCGCGAGGTTCCGGGACGAGCTGGCTCCGGCCCTGCTCAGCGGGGTCGCCGCGCATGCCGTGGCCCCCCTGCCGACGCTTCCCGCGGCCGGCGCGGGCCTGCTGCTGGGTGCGCTGGGGCACGCTGGCGGCTGGCCGATCCCGGTGGGCGGATCCGCAGCCATCGCGCGGGCGATGGTGGCGGACATCGAGGCCCACGGCGGTGTGGTGCAGACCGGGGTGCGGATCGGCTCGTTGGCGGAATTGCCTCCGGTCCGGGCCACCCTGCTGGACGTGGCACCGCCCGGACTGCTTCGGATTGCCGGCGACCGCCTGCCGCCCGGCTATACCCGCGCCCTTGAGTCGTTCCGCTTCGGCAACGCCGCGTGCAAGGTCGATTTCATCCTCTCCGGTCCGGTTCCGTGGGCCGCTGCGGAACTCGCCGACGCCGGCACCGTCCACGTGGGCGGCACCCGGGCCGAAACCGCCGAGGCGGAACACCTTGTGGCCGCCGGCCGGCACCCGGAACGGCCGTATGTCCTGGTCTCGCAGCCCTCCCGCTTCGATGCCGGCCGCGCCCCCGCCGGCCGGCACATCCTCTGGAGCTACTGCCACGTTCCGGCCGGGTCCACGGTGGACATGGGCGAGGCCGTCACCGCGCAGCTGGAACGCTTCGCCCCCGGCTTCCGGGAGCTGGTGGTGGCCTGCCGCGTGACGACGGCGGCGGGACTCGCCGAGTACAACGAGAACTATGTCGGCGGCGATTTCAGTGCCGGGGCGATGGACCTGCGGGGCATGTTCCGCCGGCCGGTGCTCAGCCCGGTGCCGTGGCGGACCCCGGTTCCGGGCTTGTACCTCTGTTCCTCGTCGACGCCGCCCGGACCGGGAGTGACCGGCATGCCCGGCCTCCACGCCGCCAGGCACGCCTTGAAAGACATCTTCGGGATGCCGGTCCCTGGGCTGGGCCGCCAAGAGGCCAGTCAGGGCCCGGCCGACCCCGCCTAGGGTGCCGGCGCGAGCATTCCGGCGGCCGAAAGGCGGCCGTCACGCATCGTCGCCACGGCATCGGTGTAGGAAAGCATCCCGGTGTCGTGCGTGACCATCAGGGTCGCCACGCCGAACTCATCCGTGACCTGGCGGAGCAGCCGGACGATCTCCGCGCTCCGCTCGTGGTCGAGCGCCGCCGTCGGCTCGTCGACCAGCATCACCGCGGGGTCGGCCATCAGGGCACGGGCAATGTTCACGCGCTGGCGTTGGCCGCCGGAGAGCTGGTGCGGGCGTTTGTCGAGCACGGATCCGAGGCCCACCCGTCCCAGCAGTTCCGCGGCCCTGATCCTCGCAGCGCGCAGCGGCTCGGCCCGCAGGTGGGCGGCGATCACGAGCTGTTCGGCCGCGGTAAGGGACGGCAGGAGGTTCGGCTGCTGGAAGATGATGCCGATGCTGTCCCGTCGCAGTGCGGTCCGCCCCGCATCCGGAACGGCGCCGGCGTCGCGGTCCGCCACGATGACTGACCCGGCCGTGGGCCGGACCAGGGTGGCGGCCACGGCCAGCAGCGACGATTTTCCCGAACCCGAGGGCCCCACCAGCGAGACGAATTCGCCACGGTGCACCTCCAGGCTGACGTCGTCGAGGGCCCGCAGGACCCCCTCGCCATCTGGGTATTCCAGCGTGACGTTGCTGAGCTTCAGTGCGGTTTCCATACATATGCCTTTCAAGGAATGTTCGTGTGCTCGGGGAAGGGCGGTGTGCGCCGGGGTTTTCAGTTGCCGCCGAGCGCCAGCAGCGGGTCGATGCGGGTGATGCCCCGCACCGCCAGCGCGGCGCCCGCGAGGCCCAGGACGACGATCCCGGCGATCGGCAGCAAGGTGGTTTGCGGTGTGGTGAGGAACGGGGCGGCCCGCGCGGCGAGCAGGCCGCCGAGTGCACCCGCCGTGCCGCCGGCGGCTGCCCCGGCCACGAGGACGACCGCGGCCTGCACCATGGCGTCCTTCAGCACATAGTTCGAGGAACCGCCCAGGGCCTTGAGCACGGCGATGTCCCGCGTGCGTTGCACAGTCCACACGGTCAGGAAGGCCACGATCACCAGCGCGGAGATGCCGTAGAGGAATGCCTGCATGAGCATGAGCGAACCGTTCTCGCTGCGGTAGGAGCCAAGCGCCTGGAAGGAGCCCTCCCGGGTGGCGCTGACTGTTCCGGCGGCCTGGTTGGCTGCGGCGACATCGACGTCGGCGCCGTCGTCGAAGCTGACCGCGATCACGGTGCCGAGGGCTTCCTTCCCGGCAAGGTGGGCCAGCTTCCGCCAGTCCGCCAGCGTGGTCCAGACGACGCCGGTGTGCGAGTACCACTGCTCCGGCACCACGGCCGATACCCACAGTTCGGTGCCGCCCACCGCGACCCGGCTGCCGACGGTGAGGCCGAGCTCCTTGGCCAGAGCGGCCCCGACGGCCACGGTGCCCTCGGCCGCCGGGGCCGGGGAGAGGCTGCTGCCGGCGCCGGTGCCGAAGACGGCCACATTCGCCGTCCCGGCCGGGACTCCCCCGGCACCGAGGACCTGCAGCCGGCCCTGGCTGATGCCCAGGGGCTCGGCCTTGCTGACGCCGTCGCGGTCGGACCAGCCGGCAACTTGGGCGCCGGTGACCTCGGATTCGGTGAAGGAGGCCTCGGGGCTGCTGCCGGCGGGTGCGCCGAAGACAAGCTGGTCCGCGGGCAGCCCCGCGATGGCGGAGGTCGACTGGTTGCCGAGCCCGGCGGTCAGTCCGGAGAGCATCACCAGCAGCAGGGTGATGAGGGCGACGACGCCGCCCATCAGGGCGAAGCGGCCCTTGGCGAAGCGGATGTCGCGGATGGCGAGAAACATGGGTGTCCTTTTTCTGGTGGTTGTTGGCCTCCCTTCCACTCTCCCGGCGCGGGGCGGCCGTGCCATCAGGCCTGGGGATGGTCCGCCGCGGCCGTCGGGTTGGTCCGGCAGTCAACCAAAAGGTTGATCCTGGCCCGCCGGGCCCCGGTTCCGGCCCGTTTTCGGAGAACGGGAGGCCGCCCGGCGCTAGGCTGAAAGCATGGACGGCAGAAGCAGCGGGGCGGAGGGGAACCCCACGGACGCGGCCGTCATCCTGCGGGTCCTGCGCGTCAGCCTGCACGTGGGATTCGCCGTGCTGCTGCTCGTGGCGCTGGTCAGGCTGCTCGCGGCCGGGATCCACGGCGCCGGCTGGCTCAGCCTGGGCCTGGTCCTGTGCCTTGCCGGTGTTTACCTTGCGGGCACGGCGCTGGAGAAACGCCACTCGGTCCGGCCGGGACGCTTCGATCCGCGGCCCTATTCCACCTGGTGGCTGGCTGCTGTCTGCCTGCTCTGGCTGCTGCTGGTCTGGGGCAGCGCAGACTTCGTCTGGCTCGCCTTCCCGCTGTTCTTCCTTCAGCTGCACCTGCTGCCCAGGGGTCCGGCTCTGGCCGCAATCGCCGCCAGCACGCTGCTGGTGGTCACGGCGCTTTGGTTCCACAACGGCGGTCCGGGGAACGCCCTGCAGCTGCCGATGCTGCTCGGACCGGGTTTCGGAGCAGCATTCGCCGTCGTCACCGGCCTGGCCTACCGTGCCCTGTACTCGGAGGCAGAAAATCAGCGTCTCGCGGCTGAGGAACTGCGCCGCACCCGCGCGGAGCTTGCCCGCAGCCAGCACGACGCCGGAACCCTGGCGGAACGGAGCCGCCTGGCCCGCGAAATCCACGACACCCTGGCCCAGGGCTTCTCCAGCATCATCCTGATGGGACGCTCGGCCGAGCAGGCGCTGGAAGCCGGAGACACCGGGACGGCCCGGAACCGGCTCCGGACCGTCCAGGAAACCGCGGCCGCCAACCTGGCCGAGGCCCGCAACTTTGTCCGCGGCCTGCAGCCCCCCGAGCTTGAACAAAACCCGCTCGTGGACAGCCTGCGCCGGCTGTGCGAACAGACCGAAACGGAGGCGGCCGCCCGGGGCAAGGCCCTGCGCTGCCGCCTGGAAATCGACGGAACCCCGGCGGAACTTCCCAACCCGTACCGGACCACCCTGCTTCGCGCCGCGCAGGCCAGCCTCGCCAACGTGTGGGCCCACGCAGACGCCCGCACCGCCGTCGTAACCCTGTCCTTTTTGGGCACCGAAGTGGCCATGGACATATTCGACGACGGCGACGGCTTTGACCCCTCTGCGGTGCCGGACCGGGCCGACGGATCCGGCTACGGGCTGAAATCGTTGCGGGACCGGGTTGCAGCGCTGGCCGGGACCATCGACCTCGAATCCGCGCCCGGGGACGGCACGGTAGTGGCCATCCGGCTGCCGCTCGGGAAGGAAGAACCGTGAACCAAATCCGCGTCCTCCTCGTCGACGACCACCCCGTCGTCCGCGCCGGCCTGCGGGCCATGCTCACGGACTTCGAGGGCATCACCGTCGCCGCGGAAGCGGCGGACGGAGCCGCCGCCCTGGCTGCGCTGGCGCGCCTGCGCACCCTGGGCGAGCCGGTCGACGTCGTACTCATGGACCTGCAGATGGGCGCCGGCATGGACGGGGTCACCGCGACGGGCAGGATCAAAGCCGGCGAGGCCGGGACGCCAGGGCCGCCCGTGCTGATCCTCACCACCTTTGATTCCGACGCGGACATCCTTGCTGCCGTGGAGGCGGGCGCGAGCGGGTACATGCTCAAGGACGCGCCGCCGGAGCAGATCCGCCAGGCGGTCCTGGCTGCCGCTGCGGGCCAGACAGCGCTGGCGCCGGAAGTAGCCGCGCGGCTGCTGGGGCGGATCCGGAACCCCGAGCCGGCCCTTTCCGCCCGGGAGATCCAGCTGCTCGAGCTGCTGGCCACCGGCCTGGGGAACCGGGCCATCGCCAGGCAGCTGTTCATTTCCGAGGCGACGGTGAAGACGCACCTGGTGCACATCTACGGGAAACTGGGCGTGGACAACCGAACGGCCGCCATCGCTGTGGCCGCGCAGCGGCGGATCATCCGCCGGGGCTAGCCACAGGTGGGCGGCCTGCCCTGCGGGCCTGGTCCCTGTGACACGGAGCTGTCCGTGCCGCGGGGCATAATGGCGCCATGGGGAAAATTCAGAAGCTCTCGCTCGCTCTTGTCGGTCTGGTCCTTGGCGCCTCGCTCGTGGCGTGCGACGACGGCCGCTCCGGCGCCCAGGATGCGGCGAAGCAACTGGCCTCGGCAGTCGCGGCGCTCGACGTCGGTTCCGTGGCCTTCGACGGCAAGGATTCCGGCCAGGCGAACGACCGGCTCAAGGCGGTCTTCAAGGCGCTTGACTCGGCAAAACCCACCGTTACCGCCGGGGACCTGGTGCTAGAGAAGGACACCGCCACGGTCCCGCTGGACTACAGCTGGAAGATCGGCGCAGGCGAGTGGAAGTACACCGTGTCCGCACAGCTGAAGAAGGCGGACGGCAAATGGCAGACCGTGTGGAGCCCGGAGCTGCTGGTGCCGGGCCTCGCGGACACTGAAGTCCTCGGTACCTCCAGCGATTCCCCGCAGCGGGCCGATATCCTCGGCGCCGGCGGCGCAAAGCTGGTCACCTACCGGCCGGTAGTCCACGTCGGCATCGACAAGGCGCAACTGGAAGCCGCGGATCCGGCCGGCCCCGCGGGCAAACTGGCGCGGCTGGTGGGCGTGGACCCCGCCGCCTACACCAAGCAGGTCACGGACTCCGGACCGTCGGCCTTCGTCGCGGCGATCACGCTGCGCCAGGCCGGCCGGACCATCACGGATGAACAAATCGCCGCGATTCCCGGCGCCCGGGCCATCCAGGACTCGTTGCCACTCGCCCCCACGCGCGGCTTCGCCCGCGCCGTGCTGGGCACCGTGGGTGAGGCCAGCGCCGAGCAGATCGAAAAGTCCGGCGGTGCACTCCGGGCCGGAGACACCACCGGCACCGGCGGCCTCCAGCAGCAGTACGACGCCCAACTGCGCGGTACCAGCGGCATCCAGGTCTTCGCCCAGACCGAGGGCCTGACCGCGGAACAACGGCAGGAACTTCTCAACAACGGCCGCCGCGTCCTGTTCCAGGAACCGATGAAGCCCGGAACCCCGCTCAAGACCACCCTGGACCCGCGGCTGCAGCAACTGGCCGAGGACGTGCTGGCCGACGTCGGTCCGGCGTCCGCCGTCGTCGCCCTCCGTCCCTCCAGCGGCGCGGTCCTGGCCGCCGCCTCCGGCCCCGGCAGCAACGGCTACGACACCGCCCTGCTCGGCCAGTACGCCCCCGGATCCATCTTCAAAATCGTGGACTCGCTCGCGATGTTCCGCAACGGGATGAACCCGGACTCCAAAGTGGACTGCCCGCCCACCCTCACCGTAGACGGCCGGACCTTCAAGAACGCCGAGGGCTACCCCGCCTCCTCGCTGGGGTCGGTAACCCTGCGCGACGCCTTCGCGCATTCCTGCAACACCGCCTTCATCAACGCCCGGGGCAAGGTCAGCCAGGCCCAGCTCGAGTCTGCGGCCACCTCCCTCGGCGTCGCCGTGGAGGCGCCATCGCTGGGCGCTGCGGCCTTCCTGGGATCGGTCCCGGGCGAGGCTGAAGGCACCGAACACGCCGCCTCCATGATCGGGCAGGGCAAGGTACTGCTCTCCCCGCTGGCGGCCGCCGTCATGGCCGGGTCCGTCGCCAAGGGCGCGCCGGTGTCGCCGCAGCTCGTGCTCAACCCGAACGCGGCGGCCGCGGGAAGTCCGGCACCCTCTGAGGGACCGACGGCGGCGCCGTCGTCGTCCGCCCCGGCACCCGCAAAGTCGTCCGGCAAACCGGTGACCGCCGCGGAAGCGGCGTCCCTGGCGGACATGATGCGCGCCGTGGTGACCTCGGGCCACGCCGGCTTCCTCGCCTCGGTGCCCGGTGCCCCCGTCGGCGCCAAGACCGGGACCGCCGAATTCGGCAAGGACAACCCGCCGAAGACCCACGCCTGGATCGTCGCCGTGCACGGGGACCTCGCGGTCGCCGTGTTCGTGGAAGACGGCGGCCTCGGCGCCACTACCTCCGGGCCCCTGCTCAAGGAATTCCTGACTTCCGCCGCCGGCTAACGGCGGACGGTCCGAAAGGGCCGTGGGAAGATTGCTGTGTGGCTCATATTGACGTTTCCGGCATCGACTACTTCCTCTCCGACGGCACCCAGCTGCTCAACGGGGTGACGTTCAAGGTCCCCGACGGCACCAAGACGGCGTTGATCGGACCGAACGGAACTGGCAAGACGACGCTGTTCCGGATCATTTCCGGCGACCTCGTTCCGGACGAAGGCGTGATCGGCCGCTCCGGAAACATGGGCATCATGCGCCAGTTCGTCGGCCAGGTGCGGGACGACTCCACGGTCCGCGACCTGCTGGTCTCCGCCGCCCCGCCCGCACTCGCGGCCGCCGCGCGCGCCGTCGACGAGGCGGAACTGGCGATGATCGAGCACGACGACGAGCCCACCCAGATGAAATACGCGCAGGCGATCGTGGACTGGGGCGACGCCGGCGGTTATGACGTCGAGACCGTCTGGGACGAGGTTTGCATGGCCGCCCTCGGCCTGCCCTTCGACCGCGCGCAGCACCGGCCGGCGTCGAGCCTGTCCGGCGGCGAACAGAAGCGGCTGGTCCTGGAGGCGTTGTTTGCCGGACCCGACGAGCTGCTGCTGCTCGACGAACCGGACAACTACCTTGACGTCCCGGGCAAGCGCTGGCTGGAAGCTAAGCTCAACGATTCCAAGAAGACCGTCTTCTTTATCAGCCACGACCGCGAGCTGCTGAACAACGCCGCGGGCCGCATCGTGACCCTGGAGCCCGGCATCAACGGCGCCGGCGCCTGGATCCACGGCGGCGGCTTCGGCTCCTACGTCGACGCCCGCGCTGACCGCAACGCCCGCTTCGAGGAGCTGCGCAAACGCTGGGACGAGGAGCACGTGAAGCTCAAGGAACTCGTCAACATGTACAAGAACAAGGCCGCGTTCCGCTCCGACATGGCCAACCGGTACCACGCCGCGCAGACCCGGCTGGCGAAGTTCCTCGAGGCCGGCCCGCCCGAGGCGCTGCCGATCGAGCAGAACGTGCAGATGCGGCTCAAGGGCGGCCGCACGGCCAAGCGCGCCATCGTGGCCGAGAAGCTGGAGCTCACCGGGCTGATGAAGCCCTTCTCCACCGAGGTCTGGTTCGGCGACCGGGTCGGGGTGCTCGGCTCCAACGGTTCCGGTAAGAGCCACTTCCTGCGACTGCTTGCGACCGGCGGCACCGACCCGGAACGCGAGCACCTGCCCGTCTCCGATGTGGAGATCGCCGAGGTCCCGCACGAGGGCGCCGTGAAACTCGGCGCCCGGATCCGGCCCGGGTTCTTCGCCCAGACCCACGTCCGGCCCGACCTGCTCGGCAAGACCCTGCTGGAGATCCTGCACCGCGGCGACGAACACCGCTCCGGGCTGGGACGCGAGGCGGCGGCCGGGGCGCTGGACGGCTACGGCCTGGCGTCGCAGTCGGAGCAGAAGTACGAATCCCTGTCCGGCGGCCAGCAGGCCCGGTTCCAGATCCTGCTGCTGCAGCTCTCCGGCGCCACCCTGCTGCTCCTCGACGAGCCCACGGACAACCTGGACCTGCACTCGGCCGAGGCACTGGAACGCGCCATCGACCACTTCGAGGGCACGGTCCTGGCCGTCACGCACGACCGCTGGTTCGCCCGCACCTTCGACCGCTTCCTGGTTTTCGGCTCGGACGGCAAGGTCTACGAATCGGCCGAGCCGGTGTGGGACGAAAAACGCGTCGAGCGCGTCCGCTGAGGTAGAGCCAGCCGATGAAGTGATCATTTGATGATCAAATGATCACCGACTGGTATTATTTGCTCATGAACACGGATGAGCGGCATCGCTATATCGGCGAGCTCCTTCGCCACCGGGAACGCGTGAGCGTGGATGAGCTAATGGCCGCCTGCGCAGCCTCCGGCGCGACGATCCGGCGCGATCTGGACGTTCTGGCCGGTCACGGCGTCCTGCGCCGGGTCCACGGCGGGGCAGTCAGTCTGCTGCTGCAGGGCGAGAACCCCGGGTACGGGCAGCGCGAGCTGGAGGAGCACGCAGCCAAGGTGCGGATTGCCGCCGCGGTTGCGGCGATGCTCAAGGACCGTGGCCGTATCTGGCTCGACAGCGGCACGACGGCCACGCAGATCGCCCGACAGCTCCAGCAGCGCGACATGACGATCATGCCAATGTCGCTGAGGGCCGTCAGTGAACTGGCCGCAGACCAGGTCCCGGCCGGGCGCCGCCCTGAGCTCCTGTTGCCCGGCGGGAGCCTTGTTCCGGGCGAATTGTCCTTCCGCGGACCCCTGACGGAGGCAAATATCCGCTCACTGCGCTTCGACACAGCCGTGGTCACCCCCTGTTCGCTGGATCTCCGGGATGGACTGCTGGCCCATGATCTCGACGACGCCGCGGTGAAGCGCGCAGGGCTGGAATCGGCAGCCAGAGTGATCGTTGCCTGCTCCGGATCCAAATGGAACGCCAGTGGCATGGCCCTGGTGGCGCCGCTGGACGCTGTGGACGCCGTCGTCACCGACAAGGCTCTCAGCTCCGACGAACTCACCCTCCTTGCCCAACACTCAGTGGAAGCAGTGATCGTATGACCAGGACCTCAACCGCCCCGCAATTGAAGGCGGCGGCCGCAGCGACCTTCCTGATCTTCGGGATCAACGGCCTCGTATTCGCCAGCTGGGCCGCCCGCATCCCCGCGGTGACCGAGATCCTGCACATCTCCTCCGGACAGATGGGAAGCCTGCTGCTGTGCGTCGCGGTCGGCTCGCTGATCGCGCTGCCGACCGCCGGGCTCGTGGTAGGCCGGCTCGGAACCGCCAACACCGTGCGCGCAGGCGGTCTGCTGGCCGCCGTGGCGGGCGCAGGGGTGGCGCTCTCGCTTGGCGCCGCAGCCGTCTCCGGTACGGCCATCTCGCTCTTCTTCCTCGGCATCGGCATCGGACTCTGGGACGTGTCCCAGAACATCGAAGGGGCCGACGTTGAACACCGGATGGGCCGGACCATCATGCCGCAGTTCCACGCCGCGTTCAGCGGCGGCGCGTTCGTGGGCGCGCTGGTCGGCGCCGGTCTGGCGACGCTCGGCGTCGGGCTGCCGGAACACCTGCTCGCCATCACCGCCGTGGTGGCCGCCGCGACCCTGATCGCGCCGCGGTACTTCCTGCCGCACACACCGGAGCAGGCACCTGCTGCCGGCGAGGCCAGGCCGCCGCGGGCCGCTTCCGCCTGGCGGGACGGCCGCACCCTGCTGATCGGCGTCGTCGTCCTCGGCGCCACCCTGACCGAGGGCGCGGGCAACGACTGGATCGCCAAGGCCTCCGTGGACGGCCTGGGTGCCGAGCAGTCCACCGGAGCCCTGCTGTTCGCCGTCTTCGTGCTGGCGATGACGGCCATGCGTTTCTTTGGCGGCCGGGCAATCGACGTCTACGGACGGGTCGCGGTGCTGCGGGCCAGCATGGCAGCCGCCGCGGCCGGGCTGGCATTCTTCGTCTTCGCCGGCAATATCTGGCTCGCGACGGCCGGCGCGGCACTCTGGGGCGTGGGAGCGGCCCTCGCCTTTCCGATGGGCATGTCCGCCGCGGCCGACGACCCCCGGCACGCCGCGGCCCGGGTATCGGTCGTGTCCACCCTCGGCTACATCGCGTTCCTTGCCGGGCCCCCGCTGCTGGGCTACCTCGGCGACCTGACGGGGATCCGGCTGGCGTTGCTGGCTATCGGGGCGCCGATTCTGGTTGCTCTGCTGCTCGCCGGCGCCGCGAGGCCCTTGCGCGCCAGCTGAGCAGCGGCCCGGGATCCAGCACCCGGGTCAGCGCCTCATCCAGGGGCCGGCAGTAAGGTGGGGAAATGCGAAGCATACTGGGGAAAACGCCGCGCCGACTGGAGAAGCTGGACCGTCGACTGGTCCAGTCCCTCTCACGGGTTCCCGGCGGCGGCCACGACGACTTCTTCCGGCGGCTCTCCGCGGCCGCCAATAAGGGCAAGCTCTGGTTCGGGATTGCCGCGGTGATGGCGCTCTTCCCCGGCAAGACCCGGCGTGCTGCCCTGCACGGCGTGCTGGCGCAGGGTGTGGCCTCCGCGGTGACCAACCTTGTCTTCAAGACCCTGCTGCCCCGGGCCCGGCCGCTGCCAGAGCACCTTCCGGTCTTCCGCTTCGTTCATCCGCAACCGAGCAGTTCCTCCATGCCTTCCGGGCACTCCGCGTCGGCCGCCGCGTTCGCCCTCGGCGTGGGGCTGGTCCGGCCGGCGCTCGGCACCGCGCTGGCACCCGTCGCCGCCGGCGTCGCCTACTCCAGGGTGCACACGGGGGCGCACTGGCCCTCGGACGTCTTCTTCGGCTCCGCGATCGGGGCGGGTGCGGCCCTCGTGACGAGGAAGTGGTGGCCGGTCCGTCCCCCGTTCCCCGCGGTTCGGCGCACCCCCGTCGGAGCTGCCGCACTGCCCGACGGCGAGGGGCTGGGCATCGCGGTCAACACGCTCGGCGGCTCATACGCCGATGAGACGGCCGAGGCCCTGCAGAAAGTATTCCCTAAGGCGTATATAAAGGAAATTGCCCCCGACGAGGATGTGGCGGCTGGAATCGAGGTGGTGGCAACCCTTCCCGGCGTCGTTGCCCTCGGAGTCTGGGGCGGAGACGGGACGGTGGGCACCGCCGCGGCGGCCGCCGTCGAGCATTCCTTGCCGCTGCTGGTGCTGCCGGGCGGAACGCTCAACCATTTCGCCCGTGACGCGGGCACCGGCACCCTGAAGGCCGCCGTCGAGGCCGCCGCCAAAGGGGAGGCGGCGCGAGCGGACATCGGGCACGTGTCGGTAGAACGGGGGCTGCCGGACAGTCCGGAGAAGCTGGAGCTGTCGATGCTGAACACTGCCAGCATCGGCCTGTACCCCAACCTGGTGCGCCGGCGCGAGCAACTCCAGCCCGCGCTGGGAAAGCCGCTGGCCGGCGTCGTCGCCATGTTCCGGACCTTCGCCGCGGGCACCCCGAGCACCCTGGTCGTGGACGGGGTGCGGCACAAGCTCTGGATCCTTTACGTCGGCCGCGGGCGCTACTACCCCCGCGACCATGCCCCGCTGGTCCGGCCGGTGCTGGACGACGGCGTGCTGGACCTGCGCATGATCACGGCGGACGAATCCTTTGCCCGGCTGCGCCTGCTCTGGTCGGTGCTGACCGGAACCGTGGCGACCTCCCGGATCACCCACCTGCGCGAAGCCAGCCGGATCCGGGTGGAACCGGGCGACACGACCATGGTGCTGGCGGTGGACGGCGAAGTCATGCCGGGCGTCCGCGCCGTCGAGTTCTCGGTCAAGCACGGCGGGCTGGTGTACTACTCCCCGCAGCCGGAGGGCTGAGCGGCGGCCATGCAGCCATTGTCCGGATTACCCTGATTCAGCCCTGAATCAACCCTTAAAGCGGCGCATTCGCGCGGCGGCGTCGGTAGCGTGGTGGGTACACAACCACACGCGACGCAAAGGAACGCTTCCATGATCGAAGCACGAGGCCTGACCAAGGTATACGGCGAAAAAACCGCCGTCGCCGGAGTCAATTTCACCGTCGAGGCGGGCCGGGTTACCGGCTTCCTAGGACCCAACGGAGCGGGCAAGTCCACCACGATGCGCATGATCATGGGACTGGACCGGCCGACGTCGGGCTCCGTCACGGTCAACGGGGTGCCGTTCAACCGGCACCACGCGCCGCTGCGGGACGTCGGTGCCCTGCTGGACGCCAAAGCCGTCCACACCGGCCGCTCAGCCTACAACCACCTGCGGGCCATGGCCGCCACGCACAGCATCCCGAAAAAACGCGTGCACGACGTCATTGAAATGACGGGTCTGGCCGAGGTCGCCAGGAAGAAGGTGGGCGGCTTTTCCCTCGGCATGGGCCAGCGCCTCGGCATCGCCGCCGCCCTGCTCGGCGACCCGCAGACGATCATCCTGGACGAGCCGGTCAACGGACTGGACCCGGAAGGCGTCGTCTGGGTCCGCAACCTGGTCAAATACCTCGCCTCCGAGGGCCGCACCGTGTTCCTGTCCAGCCACCTGATGAGCGAAATGGCGGTCACCGCGGACCATTTGATCGTGATCGGACGGGGCCGGATCATCGCCGACGCGCCGATCCAGGAGATCATCACCGGCAAGGGCCAGGGGCGCACCCGCGTCCGCACCGACCAGCCGGACCAGCTGATGCGCCTGCTGGCAGGCACCGGCGTCACCGTGCAGGTGCAGGACAACGAACTCCTCGAGGTCACCGGGCTGGAGCCCCGGCAGATCGCCCGCACCGCCCTCGACAACCACGTCATGATCTACGAACTCACCCCGCTCCGGGCCAGCCTCGAGGAGGCCTATATGGAACTGACCAAGGATGAGGTCGAATACCACTCACTGATCACCACGGGCGGCCACGCCCCCGCCCAGGCCGGAGGCAACTAAGCCATGAGCTCGACCACCCTTGAACCCAATCCCTCGAGCCGCGGGCCGCGCTCCGGCGCTGCAAACAACCAGGCAGGCGACCGGACCGGCGACAGCCTCAGCACCGGCCCGGGACCCAGCTTCCTGCGCGTCCTGAACTCCGAAGTCATCAAGTTCCGCACGCTGCTGTCCACCCTGATCCTGCTCGGCGCCACCATCGCCGTCATCATCGGGGTGGGAGCCCTTGCCGCCTGGGGCATCGGCCAGGCGCTGCAGGCCTCCAACTCCGATCCGCAGCGCTCCGCCGCGCTGGCCGCGCAGGGCGACATCGCCGCGTCGGCGCCCAGCGCCGGCATCTCCTTCGCGCAGCTGATCCTTGGCTCACTGGCCGTCCTGATAATCAGTTCAGAGTTCACCACGGGAATGGCGCGGTCCACGTTCACCGCCGTCCCGAAGCGGATTCCGGCCTTGACCGCCAAGCTCCTTGTTGTTGTGGTCTCCGCGTTCCTGGTCACGGCACTTTCGCTCTACCTCGCCGGCCTGGTGGCGGTGCCGATCCTGGACCAGTACGGCCACACCCTGGACGTCTCCAGCGGGCACTACTTCCGGACGCTGCTGGTCAACAGCGCCTACGTTGCCGCCGTCGCTGCGATCGGGATGGCCCTCGGCGCCCTGATCCGGAACTCCGCCGGCGGCATCATGACGCTCGTGGGCATCTTCTTCGTGCTGCCGATCGCGCTGCAAATTATCCAGGGCGACTTCGTTACGGAACTGCGCAAATTCATCCCGTCGAACACGCTGGCACCGTTGACCGCCGCCGAACACGTCCCGGACACGCTGGAAAGCTGGCAGGCCGCCCTGGTCCTTGGCGCGTGGGTGGTCATTCCGATCGTGCTGGCCGGCATCCTGCTCAAGAAGCGGGACATCTAGTCCGAAGCAGTGGTTTCAGGCACATTTCAGAATTGCCTCCCAGGCAACATCCTTTGCCTGGGAGGCTCTATGGCTGGAGGTCCGTCCCATTTTGGGGGGCGTAATCTGTGTGACTGCACACAACTAAGCCTCTCTGCGGCGGTCTAGGGTGAAACGACATTGTGGTCCGCCGCACATCCTTGCCTGGCATCGCCGGCACTGGGGCGCGGGCCAACACCACCCACGAAGGACGGCGCTTCATGCAGGCTGACCAGCAACTCTCCAAATCCCTGAAACCCCGGCATCTGTCCATGATCGCCATCGCCGGCGTCATCGGCGCCGGCCTCTTCGTCGGCTCCGGCGCCGCCATCCAGCAGGCCGGCCCCGGCATTCTGGTGGCCTACCTGGCGGCAGGGCTCGTGGTCATCCTGGTGATGCGCATGCTCGGCGAAATGGCCGCCGCCAACCCCGAAACCGGATCGTTTTCCACCTACGCGGACAAGGCGCTGGGCCGCTGGGCGGGCTTCAGTATCGGCTGGCTCTATGCCTGGTTCTGGATCATCGTGCTCGGCATCGAAGCCACGGCCGGCGCCGCGATCATGCACCGCTGGGTTCCCGGCATCGACCAGTGGATCTGGGCGCTGGTCCTGATGGTGCTCCTCACGCTGACCAACCTGGGTTCGGTGAAGTCGTACGGCGAGTTCGAGTTCTGGTTCGCCTCCATCAAGGTCGCCGCGATTGTGCTGTTCCTGCTCTTCGGCGTCGCCGCCATCCTGGGCCTCGTCCCCGGCGTCCCCGCTCCCGGCCTGGACAACCTGACCGGCAAGGGCGGCTTCATGCCGAACGGTCCCGGCGCGGTGCTGGCCGGCATCCTGGTGGTCGTGTTCTCCTTCTTCGGCGCCGAAATCGCGACCATCGCCGCCGGCGAATCCGAGAACCCGGTCGACGCCGTCAAAAAGGCCGTCAAATCGACCGTCTGGCGCATCCTGGTGTTCTACATCGGCTCCATCGCCATCGTCGTGACCCTGCTGCCCTGGAACTCCGCCTCCGTGGCGAAGAGCCCGTACGTCGCCGTGATTGAACTCTTCGGCATCCCCGGCGCCGGCACCATCATGGACATCGTCGTGCTGACCTCGGTGCTGTCCTGCCTCAACTCGGGCCTCTACACCGCCAGCCGCATGCTCTTCTCGCTCTCCCGCCGCGGCGACGCGCCCCGCACCTGGATGCGCATCTCCAAGCGCGGCGTCCCGGCCGCCGCGGTGCTGGCCTCGACCGTCGTCGGCTTCATCACCGTGGGCCTGAACTACATCGCCCCGGACACCGTCTTCCTGTTCCTGGTCAACACCTCCGGCGCCATCGCGCTGTTCGTCTGGCTCGTCATTTCGGTCTCGCAGCTGATCCTCCGCCGCCGGATGGGCACCGCCGCCCGGGATCTGGAGCTGAAGATGTGGCTGTTCCCGTACCTGACCTGGCTCGCGATCGTCAGCATCGTCGCGCTGCTGGTGGGCATGGTGGTGCTGGACACCACCCGTGAATCGCTGCTGCTTTCGCTGGCCCTGGCCGCCGTCGTCGTGGGAATCGGTCTCTGGCGCTACCGCAGGCACGGCGCCTCCCCGGTGGCAGCACCCCAGCCCGCAGGCCTCCCCGCCGACGCCGAAACCCGCAGCGAGGATGCCCCCGCCGGCGTCGGCCGGTCCAAGTAAGCCCGCGGCGCTAGACTCGGAGCCATGCCTTTCTCCGCCACTGCTGCAGACCACATCCAGGACCTCGGCGCGTATGTCAGCGCGTCGCCGTCGAGCTTCCACGCCGTCCACGAGGCCGCCCGGCGGCTGGACGAAGCGGGGTTCACCGGCCTCGACGAACTGCAGCAGTGGCAGGGGGTCGGCGACGCCGGGTCGGCGGGGAAGTTCTACGTGATCCGCGACGGCGCCCTCATCGCCTGGGTGGTGCCCGCCGGCGCCGGACCCACCACGGGGTTCAACATCCTCGGCGCGCACACCGATTCGCCGTCCTTCAAACTCAAGCCCAAGCCCACCACCGGCAAGTTCGGCTGGCTGCAGGCCGGCGTCGAGGTCTACGGCGGTCCGCTGCTGAACTCCTGGCTGGACCGCGAACTGCAGCTTGCCGGGCGTCTGGTGATGCTGGACGGCACCCAGCACCTCACGGCCACCGGGCCGTTGCTGCGCTTCCCGCAGCTCGCCATCCACCTGGACCGGGCCGTGAACGAGGGCCTGGCCCTGGACAAGCAGCAGCACATGAATCCGGTCTTCGGCCTCGGCGATCCGGCCGGCGAGGACCTGCTCGGCCTCCTCGCCGAGCGGGTTTCCGGTGCCACCGTGGATCCCGCGCAGATCGGCGGTTACGACGTCGTCATCGCGGACACGCAGGCCCCGGCGGTGTTCGGCGCCAAGGGTGAATTGTTCGCCTCCGGCAGGCTCGACAACCTCTCCGCCACGCACGCCGGCCTTACCGCGCTGATCGCGCACGCCGCCGGTGAGGTGCCGGTGGACGGGCCGATCGCCGTGCTGGCCGCCTTCGACCACGAGGAAATCGGCTCCGCCTCGCGCTCCGGTGCCTGCGGCCCGGTCCTCGAGGACATCCTGGTCCGCATCTCCGACGGGCTGGGTGCGACGGCGAGCCAGCGGCGGCAGGCGTTCGCGGCGTCGTTCTGTGTTTCCGCCGACGCCGGCCACGCCGTGCACCCCAACTATGCCGAACGCCACGACCCGGCCAACCGCCCGGCCCTGAACGGCGGACCGCTGTTGAAGATCAACGCCAACCAGCGCTACGCCACGGACGCCGCCGGGGCAGCGCTGTGGGCCAGGCTGTGCACCGATGCCGGGATCCCGTACCAGGAGTTCGTCTCCAATAACGTGATGCCCTGCGGTTCGACAATCGGCCCGCTGACGGCCACCCGGCTCGGGATCAGGACGGTCGACGTCGGCGTCCCGTTGCTGTCGATGCACTCGGCACGCGAGCTGTGCGGCGTCGAGGACCCGCACCGGCTGGCGACAGTCACGGAACTGTTCTTCCGCACCGCCTCCCAGCCGGCTGCCTAGGACCCGGCGAGGCCAATCACGAGGTTGACGGTGGCGGCAAGGATGACGGTGCCGAACAGGTAGGACAACAGGCTGTGTTTGAGCGCCTCGGCCCGGATTGCATGGTTTTCCAGGGCAGTGTCCGACACCTGGTAGGTCATCCCGAGGCTGGTGGCGAGGTACGCGAAGTCGGTGTACTGCGGCGGCTCGGCCTGGTTGAAGTTGATGCCGCCCACCGCTGCCCCGGCCCGAAGCTCGGTGCTGTAGTAGAGGCCGGCATAGCGGACCGTGAAGAGTGTCTGCACGAGCATCCACGACAGTGCAACGGAGGCCAGCGCCAGCAGGCCGCTGCCAAGCCGCGATCCGCCGTTGTTGCTGTGCGAGTCGAGGACGACGGCGGCCACAGCCGCCAGGCTGGCGACGTTGGCGGCGAGGATCATCAGATCCGTGACGCTCCGGGACGGATCCTCCAAGGTGGCGTGGGCACGTGTATCGGCGGCGTCCAGCGGACCGATCACAATCCAGACCCAGAGCACGTAGGTGAGGGCGGCACTGCTCCAGGCGATCGCCGGGGCTTCCACCCAGTGTCCGGAGAGCCCCGACGCTGTGGCGGCGAGCAGTCCTGCCAGCACCATCACAGCAAACCGCAGTCGGCTGCGGTGGACGGGGGATGCGAGGGAACGGGGGGCGGAACCGGTGCTCATTCCCCGATCATGGCACAAGCGCCCATGCGGTTATCCACAGCGCCGCCGGGGAGCTTCCACCGACGGCGCGACGAGTCTAGGGTGGCGGGACAGGAAATCGCGGAAACTGCCCCGGATGCACTAAGCTATTGAAGTCTGTGCTGCGCCCTGCCTCCGTTCCGGGGGCGATGCGCCGCGCAAGCACCGCAAATGAACCTCCTGTTACGGAAATGCCGTAACCGCTTAGCCCAAAGGAGGTGGGTTCACATATGCGTCCTTACGAATTGATGGTAATCATCGACCCCGAGGTCGAAGAGCGTACCGTTGAGCCAACGCTTCAGAAGTTCCTGAACGTCATCACGACCGATGGTGGAACCATCGAAAAGGTTGACATCTGGGGCCGTCGTCGCCTGGCTTACGAAATCCAGAAGAAGTCCGAAGGTATCTACGCCGTGGTGAACTTCACCGCTGAGCCGGCTACCGCCAAGGAACTTGACCGCCAGCTGAGTCTCAATGAGACCATCATGCGCACCAAGATCACCCGCCCCGAAGAGCAGAAGGTTGTTGCTGAGTAATTCAGCTCTACCCTTCAATCTTTAACCCCGCAGGAACGAACAAGGAGGACGTAGATGGCAGGCGAAACCACTATTACGGTCATCGGTAATCTCACCAATGACCCCGAACTGAGGTTCACACCGTCAGGTTCGGCAGTAGCGAACTTCACCATCGCTTCTACGCCCCGCACTTTCGACCGCCAGTCCAATGAGTGGAAGGACGGGGAAACCCTGTTCCTCCGCGCATCGGTATGGCGCGAAGCAGCCGAGAACGTCGCCGAGTCCCTCACCAAGGGCATGCGCGTCATCGTTTCCGGCCGCCTGAAGAGCCGTTCCTACGAAACCAAGGAAGGCGAGAAGCGCACCGTTATCGAGCTTGAGGTCGACGAGATCGGCCCCAGCCTGCGCTACGCCAACGCCAAGGTCAACCGCACCCAGCGCTCCGGCGGACAGGGTGGTCAGGGTGGCTTCGGCGGCGGCAACAGCGGCGGTAACAGCGGCGGTTTCGGTGGCAACTCTGGTGGAAACCAGGGCGGCAACTCCGGCGGAACCTGGGGCGGCAACCAGCCCGCAGCGCAGGACGACCCCTGGGCAACGCCCGGGGTCAGCAATGCAGGCGGCTGGGGCAACGGCCCGGATTCCGAACCTCCCTTCTAAACAACATCTAAGGTCCGACGTCGTGACCCGCGAGGCAGCCGCACGGCAGCCCCGCGATGACCGCCGCGGATCACCACCATCCCGTGGATCAATATCCACGGGCTCCATCGAATAGGAGCTCCACGATGGCTAAGGCTGAACTCCGTAAGCCCAAACCAAAGTCCAACCCCTTGAAGGCCGCTGACATCACTGTCATCGACTACAAGGACGTAGCATTGCTGCGCAAGTTCATCTCCGACCGCGGAAAGATCCGCGCCCGTCGCGTCACCGGCGTCACGGTGCAGGAACAGCGCAAGATCGCACAGGCAATCAAGAACGCCCGCGAAGTTGCTCTGCTGCCTTACTCCGGCGCTGGCCGCGGCTAAGGAAGGGATTAACTAACATGGCAAAGCTCATTCTGACCCACGAAGTAACCGGTCTCGGTGCTGCTGGCGACGTTGTCGAGGTCAAGGACGGTTACGCACGTAACTTCCTGCTGCCCCGCAACTTCGCCCTGACCTGGTCCAAGGGCGGCGAGAAGCAGGTTGAGTCCATCAAGGCTGCCCGCGCCGCTCGCGAGCACGCTTCCCTGGAAGACGCTCAGAAGCAGGCCGCAGCACTGCAGGCCAAGCCGGTCAAGCTCGTTGTCAAGGCTGGCGAGACCGGACGCCTGTTCGGCACCGTCAAGCAGGGCGACGTGGCGGACGCTGTTGAGGCCGCCGGCCTCGGCCGCATCGACAAGCGCAAGGTTGAACTGCCGGCTCACATCAAGTCGACCGGTTCCTACCAGGCCAACGTCCGTCTGCACGACGACGTTTCCGCTGTGATCGAACTCGACGTAGTTGCAGGCAAGTAGTCTTTTCGACTAACTGAACTGCCGGGAGGCCCCCGCGTCCGGATTCCTTTGGGAAGCCGGACGCGGGGGCCTTCTGCGTTGCCAGCCCGGCGGGGTGCCGGTGATAGCCTTCGGCAGTGACTCCGACTACCGCACCCCGTCTCCGCCCCTTCACCCAGGTGGACGTCTTCAGCGCCGAACCTTACCGCGGGAATCCGCTGGCCGTCGTCCTCGACGCCGGGGACCTCGACGCCGACGCCATGCAGAGGTTTGCCAACTGGACCAACCTCTCCGAGACCACGTTCCTGCTGCCGCCCACGCACCCCGACGCCGACTACCGGGTGCGGATCTTCACCGGCAGCGAAGAGTTTCCCTTCGCCGGCCATCCCACCCTCGGCTCGGCCCATGCCTGGCTCGAGGCGGGCGGCGTCCCGCTGCACGACGGAATCCTGGTCCAGGAATGCGCGGCCGGGCTGGTCCGGGTCAAGCGCGACGGCGGCCGCCTGGCCTTTGCCGCCCCGCCGCTGACCCGCTCCGGACCGGTGGCCGAGACGGACCTCGCCCGCATCGCGGCCGGCTTGCAGATGCCCCGGGAGGCGCTCCTGGACTCGTCCTGTCTCGTCAACGGCCCGGAATGGATCGGAGTGCTGCTGGACTCCGCGGAGCAGGTGTTGGCCATCCGGCCCGACTTCGCCGCAATGGCCGGACTCAAGGTAGGCGTGATCGGCCCCCATCCCGCCGGATCCGAGGTCGGCTTCGAGGTACGCACCTTCATCCCGGGAGACGCGGCCGCGGAAGACCCGGTCACGGGCAGCTTCAACGCCGGTGCGGCCCAGTGGCTGATCGGAGCCGGCCGGGCGCCGGAGTCCTACCTTGCGGCCCAAGGGACCGTGCTGGGCCGCGCCGGCCGGGTCTACATCGAGACGACGGGGGACGACGTCTGGGTCGGCGGGAACTCGATGAGCTGCATCGAGGGATTTGTCCTGCTCTAAGTGGCGCGGGGAGCCGTCGTTGCTCTGTCAGATATGGCTGCTATTCGGCGGTCAAAAGGACCCGAAGTGATAGAGCAGCGGGGGAGGGAATAAAGAGGGCCGGCCGACCCTTCTACAGGTAGATGCAAATGCATATAGTTACCGAAACCGTGGACCAGCTACAGGAGCACACCGTGGAAAGCCGCCGCATTACCGTTATCTCCGCCGGACTTGGCGTCCCGTCGTCGAGCCGCCTGCTCGCAGACCAACTGGCGGCCTCCGCTGAACGCCAGCTCGCCGCGGCCGGCTACTCCGTGAGCGTCGACGTCGTCGAACTGCGCGACCTGGCCGTTGAGATCGCCAACAACTTCGTGACCGGCTACGCCGCGCCGCGCCTGGCGGAGGTGATCGCCGGGGTGGAGGCCTCGGACGGCATCATCGCGGTCAGCCCGGTCTTCAGTGCGTCGTACAGCGGGCTGTTCAAGTCGTTCATCGATGTGCTGGATCCCAAGGCGCTGGACGGCAAGGCCGTCCTGCTGGGCGCCACGGGCGGCACCGACCGGCACCAGATGGTGCTGGACTACGCCATGCGTCCGCTCTTCAGCTACCTCCGCACCCGGATCGCGGCCACCGGCGTCTTCGCAGGCCCGCAGGACTGGGGAACAAGCGGCGACGGCGGCTCACCGCTTTCCGCGAGGATTGAGCGGGCGGCAGGGGAGTTCACCGGCCTGCTCGAAGGAGCGCAGCCGCGCCCGCGGCAGGCGCCGCTGGAGTCGCTGCCGTTCGAGCAGCTGCTCGCCGGGATCTCCGGCCGCAACTGAACTTATTCGGCGCGCCGTTCGTTGTTCGGGACATGAAATGTCCTGTGGATTCCGTAGACCTGGTAATGAGCGAACGAAGCGGCGTGGAGATCGACTACTGCCCGCAATGCCGCGGAGTGTGGCTGGACCGCGGCGAGCTCGACAAGATCATCGACCGTGCGGCGGAGGGCTTCGGCGCCTCCGCCCCGTCTCCTCCAGCCGCACCGCCGGCGGCGGCACCGACTCCCCCGGGACACATCCCGCCGCCGCTCTACGCCCCGGAACCGCGCCGGGACGACCGCCGACCGGATGACCGGCGCTTTGACGACCGCCGCCATGACGAACGCCGGGACCGGCCCGGCTACGAGCAGCCGCGCTACGACGACCGACGCCGGCCCAAGAAGAAGGAGGGCTGGCTGGGGGAGCTGTTCGACTTCTAGCGTCCGCCGCCGCCCCTCACTCCTCAAGCAGTGCGATGAACTCCTGGGCCTGCTTGAGGGAGATGTCCGAGTGCCGGGTCAGCGCGGCCGCTGCTGCCTCGGTGTCGCCGCTCTTGGCCAGGGTGCGGATCCGGCCGTAAATCTCGTCGTTGAGCATATTGCTACTGACCTCGCGGGTGACGTCGCCCTTGCTGGCGATCGCCCGGTAACGGTAGGGAAAGCGCTGCGGTGCGTCCTCGTCGTCGTCGTGGGCGGGCTGCTCGGGCGCCTGCCGGGGACGGTAGGGCTGGGGGTGGGCCGCCAGGGCGCCCACCGCGTCCCGGGAAGCCCGGAGGCCCTCGCCGGTGGCTTCCAAGTACAGCTTGATGGCCGCCATCGCCTGACCCTGGGCAATCAGGGCGTATAGGCGCCGGTGCTGCTCCTGATCCAGCCTCGCGGCGGCAGTGCGGGCAAGCTCCGCTGAGTTGCGGACGGGCTGCGGCGACGCGTCCTGCGGAGTTTGCGGCCGACGGCGCCCGATCGCACGTGCGGCAACTGCGACGCCGAGGCCCACGAGAACGAGGATCAGGATGGGGACTAGCAGGGCTTCCATGGACTACAGCCGATCTACGTAATTCTTGGCGGTCAAAAGATCTGAGTGGGTGGCCTGCCTCAGCAGCTTGATGGCTTGGACCTTGTGGCCGGACCGGGCCAGGGCCTGGAGCTGCAGCGTGAACTGGGGATTCAGCTGGCCGCCGGGCAGGACCGCGCCGGGGTAGCCCGGCTGCGTCCTGTCGCTAAAGGGGCCCCGGCCGCCTTGCAGGGCCGCGCGGGCGTGCTCAGCCTGCTGCGACTGCTGCTGTTCGTTCTGGCTGGGGCGGGTCGCGGCATCCACCCGGGCGCGGGCCGCTGTGGCAGCCTTCACCTGGGCCTCGTAGTGGGCGCGGGAGCGCATGGCCAATTCCAGCTGGTAGCGCTCCGCGTCGGAGATACCGAAATTACGCGGCTTCAATGCCGCGGCGACTGCCCACAGCACGCCCGCGAGGATGAGGGCAGGCAGTATGACTATCAAGACATCGCCCATGGCCACAGCTTATGCCAGATGGCAGTTATCCACAGCATATTCGAGGTGTCGCATACAGGCCGTGCCCACGAGCGTCAATTTGCCGGCGTCCGGGTGACAAGCATCACAGAATTCGCATATTTGACCACTCCTGTGGCCCATGCGGCCAGCCGCTATCCCCAGCCGCCAGCCGCAAGCTGTGGATGAAGCTTGGCGAAAATAGTTTTTCATCCACAAGTAGAAACGGGTGTTTCCGCAGGTCAGGTAGCTATTACGGGTGAAAGAATTCTTCTATCCACAGGGGTTCCCACAGGCTGTGCACAAGCACGGGCCAGTAGTCCACAAGTTATCCACAGGAACGCCGGCTGGGCGGGTTGGTGCGGGCCCGATCGGGGGATAACGTAGCGGGAGACCAGGTTGTCGGCACCGAAATCCGGCCCCGGCCGCAGGCCACCGCCGCAAGCCGCATTCCGGCGGCGCAGCGGTAACCCCTGCGGCCGGAACCGCGGCGGTCCGGCGTGGTGGACGAGGCGGGTTTTGGATGAGGCGGTTATGCATAAGGCGGTCAGCGGCCCCGCAAGCTACCGCCGGTGCCGCTCAGCAGGACTGCCGCAGCCCGGGTGCCAGACAAAGTGTCGGAGCCTGCTGCTAGTAATGAACCGGTGGAGGCCTGCCGGATCAACGCCATGGCATCACAACACGGCACCACAACACGCACTACAACAGATGGCCTAAGCGCCGCCGGCGAATAGCATTCCGCCGGCACACAATGAAGGACGGCAGTTTTGTCAGTTACGCATCTGGACTCGGTCGAGGGCACTCGGGGAGCCGAAGGCAGCCGCAAGCCGCCGCAGGACATCCCCGCGGAGCAGTCCGTGCTGGGCGGCATGATGCTGTCCAAGGATGCCATTGCGGACGTCGTGGAGATCCTCCGCGGCCAGGACTTTTACCGCCCGGCGCACGAAACCATCTACGAAGCGATCATCGACCTGTACGGCCGCGGTGAACCCGCCGATGCCGTCACCGTCTCGGACGAGCTGACCAAGCGCGGCGAAATCAACCGGATCGGCGGCCCGGCCTACCTGCACGAGCTAATCCAGACCGTACCCACCGCCGCGAACGCCGGCTACTACGCCGAAATCGTGGCCGAACGGGCCGTCCTGCGCCGCCTGGTCAACGCCGGCACCAAGATCGTTCAGCTCGGCTACGGGCAGGACGGCGAGGTGGAGGACCTGGTCAACCAGGCCCAGGCCGAGGTCTACGCCGTGGCCGAACGACGTACCGCCGAGGACTACGTCGTCCTCAAGGACGTGATGGAATCCACCGTGGATGAAATCGAAGCGTCCGGGCACCGTGGCGAAGGCATGGTTGGTGTCCCCACCGGTTTCTACGAACTCGACGAGTTGACCCACGGCCTGCACCCCGGCCAGATGATCGTCATCGCCGCGCGCCCCGCCGTGGGTAAATCCACCTTCGCACTGGACTTCGCCCGTTCCGCGGCGATCAAGAACAACCTCGCCACCGTCATGTTCTCCCTGGAAATGGGGCGGAACGAGATCGCGATGCGCCTGCTGTCCGCGGAGGCCACGATCGGGCTGCAGGATCTGCGCAAGGGCACCATCAAGGACGAGCAGTGGTCCAAGATCGCCACCACCATGGGCCGGATGAACGACGCTCCGCTGTTCATCGACGACAGCCCCAACATGTCCCTGATGGAAATCCGCGCCAAGTGCCGCCGGCTGAAGCAGCAACACGACCTCAAGCTGGTCATCCTCGACTACCTGCAGCTCATGAGCTCGGGCAAGAAGGTCGAATCGCGCCAGCAGGAAGTCTCGGAGTTCTCCCGCGCCCTGAAGCTGCTGGCCAAGGAACTCCAGGTCCCGGTGATCGCGCTCTCGCAGCTGAACCGTGGCTCCGAGCAGCGCCAGGACAAGCGCCCCATGGTCTCCGACCTCCGAGAGTCCGGTTCCATCGAGCAGGACGCCGACATGGTCATCCTGCTGCACCGCGAAGACGTCTACGACAAGGAGTCTCCGCGCGCCGGCGAAGCCGACATCCTCATCGCCAAGCACCGTAACGGTCCCACCAAGGACATCGTGGTCGCATTCCAGGGCCACTACTCCCGCTTCGCCAACATGGCGGGCGACGCAGGCGGCGGGGGCTTCTAGGGCAGCGCCTTCGGGAGCAGGTGGTTGGGCAGTCGGTTTCCGGGTGCCCGGCCCCGGATCTCGAGCAGCGCCCGGGCATGGGCGTGCAGGCGCTTGTCCTCCTCGGACACCGGAACCCACTGCGGGATCGGGACCGAGGTTCCGCTCTCGTCGCGGGCCACCATGACGGTCAGGCAGTACGTGGTGAGGTTCAGTTCGTGCCCTTTGGGATCCCCGGAGCGGACATGGACGGCTATGTGCATGCCCTTTGTTCCCGTGTAGACCAGCCGGGCCTCCACCTCCACCAGGTGACCGATCAGCAGCGGCCGGTAGAACCGCACGCCGCCGGAGAAGACCGCCACTGTGTCCTTCCCGCAGTAGCGTGAGGCACAAACGTAGGCCGCCTCATCGATCCACTTCATGACGATTCCGCCGTGGACCTTGCCGCCCCAATTCACATCCGTGGGGGCGGCCATGAACCGCAGCGTGACGCGTTCGGCGGTTCCGGCGTCGGTGTACTCCTGGCCGCTCATGGCTTCGACGATATCCTCGCGGACCTTGATCCGGGCCAGCGCATGCTCGCGCTGCTCAATTTCCGCCGGCGTCGTCGGTTCGAACTGCGGCACCGGAATCGGCTTGCCGTCCTCGCCCACCGCTACGAAGATCACCATGCACTGGCTGCGCATCGTGGCCGGCCCGCCCTTGGGATCGCCGGAGGAGACCACGGTGCGGATGTGCATCGAGGACCGGCCGGTGTAGACGATGGTTGCGGTAACTTCGACCATGTCGCCGCTGTTGACCGGATCCGCGAAGTGGATATTTCCCACATAGGCGGTCACGCAGTAGGACTTCGCCCAGCCGACGGCGGCGGCATAGGCAGCCTTGTCCACCCACTCCAGGACCGTGCCCGCGTCCACCGAGCCGCTGTGGCCCACGTCCGTGGGGGCGGCCAGGAAGCGCAGGGTGACGGCGTTGGCGGAAATCTCGCTCATGGAAGCGAGTGTACTGACGGTCCGCCGAACCGTCGCCGGCGCCCGACACAAACCCGGCTCCGGCCGCCACAGACGCCGCCACGGGCGCCGCCACAGACGCCGCTGTGAGTACGGCGCCGGCGGCCGGGGACGACGGCGGGCGGCCACCAAGAAGTGACCGCCCGCCGTCGAACGCTGTTACTGCAGCCGCGCCTAGGCCAGGGCGCTGAGCCTGGAGCCGGTGCGGCCGAAGACGGCTCCATCCACGGAGACCCTGCCAGCACCGACGAGCGCCACGGCCAGGGCCGCGGCGGCCAGGATCAGCACCAGCTCATAGCCACCCGCAGCGACAAATATTCCCGCCGAGGCATGAACCAGGAAGAGGGCGCCCAGCATATCGACTGCCAGCAGCAGGGCGAACACGCGGGTGAGCACGCCGAGGATCAACGCAATGCCGCCGGCCAGCTCCAGCGTGGCGACGGCCGGTGCGACAAGGTTGGCGGCCGGGACGCCCATCTGGGCAAAGGCGGCCTGGGTTCCCGGGATGGTGAACTCGCTGAATTTCTGCCAGCCGTGGGCGGCAAAGAGGAATCCGGTGACGACGCGCAGGATGGTGCGGGCAGTGGTGGTGAGCGTGGGCTGGTTCATGGAAATACCGTTCTAACGTCTGGCAGGGGGCTGCCGGAGATGGCAGCCCGCACAGGTTTAGTTGAAGATTCAACTTCAAGTGTTCCGGTGCATAGTTGAAATGTCAACTAATGCGAAGCCGTGCGGCGCCGCTAGGGTGGTTCCGTGCCCGCCTCCGCCCCGACTCCCGCAACACTTCCGCCGCCGGCAACCCGGCGTCGGGAAATCCTCCGCCTGGCCGTGCCGGCTTTCGGGGCGCTGATCGCCGAGCCGCTCTTCCTGCTCGCGGACTCCGCGATCGTGGGGCACCTGGGCGTGGCCCAGCTTGCCGGCGTGGGACTGGCCTCGGCGGTGCTGCATACCGCGGTGGGGCTGATGGTGTTCCTCGCCTATTCCACAACCCCCGCCGTCGCGCGCGCGATCGGCAACGGCCAGCTGCCCAGGGCACTCGCGGCCGGGCGTGATGGAGTCTGGCTCGCGCTGCTGCTGGGCGTCGGACTCGCCGCGGCCGGGTTCTTCGCCGCCGAACCTCTCCTGGACCTGATGGGCGCCCGCGGCGAGGTGCGATCCTTTGCCGTGGATTACCTGCGCTGGTCCATGCCGGGCCTGGTGGCCATGCTGCTCATCTTCGCGGGTACCGGAGTGCTGCGGGGCCTGCAGGACACCCGGACTCCGCTGGTCGTGGCGGCCGCCGGCTTCACCGTAAACATCGTGCTGAACCTCTTCCTGGTCTATGGGCTGCAGCTCTCCGTCACCGGGTCGGCCCTGGGCACCAGCATTGCCCAGTGGGCCATGGCCCTGGTCTACGTCGTGATGGTGCAGCGCAATGCCCGCAACCACGGGGTGACCCTGATCCCCGACTGGCGCGGCATCCGGTCCCTGGCCAGGGTGGGGTCATGGCTGATGCTGCGGACGCTCAGCCTGCGCATCGCGATCCTCGCCACGGTGGTGGTCGCCACGGCCCAGGGGCCGGTGAACCTCGCCGCCCACCAGCTCGCGATGACCGTCTTCACCTTCCTGGCCTTTGCCCTAGACGCCCTCGCGATCGCCGCCCAGGCCCTGATCGGCAAGGAACTCGGCGCCTCCCGCCCGGCGGCGGTGCGCGAGCTCACTGGAACCATGGTCCGCTGGGGGCTCGGCTTCGGGGTGCTGACCGGACTCCTGCTGGCCGCCGCGGCGCCGTGGGCGGGGCAGCTGTTCACCCCCGACGCCGGGGTCCGGTCGGCCCTCACGCTCGCCCTTTGGGTGCTGGCCGCCGGGCAGCCGATCGCGGGCTATGTTTTTGTCCTTGACGGTGTGCTGATCGGCGCCGGGGACGCGCGGTACCTGGCGATTGCCGGCGTCGTGAATCTTGCCGTCTACCTGCCGCTGCTGCTGGCGGTCCGGCTGTCCGGGACCGCCGGCGGTGCGGCGCTGCTCTGGCTCTGGGCGGCCTTCTCGCTGGGCTACATGCTGGCCCGCGCTGTCACCCTCGGGCTGCGGGCGCGCACGGACCGGTGGATGCTGCTCGGCGCCCACGGAGGCACCCACTAAACTGGGCAGGTGACTTTCCCCGCAGACCCCCAAGCCTCGACTGCCCTGCCCGCCGCCCCGGACGTGTGGAAGCCCGTGCTGCTCCGGGCCGCCATCGCGCTGGCGTTCGGCGCCGTGACGGTTTTCTGGGCAGCGCCCCCTGTTGCCGGCATGGGCTGGGCCGGGGGCCTTTATCTGCTCGCCACCGGGCTGGTGCTGCTCTGGAGCGTCAAGAAAACCGGTTTGCAGCACGGAGGCCGGACTGCCAAGGTCCTGGCCGCCGCGGGGGCCGTCCTGACCGGAACCGGCGCAGCCGTGGCACTGCTCCCCGGCAACCTGGTGTTCGGCATCATCGGCGCCCTCGGCCTGGGTCTCGCTGGCGCCGCGGAGCTCTACCTGGGCATGGCCGAGCGCCGCCGCTCCGTCCTGGCACGGGACTGGACCGCCTCCGGAGTGATCGGGTTGGGCGCCGCCGTGGCGCTGCCGTTCTTCATTGACCTCGGCCCGCACGCGCTGCTCGGCGTGGCCGGCGGAGGCGCGATCATCAGCGGGGTGCTGTGGACCCTGGCCGGGCTGACCCTGCGCCATGATGCGCGGGACGTATCCGCCGAGGCCGTAAACTAGTAGGAACAGGTTCTACCTTGCGTAGAACAACCGCAGTATCACGACTGCCACGCCAAGCCGGCGTTGGCGGCAGGAGGAAAGCACCTTGGCAGAACAGAATTCAGGAGAACGCCGCAGCCTGCGGACTTCGGTCAAGGGTCCTCTTATGTTCTCCGCGTTCTGGGCAGTGCTTGCCTTCTTCGCCGTCCTGATCTTCGCCTCCGGGGGCAGCGCCAAGGCCCCCCGCTTCGATTTGGCTTTTACCGGCGCCGGCATCGCCTTCATCGTGACCCTCGTGATTGCGGCCATGCTCTCGATGAGCTACAAGGACAACGCCGAGCACCTCGGCAAGGGCTCCGGCGTCAACCTGAGCTCCAGGAAGCCGGCCTCGTCCTTCGGCGGACACGCCGCCGAGCCGTCCCCCGACGCCGACGAGCGCGGCGACATCCGCTAGGACGCCGCTTTCCGCGCCCGGTAGGCCGCGACGTGTGCGCGGTTGGCGCAGTTTCCGGTATCGCAGTAGCGCTTGGAACGGTTCCGGCTGAGGTCCAGCACGACGGCGTCGCAGTCGTCCGCGGCGCAGACCAGCATCCGGTCCATTTCCTTGCTGCGGATCACATCCACCAGCGCCATCGCGGCCTCGGTGCTCATCCTGTCGGCCAGCGGCGCCTCGGGTGTGGTCGCGTGCAGATGCCAGTCCCAGCCGTCGTGCTTCATCAGCTGCGGCAAGGCGTGGGCCTCGCGCAGCAGGCGGTTGACGGTGTCCACGGCGGTGCCCTCATCCGCCAGCCACAGCTCGGCGAGTTCGCCGCGCAGCCGGTGCACGCTGGCCAGCTCGGCGGCATCCTGGGTCCGGGAACCGCTGAAGCCCTCGGCGGTGAGGAAGCGGTCCAGGTCCGCGACGGTGGCCAGTCTTTCCTCCCCGTTCGCCGCCGTGTTGATCAGGCCGACCACCGAGCGCAGCGCAACCTCTGTGTCAGGTGCAAAAACCATCTTGACTCCTTACGTCGCCCGGGCGTACTGTCATGACCATAACCCAACTTTACTCCTGACAGGAGGCAGCCCGTGTCTGCCGCACGCCGCCCCGCCGGGGCTCCGGCCAAGAACCGCCCACAGCTCCGCCCCGCCGATAAGCCGACGCCGGACGCTCCGGGCTTCCTGGCCTCGGGCTTGGGAGTGGCCCTGTTTTCCTCGGCGGTGTTCGGTCTTTCCGGCTCCTTCGCCAAGGCGCTGTTGGAGACCGGCTGGACGCCGGGCGCCGCGGTCACCGCCCGGCTCACCGGAGCCGCGCTGGTCCTGGCCGTCCCGGCCGTTCTCGCCCTGCGCGGCCGCTGGCACCAGCTCCGCGACAACTGGCTCACCGTGCTGTTGTTTGGCCTGATCGGTGTCGCCGCCTGCCAGCTGTTCTACTTCAACGCCGTCGCCCGGCTTTCGGTGGGCGTCGCACTCCTGCTCGAGTACCTCGCCCCGGTGATCATTGTGCTGTGGCTCTGGGCGGCGAGCCGGAAACGGCCGCGGCCCCTCACTGTGGCAGGAACGTTGCTTTCCCTCGCCGGCCTGGTCCTGGTCCTCGATCTCACCGGGGCGGTAAAGATCGACGTGGTCGGCGTGTTGTGGGGCATCGCGGCCGCCGTCTGCCTGGCTATCTACTTCTTCATCACGGCCAAAGAGAATGACACGCTGCCGCCGATCGTGCTGGCCTCCGGCGGCCTGATGGTGGGTGCGCTGGTCATGTGGCTGGCGGCGGCCACGGGGCTGCTGCCGATGGTGGCCAGCACGGCCGACACCAGGTTCGGAGCCTGGGTCACGCCCTGGTGGGTGCCGCTGCTCGGGCTGGTGACTCTTGCCACCGTGCTCGCCTACGTCTCCGGCGTCGTGGCCGCACGGGCGCTCGGTTCGAAGGTGGCATCCTTCGTCTCGCTCACCGAGGTGCTGTTCGCCGTCATCTGGGCCTGGCTGCTCCTGGGCGAACTCCCGGGCCCCGTCCAGCTCCTGGGCGGCCTGCTGATTGTCGGCGGCGTGGTGCTGGTCCGGCTGGACGAACTGCGCGTCCCCGCCCGGCTGCCCGCCGAACTCGACCACGCCAACGACGTCGAGCCCGTTCCCTGAGGGACGGGTCCGGCTGCCAAGCGAACCGCTTTAAACGAACAGCCCGGACGCGGTTGCGTCCGGGCTGGTCTGGAAAGGGTTCCGGCTAGCGCGAGGAGGCGCTTTCCTGCTCGGTGGCGTTGCGGTTGGCCTGCTGGCTGGCCTGCTGCAGCGCCTGGGACACCCGGGTGAGGGCCGCAACGTGCTCGCCGTTCCACTCGTTGCGGAACTTCTCCGCGTCCGGTCCCAGCCACTGGGTACCGGCCAGGACCTTGGTCAGCATCGACCTCTGGTTGTCGATCTCCTGAGAACCGGCCTGCAGCTTCGTCCCAAGAGTCTTGAGCTGAGCAACATCTGCACCCCAAATAGCCATTCGAAAAAACTCCTTAGTTCA
>NZ_JBFTNW010000007.1:0-222691 GCF_056397665.1 Arthrobacter sp. 05L428 | reverse complement strand
GGGATCGAGGCGAGCGGCTCGGGCTTTTCAGCCGCAGCCGAGGAAGACGCCGAGGTGGCCGGAGCGGAGGAAGCGTTGTTCGCCGGGCTGCAGGCAGCCAGGGAAAACATGAGCGAACCGGCAGCGGCAACGCCGAGGAAAGTCTTGATGGATGTACGCATGGGAGTGCTCCTTGGAAATAGCTCAATGGGTGTCCCGTCCCCGCCGCCCTGGTAGGGGCTGACTTTTTCCTGCGGGTCCGGCTTGGTCTGTCAGGAGTACTTCGGCAACACCCGCCCTCCCGGATGGGTCCCCACCGAACCGACACCAACCCGTTACACAACGGGTGCACCGACGTTGATGATCCCCACCGTCGGCACCGCCATGTTGACCGACCCGGAGCCCACGGGCCGGATGCCCCCACGCCGAATGCAGCCCACCAGCGTCCAGTCATGCCGTTTGCGGCGTGGCCGGCCATGGAGGGGTAAGCAGCGCCAGTGCTGCCGGAAATCAAGTGGAGGAGTCACAACCGGCAACAGGCCGACCAACAAAAATGGGCCCGCGCGGGCCCATAAAAGGAGATTTTTACGCATTCAGCGGCCCACAAGCCCCTGAACAGGGAAAACAAGTGCCCGAGGTGGGACTCGAACCGGGTTCCAGCACCTGAGTTTCTGTCGCTGCCCCGAAATCCTCCGCAATTCGGCCCAGTCCGGCAGCAGTACGACCCGATCCGAAGCCCAGGATGTGCACATTGTGCACACCCCCTCTTTTGCCCACTTCAGCGCAACCAGGCTGCTAAAGCGGCAGTCCGCGCGGGGCAGTTGTGGCTTGAACGCGATTTCGCTCCGATTTGAAGAGTAGGCCACCGGAACCGGACCGGGCTCGAACAAGCACAGCACTACGGCGCGGCCCTCATGCTGGAAATCAATGAAGATCACGGCGGCGGGTTCCTCCTTTTCGACATCACCGCCCCCTCCGGCACGGACTGGACAGAAAACGACCTACGCGGGTTTGGCCCGAGGACACCCGGACGTTCTCACTGTCGCCGTCGTATCCGGCGCTCTCCACCACGGTGGTCCAAGGGCATCGGCGCCGGTAACATCCTGGAATTCAGGGCCCCGACAACGTGGCGCATGAACTCTTCGCCCCTGCCTGAGATGTGTTCGACCTGAGGCGTGTTGGATGCGCTGCCCAACCGCGTATCGCTGTGCCGTCGAGCCTTTCGCCAGATGACCTCTGGCCTGATATGTTGCACCGCCCCTTACAGTGAAGTCATGCTGCACTCAACCCGGCAAGGCTCCGGTAAGCCACTCCTCCTGATCCATGGGCTCGGTTCCAGTATTGGTAACTGGAACCCGATAATCCCGGCGCTGGCCGCTGAACGCGATGTCATCGCCGTCGACCTCCCCGGTTGCGGCGAATCCGCGCCGCTAACCGGAGAAACCACCATTGCCACGCTGACCGATGCCGTCGAAGCCTTTATCCGCGACGGGGAACTGGGTGACCTTGATCTGGTAGGCAGCTCCATGGGCGCCCGGATGGTGTTGGAAATGGCACGGCGAGGGCACGCTGGCACCACGATCGCACTGGACCCTGGTGGATTCTGGAATGACCGCCAGGCAGCGATCTTTGGAGCAAGCATCAAGGCATCCGTCGCACTGGTGCGCCGTATCCAACCGGCGCTCCCCTTCCTCACGGGCAACCCCGTTGGCCGCACGGCCCTGTTGGCTCAGTTCTCCGCCCACCCATGGAAGCTGCCGCAGGATCTGGTCCTGCATGAACTTCGCGGGTTCAAGACATCGACCAGTCTGGACCCTGCCCTCAACGCGCTGATTCACGGACCCCGCCAGGAAGGCGCACCGGCCGGTTCACTCAAGGGAAAAGTGGTCATTGGATGGGGGCGGAAGGACAAGGTCACCGCTCCCAGTGAGGCGGCGCGGGCCATGGAGCTGTTCCCGGATGCAACGCTCCACTGGTTCGAAAACTGCGGTCACTTCCCGCACTGGGACCAACCAACGGAAGCGGCGCGCCTGATCCTCGATAGCACCGCCTGAGCTGCGGCTGAGCGCCGGGGCGGAGCCATTACGTTTGAGTTGGCTTCCGAAAGGTGGAACCTGCGACGGCTGGGGATGATGCCCCAGTCTCGGGAGTCATCGACGCCGCCGTGCACTAACGAGAGGCTGTCCGAGGATCCTGTTAGCGTTGCAACCATGACGACATATCAGATCACCCTTGGTGCGATCAACCTGGAGGCTCAGAATCCAGCCACGCTTGCCGATTTTTGGGCGTCCGTGACCGGCGCCTTGCCCTCACCGGGCGGCGACAGCGTCTACCTGCCATCTGCGGGTCCCGGAGGGTTCGCAATGTTCTTCCAACCCATGACCCGTCCTCGCCCCGAGCACCAAACGTTCCACCTAGATCTGACCGTGCCCTGGGGGTCGCGACAGGCCGAGGTCAGACGCCTCCTCGACCTGGGTGCCACTTACCAGTGGGACGTCCTTGACGAATTCCCACACGTGCAGTGGACCACTCTTGCTGACCGGGAGGGGAACCTCTTCTGCGTGGCCGAACACCCACCCACAGACCAACAGGGTTTGTGACCCGACCCAAGTCAAGCATCGGGTGTGTGAGAGGCTCCGCCAACGGGGCGCCACGAAAACACCCAAAGACTCTGATCGTCTGCGCGCTCTTAAGCTCCCACAGCTGGATCAATTCGGACTATCCACGGCTGAAGATGGGTGTGCGGTACGGACGCCGTGGCTCGGTTTTTGTCGCTCACCATCGTCACAGCGTGGAGCCAGTTTCAGCTTCCCGTGCAGGGCCAGAAATATTCGACACAACAGGCAAGAAACCGTTCGAGCCGCATCTGCCCACTCTCAACACGACCCGGTACGACAAAGACAGATCCGGAAATCTTGCCATGAACAGTCGTGACCGGAATTAGTGCAAACTAGCCGAGGCGACTCCGCTCGCCCAGCCAGCATCAGGTCATGCAGTTCAAGACCCTCCCCGCCATGAACAGATAACCAGCGACACCGCTGCCCAAACCCAGGAGAAGGCACAGCCACCAACAAAAAAGGCCCCCGAGGGGGTCCATAAGTCAACAGTTTGTCCACACGCAGAGGCCCCACAGCCCCTGCCTAGGGAAAACAAGTGCCCGAGGTGGGACTCGAACCCACACACCTTTCGATACCGCATTTTGAGTGCGGCGCGTCTGCCAATTCCGCCACTCGGGCGCGGAGTACACCGGCTGTCATATTCGCTTGCTCCATGGTGCTGTGAGCAACGCGATCGGTTCCGGTGCGCGAAATTACTCTACATGCAGATAGGCTGAATTCCAGAATCGCGCCAGTGACGCCGCATCGATCCCTACCGGCCCCCAGTACACCCGCGGACGTGCCTCAGATGGTCCAGATCCCGCCGTACCTTTCCAAGGAGTACCCGTGTCAGAACAGACGGAGTCAACCCCCACCTCCCAGCCGGCGCGCCGCGTCGTCGTCGCCGAGGATGAGACCCTCATCCGGCTGGACATCATCGAGATCCTGCGCGGCGAAGGCTACGACGTCGTAGGCGAGGCGGACAACGGCGAGAAGGCCGTCCAGCTCGCGGAAGAGCTCAAGCCCGACCTCGTCCTGATGGACGTCAAGATGCCCGTCATGGACGGCATCTCCGCGGCCGAGAAGATCGTCAAGGCCCGGATCGCCCCCGTGGTGCTGCTGACCGCGTTCAGCCAGAAGGAACTGGTCGAGCGGGCCCGCGACGCCGGTGCCATGGCCTACGTGGTGAAGCCCTTCACCCCGGCCGATCTGATCCCGGCCCTGGAGATCGCGCTGTCCCGGCACGAGGAGATCAAGGCCCTCGAAAGCGAGGTGAGCGACCTGCAGGAGCAGTTCGCCACGCGCAAGCTCGTGGAGCGCGCCAAGAGCCTGCTGACCACCAAGATGGGCCTGACGGAGCCGGAAGCGTTCCGCTGGATCCAGAAGACCTCCATGGACCGCCGCCTCAGCATGCGCGAGGTCGCCGAGACCATCATCAACCAGGTCAACTAGCCCACAGCCGGCACGCAGGAAAACCAAGGGAGGGCCCCGCCGCTGAATGCCAGCGGCGGGGCCCTCCCTTTGGTGTATCTGGAGAAGAACTAGATCTTGGTGTTCTTCTTCTTCTTTTCCGGCCAGGGGCCGAGCTTGTCCTTGGTGACGGCGTTCTCGCCGTGGCTGCCGGCGTCGGCCAGGTCGCCTACCTTGTGGACCTTCAGCATGTTCGTGGAACCGGCCTTTCCGGGAGGCGAACCGGCCGCAATGACCACCATGTCGCCGTCCTCGACGAGATCCATCTCGAGCAGGTTGCGGTCCACCTGGGCGGTCATCTCGTCGGTGTGGCCCACCATCGGGACCAGTACCGGCTGGATGCCCCAGGTCAGCGCGAGCTGGTTCCAGACGTGCTCCACCGGGGTGAAGGCAAAGACCGGGCGGATCGGCCGCAGCCGCGACAGGCGTCGTGCGGAGTCGCCGGACTGGGTGAAGGTACAGATGTACTTTGCTTCCAGCTGGTCGGCGATCTCGACGGCGGCACGGGTGATGGCGCCGCCGCGGGTCTTGGGCTTGGTGCCCAGCGGGGGGACGCGTTCCAGGCCGTGGACCTCGGTGGATTCGATGATCCGGGCCATGGTCTTGACGGTCTCGATCGGGAACTTGCCCACGCTGGTCTCGCCCGAGAGCATGACGGCGTCCGCGCCGTCGAGCACGGCGTTGGCGCAGTCGGAGGCCTCGGCGCGGGTCGGGCGCGGGTTGTCGATCATGGATTCGAGCACCTGGGTGGCCACGATGACGGGCTTGGCCCAGCGGCGGGCCAGTTCGACGGCGCGCTTCTGCACGATCGGCACTTCCTCGAGCGGCAGCTCCACACCGAGGTCGCCACGGGCCACCATGATGGCATCGAAGGCGTCGATGATCTCCGGGAGCTGGTCCACGGCCTGCGGCTTTTCGATCTTGGCGATCACCGGCACGCGGCGGCCTTCTTCGTCCATGATTTCGTGGACGCGCTTGATGTCCGAGGCGTCGCGGACGAAGGAGAGGGCCACCATGTCCACGCCGCGGCGCATGGCCCAGCGGAGGTCGTCCTCGTCCTTTTCGCTCAGCGCGGGCACGTTGACGGCCACGCCGGGCAGGTTGATGCCCTTGTTGTTGGACACGTAGCCGCCGACAACCACCTGGGCGACGACTTTGACGTCGTCCACCTCGATGGCGCGCAGCGCCACCTTGCCGTCGTCGATCAGCAGCGAGTCGCCGGGGTTTACGTCCTCGGTGAGGCTCTTCAGCGTCGTGGAGCAGATGTCCTTGGTGCCCGGGACGTCCTCGGTGGTGATCGTGAAGGTGTCACCGACGGCCAGCAGGTGCGGTCCGTCAACGAAGCGGCCGAGGCGGATCTTCGGGCCCTGCAGGTCGGCCATGATGGCGACGGCCTTGCCGAGCTGGCCGGCGGCCTTGCGGACGTTCTCGTAGGTGTTGTCGTGCACGGAGTAATCTCCGTGGCTCATGTTCATGCGGGCCACGTCGACGCCGGCTTCCAGCACGGCAAGCGTGTTCTCGAAGCTCGCGATCGCCGGTCCGAAGGTGGCCACAATTTTAGCGCGTCTCATATACCTACCCTAGTTGTCTCTTGGTTGTTTTAAGTTGTCGCGGTGATGAACGGCCGGTGCCCGGTCCGGACCCGGCAGGGTCCGGACCGGGTTACAGGACGGCGATCGCCCGGTCGGTCGGCGCAACTGGCGCCGGGAGAATGGTGCTGCCCATCAGGAATTTGTCCACCGCGGCGGCGCAGGCGCGGCCCTCGGCGATTGCCCAGACGATCAGGGACTGACCGCGGCCGGCGTCTCCGGCGACGAAGACCCCTTCCGTGTTGGTCATGTAGTAACCGTCCCGGGCCACGTTCCCGCGGCCGTCGAACTCGGCGTGCACCTGCTCGGTGATCCCGGCGGGTTCGGCGCCGGTGAAGCCCAGGGACAGGAAGACGAGGTCCGCCGGGATGATCCGTTCGGTGCCGGCCTTCGGCAGGCGCAAGCCCCCGACGAATTCAGTCTCGGCCACCTTCACGCCGGTCAGCTTGCCGTTCTCGCCGACAAATTCCACGGTGGAGGCGAGGTAGGTGCGTTCGCCGCCCTCCTCGTGCGCGCTGGCCACCTCGAACAGGGTGGGGAACGTCGGCCAGGGCTGGTGCGCGGCCCGCTCGGCGGACGGCTGCTTGCCGATCGCCAGCGTGGTCACGGACGCTGCCTGGTGCCGGTGTGCGGTGCCGAGGCAGTCCGCGCCGGTGTCGCCGCCGCCGAGGATCACAACGTGCTTGCCGGCGGCGTTGATCTGGTTTTCCACCGTCTCGCCGGCCACCACGCGGTTGGCCGGGACGAGGTAATCCATCGCGAAGTGCACGCCCTCAAGGTCCCGGCCCGGGATGGGCAGGTCCCGCGGCACGGTTGCGCCGGTGGCGACCACGACGGCGTCGTAGCGCCGGCGCAGCTGTTCCCAGGTCACATCGGTGCCGACGGCGACGCCGGTCCGGAAGCGGGTGCCTTCGGCCTTCATCTGGTCCAGGCGGCGGTCCACGTGCTCTTTTTCCATCTTGAAGTCGGGGATGCCGTAGCGGAGCAGGCCGCCGATCTTGTCGTCGCGCTCATAAACGGCGACGGTGTGGCCCACCCGGGTCAGCTGCTGCGCGACGGCGAGCCCGGCGGGGCCGGAACCGACGACGGCGACCGTCTTGCCGGAGAGGCGTGCCGGCGGCAGCGGGTTGACCCAGCCCTTGTCGAAGGCCTGGTCCACGATGGAAACCTCGACCTGCTTGATGGTCACGGCGGGCTGGTTGATGCCCAGCACGCAGGAGGCCTCGCAGGGTGCCGGGCAGAGCCGGCCGGTGAACTCGGGGAAGTTGTTGGTGGCGTGCAGCCGCTCCATCGCTTCCTCGCCCTTGTCCCGCCAGATGAGGTCGTTCCACTCCGGGATGAGGTTGCCCAGCGGGCAGCCCTGGTGGCAGAACGGGACACCGCAGTCCATGCAGCGGCCGGCCTGGCTCTTCAGGACGCCCTTCTCCTGGGCTTCGTAAACCTCTTTCCAGTCCATGATGCGGACCGGGACGGGACGGCGCGGCTGTGTTTCACGCTGGCGTACTTTCAGAAATCCGCGTGGATCAGCCACCGGTCACCTCCAGGATTCGAGACCAAACTTCTTCGCCGTCGGGGTCCAGGCCCTCTTCGATGGCGTCAAGACGGGTTTGCAGCACGGCCGCGTAGTCGCGCGGCAGCACCTTGGTAATGCGGGCCGCGGTGTCGTCGAAGTTCTCGAGCAGCCGGGCCGCGTGCTGCGACTCGGTCTCCTCGAGGTGCTTGACCAGCAGTCCGTGGACGATTTCGCGGTCTTCGGCGTCGAGTTCGCGCAGCTGCAGCTCGCCGGCGTCGAGGGCCTGCTTGTTGACCCTTTCGGTCTGCAGGTCCAGGACGTAGGCGGTGCCGCCGGACATGCCGGCGCCGAAGTTGCGGCCGGTGCGGCCGATGATAAGCGCCTGGCCGCCGGTCATGTACTCGCAGCCGTGGTCGCCGATGCCTTCGACCACCGCGGTGGCGCCGGAGTTGCGCACCATGAAGCGCTCCCCCACCTGCCCGCGCAGGAACAACTCGCCGCTCGTGGCGCCGTATCCGATCACGTTGCCGGCGATCACGTTCCGCTCCGCCGGGAACACGTTGGTGCGGTCCGGGCGGACGATGATGCGGCCGCCGGAAAGACCCTTGCCGACGTAGTCGTTGGAGTCGCCGAACATCCGGAGCGTGATGCCGGCCGGCAGGAACGCGCCGAGCGACTGTCCGGCGGTGCCGGTCAGCGTGATGTCGATCGTGTCGGTGGCGAGCACGTCGGTGCTGAAGGTCTTGGTGACCACGTGGCCGAGCATGGTGCCCACGGACCGGTCCGTGTTGATCACGTCGACGGCGATTTTCACCGGTGTCCGGTCGCTGAGGGCCTCGGCGGCCATCGCGATCAGTCGCTGGTCGAAGTGCTTGTCCAGCTCGTGGTTCTGGCCCGTGAGGTTGCGCAGCGGCGCATCGTCGTCGAACTCCAGTCCGTGCAGGATGGGGTCCAGGTCCAGCCCTTCGGCCTTCCAGTGGCTGATCGCCTCGCGGGTGTCGAGCATTTCGGCGTGGCCGATCGCTTCCTCGAGGCTCCGGAAGCCGAGTTCGGCCAGAATCTCGCGGACTTCCTCGGCGAGGAATTCGAAGAAGTTGACCACGAATTCGGGCTTGCCGGTGAAGCGTGAGCGCAGCTCGGGGTTCTGCGTCGCGACGCCCACCGGACAGGTGTCCAGGTGGCAGACGCGCATCATGATGCAGCCGGAGACCACCAGCGGCGCGGTGGCGAAACCGAACTCCTCGCCGCCGAGCAGCGCGGCGATAACGACGTCGCGGCCGGTCTTGAGCTGACCGTCCACCTGCACCACCACGCGGTCGCGCAGGCCGTTGAGCATCAGGGTCTGCTGGGTCTCGGCGAGGCCGAGTTCCCACGGCACGCCGGCGTGCTTAAGCGAGTTCAGCGGCGAGGCGCCGGTGCCGCCGTCGTGGCCGGAAACCAGCACGACGTCGGCCTTGGCCTTGGTGACGCCGGCCGCGACCGTGCCGATGCCGACCTCGGAGACCAACTTGACGTGCACCCGCGCCGAGGGGTTGGCGCGCTTGGCATCGTAGATCAGCTGCGCGAGGTCCTCGATCGAGTAGATGTCGTGGTGCGGCGGCGGCGAGATGAGCCCGACGCCGGGTGTGGAGTGCCGGGTCCGGGCCACCCAGGGGTAGACCTTCTGGGCCATCAGCTGGCCGCCTTCGCCGGGCTTTGCACCCTGTGCCATCTTGATCTGGATGTCGTCGGCGTTGGTCAGGTAGAGGCTGGTGACGCCGAAGCGGCCCGAGGCGATCTGCTTGACGGCCGAGCGCCGGGTCGGATCCAGGAGCCGGTCCACGTCCTCGCCGCCTTCCCCGGTGTTGGACTTGCCGCCGAGCCGGTTCATCGCGATGGCCAGCGTCTCGTGGGCTTCCTGCGAGATGGAGCCGTAGCTCATGGCGCCGGTGGAGAACCGCTTGACGATGCTGGAGACGGACTCCACTTCCTCGAGCGGGACCGCGGGGCGCAGGCCGGCCTTGAACTTCAGCAGCCCGCGCAGCGTCATCAGGTTCTCGGACTGGTCGTCTACGCCGCGGGTGTAGGCCTTGAAGATGTCGTAGCGGCGTTCACGCGTGGCGTGCTGCAGCCGGAACACCGTCTCGGGGTTGAACAGGTGCGGTTCGCCGTCGCGGCGCCACTGGTACTCGCCGCCGCCCAGCAGGGGCTGGTGCGGCTGTTCGATGCCGTTTTCCGGGTACGCCATCCGGTGCCGCGCAGCGACCTCCGCGGCGATGACGTCGAGGCCGACGCCGCCGAGCTGGGAGTGGGTGCCGGAGAAGTATTCGTCCACCAGGTCCTGGCCGAGGCCGAGGGCTTCAAAGGTCTGGGCGCCGGTGTAGGACGCGACCGTGGAGATGCCCATCTTGGACATGATCTTCAGGACGCCCTTGCCGAGGCCCTTGATCAGGTTGTAGACGCCGTCCTGCGGGGTGACGCCGGTGACGTCTCCGGAACTGATGAGCTGCTCCACGGATTCCATCGCCAGGTACGGGTTCACCGCGGAGGCGCCGTAGCCGATCAGCACGGCGACGTGGTGTGTTTCGCGGACGTCGCCGGCCTCGACCACGAGCGCCGTCTTGGTGCGGTTGGCGCTGCGCAGCAGGTGGTGGTGCACGGCGCTGACCAGCAGCAGGGACGGGATCGGCGCCCACTGGGCGTTGGAGTCGCGGTCCGAGAGCACGACGTACTGGACGCCGCGGTTGATGGCGCCGGAGACCTGCTCGCAGATTTCGGTCAGCCGGGCGCGCAGGGCGTTCTCGCCGCCGTCGGGGCGGTAGAGGCCGCGCACCTTCATGGCGACCCGGTCGCCGTCGGCGTTCTCGATGTTCGCGATCTTGGCGAGCTGGTCGTTGTTGATCACGGGGAACGGCAGCGAGACCTGCGGCTGGCGGACCTGCTTGGTGTCCAGCAGGTTGCCGTTGGGGCCGATCGCGCAGGTCAGGGACGTGACCAGTTCCTCGCGGATGGCGTCCAGCGGCGGGTTGGTGACCTGCGCGAAGGACTGCACGAAGTAGTCGAAGAGCAGCCGGGGCCGCTTGGAGAGCACGGCCACCGGGGTGTCCGACCCCATGGCGCCGAGGGGTTCGGCGCCGGTCCGGGCCATCGGGCCGAGCAGGATCTTCAGTTCCTCGGTGGTGTAGCCGAAGGTGCGCTGGCGGATGTTGACCGAGGCGGCGGTGTGCACCACGTGCTCGCGTTCGGGCAGGTCCTTGAGGTCGATCAGGTTGTCCTTGAGCCACTCGGCCCAGGGGTTGGCCGCGGCGACCTCGGCCTTGACCTCGGCGTCGTCGATGATCCGGCCGGCTTCGGTGTCCACGAGGAACATCTTGCCCGGCGAAACGCGGCCCTTCTTGACCACCTTGGAGGGTTCGACGTCGATCACGCCGACCTCGGAGGCGAAGACGACGAGGCCGTCCTCGGTGATCCAGTACCGTCCCGGGCGCAGCCCGTTGCGGTCCAGGGTGGCGCCGACGAGGTTGCCGTCGGTGAAGGACACGGCGGCGGGACCGTCCCACGGCTCCATCAGCAGCGAGTGGTACTCGTAGAACGCGCGCCGGGCGGGATCCATCGTGGCGTGGTTTTCCCAGGCCTCGGGGATCATCATCATGATCGAGTGCGTGATGGGCCGGCCGGAGAGCCAGAGCAGTTCGGCGACCTCGTCGAAGGAGGCCGAATCCGAGGCGCCCGGGGTGCAGATCGGGTACAGCTCTTCCGGGCTGTCCCCCAGCAGCGGATTGGCAAGCTGCGACTGGCGGGCGCGCATCCAGTTCCGGTTGCCCTTGACCGTGTTGATCTCGCCGTTGTGGGCGATGGTGCGGAACGGCTGGGCCAGCGGCCAGGACGGGAAGGTGTTGGTGGAGAAGCGCGAGTGGACGATCGCAAGCTTGGTCTTGAAGCGCTTGTCCGAGAGGTCCGGGTAGAACGGCTCCAGCTGGGCGGTGGTGAGCATGCCCTTGTAGACGATGGTCCGGGAGGACAGCGAGGGGAAGTACACGCCGTACTTGTTTTGGGCGCGCTTGCGGATCCGCCAGGCCCGGGAGTCGAGTTCGTTGCGGGAGAGCGTCTCGCCGGTGCTGGAAGCGAAGAAGGGCTGCGCGAAGTACGGCATGCAGGCCCGGGCCATGGCTCCGACGAGGTCGGCCACGATCGGGACTTCACGCCAGCCCAGGACGGTGAGGCCTTCGTCGGCCGCGAGACCCTCAATGCCTGCCTTGGCGGCATCGGATTCGCGCTGTTCGGCCGGCAGGAACGCGGTGCCCACAACGTACTGCCCGGCGGCGGGGAGTTCGAAGTCGGTAACTGCACGGAAGAACTCGTCCGGGACCTGCATGAGGAGGCCGGCGCCGTCGCCGGTTCCTTCATCGGCGCCGACGGCACCGCGGTGCTCAAGGTTGCGCAGGGCGGTCAGGGCGGCATCGACGATGTCGTAGCCAGGCTCGCCGCGCAGGGTGGCGATGATGGCCAGCCCGCAGGCGTCCTTCTCCTGCTCCGGGTTGTAAAGCCCGGCAGCTTCGGGCAGCGCCGCAAAACGCTTGAACGGTGAGACCGCCGTAGTGGGCTGTTCCGGACCGGACCAGCTGGGGCTATGCAGGGTTTGGGTCATGGGAGACGTCCTTCCTCCTGATCGTGCGTATGGGAGGGACAACATTGGCCCGAATCGGTGCGCCGGTGTGACGGGCACAACAACGTGATTTTCCTACTCGAATTGTAGGCCAGCGCCGCTTGCTGTACGAACAGTTACGCGGGCCGCCGACCTGGGTTTGCATAGCGCGCAGCTGTCTGCTGCCTGCTCAATCGTACAAACCCTGTCGCCACGACGCTGTGGACTCGGACCCAGCCGGCGATCGCCCTGCAGCCCGATTGCCGGAGCTGAGTTACTTGGTGCTGTCAGCGTCCGGTGCGGTCCCGGTGGCCCGGCGGCCGGATACTCCGGTTGCCGGTTCTCCGGTGGCGGGCATGGTGCCGCCGGTGGATTCTCCGGCCGCCGCAGCTGAGGCTGAGGCGCGGTCCGGACCGCTCTGGTTCTCCCGGAGATTATCACGCGATTCAGTATCTGAGACAGCAGAGTCCGAATGGCGGATGGTTCCGCGGTCGGCCGGGACCGTCGCCGGCTCCCGGGGTTCGCCGGGTTCCGCCGCCGGCTCGGGCCCGACGGCGGCGTCGGCGGTGTCGTCGTCAGCCGTCTTGTCGGCTTCTTCGTCGGCGGCGTCCCTCTCGTGGCCTGTCGTCTCGTGGTCTGTCGTCTCGTGGTCTGTCGTCTCGACGCCGGCCGTCTCGTCCTCGGCGTCCCCGGCAAGCGCCGCGGACTCGGGCTCGCGTCCCGGCAGGTACGGGGTGTCCGGCACGTCGCGCTTGCGCAGTCCGAGGACGATGAAGACCACCAGGGCGGCGAGCAGGACGAAGATGCTGGTCCAGACATTGAGCCGGGTGGTGATGCCGAAGAGGTTGATCTGTTCGGCGTCGTCGATCCGCATGGCCTCGATCCAGACGCGGCCCAGCGTGTAGTAGATGGCGTAGAGCCAGAACAGCCGGCCGCGGCGGAACGCGAACTTGCGGTCCAACGCGAGCAGCAGCGCCACTCCGACGAGGTTCCACACGGATTCGTAGAGGAAGGTCGGGTGGAACAGCGTGTCGGCGGGCATCCCGGCCGGGAAGTTGGGGCTGTCGGCGTCGACCTGGAGGCCCCACGGCAGGGTGGTCGGGCCGCCGAAGAGCTCCTGGTTGAAGTAGTTGCCCCAGCGGCCGATCGCCTGGGCGAGCAGCAGGCCGGGCGCCGCGGCGTCAACGAAGGCGCTGAGCTTGACTCCGGCCCGGCGGCAGCCGATCCAGGCGCCGACGGCACCCAGCACCACGGCACCCCAGATGCCGAGTCCGCCGCGCTGGATCTGCGGGATCAGGGACAGGTCGCCGGTGCCGTCGAAGCCCGGGCCGAAATAGGCGTCCGGCGAGGACACCACGTGATAGAGCCGGCCGCCGATGATGCCGAAGGGGATCGCCCAGATGGCAATGTCCCAGACGCTGCCCTCGGGCGCACCGCGGCGCGCCCAGCGCACCGACGTCAGCCAGAGGCCGGCGATGATGCCGGCCAGGATGCACAGCGCGTAGGCGTGGATGCGCAGGGACCCCCAGGGCAGCGGGATATCGAAGCCGGACCAGTCCGGGCTCGGAATGCTCGCGGGAACCATCGCTGCCGCGTGGAGGACTGACTGCATTGCTTACGCTTCTTCCTTGGTGAGGCCGGTGCTGAGCTCTTTCGTCAAGGACGCTACAGCATCGACGCCGCCCTCACCGATCGCCGCGACGAGGGCCGTGCCGACGATTACTCCGTCCGCGTAGGCGGCGATTTCGCGGACGTGGCCCGCGTTGGAGACGCCCAGGCCGACGCAGACGCGCTCGGCGCCCGCCGCGCGCGCTGCGGCGACGACGTCCTTGGCAGCGGAGCTGACCGAGGTGCGGGCGCCGGTGACGCCCATGATGGAGACGGCGTAGACGAAGCCGCGGCTTGCGTCGACCGTGCGCTTCATCCGTTCCGGCGAGGAGGACGGCGCCACGAGGAACACCCGGTCCAGGCCGTACCTGTCCGAGGCGGCCATCCATTCCGCCGCCTCGTCCGGGATCAGGTCCGGCGTGATCAGCCCGGCTCCCCCGGCGTCCGCCAGGCGGCGGGAGAACTCGTCCACGCCCATCCGGACCACGGGGTTCCAGTAGGTCATGACCAGGACGGCCGCGTCGGTCTTGCTCGTGATGCCGCGCACGACGTCGAACACCTGGCCGACGTGGAAGCCCTTGGCGAGGGCCTCCGTGGTGGCGGCCTGGATGACCTGGCCGTCCATCACCGGATCCGAATACGGGATGCCGATTTCGATCAGGTCGGCGCCGTTTTCGGCCAGGGCGATGCCCGCGGCGATGGTGTCCTCGACGCTCGGGTAGCCAGCGGGCAGGTAGCCGATGAGGGCGGCACGGCCCTGGGCCCGGGCGCGTTCGATGGCCGCCGCGGACTTGCTGGCGGGCTGCTGCTTGCCTTCTGCGCTGTTTTCGGCGGTGCTCACAGCTGCTCCCCCTCCTGGGCGATCTCGTGTTCGGGTGAATCCTTGTCCAGCAGGTCGAACCATTCCGCGGCGGTGGCCACGTCCTTGTCGCCGCGGCCGGAGAGATTCACGAGGACGATCTTTTCTGACGCATCGCCAGCCTCCGCGGCGAGCCGCTGGCCGATCTTGATCGCGCCGGCCAGGGCGTGCGCGGACTCGATGGCCGGGATGATGCCCTCGGTCCGGCAAAGCAGCCGGAAGGCCTCCATGGCTTCGCTGTCCGTGATGGGCTCGTAGCTGACCCGGCCGATGTCGGCGAGGTAGGAGTGCTCGGGTCCGACGCCCGGGTAGTCCAGGCCAGCCGAGATGGAGTGCGACTCGATGGTCTGGCCGTCGTCGTCCTGCATGAGGTAGGACCGGGCGCCATGCAGCACGCCGGGCTTGCCCAGCGTGATGGTGGCCGCGTGGCGACCCGTTTCGACGCCTTCGCCGCCGGCTTCGAAGCCGTAGATCTTCACCGAGGGGTCATCCAGGAAGCCGTGGAAGATGCCGATGGCGTTGGAGCCGCCGCCGATGCAGGCGCAGACGGCGTCCGGCAGCCGGCCGGTCTGTTCCAGGATCTGGGCGCGGGCCTCCTCGCCGATGACCTCGTGGAAGTACCGGACCATGGCCGGGAACGGGTGCGCCCCGGCCGCGGTTCCGAGCAGGTAGTGCGTATTGTCCACGTTCGCGACCCAGTCGCGGAGGGCCTCGTTGATGGCGTCCTTGAGCGTCTGCGATCCGTTGGTCACCGGGATGACGGTGGCCCCGAGCAGCTCCATCCGGGCCACGTTGAGGGCCTGCCGGCGGCAGTCCTCGGCGCCCATGTAGACCACGCACTCCAGGCCCAGCAGGGCGGCGGCGGTGGCACTGGCCACGCCGTGCTGGCCGGCTCCGGTCTCGGCGATCACACGGGTCTTGCCCATCCGCTTGGCCAACAGCGCCTGGCCCAGCACGTTGTTGATCTTGTGCGAGCCGGTGTGGTTCAGGTCCTCGCGCTTGAGGAAGATGCGGACTCCCCCGGCGTGCTCGGCGAAGCGCTTGGCTTCGGTGAGCAGCGAGGGACGGCCGGAGTAGTTCTTGTTCAGCTCCGCGATCTGGGCGGTGAACTCCGGATCAGCCTTGGCCTTCTCGAAGGTATCCTCGAGTTCGTCCAGGGCGGCGATGAGGGATTCGGGCATCCAGCGGCCGCCGTACGAGCCGAAGTAGGGTCCGGGGGCGTGGCGCAGGGAGGGTGCACCCTGCGGTCCGTCCTCGTCCGGGCGCTTGCCCTCCAGGAACGCATCCACGGGGCTTTCATCTGAGCCGGCTGTTGGCGCATCGACCATCAGTCTCACCATCCTGTTCCACTGCTAACTAGATCTTCGGTGCCGCACGGAAGCACCGCGGGGTCCGGCCGGGGGCCGGGCCGGACCGCGGGTCAGGAGCGTGCGGCGATTTCTTCGGCGCCGGCGGCCATGAATTCGGCGATCCGCTCGCGCGGGGTCGCATGGCTGACCAGCGCCTCGCCCACCAGGACCGCATTGGCGCCGTTTGCCGCGTAGTGCCGGACGTCATCCACGCCGCGGACACCGGATTCGCCGACCACGAGCGCGCCGGCGGGGATGCCGGCGGCGAGATCCGCAAAGACGGAGCGGTCGACGTCGAGCGTCTTGAGATTGCGGACGTTGACTCCGATGATTCTCGCGCCCGCGGCAACGGCTCGTTCAACTTCGCCGGGCGTGTGGGTCTCCACGAGCACGTTCATGCCCAGCTCACGGCTGAGCGCACTGTACTCGCCCAGCTGCGCATCGGTCAGCGCGGCGACGATCAGCAGGATCAGGTCGGCTCCGTGGGCACGGGCCTCCCAGATCTGGTACTCGTCGACCATGAAGTCCTTGCGCAGCAACGGGATGTCCACGGCCGCCCGGACGGCGTCCAGGTCGGCGAGGGAGCCGTTGAAGCGCCGCTGTTCGGTGAGGACGCTGATCACGGCGGCGCCGCCGTCGGCGTACTGCACGGCGAGCGAGGCCGGGTCCGCAATGCTCGCGAGATCGCCCTTGGAGGGGCTGCGCCGCTTGATCTCGGCAATCACCTTGAGCTGGGTCCGGTCCGAGGGCCCGCCCAGGGCGGCCCAGGCGTCACGCGCCGGGGCGGCCGCCGCGGCACGCTCCTTCAGCTCGGCGAGCGTGACGAGGCGCTGGCGGGCCTCCATATCCTCCCTGACACCGGCATTGATGTCATCGAGAACAGTCACTCTTAGTGGCCGGAGTTCTTCAGCTTGCTGCCGCCGACGCCATAACCGGCTTTGCGCATCACGAAGCCCACCACGAGGCCGATCAGCATGACGACCGCACCGGCGACGAAGATCGGGGTGTTGGCGATGACGAACGCGATGGCCGCGATGAGGGCGCCGACCAGCATGATGATCACGGTGGTCCAGGCCGCCGGGCTGTTGCCGTGGCCGGTCGGCTCGCTGTGGTCGACGCCGTCGTAGATGCCGGTGCCGGCAGCGGGCTGGGATGCGGAAACAGGGGCTTTGCTCATGGAAATCTCCTCAGGATCAATACTGCTTACATTCTGCCATTTATTGACAGTGGTGTTTGCCGCGTTACCGGCCGCGCTGCGGGGTGCGGGCTCAGGTGGGGTCGTCGCCGCGGGAGAGCCGGTCCCAGCTGTCGATCTCATCGGCCGGCTGCGCGGGGTCCGAAGCGCCTGCGCTGGCGGCGGCGTCGTACTTCGTGCGGCTCTTCCAGTACCGTCCGGCAGGGACGATGGCGAGGGCGCCGAGGCCCAGCAGCGACCCGGCGACGACGGCGAGGACGGGGAATGCGGTGAGGGCCACCTGGACGTTGCTGCCGCTGATGCCGGTGGCGGCGGCGATGGAACCCTGCGCCGCGGCCAGCGGGTCGGCCAGCACGGTTGCCGCCGCGGCAACGATCCCTGCGGCGGCGAGCAGGATGATTGCCGTGATGACCCAGCGGGCGATGCGCCCGGCAATGGAGGCGGCGAGGCCTCCCGCGAGGGCGACGAGGGCGAGGGCCGTCACCGTGGTGGCGGCCTTGCTGCCCTGGACCTGCAGGCCGTTCTGGCTGCTAACGCCCTGACCCAGCTGGCTGGGGTCCAGCTGCACGGTCAGCCAGGTCTGCGTGGTGGTGCCGAAGACCGCCAGCGCAAGTGCGGCAATCACCAGCACCAGGGTGGATTTCCGGGCCCAGCGCGGGACGGCCGGGCTGGTGCTCTTGACCATGGCGGGGCCGGTCATGGCTGCTCCGTCCCGGCACTGGGCACGGTGTCGGCCGTGATGTTGCGCAGCGACTGGGCCGTGTGGACGGCCCGCATCGGGGCGGCGGCCTTGTTGATGGTTTCGATCGCCTCGGTGGCGTTGACTGAATCGGCCACGATCCCGCCGCCGGCCTGCACGTAGGCGCGGCCTTCGCGGAGCAGGGCGGAACGGATGGCGATCGCCATGTCCATGTCGCCGGCGAAGTCGAGGTAGCCCACCACACCGCCGTAGATGCCGCGGCGGTGCGGCTCCAGCTCGTCCAGGAGCCGCAGCGCACGGGGTTTGGGCGCTCCGGACAGGGTGCCGGCCGGGAAGGTGGCCTTCAGCACGTCGTAGGCCGTCGCGGTCGGGGCGAGCCTGCCCACCACAGTGGACACCAGGTGCATGATGTGGCTGAACCGCTCCACCTCCATGAACTGCGTGACGTCCACGGTTCCGGCCACGCAGACCTTGGAGAGGTCGTTGCGGGACAGGTCCACCAGCATGAGGTGTTCGGCGCGTTCCTTCTGGTCCGCGAGCAGCTCCTCGGCGAAGGCCTTGTCCGCTTCAACCGTCTTGCCACGCGGCCGGGACCCGGCGATCGGGTGCGTGATGACTTCCTCCCCGGTGACTGTCACGAGGGCCTCCGGGGAGGAGCCCACGATCGAGTACTGGCGGCCGGCGGCGTCCTCGAGGCTGAAGATGTACATGTACGGGCTGGGGTTGGTGTTGCGCAGGACCCGGTAGACGTCCAGCGGATCGGCTCCGCACTCCATTTCGAAGCGGCGCGAAATCACCACCTGGAACACTTCGCCGTCGACGATCGCTTCCTTGCCACGGTCCAGGGCGGCCAGGTAATCGTTTTCATCCCAGCGCTCCTGCACGCTCGAGGCGAAGTCCAGGGCTGCGGGCTGGAGTACGGAGACGGGCTGCTCCGTCGGGGTGCTGATCTTTGCCAGCAGGTCCTTCACCCGGGCGACGGCGTCGTGCCAGGCCTCGTCGACGCGTTCGGAGCTGTTGTCGAAATTGATCGCGTTGGCGATCAGCAGCACCGTGCCGTCCATGTTGTCGTGCACGGCCATGTCCGTCACGAGGTTCAGCGCCATTTCCGGAAGCTGCAGGTCGTCTTCCGGCGGGCTGGTGAGCTTTTCCCAGTGCCGGACGGTTTCCCAGCCGAGGAAGCCGACGAGGCCGGAGGTAAAGGGCGGCAGTCCTTCGAAACGTTCGGTGTGCAGGGCACGGACGGTGTCCCGGATGGCATCGACCGGGCTGCCGTCCAGCGGCACGCCGACGGGCGGCTCGCCGAGCCAGTGCGCCTGCCCGTCCTTGGTGGTCAGCGTGGCACGGGACCGCGCGCCGATGAAGGAGTAACGGGACCAGGCGCCGCCCACTGCGGCGGACTCCAGCAGGAACGTCCCGGGCTGGCCCTGGGCGAGCTTGCGGTACAGCCCGATCGGCGTTTCGGCGTCAGCCAGCACCTTGAGCCGGACGGGGATGACACGGCTGTGGCCGGCGAGTTCCCGGAACTCGTCCAGGCTGGGGCTGATGATTCCAAGGTCCTGCATGGCTGCGTTTTTCCGCCTGTTCTCTTGGTCTAAAGCTTGCGAGGTGCCCGCGGCCTGCGCCGCGGTGCGCCGGTCAGTCGGCCTGGCCGACGACGGCGTCCAGCGCCCGTCCGTCGAAGCAGGTCCGGGTCCCGGTGTGGCAGGCGGCGCCGACCTGGTCGACCCGGACCAGCAGGGCGTCGCCGTCGCAGTCCAGAGCGAGCGACTTGACCCACTGCACGTGGCCGGAAGTGTCGCCCTTGCGCCAGTACTCCTGCCGGGAGCGGGAGTAGAAGGTGACCCGCCCGCTGGTCATCGTGCGGTGCAGCGCCTCGTCGTCCATCCAGCCCAGCATGAGCACCTCGCTGGTGTCGAACTGCTGGACGATCGCGGCCACCAGGCCGGCGCTGTCCCGCTTGAGAGACGCCGCGAGACCCGCGGGGAGCGGGCCGGCGTCGTGCGCCGAATCGGGGACGGCAGAACCCGGCGCGGCGGAAACCGGGACGGAATTTTCCGGGGCGTTTAGCTGGTCGTCGACCGGGACGGGGGCGGGGGCGGGCTGCTCAGACATCAGCTCAAGTCTAGTGCCTCCGCGCCCGCCGCTGCCCGGCGTTGCGGGCACCGCGCTTAACATCGCCGCCGAAAGCGCGTTGCGGCCGAAACCACGGCGCTTCCTGTGCCCAGAGGCGCGCCTCTCGTGCTAGTTTCACAAGTGATGCATTTCGTCGAACCGTCCCGAGAAGTTCTGGCCGAAACCCTGCTGGCGGCCGGTCCTGACTCCCCCACGCTCTGCAAGGGCTGGCAAACCCGTGATCTTGCAGCCCACCTCTACCTGCGGGAGCGCAAAGCCCGTGTTGGCCTGGGGCTCCTGATCAAACGGCTGTCCAAGGCCTCGGATGAGGCCACGGCCGAGCTCGCCGCCACGGTCCGGACCCCGGAAGCCTACGCGAAGCTGGTCAACACCTTCCGCGCCGGGCCGCCCGCCCTATCCCCCATGCGGATCAAGGCCCTGGACGAAAGCTCCAACCTGATCGAGTACTTCGTGCACACGGAGGATGTCCGCCGGGCGGTGGACCGCTGGGCGCCCCGGGCCCTGGACGAGGCTTACTCGGACGCACTCTGGGATGAACTGATCAAGCGCGCCGCCATCCTGTACCGCGGCGTGGACCTCGGCATCGTGCTGGTGCGCCCATCCGGGCCGCGGCATGTTGCCAAGCGGGCCCCCGTCTCGGTCGCGATCGTGGGCGAACCGGGTGAGCTCCTGATGCACGCGCATGGCCGGACCCGGCACGCGCTGGTGACCTTCGAGGGCCAGCCGGACGCCGTCGCGCTGCTGCAGTCCGCCGAAGTCGGACTCTAAGCTCGCGCTTAACCAAGCAACGCGGGGTCACATCGCGCCCATTTCCCCCTTCGGGATGGGCGCAATGTGACCCCGCGTTGCTTTATCAGGCTGGGGGTTAGCGGACTTCGAAGCCTGCCTCGCGGATGGCGGCTTTGACCTGGGCGATCATGTCGAGCGGCCCGAAGTGGAACACCGAGGCAGCGAGCACGGCGTCCGCGCCCGCAGCTACGGCCGGCGGGAAGTGCTCGGGCCTGCCGGCGCCGCCCGAGGCGATCAACGGCACCTTCACGCTGGCGCGGGCCAGGCGGATCAGTTCCAGGTCGAAGCCGTCCTTGGTGCCGTCGGCGTCGATCGAGTTGAGCAGGATCTCGCCGGCGCCGCGGTCGGCGGCCTCGCGGGCCCAGGCCAGGGCATCGATGCCGGTGCCCTGGCGGCCGCCGTGCGTGGTGACCTCGAACCCGGACGGTGTCGGCTGCGAGCCGGGACGGGTGCGCCGCGCGTCGAGGGAAAGCACCAGCACCTGCGAGCCGAAGTGCCGGGTAATCTCGTCGATCACCCCGGGCCGGGCCACGGCCGCGGTGTTGATGGCCGCCTTGTCCGCCCCGTAGCGCAGCAACTTGTCCACCTCGGCCACGCCGCGGACGCCGCCGCCTACGGTCAGCGGGATGAAGACTTCCTCCGCGGTGCGCCGGACGACGTCGAAGGTGGTTTCGCGGTTGCCGGAGGACGCGGTGACGTCCAGGAAGGTCAGCTCGTCGGCGCCGCCGTTGTCGTAGCGGTGCGCGAGCTCCACCGGGTCGCCGGCGTCGCGCAGGCCCTCGAAATTGATCCCCTTAACCACCCGGCCGGCGTCGACGTCCAGGCACGGGATGACACGGACGGCTACGGACATGGCTGCTCCTGAACTGGGCTCACAAATGATGGGCTCACGGATGATGGCTTCACGGACGGGCCGCGCTAGATCCGGCAGGCGTGGATGCTGCTGACCAGGATGGCGCGGGCCCCGAGGTCATAGAGTTCGTCCATGATCCGGTTGGTGTCCTTCTTCGGCACCATCGAGCGGACGGCCACCCACTCCGAGTCGCGCAGCGGCGAGACGGTGGGCGATTCCAGTCCGGGCGTCAAGGCCGCGGCCTGCTCCACGAGTTCCTTGCGGATGTCGTAGTCCATCAGCACGTACTGCCGGGCCACGAGCACACCCTGGAGGCGGCGGATCAGCACTTCGGTGGCCGGGTTCTGCTCGCCCTTGCGGCCGATCAGGACCGACTCGGAGTTCAGGATCGGCTCGCCGAAGATTTCCATGCCGGCGGCTTTGAGCGTGGTGCCGGTTTCGACGACGTCGGCGATCGCGTCCGCGACGCCGAGCCGGACGGAGGATTCGACGGCGCCGTCGAGCCGGACGACCTTGGCGTTGATGCCGCGCTGGGCGAGGTAGCCGCGGAGCAGCCCGTCGTAGCTGGTGGCAAGGCGCTTGCCTTCGAGCTGGTCGATGGCGGTGAAATCCCCCACCGGGCCGGCGAAGCGGAAGGTGGAGGCCGCAAAGCCCAGCGGCAGCAGCTCTTCGGCTTCAACCTCGGCGTCGAGCAGCAGGTCGCGGCCCGTGATGCCGACGTCCAGGGTGCCTTGGCCGACGTACACGGCGATGTCACGGGGGCGGAGGAAGAAGAATTCAATGTCGTTGTCCGGGTCCACCATGACCAATTCGCGGCTGTCGCGGCGCTGGCGGTAGCCTGCCTCGGCAAGCATGGCGGAGGCGGCTTCGGACAGGGATCCCTTGTTCGGGACGGCAACTCTCAGCATGGGAAGTTCTTTCTGGTTAGGAAGTCATCGGTGCAGGCACAGCGGGCCACGCGGTGCGCCGGTCCCCCGGACAAAGGTCCGGGGGAAGGCGCGACGTGGCTAGAGATGCTTGTAGACGTCTTCCAGGCTGAGTCCTTTGGCGAGCATCAGAACCTGCAGGTGATAGAGCAGCTGCGAAATTTCTTCCGCGGCGGCCTCATCGGATTCGTACTCGGCAGCCATCCAGACCTCCGCTGCTTCCTCCACGACTTTCTTGCCGATGCCGTGGATTCCGGACTCCAGTTCGGCGACGGTGCGGGAGCCCTCCGGGCGGGTGGCTGCCTTCTCACTCAGTTCTGCGAACAGCGACTCGAAATTCTTCACACCCTCCAGCCTACTTGTTCACGGCCGGAGCACGCCTGCCGGGCCCTTGCATGACGGCCCGGATGTGAGCGAATACACAGCTTAGGAGTACTGCTTGAGCGTGACGGCGGTGGCCAGCGCGGCGGTGACGGCCTCGTGGCCTTTGTCCTCGGTGGAGCCGGGGAGGCCGGCGCGGTCGATGCCCTGCTGCTCGGTGTCACAGGTCAGCACGCCGAAGCCGACCGGCACGCCGGTGCGGACGCTGACCTCGGTCAGGCCGAGGGTGGCGGCTTCGCAGACGTACTCGAAGTGCGGGGTGCCGCCCCGGATCACGACGCCGAGCGCCACGACGGCGTCGAAGTGCGGCGCCAGCCGGGCTGCCGCGACCGGCAGTTCAAAGGTTCCGGGGACGCGCAGCACGGTCGGTTCGGTGATGCCGGCGTCCTTGGCGGCGCGCAGCGCGCCGTCGAGCAGGCCGTCCATGATCTTGGTGTGCCAGCTGGCGGCCACGATGGCCAGTTTCAGCCGTGAGGTTTCGTCGGGCTGGAAGGTGGTCAGGTCAATCTGGGGTGCGCCGTGGCCGCTCATGGGAGCTCCTTGCTGTGGGAGGTGTCTGGGGGTGCTTGCTTGGGGGTGCTGCGGGAGGGCTCAGCCCTGTTCGTGCTCGAAGCCGAGCTGTCCGGCGGCGGGCGCGGCGGGCTCCATGTCGAGGACCAGCCGGTGGTCCATCCGGTCCTTCTTGGTCTGCAGGTAGCGGAGGTTCTGTTCCCGGGAGGGCACCTCTGTGGGGACCATCTCGACCACCCGGACGCCGGCCTGGGCCAGCCTGTCCTGCTTGTCCGGGTTGTTGCTCAGCAGGCGGATCTCGTGCAGGCCCATCTCGGCGAGGATCTGGGCCGCTGCCTTGTAGCAGCGGGCGTCCACCGGCAGGCCCAGCTGCTCGTTGGCCTCGACCGTGTCGAAGCCGGCCTCCTGCAGGGCATAAGCCTTGATCTTGTTGGCCAGGCCGATGCCGCGGCCTTCCTGGCCGCGCAGGTAGAGCAGCGTGCCGCCGAATTCGTGGATCATCTCCAGGGCATAGGCCAGCTGTTCGCCGCAGTCGCACCGGTAGGACCCAAACACGTCCCCGGTGAGGCATTCGGAGTGCAGCCGGACCAGGGGGGCCTGGCCGTCCGTGGCCGGCAGCGGGGAGCTGACGGCGAGGTGTTCGGCGCCGGTGTCCAGATCGGTCCAGGCCTGCGCCACGAAGTCGCCGTACGCGGTGGGCAGCTGGACGATTGGCCCGCCGCTGACCGGATGCGGCTGCTGTCCCGGGGTGGCCGGCTGCGCTTCAGAAGTCGTCATTGTCTCTCCTCAATCCAGGTGTCAGGCGGATGCCGCTGCGTGGCTGCCGGGGTTACCGGCCTCAAGGTAAGCCACCAGGTCGGCAATCGAGATCAGCGGGCAGCCATGTTCGATCGCGAAACCGCGAAGTCCGTCCAGCCGCATCATTTCTCCGTCGTCGTGCACCAGCTCTGCAATTACGCCCACGGGCTCCAGGCCGGCCAGCCGGCACAGCTCAACAGCCGCCTCGGTGTGGCCGGGACGCTCCCGCACACCCCCCTTAACGGCGCGGAGCGGGAAAACATGCCCGGGACGGGTCAGCGAATTTGGCTGGCTGGTCGGATCGGCCAGGATCCGGGCCGTCAGGGCCCGGTCGGTGGCCGAGATTCCGGTGCTCACGCCCACCGCCGCGTCGCACGAAACCGTGTACGCGGTGCCTTTGGAGTCCTGGTTGATCGCCACCATCGGCGGCAACGCCAGTTCGTCCGCCCGTTCACTGGTCAGCGGTACGCAGATGACGCCGGAGCTGTAGCGGATGGTCCAGCCCATCAGCGCCGGGGTCGCGTGCTGCGCGGCGAAGATGATGTCGCCTTCGTTTTCGCGGTCCTCGTTGTCGACCACCAGCACCGGCCGGCCGGCGGCCATGGCGCGGATCGCGTCTTCGATCGGGTCCAGCGCGGCGGGCGCGTCCACGGCGAGTCCGCGGTTCTCCTGCAGCCGGCTCATGATGCGGCCGCCTGGCGGTGCGCAGCCTCCGGGCGGGGCGTGGCGGGGGCGAAGGCGAGCAGCCGTTCGGTGTACTTGGCCAGCACGTCCACTTCAAGGTTCACGCGGGCGCCGATGGACTTGGCGCCCAGGCCGGTTTCGGCCAGGGTCGTCGGGATCAGGCCGACTTCGAACCACGGCGCCGGCTCCGGCGCCGGGCTCACGGCCGTAACGGTCAGGGAGACGCCGTCGACGGCGATCGAGCCCTTCTCCGCGATGTAGCGGGCCAGCCCGGCCGGCACACCGAAGCGCAGCCGGTCCCAGTTGCCGAGCGGCTCGCGTTCCAGCAGTTCGCCGACGCCGTCGACGTGCCCCTGCACGACGTGGCCGTCGAGCCGGCCGCCGGCCTGGACGCAGCGCTCGAGGTTGACCGGATCCCCGGCTGCCAGCCCGCCGATGGTGCTGCGGACCAGGGTCTCGCCCATGACGTCGACGCTGAAGTCCGCGCCGTCGATGTCCGTGGCGGTCAGGCAGACGCCGTTGACGGCAATCGAGCCGCCGTGGGCCAGTCCCTCGGTGCTGCCGGGGGCGTGCAGGCGCAGCGTGGCGCTGGTTTCGCCGTCGCGCTCGACGGAGAGCACCTTCCCCTGCTCGGCGATAATTCCGGTAAACATCAGTAGCCTCCTGCGGCGGTGTCCGCGTCGCTGCGCGGGGTGGAATCGGATGAAGTGTCAGTGGCGGGGCGCAGGTGCAGCCGCAGGTCGCGGCCCAGCATCCGGACGGCGCCGCCGGAGGCCTGGTCCCAGTCCCAGTGCTGGGCATCGGCGAGGGTGCCGATGCCGAGGTCCTCCAGGGCCGGTGTGCCCGAGCCAAGCAGCGTCGGGGCCAGATAGACGATCAGCTCGTCGACGAGGCCCGCGGCGAGGAAAGCGCTCAGGATCCGCGAGCCGCCTTCGACCATGAGGTGCCGGACGCCGGCGTCGAACAGTTGGTCCAGGGCCTCGCGGGGGTCCCGGGTCGGCAGGTGCAGCGCCTTGCCGTCGCCGCCGTTGACGGCGGCGCCGTCGGGAATCCCGCGCAGGCCCATGACGGCCCGCAGCGGCTGCTTTTCCGCGGCTGCGCCGTCGGGGGTGCGGGCCGTGAGCCGCGGGTTGTCGACCAGGACCGTCTGCGTGCCGACCAGGATCGCATCGATCCGGCCCCGCAGCGCGTGGTTGTCGGCGAGCGACTCGGGGCTGGAGATCCACTGGCTGGTGCCGTCGCTGGCCGCGATCCGGCTGTCCAGGGTCTGGGCGATGTGCAAGGTGACGAAGGGCCGTTTGGCGGCGACGGCGTCGAACCAGCGCCGGTTGAGCTCGAGGGCTGCGACGGCGCCCAGGCCCGACCGGACCCTGACACCGGCGGCGCGCAGGGTGGCCGCTCCCCCGGCGGCGGGATCATGCGGGTCGTCGATGGCGTAGACGACGTCGGCCACGCCGGCGTCGATGATGGCCTGGGCGCAGGGGCCGGTGCGGCCGCAGTGGTTGCACGGCTCGAGCGTGACCACCATGGTGGTGCCGGTCAGGTCCAGCCCGGCCGCCGCGGCCTGCGAGATCGCGTCGGCCTCGGCGTGGGGGGTGCCGGCGCCGCGGTGGTGGCCGGTCACGAGGGGTGTGCCGTCGGGCCCGATAATGACGGCGCCCACCAGCGGGTTCGCACCCCGCGGGCCCTGCGCCGCGGCGGCGAGGGCGGCATCCATGGCGGCCGTCTCGGCGGCGCTGAAGCCGGCGGCGGCGAAGCCTTCCTTGTCCGGTTGTTCCTGCGGCCCGGCGGCCGCCTGCTGAACGCTCATTTGCCGCCCGCCCGGTCCCGTAGGACCGCGGAGTCGGCGAAGAGCCATCGCAAGGGGTTCATGTCTGTCGTTCCTTCCCTCAAGAACCGCGATGGCTCCGGGGGTATACGACAGCGCAATTCCGCGGCGCCGTGAGGGCTCCGCAGTAACAGCTGTACGTGCTTCTCTCATCCAGACTTTAACTGTCGGTACCGGAGTTCCACCGGTTCAACCGTCCGCCGTCATCCTTCCCCAAGGGAAGAGTGCCGGCTCGCGGGTCGCGGACTATAACCGCCGGTTCGGACTTACACCGACCCCGGAGCACGTATGTGTGTAGCTATTCTGACACAACCGGGCGGACGGCCCGGCTATTCCCGCGGAACGGACGGTACAACGTTCGTCATGTTCCGGCGGGCTAGCGGCTGCCCGCGGCCCGCAACCGCCCGATCGCATCCGCCGGGTCGTCTGCGCCGTAGACAGCGGAGCCGGCCACAAAGACGTCCGCCCCGGCCTCGGCGGCACGCCAGATGGTCTTCTCCGTGATTCCGCCGTCCACCTGGATCTTGATATCCAGGCCGGAGGCGTCGATTGCCGCCCTGGCCCGGCGGATCTTGGGCAGCGTGAGGTCCAGGAATTCCTGGCCGCCGAAGCCGGGTTCCACCGTCATGATGAGGATCATGTCCAGCTCGCCGAGCATGTCCAGGAACGGCTCCACGCCGCTGCCGGGCCGCAGCGCCAGGCCGGCCTTGGCGCCGCGGGCGCGCAGCTCGCGGGCCAGTTTCACCGGCGCGATGGATGCTTCGGCGTGGAACGTCACGGAAGCCAACCCGGCGTCGGCGTAGGCAGGCGCCCAGCGGTCGGCGTGCTCGATCATGAGGTGCGCGTCCAACGGGATCGGGCTGACTTCCTGCAGCCGCTGGACCACCGGAAGCCCGAGCGAGAGATTGGGCACAAAATGGTTGTCCATCACGTCCACGTGCACGGCGTCAGCGGTCCTGATCTTGTGGAGCTCGGACTGGAGGTTCGCGAAGTCCGCCGAAAGGATGCTCGGGTGGATGCAGCAATGGGCCATGGATTTCCTTGTCGTTGCGCTGGTCGGAAGGTCAGGTAACTGGTGCCAGTATGGCCGAAGCTCAGGCTTTCTTGTGGATCAGCGCCAGGAACATGGCGTCCGTCCGGTGCCGGTGCGGCCAGAGCTGGGCAGTGAGGTCGTGGCCGGCCTCGAGGTGGCCGGTGAGGCTCACCGCGTCGAGGGCCGCGCCGGCGTCGAGCAACTCGAGGTCGTCGCGCTTGCGCAGCGCGTCGCTGACGACGGCGGTGGTCTCGGCCGGGTGCGGGGAACAGGTCACGTAGGCCACCACACCACCGGGCTTGACCGCATCCAGGGCCGACTTAAGCAGTTCCCGCTGCAGCGGGCCGAGATCGACAAGGTCCTTGGGGGTGCGCCGCCAGCGCGATTCCGGGCGGCGGCGCAGTGCGCCCAGTCCGGTACAGGGTACGTCCACAAGCACCCGGTCGAAGCTTTCCGCCATCTCGGACCCGACCTCGCGGCCGTCGCCGGTGCGGACATGCCAGACCTCGTGCGGGACGGCGGCGAGGGCCTGACGGACAAGTTTCGCGCGGTGCGGCGCCGGCTCGTTGGCGAGCAGGGTGGCGCCGTGCTGCCGGGCCAGGGCGCCGAGCAGGGCTGCCTTGCCGCCGGGTCCGGCGCAAAGATCAAGCCAGCGTTCGCCGCCGGCCTGGCTGCCAGGGCCGCCGACGGCGCTTTCGGCGCCGCCCGCGCCGGTTCCCGCAGCAAGGTCCACGGAGGCCAGGGCGCGCGCCACCAGCTGCGAGCCGACGTCCTGGACCCGGGTGCTGCCATCCCGCACCGAGGCGAGCCGGCCAAGGTCGCCGCCGCTGGAGAGCGCCGAACCTTCCACGAGCTCGCCGGGTGTGGCGCCGCTTTCGAGGGCTTCGTCGAGGCTGCCGAGACCGGGCAGCGCCACGAGGTTCACCACGGGCGCGGCGTTGTCTGCCTCAAGGAGGTCGTTGATTTCGGTCACCGGGCGGCCATGCGCCACCAGGGACTGCCGGAAGGCGCGCACGATCCACTCGGGGTGGGCGTAGCGGACCGACGCCACCTTCGTCTCGTCCGGCTCGTCGCGAAGCAGCAGCTCCAGCCACTCGTCCAGCGTGTGCGCGGAGACCTTGCGGAGCACGGCGTTGATCAGGCCGGAGGGGCCGGCGCCGATCACGGCGCGGGCCAGGCCGACGGTCTCGTCGAGCGCGGCGTGCGCCGGGACCCGCATGGCCAGCAGCTGGTGCGCGCCGATCCGCAGGGCGTCGAGGATGGCCGGGTCCAGCTGGTCCAGCGGGCGGTCCACGCAGCGGGCAAGGATCGCATCATAGGTGCCCTGGCCGCGGAGGGCGCCGTAGCTGAGCTCGGTGGCGAAACCGGCGTCGCGCTTGTCCAATCCGTGATGCCGGATCCGGGCCGGCAGCACGAGGTTCGCGTAGGCGTCCTCGGCGGCCACCGCACGCAGCACCTCAAAGGCGACCAGCCGCGCCGGGTCGGCTCGACGGCTGCGCTGGGAGGGGGCGTTTTCGGTGTAGCTGCGCTGCGGTCCGCGGTTCCGTTCGCGTCCCTGCGCGTTCCGCTTCACGCCGCCCCGGGGGCCCTGGCCGCCGCGGCCGCCGGACCCCTGGCCACCGGACCCTTGTCCGCCGGATTGGGGGCCCCTGGCCCGGCCGCTGCCATTTGATCCGGATTCGCTCATTCGAAGACCACGCTTTCCAGTGTTGCCTGTCCGCGCGCCCAGTCGGCGGCGGTCATCATTTTCTTGCCCGAAGGCTGGACCCGGGTGAGCTCAACGGGGTGCGAGCCGGTCCCGACCAGGACGGCTTTCCCGTCGAGGGCCAGGTGTCCCGGGCGCAGGGCCGGAGCCCCGGGCCGGAGCAGTACCGGTTCGAGCTTGATGCGCTGTCCGTCCAGCGTGGTCCAGGCCCCGGGTTCCGGCGTCACTCCGCGGGCGCGGCGTCCGATCGCGAGTGCCGGCTGCTGCCAGTCGAGCCGGCCGTCCTCGAGGGTGAGTTTCGGGGCCAGGCTGATGTCGCCCTGCTGCGGCACGGCGGTGGCCTTGCCGGCGTCGACGGCGGAGAGTGTCTGGGTCAGCAGCACGGCGCCGCTGTGCGAGAGTCGGTCCAGCAACTCCCCCGCGGTGTCCGTGGGCCGCACCGCCTCGGTCAGGGTGCCAAACACGGGTCCGGTGTCCAGGCCCTCTTCGAGCCGGAAAGTCACGGCGCCGGTGATGTCGTCCCCGGCGATGAGTGCCCGCTGAACAGGCGCAGCCCCGCGCCAGGCCGGCAGGAGCGAAAAGTGCAGGTTGATCCAGCCGTGCCGGGGAACGTCCAGGGCCGCCCGCGGAATGAGTCCGCCGTAGGCGACGATTGCGGCAACGTCGGGCGCGGCCGCCTCGATCCTGGCCGTCACTGCCGCATCGACCTTGGCGGCATGGATGACCTCGATGCCGAGCTCCGCGGCGCGGGCGGCGACCGGCGAGGGCGTCAGGACGCGTTTGCGGCCCAGCGGTGCGTCCGGCCGGGTCAGGACGGCGACGACGTCGAAGCCGGCCGCGACGAGGGCGTCCAGCGAGGGGACGGCGACGGCCGGGGTTCCCGCGAAGAGGACCCTCACTGGCCGGTTCCGAAGGAGGAACCCGCGCCGAAGCTCGAGCCGACGGTCTTGGCGCGCTTCGACGTCGTCTGCTCGGTGATGGAGTCGTAGTTGGCGTTGCGGATGGCGCGCAGGGCCGCTTTGCGGTCCTCGCCTTCGAGCCGGTCGGTGAAGAGGATCCCGTCCAGGTGGTCCGTTTCGTGCTGGAAGACCCGTGCGAGCATGCCCTCACCTTCAAGCACCACCGGGTTGCCGTGCACGTCGACGCCGGTGACGCGGGTGCTGCGGCGCCGGCGGACTGGGAACCCCAGTCCGGGAATGGAGAGGCAGCCTTCCACCTCGTCCGGCTGGAAGTCTTCGCTGTTCTCCAGCACCGGGTTGATGATGTGGCCCTCCACCCCGCGGATGCGGTAGGTGAAGACCCGCTGGCTGATGCCGACCTGGGGTGCGGCCAGGCCGGCGCCCTCCACGTCCTCCATGGTTTCGGTCATGTCGGCAACGAGCTTTTCCAGCTCAGGCCCGAATTCCGTCACGGGATCGGCAACTGTGCGCAGCACCGGGTCCCCAATGATGCGGATATTCAAAATGGCCATGGGCAATCTGTCCTCACGGTGGGCTGCTTGGGATCCCATCCAGTTTAGTGGCAGCCTCGGGTTTCCGGCTCAGCGGGCCACCGGCGGCGCGATCGGCAGCAGGGCTGCTCCGGCGGCCGAGGTGTCGGCGGACATCTCCCAGACGCGGCGCAGCGCGCAGAACTTCCACCAGTGATGCTTGAGCACCTCCGGGTTGGCCCGCTGCGGCCGGACCTCGGTCTCGCCGATGGCCACCGCGAGGAGGATCGGGGAATCGCCGTGCTGCCAGGCTTCCCACTCCCCTGCCACCGGGTCCACGAGGCTTTCCTCCGCCTTCATGCCGGCCACCAGCTGCATGACGACCTTGTCGTCGAGCGGTTTGACCGTGCCGTCCCGGCTGGTGCCCTTGGTCTTGTAGTCGATGAGGCAGGTGCGGCCATTGATCTTGGCCACCAGGTCAAGGGTTCCGGCGTAGCCCACGGTCTTGTTCCAGACCGTGATCTCCGGGGCTATCGGCTCCACCTGGAACAGTTCCCACCACTCGTCGAAGCGCGCGGCGAAGGCTTCCTCGCCGTTGGCCGCGAGGGCCTCACGGGTTTCCTTCATCTGGTGCGGCCGGCCAAGCGCCCGCAGGGCCACCTGCTCGCAGTAGTTGTGCACGCGGTCGCCACGCTTGGCGGCGTCGTCCCGGTGCGTTTCGGCTGCCTTCGCCGCCCGGCTTACCGCCTGCCGCACCTTGGCCGGGCTCCCCAGGATCGCCGGCAGCGAGGGATCCGCCGCGAGGCTGCTCGCACCCATGTAGCCGAACCAGCCGTCCAGGCCGTGGGGCTGCTGGCCGATCACGGTGGTGATGGAGGGTACGGAGAACTGCTCGGACGTGGAACGTGCATACATCCGGCCGTAGTCGGTGGCGTGGGCGAGAAGCGGGGCGGTCATAAAAAGACTCTTTCACAGGGGTCGGACGCTCTAGGGAAAACAAAATGGCCCGCCCCGCTCTGTGAGCGGAACGGACCATTTTCCAGGTGGGCGATACTGGGTTCGAACCAGTGACCTCTTCGGTGTGAACGAAGCGCGCTACCACTGCGCCAATCGCCCCGGTGCCATTGAATGCTAGCCCACCCCGGCGGAATATAGAAATCGGCGCTCCGGATGCCGGGCGGACCCCCTCGGCGATCCGGCCTGGCTGCGCCCGTTGGACGAAGACGGCCGCTTTCCGGGGTCGTTTGGCGGCCACGATTGGCGACTCGGTGGGGCGGGGCGGAGGGCAGGTCGGTGCCGGCCCGGACCGCGCCCCGCTTGACGAAGATGGCCGCAATACGGGTCGACTTAGCGGCCGTCTGCGGCAATCGGCGGATCCGGCTCGCCCCAACGATCCGCAGGCCTTCCCCCGGCACCGCTCCTTCGCTGAACGCGTCTGCCTCCGCCGTCGTCGTCGGACACCATGTCCGCCGCCCCGCCCAGGCGACGTGAGAACGGGGGCGAATTACACCCCTGTAATTAGCAAAATCCCCTAGATTGCAGGGAAGAAGGGGGGTACGGTGGTGCCGGACGCGGCCCGATTTGTAGATTCCCTGAACCTCCTATAGAGTTCTTACTCGTTGGAACGCGAGGAAATGCCGAATACGGCAGGGAATCGCAGGCAACAATGCGGACGTAGCTCAGCTGGTAGAGCACCACCTTGCCAAGGTGGATGTCGCGAGTTCGAATCTCGTCGTCCGCTCGCAGGACACTGTCACGGCAACGGTTCTTCGGAACTGTGTCTACACGGTGGGTTGGCCGAGAGGCGAGGCAGCGGCCTGCAAAGCCGTATACACGGGTTCGAATCCCGTACCCACCTCGGTGAAAACCCTGGTTTCCGGTTCCGGCTGGATGCGAAAGGGGCGATTGGCGCAGCGGTAGCGCGCTTCCCTGACACGGAAGAGGTCACTGGTTCGATCCCAGTATCGCCCACCAAAGCAAGGCAACTTGCTTGATCCAGTACCACCGGCCTGCCGGAATGGACTAAAAATGCGGACGTAGCTCAGCTGGTAGAGCACCACCTTGCCAAGGTGGATGTCGCGAGTTCGAATCTCGTCGTCCGCTCTGTCGTTTCACCAGATTCACACAACTCCACTCCGGATCCTTCCGGTTGCGGGCGATTGGCGCAGCGGTAGCGCGCTTCCCTGACACGGAAGAGGTCACTGGTTCGATCCCAGTATCGCCCACCGTAAAAGCAGCTCCCTTGGGGCTGCTTTTTTCGTTCCCCTTCCCACGGCCCCGCACAGAGTCTTTCTCCTCTGGGCGTACACCCTTGGCACGTCCCCACCCGGCGGTTAGGATCGGAAGCGCTAGGAGCGATCTGGCTCCGCGACTGAAGGGAGGTGCCCGTGGGTTTACTTGACGATCTAAAGGGCAAGGCTCAGCATCTGATTGGTGGCAACGAACAGGCCATCAAGGACGGCATCGAAAAGGCGGGTGATTTCGTCGATTCGAAGACCGGCGGAAAATACGCCGACAAAGTAGATTCCGCCCAGCGAGGCGCCTCCGACTTCGTGGACAACGCGGACGGCCGGCCGGCAACGGCCCCCGTCGCAGAGCCGCACGTCGCGGGTGAGCCACCAGTCGCCGGGGAACCCCGGCAGCAGGGCCTCTGACCCAGGTACGTCAGCGAGGTGCCGGTCCCGCCGCGAGGCGGCGCCGGCACCTTTGTCGTTTAACGACCGACGCGGGGTCAGCCCCAACTGGCTCGCAGTAGTTGTCGTTTTGAGCCCTCAAAACGACAACTACTGCGAGTTAGTTGGGTTCCTACCGCGGCCGGGGCTAGGACGGCTCGTGGTTCTGGCCCTCACGGGCGAGGGCGGTGAGCCGGGACACGGCACGGAAGTACTTCTTCATGTACCCGCCGGTCATCATTTCCTCGGTGAAGAGCTGGTCGAACGGCACGCCGCTGGCCAGGATCGGCACGTCCTTGTCGTACAGCCGGTCCGCCAGGACAACGAAGCGCAGCGCCACGGCCTGTTCGGTGATGGTCTCGACGTTGCGCCACACCACGCCGTCGATCCCGTCGATCAGCTGCCGGTAGCGGCTCGGGTGCACCCCCGCCAAGTGGTTGATCAGGGTGCTGAATTCATCCTTGGCCACCGTCTGGCCGTCGAACTCCGCCTGCATATGGTGCGTAAGCTCGTCGTTGCGCAGCGGCGCTGGCGCCTTCGGCAGGCCGCGGTGGCGGTAGTCCTCGCCGTCGATCCGGACGACGTCGAACTGGTCCGCCAGGACTTGGATCTCGCGCTGGAAGTCGACGGCGGCGAAGCGGCCGTCACCGAGGGAGCCGGGCAGGGTATTGGACGTTGCGGCGAGCTTGACTCCGGCGTCGGCGAGCTCGCGCATCAGCCGGGACATCAGCACCGTGTCACCCGGATCATCAAGCTCGAACTCATCGATGCAGACCAGCTTGTAGTGGCTGAGCGCCTCCACGGTCTTGCGGAACGACAGCGCCCCCACCAGGTTGGTGTACTCCACGAAGGTGCCGAAGGCCTTGGGGCCCGGGGCCGCGTGCCAGAGCGAGGCCAGCAGGTGGGTCTTGCCGACGCCGAAGCCGCCGTCGAGGTAGATGCCCGCCCGCGAGGTGTCCTTCTTGCCGAAGAGCCGCTTGAACAGGCCGTCGCCGTCCCGGGAACCGACACCGGCGGCAAAGCTTTGCAGGGCATGCACCGCGTGCGCCTGGCTGGGCTGGGCCGGATCCGGCCGGTAGCTGGCGAAGGACACCCCGCCGAAGCGCGGCGACGGATAAAACCCGTTGAGGAGTTCATCGACGGAAACCGCCGGGGTTCTGGCGGCGAGCTGTTCGATCTGTACCAAGGTGGTCCGTTCTGCTGGTCTCGTGTCCCCAGAAAGAATACCGGCAAAGGCCGGGTTCCCTTCCGGGCGCGGGAACGGACGTGACCAAGGCCATATTTCCGCGTATGTAGGCCCGGGAAGCAATCCCGCCGGGGCGTGGTTAGTGTGGAGGCAGACCCGGCGCCGTGTACCACCCCTGGCCCGGCCTCCCAAAAGCCCCAGTGAAAGGCCCACTTCATGCCCTACCCGGTTGAGCAGAACGAGAAATTCAGCGCCTACGCCCACCCCGAACGCCTGGTTTCCACCGAGTGGCTCGCGGCGGCACTTGAAGGCGGTGCGCTCGACGGCGGCAAACTGGTGGTCGTCGAGTCGGACGAGGACGTGCTGCTGTACGAAACCGGCCACATCCCCGGCGCGGTCAAGATCGACTGGCACACCGACCTGAACGACGAGGTCACCCGCGACTACGTGGACGGTGAAGCCTTTGCCGCCCTGGCCGCCGCGAAGGGAATCTCCCGGGACAGCACCGTGGTGATCTACGGCGACAAGTCCAACTGGTGGGCCGCCTACGCGCTGTGGGTCTTCACCCTCTTCGGCCACGAGGATGTCCGGCTGCTCGACGGCGGCCGCGACAAGTGGATCGCCGAGGGACGCCCGATCACCACGGACCGGACAGTGCCCGCGACGGGCGACTACCCCGTGGTCGAGCGCAACGACGCCCCGATCCGCGCCTTCAAGGAGGACGTGCTGGCGCACTTCGGCAAGCCGCTGATCGACGTCCGCTCGGCCGAGGAGTACACCGGCCAGCGCACCCACATGCCGGCTTACCCGGAAGAGGGCGCCCTGCGCGGCGGCCACATCCCCACCGCCGCGTCCATCCCCTGGGCCCGCGCCGCAGCGGAGGACGGCACCTACCGCAGCCGCCCCGAACTCGAGGCCCTCTACCTGGGCGAGGCCGGGCTCAAGGAAGGGGACGACGTCGTTGCCTACTGCCGGATCGGTGAGCGTTCCAGCCACACCTGGTTCGCGCTGAAGTACCTCCTGGGCTTTGATACCGTCCGCAACTACGACGGGTCCTGGACCGAGTGGGGAAACGCCGTGCGTGTCCCGATCGTCAAGGGCACCGACCGTGGCACCGTTCCGGCCGGATTCTAGGGGCAGTCACCGGATCCGACCGGGACACAATCGCCGCCCGTGCGTAAGCTGGGACTGATGAATACTTCTGCCCTCCCGGCCGCCCTCGCGGAAATTGTTGACGACTTCCAAGCCCTCGAAGAAGCCGAGCGGCTCCAGCTGCTGCTCGAGTTTTCCCGGGAGCTGCCGGATCCTCCGGCGCGCCTCCAGGACCACCCGGAGCTGATGGAGCAGGTGGTGGAATGCCAGTCGCCGCTGTTCCTGACGATCGAGACGGAACCCGGCGTCGACCGCCAGTCCGGCGGCGCACCGGAGCGCGTGCGCTTGTTCTTCAAGGCTCCGCCGGAGGCCCCCACGACGCGCGGTTTCGCCGGCGTGCTGCACGAGGGCCTCGACGGGCTTAGCCCGGCGGAGATCCTGGCCGTCCCGGACGATATGCCCGAACTCCTCGGCCTCACGCGCGCCATCACTCCCCTGCGGATGCGCGGTATGACGGCGATGCTCGGCCGGATCAAGCGCAAAGTCGCCGCCCTGCCGCAGCAGGGCTGAGCCGGTCCCGTGGCCCGCAAACAGGCATCCCAGGGAACCCCTGCCACCGCGGCACTCGCGGCGGCCGGGGTTTCCTTCGTTGCGCACCCCTACAGCCATGACCCCGCCGCGGCCAGCTACGGACTGGAGGCCGCCGAGGTACTGGGGATCGACCCCGCCCGGGTGTTCAAAACCCTGGTGGTCGACGTCGACGGGCGCCTCGCCGTCGGCGTCGTGCCGGTCAGCGGCAACCTGGACCTGAAGGCGATGGCGGCGGCCCTGGGCGGCAAGAAGGCCGCGATGGCGGACCCGGCGACGGCGGAGCGCCGCACCGGCTACGTCCTGGGCGGCATCTCCCCGCTGGGACAGCGCCAGCCCTCCCCCACCGTGGTCGACGAGAGCGCGTTGGAGCTGGAAACCATCCTGGTCTCGGGTGGCCGCCGCGGCCTGGACCTGGAGCTCAGCCCGGCCGAACTGATCCGGCTGACCGGCGCGAGCACGGCCCGGATCGGCACCTCCAACCACCGCTAACGGCTCCGGCGGTGGGAGCCTTAGCCCGCGGGTGACGGCCGGGGCGCGAGCTGCTGCCGGAGCCAGGCCGTGACCAGCGACTCCCAGCGCTCCGGGTCGACGTTCCATTCCTTCGTGTGCCGTGCCGTGCTGAACGCTTCGAAGGTCACCATCTCCGGATTCTTCTCCGCCAGGTCCGCGGACGGGCCGTAGGGAACGTATTCGTCGTCGACGGAGTGCAGGATCAGCGTCGGTGTCCGTAGCTCCACGGCACGGGAGACCCAGTCCATCGCCTTGAGGTCCACGGGGGCGGCCAGGCCGGTCAGGCGGCGGCCCAGCGGGTGGCTCATCATTAACTGCCCGTAGCGTCCGACGGCGGAGGGGATCCGGTTCAGCTCGGCATGGTGCGCCAGGACATTCACCCAGTTAATCACCGGGGCGTCCAGCACCATGGCCCGGATCAGGTGGTGGTACCGGGACAAATCCGCGGTCTGCAGGCAAATCGCGCCGCCCATGGACCAGCCGAAGAGCACCACCTCGTGCGCCCCCTGCTCCAGCGCATATCCGATCGCGGCTTCGACGTCCCGCCACTCGGTGGAGCCCAGGCCGTAACGGCCGTCCGCGGCCGACGGGGCCAGGCCGTCATTGCGGTAGGAGATCAGCAGGCTGGAGAGGCCCAGCTCGCGGGCCACCCGGACGGCGCGCAGGCCCTCCTGCCGCGAGGCGCCGCGCCCGTGCACCATGATCGCCCAGGTGTCCGAGGTCGGCGTCCCGGCCGCCGGGGCGGCCCTGACCTGCCACGCTGGTGCCGTCCCGCCGTCGACCTCAATCTGCACCTCTTCGAACGGCAGTCCGATCGCCGCGGGGTCGGGGTGCACGGCACCGCTCCAGTAGCCGCGGCGCGCCGTGGTCAGGTCCCCGCTGTAGACCGCCTCGACTTCGCGCAGCACGGTCTGCTCCGCGGGCGAGTAGGACAGGATGCGGCCGAGGCGGGCATGGCCGCGGCCGCCGTCGAAAAAGAAACCGTAGACGCCCTCCACGGTGGAATCGGGGGTCGCCTTGAGGATGACCTGCAGGCCTCGGCCCTCTCGGATTACGGCCAGCACCTCCTGGTCCTCCTCGCGAACCCGGACCGGGGTGATGACACGCCGGGCGAAGTAGAGGGCCAGCGCCGAGGACCCGGCGGCGAGCAGTCCGGCTGCGGCGCTTCCGCCGATGATGCCGCCCACCGCCCACCTGGCGTTCCCCTTCAGCCCGGTGTCCAGCACGCCGGTGTCCGGGTTTCCCGCGGGCAGAGCGCGGGAACTGGATCGGGCAATCAGGGTCCGGGGCGTTGGCGGGGCGAGGCGCGGGGTGGATGCCATGGCACCATTCTTACCGAACTCCGGGCCAACCCCGGCATCCGGCGCACGAATACCGCCGCCGGTGCGGGGGCCGGCCCCGGCGCAATGCGGCTAGGCTGGGGGCATGAGCGACCCAATCGTCATCCTGACAGAAGAGCCCCTCGGCGCGGACGACCGTGTCAACATCGAAACCCTCGTGGCGGACGGTGATTCGCCGCTGGTCGTCCTGGTCCCGGCGAACACGGAGCGCCACCTGCTGGTGGACTTCCTGGAGAACCTCTCCATGCTGGAGGTCGCCAAGGCGTTCCGGGAGTTGACTGCCAAGCATCCCGATCCGGCCGTGGAACGGACGGCGGCGGCCGAAACGCTCGCCGCGTCGCTCGCCGCGCTGGGCGGAATCGGCGGAGGCGTGACCGGCGAAGTCGTCGAGGGCCGGGCCGTTGACGCCCTGGTCGCCAAGGTCAAGGAGCTGAACGCCGGGCAGGCCGTGGTGATCACCAGGCCGCACGCCGTCGCGGACACCTTCCACACCGACTGGGCCAACGAGGCGCAGGACAAGCTCGGCCTGCCGGTGCTGCATTTGTACGCCGGATCGGGATTTATCGGGGACTCCTGAGCGTTATTGAGGTCATGAGCATCTTCAGCAACAAGCCCAAAGTCGCGCCCGTCACCTCCCCCGCCCATGACGACGCCGGTTCCGCCGGCGCGCCGGCGGAACAGGTGCGGGCCGGCCAGGCGCCGGTGGAAAAGTCCGACCAGCAGTGGCGCGAGGAACTGAGCCCTGAGGAATACCGGGTCCTCCGCCAGGCCGGAACGGAGCGGCCCTACACCGGAGAGTACTGGGACACCCACACCGCGGGCGTGTACCAGTGCCGGGCGTGCGGCACCGAACTCTTTACCAGCCGGGAAAAGTTCGATTCGCACTGCGGCTGGCCGTCCTTCTGGGCCCCGCTTGCGGATGGCACGGTGCGCTACATCCACGACCGGACCCTGGGGATGGAGCGGATCGAGGTGCGGTGCGCCGCCTGCGATTCGCACCTGGGCCACGTGTTCGAGGGCGAGGGCTACGGCACGCCCACGGACCAGCGCTACTGCATCAACTCCGTCTCCCTGAAGCTCGTCCCCGCGGCAGAGTCCGCCGCCTCCGGCACGGACGCCTGAGCCAGCCCCGGTCCCGCTGGAGCTGGAACGCTGGGCGCAGCCACCATGCCTCAGAGTTCCTTATGCTCAGCCCATTTTTGAGTTAGAGCTTCTGTTTGCTTGCTACGCTCGCCGTAGACGTTCCCAGCAACCAGAAAGGCGACTGACGATGACCATGACCGCCCTCACCGCCCCTGCCCCGATCACTGCCGGCTCCCCGGAATGGCAGCGGCTCAAGGCTGCCGCCACCGCCCTGCAGGCCCTCCAGAGCCAGGACGGCTCCGTGCCCGATGCCGCCGACCATCAGGCGGCGGCTGGACACGTCGCCGCCATCACGGACGCCGTCTCCGCCCTGGCCCCGGCCTTCCCGCACGACGCGCGGTACCTGGAACTGCTGGCCGTAGACTTCAAGCGCTGGGCCGACGGCGGCTTCGGCGTACCCGACTTCCTCGACTCGCTGCAGGCCTTCCAGCCTCAGCAGCACCGGGTCAACGGCCTGCAGCACCTCGTGGTCTTCCCGATGTACACCCAGAACGGCAGCAGCAACCGCCTGGTCGAGGCCGTGCTGATCGAGGTCATCTGGCCCGAGTTCATTGCCGGCCTGGAAGCGGGCGAGTACTCCAACAAACTCTTCGTGCCGATCCGCTTCCTTGACTTCACCCCCGGCTACGACACCAACTCGGCAGTACTGTTCCCCGAGACCGTGGCCGTCCGTGAGACCCCCACCTTCACCTGGGGCGCCATCTTCGCCGACCGCGAGGCCGCTCGCTTCCGCCGCGTGCTGCGCGCCGCCGCCGAGATCACCTCGCTGCAGCTCCCGGAGGACGCCGCGGGCCTGCTCGAAGACCAGCAGCTGACCCAGGAAACCTTTGTCATGTGGGACCTCATCCACGACCGCACCCACATGCGCGGTGACCTGCCGTTCGACCCGTTCATGATCAAGCAGCGCATGCCGTTCTTCCTGTACTCACTTGAGGAACTCCGCTGCGACCTCACCGCCTTCCGCGAGTCCGTGAAGATCGAAAAGGACGAGGAGGCGGATCCGGAAGCCCGCCGTCACGCCAAGCTGGTCCAGTACGCCGTCATCTTCGACCGCATTTTCCGCTTCGCCATCACGGGCAGCCGGGTCCGCAACTATGACGGCCTCGGCGGCCAGCTGCTCTTCGCCTGGATGCACCAGCACCACGTGCTGCACTGGACCGACAGCAAGCTCAGCATCGACTGGGACGAAGCGGCCGACGTCGTAGTGGAACTCGGCGCCCGGATCGAGGAACTGTACTGGCGCTCGATCGACCGCCCCAAGATGGCCCACTGGCTGGCCGCCTATGAGCTGATCTCCGGCACCGTCACGCCCAACCCGGCCTCGGTCTGGGCCAAGGGACCGGACGCCCTGCCGCTGGACGGGCCGCCGCGCGGCCTGACCGACCAGGTGCTCGACGACGAGTTCCCGCTCTCCATGTTCTACGAGGCGCTGGAGAAGAAGATGCGGAACGTGATCGAATCGACCGCCGGCATCACGGGGTCGACGGACGCCAACGCAGACACCAACGCTGCCGCCGGCTCCACCAGCCGGGCCATGAACGCCGGATGAGCGACGGACGCGCCCTCAACGTCCTGGTAGCCGGCGGCAGCAGCCCGTCCGGGATCGCCGTGGCCCGCGCCCTCCGGGGTGCCGGCCACACGGTGTTCACCGTTGGTTCCGATGCCGCCCGGATCGAGGCCGCCGCCGCGGAAGCCGGCGACGGCGTGGTGCCGCTGGCCTGCGACCTGGCCGATCCGGCGGCGGTCCGGGATCTCCACGCGTCGCTGACGGAGCGGGCCGGACGCGTCGACGGCGTGATCCACCTGGTGGGCGGCTGGCGCGGCGCCAAGGGCATCACCGACCAGAGCGACGAGGACTGGGCCTTCCTGGAACGCAACGCCGTCACCACGCTCCGCAACGTCAGCCGGACCTTCTACGACGACCTGGCCGCCTCGGATGCCGGGCGCCTGGCGATCGTCTCGTCCACCGCGGTGGCCAGCCCGACGGCGGCCGGCGCCAGCTACGGGGCGGCGAAGGCCGCCGCCGAGGCCTGGACCCTCGCGGTGGCCGACGGCTTCCGGCGCGCCCAGTCCGGGAACTCCGGGAGCTCCGCGGCCTCCGGAACCGCAGCCGAGCCGGTGGAGCAGCGCAGCGCCGCCGTCGTCTTCGTGGTGAAGGCCCTCGTCGACGCGGCCATGCGCGCAGCCTCCCCGGAACGCAAGTTCCCGGGCTTCACCGACGTCGAGGAGCTGGCGGCGGCCGCCGTCGGGCTCTTCCGGACCCCCGCCGCGGAACTGAACGCCCGGCGCCTGCCGCTTAGCCAGCAAGCCGGCACCTCTACACTGAAAGCGTGAGCAACGAGATGACCAGCACGGTCGAAACCAACACCATTGACACTGCCCCGGCCAGCACCGCGCTGCGGCTCCATGATCCCTCCGTCCGGGGCTTCGCCTCGGACAACTACTCCGGTGTGCACCCCGAGGTGCTCGCCGCCCTGGCCGCCGCCAACGAAGGCCACCAGGTGTCCTACGGCGAGGACGATTACACGGCCCGCCTGCAGCAGCTGATGGAGCGGCACTTCGGTTCGGGCATCGAGTGCTTCCCGGTCTTCAACGGCACCGGCGCGAACGTCCTCTCGCTCCAGTCCCTGCTGCCGCGCTGGGGCGCCGTCATTTGCGCCTCCACGGCCCACATCAACATGGACGAGAACGGCGCGCCGGAACGGATCGGCGGCATCAAGCTCCTGCAGGTCCCGACGCCGGACGGCAAGCTCACCCCCGCCCTGATCGACCAGGAGGCCTGGGGCTGGGGCGACGAGCACCGCGCGCAGCCGCTGGCGGTCTCGATCACGCAGACCACCGAGCTGGGCACCTGCTACACCCCCGAGGAGGTCCGCGCCATCGCGGAGCATGTCCACTCCAAGGGCATGAAGCTCCACATGGACGGCGCCCGGTTGGCCAACGCCGCCGCCCACCTCGGGGTGCCGCTGCGCGCCTTCACCCGCGACGCGGGCGTGGACATCCTCTCCTTCGGCGGCACCAAGAACGGGCTGCTGTTCGGCGAGGTGGTGGTGGCGCTCAACCCCGACGCCGCCCACGGCCTGGTCTACCTGCGCAAAATGAACATGCAACTGGCCTCCAAGATGCGGTTCATGTCCGCGCAGTTCATCGCCCTGCTCGAGGGCGACCTGTGGCTGCGCTCGGCCTCGCACGCCAACGCGATGGCGGCCCGGCTGCGCGCCGGCGTCGAGTCGATCCCCGGCGTCGAACTGAGCCAGAAGACCGAGTCCAACGGCGTCTTCGCCGTCCTGCCCGCCGGCGTGGCGGACCGGCTGCGGAAGTCCTTCCGGTTCTATGACTGGAACGAGGCGGCCCGCGAGGTCCGCTGGATGTGCTCCTTCGACACCACCGAGGAAGACGTTGATTCCTTTATCGCCGCGATCAAGCGCGAGCTCGCGGCCGGCTAGGTGCAAGCCGGTCCCGGCCGGGCGGCGAGCCTGCCGGGCCGGGACGGGCACCGTGCATAATCTTTCACTGTGAACCCACTCGACCAGGTTCCGGCGGATTTCCTCTTCGCCCTGGGGACGCTTCGAAAAGCACGGTGCCGCAGCGAGTTGCGCCTCGATGAGATCCCGGCCCCCGGCCGGCTCGCTCCCTACGCGGTGGCGCTCGGCGCGGAAGTCGTCGTCCCCGGCGACGCCGCAGCAGGTGCGGTCCACGGCCCGGCGGCCGCCGCGCTGGCCCCGGCGTCCGGCAGCGACGACGTCGAACTCGCCACCGGCCGTTTTATCCTCCTGCATGACCCGGACGGCTCCGCGGTCTGGGACGGCGAATTCCGGATCGTCACCTACATCCGCGCCCAGCTTGAGCCGGACATGGGCAACGACGAGATGCTCGGCTCCGTCGCGTGGACCTGGCTCGTGGAGGCGCTGGAAAACCACCAGGCGGCATACCGATCGGCCGGCGGCACCGCCACCCGGGTGCTCTCGGAAAGCTTCGGCACGCTCGCTGGCCGGCCCGGCACCATCGACATTGAACTCCGCGCTTCCTGGACACCGGCCGGCCGGGACATCACCGCCCACCTGGAAGCGTGGTCGGACATGGTCTGCACCTTTGCGGGCCTGCCGCCGCTGCCCGACGGCGTCTCCGCACTGCCGCGCCGACGCCCACGGCAGCCATGACCGGACCCCGGCGGCCGCGGCCTCGGCCTGCAACGACGGCGATGTCGGTAAACTGGAGTCATCATGACCCCTCATAATCCGGAAATCACCACCGCGGGCACAGCCCCAAGCACGGCCGCCACCACAGCCTCCAGCACCGCAGAGGCGGCTGGCGCGCCGGCCCACATCACGGTGGAAGGCTTCGACAGCCTGGTCCCCGAGGTCATCGACCTCGACGCTCCCCGCGACGGCGTCCCGCTCGTTATCGAGACCCAAGCAGGACTGGAACGCTGTGCCGCAGCCCTGGCCGCCGGCCACGGCCCGGCGGGAGTGGACGCCGAACGCGCCTCCGGATTCCGGTACGGCCAGCGCGCCTTCCTCGTCCAGATCCGCCGCGAGGGCGCAGGCACCTGGCTGATCGACCCGGAGCCCTTTGGTGACCTGCGCATCATCAATGAGGCCCTGCGCGGCGTCGAGTGGATCCTGCACGCGGCCAGCCAGGACCTCCCCTGCCTGTCCGAACTCGGCATGTGGCCGGACAAACTCTTTGACACCGAACTCGCCGCACGGCTGGCCGGACTGCCGAGGGTTGGCCTCGCCGCCGTCATCGAACAGCTGCTGGGCTTCGGCCTGGCCAAGGAACACTCGGCGGCCGACTGGTCCACCCGGCCGCTGCCGGAGCCGTGGCTGCGCTACGCCGCGCTCGACGTCGAAGTCCTCACCGAGCTCCGCGAGGAGCTGATCGAACTCCTCACCGCCGACGGCAAACTGGAGTACGCCGAGCAGGAATTCGCCGCGATCCTCGAAGCCGGCCAGGCCCCGCCGCGCGTCGACCCGTGGCGCAAGACCTCCGGGCTGCACCAGATCCGCGACCGCCGCCAGCTCGCCGCCGTGCGCGAACTCTGGCTGGAGCGCGACTCGCTGGCGCAGAAGCGCGACGTCGCCCCGGGCCGGCTTATCCCCGATTCCTCCCTCGTGGCCGCCGCCAAGGCCATGCCCAGCACCGTGCCGCAACTGCTCGGCACCAAGGGCTTCCACGGCAGGGCCGCGCAACGCGAGGCTCCGCGCTGGCTGCGCTGCATCAGCACGGCCCGCAGCCTTGAGGAACTCCCGCCGCTGCACCTGCCCACCAACGCTCCCCCGCCGCCACGCGTCTGGGCCGACCGGGATCCGGAGGCCGCGGCACGGCTCGCCACCGCCCGGCCCAAGCTGCAGGCCCGGGCCGAGGAGCTGAACCTGCCGGTCGAAAACCTGCTCACCCCGGACTACCTCCGCCGCGTGGCATGGCGTCCTCCCGCGGAGATCAGCGAGGAAGGCATTGCCGAGGAGCTCCAGAACCTCGGCGCCCGCCAGTGGCAGATCCAGCTCACTGCTCCGCTGATCGCCGAGGCTTTCCTGAACCCGCAGCCGCTGCCGCCCAAGGAAGCCAAGCCTGCCGCGGCCTCCGTGGCCTCCCCTGCCGAAGCAGCGCCCAACGCCGTTTCCTGACGGGCCGCCCGTCACTCCTTGCCAGCTATGTTACTCATGAGTAACATAGCTAGGGATGCCGCCAGGATCACTCCTGTTTCCCGAGCCCACCGCCCGGGGGCGGAAATCCGGCACCCATGTCTCAATGAGGAGTAATACGTGAGCCAAGCCAGCAGCGCAAAGCCGACAATCGGACAAAGCAGGACCATCCGCGAGGTCGTTTTTGTTGACGGCGTCCGCACCCCGTTCGGCCGCGCCGGCGAGAAGGGTATCTACGCCGGAACCCGCGCCGATGACCTCGTGGTCAAGTGCATCCGCGAACTCATGCGCCGCAACCCGGCACTGCCGGCCGAGCGCATCGACGAGGTCGCCATCGCCGCTACAACGCAGACCGGTGACCAGGGACTGACCATCGGCCGCGCCGCCGCCCTGCTGGCCGGGTTGCCGCGGACCGTTCCCGGTTTCGCGATCGACCGGATGTGCGCGGGCGCCATGACCGCCGTGACGACGACCGCCAGCGGCATCGGCTTCGGCGCTTACGACGTCGTCATTGCCGGCGGCGTGGAGCACATGGGCAACCACCCGATGGGTGCCGGCGCGGACCCCAACCCGCGCTTTATGTCCGAACGGATCGTCGACCCCGCCGCCCTGAACATGGGCAACACCGCGGAGAACCTGCACGACCGCTTCCCCGCCATCACCAAGGAACGCACGGACGCCTACGCCGTGGCCTCCCAGGACAAGCTGGCCGCGGCCTACGCCAAGGAACAGATCCAGCCGGACCTGGTCCCCGTGGCCACGATGAAGCCCGGCCAGGGCTGGACCGTCAACACCGTCGACGAACCGCCTCGCCCGGGCACCTCGGTGGAAGACCTCGCCGCGCTGCGCACCCCGTTCCGCGCGCACGGCCGCGTCACCGCCGGCAACGCCGCCGGCCTCAACGACGGCGCCACCGCGGCGCTGCTGGCCTCCGCCGACGCCGCCGAGGAGCTTGGGCTGCCGGTCAAGATGCGCCTGGTCAGCTACGCCTTCGCCGGCGTCGAACCGGAAGTCATGGGCATCGGGCCGGTCCCGGCCACTGAAAAGGCGTTGAAGAACGCCGGGCTCGGCATCGACGACATCGGCCTGTTCGAAATCAACGAGGCCTTCGCCGTCCAGGTCCTCAGCTTCCTGGACCACTTCGGCATCGCCGACGACGACCCCCGGGTGAACCGCTACGGCGGCGCGATCGCCGTCGGGCACCCGCTCGCTTCGTCCGGCGTCCGGCTGATGAACCAGCTGGCCCGCCAGTTCGAGGAAGATCCCGGGGTCCGCTTCGGCATGACCACCATGTGCATTGGCCTGGGCATGGGTGCCACCGTCATCTGGGAGAACCCGCACCACGCCGACTACGGCACCGACTACACGACCAAGACTGGAGCCGCAGCATGAGCGCCGCAGATTTCCACAAGCTTGCCGAGCTGTTTCCGAACGAGACGGTAACGCATTCCTACGTCCAGGACATTCAGCTTCCCGCCGTCAACGGCACGAGCCCCGGCACCTTCGCCCTGGTCACGCTGGACAACGGCCTGGACCATTCGAAGCCCACCACGCTGGGCCCGAACACCCTGATCGAGCTCGGCACGGTGCTCGAGGGGCTGCGGGACCGTGCCGCGCGCGGTGAGATCGTCGGCGTCGGCGTGACCGGCAAGCCGTACTTCCTGGTCGCCGGCGCGGACCTGTCCACGGTCAAGTCGGTCAGCGGCCGTGAACAGGGCCTCTGGATGGCCCAGCTCGGCCACGACGTCTACGCCACCCTGGCGAACCTCGGCGTCCCGAGCTTCGCGTTCATCAACGGCCTGGCCCTGGGCGGCGGGCTGGAGATCGCCCTGCAGTCCACCTACCGCACCGTCTCCACCGGAGCCGGCGCGCTGGCCCTGCCGGAGGCGTTCATCGGGCTGATCCCGGGATGGGGCGGGGTCTACATCCTGCCGCGGCTGATCGGCCCCGAGAACGCCGTCAAGGTGATGATCGAGAACCCGCTGAGCAACAACCGCACCCTGACGGGTCCGCAGGCCTACGACCTCGGCGTGGCGGACGCCATCTTCGAGCCGGCCGACTTCGTCGAACAGTCCGTCGCCTGGGCCTCGCAGGTGATCGCCGGCGCAGTCGTACCGGAACGCGCCAACGCCGTCGACCCCTCCGCGCCGGACGTTGCCGAACGCTGGGCCGGCGCCGTCGCGGCGGGCCGCGCGTTCGTGGAGGCCAAGACCTCCAACGCCTCCCCGGCCCCGGCCAAGGTGCTGGACGTGCTGGAGGCCAACCGCACCCTGACGCAGGCCGAATCGGCGGAGCTGGAGTGCCAGACCCTCGCGGACCTCATGCAGACCGACGAGTTCCGCTCCACGGTGTACGCCTTCCTGGACCTCGTGCAGCGCCGTTCCAAGCGCCCTGCGGGTGCCCCGGACCGCAAGCTCGCCTGCCCGGTCACGAAGATCGGCGTCGTCGGCGCAGGCCTGATGGCCAGCCAGCTCGCACTGCTGTTCGCCCGCCAGCTCAAGGTGCCCGTGGTCATGACGGACATCGACCAGGCGCGCGTGGACAAGGGCGTGGACTACGTGCACGCCGAGGTGGACAAACTGCTGGCGAAGAAGCGGATCAGCGCGGACGCGGCCAACCGGACCAAGGCCCTGGTCAGCGGCTCGGTCTCCAAGGAGGCATTCGCCGACGCCGACTTCGTCATCGAGGCAGTGTTCGAGGAACTCAGCGTCAAGAAGCAGGTGTTCAAGGAGGTCGAGGCGATCGTCTCGCCGGAGTGCATCCTGGCCACCAACACCTCCTCGCTGTCCGTCACGGCCATGGCCGAGGACCTGCAGTACCCCGAGCGCCTGGTGGGCTTCCACTTCTTCAACCCGGTGGCTGTAATGCCGCTGCTGGAGATCGTCCGCGCCCCGAAGACCGACGACGCCGTGCTGGCCACCGCGTTCGAACTGGCCAAGGGACTGAAGAAGTCCGCGGTGCTGGTCAAGGATGCGGCCGCCTTCGTGGTCAACCGGCTCCTGTTGCGGCTGATGGGCGAAGTGACCGCGGCCTTCGATGAGGGAACCCCCGCCGAGGTCGCGGACAACGCACTGCGCCCGATGGGCCTGCCCATGACGCCGTTCACGCTCGGCGCAATGGTGGGGCTGCCGGTCGCCCAGCACGTGCAGGAATCCCTGCACGACGCCTTCGGGGACCGCTTCACCGTGTCCCGGAACCTGCAGGCGCTGATCGACCACGGAGTCAGGTCCATCTGGGACCCGGCCTCGGTGAAGGCCGGCAGTCCGGTCATCCCGGCCGAGACCCTGGCCCTGATGACCTTCGGCGATTCGCCCTCGACGGCAGAGGAAGTGCTGCGCCGCACGCAGGACGCCCTCGCGGAGGAGATCGGCCTGATGCTGGCCGAAGGCGTGGTGGCCGGACCTGAGGACATCGACCTCTGCATGATCCTCGGCGCGGGCTGGCCAATGTTCCTGGGCGGCATCACTCCGTATCTGGACCGGGTGGGCGCCTCCGAGCGGGTCACCGGCAAGAAGTTCCTGGCACCCGGCGTGGCCTCCGAACCGGCAGCCTAGCAACCAAAGACGAAGGCGCCGCTGCCCCGGCCATCACGGCGCGGGCGGCGGCGCCTTCGTGCGTTCGGCCCGGGCGCGGCGGCCGCTCCTAGCACTCGCAGATCATCAGCACATTGCCGTCCGGGTCCTTGAAGTTGAACCACTGCCCGTCCCGGATCTCCGCGAGCTCGGCCCCGGTATCCTGCACGTGCAGGTGCGCGGCCTGGATGTCTGCCGTGTTGAGGTGGAACGCGGGCACGCTGAAGACCGCCTCGGAGGAGTAGATCTTGCTGTCCAGGACCAGGCCCGCACCGTTCATCGGCAGCACGTAAAGATGGCCGAAGAGGATTTCGCCGTCGGCCGGGACACCGAGCAGGCCGCAGTACCAGTCCCGAGCCTTGGCAATGTCGCTGACCGGGACGAAAACCGTTCCAATCTGGCGGGCGATGGGGTTCTTCAACGGTTCCTCCTGGTGAATCGACGGCCTGCTCCGGCACGGGAAAACTCCAAGAAATATACAGCGCCGGGCGCCAGTTGGTTCGTAACCGGCGCCCGTCAGATGTCCCGCAGGCTGCCGCCGTCGAGCGCGAGGACACGGTGGGCGCTGGCCCGGGCGTAAGCGAGATCGTGCGTGACCAGGACGACGCCGGCGCCCCGCGCCGCTGCGGCGGCGACCGTGTGCTGCAGCCGTTCGAGCCCCTGTCGATCCAGTCCCACGGTGGGCTCATCCAGCGCGATGACGGCCGGCCTGCGGGCCAGGACCGTGGCCAGGGCAAGCAACCGCTGGCTGGAAGACGGCAGCTCGGCCGGGTGGGTCTGCGCGGCGCCGGAGAGCCCGACGGCGGCCAGTGCCTCCTGCGCCCGGCCGGCCGCCTCCGCACCGGCAAGCCGGCGCAGCCCGAAGCCGACCTCCCGCAGCGCCGTCCGTTCGAAAAGCTGGTCGCGCGGCTGCTGGAACAACATCCCGACCGAAGCGGCGATGCGGCCCGTCGGGATCCGGTCGATGCCTCGACCTTCGACACGCACCTCACCGGCCTGCGGCCGCAGCAGGCCGTTGAAGTGGCGCAGCAGCGTGGACTTGCCGGTGCCGTTGGGGCCGGTGATAGCGACAATCTCCCCCGGGCGCACGGTCAGGTCCAGGTCGCGCAGCAGGGCCGCGCGGGGCACGTTCCCCGCCGGTCCCCTCGCGGATCCCCCCGCGCGAGTCTTGCCTGGCCCGTAGCCGAAGCCGATGCCTCGCAGTTCAAGGACCGGGGTCGACGCGGCGGCCCAGGTCAGGTCTTTCGGCATCCCGGCGTCCAGGCTCTCCGCCACGACGCCTGCATCGCGGAGCGCGGCCCCGTTCCCCAGCTCGGCCGGCCGGCCTTCCGCCGTTACCGTGCCGCCGTTCAGGACGATCCAGTGCCCGGCGCTGCGGGCGAGTGCGTCGGCCCTCTGGCTCAGAAGCACCACAGCGGTGCCGGCTTCGAGCAGCCGGCTCACCAGGGTGCGGAGCCGGCTGGCACCGTCGGCGTCGAGGGACCCGAGTGGTTCGTCCAGCACCAGCACTTGCGGGTCGGCGATGACCGCGCACGCGACTGCCAGCCGGCGCAGCTCGCCGCCGGAGAGCTCTGCCGGGTCCCGCTCCAGCAGCCCGGACAGGCCGGTTTGTTCGGCGATTCGGGCCACCTGCCGGATCATCTCGGGGCGGGGCACACCCCGATTTTCCAGGCCAAAGGCCAGTTCATCCGCCACCGTAGAGCGCACCGAGGACAGCATGGCGGCGGCGTCCTGCGGCACGTAACCCACCCGGCCGGACCAGGCAGCGGGGTTGATCCGGGGGTCGCCGCTGCCGCCGTGGAATTCGAGGCGGTCCGCGCCCAGCGCCAGACTGCCGCGCAGGACACCGGAATGGCCGCCCCGAAGCCAGCCGGCGAGGAGCTTGCCGAGGGTGGTCTTGCCACTGCCGGAACCTCCCAGCACGGCGGTCAGGGTTCCCGGCAGGACGGAGAGCTGCACATCCCGCAGCGCATCGCCCGCATCCCCGTGGAAGCTGAAGCTCCTGATCCGGGCAGCGGCCGCGGGCAGCGCCCCGGTGGCGGGCTGCCCGGGCTTGGCGCGTCCGTCCCCGTTCACGAGTGCACCGCCGCGGGCCATGCCGTGATGAGCCGCAGGACCACGGCGGCGGCGGCCAGCAGGAGCGCTGCGGCCCGGACGATGCGTTGCGCAGGAGGGTCCTGCAGTTGCCGGTAGCTGGTCCGTGGTCCGGTGGTGCCGAAACCCCGCGCGTCCAGGGCCTGTGCCCGGAGCCCGGCATCCTCCACCAGGCCCAGGACCAGCGGCACCGCCTGCAGCCTGGCCGCCGCCAGCCGGGACAGCAGCCCGCGCCCGACCACCAGCCCGCGCGCTTCCTGGGCCTGACGGATCTTCTCCACCCTTTCGGCCATCGCAGGGACCAGCGTGAGCGTGGACGCGAGCACGAAGCTGAACTGCGGAGGGATGCGCCGCGCGGCGAGGGCGGTCAGCAGAGCCGGGACGCTGACGGTGAAGGAAAACAACAGCAGCAGCAGGACGCACGCGGCTGTCCGCGAGGCCAGCTCCAGGGCGAAGCTGAGTCCTTCGGCGGTGACCCGGGCCGGCCCCCACTGCGCCAGCACGGTGTGCCCCTCCGGGAAGAACAAGCCGTGCAGCACCAGCAGGGACAGGAACAACGGTGCGAGGATGACCCCGGCAGCCAGCAGCACCCGCGCTGCGACGCCCGCGCGTGCGGCAAGCAGCACGGCGGCCACGGCCACGGCGACGGACAGCCGCCAACTGCCGGCCGCAGTCGTAATGACCGCGGCGCAGCACGCCGCGGTCAGGGCTGTGAGCGGGTGCAGGCGCATGGCCTAGGCTGCGGGATCCGCCGGGACCTTACCCGCGAGTACCCGGAAGCGGCGGACGAAGGCGAACTGGAACGTCGTGCGCCGCGGCAGGGCGTAGGCCAGCAGCGCGGCGATCGTGAAGACAATTGCCTTGTCCATCGGGTCGGAGATGAGTGCCTGCTTGGTGATCGCTGCCAGCAGGGTGTCGCCCATGGCACGGAACGCGCTGACGATGGCGCCGGTGCCCAGACCCGCGGTTCCGCCGTAGACAAAGGCTGCGATCGGGGCGGAGACGACGCCGGCCAGGATGCCGGTAAGGAAGCCGGCCACGGGCGCGAGATAGAAGCGGCGGAACAGTCCCCCGCGGGCGGCCAGCCCGGCGAGGAACCCGATCAGGGCCGCGCCGGCGGCGAAGGGCAGCACGGTGGGGTTGAAGAAGGACCAGACAATGCTGCCGAGCACTCCGGTGGCGGCACCGGCGGCCGGCCCGGCGAGGACGGCGATCAGGACCGTGCCGATCGCGTCCAGGTAGAACGGCAGTCCGGTGCTGCCCATCAGCTGGCCGAGGACCACGTTCAGCACAATCGCCACCGGCATCAGGACCAGGGTGGAGGTGGGCAGGACGGGCAGCACGGCGACGAGCAGCAGCACCGCGCCGAGCAGGAAGCCGCCGAGGGCAACCAGGGCGGAGAAGCTTGCCGGTCCGTTGGCGATCTCGACCGGCTGGGTGAGGACGAGGAAGACGTAGGTGGCGGCGATGGCCGCGGCGCCTGCGATTTCGAGCAGCCGGCGGCGGCCGGGTGCCGTGCCGGCTCCGGTGCGGGAGCCTGCGTCGGGGAGGGTCAGGGGCTGCGGTGACATGGGAAAAGTCCTTCGGCTGGGGTTTGCAACAACCGCCTCATGTCACCTCGGCGCAGCTACCATCTTAGCGATCGGCCGGACCTCCCGGGAACACCGGCGCCGCGGACCCGGCCGGCGCCCGCGGCTACCGTGCGCCCAGGGAGCGTGCCAGCGCGCCCACGGAGGCAATCAGCTCGTTGAAGCACTGGCCGGGGTCGTTGCCGCTGACGATCCTGGCGTTCGGCGGCAGCCCCCACAGGCCGCGGAAGTCGGCCACCGTGGTGCCGGCCAGCAGCGGGGACTCCGTCTCGACGTCGACCGTCGCCAGCCGCGTGCTGAAGGGCGTGCGTCCGACGGCGGCGCAGGCGGCGAACGCGTCGTGCATGTGGGCGACGTAGCCCTGGTCATAGAGCCGGTGGAACTCCATGTAGAAGCGGATCGCGTCCGACAGGCACGCCACCAGCGGGCTGCTGGAGCCGCTGTGCAGTCCTTCGGGCTGCTCCGGGAGCACCAGCTCGGGTTCGGCAGCCCCCGCGGCCTCGCCGAGCCGGCGCAGGTGCTCCGGTGACATCTCGATCCGCTCCGTGGTCTCCAGCGCGCAGACGACCGGCAGCTGGTCCTCGGGCATCCCGCGGTAGGCCGCGTAGACCTCCTTGGCGGCGTGCGGGTCCACCGCGGTGTTCCATTCCGCCGTCGGCGTCGTGTTGCCCTGGTAATAGAAGCTACCGCCCATGATCACCAGGCCCTTGAGCAGCCGCGGCAGTTCCGGTTCGCGGCGCAAGGCCAGGGCGAAATTGGTCAGCGGTCCGGTGATCAGGCCGGTGATCTCCCCCGGATGCGCTCTGGCCTCCTCCACCCAGACGTCCACGGCGTGGCGCTGTGAGATCGGCTGGGCGGGGGCGGGCAGCTCGGCGTAGCCGATCCCCTGCGGCCCGTGGGTCTCTTCGGTGGTGACCAGCGGGATCTCCAGCGGGACCTCGGCGCCGACAGCGACTTCGATCCCTTCCCGCCCGCACAGCTCCAGCAGGGACAGGCTGTTCAGCGCCACCTGGCGCGCCCCGACGTTGCCGGCGGTGCAGGTGATGGCCTGCAGCCGGACCTCGGGCCGGGACAGCAGGTACACGATGGCGAGGGCGTCGTCGATCCCGGTATCGACGTCCATCAGGACCACGTGGTCGGCGTCCAGGGCGCCGGGTATTTCCGGGCTCAGAAGAGTGCGACCTTCGGCGTGCGCGGGAAGATCTCATCGAGTTCTGCCAGCTCGGTGGCGTCCGGCACCCAGGCGACCGCGGCGGCGTTCTGCCGGACCTGCTCGGGCCGGGTCGCACCGGCGATCACGCTGCTGACGGAGGGCTGGGCGGCGAGCCAGGAGAACGCGACCTGGATCTCGTTGAGCCCCCGCTCGGCGGCGAAGGCGGAGAAGGCACCCAGCTGTTTCCAGTCGGCGTCGTGGACGAGGTTGGTGCGGGTGTGGCTCAGGCGCGACCCCTCCGGCGCCTTACCTTGCGAGTACTTGCCGGTCAGCAGGCCGTTGGCCAGCGGGAAGTACGGGAGCACGCCGAGGCCGTAGGCCTCGGCGGCCGGGGTGACCTCCAGCTCGGCGCGGCGGTCCAGCAGGTTGTAGTGGTTCTGGCTGGAGATGAAGCGGGCTCCGCCGCGGCCGCGGGCCACGAATTCGGCCTCCGCGATCTGCCAGCCGGCCCGGTTGGAGTGGCCGATGTAGCGGACCTTGCCGCTGGTCACGAGCTCGTCCAGGGCGGCGAGGGTCTCGTCGATGGGTGTCAGCGGGTCCGGCGTGTGGAACTGGTAGAGGTCGATCCAGTCCGTTCCGAGCCGGCGCAGCGAGGCCTCGGCTGCCTTGATGATGTAGCGCCGGGAGCCGCGGGCGTCGAAGTCGTTGCCGTTGGTCCCGCGCATGTCCATGCCGAACTTGGTGCCGATCACGGCGTCGGCGCGGCGCGAACCGAGGGCCTTGCCCAGCATGGTTTCGCTGAGCCCGGGCTCCCGGCCGTAGGCGTCGGCGACGTCGAAGAACGTGACGCCGGCGTCCAGGGCCGCATGCACGACGGCGTCGGTCCCCTCCTGCGACTCGGTGGCGGTGTTGGCCCGGCCCAGGTTGTTGCAGCCAAGTCCCACGACGGAGACGGTCAGTCCGGAATTTCCTACGCGGCGGTATTCAGTCATGGGAATCAGCCTATAACGGCCGCGGCGGGCTCCCGGGCAGGCTCCCGGACGCTGCTACCCCGCGGGAAGCTCCAGCCCTTGCTCGTCCATGGCGTCCTGTAGTTGCGCAAGGGTGCGCGGGCAGACTCCCGGCATCCCTGCCAGCCGGCGCCGGCCCAGCAGCACCAGGTGCTCGAGGGTTTCCACCCCCGCATGGGCCAGGGACCTGCGGGCCGGCGCCGCCAGCCCGGCGGGAAGTGGAGTGCTGCCTGGTCGAGGGGATTTCCGCGTCATTGCGTTTCCTTCCAATCGCTTGCCCCCAAACTGATGTGAGCCGTGGCTGGCTCCTTACCGGTGGATATCCAGGCGTGGTGCCTAGAGCGCGAAGCTGTTGGCCGGTTTGGCCGAGTGCTTGAGCTTGAAGTCAGTGCTGCCGAACGGGGCGGCGCCGATGCTCAGCTTGGTGAAGTCCAGGTCTTCGCCCCGGATGCATACCTTGATAGCGTTGACGGTCTTGTTGACGTCCGGGGTGAGGCAGAAGATGTTGAGCTTGGCGTCGGAGAACTCGGACCGGTCCACGACGCCGAGGCCGCGCCAGGCGAGGTGGCTGATCAGGGCGTCCTTGGCTTTTTCCTCGAGGTAGCGGTCGCGGCTGGTGCCGTCCTTGGTCTTGAGCGCGTACTGCGCCACCACCCAGAACTGCTCCTCCTCCGGGATCTCCGCGTAGCCGTCCTCGGCGCACTGCGCCGCGAAGGCCTCCATGAGCCCCTCGCCCGCGGCGGCGTCGGCGGCCGCCGTCTCCTCGGTCTTGCTCTGGTGCCCGACGACGCCGTGGTTCATCACGAACTCGTGGTACTCCTCGTCAATCCAGGCTTCCCTGAAGTGCAGGACTCCCTCTTCGTCGCGCTTGTAGACCCGGATAATGCCGCTCATGGCTGTCCCTTCGTAAACCGTCCGCGGTCAGTGCCGTCGAAGGGTGATTGCTGTGCCTTGACGGCTTGGTAAGGCTGGTCCGACGCCGGATTCCTCACAGGATCGGCAGGCTGCCGGTGCTGGGGTGCGCCTGGCCGGGCAGCGGCCGAGCGAACGGCACCTTGGTCCCGAGGACCTGCGCGACGACGTCGTGGGTGATCTGCTGGGCGGTCAGCCCGACCCGCTCCAGCACCTGGCTGCGGCTCCCGTGGTCCAGGAACTCCACCGGGAGGCCCACCTCGTTGAGGGCCGTGTCCACGCCGGCGGCCCGCATTTCCTGGCGGATCCGGGAGCCGACGCCGCCGGCCCGGACGCCGTCCTCGATGCAGATCACGAGGCGGTGGTGCGAGGCGAGGGCGATGACCGACTGGGGCACGGGAAGGACCCAGCGCGGGTCCACCACGGTGGAGCTGATGCCCTGGGCGCCGAGCCGGTTCGACACGTCCAGCGCGAGTTCGGACATGGCGCCGACGCTGACAATCAGCACGTCGTTGTCGCTGGATCCGGCCGGGCGGCGGGCCAGCACGTCGACGCCGTCGCTGAGCCGTTCGAGGGCTTCGACTTCCGCGCCGACGGTGCCCTTGGAGTAGCGGATGACGGTGGGTGCGTCTTCGACGGCCACGGCCTCGCGCAGTTCCTCGCGCAGCCGGGAGGCGTCACGCGGCGCGGCGAGGTGCAGGCCGGGGACGATCTGGACCATCGCCATGTCCCACATGCCGTGGTGGCTGGCGCCGTCGGGGCCGGTGACGCCGGCCCGGTCCAGCACCACCGTGACGCCGGCCTTGTGCAGGGCGACATCCATCAGCAGCTGGTCGAAGGCGCGGTTGAGGAAGGTCGCGTAGACGGCCACCACGGGGTGAAGCCCGCCGAAGGCCATGCCGGCGGCGGAGGTGAGGGCGTGCTGTTCGGCGATGCCGACGTCGAACACGCGCTCCGGGTGGCGGGCGGCGAACTTGTGCAGCCCGACCGGGATCAGCATGGCGCCGGTGATGCCGACGATGTCCTTGCGTTCGTCGGCGATGTCGGCGATCTCGTCGGCGAAGACGGACGTCCAGGACTTGGCCCCGCCGGCCTCGGTTGGCTCACCGGTTTCCGGGTCGATGATGCCGACGGCGTGGAACTGGTCCGCCTCGTGCGCGCGGGCCGGGGCGTAGCCGTGGCCCTTTTCGGTCATGGCGTGGACGATCACGGGGCCGGCATAGTTCTTGGCCGTGGACAGCGCGTTCTCCATGGCTTGGAGGTTGTGACCGTCCACCGGGCCGATGTACTTCATGCCGAGGTCCTCGAACATGCCCTGTGGGGCCCACCAGTCCTTGATGCCCTTCTTCATGGCATGCAGGCTCTTGTAGGTGAACTGGCCCGCCGGGCCGCCGCTCTGCAGCCGCTTCTTCCACCAGTCCAGGGCGCCCTCGTAGGCGGGGGCGGCACGGAGCGAATCGATGGTGGGGCGCAGCGAGGCGAGGTAGTCGGCGACGCCGCCGACGGTCGGGGCGTAGGAGCGGCCGTTGTCGTTCACCACGATCACGACGCGGCGCTTCTTGTCCGCGGCGATGTTGTTGATCGCTTCCCAGGCCATGCCGCCGGTCAGGGCGCCGTCACCGACGACGGCGATCACGTAGCGGTCGCCGTCGCCGGTCAGCTGCCGGGCGCGGGAGATGCCGTCGGCCCAGGACAGCGAGGAGGACGCGTGCGAGCTTTCGACGATGTCGTGCTCGGATTCTGCCCGGTCCGGGTAGCCGGACAGGCCGCCCTGCTGGCGGAGCGTGCTGAAGTCCTGGCGCCCAGTGAGGAGCTTGTGCACGTAGGACTGGTGGCCGGTGTCGAAGACGATGCTGTCGCGGGGGGAATCGAAGATCCGGTGCACCGCGATGGTGAGTTCAACGACGCCAAGGTTCGGCCCGAGGTGGCCTCCCGTCTGGGAGACGTTGCCGATCAGGAATTCCCTGACCTCGGCGGCCAGCTGGTCCAGCTGCGCCTGGGACAACTTGCTCAGGTCCTGCGGACTCCGGATGGTCTCCAAAATTCCCAACGGCCCCTCCTCCGGGTAGTAGACATGCCTTTTAACTCTAACGCCTCGGAACCGGGCCGGGTGCCGGTGGTCCCGGGAACGCGAAAGCCCCGGTCCGTCAGGGACGGGCCGGGGCTTTCGGGTGGTGTTGCCTGGCTGCCGCTAGCTAGCGGAGATCTGGCGCAGCACGTACTGCAGGATGCCGCCGTTGCGGTAGTAGTCGGCTTCACCCGGGGTATCGATGCGCAGGACCGCATCGAAGGAGGTGGTGGAGCCGTCTTCGGCCGTCGCGGTGACCGTAAGGGTCTTCGGCGTGGTGCCTTCGTTGAGCGCGGTGACGCCGGAGACCGCGAAGGTCTCCGTGCCGGTCAGGCCCAGGCTGGCGGCGTTCTGGCCGGCCGGGTACTGCAGCGGCAGGACGCCCATGCCGATCAGGTTCGAGCGGTGGATGCGCTCGTAGCTCTCGGCGATGACAGCCTTGACGCCCAGCAGTGCGGTGCCCTTGGCGGCCCAGTCACGGGACGAGCCGGAGCCGTATTCCTTGCCGGCCAGGACGACCAGCGGGGTGCCGGCGGCCTGGTAGTTCTGCGCGGCGTCGTAGACGTAGGCCTGCGGGGCGTCGGCCTGCGTGAAGTCGCGCGTGAAGCCGCCCTCGACGCCGTCGAGGAGCTGGTTCTTGATCCGGATGTTGGCGAAGGTGCCGCGGATCATGACTTCGTGGTTGCCACGGCGTGAGCCGTAGGAGTTGAAGTCCTTGCGCTCCACGCCGTTGGCCAGCAGGTACTGGCCGGCCGGGGTGTCCGACTTGAAGGAACCGGCCGGGGAGATGTGGTCCGTGGTGACCGAGTCGCCGAGCTTGAGCAGCACGCGCGCTCCGGTGATGTCCTGGACCGGCTCCGGCTTGGCCTTCATGCCCTCGAAGTACGGGGGCTTCCGGACGTAGGTGGACTTCTCATCCCAGGCGAAGGTGTCGCCGGCCGGGGTGTCGAGTGCCTTCCAGCGGTCGTCGCCGTCGAAGACGCCCTCGTAGCCACGGGCGAACATGCCCTTGTCGATCGAGGAGTCGATGACCTGCTGGACCTCGACCGGGTTCGGCCAGATGTCCTTCAGGAAGATGTCGTTGCCGGCTTCGTCCTGGCCCAGCGCGTCGTTCTCGAAGTCGAAGTCCATGGTGCCGGCCAGGGCGTACGCGATGACCAGCGGCGGGGAGGCCAGGTAGTTCATCTTGACGTCCGGGTTGATCCGGCCTTCGAAGTTGCGGTTACCGGAGAGGACTGCGGTGACGGAAAGGTCGTTGGCCTGGATGGCCTCCGAGATTTCGGCGTCGAGCGGACCGGAGTTACCGATGCAGGTCGCGCAGCCGTAGCCGACGATGTAGAAGCCCAGCTTCTCCAGGTACGGGGTCAGGCCCGACTTGTTGTAGTAGTCGGTGACGACCTTGGACCCGGGGGCCACGGAGGTCTTGACCCAGGGCTTCGAGGTGAGGCCCTTGTCCACGGCGTTGCGGGCCAGCAGGGCGGCGGCCAGCATCACGGACGGGTTGGACGTGTTGGTGCAGGAGGTGATCGAGGCGATCGACACCGCACCGTGGTCCAGCTCGAACTCGCGGCCGTCGGCGGTCTTGACGGCCACGGTCTTGGACGGGCGGCCGTTGGACTTCGGACCGTGCGCGTGCGGCGCCTGGTCCGTGAGGTGGGTCGCCGAGGCGGTGAACGACGGCGAGTCGGAAGCCGGGAAGCTTTCGTCGATCGCTTCGTCCAGGCTGCCGTCCGCGAGCTCTTCCTTCACGTAGTTGCGCAGGTCCTCGCGGAACTGTGCCTTGGACTCGGTGAGGATGATGCGGTCCTGCGGGCGCTTCGGGCCGGAGATCGACGGGACAACCGTCGACAGGTCCAGCTCAAGGTACTCGGAGAACTTGATCTCGCGGGAGGGATCGTGCCAGAGGCCCTGTTCCTTCGCGTAGGACTCCACGAGGGCCACGTTCTCGTCCGAGCGGCCGGTGAGGCGCAGGTAGTCGAGCGTGACGTCGTCGATCGGGAACATTGCGGCGGTGGAGCCGAACTCGGGGCTCATGTTGCCGATGGTGGCGCGGTTGGCCAGCGGCACAGCCGCGACGCCTTCGCCGTAGAACTCCACGAACTTGCCGACCACGCCGTGCTGGCGCAGCTGCTCGGTGATGGTGAGCACGACGTCGGTGGCGGTGGCGCCGGCCGGGATGGACCCGGTCAGCTTGAAGCCGACGACGCGGGGAATCAGCATGGAGACGGGCTGGCCGAGCATGGCAGCCTCGGCCTCGATGCCGCCGACGCCCCAGCCGAGCACGCCCAGGCCGTTGACCATGGTGGTGTGCGAGTCGGTGCCGACGCAGGTGTCCGGGTAGGCACGGACGACGCCGTCGATTTCGCGGGTCATGACGGTGCGGGCCAGGTATTCGATGTTGACCTGGTGCACGATGCCGGTTCCCGGCGGGACGACCTTGAAGTCGTCGAACGCGGTCTGGCCCCAACGCAGGAACTGGTACCGCTCACCGTTGCGCTGGTACTCGATCTCCATATTGCGCTCCAGTGCGCCGGAGTTGCCGAAGGCGTCGATCTGGACGGAGTGGTCGATGACCATTTCCGCCGGCGCCAGCGGGTTGACCCGCTTGGGGTCGCCGCCGAGTTCCTTCACAGCCTCGCGCATGGTGGCGAGGTCGACAACGCAGGGCACGCCAGTGAAGTCCTGCATGATCACGCGCGCCGGCGTGAACTGGATTTCAGTGTCGGGCTCGGCGTTGGGGTCCCAACCGGCCAGTGCTCGGACGTGATCGGCCGTGATGTTGGCGCCGTCCTCGGTCCTCAACAGGTTTTCAAGCAATACCTTGAGGCTGAACGGAAGGTTTTCTGCACCTTCAACGGAGTTCAACCGGAAAATTTCGTATTCGGTACCGGCTACATTAAGTTTGCCTTTTGAACCGAAGCTGTCCACAATGCTCATCGCAGGACTCCTCTCGCAACAGTTTCATCTTTGTCGCGCCGCAGACCCCTTGCTAGTTAGGGCAGCCTAACTAGGACATGTGTAGTGAAACTCATTTCAGGGACTGCAGTGCGCGAGGTCGGACTACTTCGCCCATCCTAGTGGCCTTAGCCCCGGGGAGTCAGTAACGCCACAGTCTCCATGTGGTGGGTGTGCGGGTACAGGTCGAAGGCACGCAGCTCCCCGAGTGCCCAGCCGGCCTGCTGGAAGTAGCCCACGTCGCGGGCAAATGACGCCGGATCGCAGGAGACGTAGGCGATCGCCCGGGGGCCGGCCGCGACCAGCTGGTTGACCACGGCCTTGCCGGCGCCGGCCCGGGGCGGGTCAAGTACCAGGGCGTCGAAGTTGCGCGGCTTCTGCCGCAGCACGCGCTCCACTTTCCCCTGCACGATTTCGACCTGGGATGCGCCGTGCAGGTTCTTGCGGGCATCCCGGCTGGTGCCGGGCGCCCCTTCCACGGACAGCACGGAGCCGGTGACGCCGACGGCGTCGGCGAGGGGTGCGGTGAAGAGCCCCGCGCCGGCGTAAAGGTCCGCCACGACTGCCCCGGCGGCCAGGTAGCCGCCGTCGTGCAGGAAGCCGGTGACGGCCCCCACCAGGGTGTCCGGGGCGTCGCGGTGGATCTGCCAGAAGCCGTCGCCGGTGACCCGGTACTCGTGGCCGGCCGCCGTTTCCTGCACCCAGGTGCGGCCCCGCAACTGCGTCACCTCGCCCGTGCCCGGGTCCACCCGCGCCACCGAGACGTCGTCCGGCAGTTGGGCCAGGACGGCGCTGAGCCGCTTGGCCCGGGTTCCGGCCGAGGGCACCAGGAGCACCAGCGGCCGCGACCCGTTGGCAGGAGCTGCGACGTCAATCCGTTCAATCCCCTGCAGGTCGATGTCCCAGAGTTTCAGGGCGTTGATGCCCTCGACGGCCAGCGGCATCTCACGGACCGGGAACACGGCGTCGGAGCGGTGCGCATGCATGCCGAGCTTGCCTCCCGGCGTCACGGCGAAACCTGCGCGGGTGCGCCAGGCCAGGCCGGTCGCCGCGCCGGTGGCCGCCTCCCCCACAGCCTCGACCGTGACGGGCACGTCGACGCCGGCCAGGCGGTGCAGCTGCTCGGCCAGCACCTCGGATTTGAGGCTGCGCTGGCGGTCCAGCGAGATGTGGCCCAGCTCGGCGCCGCCGACGGGAGGGTGGCCGTGGGACCAGGACCGCTGCGCGTCGGCCGCGTGCCAGAAGTGCTCCACCCGGTCCGGGGAGGCCTCCAGCACCTCAACGACGTCGGCGCGCCAGAACTTGGCGGACTCGCCCTCGTCGGTGAGCCGGATCCGGACTTTCTCGCCGGGGATGCCGTGACGGACAAAGATCACGCGGCCCTCGTGCCGGGCCACGCAGTGGCCGCCGTGCGCGACGGGGCCGACGTCGACGACGAGCTCGGTGCGGGCGGGCGTCGTGGTGTCGGTGCTCATTGGATATCCTGCAGTCTCTTGGCTTCCTCGGACGATTTCAGCTGCCACGGCACGCTCGCAACCATGACGCCGGGCTCGAAGTGCAGCCGCGTCTTGATCCGCAGCGCCGTCTGGTTGTGGACCAGCTGCTCCCACCACTTGCCGACGACGTATTCGGGGATGTAGACGACGATCAGGTCGCGCGGCGAGTCGCGCCGCATGTTCTTGATGTACTCCATGATCGGCGTGACCGTTTCGCGGAACGGGCTGGCCAGCACCGTCAGCGGCACCGGGATTTCCAGTTTCTCCCAATCCGCCAGGGTCTGTTCGGTCTCCTCCGGGCTGATGTCCACCGTGATGGCGTCCAGCCGGGAGGGCCGCGAGGCACGGGCGTAGGCCAGCGCCCGGAGCACGGGCTTGCGGACGTGCGAGACGAGCAGCACGGCATGCACCCGGGTGGGCAGCGCCCGGGGCGAGGAATCCTCGTCCACGGCGAGTTCCTTGGCCACGTTGTCGTAGTGGGCCCGGATGCTCCACATGATCAGGAACAGGATGAACATGGCCAGCAGCGCTATCCAGGCGCCCTGCTCGAACTTGGTGATCAGCACGATCACCAGGACCAGGCCGGTCATGCCGAAGCCGATCGTGTTGATGGTGCGGGACTTGACCATCCGCAGCTTGGTGGCCGGGTCCTTGGCGAGCTTCAGCTCGCGTCCCCAGTGCCGGATCATGCCGAGCTGGCTCAGCGTGAAGGAGATGAAAACGCCCACGATGTAGAGCTGGATCAGCTTGGTGACGTCGGCGTTGAACGCGATGATCAGCACCAGCGCGCCGGCGGCCAGCGCCAGCACACCGTTGCTGAACGCGAGCCGGTCCCCGCGGGTGCGGAGCTGGCGGGGCAGGTAGCCGTCCTGGGCAAGGATCGAGCCAAGGACCGGGAAGCCATTGAAGGCGGTATTGGAGGCGAACACCAGGATCACGCCGGTGGCGGCGACCACGATGTAGAAGGGGATGGAACCGGCGCCGAAGACGGTCTGAGCGATCTGGCTGATGGCCGGGTTCTGGATGTAGTCCTCGTCCACCGGCTTGCCGTTGAGCAAAAACTCCTTCGCCGGGTCCAGCACGATGTGGACCTTGGTGGCGTTGGCCAGATAGATGATGCCGGCCAGCATGGAGGCCGCTATCACGCCGAGCAGCAGCAGCGTGGTGGCTGCGTTCTTGCTCTTGGGCTTCCGGAAGTTCGGCACGCCGTTGCTGATGGCCTCCACGCCGGTGAGGGCCGCGGCGCCGGAGGAGAACGCACGGAGCAGCAGGAACGCCCCGGTGAGCCCGACCAGTCCCTCGTCGAAGCCGGGGGCCGGGACGATCTGGAACTCGGCCGACGGCGCCTGGCCGAGCTGGCCGGTGGCGGCCTGGAAGACGCCGACGGCGGTCATGCCGAGGATTGAGAACATAAAGATGTAGGTGGGCACCGCGAAGACACTGCCGGCTTCGCGGATGCCGCGCAGGTTCACGAGGGCCAGGATTACGACGCCGATCGTGGCGATCGCTGCCTGCTGGCCGTGCAGCGAGGGGACGGCGGTGGTCAGGTAGGCGGCGGCCGAGGACATCGACACCGCGACGGTGAGCACGTAGTCCACCAGCAGGGCCGAGGCGACGGTGAGGCCGGCGTACTTGCCCAGGTTTTCGTTTGCGATCTCGTAGTCGCCGCCGCCGGAGGGGTAAGCGTGCACGTTCTGGCGGTAGGAGGCCACCACTGTGAGCAGCACCACCATGACGGCGAGCCCCACCCAGGGGGAAAACGCCACCGCGCTGACGCCGGCCAACGCCAGGGTCAACAGGATTTCGTCCGGCGCGTAGGCCACCGAGGACAGCGCGTCGGAGGCGAAAATGGGGAGCGCGATCCGCTTCGGCAGCAGGGTGTGGGCCAGACGGTCGTTCCGGAAGGGCCTGCCTACCAGCACCCGCTTCACGGCATTGAAAATTGTCAGCACCAGACAAAGCTAGTCTGATTCGGACGCGATGTCATGACGGCGAAGCCTGCCTGCGGGCAGGCGCCCGGCCGCACCGCCGTCGGACCGGCTCCGGGGCCCCGGTGGCCGGTAGAGTTTTACGCAGCAACAGACACAGAAGCTTGAGGAGGCACGTGTGGCGCACTTCGTGATCATGGGTTGTGGCCGTGTCGGGGCAACCCTGGCGCACACACTGGAGGACGCCGGCCATTCGGTCGCGATCATCGACCAGGACGACCGTGCGTTCCGCCGGCTCCGGACCGGTTTCTCCGGCCGCAAGGTCACCGGCGTCGGCTTTGACCGGGAAACCCTCAAGCAGGCCGGGGTCGAGGAGGCCTACGCCTTCGCTGCCGTGTCCAGCGGCGACAACTCCAACATCCTGGCCACCCGGGTGGCCCGCGAGACGTTCCACGTTCCGCACGTCGTGGCGCGGATCTACGATCCGGGCCGCGCGGAGATCTACCAGCGCCTCGGCATCCCCACGGTCGCGGCGGTGCGCTGGAGCGCGGACCAGGTGCTCCGGCGGATCCTTCCGGAACAGCACCTCGCCGGTGATTTCCGCGACCCCTCCGGCCGGCTGGTGCTGGCCGAGGTGGACGTGGACTCCGGCTGGATCGGCCACCCGGTGTCAGCGCTTGAGAAGGCCGCCGACATCCGCGTCGCCTACCTCACGCGCTTCGGCGAGGGCATCCTCCCCGGGCCCGGAACCTCGTACCAGGACGGCGACACCGTCCACGCCATGCTCAGCGTGGACCGCACCTCCGAGGTCGCCCACATTCTTGCCAAGTCCCCCGCCAAGGAGTCCTAAGTGAAAGTTGTCATCGTCGGGGCGGGCAGCGTCGGTTCCTCGATCGCCCGTGAATTGCTGGCCCACAAGCACGAGATCCTGCTGATCGACCTCAAGCCCGAGGTGATCGGCCGCAGCGGGCTGCGCGGCGCGCACTGGCTGGTCGGCGATGCCTGCGAGCTCAGCACCCTCAAGGACGCCCGGCTGGAGGACGCCGACGTCGTGGTCTCCGCGACGGGCGACGACAAGGTGAACCTTGTGGTCTCGCTGCTGGCCAAGACGGAGTTCGGTGTGGGACGGACCGTCGGCCGGGTGAACAACCCGAAGAACGACTGGATGTTCGATGATTCCTGGGGCGTCGACGTCGCGGTGAACACCCCGCAGCTGATGACAGCCCTCGTGGAAGAGGCCGTGGAGATCGGCGACCTGGTCCGCCTGCTCACCCTGCAGACCGGGGTGTCCTCGCTGGTGGAGTTCACGGTGCCGCATGATTCGCACGTGATTGGCCTGACCGTGGGCGACATCGACTGGCCGGAGGATGCGACCCTGGTGGCGATCCTGCGCGACCAGGCGCCCATCACGCCGAGCCGGGACGACGTGATCGACGGCGGCGACGAGCTGTTCTTCGTCACCACCATCGTTGCCGAGGACGGGCTGCGGGCCCTGCTCTCGGCCCCGGAGTCCGAGGTCGAGTCAGCCGGTGAACCTTCGAGCGCCGGCCAGCACCCGGTCAACGCGGACCTGCATGGCCGCGAGACCCAGCCCGCCGGCGACGACGGCTTCGACGGCTGAACCGCCCAACTGGCTCGCAGTTGTTGTCGTTTTGACCGCTCAAAACGACAACAACTGCGGGTTAGTCGGCTTCGCTCGGCTGGTCAGCCGGGGCCGGCGCGGGACGGGTGAGCAGCCAGGCGACCCACATGCCCAGGATGTACAGCGGCGCGCCCATGATGAGCCTGGTGGTGGCGAGGCCTGCGAGGCCCTGCTCCCCCATTAGGTACAGCGGGACCTGCACGATCAGGCGCAGGGCCAGGACCGAAATGATCACCCAGGTGCCGATCCGGTAGGCCTTCACCCGGGCCGGATGCTTGCGCCAGTCCAGGCCCTCGTTCCGGATGAAACCGAACAGCAGCCCGGCGAAGGGCCAGCGCACCGCGATGGAGATCGACATCGCAAGGATGTAGCCGAGGTTGGTGAAGAAGCCCAGGACGTAGAAGTCCTCGGCCTTGCCCGTCGAGTTCGCCAGCCAGGCTGATAGCCCGACGCCGACAATGCCGGCCAGCGCCTGCGTCAGCGGCTTGCGCTGGATCAGCCGGGCGACGGTAAACGCCGCGGCCACCGCCAGCGCGGCGATCAGGGCCAGCGGAAGTTCACGGGTCACGGTGAAGGCGATCAGGAACACCAGCCCCGGAAGGATGCTTTCGGCGATGCCCTGGACACCGCCGGCGCTCTTGAGCACGTCGATGTTGCCGTTGCTGGTGCGGTGCAGTCCCGCCTTCGCCGCGTAGCCTTCGGCGAGCTGGGCCACCGAGGGCTGCTGGTCTTCGGGCGTGCTCATTGTTCCTCCAGGCGGGAAAGTATTTCGTAGCGCGGATTAAACATGGTGGGCAGCCCGTCCCGGACAGTGACCATGCCCTCGAGCCGTAGCTCCAGGCCGGCCTTCACGCCGGGGATGCGGCGCCGTCCCAGCCAGATCACGCGGAGCCGGTCGGCGGCCGCGGCAGGCCGCTTGCGCCGGACGCCGGGCTGGCCGGCTTGGGCGGCCTGGACCCCAGAAGCGGCCGGCCGCGCCTTGGCCGGCGGGGCGTCATGGTCGGTGACGATGGCTGTGAAAGCTGCCACCTCGCTGGCCGGGGCATAGGTCACAGATTCAATGAAGCCGCGGCACAGCACACGTCCGCGCTCGGGCAGCCCCCGCACGGGGACAGCTGCGGCAGCTTTCTTGCCGGCGGCATCAACCAATCTGGGTAATCTCCGGTCCGCGCTCGGGTTGCTCGAACTCCGGGGCACCCTGCGGTGCCGCGACGCCGGAGTCCCGGGGAAGGCGGAGCTGAAGCAGCTCGCGCGGCGGCATGGGGCTCTCGCCCCGCACCACGACGATCTGGCGGAACAGTTCCTCGAGTCCGGCGGCGGCGTCGCGGTCCAGTGCGGCGTCTCCGCCGAGGACACCGCGGAGGAACCAGCGGGGGCCGTCGACGCCGATGAACCGAGCCACCCGATAGCCCTCGCTGCCGTCGCCGGCAGGCAGCTTGGCGACGAGCTCGATGCCGAAGTGGCCCTCAATCTCCTCAACCTGGCCGCCCTGGCTGCCCACGGACTGGCCGATCTGCTCACGGATTTCGTCCCAGAGGCCTTCGGAGCGGGGCGCGGCGAAGGCCTGCAGCTGCAGGCTCGAACCTTCCAGGTCCATGGTGACGGCCACGACGCGCTGGGTGGCTTCCTCGACCTCAAGGCGGAGCTGCAGCCCTTCGCGCGGGGCAATCAACAGGGCGCCGAGGTCGACGTAGCCGTCCTGGTTGTCGATGTCCGCGACGTCATGGGGACCGGCGCTCCGCAGGGCGCCAGCCGTGCCCTCGGCGGGCGCGCCGGCGTCAACAGCTGCGTCCTCCCGGGTGTCGCCGGTGTCCGTCAACTGCTCCTGCTTGGCTTTCCTGCCACGCCCAAAAACCATGGTGTTGTCTCCTTAGTTGTGATCCTGTGCCAGGCGCTCGGCCTCGGGACAGGGAACAGATGCGTCAAACGGGCGGGGCTCAGGCCCCGGGGGCGCCGAAACCGCCGGTGGAGCCGAAGCCGCCGGCGCCGCGGACCGAATCGCTGAGCTCCTGGACGGGCACGAACTCCGCGTACTCCACGCGCTGGATGACCATTTGTGCAATTCTATCGCCGCGGCGCAGTTCAATCGCCTCGTCGCGGTCAGTATTCAGCAGAGTCACGGCAATCTCCCCGCGGTAGCCCGCGTCCACCGTGCCGGGTGCGTTCACCACGGTCAGGCCGTGCTTGGTGGCCAGGCCGGAACGGGGGTGGATCAAGGCGACAAAGCCGTCAGGAAGCGCGATGGACACCCCGGTGGGCACCAGCCGCCGCTCCCCCGGCCCGAGCACGACGTCCTCGCGGGCACGCAGGTCCGCGCCGGCGTCGCCCGGGTGGGCGTACGACGGCGGCTGCAGGCCGTCGTCGAGCATCTTCAGCTGCACCGTCAGGGTGGGGGCTCCGTAGGCCGGAAGGCCGCTGGCCGAGGGGTCTGCCGCCGGGGTATTCACGGCAGTGGTTTCTTCAGTCACAGTTCCCCACTGTAACGCCCGCGGGGAGGATAGACCTACCGCGCCGCCGCCCCCGGTGTCCGCGGGCGGCGGCCTGGCGGCCAAGGTGAAATGGCCCGGGAAAAGTGGAAAGCTGGGCTCATGCCCGAATCCAGCGCAGCCATGCCGGCCTCCAACAGCACCCCCAACGACGCCACCGTCCTGTTCAGCGAAAAGCTTTGGCCGAATTTCTGGATCTGGCTGGTGGCTGCCGGGCTGGCCGCGGCCGGCATCCTGGTGTTCGCGCCGATCAGTATGGCCGCCGGCATCACCGCCGCCGTCGTGCTCTTCACGATCCTGGCGGTGTTGCTGATCGTGTCCACGCCGTCCATCACGGTGACGGCCGCAACGCTGCGCGTGGGCCGGGCGACGATTGAACGCCGTTTCGTCGGCGAGGCCACGGCCTTCCGCGGCGCGGAGGCGACGGCGGAGCGCGGCACCCGGCTCAACGGCCTCGCCTTCATGTGCATCCGCGGCTGGATCGACCCGGTGGTCCGCATCGAGATCACCGACCCCTCGGACCGCACCCCGTATTGGCTGGCGTCCACGCGGCACCCCGACGAGCTCGTCACGGCGCTGTCGCGCTAACAACCCCGGCTAACAACAGCCCGGGCCGGTCCCAGGCCGGCAGGAGGGCGGCGGCCCTTAGCCCTCGCAGTCCTTGCAGTACTTCAGGCCGTCCTTTTCGCGGGCGATCTGCGAACGGTGGCGGACCAGGAAGCAGGAGGCACAGGTGAATTCGTCTGCCTGGGCGGGCAGCACCCGGACCAGCAGCTCCTCGCCGGACAGGTCGGCGCCCGGGAGTTCGTAGCCTTCGGCGAGGTCGGTTTCGTCTTCATCGACCACCGCGGAAGGCTTGTCCGTACGCCGCGACTTCAGTTCCTCGATGGAGTCCTCGTTGAGGTCTTCCTCAGTCTTGCGCGGCGCATCGTAGTCTGTCGCCATTAGTTGTTGCTCACACTCCGCATTCGTTGGGTTGGTCCGCCTCCGCCGCACCGGCGGGGCTGGTAGCCCCCGCCCCGGTCCGGGTTCGGTTCACCGATGTCAACGCCGGACAATCGCTTTTTGTGCCCGATGTCGGGTCATTTTTGCCCAAACCCCTGCCGAGCGCCAGAGGCCAGTGGTCCGGCGGCGGCGCCGTCCGCTCCGGACGGCCCCCATCCGGCGGAAAGTCGCGGAAAATCACGGCGCGCCCTCCCTCCTAACCCGAATTGGGACCCAACGGTGGCAGAGTTTCGAATGTTAGTAATGCCAGGGTGGAGGATTTGTATGCAGGATCTACGGCTTGTAGGCGTCCACGACGACGGGGAGCATCTCCTGTTGAGTGGCACCGGCGGCGAGATGTTCCAGCTGCCGATCGATGAGGCTCTTCGGGCGGCTGCGAGCCGGACGCCGGCGAGGGCTGCTTCCGGCGGGGGCGCGGAGCCCATTGCCATGTCCCCCCGCGATATCCAGGCCAGGATCCGCAGCGGTGCGACCGCCGCGGAGGTGGCCGCTCTTTCCGGCATTCCGCTGGCCAAGGTGCAGCGGTACGAGGGCCCCGTGCTGGCCGAACGCGAGTACGTCGCCCAGCAGGCACGCAAAATCGAAGTGGCCTCCCCTTCCGCGGGTCACGACAGCTACCGTTCCTTCTTCGGCGACCAGCCAGCGACCTTGGACGACATGGTCATGCACCGGCTGCGGGCCCATGGAATCGAGCCTTCAACGGTGGAATGGGACTCCTGGCGACGCCCGGACGGCAGCTGGAACGTGGTGGCCCGTTTCGATGCACAGCCCGGCGCCCACGCCGCGATCGGTGAAGAGCCGCCGGCCATGTGGACGTTCAGCCCGGCGCGCAAGTCGTTGCAGAACGCCAACCGCTGGGCCCAGCAGCTCAGCGAACTCGAGCCGATGGACGGCCCTGTCCCGGCCCGCCGCCTCTCGGCGGTTTCGGACCGGCCCTTTGATTTCGAGACCGATGCGGAAGCCGCGGCACGCAGTGCCACGGCGCAGCTCAGCATCGTTCAGCAGCACGGAGTTCAGCAGGAGAAGGACGCCGACGGGCTGCTGGACATGCTCCGTTCCCGCCGCGGGCAGCGTCTCGGCCTGGATGAAGACGCCGACGACGCCCTGGCGCTGCTGCTGACAAACGGTGTTCCCGCCGCCCACCCGCGGCCGTCCGAGGTTCCGTCGCTGAACGAGACCGAAGACGACGTGGTGGAGGTTGAGGCGCCCCGGGAGGACGAGCCGGCAGAGGAAGCAACCCCGCCCGCGGCGTCAGCCGAACCGCATTCGATTCCCAACCCCGACGCCCTGACCCGACGCCGGGACGCCCGGCCGTCCATGCTCTCCCGCTTGAGCCTGGCGCCACGGCACCAGGACAATAGCGAAGACGACGCGCTGAAGCTTCACGACGGGGTCAGCACCGAGACCCGCGAGATCACCATCGCGGCCTCGCAGCTGCGCCCGGTACGCACCGGCCCCACGTCCAGCCCCGGGCTGGATGAGCTCCTGGGCGGCGGACCGTCCCGGCGGGCGCAGAACGAGTCATCAGCGGTATCCCGCAGCGACGCCTCCCGGACCGAAGCCTCCCGGAACGAAGCCTCCCGGAACGAAGCCTCCCGGAACGAACGTGAGCCCGAAACGCCGGAGCGCCAGCCCTCCAAGCCCAAGCGCTCCAGTGTGCCCAGCTGGGACGAAATCGTCTTCGGCACCCGCAGCGACTAGGGTCTCCGCCCCGCCAGGGACCAAATCAGCGGCGCGGAGCTTTGTTGGCGGCCTTCCCGGCGGCCTTGGGCCCACCCGGCTTTCCTTCCGCGGCGAAGCACAGCAGCGGTATTTCGCGCTCCGCTTTGGTCAGCGAGCCGTGCTGCCCCACCACCTCCAGCGCCCTGGCCTGGACCCTGCGGGTGTCGTAGAACGCCAGCGCGTCGCGGGCAGCGATCATGATGTCGCCGATCCGCGGCCCGACCGGGCCCCGGACCTCGCCGAAGAGTCCTGCAGCCACGGCCTCTTCCCGGGTGAAGGCCCAGATCCGGTCACCGAAACGGGCCTGCCAGGCCTCCAGTAGCCGCAGCCGGCCGGCGTCGCCGGCTCCATCCTCCAGGTAGAGGTGGACCATGCGCGGCTCCCCAGCCGTGTGCCGGACGCCTGCGATGAGGTCCGGCTCGGCGGAGTAGTCGATCCGCTGCGATTCCGGCACGTCGAGCATCCCGTGGTCACCGGTGACCAGTACGGTGGTGCCGGCGGGGAGGGTGGCATTGAGCCGGCGGACGGTCGCGTCGAGCTCTTCGAGCTGGTGTTCCCACTGCGGCGACTGGCAGCCGTAACGGTGCCCTGCCTTGTCCAGTTCGTGGACGTAGAAGTACATCAGCGAGCTGTTCGCCCCGGCCATGGCTTCCGCCGCGGCCGCGGTCCGGGCGTGCGAGGTGGTCCCGGCCAGGAAGCGCCCGCCCCGCAGCGCGGCCTGGGTCATGGCAGAGTCGCTGAACCGCGGCAGGGCGACAGTGCTCACGTCGACATGCCCGGCGGCCCGCTCGAACACAGTGGGCAGGGGCTGCCATAGCTGAGGGTCGACGCCGTCGTCCCAGTTGCCCAGCATGTTGACCACCCGGTCCTGGTCCGGGTCCAGCACGTCGTAGCCGACCATCCCATGCTGCCCGGCGGGCAGCCCGGTCCCGAAACTGGCCAGCGACGCGGCCGTGGTGGAGGGGAAGGCCGCATCGAGCCACACCGGCACGGCTCCCTGGCCGGCCTGCAGCACCGAGCGCAGGAACGGGGTGTGGGCGATCTTCTGCTTGAGCAGCTGCCGGCCGAGGCCATCGGCCAGGACGACGCAGACGTGCTTTGCCGAAGGGAGGTTCAGCCGGTTCTGGAAACCGGGGACGCCGAGGCTGGCCGCGGCGCTGCTGAGCACCTCCGCGATGGAACGTTCCCCATAGGCCGGGGACGCGGGCATCCCGGCGGGGCCGCCGGGAGCACGGACGGACGCCTGCGGCGAAGGCAGCGGGGACCCGGAGGCGCGGACCGGCACCATCTCAGCGTTGGTGGCCGCGGCTAAGGCGGTTTCCGAAGACGCCGGTACGGGGGCGCGGCGGAAGCGTGGGGACACCGTGCGGCGCGGGGGCCGTGGAGCCGGTGTTCACGGCCCGGAGTGCGCGGGCGAAGAGCTTCGCGTCCTGGACAGCCTGCAGGCCGTCGGCTTCGGCGCTGATCCGCAGCACGATGTCCTCCTGCGCGATGGTGCCGCTGTAGCCGTGGTCGGCTTCGCACTGCGGGTCACCGCAGCTGGCGGGGCCCATGTCGAGGCGCTGGCCGCCGGACCAGGCGATCGAGAGGGTCAGCTCACGGACCGGGTCCGAGGGCTTGTAGTCCTGCGGCTGGGCGTAGACGTAGCTGAGCACCACCGAGCGGATCTGCGTGACGGGGACGGACTCGGTGGAAACCTGGGCGACGATCTGCTCGCCGGCCTCGTCGAGCTGCTGGTCGTCCACATGGGTGATCACCAGCATGTCCTCGGTCAGCACGAGCACGGTGATGTGCCGGCGCACTTCGGCACGGTCAAAGTGGGTCTCGAGGTGGACCAGGTGGGCCACGCAGTCGCGGCCGTCCAGGGCGTCGGCGACGACGTCGGCGACCAGGCGGGGGTAGAAGCCTGCCTGCTGGAGGGCGCCGTCCAGGCTTTGGCCCTGCGCGCTGTGGTCGTGCAGGCCATGGTGCGGGGAGCCGTGGCGGCCGGAGACGGACGCCTGGGGCTGGGATGCTGGAGGCTGGGAACTCATGACTCCCATTTTCACAGATCGGCTGGGGACATGCTAACTGCGCATGGCCCGCCTGGCCGTGTCCGTGCGCTGGGCGGCGTTGGCAATCCGGACGTCGGCGGCCAGGATCACGGCGCCGTCTGGTCCGGCCAGCACCGGGTTGAACTCCACCAGGGCGATCTCGGGGTGGTTGTCCTTGAGCCGGGTCAGCCGGGCCGCCAGGTCCTCGAGCGCGGCAGCGTCGACGGCGGGCAGGCCCTGGTAGCCGAAGAGTTTGCGCGACGCGCGGGGCGCGCGGATGAAGTCGTGCACGTCGGAGCCGGAGAGCGGCGGCACACGGTGGGCCCAGTCATCGAGGAGGTTCACGGCGTCGCCGGCCAGCCCGAAGGACACCACCGGGCCCAGCAGCGGGTCCTCGATGGCGCGGAAGGTGCAGGCCTGCCCCACCGGGGCCATCGACTGGACCTCGAGGGACGGTGAGCCGTAGCGCTGCAGTGATTTGCGCATCTGGGCGATGTTGCGGCGCAGCGAGTCGGCGTCCTGGATGTCCAGGCGTACCCCGCCAAGGTCGAGGCGGTGCCGCAGCGCCGGGTCCGTGGTCTTCAGCGCCACCGGCCAGCCGAGCCGCTCCGCCGCGGCGACGGCGTCGTCTTCCGACTCGAAGCCCTCCGAGGGCAGCACCCGGATGCCGTAGCGGCCCAGCAGCTTCGCGGCGGACGGAGGGTCCAACCGGACCAGCTGCTCGCCACTCACGGGCCGGAGCAGCTCCTCCAGGTCCTCGTGGGCGCCCTCCGGGTCGCAGCCTTCGGGCTCCACAAACAGCCCTTGGTCGCGGACCACCCAGTGGGCGTAGCGCACCACCGCGGCGAGGGCGGCGACGGCGGCCCCGGGGTTGGAGTAGCAGGGCACCCCGGCGGCCGGTTCCGCAGCTGTGGCTTCCGCGGCGGCTCCCGCGGCCGCGGATCCCGCGCCGGCTTCGGCGGGAGCGCCGACCATGCCCTCGACGTAGATGGACGGGTCAAGAAGGCCGGTGAACGCGGCAACCACAGGCTTCCCGGCGGCCGCCGAGCACTCGGCCAGCACCGCGCCGATCTTTTCGACGGTCAGCCCCCGGGCCGGCAACAGCGCGACCACGACGGCGTGCACCGAGTCGACGGTCAGGGTCTCCTGCAGGCTGCGGCGTAGTGCCGGCAGCGACTTGGACATGCCGGCGTCCAGGTCGACGTCGGCCACGATGCGCTCCACGCCGAGACCGGCCGCGGTGGCCCGGTCGGCCACCACCTTGCCGAGCGCGCTTGAGTTGCTGAACACGGCCACGCCGGGCCCCTTCGGCAGCGGCTGGCTGGAGACGATCTGGGCGACGTCCATCAGCTCTTCAATGGTCTCCACCCGGATCACGCCGGCCTGCCGCATCATGGCGTCCAGGGCCTCGGGCGGCGCCTGCGTGGTGCGCACGGCGTGGCCGGGAGGCAGGTTCAGGCCCATCGCATCGGACTTGGCCACGATCACCGGCTTGGTCCGCGCGAGCCGCCGGGCCAGCCGGGAGAACTTGCGCGGGTTGCCGATCGATTCGAGGTAGAGCCCGACGGCGGTGGTGTCGGCGTCGTCCTCCCAGAACTGCATCATGTCGTTGCCGGACACGTCGGCGCGGTTCCCGGCGGAGAGGAAGGTGGAGATGCCCACCCGGCGGCGGCTGGAGGCGGCGTAGAGCGAGACGCCGATCGCCGCGGACTGGCTGAACAGGCCGAGGCCGCCGCGGCGCGCCAGCGAGGGAGCCATCGAAGCGTTGAGGGACACGGCGGGGTTGGTGTTGACGATGCCCAGCGAGGCCGGGCCGATCACGCGCATGCCGTTGGCGCGGGCCTGGCGGACCAGGTCGCGCTGCCGGGCGAGGCCGCGTTCGCCGTCGTCCGCGTAGCCGGCGGTGGCCACCACGATCCCCTTGACCCCGGCTTCCCCGCACTCCTGGACCACCTTGGGCACCTCGTCATACGGGACCGCGATGATGGCGAGCTTGACCGGTCCGGGGACCTCGGAGAGCTTGGCGAAGGAGAGCATGCCGGCCAGTTCCAGGGCCTCGGGGTTGATCGCGTAGACCGGGCCGGTGAAGCCGCCCTCGATGATGTGTTCCAGCAGCTGGTAGCCGACGGTGCCCCATTTGCGGCTGGCACCGATGACGGCCACCGAGGACGGGGCGAGCAGTTCCTGGATGCTGCGGGCCTCGGCGCGGTGTTCGCGGGACTCCATCACGGCCCGGGACTTGTCCGTGGGGTCGATGTTGAACTCGAGGCTCACGACGCCGTCGTCGAAGTGCCGTTTGACGTCGTAACCGGCGTCGGAGAAGACCATCAGCATCTTGCGGTTCTCCGGCAGCACCTCGGCGCTGAACTTGCGGATGCCGTTTTCGCGGGCCGCGGCGGCGAGGTGTTCGAGCAGGATGGAGCCGATCCCGCGGCCCTGGTGCGCGTCGGCGATGTTGAACGCCACCTCCGCCTCTTCCGGGTCGTCGAGCCGGTCGTAGCGGCCGATGCCCATGATTTCGCCGCCGATGGTGATCACCAGGGCCACCCGGTCCTTGTAGTCGACCTCGGTGAAGCGCTTGAGTTCCTTGGCGGACAGCTTGGACTTGAAGGCGAAGAAGCGCATGTAGATCGACTTCTGCGACTGGCCCACATGGAAGGCCTGCACCGCGTCGGAGTCGGCGGGGTGGATGGGGCGCAGGTGCGCTGTCCCGCCGTCGCGCAGCACGACATCGGCTTCCCAATGTTCCGGATATACGCCGTCCGCGGGCTGATCCACCATAGGCTTAGCCTAGCCATAAACTTGAGCTGCCCGCCGTCATCGCGCCTCAACAGCCACGCAAGTCCAACGCACCATCAACTGAGTAACCCGTAGAAGGACCCACCAGCCTCATGGCACGCCGCCAAACCACGCCCCCGGCAGGGGAATCCCCGGACTTCATCGAGAACATCGTCGACATCGACGTCACTTCCGAAATGGAAGGCTCGTTCCTGGAGTACGCCTATTCGGTCATCTACTCCCGGGCCCTGCCCGACGCCCGCGACGGCCTCAAACCCGTGCAGCGGCGCATCCTGTACATGATGAGCGAGATGGGTCTGCGCCCCGACCGCGGACACGTCAAGAGCGCCCGCGTGGTAGGCGAAGTGATGGGCAAGCTGCACCCGCACGGCGACACCGCGATCTACGACGCCATGGTTCGGATGGCGCAGGACTTCTCCCTGCGGCTGCCCCTGATCGACGGCCACGGCAACTTCGGCTCGCTCGACGACGGCCCGGCCGCCCCGCGCTACACCGAGGCCCGGCTGGCGGCGGCGGCGCTGACCATGACGGACCACCTCGACGAAGACGTGGTGGACTTCGTCCCGAACTACGACAACCAGCTCACCCAGCCCGACGTGCTCCCGGCCGCGTTCCCGAACCTTCTGGTCAACGGCGCCACCGGCATCGCCGTCGGCATGGCCACCAACATGGCCCCGCACAACCTGGGTGAAGTGGTGGCGGCGGCGCGGCACCTGATCGCGCATCCGGACGCCTCGCTCGAGGACATCATGAAGTTCGTCCCGGGCCCCGACCTGCCCACCGGCGGCCGGATCGTAGGCCTGGACGGCATCCGCGACGCCTACGCCACCGGCCGCGGCTCCTTCAAGACCCGGGCCAAGGTCGACGTCGAACAGCTCTCGGCGCGCCGCACCGGCCTCGTGGTCACGGAGCTGCCGTACATGGTGGGCCCGGAGAAGGTGATCGAGAAGATCAAGGACGCGGTCAACGGCAAGAAGCTGACCGGCATCAGCGACATCGTGGACCTCACCGACCGCAAGCACGGGCTGCGGCTCGTGATCGAGCTGAAGAACGGCTTCAACCCGAACGCGGTGCTCCAGCAGCTTTACCGCTTCACGCCGATGGAGGATTCCTTCGGCATCAACAACGTCACGCTCGTCGACGGCCAGCCGCAGACCCTGGGCCTGCTGGAGCTGCTCTCCGTCTACGTGAACCACCGCATCAACGTGGTCCGCCGCCGCACCTCCTTCCGCTTGGGCAAGAAGAAGGACCGCCTGCACCTGGTCGAGGGCATGCTCATCGCGATCGTGGACATCGACGAGGTCATCCAGATCATCCGCTCCTCGGACGAGGCCGCCGCGGCCCGCACCCGGCTGATGTCCATCTACGATCTCTCCGAGATCCAGGCCAACTACATCCTGGAGCTGCGGCTCCGTCAGCTGACCAAGTACTCCCGGATCGAGCTGGAGAAGGAACAGGAGGAGCTGCGCCGCGAGATCGCGGAACTCCAGGCCATTCTGGACTCCCCCGAGCTGCTGCGCGGGCTGGTTTCCGACGAGCTCGGCGAACTCGCCGACAAGTACGGCACGCCGCGACGGACCGTGCTGCTCGAATCCGAGGCCGTCTCCCCCACGGTGGCCGCCGCCGTCGCCGCCGCACCCGGCGCCAAGGGCAAGGCCGCGCCGCTGGCCCTGGAGATCGCGGACGACCCCTGCTGGGCCATCCTCACGGCCTCCGGCCAGATCGCCCGCACGGCCAACCAGGACAGCCTCGCCGAGTCGGGCCCGCGGGCCAAGCACGACGTGTTCCGCTCCGTGGTCAGGACCTCCGCTCGCGGCGAGATTGCCGCGGTCACGTCGCAGGGCCGGATGCTGCGGCTCCAGGTGATGGACATGCCGGTGCTGCCGCCCACCTCGGGCACCCCCAACATGGCCGGCGGCGTCCCCGCCAAGGACTTCATCACGCTGCTCAAGGGCGAAACCCTCGTGGCCTTCGCGCCGCTGGATCAGGTCCTTGCGATCGGAACCGCGCAGGGCGTGGTCAAACGCGTCCAGCCGGACTACCCGTTGAACCGCGAGGACTGGGAAGTGATCGCGCTCAAGGACAAGGACACCGTGGTGGGCGTCGAGCCCGCCGCCGCCGACGACGTCGAGCTGGTCTTCGTGACGCGCCAGGCCCAGCTGTTGCACTTCAGCGCCTCCGCGGTCCGGCCGCAGGGCCGCACCGCCGGCGGTATGGCCGGGATCAAGCTGGCTGCCGGTGACCGGGTGCTGCACTTCGGCACGGCGCGCCCAGACGACGACGCCGCCGTGGTGGTCACCATCGCCGGCACCGAGGGCGCGCTGCCGGGCACCGCCCCGGGCGCCGCCAAGGTCACGGCGCTGGCGGAGTACCCGGCCAAGGGCCGCGGCACGGCCGGTGTCCGCGCGCACCGCTTCCTCAAGGGCGAGGACACCCTGCTCCTCGCCTGGGCCGGTCACGGCCCGGCGAAGGCATCCTCGCTGGCCGGGGTGGCCCGCTCGCTTCCGGGCGAGCACGGCCGCCGCGACGGCTCCGGCATTCCGCTGTCCCAGGCCATAGACGCGATCGGTCCGAGCATGGCCTGGGCCGAGGAAGAAGCGGCGCCGGAGGCCTAGGCGGGCCGTCAGACCGGGCGTCCGGTGCCGTGCGGGCCGGCGCAAGCTTCCAGGTCCACTCTTTCGCCACGAATGGCCGCTAACTTGCCCGGCTTAGCGGCCATTTCTGGCAAACGGCCGGGCGCAATCAGTTGCGAACCCGCATTGTGGCGGAGCCAGCCCGCGGGGACCATGGTGGCACCCGAGTTCTCGACTTCGAGGTGAGGTGCCACTGCCGGCAGTGGCTGCAAAAGTAGGCACCGGTTGGCGACTTTCGTCCCCGCGTCGAAGCGATTCTTTGGATGGCACGAAGGGCCAGCTCCGCAGACCCGAGTGTTGGATAGGGAATTTTCGAGCAAACGGACATTGGTGTAGGTCCTGAATTGCGGCGAACTCGGCACGCTCTATGTCGTGCCCGGTTCGAGGGTGCACACCCCTATCGATGTTTGGCCCACGGCTGGAACAGAAGGCTAATATCCTTCAGGTTCCACTTGCGTGAATCCTACCCCCGCCTGGATTCGACCGTAAGGACACACTGGATGAGGCAACGGGACAACTTGTCAGTATGTCCCTATTGAACGCTGCGCCCTGCATTCCGTACTGGACCGTGGGGCCCGCGGGCGATTGCGTGTGGCAAGTCCACCCCGTGAGGCAAGTTGTGGGCAGTGTGCAATAGTGTTCCCCTAAAACAACATTCCGGGGGGCGAATGGCACGGAAAATGATCTTGTTTCTGACCTGCGTGATTCTTTCCGTTGCTTGGTACTTAGCTGTAGGCGCGTTTGACCGACTTATCATGTCTCACGATCATCAGACATTCTCGCAGTACTGCTATTCCGAGCATCTGCCTGCCGACACGGTGCACAACCCCGAGGGATTCCCGTCTGCGCCCGGAGGAACTTACGAGTTCGTCCCGCTCGGAGTGGAGTGCACTTTCGTCATGGTCGATGGAACGATAGCTGACTCCTTTTACGTCAGGTACTACCCGATGGTTCTTGCGGTCATCCCTGGGACCGCAACCTTGATTTGGGGCGCTCGAATCGCCTGGATTCACCTCCACCCACGCAGAGCACAGGTCGGCAGTCAGACATAGCTCGGACCTAGGCACAGTGAAGTGCATGATGCTCCATCGACAAAAAACTCCGAGCATGGATGGACGCTAGCTGTGCTGCTCAGGGTGTCCCTGTTCGGGTGACTGATCCCCGCGACTGACCCCGGGCCGCCGCCATGAGCGGCCAACCGGGGTCATCTGGCGGGTCCTACATCCCCGAGTTGATGTTTAGAATGTTGCCTTCGCTGTCCAGGAACCATGCAGCGGTGCTGCCGTCCGGCAGCGTGGCGATGCCGTCTTCGGTCTTCAGGCCCGGGAAGTCGTAGTCCTCGAAGACGACCCCCGCCGCGCGGAGCTCGGCGACGGTGGCCGGCACATCGGGGACCATCCATCCCATCTGGGTATTCTTGGCCGAACCGGCGTTTTGCGTCTGGTACACCAGGAATCTGCTGCCGGCGCCGCACGTGTACATCAGGTTGTCCTCGGCATCCGGGTTATCCGGTTCGAGTCCGAGTTTGTCGCGGTAGAAACCCCGCGCACGGGCGAGGTCCGCGGCCGGCAGGACGGCGCCGACCGGGTGGTCTTTGAGCATGGCTATGTTCCTTTCCAGGCCCTTCCCCCGGAACGCATCCTACTCCTTCGCCTAGACTGCAGACATGCCTATCGTGCCCGATCAAAAAGACTGGACCTGGGTGCTGTCACGGCCGTGCCCCGAGTGCGGTTTCGACATCTCCGCCTGCACCCCCGCCACGGCGCCGGGACGGGTCGCCAGCATGCTGCCGCGCTGGCGCGCCGTGCTGCGGCGCCCGGATGCCGCCGTCCGCCCATACGGGAACACCTGGTCGGCGCTGGAGTACGCCTGCCACGTCCGGGACGTCTTTACCCTTTTCGACCACCGCCTCGACCTGATGCTGACCCAGGACGACGCCCGCTTCGAGGACTGGGACCAGGACCGGACCGCGGTGGAGCAGGACTACGCGGGAGCCGACCCCGCCGAGGTGAGCGCCGAGCTGACGGCCGAAGGCGAGCAAATCGCCGCGTCCTTCGGCCGCGTCCCGGAGCAGGACTGGGGCCGCAAGGGCACCCGCAGCAACGGCTCGGAATTCACGGTGCTGAGCTTCGCGCAGTATTTCCTGCACGACGTCGTGCACCACCTCCACGATGTGGATGGATAGCGTGTGGATGGCTGACGTGCCGGGGACTGTCTAGAGTTCCTTGTCCCAGGCCATGCTGCGGTTGACCGTGCGGTATCCCATCTTGGTGTAGAGCGCCAGGGCTCCCGTGGGGTTCTCCGAGTCGACATCGAGCGAGGCCTTGTCCATTCCCGCCGCGGCAAAGCGGCGCATGGCGTCGGCCAGCAGCGCCTGGGCGACGCCCCGGCCGCGGAACTCGCGGCGCACTCCGAGCAGGTCGGTGTAGCCCTCCTTGAAGCCGCGGTCCGCCGCGCCCTCGGCATCGTGGCTGGCGAGCTGGTAGCCAGCCACCCTCCCGCTGGAAGTCTCCACGACGACGGCGCTGAGGTCCGGCCGGGCCTGCGGATCGTTCACCACAAAACCCCAAGCCTCTTCGTCGCGGGGTTCGCTGCCCCAGTGGTCCCTGAAGGCGTCATTATGGGCCTGACGCACGGCCTCGTGCAGCCCCGGCCCAAAACCCACCAGTTCCAGGCCGCCGTCCAGGACAGCCTCGGGAATGGCCTGGTCCAGCGGCCGGTGCATTTCGTTGTAGTAGCGGACAACCCGGTAGCCGCGATTGCCGAAGAGCGCCGCCTGATGAGCATGCTGTTCTTCCATGTAGAGGCGCAGTTTTGGCACGGCCGGCCGTGCCGCCGGGTCCACGGAGTCCGCAATCTCTTTCGAAACTTCGGCGAACCGCTGCCGGGTCCGCGCTTCCAGCCAGGCCAGCAGCCCGGTTCCGACGCCGCTGCCCTGCCACCCGGGCTCCACGCAGCCGTAGCCGACGGCCTTGTCCCCGTCGGCGTTTTTCGTGAGCCTGGCGTAGGCCCGTGCGACCCCCTGGCCGTCGAAGCCGAGGATGCTGTTCGTGGCCGCCGGGTTCGTCCGGGAGTCCAGGATCTGGGTCAGGTCCGCGCGCCGCTCGAACCAGACGGGCCGCTCGACGGCGGCCGTCCGGGCAATCAGGGCGGCCCAGTCGTCAAGCTCGGCGGCGCCGGCGGGCCTCCACGTCAGGCGGCGGTCCAGGCCGGCCTGCGGGTCGGTGCGTCCGTTCATGGCTTACAGGCTAGTGCCGGCACTACTTCCGCGCCAGCACCGGCGCGGCCCGGCTGAATAATTCGCGGACGGCGGACATGGTGACGCGGATTAGGAAAAGTGCGGCGCCGACGTGACCGCTAAACGGACGTGCTCATACTTTTCGGCCAGCGTCCGCTTTTCGGCGCTGCTGTATTCGTGGTGTTCGATGCTCTCCCGCAGTTCCGAGAGCCGGGTTTCGAGGGCTGCGCGCCGGGCACCCAGGCGGTCGCACCAGCTGACTTCTTCGAAGAGCGCCAGCAGTCGGTTTCCAACGTCGGCGTCCTGCATGCCGTAGTGCCGGATCTGCGAGACGGCAAGGGAGAGGTAATGGTCGAAGCCGGGCCTGGCGAAGATGGCACGGACTACGCCGTCGCCGTCTTTGGCTGCCTCGTCGCGCAGGTCCCGGCCCGCCAGCACGCACAGCAGGCTGGAGAGGTGGCCTATGACGTGCACCGCCGTCGTGGGGTCGTTCGTCCCGGGCGACAGGGCACGGGCCCCGACGTCGGCCAACTGACGGAAGCCGAAGGCGGGATCCTGATCGTTCGTGCGCTCAAAGCCTATGGTCACCGCGTCGCCAAGACGCCGGGTGAGGTCCTCGAGCTCGGCAGCGGTGAACTCTTTGCGCTCCCCTGCCGCCCAGACGGTGGCAAAGGGAACGCCGGCAATCAGGGATTCCCCGGGCCACGCGTCGATCCGGATGATGGCGCCGGCAGCCCGGGCGACGTCGACCACTGCTGCTGCGTCAACCGAGTTGAGGAAGCCGGACGAACCGGCCGCCAGGCGTGCCGCTCCGGGCCCGGCGGGCTGGTTTGATCCGGGGGCCGGGTCCTTGGGAATCACCCGCTCGATGGTGGCGGCGGTTTCGGCATGGACGTTCTTCATCATGGTCTCGACCCGGATCTCCCGGGTCAGGTGTGCCAGGAAAAGGACCAGGCCTATGACGCTGGCCAGGGCCAGGAGGAAGGCCACCGTGACCGCGATGTCGGGGACGAACTCATCCCGGCTCTCAGCGGCGCTTCGAACACTGCGGAGAACCGTCAACGAATAGGAGAAGGTCCCCAGGAACAGCGCCAGGGTCCAATGCACGAAGCTGTCGCTGGTGAACGTGCGGAGCAGCCGCGGGGAGAACTGGCTGCTGGCCAACTGGAGGGTCACGACGGTGAGGGAGAACGTCAGGGAGGTGACGGTGATGAGGGATCCGGAGATGGCCTGCAGTACCGCGCGGGCGGCTTCGGGTCCGCCGCTGAAGAGGTAGTTCTCCAGCGCCCCCGGCATGCGCTCGTCCAGCAGGTTGTCGAGCGCCGGCAGCCCGACGCCCAGCGCCACGGCCAGGGCCACGGCGAGGACCGGGATCGGCCACAGGCGGGCGCGGAAGGCGGCCCGGATTCGCCGGATCATACTGTTGACTGCTGGCGGTCGGCGGCGTCGCCACTGTTGTCGCGGCGTTTGACGGCCCACCACTGGGCCAGGAAGATGGCCAGGGCCAGGGCGGCGCCCACACCCAGGGTGAGCAGGTCCTGCCCCGCCTTGACGAAAACGAACGCCCCCAGGACGGCGAGGTCCAGCATGATCGCGACGGCGGGAACCCACCTCGCGGCCCCGATGTCCCGGTGCAGGTGACGGATAACTCCCAGGTGCACGGCGATGTCCATGCTGATATACAGCAGGGCGCCGAGGGAGGCTATCTTGCTCAGGTCGAAAAAGACGGTGACCAGGATCGCCAGGCCGGCGGTGATGAGCAGGGGCTGGTGTTTGACCTTTCCCGGAAGCGCCGGAGCCTGCTTCATCTCCTGGAGCATCGCGTAGAGCCTGGACACTGAATAGAGGCTGGCGAGCAGGCCGGAGAGCGTGGCGACAACGGCCAGGGCGATGGTCAGGCCAACCCCCCAGGTGCCGAAGAGCGGCTCCGCGGCCCGTGCCAGGGCGTAATCCCGGGCCTTCATGATTTCCGGGACGCTCAGGCTGCCGGTAACCGACACCGTGAGCAGCAGGTAAATGACGGTGCACAGCGCCAGGGAAATGATGATGGACCGGCCGATGTTCTTTTTGGGCTCTTTGATGTCACCGCCCTGATTGGTGATGGTGGTGAACCCCTTGTACGCCAGGATGCAGAGCGTTGTGCCGGCCAGGAAGCCGAGGATGCCCTGCTGCGGAGGTTCACCCGATCCGCCGGTAAGCGCAGTCCCCAGCGAGGACCAGCCCGAGGCCAGCAGGCCCGCGATCGCCAGCGCCGCGATTCCGATGATCTTGCCCGCGGCCGTGACGGTCGCCGACCTCTCCACCAAGGTATTGCCGAACATGTTGACCAGGGCGGCGGCGGCAATCGCCGCCACACCCAGGGCCGGCACCAGCAGCGCGGAACCCTGCAAGCCGAAGGGCCGGAGCAGGTAGGTGCCAAAGGTCCGGGCCAGAAGACTCTCCGCAACCACCATGGACACGTACATAAACAGCGAGAACGCCCCTGCAATGACCCCGGGACCGTACGCAGCCTTGAGCAGCATGGCGATGCCGCCGGAAGACGGGTTGGCTCCGGAGTATTTCACGTAGGAGTAGGAACTGAAGGCGACGACAACCGCTCCGGCAAGAAACGCCGCCGGCACCAGCCCGCCCGCAAGGCCGGCGACCTGGCCGACCAGGGCGAAAATCCCTGCGCCCACCATCACCCCCGTCCCGAGGGAGACGGAACCGGCCAGGGACAGCTTCTTGGAATCATCAGCCATGACGTCCGAGTCTAGCCCCGGCGGTGGAACCCCTGCCCGGCCCCGGCTTGACCCGGATGGTTGCCAGGCGAGGTCCTTGGAGCAAAGAATGAACCAGCGGGTTCCAGAAATCGACGGCGCTTCCTGGGCCCGGCCGATCCGGTCCGCGGTGGAGGCGCGCCATGAAGGCTGTGGTTGTAGGGGCTGGCATTGCGGGGCTCGTCGTGGCGCGCCAACTGGGTATGGCCGGCTGGCACGTCGAGATCCTCGAAAAATCGGCCGCTCCGCGTCTCGACGGCTACATGATGGACTTCTTCGGTCCGGGCGTGGAGGCCGCGGAGAGGATCGGCCTCTACCCGCGCCTCGCCGCCGTGGCCTACCACGTCGAGGCGGCCGAGTATGTCGATGTGGCGGGACGCCCCGCGGCCAGCCTCGACTTCGACCAGTTTGCCCGGCTTGCCGGCGGCAAAGTCCTCAGCCTGCTGCGCCCCGACATGGAGCGCGCTGCACTCGCCGCGCTCGCCGACGTGCCCGCCGGCCGGGTGCTGGTGCGGTACGGGGTGCCGGTTTCCCGGGCGTGGGAGGACGACGACGGCGGCGTGCGCGTCGTCGTCGGGGGCCAGCCGGAGCAGACCCTCACCGCGGACGTCCTCATCGGGGCGGACGGCATCCACTCCAGCATCCGGGCCCTGATGTTCGGGCCGGAAGACGAGTACCTGCACCCGCTAGGCATGCGCGCCGCCGCCTTCATCGTGACCGACCCGGCCCTGAATGCCCGGTTCCGGAACCGGTTCGTCCTCACCGACAGCATCGGCCGGCTCGCCGGGCTCTACAGTCTTCGCTCGGACGAGGTGGCAGCATTCCTGGTTTATCTGCACGCCCCGGGGGCGGCGGGGCAGCTGCCATCCGAGGCGCCGAGGGAACGGCTGCGCCGTGAGTTCGTCGGACTCGGTACAGCGGTCGAGAGGCTGCTGGAACTTTGCCCCGAACACCCGTACGACGATGTGGTGGCACAGATTGTGATGCCGGGCTGGACGCGTGGGCGGACCGTCCTGGTGGGAGATGCCTGCGGGGCGGTGTCGCTGCTGGCCGGCCAGGGCGGTTCGCTCGCCATCGCCGGATCGGCGTTGCTGGCGGACGTCCTGGGGCCTGTGGCCGCACCCGAGGGAATCAGCCCCGCCCTTGCCGGCTTCGAGCGACGCTGGAGGCCGGTAGTCGAGGAGGGCCAGGCCGCTGGCAGGCGTGCGGCCGCCTCGTTCCTGCCCGCGAACCGGACCCAGCGCCTGCTGCGCCGCTGGATCATCCGAGCCAGCCATCTGCCCGGTATCGACCGGCTGGTGGCCCGCCAGATCGTGGGCCGGATCGCCAAGTGAGCCGTTCTTGACCGCTCGCCAGGGACGGGACCAGACTGGGCCTGCGCGGCTCCGCTACTGCGGCCAGGCTCCCGCGTACCGATGGGGTGATGGCGATGGTCCCGATGCTGACGCTCGTTTTTGCCTGCTCCTGCTTGCGGGTGTGCTCATTTCCGAACGTGCCAGCCGGACAGTGCTCTCCACGGCGGTGCTGTTTCTCCTCGGCGGATTTGTCATCGGCCAAGGCGTGACCGGTCTCGTTCCCCTACACCCCCGTGATCAGGTCGTTGCCGTGTTGGCGCAGCTGGCGCTGTTCTCCGTCCTGTTCACGGACGGCATGAAAGTGGGCTGGTCCGACCTGCGAAGCGCCTGGCGGCTACCCGGCCGGGCGCTCGTGCTCGGGCTGCCGCTGACACTCATCGTCACGGCCCTCCTGGCCCGCTATATTGCCGGGCTCCCCTGGCTGCTTCTTGATCGGAGCCGTACTTGCACCGACCGATCCGGTGTTCGCGGCAGCCATTGTGGGGCGTAAGGAAGTCCCCGGGCGCCTGCGTCACCTGCTGAATGTGGAATCAGGACTCAATGACGGGCTGGCGCTCCCCCTGGTTCTCGTGTTGCTGGCAGTTGGCGGCGAAACGGACCTTGGAGTCACGGTTCTTGCCGAAGAAATCGTCCTGGGCCTGCTCGTCGGCGTGTTCGTGCCGCTGCTGGTCATCTGGCTGGAACGCCTGCCGTTCCTGAAGGCGACAAAGGGCCTGCAGCCCCTGGTTGCGGTTTCCATTGGCCTGCTCGTACTTTCGATCTGCCTGGTCACGGGCGCCAACCTCTTCCTCGCCGCGTTTTCTGCCGGCATCACAGTCGCTACCGCGGGACCTGGCTTCCGGGAAGAGTTCGAACAATTCGGCGAACTGGTCTCCGAGCTGCTCAAGCTGGCGGCCATACTGGTCTTCGGGGCCTTGATCACGCCGACATTCCTCTTTGGAGAGATCGCCTGGACGGGCTGGGTCTTCGCTGTCCTCGCCATCGTGGCAGCCCGCCCGTTGGCTTTGCTCATCTCTTTCCTCGGCACGGGGTTGTCAGCCAAGGAACAACTGGCGGCCATGTGGTTCGGCCCGAAGGGGTTTGCCTCCGTGGTCTACGGGCTTCTTGTCCTTGAATCGGGGGTGCAGGGCTCAGATGAGCTCTTTCACCTCGTGGCGCTGGTCATATTGCTGTCCATCCTGGCCCACTCGTCGACCGACGTCCTGGTGGCCAGGCAGTTCGGGAACGTGCCGCGCGCCGGGCCGCGGGCTTCGGCTGCTGCCGACGAGGCCCTATGACCCGTGCCGGGCGCCCGGGCCCGCGGCGGAATTGACGACCAAGACGGGACATGGTGCATGGTTAACGATCTGGGTAGAGACGGAGCCGAGACTCAAACCCGCGAATCCGCCGTGCCCCCGGGACCCAACGACGACGAGATCGGCTTCCGAGGCAGCGTCGAGTATCGCTGATGCCGGCGAATCGCTGTGCACAACCTTCCCGCTAGAGGCAATCCCCTCCCCGGAGACGGACTTCAACGCCTGGGCCTGGACCGCCGCCGCGATTTGTTCCGGAGACTCCTCGGTGGCAATTTCACCCGCCGCCGTTTCCAGCACAGCCGGGAACCAGGCCATCAGCGGCTTGCTCCAGGCCGTCACCAGCCTGAGCTGTCCGTCGCGCATGCGGGCCTCGTCGACGGCCCAGTCCAGCGCCCACTGGGAATGCTCGGAACCGTCAAAACCCACCACGATGACGAATGAACTGTTATTGGTCATTGGACTTTCCTTCCCTCGCCTTACGGGCATCCTAGACCTCAGCGCCTGCGCCATTCAGGGCCAGTTGCCCTACAGTGATGGCGACCGCGCGGATGTTGCAGATTCACTCAGATCCCCGATGCCTTGATGGTTAGCAAGGTCCCCGAGTGGCTGCCCTACCCCCGCGCCAGCACCGGCGTGCTCTGCCGGAGCCCGGCCACGTCCAGGTCCAGCCGGTTGTCCTCCGGGCTGATGTCCTCCGGGTTGTGCGTCACCAGGACAACCGTGCGGCCGGCCAGCCCGCGGCGCAGCTCGGCCAGCATTTCGCGGCCGGCTTCCGCGTCCAGGTGGGCCGTGGGTTCGTCGAGCAGGATCACATCGGCTCCGGTCAGCAGTGTGCGGGCCACCGCCAGGCGTTGGCGCTCCCCGCCGCTGAGGAACGCCCCGCCGGGCCCGATGGGCGCGTCCAGACCCCGGTCGAGCCGCTGCAGCAGCGGTTCCAGGCCGACGGCGGACAGCGCAGCGGAAAGTTGCAGGTCGAGCCCGGTGGCCGCGCCTGTTGCTCCGTCCGTGGGACGATCGCCCTCGGGCAGCCCCAGCATCAGGTTGCCGCGGATGGTCGAGTCGAAGAGGTGCGCCTCCTGCGGGCACCAGGCCGCGCGTCCGGTCAGGAAGAGCTGGCCGTCCGCGGCCGGGAGGAAGCCGAGCATGACGGCCAGCAGGGTGGACTTTCCGGAACCGGAGGCGCCGGTCACGGCGAGCCAGCGGCCCGGTTCGGCGCTGGCGGTCAGCCCGGTGAAGACCTCCGTGCCGCCCGGCCACGCCGCCGCCAGGTGGTCCAGTTCCAGGCCGGGACGTCCGCCGGGCCGCGCCGGTACCGGCACTGGTCCGCCGGATCCTTCGGGCGTCTCCGCAGCCAGGACTCCGGACGCTGCGATGCGCTGCAGCACCGAGCGCAGCGCAGGATACTGCCGCACCGCCGTCGTGATCGCCGAATACGGTTCCACGAGGGCCAGCTGCAGCAGCACGACGACGGCGACGGTCGCCGGCTCGGCGGCGCCGCTGAGGGCAAGCGGGGCGGCCAGCACCGCGCTGGCCAGCGCGGCGGCCCCGCAGGCCAGCACCGTCAGCGCCTGCCCGAGTCCCTCGGCCAGGGCCGAACGCTGCGACGCGGCAGTCGCCTCCCGGTCGGCACGGTGGATATCGGCAAGGACCGGGGCGCCCACACCGTTGGCATGGAGTTCGGCGCGGGCATCCAGCGCCGCGGCAACCCGCCGCAGCACCCCGGACCGCAGCTGCTGCTCGGTTCCGGCGGACATCCGGTCCGCGAGCAGTGCCAAGGCCGGCGAGGCCGCGAGACTGACGACGGCGGCGGCAACCACGGCCGGGAGCGCTGCCGGGAGCAGCAGCCCGACGCCCGTGACCGCGGCCGCGCCCACGGCCACGGCGGTCAGCGGCGGCAGCACGACGCGCGGCAGCAGCTCGCGGACGGTGTCGACGTCGTCCACCACGGCCCCCAGGACGTTGCCGCCCTGCAGAAGTCGCCGCAGCGACAGCGCCCGACGGCTCAGAGACTCCCACAGCCGGCCGCGGAGCCGCGTCAGCGCCCTGAAGATCGCGTCGTGCAGGAGCAGCCGTTCGGTGTACCGCAGGGCGGCTCGGCCGACGCCGAAGAAGCGCACCCCCACGATTGCGGTGAGCAGGTACAGGATGGGCGGCTGCTCGCTGGCGCGGATGATGAGCCAGCCGGAGAGCCCGGACAGGGCGACGGCGAACAGCGCGGCCAGGACCCCGACCGCGCCGGCGGCGGTAAACTTCCCGGCCACCGGCGCAAGCAGCCGGCGCAGCTGGGCGGCAGCAGTTCCAAAGCGCGCAGCTCCGGCGGCCGACGTTGCGGCCTCGGCAGGAGTGCCGGCGTCGCCGGGATTGCCGGCGTCGAAGGCGGCCGCGTCGGCTAATGCCGGCGGGAGGTCTTGCCCGTCCGGGGCGCGGTCTCGGCTGGAGGAAGACGGCGCGACGGCCGCGGCGACCGTCCCGGTGCCGCCGGCAGGTCCCCCAACGCCCACCAGCCGGTCCGCGAGTTCGCGGGTCTGCCGGTCGTGGGCCACCAGCAGCACCGTGGCCTTCCCGCGCAGTCCGGAAATGGTGCGGCTGACCGCATCGGCGGACGCCCGGTCCAGGTGCGCGGTGGGCTCGTCCAGCAGCAGCACCGTGGCGCCGGCCGCGATCCGGGCCAGCCCGCGGGCCACGGCCACCCGGCGCAACTCCCCCGGGCTGAGCTCGGCGGGATGCTTCGCGGCGAGGTGTTCGGCGGCGCAGGCGGCGAGGCAGCGCCTGGCTTCGGCAGTGTCTTCGGTGCTGGCCTGCGCCGGGGACCGGTCCGGGCCGGCACCGAGGTATAGCAGGACCTCCGCAAGGACTGTGGGTTCCACCATCACGGGGTGCTGCGGCACCCAGGCGAGGTCCGCCGTCGCGAACCCCTCCAGCCGTCCGGTGACCTCAGACCCGGTGCCGGAGCCGATGGTGCCGGCCAGGACGCCCAGGACGGTGCTCTTTCCGGCGCCGCTGCGGCCGTCGAGGGCCGTGATCCCGCCGGGGGCGGCGGTGAAGCTCAGCGGTCCGACGGCGGCCTCCGCGCGGCCGGCGTAGCGCACGGTCAGCCCGCGGACCGTGACGGCCGGCGGAACGGGAGCGACTCCGTCCCGGCGGACCGCGGCGGGGACGAGCGGTGCGGCCTGGACGGCGTCGAGGACCTCCGTGGTGTCGGCGAGCGCGGCGCGTCCTTCGTCGCTGGCGTGGTGGGCGGTGCCGAGTTCGCGCAGCGGAAGGTAGCAGTCGGGGGCCAGGATCAGGGCCAGCAGCCCGGCCTCGAGCGCCATGTCCCCGTGCACCAGCCGGACACCGATGAAAACGGCCACCACGGCGACGGAGATCGTGGCGATGAGCTCCAGCGCCAGGGCGGAGAGGAAGGCGGTGCGCAAGGTCCCCATGGTCTTGGAGCGGTAGTCCTCCGAAATGTCCTCGAGGGCCTTGCGCTGGGCGGCCGCGCGGCCCAGGCCCACCAGCACGGGCAGGCCCTTGGCGAGTTCCAGCATGTGGCCGGAGAGCCGGGACAGGGCCGACTGGGCTTCCCGCACCCGGTCCTCGGTGTAGCGGCCGATCAGGACCATGAACAGCGGCACGAGCGGAACGGTCAGGACGATCACCACGGCGCTGATCCAGTCCGCGAAGAGGATCCTGGCCCCAAGCAGCAGCGGGATGGCGGCGCAGTTCACCAGTGCGGGCAGGAACTGGGTGTAGTAGTTGTCCAGGGCGTCCAGTCCGCGCGTCGCCAGGACCGCGAGTCCGCCGTCGGCCGGCCCGGCGCTGCGGATGCCGGTATGCAGGGCCCGGTCCAGGAGCTCTGAGCGCAGCTCCTCTTTGACCCCCAGTGCGGCGCGGCGGGCTGCCACCGCCTGCGCCCAAACGGTGAGCGAGCGCAGCACTACCCCGGCCATTCCCCAGCCGAGCTGCTCGGCCCAGGCGGGGTTGTGCGCCATCAGGCCGGACAGCATGCCGGCGACCGCCTGGCCCACCAGCACCAGCGACAGCGCTTTGAGGGCAGCCAGCAGCCCCAGCAGGTAGAGCGCGGAGCGAGTGGCAGGGCCCGCGGGGAACTGCGGTCTCATCGGCGGCTAGTCCTTCGGCGCCAGGGCCTTGGCGGCAATCGCGGGCAGGAAACTGTGCGCTTCCGGGATGTGGGCGGCGCTCACCCGGCGCCGGAACACCCAGTAGGTCCAGGCCTGGTAGGCGAGGACGAGCGGCAGCCCGATGCAGGCCACGATGGTCATCAGGCCCAGGGTGTAGTCCGAGGAGGAGGCGTTGGCGACCGTCAGGCTGAAGTCCGGGTTGAGGGTCGAGGGCAGCACCACCGGGAAGGCAGCGCCGAAAATCGAGGCGCTGCCGAGCAGCAGGAAGACGCCCAGCGACAGGAAGGCCCTGCCTTCGGCGCCGCCACGGGCGAAGTTCCAGGCCAGGGCGGCCGCCACGACGGCGGCGACGACGGCGGCCACGGTCCAGGCCTTGCCGCTTTGGAACTGCAGCACGATCGCCCAGCCGGCGATCGGCAGGAGCAGCACCGGCAGCAGCCGGACGAACCATTGCCGTGCGCGGTGCCGGACGTCGCCGTCGGTCTTCAACGCCAGGAACGCCAGCGCGTGCAGCAGGGAGAAGCCGACGACGGCGAGTCCGCCCAGCACGGCGTAAGCGCTGAACCAGGCGAACGGGCCGCCCTCGCGGTCACCGTTGGCGTTCAGCGGCAGTCCTGTGGTGGTCAGCGCCAGAGCTGCGCCGACCCCGAAGGCGGCGACCAGGGAACCCAGCGCTATGGCCCAGTCCCAGCGGGCACGCCACTGCGGGGTGTCCACCTTGCCGCGGTATTCGAAGGCCACGGCGCGGAAGATCAGCGCTACCAGGACCAGCAGCAGCGGCAGGTACAGGGCGGAGAAGAGGGAGGCGTACCAAAGCGGAAAGGCCGCGAAGGTGGCGCCGCCGGCGGTGAGCAGCCACACCTCGTTGCCGTCCCAGACCGGGCCGATGGTGTTGAGCAGCACCCGGCGTTCGGTGTTGTTCCGGGCGAAGCCCTTCATGAGCATGCCGACTCCGAGGTCGAAGCCCTCCAGGAATAGATAGCCCGTCCACAGCAGCGCGATGGCAATGAACCAGATGGTGGGTAGCAGTTCCATGCTGAATTTCCTCTGCTTCTTGTTCGGGGGGCGTTAGTAGGCGAAGGCCAGGACGTCGTCGGCCCCGGGTTTGCCGGGCGTGCCGCCGGGCTGGGTCTTGTCCTCGTTTTCATCCGCCAGGGCGTGGGCCAGCTCGGGCATCGCGGAGACCACACCGCCGCGGATGTACTTCACCAATAGCTTCACCTCCACCACCAGCAGCACCGCGTACACGGCCGTCAGCACCACCAGGGAGGTCAGCAGCTCGCCGGCGGAGACGCCCGGGGACACCGCCGCGGCGGTGAACATGAAGACCTGGTCGATCCCGCTGGGATCCGGGTTGGGGGCAACCACGAAGGGCTGGCGGCCCATTTCGGTGAAGATCCAGCCGGCGGCGTTGGCGCCGAAGGGGGCCAGGATGCCGAACACGGCGAGCCGCATCAGGCCGCGGGAGGCCGGGACGGTGCCCTTGCGGGTGATCCAGAGTGCCACGAGGGCTGCGAGGGCTGCGACGCCGCCGAAGCCGATCATCATCCGGAACCCCCAGTAGGTGACTTCCATGACCGGGACGTACTGGATTTCCTGGCCGGCGCGGTCACCGTAGATCGGGTTGTCCGGCAGGTGTGTGCCGTAGTCGGCCTTGTACTGCTCCAGCAGGCTGTTGACGCCCTTCACCTCGGTGATGAAGTCGCCCTTGGCCAGGAAGGACAGGATGCCGGGGACCTCGATCACGGCGACGACGTCGTCGCAGTTCTTGGAGCCGACATTGCCGACGCTCAGGATGGAGAAGCCGGTGCCGTCGTGGCAGGCGGCCTCGGCAGCGGCCATCTTCATGGGCTGCTGCTCAAACATGAGCTTGCCCTGCAGGTCGCCCGTGATGGCGGTGCCCGCGAAGGAGATCATCGCGACGACGGCGCCGATCCGCAGCGAGCGGATCCAGACGGCGTGGTCCGCGCGGTCCCGGCCCGGGATTGCCGACTCCCCGGGGATCACCTTGCCGTTGGCTCCCACGGTGTCGATGCCGTCGTGGCGGCGGCGCCACAGGTGGTACCACGCGATGCCGAGGAGGAAGGCCCCGGCGACGGCGAGGGCGCCGAAAAGGGTGTGCGGCACGGCCACGAGCGCCGTGTTGTTGGTGAAGACGGCCCAGGCGTCGGTCATTACCGGACGCCCGTCAATCATCTCGACGCCCACCGGGTGCTGCATCCAGCTGTTGGCCACAATGATGAAGTAGGCGGAGAAGACCGAGCCGATGACGGCGATCCAGAGGCAGGCCAGGTGGACGCCGCGCTTGAGCTGCTTCCAGCCGAAGATCCAGAGGCCCAGGAAAGTGGATTCCACGAAGAAGGCCAGCAGCGCCTCCATGGCGAGCGGCGCCCCGAAGACGTCCCCGACGAAGCGGCTGTACTCGCTCCACGCCATGCCGAACTGGAACTCCTGCACGATGCCGGTGGCCACGCCCATGATGAAGTTGATCAGGAAGAGCTTGCCCCAGAACTTGGTCATCCGGAGGTACTCGGGCCGGCCGGTGCGGTACCAGAGGGTCTGGATCACCGCCACCACCAGCCCCAGGCCGATCGTGAGCGGCACCATCATGAAGTGGTAGACGGTGGTGATGCCGAATTGCCAGCGTGCGATTTCCAAGGCGTCCAAGGCAGTCCCTTTGGCTAGGTTCCCGAGAGATTTCTACGTTGTGTAGAACTGATACTTCTACAGAGTGTAGAACAAGTTCACACCCTCCCGCACCCCAGCGTGGCACGGCGTGCCCTGCCCCGCAATGGATCGGCGCGGGCAGCCGGCGCCGGGCCGCCCCGCCCCGGCGCCGCAGGCGACACGCCGCGGCGGCCCTGTTCTACCTCATGTAGAAACTGGGCGGAAAACGCGGTAAATTTAAAGCTGAAGTATCCGGCAAACCACCCGGGCGGGACCACCGCCCAAGGCGGCACTCAAGAAGGACGTACGGAATGGCAAGTCTCGGCGAACTGGAACGGGCAGTGATGGACCTGCTCTGGGCAGGCCAGGAGGCTGCGACCGCGAACACCCTGCGGGACCTGCTCGCGCAGAGCACGCAGGCGGCGGGCGGCTCTGCCGGTCACGAGGGCAAGGACCTGGCCGTCACCACCGTGTTGACCGTCCTGTCCCGGCTTGAGCGCAAGGGCCTGGTGGAGCGGGAACGCGGCACCCGCCCGCACCGTTACCAGGCCGTCTCCAGCCGCGCGGACCACACCGCGGAACTGATGCACGAGGTGCTCGGCTCCGCCCCCGACCGGGAGGCCGTGCTGGCCCGCTTCATTGGTTCCGTGTCCGCGACCGAAGCTGAAACGCTGCGCAAACTGCTGGACCACAGCTAACACCGGTGTTCTGGACCTCATACTTTCTGGCGGTCCTGGCGATAGTTCTGGCGTGGCCGGTACCTATCCTGCTTTCGCGTGCCCAATGGCCGGCCCGCTCCCCTTTTACGGCCATGCTGCTCTGGCAGGCAATCGCCCTCGCCGGCGGCCTGTCGATGATCGGGGCCATGCTTGTCTACGGCCTGGAGCCGGTCGGGGACAACCTGCTGGCCGGCCTCCGCTCGCTGGCCGGCATGGTCCTGCGCAACGAGCCGACCACGGCGCTGGGCTTCTGGCATATCTTCGCCCTCTCGGCAGCGGCCCTGTTGAGCGCCCACCTGGTCTTCACCCTGCTGCTCACCTATTACAAGATCCAGCGCCAGCGGCGGCGGCACCGCGAGCTGCTCGCGCTGCTCGCCTCCCCCTCGGCCGACGGCGCCCGGACCATGGTGATCAGCCATGACTCCCCCGTGGCCTACTGCCTGCCGGGCGGCGCCCGCTCCGTCACGGTGCTCTCCGATGGACTGATGGCGGCACTGGAGCCGGACGAATTGCGTGCGGTCCTGATCCACGAGAACGCCCACCTGAGCCAACGACACCATCTGCTGCTGTGGGCGTTCGCGGCCTGGCGGCAGGCGCTGCCCTGGCTGCCGACCACCCGGCTCGCGCAGGAGGCCGTCAACTCGCTGATCGAGATGCTCGCCGACGACGTTGCCCTGAAGACCGAAAGCAAGGCCACCCTGATCAAGGCGATCGCGATCGTGGCGAGCGGTTCCGCCGGCCCTGGCGCTGCGACGGCGGTGCCGGCGGCCCGGATGGCGTTCGGCGACGCCGGCACCGAGGCCGACGCCGGCCAGCCCGGAGCCACCGGAGGTGCCGGTTCGGCGGTGACCACGGCCTCGCGGGTCAGCCGGCTGCTCTCCCCGCAGCCGCCGCTGCCGGAGGTCCTTCGCTACGCCGTGCTGGGCGCCTGCCTGCTGCTGCTGGCGGTGCCCACGGCGCTGCTGATCGTGCCGGGCTTGCTCGGCTGAACCGGATTCCCTGGCGGCGCGGGGTTGCCCGGCGCGCGGGACGGGTTGCGCCCGCTCAGGCGTCGATGCGTTCGCGGTCCAGGCTCGCCGCCCCGGCGATGATGAAGTCCTTGCGCGGCGCCACGTCGGAGCCCATCAGCAGGTCGAAGGTCTCCTCGGCCTGCTTCGCGTTTTCGATCCCGACCTTGCGCAGGGTGCGGTGCCGCGGGTCCATCGTGGTCTCCGCGAGCTGCTCGGCGTCCATTTCGCCCAGGCCCTTGTAGCGCTGGATCGGTTCCTTGTAGCGCTTGCCTTCCTTGGCCAGGCGGGCGAGCAGCACGTGCAGCTCCGTCTCCGAGTACGTGTAGATCATCTCGTTGGCCTTCTGGCCGGCGTTGATGACTTCCACCCGGTGCAGCGGCGGGACAGCGGCGAAGACGCGGCCTTCATCGATCATCGGGCGCATGTAGCGGAAGAACAGCGTCAGCAGCAGGGTCCGGATGTGGGCGCCGTCGACGTCGGCATCGGTCATCAGGATGACCTTGCCGTAACGCGCGGCGCCGATATCGAAGCTGCGGCCGGAACCGGCGCCGACGACCTGGATCAGGGCGGCGCATTCGGCGTTGGAGAGCATGTCCCCCACCGAGGCCTTCTGCACGTTCAGGATCTTGCCGCGGATCGGCAGCAGCGCCTGGAAGTCCGACGAACGCGCCAACTTGGCGGTGCCAAGGGCGGAGTCACCTTCGACGATGAACAGTTCGGAGCGTCCGACGTCGTCCGTCCGGCAGTCCGCCAGCTTGGTGGGCATCGAGGAGGTCTCGAGCGCGTTCTTGCGCCGCTGCGTCTCCTTGTGGACGCGGGCCGAGATGCGCGACTTCATCTCGCTGACGACCTTTTCCAGCAGCAGCGCCGACTGGGCCTTGTCGTTGCGGTTGGACGAGGTGAGCTTGGCGTTGATCTCCTGCTCCACCACCTTGGCCACGATGGCGCGGACCGCCGAGGTGCCGAGGATCTCCTTGGTCTGGCCCTCGAACTGAGGCTCGGCGAGGCGGACCGTCAGCACGGCCGTGAGCCCGGCGAAGATGTCGTCCTTTTCGATCTTGTCGTTGCCGGCCTTGAGCTTGCGGGCATTGCTTTCCACGGCCTTGCGGAACGTCTTGAGCAGGGCCTGTTCGAAGCCGGACTGGTGCGTTCCGCCCTTGGGGGTGGAGATGATGTTCACGAAGCTGCGCACGGTACTGTCGTAGCCGATGCCCCAGCGCAGGGCGACGTCAACCTCACAGTCGCGCTCCACTTCGGCGAGCTGGCTGTGGCCGCGCTCGTCCAAGACGGGGACTGTTTCCTTGAACTTGCCGGCGCCGTGCAGGCGCCAGACGTCGGTGACGGCCGGATCCGCGGCGAGGAATTCGACGAACTCGGAGAGGCCGCCGTCGTGGTGGAAGATCTCCTCGTGCGGGCCGAACTCCCCGGGGGTGCCGGCGACCTTGCGTTCGTCCCGGACGGTGAGCTTCAGCCCGGGCACCAGGAAGGACGTTTGCCGGGCGCGGGCGGCGAGCTCGTCGTAGGAGAACTTCGCGTCCGGGGTGAAGATCTGGCGGTCGGCCCAGTAGCGGATCCGGGTGCCGGTGACACCGCGTTTGGCCTTGCCAACGACGTCGAGCACGGAGCCATCGACGAAGGGCTCGAACACGGCGGCCGGATCCGGCTTGGTGCCCGGGTCCTTGAACCGGCCCGGCTCGCCGCGGCGGAAGGACATCTTGTAGGTTTTGCCGCCGCGGTCCACTTCGACGTCCAGGCGGGAGGACAGGGCGTTCACGACCGAGGCGCCGACGCCGTGCAGGCCGCCTGAGGCCGTGTAGGAACCGCCGCCGAACTTGCCACCGGCGTGCAGCTTGGTGAAGACCACCTCGACGCCGGTGAGCCCGGTCTTGGGCTCGACGTCGATCGGGATGCCGCGGCCGTCGTCATGGATCTCCACCGAGTTGTCGGCGTGCAGGATGATCTTGATGTCGTGGCCGAAGCCGGCGAGGGCTTCGTCGACGGAGTTGTCAATGATCTCCCAGAGGCAGTGCATGAGGCCGCGGGAGTCCGTGGAGCCGATGTACATACCCGGGCGCTTGCGGACGGCCTCGAGGCCTTCCAGCACGGACAGATGCCGGGCGGTGTAGTCAGAACTTGGTGCCACGGGTCGGAAACTCCTTCAGGGATGGAACGCAGAGACGCTCTTCCTAGGTTAGTCGGCCCGGCGCCGGACTCAGGGTTGCCACTCCCCGAAGAGACAACACGGCCGTCAAGATCCTGCCGCTGTTACTGAGCCGTGATACGCGGACAGCGAAAGTGCCCCATCCTTGCCATGGAACGGCAGCGAATGCTGGTTATATAGATGTATCGATCTACCAAGGAGGCCGAACATGACAACAGCAGTAGCGGACCGCACACTCACCACCGTTGACCGGTGTGACCGTTGCGGAGCTCAGGCATACGTCCGGGTTGTTCTCGGCGCCTCCGGCGGTGAACTGCTCTTCTGCGGTCACCACGCCCGTGCCGTGGAAGCGAACCTTCGTCCGCTCAGCTCCGACTGGCACGACGAGACGGGCCGCCTCCACGAGAAGGCACCGGTTCCGGTCGACTAGACGTCCCACAGTGATCCCGATTGGGATCCGCCCGAAGGACCCCTCCCACGCGGAGGGGTCCTTCTGCTTTAACTTCCTGGACTGGGACAACGGCCCAAGCCGCTGTTTAAGCAGGAAACGCGGGGCCACGTCCCGCCCGTGATTCGTAGATCACGGGCGGGACGTGGCCCCGCGTTGCCGGAACCGGCGTTTGCTCCGAGCCGCTTAGTCCAGATAGTCGCGCAGGACCTGCGAGCGGGAGGGATGGCGCAGCTTGGACATCGTCTTCGATTCGATCTGGCGGATGCGTTCGCGCGTCACGCCGTAGACCTTTCCGATTTCGTCTAAAGTCTTCGGCTGTCCGTCGGTCAGCCCGAAGCGCATCGCCACGACCCCGGCCTCACGCTCGGAGAGGGTATCCAGAACCGAGTGCAGCTGTTCCTGCAGCAGGGTGAAGCTGACGGCGTCGGCCGGAACCACGGCTTCGGAGTCCTCGATCAGGTCGCCGAATTCGGAGTCGCCGTCCTCGCCAAGCGGGGTGTGCAGCGAGATCGGTTCGCGGCCGTACTTCTGGACTTCGACGACCTTTTCGGGGGTCATGTCCAGCTCGAGGGCCAGCTCTTCCGGGGTGGGTTCGCGGCCGAGGTCCTGCAGCATCTGGCGCTGGACGCGGGCCAGCTTGTTGATGACTTCCACCATGTGCACCGGAATACGGATGGTGCGGGCCTGGTCGGCCATGGCGCGGGTGATCGCCTGGCGGATCCACCAGGTGGCGTAGGTGGAGAACTTGAAGCCCTTGGTGTAGTCGAACTTCTCGACCGCACGGATCAGGCCCAGGTTTCCTTCCTGGATCAGGTCCAGGAACAGCATGCCGCGGCCGGTGTAGCGCTTAGCCAGCGAGACCACGAGGCGGAGGTTGGCCTCCAACAGGTGGTTCTTGGCGCGCTTGCCGTCGTGGATCACGTACTCGAGCTCGCGCTTGAGCTTGGGGTCCATGGAGCCGTCGTCCGCCGCGATCTTCTCCTCGGCGAACAGCCCGGCCTCGATCCGCAGGGCCAGGTCGACTTCCTGCTCGGCGTTCAGCAGGGCAACCTTGCCGATCTGCTTCAGGTAGTCCTTGACGGGGTCGGCGGTGGCGCCCGCTGACATGACCTGCTGCACGGGGGCGTCATCGTCGTCGGCGTCGGAGTAGACGAAGCCTGAGCCGGTGGCGGCTACCGCTGCCTTGCCGGCTACCTCTTCGCCGTCTTCACCGAGCTCGACGGCATCCGGGGTCACTTCATCCAGGTCCTCTTCGACCTCGACGTCGTCGGAGTCCTCGTCCCGGGACTTACTGGCGGCTTCGGCCGCGGCTTTGGCGCCGGGCTTGGGCCCGCGCTTCTTGGGCTCAGGCTTGGCGACAGCCGAGGCGGTGTCATCACCCGCTGCGGAGGCGGCGTCTTTTGCGGCCTTGTTGGCTGCACGCGTGGCGGCACGCTTTGCGTTTGCCGCCGCCTTCTTCTCCTCGGGGGACAATACGGCCTGGTCGGCGGGTTCCTTCTTCGCGGAAGACGGGGTCACAGAAAACCTTTCTAGCGGCGGTCTGTGGAATCACCATACGGGCAACACCACTATGACCCTGTCAAGTCCGTGTTTCACATCAGGCGCAATCACGTCCAGCAGAGCCACTTAGTAGAACTGCCGGGGCGACCGTAATGTTCCCTGTTTCCAAGGTTCGCTACACGCACTCGATACACGGACCCAACCGGGTCTCGCCAACCATTGTCTCACGATTTTCCGGAACGGGACCTCGGAGCGCACGCGTCGACACAATGTTGCGGCCCGGGCGCCGAGGCTCAGGCCGCATCCGGATCGAACTTCTGCCAGGCCGCCTCCCGCCGGCGGGCCCAGCCGCACAGCGTGCCGCGGCGGCCCAGCTCGGCCAGCAGCTCCGCCAGCCGGTAGCCCGGCTGCTCCGCTCCGGCCGCGGTGAAGAGCGCATCGGCGAACGATCCCCGGCCCCGGCACCATTCGATCCAGCCCCGCGCTGTAAGGGCCGCAGCCCGCGCTTCGCCGCCGCCGCAGTTGCCGAGCTGACGGAGGACCCGGTCGAGTTCGGCCAGCCGGCCCCAGTCGGGCGCCGGCGGCGCGAGGCCAAGGAGGACGTCCCCGTAGCCCGGGGTCTCGGCGGCTGCTGCCCCGGCCGGACCGGCTTCCTCTGGATTCCCGGCACTCTCGGCAACCGGGAGGCCGTCGAGCCCGGGAAGCGCGGCCGGGTTGCCCGGGCCGCCGTCGAACATGCCGAACTCCTCGGCACCGGCCTCGGCGGCGTCGCGCCCGGCGGCGGCCATGACGAGGACCGCGTCGCGCCACGCCGCGACGCGCAGCGAGGCGCGCAGGTAGCCGGCGAGCCCGGCCGGCAGGACGGCCTCGCGGGCCTTGGCCGCCCTTGCTGACTGGCTACCGCCGGCGTCGAACACGCGCTGCCACACGTCCAGCACTGCACCGAACTGCGCCCGGTCCCGCCACCGGCCCGAGAACTCCCGCGCCCAGCCCTCCTCGGCTTCCAGCACGGCCGGTTCGCCCAGCTCGGGCAGCGCGGCGGGCGCGGACCTCCCCGGGGCCGCGCCGACGCTGCTGCCGCGGAAGACCAGCTCCGCATTGAGCCGGCTGTTCCGGATCTCCTCGATCGGCCGGCCGGGCGGGGCGCAGCACGAGGGGTCTGCGCAGAAGGCGTTGCGCCAGTACCGCTCCCCGACCAGCCACGCGTCGCGCACCGGCAGCCCGGCTCTGCCGAGGGTGCGCTCCAGTTCGCGCAGCAGCCGGGCCAGCACGGCGGGATCCAAGGCAAGATCCGGGGCGGGATCAACAGCGGGATCCGCACCGGGCTCCCCCGCAGCGCTGTCGGTCGCATCGTCGGTCGCATCGTCGGTCGCATCGTCGACTGGATCGCCGGCCTCGGCGTCCGCCGGCGCGCCGGTGAAAAAGGCAAGCAGCGTGCCGTCGGCCGCGTCGTCGGACTCCAGGTAGTCGCGGACGGTCCGGGCGAAGGCCGCCAGCCCGGGGCCGCGGCAGCGCGAAGCGTCCGGGAGGTCGACTCGCAGCGTCGCCCCAAGCCGTTTTCCCTGCATGGTCATGGCAACGAGGCTGTTGGCTGGCCAATAGCCCAGCGAATGCGGAATGAACCCGAGGATGTCCTCGGGGCCGGTGATTTTCAGGTGGTCGGGAGCTGTCATAAGTCCAGCTTCGCCCGCGCCCGCGGCGGGCGTCAGCCGGGGAGTTTCCTTATGTGGACAAGTCCGTCAGGGCGTACGGCGGCGTTCCGCGACGAGCCGGCGCTGCTGGGCCAGGGCCTTGAGCAGCGGAGGCACGATGACGCCCTGCGCGGCCATCTGACGGCGCACCTTCCGCCGGGTGATGAGGATGGCTGCGGCGCCCACCGCCAGCAGCAGGAACTGCACGCTCAGCGCGATCCGGAAGGCGCCGAGGCTGTACAGCCCGCCCGGTGAGGCGCCGGCCAGGTGCAGCGCGTCCAGGGCCAGCCCGATCAGGTAGATGGACAGCAGAGCGGCGATGAAGCCGCCGACATTGACAATTCCGGTGGCCGTCCCGATCCGGTGCGCCGGGTTGAAGGTCCGGGCAAAGTCGAAACCGATCATCGAACCGGGCCCGCCGATCGCCAGGACCACCACCAGGCCGGCCAGCAGCCACAGCGGCGAACGGCCAGGCTGGAGCAGCACCGCGGCCCAGGCTGCCGCCGTGGCCCCGGAGATCAGCAGCACCATGGTGGACCGGCGCAGCGGGTGGCGGGCCACGAAGCTGCCCATCAGCGGCCCGGCGGCGATCGCGGCTGCCACGTAGAGGGCCATCAGCGCTGATACGGTGCCGGCCTCCAGCCCCTGGGCCGAGATCAGGAACGGGTAGCCCCAGGTCATGGCGAAAACGGTGCCGCTGAACTGCACGGTGAAGTGGCTCCACAGCCCCAGCCGGGTGCCCGGCTGCTTCCACGCCCGGGAGAGTGAAACGCCGGTGGCGCGCAGGCCCTGCGACGGCTCCGGCGCGGGGTGTCCGGGCGGCAGGTCCTGCAGCAGCAGCACCGTCAGCACGACGGCGAGCCCGGACATGCCGGCCAGGGTCAGGAACGCCGGGGTCCAGCCGGCCGAGTGCAGGATCATCGCGAACGGCACCACGGAAAAGAGCTGGCCGAGCTGGCCGGACATGCCGGTCAGCTGGGTCAGCAGCGGCACCCGGGACGGGGCAAACCACAGCGGGATCAGCCGGATCACGGAGATAAAGGTCATGGCATCGCCCGCGCCCACGAGCACGCGGCCCAGGACGCCGCCCGGGATGCTGTCGGCGAACGCGAGCTGGAGCTGGCCCAGGCCCATCAGCAGGGCGCCGCCGGCGATCATGGCCCGGGAGCCAAAGCGGTCCACCAGGACGCCGACCGGGATCTGCAGGCCCGCGTAGACCAGCAGCTGCAGCACGGTGAAGAAGGAGATTTCGGCGGCGCTGGCATGGAAACGGGCCGTGGCTTCCAGCCCGACGACACCGAAGGAGGTGCGCTGGCTGACCGCCACCAGGTATGCGAAGATCCCGATAATCCAGATCAGCCAGGCGCGGGGGGAGGTCACTCCCCCATTATGCCCCGGACGTCATAAATAGTATTTATTCGCCGGGTTCTTTACGGGCCAGGTAAGCCTCGACGGCGGCGCCCAGCGCGTCGGCGTTCGGGATCTGGTCGTTCTCGTCGGCGAGCAGCGACCGGCGCACGGTTCCCTCCGCCTTCTCGTCGTACCGTGTCTCCAGCCGGGAGACGACCTGCTGGACTTCTTCGGAGGCATTGATTTGTTCGGCAATCTGCCGGCCGACTTCCCGGCCCGCCTCGCGGAGGCGGTCCGTGGGAAGCATCAGCGAGGTGGCCGCACCCAGGTACTCCAGTCCCGCGACGGCGGCCGTCGGGTATTCGGCCTCGGCCAGGTAGTGCGGGACATGGATCACGTAGCCGGCGATGTTCCGGCCTGCCTCGACGAGGCGCAGTTCAAGGATGTGGCCGACGGCGGCAGGAACCTCGACGGTGGGCTTCCAGACCGAGATCCCCTCGATCAGCTCCGGCCGGTTGCCGTGCACGGTGACACCGACCGGCCGGGTGTGCGGCACCGGCATCGGGATGGAGTGGATCCAGGCCGCCAGGTTGACGTCCAGTTCCTCCACGATCCCCACGACGGCGCGGGCGAACCGTTCCCACTGCAGGTCCGGCTCGAACCCGGCCAGCAGCAGGAAGGGGTTCCCCAGCCCGTCGATCAGCCGGTACAGGGCCAGGCGCGGCGCCTGGTAGTCCTGCAGGTGGTCCTCGACGAAGCTCACCTGCGGGCGCCGGGAGCGGTAGTCGATCAGCTGGTCGGCGTCGAACTCGGCGACGAGTTCGGAGTCGAGGGTGTCGAGCAGTTCCGTGGTGATCTGGCTCACCACGTGCCCGGCGTCGGCGAAACCGGTGAAGCCCATAAGCAGGTTCAGCCCGTGCAGTTCGGGGCTGCGGAACAGCGCGTCATCACGGACGTAGAGCGTTTCAGGGTCCAGCAAGGAGCCGGAAATCCGTTCCATCACGACATGTTCCTTTCGCAGTAGCAGGTGGGCGGCAGCAGCCGCCGTGGCGGACCGTCGGGTCGATGCGCAGACAAGACCCGCGCGCAGACGGTTCCCGAAGTGCCGATACCAGCTACAACGCGCCGTCGGCCGGGGGAATTCCTGCCCTGACTGTGTGCCAGCTCTCATTAAATTGAACTCCGGCGCCGGGGAGAGACTACGATCGGAACTGGCCTTATAGACGGCCTTGCAGACACCCGGTTACGTGCAGTGCCGACGGTGGCTCAGGTACCCATGGCAGGGCGCCGAACATGCAGTTCCTGCCGAAAAATCACAGAGAATTGAGGACTGTCCTCGTGGTCAAGAATACCGAAGTCAAACTCAGTGCGATCGCCGGAGACTTGAAGAAGTCCCCGTCCGACGCCCTAGTCGTGGGCGTGGGACAGGGCACCGACGGCCCCGTGCTGCTGGACAACCCGCTAACGGCCAAGGCGGCCGAGGCGCTGGCCGAGTCACTGGGCGTTCTTGGCCTTACCGGTGCCGCCGACCAGGCGCACCGCCTCCCCGGCCTGCCGGAAGCTGGAGCTTCCGTCCTGGTCCTCGCGGGCGTCGGCAAGGTTTCCGCGGGCACCCCGCTCTCCGAGGAGGCACTGCGCCGCGCGGCCGGCTCGGCCGTCCGCCAGCTCGCCGGCGTCGCCACTGTGACCCTCGCGCTCCCGACGCCGGACCTTGCCGCCGTCGCGGCTGTCGCCGAAGGTGCCGCGATGGGCGCCTACTCCTTCAACGAGTACCGCTCCACCAAGGACGGCCTCAAGGATCCGGTCAAGAGTGTCCGCATCCTCACCGACTTCGCCGCGGACAAGGCGCTGGCACCGGTGCTGGAGCGCGCCGCCCTGATCGGCAAGGCCGTCAACGCCACCCGCTCGCTGGTCAACCAGCCGCCGAGCCACCTCTACCCCGAAACGTTTGCCGACGCCGCCAAGGAACTGGCCAAGGGCCTGCCGGTCAAGGTGACCGTCTGGGACGAGAAGCGCCTGGAGAAGGACGGATTCGGCGGCATCCTCGGCGTCGGCAAGGGTTCCACCCGCCAGCCGCGCCTGGTCAAGGTCGAATACGCCCCCGCCAAGGCCACCGCCAAGATCGCGCTGGTGGGCAAGGGCATCACCTTCGACACCGGCGGAATCTCGCTCAAGCCGCACCTCGGCATGGGCGACATGAAGTCCGACATGGCCGGCGCCGCCGTCGTGCTGAACACCGTTCTGGCCCTCGCGGAACTGGGCCTGCCGGTCAAGGCGACCGCCTGGCTGTGCATCGCGGAGAACATGCCTTCCGGCGCCGCGCAGCGTCCCGCCGACGTGCTGACCATCTTCGGCGGCAAGACCGTCGAGGTCCTGAACACCGACGCCGAGGGCCGCCTGGTCATGGCCGACGGCATCGTCGCCGCCAGCCAGGAGTACCCGGACGCGATCATCGACGTCGCGACCCTCACCGGCGCCCAGCTGATCGCCCTCGGCGACCGCACCGCCGGCGTTATGGGCTCGGACTCCGTCACCGGCGCGCTCAAGGCCGCGGCGGACCGCGCCGGCGAACTGGTCTGGCCGATGCCGCTGCCCGAAGAGCTGCGTCCCAGCCTGGACTCGCAGGTCGCGGACATCGCCAACATCGGCGAACGCCACGGCGGCATGATGACGGCCGCGGTGTTCCTGCGCGAGTTCGTCGGCAAGGGCAAGGACGGCGAGCAGATCCCGTGGGCCCACATCGACATCGCCGGACCGTCCTTCAACAACGGCAGCCCCTACGGCTACAACCACAAGCAGGGCACCGGCAGTACCGTGCGTACCCTGGTGGCCTACGTCGAGGACATCCTCGCCCAAGCCGTCTGAGCGGGGCCGCCGGCGGGCGTCCGGAACCGCCGGTCCTGAAGCACTGTCCGTTCACGCGGCCTTGCGGCCACGGGGCTGATACCCCGGCCACAGGGCCGCGTGACACTGGACACAAGCGCTCCACAAACGCCATGGCAAGGTGGAGCATGTATTAGTGGTTCGCTAAGGTGAACCGTAGTTTCACAGCAATTAGCTTCATAGAAGCAATTCCAAACGAAAGGGAACCGGCCTGCTGGCATAATCACGGCAGACAGTTCCAAGACCAGATGATGCGTACTCTCGTGTCATCGTTCACGCGAGGGAGCGTTTTAGTGGCCGATCAGGCAACTGCGCAAGAATTCGACATCCTGGTACTCGGCGGCGGCAGCGGCGGCTACGCAACTGCGCTCCGCGCCGTCCAGCTCGGCCTTACCGTCGGACTCATCGAAAAGGGAAAGCTCGGCGGCACCTGCCTGCACAACGGCTGCATCCCAACCAAGGCCCTGCTGCACTCCGCGGAACTGGCCGACCACGCCCGTGACTCCGCCAAGTACGGTGTCAACGTGACCCTGGACGGCATCGACATCAACGCCGTCAACGCCTACAAGGACGGCATCATTGCCGGCAAGTTCAAGGGTCTCCAGGGCCTCATCAAGGGCAAGAAGGGCATCACGGTCATCGAGGGTGAGGGCAAGCTCCAGGGCTCCGACACCGTCGTCGTGAACGGCACCGCGTACAAGGGCAAGAACATCGTCCTCGCGACCGGCTCCTACTCCCGCACGCTGCCCGGCCTCGAAATCGGCGGCAAGGTCATCACCTCCGACGAAGCCCTCACCATGGACTTCATCCCCAAGAGCGCCATCATCCTCGGCGGCGGCGTGATCGGCGTCGAGTTCGCTTCCGTCTGGAAGTCCTTCGGGGTCGACGTCACCATCATCGAAGGCCTGCCCTCCCTCGTCCCGAACGAGGACGCGACCATCGTCAAGGCGTTCGAGCGTGCGTTCAAGAAGCGCGGCATCAAGTTCTCCACCGGCACCTTCTTCCAGGGCGTCGAGCAGAACGACGACGGCGTCAAGGTCACCCTCGTCGACGGCAAGACCTTCGAAGCGGACCTCATGCTGGTCGCCGTCGGCCGCGGCCCGGTCACCGCCAACCTTGGTTACGAAGAAGCCGGTCTGACGATCGACCGCGGCTTCGTCATCACCAACGAGCGCCTGCACACCGGCGTCGGCAACATCTACGCCGTGGGCGACATCGTCCCGGGCGTCCAGCTCGCGCACCGCGGCTACCAGCAGGGCATCTTTGTGGCCGAGGAAATCGCCGGCCTCAAGCCGGTTGTCGTTGAGGACGTCAACATCCCCAAGGTCACCTACTCCGAGCCGGAGATCGCCACCGTCGGCTACACCGAGAAGGCCGCCAAGGCCAAGTTCGGCGACGACCAGGTCGAAACCCAGGAATACAACCTCGCCGGCAACGGCAAGAGCTCCATCCTGGGCACGTCCGGCCTGGTCAAGCTGGTCCGCCAGAAGGACGGCCCCGTCGTCGGCGTCCACATGATCGGCGCCCGTATGGGCGAGCAGATCGGCGAGGCCCAGCTGATCGTGAACTGGGAAGCCTACCCGGAGGACGTGGCCCAGCTGGTCCACGCCCACCCGACGCAGAACGAGTCCCTGGGCGAAGCCCACCTCGCCCTCGCCGGCAAGCCCCTGCACGGCTAGCAGTTCCGCCCGCAGCACCGCAAGAACTCCGTGTTTAGTGCACCCGGCCCGAAAAACCGGGTGCACTAAGCTCGAACAAGGCAGCAACCATCCGCACTAAAGATCAATAAGGAGAACGGGGACGACATGTCTGAATCCGTTAACTTGCCCGCCCTCGGTGAGAGCGTCACCGAAGGAACCGTCACCCGCTGGCTCAAGCAGGTCGGTGACCGGGTAGAGGTGGACGAGCCCCTGCTCGAAGTTTCCACCGACAAAGTAGACACCGAGATCCCCTCTCCGATCGCCGGCGTGATCGAGGAAATCCTCGTCGCCGAAGACGAGACCGCTGAAGTCGGAGCTCCGCTCGTCCGCATCGGCGACGGCTCCGGCTCCGGCTCCGGCGAGGCTGCCGCCCCGGCCGCCGAGGAAGCGCCGGCCGAATCGCCGTCCGCTGCCGAGGCCCCGGCCCCCGAAGCCGAAACCCCCGCCCCGGCCGCCGAGGCTGCCGCTCCGGCACCCGCCGCGGAGGCCGCGCCGGCCGGCGAAGGCCACGAAGTCACGCTCCCCGCCCTGGGCGAGAGCGTCACCGAAGGCACCGTCACCCGATGGCTCAAGAGCATCGGTGACACTGTCGAAGTGGACGAGCCGCTGCTGGAAGTTTCCACGGACAAGGTCGACACCGAGATCCCGTCTCCGGTCGCCGGCACGCTGCAGGAAATCCGCGTTGCCGAGGATGAAACGGCCGAGGTCGGCTCCGTCCTCGCCGTGATCGGCTCCGGCGCTGCCGCGCCGGCCGCTGCTCCGGCTCCGGAGGCTCCCAAGCAGGAGGCCCCGGCTCCGGCCGCGGCTCCCAAGCAGGAAGCCCCCGCGGCACCCGCTCCGGCCGCCGCTCCCCAGCAGGAAGCCCCCAAGCAGGCAGCTGCCCCCGCCGCAGCTGCGGCTCCTGCCGAGTCCGGCTACGTCACTCCCCTGGTCCGCAAGCTCGCCAACCAGCAGGGCGTGGACATCTCCTCGCTGACCGGCACCGGCGTCGGCGGCCGGATCCGCAAGCAGGACGTGCTGGCCGCAGCCGAGGCCAAGGCCGCCCCGGCGGCCGCAGCTTCCGCGCCGGCCGCGTCGTCCGCAGCCCCGGCAGCAGCGTCCCCTGCAGCATCTGCTGAGGCCTCGTCGCTGCGCGGCACCGTGCAGAAGGCCCCGCGGATCCGCCAGGTCATCGCCCGCCGCATGCGGGAGTCGCTGGACATCTCCACCCAGCTGACCCAGGTGCACGAGGTGGACATGACCAAGGTCGCCAAGCTGCGGGCCAAGGCCAAGAACTCCTTCCAGGCGCAGAACGGCTCCAAGCTGACCTTCCTGCCCTTCATTGCCAAGGCCGTCGCCGAGGCCCTGAAGCAGCACCCGAAGGTCAACGCCTCCTACGACGAGGACAAGCAGGAGATCACCTACCACAACGCCGAGCACCTGGCGATTGCGGTGGACACCGACAAGGGCCTGCTGGTTCCGGTCATCGCCGACGCCGGCAACCTGAACCTGGCCGGCCTGGCCGGCAAGATCGCCGACGTCGCGGACCGCACCCGCAACGGCAAGATCGGCCCGGACGAGCTCTCCGGCGGAACCTTCAGCATCACCAACATCGGTTCCGTGGGCGCCCTCTTCGACACCCCGATCATCAACCAGCCGCAGGTGGCCATCCTCGGCACCGGCGCGATCGTCAAGCGCGCCGTCGTGGTCTCCGATGAGAACGGCGACGACTCGATCGCCATCCGTTCGATGATGTACCTGTCGCTGACGTACGACCACCGCCTGGTGGACGGCGCCGACGCAGGACGCTTCCTGCAGACGCTGAAGGCACGCCTTGAAGAAGGCGCGTTCGAAGCAGACCTCGGCCTCTAGCAGCCAGCTCATCCATCTGGGTGAGAGAAGGGCACCTTCCCGCAAGGGAWGGTGCCCTTCGCTCTTTATGGACACTTTGTCGCTAAGCTAGGTCCCATGAACATCGTCTATAACATCATGGTCTTCCTGCACATCATCGGCGCCGCCATGATCGTGGGTATCTGGATCGCCCAGATGAAGAACCCCACCGTGCACCCGCGCCAGTTCGACGGCGCCGCCCTCCAGCTCATCACCGGCATTGCCATGATGGGGCTCATCCCGGCCCTGAACATGGACGCCAACTACGCCAAGCTCGGCCTTAAACTGGTGATCGCCCTCGCCGTGGCCGTGCTCGCGTTCATCGGCAGCCGCAAGTACAAGAAGGACGAGCCGGTCAGCAGGGGCCTCGCCCACAGCGTTGGCGGCCTGGCGCTGCTTAACGTCGCCATCGCCACCCTCTGGCAGTAGGCACCCGACCGCAGCGACGGCGGCGTACCCCCAACCGGGGTGCGCCGCCGTCGTCGTTAACCCGTTCCTCCCGGCGGGACAGCGGCTGGGCTTTATCCCTGCCGCCCCGCTATGTCGAGGCAATTCTCTGACAGCGGACACCGGGTGCGGCGACCGGACCGAGTCCCTAGGATGGGACACGGCAGGATCCGCTTATCTGGCCGGATCGCTGACTCAACGACGCTGAGGAGTGGACATGGCAACAACACGCACCGCACACACTGTATGGAACGGCGACCTGATGTCGGGGGCGGGCAACACCAGCCTCGACAGCTCCGGGCTCGGCAACTTCGACGTCACCTGGAAGGCCCGCGCCGAAGCGGCCGAGGGGAAGACCAGCCCGGAAGAACTGATCGCCGCCGCGCACTCCGCATGCTTCTCGATGGCATTCAGCCACGCCCTGGCGCAGGCCGGCCACACGCCGGAGGAAGTCAACACCAAGGCCGACGTCACGTTCGAACCCGGCACCGGCATCACCGGCAGCCACCTCACCCTGAACGCCCGGGTGCCCGGCATCGCCGAGGAGGAGTTCCAGCGCATCGCCGAGGACGCCAAGACCGGCTGCCCGGTCTCGGCTGCCCTGACCGGCATCAAGATCACCCTGGACGCCACCCTGGCCGCCTAGCAGCCGGCAACCGCAGATACACGAAGGCCCCCGCCCCGGATTGTCCGGAGCGGGGGCCTTCGCCGTGTGCGCTAGTTGCCCTGCCGGCGGGCCGGCAGCGGGGCGGGCCGCACCGTGCGGTAGCCCTCGCGGAGCGGCGGGCGGTCGGTGGGAAGCTCCTGGATCATTTCCTTGAGCGCGCCGATGCCGTATTCGAGCTGCGGGTCCGTGCCGGCCGCATAGGCGTGCGGCGGGAAGGAGACCTCGATGTCGGGGGCAACACCGTAGTTTTCGACGCCCCAGCCCACGCCGCCGGTGAACCAGGTGGCGTAGCGCGGCTGGGTGACCCCGGTGCCGTCCGCCAGGGCGAACCGGTTGTCGATACCGACGACGCCGCCCCAGGTCCGGGTGCCGATGACCGGTCCGATCCCGCGCAGCTTGGAGACCTGGGTGATGATGTCGCCGTCGGAGCCGGCAAACTCATCGGTGAGGATGATGACCGGGCCGCGCGGTGCGTGGTGCGGATAGGTGCGCGGACGCTCGCCGCGGGGCATGCTCCAGCCGGTCACCTTGCGGCCGATCAGCTCCGCGACGAGCTGCGAGGTGTGGCCACCGCGGTTGCGGCGGACATCCACGATCAGGCCGTCGAGGGAGGTCTCGGTATCCAGGTCGCGGTGCAGCTGCGCCCAGCCGTTGGCCATCATGTCCGGGATGTGCAGGTAACCGAAGGTGCCCTGCGAGGCTTCCCGCACGGTGCGGCGGTTGGACGCGACCCATTCCTGGTAGCGCAGCCGTTCCTCGTCCTTGACCGGCACGACGGCGACGCGGCGCTGCTCCCCTGCCCGGGCGCCGTGGCCGGCACCGTTGCGCAGGGTCAGTTCCACGGCGCGGCCGGCGGCTCCGGCCAGCTGCACGGCCGGCGTCAGCGACGCCGAGAGTTCGACGCCGTCGATTGCCAGCAACACATCCCCGGGCCGCGCGTCCACGCCCGGCCGGGTCAGCGGCGAGGTGGCCAGCGGGTCCGAAGATTCCCCGGCCAGGATGCGGGTGATTTCCCAGCCCTCACCGGTGAACGCGAGGTCGGCGCCGAGGCGGCCCTGGCCGTTGCTGCCGTTCTCCGTCACCAGGGCGGGGCGGACGTAGGCGTGGGAGGTTCCCAGCTCGCCGTGAAGTTCCCAGAGCAGGTCCACGAGGTCATCGTGGGAGCCGAGCCGGTCCACGATCGGCCGGTAGCGGGCGTGCACCGAATCCCAGTCCTGGCCGGCCATGTCCGCGGTCCAGAAGAAGTCGCGCTGCAGGCGCCAGGCCTCGTCGAAGGCCTGGCCCCAGACACTGACCGGGTCAAGCCGGACCCGGATGCGGTTCAGATCCACCTTGACCAGTTGTCCGGATTCCTCGTCGGCCTTCGATGCCGCGGGCGAGACACGGATCTGCTTGTCCTGGACCAGGACGACCTTTTCGCCGTCGCCGGTGAGCCGGTAGCTGTCCAGCGCGTCGACGATCGTGGTGGCTCGGCGCTTGGCGAGGTCGAAGCGGACCAGGCTCGGGGCGGCGTTCTTGTCCTCCAGGCTGGCCCGGCCGTCGCCGGTCACGCCGGCCAGCTCGTGGTCGAGCCAGAGCAGCGCGCCCGCGGTGGCGGCTAGGTCCGAGTAGTTGCCCTGCGGGACCGGGACGCTGATGACGCGGTGCGCCAGGCCCTCGGCGTCGACCCTGACCGGCGCGGCGGTTTTGGCTGCGTCTCCGGCACCGCTTTCGACGGCGGCCCCGTCCCGGGAATCCTCCGAGTCTTCGGGGAGTGCGACGCTCGGCCCGAACGGGGACGGTGTGTCGGCTGCCAGGGCCACGAGGTAGGGCTTGATCGGGCTCGGGAAGGACAGGTCGAAGGAGTGCCCGTCGTACACCGGGTCGAAGCTGCGGTTGGACAGGAAGGCCAGGAATTTGCCGTCCGGGGTGAACGCCGGCGACTCGTCCCGGAAGCGGCCGTCGGTGACGTCGATGATCGCGGGCTTATCCGCGGCGGGCGTTGCCGTTCCTGTCCGATCGATCCGGGCCAGCCGCAGCCGGGTCCTGGAGCCGAAGGAGGTGACCGGCTCGGCCCAGCCCAGCCACGCCGAGTCCGGAGACCAGCTGAAGCCGTCGATGCTGCCCTCGCCGATGCTGCTCAGCAGCGACAGGGCGCCGGTGCGGGTGTCTGCGAGGAAGATATCGCCGAAGGAGGTGCCGACGGCGAGCCAGTTGCCGTCCGGGCTTGCCTCCATCGCGCTGGCCCGGCTGGGCTTCGGGAAGTCGATCCGGGTCGGTCGACCGCTGTCGGCTTGCTCCGGCGCGGAGCCGGCACCCGAAGAGGCGCTGGCGGAGGCGGCATCCGCGGCCCCCACCGGCACGGCCTCGACGGCGGCGACGACGGCGGTCGCCGGCGCGGCGTCGGGGCGGGTGAGGGCAGCAGCGGAGACCGGCCGCGGCAGCGGAGTCCCGCCGTCGGCGTCCTGCCCGGCCGCGGCGGCGGCCGGTGCGGGGGCCTGCACCTGGTTGCCGGATCCGTGGTTGCCGGATCCGTGGTTGCCGGATCCGTGGCCGCCGTGCACGGGCGCGGCGATGGGCTTGAGGTAGAGCGCCTCGGCGCCCTCGTGGTCCGCGATGTAGGCGATCCGGCCGGCACCGAAGGGGCGCGGCAGTCGTGCCCGGACACCCGGCGTCGCCTCGAGGATGCGCGACGGGCCGTCCTTGTGCCGCAGCCAGTGCAGGGTGCCGTGGGCTTCCACGGCGCTGGAGTCGCCGGTGTGGTCCGGGATGACGTCGCCAAGGTGGCGGGAGGGCTTCAGCGCCGACGAGCGCCGGGCCTGCGAGGCGGAGCCCAGCGTGATGTCGAGCTTGATCGCGTCGGCGTCGAGACCGGCCAGCAGCCAGAGTTCGCCTGCGGACTCAAAGACCACCCGTTCACCGTCGGTGGCCGCGTGCCGGACGTAGAAGTCCTCGTGGTCCGTGTGGCGGCGGAGGTCCGTGCCGTTGGGCAGCACGGAATACAGGTTGCCGTAGCCCTCGTGGTCGGAGAGGAAGGCGATCCGGCCCTGGACCCACATCGGGTCGGTGAGGTTGCCGTCAAGTTCGGGCGCGAGCCGCTCGAACTCGCCGTTGCCGTCCGCGTCGATCCACAACTTCCCGGCGGCGCCGCCCCGGTACCGCTTCCACCAGGCCGGTTCACGGGAGAGCACACTGGCCAGCACCACGGGCCGTTCATCCCCGACGACGGTGCCGTAGGCCACGGACTCGACCGGTCCGTAGGGCAGCTCCTCGGCCCAGCCGCCGTCGACGGGCAGGCTGTAGGCGTGCGTGAGGCGGCTGTCCGCCTGCCGGAAGGCGCTCGTGACCACCACGTCGCCGTCCGGGGTGAAGCCCTTGACCTTGGTGGAGCTGTGGCCGAAGTAGCTGAGCTGGCGGTATCCGCCGCCGTCGACGTCCGCCGTGACAACCTCCGGGGCGGTCCCCTGGACGACCGTCCAGACCAGGCGCTTTCCGTCGGGGGTGAACCGCGGGTTGCGGGCCGGCAGCTGCAGCGAGGAGACCCGCCAGGCGCGGCCTCCGTCGAGGGGCGCGATCCAGACGTCGTCCTCGGCCACGAAGGTGACCAGATCGCCATGCAGATGCGGGAAACGGAGGTAGCTCGAAGAGGTCATCGTTCGATCATAGTCAAAACCTCCCCTAGCCCCGGGGAGGTTTCCCTGCCGTGCCGGGCATGGTGAGATGGATCATGCGAATCCTTGTAGCAGGCGCCTCCGGGCTGATCGGAACCGCCCTTTCCAGCACGTTGCGCGAGAGCGGGCACGACGTCGCGAGCCTGGTCCGGCGCCCGGCCGCCTCGCCCGCCGAGTTCCAGTGGGATCCCGCCGCGGGCCGCATCGACGACACGGCCCTCAAGGGTGCGGACGCGGTGATCAACCTCTCCGGTGCCGGGATCGGCGACCGGCCGTGGACGCGGGGCCGGATCAACGAGCTCAGCGCCTCGCGGCTGGGCCCGACGCGGACCCTGACCGCGGCGATGGGCCGGATGGACAACCCGCCGCCGGTCTTCCTGAGCCAGTCCGCCTCCGGTTACTACGGAAATGCCGGCCAGGCGGTGCTGCGCGAGAACGCGCCGGCCGGCAGCGGCGTGCTGGCCCGGATCTGCGCCGACTGGGAGGCCGCGGCCCAGGAGGCGCCGGCCGGGGTCCGCGTTGTTACCGCGCGCACCGGCGTCGTCCTGAGCCGCAGCGGCGGCGCCCTCGGCCGGCTCCTGCCGCTGCTGCGCCTGGGCGTGGGCGGCCCGCTGGGTAACGGCCGGCAGTACTGGCCGTGGATCACGCTTCCGGACGTGGCCGGCGCTTTCAACTTCCTGCTCACTGCGCCGCTGGCCGGACCGGTGAACGTCTGCGCCCCGGAGAGCGCGGACGTGAACTCGTTGATCTCCCGGCTGGCCGAATCACTCCACCGGCCGGCTCTGTTGCGGGTGCCGGCGCCCGTACTGCGCCTCGTGATGGGCCAACTGGCCAATGAATTGCTGCTCGCCAGCCAGCGGATGGAACCGGCTGCCCTGGCCGGCGCCGGGTTCCAGTGGCAGCACCCCTCGCTGGCCCAGGCCGCGGCCTGGGTGGCGGCCCGCGGCTGACCGGGCGGCGCCGGAGGCGCCCGTCCTAGCCCCCGGCGGCCCGGAGGACCTCCTGGATCCGCCATTTGCCGTCCACCGGCACCAGCACCAGGCGAAGCCGCTGTTGCGGGACGGCCGCCGCCTCGGCCACCACCGTCCCCGCGGCGTCGCGCTCCCGGTACGACGGCGAGGCCACGCTGAGCGACACCACGGCCCGCGCGGCTGTGCTCTCCGGCTGCCGCTTGACCAGGCTCAGGCGGGCTTCGAAGCCGTCGAGGACGTGGCCGGACACCGCCAGCCGGGAGCCGACGCCGGCGTCTGCTGCCGCGGCAGGGGACGCGGGCGCATTCACCTGTTCCAGGAGCCCGAGGTTCCCCGTGCTCAAGGCGTAGGAACGGAGGCCAGCGAGGCCGCGCACCGCGTCTTCGGGCCGTGGCGCGGCGAGCAGCTTCTGCAGAACGGCCGGCACGGCTCCGGCCGCCGCGGCCTGCGGATCGGTGGCAGCCCCGGTCAGCGGTACCGCTGCCGGTCCGGACAGCGGCCGGACCTCAGGGGCCCATTCCCCCACCGCCAGCCTCCCGGCGAGCAGCAACGTCCCGAAGACCCCTGCCGCCGTGAAGAGCACGGCCGTCACGAGGACCGCCAGGCCAGGCCGGACGCTCACGCGCCTAATTCCCGGCCGGACGCCCGGCCGAGCTCCCGGCTGGCGGCGCACCGGCAGGGACGCGTGCCGCGCACTTGGTCCGACCGAGGGGTGCAGCGCCACCCGGCGCCGCCAGCGCCACAGCAGCAACGCCCGCCTTTCCCGCGCGCCGGCCGGAAGGGAGCGCCGGGTCAGCAGTTGCGGCAGCACGGTCGAATGCACCGACACGGAAAGATCCACGGGCGCCGCCGGGGCGCCGCGGAAAATCGCCTCGGCCAGCTCCGCGGCCGACGGCCGCCGGCGTCGGTCACTGCACAGTCCCGCCTCGAGCGCGTCCGCGAGCTCCGCCGGAACGGCGGGAACCAGCAGCGGCAGCGGCGGACGCTGGGGTTCCGGCTCCGGCGCCCGGCCGGTGAGGCAAAACCAGCCCAGCGCCGCCACGGAGTAGACATCCCTTTCAGGCTGGAGCCCGGCCCGGACGGCATCCACCGGGGCCAGGTCACGGAACCCGTCCGTGCCGGCGCCGGAGGCATCCTGCGGCTCCGCCAGCATCCGCCCCACCCCGAGGTCGGCCAGCAGCGGCTTTCCCTGCGCAGTGAACAGCACGTTGCCCGGTGAGACGTCGCCATGGGTAAATCCGTTCCGGTGCAGGTACGCCAGCGCCTGGGCGATCGGGGTCAGCACCGTGACGGTCTCCCCCGGCGCCAGGCTGCCCCGGGCCCCAAGGAGTTCGGCCAGCGAGCCGCCGGCGGCGTAGTCGAGCACAAGCCCCAGCCCGGGGCCGCCGCTGGTCCCGTAAGCCACCCGCACCACGGCATGCGCCTTGACGAGGTGCTCATGGTCAAGGGCGGAGAGGATCCGCACCTCACGCCGCACGGCTTCCTCGGCATCCACCGCCCGTCGTCGTTCCCGCTGCGGCTCTCCCGCTGGACCGACGGCGTTGAAGCACTTCAGCGCCACGTCACGCCGCGTCACGTGGTCAGTGGCGAGCCAGACGGCGGCGCTGCCGCCGCGGCCCAGCAGCCGCCCGACGTCGTATCCGGAAACCTCCGGGGGCAGGGCGGGATCGGAAGCGGAAGCAGGGGACGCGGACCGTTCGTAATCATCCATGGTTTAGGAATAGCGGATCTTCGACTTTCCTGCAGGAGTTATCCACAGGTATGAGAGCTTCACCACAGAATCGGTGGGCGCGACAGCCGAGGACTAAGCTGGATGCCATGACTCTTGAGTTCTCCCAGCTGGGTCTCGCTCCTAAATTCGTCGACTACACCCGCGGCTGGGATATCCAGCGCGAACTCCACGAGAAAGTCGTCGCCGGAACCGCACCCAGCACCGTTCTGCTGCTCGAACATTCCCCGGTCTACACCGCAGGTAAACGCACCGAGGACCACGAACGCCCCTTCGACGGGACCCCCGTGGTGCCCGTGGACCGCGGCGGCAAGCTGACCTGGCATGGCCCGGGCCAGCTGGTGGGCTATCCCATCATCAAGCTGAAGAACCCGGCCGGCATCCGTGACTACGTCGAACGGCTCGAAGCCGTCATCGTCGCTGTCCTGGCCGACTACGGCATCGACGCCGTCCGGATCAAGGGCCGTGCCGGCGTCTGGATCGAGCAGGACGAGAAGGGCCCGGCGCGCAAAATTGCCGCGATCGGCATCCGGGTCCACGAGGGCGTCACCATGCACGGCTTCGCCATCAACTGCAACAATGACCTCGCCCCCTACGGCCAGATCATCGCCTGCGGCATCACCGACGCCGGCGTCACCACGATCGCGCAGGAGACCGGCCGGGATGTCGCCCCGGCAGACCTCGTGTCGCGGATCACCGAGGAACTGCGCAACAATGAAGAAGCCCTAGTTGCAACCCACGAAGGAGCTCTACTGTGACACTGGCACCAGAAGGCCGGAAGATGCTGCGTATTGAGCAGCGCAATGCGGCCACCCCGGTGGAACGGAAGCCCGAGTGGATCAAGGCCAAGGTCCAGATGGGCCCGGAGTTCGTCCAGCTCAAGAACCTCGTCAAGAAGGAAGGCCTCCACACCGTCTGTGAAGAGGCCGGCTGCCCCAACATCTTCGAATGCTGGGAAGACAAGGAAGCGACGTTCCTGATCGGCGGCTCCGAGTGCACCCGGCGCTGCGACTTCTGCCAGATCGACACCGGCAAGCCCTCACCGGTGGACATGTTCGAGCCCACCAAGGTGGCCCGCTCGGTCCAGTCCATGCAGCTGCGCTACGCCACCGTCACCGGAGTGGCCCGCGACGACCTCGCCGACGAGGGCGTCTGGCTCTACGCCGAGACGGTCCGCAAGATCCACGAGCTGAACCCGGGCACCGGCGTCGAACTCCTGATCCCCGATTTCTCCGGCAAGCCCGAGCACATCGAGGCGATTTGCGACTCCAAGCCCGAGGTGTTCGCGCACAACGTCGAGACTGTCCCCCGGATCTTCAAGCGGATCCGTCCCGCGTTCCGTTACGAGCGGTCCCTGGACGTCATCACGCAGGGCCGCAAGCTGGGCATGGTCACGAAATCCAACCTGATCCTGGGCATGGGAGAGACCCGCGAGGAGATCTCCGAGGCACTGCGCGACCTGCACGAGGCCGGCTGCGACCTGATCACCATTACCCAGTACCTGCGCCCGTCCGAACGCCACCTTCCGGTGGACCGCTGGGTCAAGCCGCAGGAGTTTGTGGACCTGCAGCAGGAGGCCGACGAGATCGGTTTCCTCGGCGTGATGAGCGGACCGCTGGTGCGTTCCTCCTACCGTGCCGGCCGGCTCTGGGCCACGGCGATGCGCAAGAAGGGCTGGGAAATCCCGGCCGAGCTGGCGCACATCGAAAGCTCCGGCAGCACCCGCCAGGAAGCCAGTTCGCTGCTCGCGGCGCACTCCTGACAGACACCGCACACCATTGCCGCCCAGGGCCGGCACCGGAGCAATCCGGTGTCCGGCCCTGAGCCGTGCATCACGTAGAATTAAGGCACTATGGCGAATTTCCCTGACTCCAGCACGTCCACTTCTTCAGCCGATGAGCCGAAGCGTGGCCTTTTTTCCCGCAAGCCCAAGGAAGCCAAGGCCAAGAAGCCGAGCCGGCTGAAGCAGATCAGGGAAGTCTTCCAGATGACCCGCCGCCACGATCCGATGGTCCCGTGGCTCATGCTGCTGGCGTTCCTCGGCGTCGTCGCGGTCAGCTTCCTCGTCGGGTTCCTGCTGGATAACTGGATCACGGGCCTGATCATCGGCATTCCGCTGGGCATTCTGGCCGCCACCCTGATCCTGTCCCGCCGCGCCGAGCGCGCCGCGTTCGCCCAGATTGAGAACCAGCCGGGGGCCTCGGGCGCCGCGCTGGGCACCCTGCGCCGCGGCTGGATCACCGAGGACCAGCCGGTCGCCGTCAACCCGCGCACCCAGGACGCCGTCTTCCGCGCCATCGGACGCCCCGGCGTCGTACTGGTCAGCGAGGGCCCCAGCCACCGGGTCAAGCCACTGCTCGACGGCGAACGCAAGCGCCTCGCCCGCATCCTGCCCAACGTCACCATCCACGTGATCGAGAGCGGCCGGGGCGAGGGCCAGGTGCCGATCAGCCAGGTCGCCAAGAAGATGGGCAAGATGAAGAACGAACTGACCAAGACCGAGGTCAGCACCGTTTCGAAGCGCATCTCCTCGCTCGGCAACCGCCTGCCGATCCCCAAGGGAATCGACCCCTACAAGGCCCGCCCCGACCGCAAGGCGGCCCGCGGCCGCTAGGGACGCCCGTTGGCCACAGCTTTCCCGGGGCGCCCCGGTTGCCGGCATCTTGCCGGGAGCCGGGGCGGTCCACTTTAACCCCTGCGTTATCCCTTACGACCGACCGTACGACGCCGGGCGCCGGCCCCAGCGCGCGGCACCGCCACAACCGAATCCGGAGACTGCCCCATGAAACTTCCCGCCAAGACCGCCGTGATCAGGATCTTCCGGATCCTGGCCGTCGCCGAAGCCTTCAGCTGGGCAGCACTGCTGGTGGGAATGTTCCTCAAGTGGGTGCTCCGGACCACCGAACTGGGCGTCGAACTGGCGGGGCCGGTCCACGGGGCGTTCTTCATCGGCTACGGCCTGTCCGCCCTGGCGCTGTGGCGGCTGCAGCGCTGGCCGTTCCGGGTGGCGCTGTTCGCAGGGCTCTCCGCGGTCCTGCCGTTCACCACCATCTGGTTCGAACGCTGGGCCGGCGGGCGCGGCTATCTGGCTGAAGGTCCGCACGGAGTCACATCGATCCCGGCCGAGGAAACAACCCGGGTCTAGAGTCAGCAGGGTCCGGTGGGATCACCTTGCGGCACCACGCCCGTCCATTCACCACAAACGGCCGCTTAGTCGGGTGCCATAGCGGCCATTTTCGGCAATTCGCAGCCGCTTTCGGCACAGAACAGCGGCGGATTCGTCCCCGAAGCCCAACCCCGCGGCGGCTACATCCGGACGAGCACCGTGTTCATGGCCTTGTCGTGCAGGCCGCGGTGGTCCGGGTCGAAGATGACGGCGGGAATCACCAGGCAAAGCAGCACGCTCCGGACCAGGGCCGGGAGCGGACCCGCCGGACCGCCGCCAAGCCGGATGACGTGGATCCCCATGATCCGGTGCCCGATGCTGTAGCCCAGGGTTCCGACCAGCAGGGCCTGTTCGACGGCGAACACCGCCAGCGTGGCCCAGGAGTTCCCGCCAAAAGCGAAGTTGCTGATCAACAGGGCGATCCCCCAGTCGATGCAGATGGCCAGGATCCGCCGGCCCGCGCGGGCAATCGAGCCGGGGCCGGACTCGGGCAGACCCAGCCGCTCCCCCGGATACTTGGAGATGCCGGACGTGTCCGGTCCGCTGAGCCACGAGCCTATGTCTTTACGATCAACCACCCCCCAAGCCTATCGGCTCCCGGGCGGCCCTCGGGGGTGTTCACCATCTGGACGCTGGGCGGTCACAGAGCGGACCCGGATAGGCCACACTGTGGACAGCGACTAGCTTTAACACGTCAGCGCATTCTGTAACCTGCCCGAAACAAAGCGGACACCGCGGGGAAATCCCGTGTCCTTAGGGTGGTAACAGTTGCTAGCGGCACCGTAGGCGGGGTGAACACTGCGTTTTCCCCGACGTCGGACTGCGCTGGACCACACGGCCTCACGGCCAGATCTTTCATATGCGTAAGGAGCATAGATGTTCAAGACTGCGGACGAAGTCCTCAAGTTCATCAAAGACGAAGACATCAAATTCGTTGATATCCGCTTCACCGACCTCCCGGGCGTTCAGCAGCACTTCAACGTCCCCGCCAAGAGTGTTGACGCGGACTTCTTCGTCAACGGCCAGCTTTTCGACGGATCGTCGATCCGCGGTTTCCAGGGCATCGCCGAGTCGGACATGCAGCTCATCCCGGACGTCACGACGGCGTTCGTTGACACCTTCCGCATCGAGAAGACCCTCGCGCTGAACTTCTCCATCGTGAACCCGCGCACGGGCGACCCGTACCACCGCGATCCCCGCGGCGTGGCCGAGAAGGCCGAGGCCTACCTGGCCTCCACCGGCATTGCCGACACCGCGTTCTTCGCCCCCGAGGCCGAGTTCTTCGTCTTCGACAACGTTCAGTACCAGTCCTCCCCGCAGGGCAGCTTCTACAAGATCGACTCCGAGGAAGCCCACTGGAACACTGGCCGCGAAGAAGAAGGCGGAAACCTCGGTTACAAGACCCCCGTCAAGGGCGGTTACTTCCCGGTCTCCCCGACCGACAAGCAGGCCGACCTGCGCGACGCCATGTGCATCGCGCTGGATGAGGCCGGCCTTGAGGTCGAGCGCAGCCACCACGAGGTCGGTTCCGCCGGCCAGGCTGAGATCAACTACAAGTTCACCACCCTGACCCACGCGGCCGATGACCTGCAGAAGTTCAAGTACGTCATCAAGAACACCGCCGATGCCTGGGGCAAGTCGGTTACCTTCATGCCGAAGCCGGTCTTCGGTGACAACGGCTCGGGCATGCACTGCCACCAGTCGCTGTGGAACGGCGGCGAGCCGCTCTTCTACGACGAGAAGGGCTACGCGGGCCTGTCCGACACCGCCCGCTGGTACATCGGCGGCCTGCTGAAGCACTCCTCCGCCGTCCTGGCCTTCACCAACCCGACGGTGAACTCCTACCGCCGCCTGGTCAAGGGCTTCGAAGCTCCGGTCAACATGGTGTACTCGCAGGGCAACCGCTCCGCCGGTATCCGCATCCCGATCACGGGCTCGAACCCGAAGGCCAAGCGCATCGAGTTCCGCGCTCCGGACCCCTCCTCCAACCCGTACCTGGCCTTCGCGGCCCAGCTGATGGCCGGTATTGACGGCATCCGCAACCGCATCGAACCGCCGGCGCCGATCGACAAGGACCTCTACGAGCTCCCCGCCGAGGAAGCCAAGGACATCCCCAAGGCCCCGGGCACGCTCGAGGAAGCCCTGGAAGCCCTGGCCGAGGACAACGAGTTCCTGCAGGCCGGCGGCGTCTTCACCCAGGACCTGATCGACACCTGGATCGAGTACAAGTACGAGAACGAGATCCGCCCGCTCTCGCTGCGCCCGAACCCGTACGAGTTCGAGCTCTACTACGGCGTCTAGCCCCGCAGACAAAAGGCCGGTCCGGAGGTTCGCGAAACCTCTGGGCCGGCCTTTTTTGTGTCATGTGCCGCTTAGCCGCGCTGTCCAGGCCGGGGCCAAGCCGCTTTGTGCCGCACCCGGAGATAATTAGCCGTCCGTCTCCGCCAATTCGAGGCTACGCTTGGTCCCAGGAACTACATCGAGGAGCGGTGATGTCCCGGTTCCGAAGCTTTGTACGCCAACACCTCGTGGCCGACGACCCGGCACCCGGCTACTCCCGCCTGGACCGCCGCGATGGCCTCGGGGAATCGGCGGCGGTTGCGGCGACGCCGGGCGAGCCAGCAGGATCCCCGACGGCGCCCACCCCCGCACCCGCCCCGGCAGACTCCCCGGACGCGGCTCTCGCCGCAATTGAGGAAAGACTCACGGCAGACGAGAACGAATTTGTCGGCGGCGTGGCCGACCAGTCCGCCCGGGACAGGCGCTACCTGCTAGCCCTCGTTGAAGAGCGGCGGACCGTGATTGAGCGGGTGGAGGAACTGGCTGCGCACCTGGACCGCCTCGCTCCCCATGACCGGCACTACTCCCGGCTCATCCGGGCAGCCCTCACCTCAGCGGATGACAATCGTCCCCCGGGCGACGAAACCTCCCACCCGGCGTAGTGGCGTGGCACAATCCCTCGTGTGGATATTGTGGAGTTTCTAGAAGCTCGAATCGATGAAGAAGAAGCAGAGCTCCGGCACGCCCCCGTTCCGGACCACTCCGCGTCTCCCCCGCTCGCCGCGCCAATGCGCGCCGAGTGTGCCCAGAAGCGGGAGATCCTGGCGCGCTGGAAGCGGGCCTCGGCGGACCTCTTCGACAGCACGGACGCCCAGGGCGAACTGGCCATGGCCCGCCGCGCCATGCTCAACATCCTCGCCGCAGGTTACGAGGACCACCCGGATTTCGACCCGGAGTGGGCCGCGACCCACGAATGAGTGCGGCGCGTTCCGCACGTAACCTCACAATCAGCAGCCCGGGCGGAATGTCTCGTGCGCCGGTCAAAACCCCCGGTACATGATCCGCTGCGGGCCGGCGTCGCCGCCCAGGTATTGCCCGCGGTCCTCGAATCCGGCCTTGCGGTAGGCGGCCTGACCGGCCGGGTTGGCCTCGTTGACGGACAGGACGACGCCGCGCTGCTCCCCGCCCAGCGCGGACGTGAGCCTGGCGGCTTCACGCACGGCCGCGGCAGCCGCGGCCGCACCGAATCCCCTGCCCTGCTGCCGCCGGTCCACGAGGAAACCGCGCAGCAGCCAGGCGGAATCGTCGTCGGCCCAGCCGGCGGCGCGTGCGGCCCCGGCCTGCAGGGTTGCTACGCCGACGGCCGAGCCGTTGGAATCCATGACATAGGGAAAGCGGCTACCCTCTTCGAGTCCCATCAGCATCATCCGCAGCGGATCCCCGACGAACTTCCGTTGCCCCTCGCCCAGCTCCAGTCCGGCGACCTCCCCGAGCTTGATGGCCCGGGCGTCGTCGTCGAGGTTCTTCAAGGCGATCAGCCACACGTGTTCAGACATATCAGAAGCGTATCCAAAGCCGGGCTGCCCCGCCGTCGGGCAGCCCGGCGGACAACGCCTAGAGGACCTTGGAGAGGAATTCCCGGGTCCGCGGCTGCTGCGGGTTGCCGAACAACTCCTCCGGAGCGCCCTGCTCGCAGATGACGCCGTCGGCCATGAACAGCACTCGGTCGGCCACTTCACGGGCGAAGCCCATCTCGTGGGTGACCAGCACCATCGTCATGCCCTCACGGGCAAGGTCCTTGATCACCTGCAGCACCTCGCCGACCATTTCCGGGTCCAGCGCGGATGTGGCCTCGTCGAAGAGCATGATGTCCGGGTTCATCGCCAGCGCCCGGGCGATCGCCACGCGCTGCTTCTGGCCGCCGGAGAGCGACGCCGGACGGGCATCGGCCTTCTCGGCGAGACCAACGCGCTCCAGCAGTTTCAGGGCGTTGGCCCGGGCTTCGTCCTTGCCCTGTTTCTTCGACTCCACCGGTGCCAGCATGATGTTCTCGATCACGGACATGTGCGGGAACAGGTTGAAGTGTTGGAAGACCATGCCGATGTGCCGGCGCACCTCGTTGATGTCCACCTTGGGGTCGGTCACGTCGAAACCGTCCACCGTGACGTGGCCGGCGGTTATGTCCTCCAGCTTGTTCAGGCAGCGCAGGAAAGTGGATTTGCCGGAGCCGGAGGGCCCGATCACGCAGACCACCTCGCCTTCGGCAACCTCCGCGTTGATGCCCTTGAGGACTTCATTGGCGCCGAAGGACTTCTTCAGCTCCCGGACGGAAATCTTGCTGGGTGCAGTGACTGCCGTGCTCATTTGTTGAACCTCTTATCCGCAACGTTGGCCAGCTTGGTCAGCAGCATGATCACCACGAAGTACAGGACCGCGACGATCAGCAGGGTTTCGGTGATCCGGAAGTTCCCGGCGTAGATCTGCTGGCCCTGGTAAAGCAGTTCGGCGAAGCCGATGGCGAGCAGCAGCGAGCTGTCCTTGAGCATGATGATGAGCTGGTTGATCAGGGACGGCGTCATGATCTTGAACGCCTGCGGGACCACGACTTTCTGCATGGATTTCGCGTAGCCCAGGCCCAGGCTGCGGCTGGCTTCGAGCTGGCCCGGGTCCACGGACTGGATGGAGCCCCGGACGATTTCGGTGATGTAGGCGCCGGCGTTGAGGCTGAGGGTCAGCACGCCGGCCACCCAGATGTCGATCGGCTGGCCGGTCAGCTGCGGGATGCCGAAGTAGAAGAAGAAGGCCCAGACCAGCAGCGGGGTCCCGCGGAAGATGCTGACGAAGGTGGTGGCGATCCCGCGCAGCAGCGCGCTCGTGGAGATCTTCATGAACCCCATGAAAAGGCCGATCAGCATGGCCAGGGCGAAGGAAATCGCGGTGACCAGGACGGTGTTCCCGAGGCCCTTCATCAGGGCGGGGAAGCTGTTGGCCAGCAGCTCCCAGAAGCTGGACTGGGCGGCCTGCGTGGGGTCCTTGAGGTACTTGTCCAGGATTTCCTGGTACTTGCCGCTGGACTTCAGCTCCGCCAACCCGGTGTTGAACGCCTTCAGCAGTTCCGGGTTCTTGCCCTTGTTGACGGCAAAACCGTAGGAGCCGCCCTTTTCCTTCTCGGACACGGCCTTGAGGCCGTTGTTCTGGCTGATCCCGTAGGCCAGCACCGGGTAGTCATCGAAGACTGCGACGGCGTTGCCGGACTTCACGAGTTCGTACATGGTGGCGGACTGGTCCAGGGACTTGACCGTGAAGCCGTACTTGCCGGCGATCGACTTGGCGAACGTCTCGCCCTCGCTGCCGGTCTTGGCGGTGACCGTCTTGCCCTTGAGGTCCTCGTAGCCCTCGATGTCCTTGTTGGACTTGGCGACGGCCATCTGGACGCCCGATTCGAAGTACGGGTCGGAGAAGTCGTAGATCTGCTTGCGGGGTTCCGTGATCGACATGCCGGCGATCACGCCGTCGACCTGGTTGGAGGACAGCGCCTGCAGGGCCGCGTTGAAGCCGAGCGACTTGATCTCGACGGCGAATCCCTGGCTCTTGGCGATCTCACGGATGATGTCCATGTCGATTCCGGTCAGTTCACCGCCGGCGTCACGGAATTCGAAGGGGGCGAACGTGGTGTCCGTGCCGATGACGAAGGTCTTTCCGGAAAGGCTCGACGGCGCGGCGGCCGGCTGGGCCCGGTCGACGGACTGGTGCGCTGCGGGTGCGGCCGCGGGGGCCGCGGCGGCACCTGAGGCACCGAAGAGCATGGCGGCGAAGGCCAGCAACGCTCCGATGACCGTGGCCGTCCGCGGCCGGGCGGCCCCGGTCTGCTGGAGTCTGGGCAAGTTAAACAACCCCTAGGTAAGTGCGGCAGCCGGTCCGGAGGACCGGCAAAGTACCCCTCGAGGCTACCCGCATTTGACCGACGGCGAGGCAGATGTCGGCCCGGCCGCCTACTGGCCGTAGAAGACGCGCTCGAAGACGGCCCGTGCCCGCCGGCTGAGCCGCAGGTAGTCCTCCTCAAGCTCGGCGGCGTTGCCGTGGCCGTAGCCGCACCAGCGGGCCACGGCTTCCAGGTCGCGGCGCGAGGACGGCAGCACGTCCGAGGCGCGTCCGGTCCAGATCACGTTGGCGGAGCGGATCCGGCTCGCTAGCCGCCAGGCCCGCAGCAGCAGCACCACTTCCCCGGCCTCCAGCAGCTCCAGGCTGGCGGCTGCTTCGAGGGCCTGGACGGTGGAAGTCGTCCGCAGCTCCGGGTGCCTGCCGGCATGCCGCAGCTGCAGCAGCTGCGCGAGCCATTCGACGTCGCTCAGGCCGCCGCGGCCCAGTTTCAGGTGCCGGGCCGGGTCCGCGCCGCGTGGCAGACGTTCGGACTCCATGCGGGCCTTGACCCGCCTGACCTCACGGACATCCTGCTCCGCAACGGTCTCCGGGTAGCGGATGGGATCGATCAGCGCTACGAAATCGGCGGCAAGTTCGTCGTCGCCGGCCATCGGCCGGGCACGCAGCAGCGCCTGGGCCTCCCAGATGAGGGACCAGCGGCGGTAGTACTCGGCGTAGGACTCCAGCGAACGCACCATCGGTCCGCTCTTGCCCTCCGGACGCAGGTCCGCGTCCACCATCAGCACGCGTTCGGCCAGGATGGCAGGTTTGAGCGGCTGGGTCAGCAGGCTGGAGAGCTTGCCGACAATCCGGGCTGCCTGCTGTTGCGCCTCGTCCTCCGGCACGCCGGGCAGGCCGCGGTGCACATACATGACGTCGGCGTCCGAGCCGTAGCCGATCTCGCGACCGCCCTGACGCCCCATAGCCACCACCAGCACCCGGGTTTTGAGTGGTTCCCCGGCGGCAACAACCGTCTCGGCCACCCGCAGGGCGCCGAGGACGGCGGCCCGGTCGGTATCGGCCAGGGCCGCGCCCACCTGGTCCTGGTCCAGCAGTCCGGCGCTGTCCGCGATGGCGATGCGCAGGATCTCCCGGCGCCTGATCAGCCGGATCAGGCGCATGGCGCTTTCCGGGTCCGAGTGCCGGGACATCTTGGAGGTGATCTCCAGCCACTGCGCCTCGTAGCTGAGCGGCGCCAGGTCCTTGTCCGAGCCGAGCCAGGCCACGGACTCTGGCGAGACCTCCAGCAGGTCCGAGATGAGCCGGGAATTGGAGAGCACATGGCACAGCCGCTCGGCCGCCGCCGTCGAATCCCGCAGCAGGCCGAGGTACCAGTGCGTGGTGCCGAGCGCCTCGCTGACCCGGCGGAAGGCCAGCAGCCCGCCGTCGGGGTCCACGCCCTCGGCGAGCCAGCCGAGCAGGATCGGCAGCAGCTGGCGCTGCAGCGCGGCGCGCCGGCTCACGCCGCCGGTGAGCGCCTCGATGTGCCGCATGGCGCCGGGAGGATCGAGGTAGCCGAGCGCGGCGAGCCGGCCTTGCGCGGCTTCGGGCGTGAGCTTGGCCTCCTCGCTGCTCAGCGCGGCCGCGGTGTTGAGCAGCGGCCGGTAAAAGATGCGTTCATGCAGTTCCCGCACGGAACGCTTGGTCTGGCGCCAGGCCTTGAGCAGCGCGTCCGGGTGCGGACGTTCGTTGGAGAACGGGCCCAGCACCGCCTTGGCGAGGGAACGCAGCGACGCTTCCTTGACGGGCATCAGGTGGGTGCGGCGCAGCTGGAAGAGCTGGATCCGGTGCTCGAGCAGGCGCAGGTACCGGTAGTCGCGGTCGAATTCCTTGGCGTCGGAGCGTCCGATGTAGCCGCCGGCGGAAAGCGCAGCGATGGCCGAGGTGGTGTCCCGGCAGCGCAGGGTTTCGTCGGATTTGCCGTGCACCAGCTGGAGCAGCTGGACGGTGAACTCGACGTCGCGCAGCCCGCCGCGGCCCAGTTTGATCTGCCGCTGCTCCTCCTCGGCCGGGATGTGCTCGGTGACCCGGCGGCGCATCGAACGGACCGACTCGACGAACCCTTCGCGGCCCGCGGAGGACCAGATCAGCGGCGCGACGGCGGCCTCGTAGCGGGCGCCGAGCCCGGCGTCGCCGGCGATGGTGCGGGCCTTGAGTAGGGCCTGGAATTCCCAGCTTTCGGCCCAGCGCGCGTAGTAGCTCTCGTGCGAGGCCAAGGTGCGCACCAGGGGCCCGGACTTGCCCTCCGGCCGGAGGTTGGCGTCGACCTCCCAGAGCCCCGGCTCCCGGCCGGTGGACATGATGGCCCGTGAAATCCCCGAGGCCAGGGCGGTGCCGATGGTGTTCGCCCGCGAGTCCTCCAGGGCGCCGGCGTCGATCACATAGATGACGTCGACGTCGGAGATGTAGTTCAGTTCGCGGGCGCCGCACTTGCCCATCCCGATCACGGCCAGACCGATGTCGGCCACGTCCGCTGCGCTGAACTGCTCCGCCGCCTCGGCCCGGGACACGGCCAGGGCTGCCTCGATCGCGGCGCCGGCCAGGTCAGCCAGTTCGGCCCCGACGGCGGGCATGAAGTCCAGCGGATCGGCGGCGCAAAGGTCTTTGATGGCGAGCTCCACGAGCCCCCGCCGGTACGCCGTGCGGAGGGCCTCGTACCCTTCCTGCCCGGTCACGGCCGCGACCGGACGGGCGGCCTTCGGGTCGGCGCGGACCGACTGCAGCAGCCGGGTGCGCAACCCGGCGGCGTCGGCTGCCTGCGGCTCGGGGCTGGCCGTCGTGTCGAAGGCGTCCAGGTGCTCGGGGTGCCGGATGAGGAACTCGCCCAGCGCCTCGGAAGCGCCGAGCACCCGGTAGAGCGGCTCGCTGCGGTCCGGCTCGGCCGCGGCCAGGTCCCGCAGCTTCGGGTGTTTCTCGATCAGCCGGACCAGGGACTGCAGAGCCGTGTCCGGGTTGGCGGCCAGCTGCAGCCCGGCAAACAGGGCATCCTCGTCCAGGCCCGCCAGCTCCGGGGCGGCCAGGAACCGCTCGCCCTTGTCCAGGTCGTTGAAACCCGCGGCGATGAGGCGCCGTGCCAGGCTCACCGCGGCCGCCTAAAGGATGGCCAGGTTGCGCTGCAGCTCGTAGGGCGTCACCTGGAGGCGGTAGTCCTGCCACTCGGCCCGCTTGTTGCGCAGGAAGTGCTCGAAGACCTGCTCGCCCAGGATCTGCGGCATGAGCTCGGAATCCTCCATGGTCCGGATCGCGTCGTGCAGGCTGGCCGGCAGCGGATCGTGGCCCATGGCACGGCGCTCGGCCGAGCTCAGCGACCAGATGTCGTCCTCGGCGGCGGCGGGCAGCTGGTAGCCCTCTTCGATGCCCTTCAGCCCGGCACCAAGCAGCACGGCGTAGGCGAGGTAAGGGTTGGCGGCCGAGTCGATGCCGCGGTATTCGATCCGCGCGGACTGGCCCTTGCCGGGCTTGTACAGCGGAACCCGGACCAGGGCCGAGCGGTTGTTGTGGCCCCAGCTCAGGTAGCTGGGCGCTTCTCCCCCGCCCCAGAGGCGCTTGTAGGAGTTCACGAACTGGTTGGTCACGGCGGTGAATTCGGGGGCGTGCTTGAGGATGCCGGCGATGAACTGCCGGGCCGTTTCGGAGAGCTGGAATTCCGCCCCGGCTTCGTAGAAGGCGTTGGTGTCGCCCTCGAACAGCGAGAAGTGCGTGTGCATGCCGGAGCCCGGGTGCGCGGTGAACGGCTTGGGCATGAAGGTCGCGTAGGTCCCCTGCTGCAGCGCGACCTCCTTGATCACGGTGCGGAAGGTCATGATGTTGTCCGCGGTCTGCAGGGCGTCCGCGTAGCGCAGGTCGATCTCGTTCTGCCCCGGGCCGGCCTCGTGGTGGCTGAACTCGACCGAGATGCCCACCGACTCCAGCATGGTCACGGCGGTCCGCCGGAAGTCCTGCGCCACGCCCCCGGGAACGTGGTCGAAGTAGCCGCCCTCGTCCACCGGAACCGGTGCGCCGTCCGGGCCCGGCTGCTGGGACTTGAGCAGGTAGAACTCGATTTCGGGGTGGGTGTAGCAGGTGAAGCCCATGTCCGCGGCCTTCGCGAGGTTGCGCTTGAGGACGTTGCGCGGATCCGCTGCGGAGGGCTCGCCGTCGGGCGTCAGGATGTCGCAGAACATCCGCGAGGTCGCTTCCGTCTCACCGCGCCACGGCAGGATTTGGAAGGTGGAGGGGTCCGGCTGGGCCAACATGTCGGATTCGAAGACGCGGGCCAGGCCCTCGATCGAGGACCCGTCGAAGCCCAGGCCCTCCTCGAAGGCGCCTTCAACTTCGGCCGGGGCGAGGGCCACAGACTTCAGCGATCCCACGACGTCGGTGAACCACAAGCGCACAAAGCGCACGTCACGCTCTTCGATCGTCCGCAGGACAAACTCTTGCTGGCGGTCCATGGTGCCTCTTTCCGGGTCTACGTCCGTGCCCCGGACCCGTCCCGACTACTCGTCCTGGCTGGCGCCCGCAGCTGCTCTCGAATCACTCTACTAAGCATTCCCGGGGATTGCTGGCGTAGCGCACCGGCGTAACACACCGTTAACACAACGGCCGCCGAACCGCCGCTTGGGTGTCCCTCCTGAGGTGCCCGGACGCCCCGTTTGTGACGGCTATCACCGAGCCGGCGGGGCCGCCCGGTAGCTAGGACGCCGGGTATCGCACTACGCTCGTGGCATGGCCCCCAGCAACAGCCCCGATTCCAGCACGTCCGCAGAACTCGCTGCCCCCTACGGCAATGGCCCCGCAACGGGCGCGGCCGGCGCAGGCCAGGAGCCGGCGCCGGACAGCGCCGCCAAAGACAGCGCCGCCAAAGACACTGCCGCCAAACCCGCCGGCCGCATCCGCACGCACCACCTGCGCCAGGCCAAGCTCAACGGTGAGCGCTTCGCCATGCTGACGGCTTACGACCAGTACACCGCCGAGATCTTCGATGCGGCCGGCATCGAGGTGCTGCTGGTCGGAGATTCGGCCTCCAATAATGTCTTCGGCAATGAAACGAGCCTGCCCGTCACCGTGGACGAGCTGATCCCGCTGTGCCGCGCGGTAACCCGTTCCGCGCGGCGCGCCCTCGTGGTGGCCGACCTGCCTTTCGGCAGCTACGAGGTCTCCGCCCAGCAGGCAGTGGCGACGGGCGTGCGTTTCCTCAAGGAAGGACTCGCGCACGCGGTCAAGATCGAGGGCGGCAAGTTCTATGCCGAGACCGTCCGGGCCATGGTCCAGGCCGGCATCCCCGTGATGGCGCACATCGGCTTCACGCCGCAGAGCGAGCACGCCCTCGGCGGCTACCGGGTCCAGGGCCGCGGCGACGACGCCCAGCGGCTGATCGACGACGCCGTCGCCCTGGCCGACGCCGGCGCGTTCTGTGTGCTGATGGAAATGGTTCCGGCGCCGACGGCGGCCGCCGTGGACGCCGCCGTCGAGGTCCCCACGATCGGCATCGGCGCCGGCAACGCGACCACCGGCCAGGTGCTGGTGTGGCAGGACATGGCCGGGCTGCGCGGCGGAAAGATGGCCAAGTTCGTCAAGCAGTACGCGGATCTGCGGACCACACTCAGCGACGCCGCGAAGGCCTACGGCGACGACGTCCGATCAGGCCACTTCCCCGGCCCGGAACATTCCTTCTAACTGCAAAGCAACGGGTTCCAGCAGGGGCCGGAGCTGCCGGCACAGCGCTTCAACGTCCACTGCGCCGGCAGCGTGGACTTGCCGGAGCCGGTCAACCCGTGAACCAGGAGGACAACGGGAGCCGGCACGCCGTTACGCGTCGTCGTCGCCCTTTTCCCAGGCCTCGTTGCGGGCCTTGACCTTTTCGAGGGCGTGTTCGGCTTCCTCGCGGGTCTTGTAGGGGCCGATCAGCTGGCTCCAGTCGGACATGGCGTCTTCCTCGATCTCGTGGGTGTTGACGTTGTACCAGTATTCGGTCATCGGGGCTCCTTCTGCGTGTGCCTGGTTCCGGCTGTTTTTCCGGATGCATTTTCCGCTGTATTTTCCGGGCTGCGCCCGGGGGCTTATAGAATCAATCTATGCCTTCCCTCACCTCGACTGCACCCATCGGCACCCTTGTCCCGGGAACAGTCAGCCCGCAGCTTGCCGTGCCGGCGTCCATACCGCGCCCTGAATACGTCGGCAAGCCTGCTCCGGCCAAGTTCACGGGCTCAGAGGTCAAGTCAGCCGAGACCATCGAGAAGATCCGGATCGCCTCACGGATTGCCGCCCAGGCCATCGTGGAGGTCGGCAAGCACATCGTCCCCGGCGTCACCACCGACCAGCTGGACAAGGTGGGGCACGAATTCCTGCTCGACCACAACGCCTACCCGTCCACCCTCGGCTACCGTGGTTTCCCCAAGTCCCTGTGCTCCTCGCTCAACGAAGTGATCTGCCACGGCATCCCGGACAGCACCGTGGTCCAGGACGGCGACATCCTGAACATCGACATCACGGCTTTCATCGGTGGCGTGCACGGCGACACCAATTACACCTTCCTCGTGGGCGACGTCGACGAGGAGTCCAGGCTGCTGGTCGAACGCACCGAAGAGTCCCTGCGCCGCGCCATCCGCGCCGTGGCCCCGGGCCGCGAAATCAACGTGATCGGCCGGACCATCGAGTCCTACGCCAAGCGATTCGGCTACGGCGTAGTCCGGGACTTCACCGGGCACGGCGTCGGTGAGGCCTTCCACACCGGGCTGATCATCCCGCACTACGATGCCGCCCCGGCCTACAACACCGTCATGGAGGCCGGCATGGTCTTCACGATCGAGCCGATGCTCACGCTGGGCACGGTCGAATGGGACATGTGGGCCGATGACTGGACGGTGGTGACGCGCGACCACAAACGGACCGCACAGTTCGAGCACACCCTGCTGGTCACGGAGTCCGGCGCCGAAGTCCTGACCCTGCCCTGATCCCCGCACCGCCTTTCAAAAATCAACAACAAGACCCACCCCGCCCCTGCCACGAACGGAACAACATTGGCCAAGAAGGACGAGAAGTCGAAGAAGAACGCACCGCTGATCGGCATCGACATCGGTGGCACCGGCATCAAGGGCGGAATCGTTGATCTGAAGAAGGGCAAGCTCGTCGGCGACCGGCTCCGCGTGCCCACCCCGCAGCCGTCCACTCCGGAGGCCGTTGCCGAAGTCGTGGCGCAGGTGGTAGCGGAGCTGTCCAAGCGTCCCGACGCCCCCGCAGCCGACTCTCCGGTCGGCGTGACCTTCCCTGGCATCATCCAGCACGGCGTGGTCCACTCGACGGCGAACGTCGACAACTCCTGGCTGAACCTGGACATCGATGCCCTGCTCACCGCACGGCTCGGCCGCCCGGTCGAGGTCATCAACGACGCCGACGCCGCCGGCCTGGCCGAGGCCCGCTACGGTGCCGGCGAAGGCATCTCCGGCACCGTCCTGGTGATCACCCTCGGCACCGGCATCGGCTCCGCCTTCATCTTCGACGGCAAGCTCGTCCCCAACGCCGAACTGGGCCACTTGGAAATCGACGGTTTCGACGCCGAGAGCAAGGCCTCCGCCGTCGCCCGTGAGCGCGACGGCCTGAGCTGGGCCGAATACAGCGTGCTGCTGCAGCGCTACTTCTCCCACGTCGAGTTCCTCTTCTCCCCGGAACTGTTCATCGTGGGCGGCGGTATCTCCAAGCGGGCCGACGAATACCTGCCGCACATGTCGTTGCGCACGCCGATCGTTCCGGCCGAGCTGAAGAACGACGCCGGCATCGTGGGCGCGGCCATCGAGGTCGCCCTCACGCACAAGCTGGCCAAGTAGTCCCGGACGCACAACAACCCAACTGACTGGCACTAGGTGTCGTTTTGAACGCTCAAAGCGACAACAACTGCGAGTCAGTTGGGTTGGAGCCGGTGGTGGCCGCGGCTTCCCCTCCGCTGCCACCACCGGAACTTGGTTGAGCCTAGAGCGGGCTCTTCTGCGAGCTCTTGCCTTCCAGCCCCTTGGACTCGGCCTCATGGCGGAGCAGGGCGATGGCGGACTCGAAGTCTTCCAGCGATTCGAAGGCCTGGTACACACTCGCAAAGCGCAGGTAGGCCACCTCATCGAGGCGCTGCAGGGGGTTGAGGATCGCGAGGCCCACCTCATGGGCATCTATCTCGGCTGCGCCGGAGGCCCGGATGGTCTCCTCGACTTCCTGGGCCAGCATGGCGAGGTCGTCTTCGGTGACGGGGCGGCCCTGGCAGGCCTTACGAACGCCGTTGATGACCTTGCTGCGGCTGAACGGCTCGCCGACGCCGGAGCGCTTGATCACGGTCAGGCTAGTGGTTTCCACCGTGGTGAACCGGCGTCCGCATTCGGGGCACTGCCGGCGGCGCCTAATGGCGGAGCCGTCGTCGGCGATGCGGCTGTCCACCACGCGCGAATCAGGGTTACGACAGAACGGGCAATACACGTCGGTTCCTCCCCTGCCGCAAGCTGGATCCCTGTAGAGAGCCGAGGCACCACGTTTGGTGCTTCCGGGATCAGTTTACGACTAGATGTTGCTGAATAACAAGCCTGTAATTACTACATGTTGTGGTTGGGCGCTGTTCCGGCGGACTGCCCGCCAGCCGCCCTAACTGCTGGCCGAGAACCGTGCGGTGACTGCTTCGCCGTGAGCAGGCAGGTCCTCCGCGACGGAGAGGCTGACGATGTGCCTGCTGACCTCCTCCAGCGCGCTCCGGCTGTAGTTGATCACCTGGATGGCGCGCAGGAACGTGGTCACGTTGAGCCCGGAGGAGAACGCGGCCGTTCCGCTGGTGGGCAGCACGTGGTTGGAACCGGCGCAGTAGTCGCCCAGGCTGACCGGGCTGTAGTCCCCCACGAAGATGGCGCCGGCGTTGCGGATCCGGGCGGCGACGCCGGCGGCGTCCGCGGTCATGATTTCGAGGTGTTCAGCCGCGTAGGCGTCGCAGGCAGCGATGCCCTGCTCAAGGTCCTCGACCAGCACGACGCCGGACTGCGGACCGGACAGGGCCTGCCGGACCCGGGCGCTGTGCTTGGTCGCGGCGGCCTGGAGTTCGAGCTCGCGGCGGACGGCGGCGGCGAGTTCCTCGGAGTCGGTGATCAGCACGGAAGCGGCCTGCGGGTCGTGCTCGGCCTGGCTGATCAGGTCGGCCGCGACGAGGCCCGGGCGCGCGGTGGCGTCGGCCAGGATGGCGATTTCGGTGGTGCCGGCCTCCGAGTCGATTCCCACCACACCCTTCACAAGCCGCTTGGCGGTGGCCACGAAGATGTTTCCGGGTCCGGTGACGACATCGACCGGGTCGATACCGGCGTCGATGCCGGCGGCAGCGCCGGTCCCGGTCCCGGTTCCGGTCCCGGTTCCGGTTCCACCGGGGATGCCGTAGGCGAACGCTGCAATGGCCTGGGCGCCGCCGATCGCATAGACCTCCTCAATGCCCAGCAGGCATGCCGCCGCCAGGATCGTGGGGTGCGGGAGGCCGCCGAAGTCCTTTTGCGGCGGCGAGGCCAGGGCAATGGATTCCACGCCTGCTGCCAGCGCCGGGACCACGTTCATGATGACCGAGGAGGGGTAGACCGCCAGACCGCCGGGGACGTAGAGCCCGACCCGGGCCACCGGGACCCAGTTCTGGCTGACCACGGCACCTTCGCCGAGTTCGACGTCGGTGTCGGCCGGACGCTGAGCGTCAGCGAAGCGGCGTGCCCGGCGGATGGACTCCTCCAGGGCGGCGCGCACTGCGGGGTCCAGGCCGTCCAGGGCTGCCTTGAGGGCTTCGGCGGGAACCCGCGGGTGGGCTTGTTCGACGCCGTCGAAGTTCAGCGCCAGCTCGCTCAGCGCCTCGAAGCCGCGCGTCCGGACCGACGAAATAATGTCCAGGACCTTTTGCTCCGCGTCGGCCACGGTGCCGTGCTGCGCCCGCGGAACGGCGGCGCGGAGCCCGGCGAGGGACAACCGCTGCCCGCGCACGTCCACGGTGCGGAAGTTGAGGGCGGAGGGAGCGGAGGGCACAGGGCTGTCAGCAGTTGGAGTCACTCGTCCATTTTACGCTCCGGCGCGGTGCCCCCGGACGCCGGCTTGGGCTCCGATGAGCCAAACACTGTGGAGAGGAAGATCGCGAGGGCGATGGCGGCAGGCCAGATGACCAGCATCGCGTAGGCCCGGAGCGAGAAGGCGATGCTGGCGCTGGCCGAAGTATCCACCGGAGCGCTCCACCAGGTTCCGGCGAGCACGCCGGTCCCCCAAGCCAGCAGGGCCCCAACGGCACCCGCGGCGACGGCCAGGACCACCGTCGCGGTTCCCAGCCGGGCGGGCCGGTTGCCGGCAATGAAGATCCCGGACAGGCAGCCGGCCAGCAGGAACAGCCCGGCCAGGACAAGGTCCCGCGGCAGCCACGTTTCGGGGTTGCTGCCGGCGGCCAATGCCGGGTCCCGGGTAATGAGGTTCAGCCCGGTCGGCGCCAGCAGCCACCACAACAGTCCCACCGGAACACCTGCAGCGGCGATCACGGCCAGCCCCGTCCACGGCACGGACGCGCCCGGCCGGCCGGGCGCGGCAGGCCAGGGTCCGCCGTCGTGGTCGTGAACGGGCACGTGCACCGCAGGTTGTGTCATGCAACAAACCTTAACAAAGGATCCGGCGGCGCCGGACATTACGCCGCCGCACGGGACGTGACGCCCGGATCCCTCCCGGGCGCCGGCCGAATACCGCAGGCGGCGCCCGCAGGAATACGCTGGCAGTGAGCACCAGTCGCAGAACAGCAGGGAGATGACCCACCGTGGCCTCAGCCGAAGAAGCCTTCGAAGGAACGTTTAAGGAAATGTTCCGCCGCCATGCGGCCGGAGTCGCCATCATCACCGTGAACTACGACGGCGTCCCTTACGGTTTCACCGCAACCTCGGTGGCGTCCCTGTCGGCCAAGCCGCCCCGGTTCACCTTCAACATGGCGCGGACCTCACGCTCCTGGCCCGCCGTCGCGAATTCCGGCTACATCGGCGTGCACATGCTGGGGTTGGGCAACCAGCAGCTCGCCGACCGCTTCGCCCGCTCCCGGGACCGCTTCGAGGGCGACCATTGGGAGCTCGGGCCCCATGAGGTGCCCATCCTCAAGGATGTCTCCGGCTGGCTGATCGGCAAGATCCAGATGCGGCTCTCTTTCGAAAACAACGCGGTAGTGGTCGTCGAGGTGGTCGACGGCGCGATCGGCGGCGAGGGCGCGCCGCTGCTCTACCACGGCGGCAGCTACGGCCAGCCGGTGCCGCTCGACTACGAAATCTAGGCCGCCCGCGGGCCGTTTCGACGGTTCCCTGCCGCCAGGACGCTCAGCGGCGTCGAGCCAGCAGGGAACCGTCGAAACGGGGGTCGGGAACGGCCGTCAGCTGTCCAGGCAGGTCGGGCCGAGCAGCACCTTCAGGTCGCCGAACAGGGACGGGCTGGGGTTGACGCGCAGATGCACGGGCAGGCCCATGACCTCCACCCGGGAATCGCCGTGCAGGTGCAGGCGCACCTCCGATTTGCCCCGGTGGGTCCTGAGGACTTCACCGAGTTCGTTGACCACGGCCTCGGTGGCCTTGTGCGTCGGCATGGTGATCACCAGCGGCCCGTCCAGGCCTTCGCTGAGGTCCGGCACCGAGAGTTCCATGCAGTTCAGGGCCACCGCGCCGTCGTCGCGGCGCTGCAGCCGGCCCTTGACGACGACGATCAGGTCCTCGGCCAAAACCGAGGCGATCGGTCCGTAGACCTGGCCGAAGAACATCACTTCCACAGAGCCGCCGAGGTCCTCGATCTCGGCGCGCGCGTAGGCGTTGCCGCTGGCCTTGGCGATCCGGCGGCTGAGCGAGGTGATCATGCCCGCGATGGTGATGATCGCGCCGTCGTGCGGTCCGTCCTCGGCGATGATCGAGGTGATCGACTGGTCCGCGTGCTGGCTGAGCAGCCCCTCGAGGCCCTGCAGCGGGTGGTCCGAGACGTAGAGTCCGAGCATGTCGCGTTCGAAGGAGAGCTTGTCCTTCTTCTCCCACTCGGGCAGTTCGGGGATCTCGATGCTCAGCGAGGACTCCGACTCGGTGTCATCGATGCCGGCGAACAGGTCGAACTGTCCGATCGCCTCGTTGCGCTTGAGCGTGATGACCGAGTCGATGGCTTCTTCGTGGATCATGGCCAGGGCACGGCGGTGGTGGCCGAGCGAGTCGAAGGCGCCGGCCTTGATCAGGGATTCGATGGTGCGCTTGTTGCAGACCACCGCCGGGACCTTCATCAGGTAGTCCTTGAAGGAGGTGTAGGCGCCTTCGCGTTCGCGGGCGGCCACCATCGCGTCGACGGCGTTGGCGCCGACGTTGCGGATGGCTCCCATGCCGAAGCGGATGTCGTTGCCGACCGGGGTGAAGTTGAGCGCTGACTCGTTGACGTCCGGCGGCAGCACGGTGATGCCCATGCGGCGGCATTCGTTGAGGTAGATCGCCGATTTGTCCTTGTCGTCGCCGACGGAGGTGAGCAGGGCCGCCATGTATTCCGGCGCGTAGTGAGCCTTCAGGTACGCGGTCCAGTAGGAGATCACGCCGTACGCGGCGGAGTGCGCCTTGTTGAACGCGTAGTCGGAGAAGGGCAGCAGGATGTCCCAAAGGGTCTTGACCGCGGCCATCGAGTAGCCGTTGTCCTGCATGCCCTGGGAGAAGCCGGCGAACTGCTTGTCCAGCTCGGATTTCTTCTTCTTGCCCATGGCGCGGCGCAGGATATCGGCCTGGCCCAGGGTGTAGCCGGCGAGCTTCTGCGCCACCGCCATGACCTGCTCCTGGTACACGATCAGGCCGTAGGTGCCGCCGAGGATCTCGGCGAGCGGCTCCTCGAGCTCGGGGTGGATCGGGATGACGTCCTGGATCTTGTTCTTGCGCAGCGCGTAGTCGGTGTGCGCGTTGGCGCCCATCGGTCCCGGGCGGTACAGCGCCAGCACGGCGGAGATGTCTTCGAAGTTGTCAGGCTTCATCAGCTTGAGCAGGGAGCGCATGGGCCCGCCGTCGAGCTGGAAGACGCCCAGGGTGTCGCCGCGGGCCAGCAGCTCGTAGGAGGCGGCGTCGTCCAGGGCGAGGGATTCGAGGTCCAGGTCCACGCCGCGGTTCATTTTGATGTTTTCCAGTGCGTCGGAAATGATCGTCAGGTTCCGCAGCCCGAGGAAGTCCATCTTGATCAGGCCGAGGCCCTCGGAGGTCGGGTAGTCGAACTGCGTGATGACCTGGCCGTCCTGGAAGCGGCGCATGATCGGGATGACGTCGATGATGGGGTCCGAGGACATGATGACGCCGGCGGCGTGGACACCCCACTGCCGCTTCAGGCCCTCGATGCCGAGCGCGGTCTCGAAGACCTTCGCGGCTTCCGGGTCCGTGCTGATCAGCTGCCGGAAGTCCCCGGCCTCACCGTAGCGCTTGGCCTCGGGGTTCTGGATGTCGGCCAGCGGAATGTCCTTGGCCATCACGGCGGGCGGCAGCGCCTTCGTGAGCTGCTCGCCCATGCTGAACGGGTAGCCCAGCACGCGGGAGGAATCCTTGAGGGCCTGTTTGGTCTTGATCGTGCCGTAGGTGACGATCATGGCGACGCGTTCGTCGCCGTACTTGCGTGTCACATAGTCGATCACTTCCGAGCGGCGCCGGTCATCGAAGTCGACGTCGAAGTCGGGCATGGAGACGCGGTCCGGGTTCAGGAAGCGCTCGAAGATCAGGCCGTGGTGCAGCGGGTCCAGGTCGGTGATGCGCATGGCGTAGGCCACCATGGAGCCGGCACCGGAGCCACGGCCGGGGCCCACCCGGATGCCGTTGTTCTTGGCCCAGTTGATGAAGTCGGCCACCACCAGGAAGTAGCCCGGGAAACCCATCGAGGTGATGACTTCGAGCTCGTAGTCGGCCTGCTGGCGGACCTTGTCCGGGATGCCCTGGGGGTAGCGGTAGCGGAGACCCTTGTCCACTTCCTTGACCAGCCAGGACGTCTCGTCCTCCCCTTCCGGGCAGGGGAAGCGGGGCATGTAGTTGGCGCCGGTATTGAACGACACTTCGCAGCGTTCGGCGATCAGCAGCGTGTTGTCGCAGGCGTCGGGGTGGTCGCGGAACAGTTCCCGCATTTCCTGCGGCGACTTCAGGTAGTAGCCGCTGCCGGAGAAGGCGAAGCGTGAACCGCCGTTGTCATACGTGGGCTCCAGCAGGGTGGAGCCGGACTGGATGGCAAGCAGGGCTTCGTGCGCCTTGGCGTCGTGCTCGTGCGTGTAGTGCAGGTCGTTCGTGGCCACCAGCGGGAGGTTCAGCTCCTTGGCCAGCCGCAGCAGGTCCCCGGTGACGCGCCGCTCGATGTCCAGGCCGTGGTCCATGAGTTCGCAGAAGTAGTTCTCGGCGCCGAAGATGTCGCGGAACTCGGCCGCGGCCTCGAGGGCTTCCCGGTACTGCCCGAGCCGGAGCCGCGTCTGGACTTCGCCGGACGGGCAGCCGGTGGTCGCGATCAGGCCCTCGGAATAGGTATTCAGCAGCTCGCGGTCCAGCCGCGGCCACTTGCCGAAGACGGAGTCCAGGGAGGCGATCGAGGAGGCACGGAACAGGTTCCGCATGCCGACGTTGTTGTAGCTCAGCAGCGTCATGTGCGTGTAGGCGCCACCGCCGGAGATGTCGTCCTTGCGCTGGTTCTCTTCGCCCCAGCGCACGCGGGTCTTGTCCGTGCGCGCGGTCCCCGGCGTGACATAGGCCTCGACACCGATGATCGGCTTGATGCCCTTGTCGGTGGCCCGCTTCCAGAAGTCGAACGCCCCGAAGAGGTAGCCATGGTCGGTGGTGGCCAGGGCGGGCATGCCCAACCGCTCGGTCTCATCAAAGAGTTCCCCGAGGCGCGCCGCGCCGTCCAACATGGAGTACTCGGTGTGGTTGTGGAGGTGGACGAACGAGTTGTTGCTGGAAGTCACCGAATCATTCTAGTGCCGGGCAGCGACACCCACGTGCCCGGCGCGGCGGTAGGTGCGGACCTCCGCTAGGCGTTGCCGGACTCCAGTACCTCGAGGGCATACTTCAGGTCCTGCGGGTACTCGCTGGTCACGGTGACCCGCTCCCCGGTCCGGGGGTGGTCGAAGGACAGCTGCCGGGCATGCAGCCACTGCCGGGTCAGGCCCAGGGTGGCCGCGAGCCGGGGGTCAGCCCCATAAGTCAGGTCCCCGGCGCAGGGGTGGCGCAGCGCCGCGAAGTGCACCCGGATCTGGTGGGTGCGGCCGGTTTCCAGGTGCACCTCCACGAGCGAGGCCTTGCCGAAGGCTTCCAGCACCTCGTAGTGGGTGATCGAGTCGCGCCCGTCCTCGATCACGGCGAAGCGCCAGTCGTGGCCGGGGTGGCGGCCGATGGGCGCGTCGATGGTGCCGGCCAGCGGGTCCGGCAGGCCCTGGACGACGGCGTGGTAGACCTTGTCCACGGTGCGCTCCTTGAAGGCCCGCTTGAGTGCCGTATAGGCGTTCTCGGTCTTGGCGACCACCATGACCCCGGAGGTGCCGACGTCGAGCCGGTGCACGATCCCGGCGCGTTCCGGCGAGCCGGAGGTGGAGATCCGATAACCGGCGCCGGCGAGGCCGCCGACGACCGTCGGCCCGACCCAGCCGGGCGACGGGTGCGCTGCCACACCAACGGGTTTATCGACGACGACGAACTCGTCGTCGTCCAGCAGGATTTTTAGGCCTTCCACAACTTCCTCCACAACTTCCAGCGGGTCCCGGCGCTCCGGCACGACGACGTCGAGCTCGCCGCCGGCGCTGAGCTTGAGGGACTTCCCCACGGCTTTGCCATGGCTGCTGACGTTGCCCTCCGCGATCAGCGTGGCCGCTTGTGACCGGGAGATCTCCATCAGCTTCGCCAGCCCGGCGTCCACCCGGACGCCGGCCAGCTCCGCCGGGACGGTGAAGTGCCGGCGTTCCGGCGCATTGGCCGGGCCGGGCTCAGACATTGTGTTCCCGTCCGTTTTCTTCCAGCACAGCCGGCCGGCCGGCGCTGCTGTCCCGGCGCGGGTTCAGCCGTGAGCCGTCAAGCGCCACACCGCGCAGCGTCAGCAGGCAGATGATGACGACCGAGGACACCACGGCGGAATCGGCGATGTTGAAGATCGCGAAGTTGGGCAGCTGGATGAAGTCCACCACATGGCCCATCGCGAACGAAGGTTCGCGGAACAGCCGGTCGGTGAGGTTGCCCAGCGCGCCGCCCAGCAGCAGCCCCAGCGCCAGCGCCCACCAGGCGGAGCCGAGCTTGCGCAGCTGCAGCAGGATCGCGATGGAGACCGCCGCCATGATGATCGTGAAGACCCACGTGACGTTCTCACCGATCGAGAACGCGGCACCGGAGTTGCGGATGTAGTACCAATGCAGCAGAGGCGGCAGCACCGGGATCCGTTCCCCCTCGGTCATGGTCGACGTGACCCAGAGTTTGGTCAGCTGGTCGAACACGTAGGCGAACACCGCGAATCCGGCGAAAAGGGTGAGCAGCAGGGCGCGGCGCGGTTTGCGCGCCGGCGCCACTGCGGCGTCCGCGGGCTGGGCGGCGTCCGCGGGCTGGGCGGCGTCTGGGGTTGGTGCGTCAGTCATAGTGCTTTCGTTCCGGTGCCGGGGGTGGCTGGGGGCTTGCTGCTTGCGCGTGCAGGCACCCGAAGGAGGCCGCGAAGGCGGCGGTTAATGCCAAAAGCCGGTGGCCGAGGAGTCCTCAGCCACCGGCTTTCAGAATACTTGTAAAACGTCCTAGTTGGCTTCGACCTCGGGGGCCGCAACCGAACCACGGGCGTCCAGATCACGCAGCTGGCCTTCGATGTAGGCCTTCAGACGGGACCGGTAGTCGCGCTCGAAGCCGCGGAGCTGCTCGACCTTGCGCTCCAGCACGGAGCGCTGCTGCTCGAGGGCACCCAGGATCTTGCGGGACTTTTCCTGCGCGTCGTTGACGAGGCTGCTGGCTTCGATCTGCGCTTCGGCGATGATCTTGTCACGCTGCTGTTCGCCGTCGGCGACGTGCTTGTCGTGCATCTGCTGCGCCATGGCCAGCAGGCCGGCAGCGGACTCGGCGGACGCGGTGGCGGCGACGGGGGCCGGGGCTGCTGCCGGAGCGGGAGCCTTCTCGGCTTCCTTCTTCTTGGCGGCGGCGGCTTCGGCGGCCTTTGCCTCGGCTTCTGCCTTGGCGCGGTCTTCCTTCTCGGCCTTGACGGCTGCCGGCACCTTCTCCACGACGGGAGCGCCAGCAGCGGAGCTGGCGGCCGTGCCGGAACCGGCTTCGGCGAGCTTCTTGCGCAGCTCGTCGTTCTCCTGGTTCAGGCGTCGCAGTTCAACGACGATCTCGTCCAGGAAGTCATCAACTTCGTCCTGGTCGTAGCCTTCGCGGAACTTGGTCGGCTGAAAGCGCTTGTTGACAACGTCTTCTGGCGTCAAAGCCATCTGGTCACCTCGTTGGTCTAGTTAGTCAGTAGGCCTTCCGGCCGTCAAAACTACGGTACCTAAATATGGTCTGGTTCCTCTAATTCAACACCGCAGTGTCAAACCGGAGTTTTTATCTTTTGTGGCAAGCGGACCGGGTCCGTTGCCGGATTACGTGGCGATCGGCTGCGCGTAGGTGAAGTACCTGGCGAAGCCCATGGCCACGGAGACGGCCAGGAAGAGCACCAGGAATGCCAGGTCCAGCGAGATTCCGCCGAGCCGCAGCGGCGGGAGGATCCGGCCAAGCAGTTTGAGGGGCTTGTCTGTGATTGAGTACACAGTGTGGGCGGTGACGAGCGCCACGCCGCGCGGACGCCAACTGCGGGCGAACATCTGCACCCAGTCGAAGATCAGGCGGATGATCAGGGCGACAAAAAAGAGCAGCAGTGCGATATAGACAAGTCCGAAAACAATTCCCATGAGTTAACTCATATCTCCATGATCATTCCGGATACCGCAGTGTCCTGACAGTGGTTGCGCATCCATTCCAACACGTCTATTCCAACACGGAAACCTCAGCACGGATGCCAGGCAGGTACCCCTGCCTGGCATCCGAACGGGAATCCTGGGCTAGCTCTGGTTGAAGAAGGCGGCCTGCGTCTCGCTGACCTTCTTGTCGTCACCGATCACTTCGACGTACGACGGCGAGAGCAGGAACACCTTGTTGGTCACTCGCTCGATGCTGCCGCGCAGGCCGAACACCAGACCTGCGGAGAAATCGACGAGGCGCTTCGCGTCCGCCTCCCCCATGTCGGTGACGTTCATGATGACGGGGATGCCGTCACGGAAGCTTTCACCGATGAGCTTGGCGTCGTTGTAGGACCGCGGGTGGATCGTGGTGATCTGCCGGAGGCCGGTGGTCTCTTCGCGGCTGGCGGCCGCTCGCTTGATGGGTGTCACGGGTGCGCGGTATTCCTCTTCAGCGGCGTAGGGCTCTTCCCTGGGGGCTTCGCGGACGGGTGCCGGCGCGCGGCGCTCTTCGCGGTCGTGCTCCATGGAATCGTCCTCATCCTTGTGCGGTGTGTGATGCTCGGACTCGTAGTGTTCGTCGCCATCAGCGAGCCCAAGATAGATCATTGTCTTGCGCAGACCGCCAGCCATGGTCGACTCCTAATCGTGTCCGTATGGGGGCCGCTTAGTGACTCGACAGTTCTGGAGTCACTTCATTGGAATCCCCGCCATTACCTTCCAATACGTTGAACCTACCGCAAGGCCGGGCGCGGACCGAGAATATCGGAGCCTATTCGAAGGTGTGTCGCTCCGAACCGGATGGCCGCTTCGAGGTCCTGGCTCATTCCGGCGGAGATGGCCGTGGCCTGCGGATGGTCAGCGCGCAGCCGAGCGGAGATTTCCGCCAGCTTTTCGAACGCCCCCTCGGGCGCCGCACCCAGCGGCGCCACGGCCATCACGCCGGCCAGCCGGAGTCCGGCCGCCGCGGAGAGCTGTTCGCCCAGGGCCGGGACGTCCGCGGGCAATGCGCCGCCGCGGTGCCCGTCGGCGTCCTCGTCCAGGCTGACCTGGATGAAGCACTCGAGGTCCCCGCGGCCGGTTCGATCCTGCTCCGCGCGTACAGACTTGGCCAGGGCGTCGACGAGTTGCGGCCGGTCCACGGAATGCACGGCGTGGGCGTACTTCACGACGGATTTGGCTTTGTTGCTTTGCAGCTGGCCGATGAAGTGCCAGCGCAGTTGCAGTTCCTGCAGCCGGGCCGCCTTGTCCGCTGCTTCCTGGTCGCGGTTTTCGCCGACGTCGGTGACGCCGAGGGCGGCGAGCCGCGCGACATCCTCGGCCGGGTGGAATTTGGTCACCACGATCAGCTGCGGCGCGGCGTCCCGTCCGGCGTCGGCCGCCGCGGCGTTGATCCGCTGCCGCACGGCGTCGAGCCGTTCGCGGAGCTGCTCGAGGCGCGGATCTCCTGCCGCTGCAGCCGGCACGGTCATTTGGCTGCTCCGGCAGCTTCGCCGCCGGTCCAGACCAGGCCCGCAAACCGGCCCGTGCGGCTGTTGCGCCGGTAGGAGTACAGGCCCTCGTCCTCGCGGGTGCACCCGCCGGAGTATTCGACGGCGACCCCCTCGGCTTCGAGCTGGCTGCGGACCCCGGCCGGCAGGTCCAGCCCCGGGGTGCCCTGGGCGGTCGTGCACCAGGCCGCCGGGACGATTGCCGCGACGTCCGCGCGCATGGCTTCCGGAACCTCATAGCAGGTCCCGCAGATGGAAGGGCCGATCCAGGCACTGATGTCCGCGGCTCCCAGAGCACGCATCCGCGCCACCGCGGCCGGCACCACACCGGCGGCCAGGCCCGGCCTTCCGGCATGTACGACGCCGAGCACCGGCTCCGCGGGGCCGCCCTCTCCCACCAGCACGATCGGCACGCAGTCGGCCACCATGACCGCCAGCGGCTCCCCGGTGGAGACCATGGCGTCGGCGGTTGGCGCATCGGCGGTGGCCGCATCGGCGTGCGCTGGGCCGGAGGCCAGGGCAGTGCCGGCGCTGGAGATGAGGGCCACCTCGCTGCCGTGGACCTGGTTCATGAACCGGAAGCGGCGTGAGCCGAGCCCGGCGGCCCGCTCGAGCATTTCCCGGCGCCGGCGCACCGCGGCCGGGTTGTCCCCGACATGGAGCGCCAGGTTGCCCGCCGCAACGTTGGTGAAGGCCGCCCAGACACCGGGCCGCACCTCAGCTCGCCAGGAGAACACTCAGCACACCGCCACTTCAGGAACCGGAATCATTGAAAAACCCATACCAAACACCGTAACCCCGCCAAAGCACCATGGCACCGCCGGAGGCAGTGCCATGGTGCTGATTGCTGCTTCTTGGACCGATGCCTACTTCAGGAAGTCAGGCACATCCAGGTCGTCCGAGTGGCGGCCGGAGAGATCCGGTTCGACGACGGAGGGCAGGTCCACATCAAAGCCCGAGTCGGCCGGCACGGCCGAGGGGCGCTGCTGGCCCCAGTTGCTGAGCCCGGACGCACCGACGCCGGCGTGCAGCGGCTGGACCGGCGCGGAAGCGGGCGCCTGGGCCGGAGCCGGGGCGGGAGCGGCAGGGCGGGCCGGAGCGGGCTGGGACTGGTCCATCGACGGCGAGGTGGCCTTGACGTCGTCGAACCCGGCCGCGATGACGGTCACGCGGGCTTCGTCGCCGAGGGCGTCGTCGATCACGGCGCCGAAGATGATGTTGGCCTCCGGGTGGGCCACTTCCTGCACCAGGCGGGCTGCCTCGTTGATTTCGAACAGGCCCAGGTCCGATCCGCCCTGGATGGAGAGCAGGACGCCGTGGGCGCCGTCGATGGAGGCCTCCAGCAGCGGCGAGGCGATGGCCAGCTCGGCAGCCTTGACGGCGCGGTCTTCGCCGCGGGCCGAACCGATGCCCATGAGCGCGGAACCGGCACCCTGCATCACGGACTTGACGTCCGCGAAGTCAAGGTTGATCAGGCCCGGGGTGGTGATCAGGTCGGTGATGCCCTGGACACCGGAGAGCAGGACCTGGTCGGCGGAGCGGAAAGCGTCCAGCACAGAGACGTTGCGGTCGCTGATGGAGAGCAGCCGGTCGTTCGGAATGACGATCAGAGTGTCGACCTCGTCGCGCAGGGCGTCGATGCCGGCTTCGGCGGAGCCGGCGCGGCGTCGGCCCTCGAAGGTGAACGGGCGGGTGACGACGCCGATGGTCAGCGCGCCGAGGGAGCGTGCGATGCGGGCCACGACGGGTGCGCCGCCGGTGCCGGTGCCGCCGCCTTCGCCGGCGGTCACGAAGACCATGTCGGCGCCACGGATGACCTCTTCGATCTCGTCGGCATGGTCCTCTGCTGCCTGCCTGCCGACCTCAGGATTCGCACCGGCTCCCAGGCCGCGGGTCAGTTCGCGTCCGACGTCGAGCTTGACGTCTGCATCGGACATCAACAGCGCCTGCGCGTCCGTGTTGATGGCGATGAATTCGACGCCGCGAAGACCGACCTCGATCATGCGGTTGACTGCGTTCACGCCACCGCCGCCGATGCCGACGACCTTGATGACGGCCAAGTAATTCTGCGGAGCTGCCACGTTACGTGTCCCTTGTTCGTGTTCTATTGCGAAAACTGATGGAGTCGAGCTTGAGGCTTTGAACCTTAACCTTCCAGTTGAAGGTTATAGTTATGTCAAGTAACTCATGTCTGTGACGCTATTTCCTATCCAGAGGACATTCAATAACCGGCTCCGCGTGTCGCGGTAATACCGGTGAAATGCCGTCCGTTTCTGCTTTTTTGCTGCCTGGTGGCTGCGCCGGGTCCCGGCGGATGCACCATTTCCACTATCGCCCGCGCACGGCGCGATATAAGTGATGGAGAGCTATCGGGTGACCGGGTGCCGGGGCACGCTGACGTCGTAGATTGCCACTGGGTTTTTGGGATCCGCGGGCGCCTTCAGTAGGGCCGTGAGCACCCTGGCTTTCAGCTCCTTCTCCCCCGCGTTGCCCCAGACGATCGTCTGGCCGTCCACGAGTTTGAGTTCCACGGCGTCCACCGACTTGGCCGAGGCATCGGAGAGCCGGGCCAGGACGTCCGGCGGGAGCGCCCCGAGAACCCCGGTGATGGCGTGGAACAGGTCCTTGGGCAGCGCGCCTCGGCCGCCTTCGATGACCGGAAGCTTTATCGAAGCCGGGTCCTTGGCCTTTCCGAGCTGCACGCCGTCGACGTCGACCAGCTGGTACACCTCGGCCTGCTTGACCAGAGCCACCGGGACGCGCTCGGTGATTCGGACCTGAAGCGTGGACGGCGGCCGGGCCTGGGTGGTGACGGCTTTGACCTGGACCAGCGGCTGCAACAGCCCGCTCACTTCCTCATCGCTGATCTGTGTCAGGAGCTTGCCCTGAAGCGGCGCCAGGGCGGCCTTGACCTGTTGAGTGCTGAGGATCCGGTTGCCCTCCACGGTGACGGTGTGAACGGCAAGCCACGGCGAGTACACGGCCGCTGCCACGATCCCTGCGATGAGCACCGCAATTGCGGCCACCGTCGTGAGGATGATCCGGCGCCGCCGTTTGGCCTTCGGTTCGGGGAAGGCGAGCACATTCCCGCGCTGAGGCTCCGGCGTGCCGGCCCCGGCCGGGTCTCCGGCTGGGGTCGTGCCGGCGGAAGAGGTGCCTGCGTGGTCCGCCTTGGACGCCGAAATGACGTCCTCCTGCCCTGCCGCCGGCCGGTCGGAGGCAGACCCGCGCGGGCCGGTGGGGTACGGGGGCCGGCGCGTGCTAGCCACCGGGCGCCTCGACCGTCAGCGCCTCGACGATGAGCGGGCCGTAGGCAGTGACGTCGCCCGCGCCGGCCGTGAGGACGATGTCCCCCGGAGCCGCGGCCTCGAGCACAGCCTTGACAGCCTCGTCGCCGGGGCCCACCAGCCGTCCGCCCCGGCCGAGGTGGTCCGCGATCAGCTGGCTGGTAACGCCGGGAATGGGATCTTCCCGGGCCGGGTAGATCTCCAGCACCAGCGCGGTGTCAGCGGCGTTGAGGGCCTCCGCGAACTCGTGCGCGAACTCCCGGGTCCGGGAGAACAGGTGGGGCTGGAAGAGGACGTGGACCCGGTGTTCGCCGGCCACCGAGCGAGCCGCGGCGAGGGCCGCCCGGACCTCGGTGGGATGGTGGGCGTAGTCGTCGTAGACGCGCACGCCGCGGCCCGCGCCCTTGAATTCGAAGCGGCGTGAGGCGCCGGAGAAGTTGGCCAGCGCGCCGGCGGCGGTTTCCGGGGCGATACCGAGTTCGAGCGCCACCGCGAAGGCCGCGGCGGCGTTGAGCGCGTTGTGCCGGCCGGGCACTTGGAGTTCGACGGCAAAGCGGCCTGCGGGCGTCGAGATCCAGACGTCGCCCGGTCCGCCGTCGTGCAGCCTCACCTCGGCGTCCGCCGCGGTGCCGTAGAGGAGCACGCGGGTGTTGCCCCGGTCCCGGGTGCGCAGCGCGAGGGCGCGGGCGCCGTCGTCGTCGGCACAGGCCACCAGCAGGCCGTCAGCGGGCAGCAGCTCGGTGAAGCGGTCGAAGGAGGCATAGACGGCCTCCGCCGTGCCGTAGTAATCCAGGTGGTCCGGCTCGACGTTGGTCACGACCGCGATCTGCGGGCGGTAGTTCAGGAACGAACCGTCCGATTCATCTGCTTCCGCGACGAAGACCGGGGAGGTTCCGGTGGCCGCGTTGACCCCCAGGGCGGGGACGTTGGCGCCGATGGCGAAGGACGGGTCCAGCCCGGCGCCCTGCAGGAGCACCGTGATCATCGACGTCGTGGTGGACTTGCCGTGCGTGCCGGCGACCGTGACGGCCGTGTCCTGCGCCATCGTCGCGGCCAGGGCCTCGGAGCGGTGCAGCACCGGTAGCCCGGCGGCGCGGGCGGCGGCCAGCTCGGGGTTGTCCGGGCGGATGGCCGAACCGGCGACGACGGTCTGCGCGTCGCCCAGGTTTGCCGGGTCATAGCCGACGGCGATCCGCGCGCCGGCCGCGGCGAGTTCGGCCATCACCGGCAGGTCTTTGGCGTCGGAGCCGCTCACCGGCACGCCGCGGGCCACCGTGATGCGCGCGACGGCGGACATCCCCACGCCGCCGATGCCGATGAAGTGCACGCGCCCCAGGGAGTCCTGGGTGCGGACCGCCGGCGGGGTGCCGTTCTGGGCCTGGGTCATTGCTTTACCGCTTCCTGCCTGCTGTTCAAAGTGCTCGGTCGTTCAAAGTGCTCGGTCGTTCAAAGCGCTCGGTGTTCAAAGCTGCTGTTCCGGTCGGTTCTGTTCTGGTCACGGAGTTGCGGCGGTGCTGCCCGGGGACTGCGCGGCTTCGAGGACCAGGGCGGCCATCCGCCGGTCTGCGTCCCGGATGCCGAGCTGTTCCGCGGCGACGGCCATCCGGTCCAGCCGGGCGGGCTCACGCAGCAGCGGGATGATGTGGCCGGCGACCCAGCCGGCGTCGAAGGCGCTGTCTTCGACCAGGAGCGCGGCGTCCGCGTCGACCAGGCCGGCCGCGTTCAGGGCCTGCTCGCCGTTCCCGATCGGAAGCGGGACGAAAACGGCCGGGACGCCGACGGCGGCGACCTCGCAGACGGTTGCGGCGCCGGAGCGCGCCAGCAGCAAGTCGGCGGCGGCGTAGGCCAGTTCCATGCCGTCGACGTACTCCACCTGGCGGTAGCCGGGCGCGGCCAGCAGCTTGCCCTGGGCATCATGGACGGTCTTGCCCCGCCCGGTGATGTGCAGGGTCTGGATGCCGGCCTCGGCCAGGGCCGTGACAGAGGCGGCGACGGCGCGGTTGATGCTTTGCGCGCCGGAGGAGCCGCCGGTGACGATCAGGGTGGGCTTGTCCTGTTCCAGGCCGAGGGCCGTGCGTGCGGCCTCGCGGGCCACCGTCCGGTCCAGGCCCGAGATTTCGCGCCGCATCGGCATGCCGACGTGCCGCGCCCCGCGCAGCCTGGTCGCGGCGAAAGCTACGGCCACATGCCGGCTGAGCCGGGCACCGACGCGGTTGGCGAGCCCGGGCCGGGTGTTGGCCTCGTGCACCACAATCGGAATCTTGCGGCGCCACGCGGCAAGGTACAGCGGCGTGCAGACGTAGCCGCCGACGCCGACGAGGACGTCTGCCCCGGCTTCGTCGAGGATGGCGCCGGCCTGCCGCACGGCGCCGGCGAGCTTGCCGGGGAGCCGCAGCAGTTCGATCGAAGGTTTGCGTGGAAACGGAACCCGGCTGACCGTGGCGAGCTCCAGCCCCGCGGCCGGGACCAGGCGGGCTTCCATGCCGCCGGGGGTGCCGACGGCGAGGAGTTGCGCCTCGGGCCGGACCTCAAGGATGGCGTTGGCGATGGCCAGCAGCGGGCTGATATGCCCGGCAGTGCCGCCGCCGGCGAGGACGACGGACAGGGACGACTTGGTGTTCATGGTGGGCTAGGTACGCTTCCGTGCGGGATTCTTGGGGGCGGGGGTCCTGGTGCCGGGCTTCCGGCCGGGCGAGCTGGCTGTAATCGGTCCGGCAGCCGGCCTGGCAGCCGGCCTGGCAGCCGGGGCCTTGGCAGACGCCGCCGCGGCCGGACGTCTGGCAGCGCTCCTGGCCCCCGCCCGCTTGCGGAGTACTTTGGCGAAGCCGGCAGGCCCGAACTTGAGCATCCCCTTCGGCTGCATGTTCGGCTCCATCTGGGCCCGGGCCAACGACAACACTACGCCGATGGCACATAGCGACATCAGCAGGGCCGAGCCGCCGTAGGAGATAAACGGCAGCGGTACGCCAATAACGGGGAGCAAGCCGGTGACCACTGCCATGTTGACGGTGGCCTGGCCCAGCAGCCACACCATAATCGCGCCGGCGAGGACGCGGTGGAACAAATCTTGCTGGGCCACCACGACGCGGTAGATGGCCGTGCCCAGGACCGCGAACAGGACCAGGACCACGACGGTGCCGATCAGGCCAAGCTCTTCGCCGATGATGGCGAAAATGAAGTCGTTGTGGGCCTCCGGGATCCAGCTGTACTTCTGCCGGCTCTGGCCCAGTCCGACGCCGAACCAGCCGCCGGAGGCCAGGGCGTAGAGGCCGTTGGTGGACTGGTAGTTTACGTCCGAGCCGTCGGCGCAGGTCTGTCCTGTCCAGGACAGGATGCGGCAAACCCGGTTGGGGCTGGTGATGGCGAGCACCACCGTGCCCACGGCCAGGACCACACCGGCGATGCCGAAGAGATACAGCCGCACCCCGGCAAAGTACAGGGCGGCGGCCGTGATCATCATGACGATCATGGCCGTGCCGAGGTCGTTGCCCAGCAGGATCAGGCCGATCACCCCGGCCGCCCCCGGGAGCACCACGGGAATCAGGGCGTGCTTGGCCTGATGGAGGAGCTTGGCCTTGGCGTGCAGCACCGTGGCCATCCAGAGCGCCAGCGCCAGTTTGGCCGCCTCGGAAGGCTGGAAGGTGATACCGCCGACTTCGATCCAGTTCTGGTTGCCCAGCGCGCTGCGGCCCACCAGGAGCACCAGGACCAGCAGGACGAGCGCCCCGAGGATGGCGAACCAGGCGATGCGTTTGAGCCACACCACGTTCACACGGGACAGGACGAACATGACGAAGACGCCGATGGCCGCGAAAAGCCCCTGCTTCAGGGCTGCGGAGTAGGGCGACTCCCCTGCCGCGATCGCCTCCACGCTCGACGCGGAGAGCACCATCATGATGCCGATCGCGGTCAGCGCGAGGGTGGAGCCGAGGATGAGGTAGTACGTGGAACCGTTCCGGGACTTGCCGGTGCCTTCCAGTGCCGACCAGAAGCCGCGGTACCAGCCCCGGACCCGGGCTGCGGGTGTTGGAACCGGTCCGGCGGCCGCGGCTCTTGTGCTCGCCGTCCGAACGGGTGTCCTGGCTGTATTGCTGCTTGGTTGACTGCCTGGGGCGGCCGTCCGCGCCGCGGCGGGACGGGTGGGCGTGCTGACCATTGCTACTCCTCGGTGGTCTGAGCCTGCCCTTCCACGAGCTCGCGGACAGCTTCGATGAAGGCGTCGCCACGGTGAGCATAGGAAGAGAACTGATCCATGGATGCAGCTGCCGGGGCCAGAAGCACAGTGTCCCCCGAGGTGGCCAGCTGTGCCGCCGACGCGACGGCCCGTGCCATCACGGTCTCGCCGTAAATTGGCGAGGGGCCTGCGTCGGCGTGGGCCGTTTCGGCAGTCTGCACGTTTTCAGTGTCACCCTTGGCCTGGCCGATCACGGGGACATCCGGCGCGTGTCGCTGGAGCGAGGCCAGCAGGCCGGACGAGTCCGTGCCGATCAGCACCACAGCCTTGAGCCGGGCGGCGTTGTCCCGGACCAGTGAGTCGTAATTCACACCCTTGGACAGGCCGCCGGCGATCCACACCACGTTCTGGAAAGCGGACAGTGAGGCGGCCGCGGCGTGCGGGTTCGTGGCCTTGGAGTCGTTGATCCAAAGCACGCCTTCGTGGCGGGCGACCGGCTGGATGCGGTGGTCCCCCGGCAGGTAGTTCTGCAGCCCCTGGCGAACGGCGGACGGCTCCACCCCGTAGGCGCGCACGAGGGCGGCCGCGGCGAGGGCGTTGGCAACCATGTGCCGGGGCGCCACGGGTCCGAGGTCGGACATTGCCGCCAGTTCGGCGGCGCTGTCCTTGCGCTCGGGAATGAAGGCGCGGTCCACGAGCAGGCCTTCGACGACGCCGACCATGCTGATCGCCGGGGTGACGGTTGTGAAGCCCACCGCGCGGCAACCCTCGACGACGTCGGCGTCTTCCACCATGCGCTCGGTTTCAATCTGCTCGGCGTTGTAGATGCACGCCTTCTGTGTGCGCTCGTAGACCTTGGCCTTGTCCGCCAGGTAGGAGTCGTAGGAGCCGTGCCAGTCCACGTGGTCTTCGGCGACGTTCAGGCACACGCTGGCGACCGGCGACACGGAGTGGCTCCAGTGCAGCTGGAAGCTTGAGAGTTCGACGGCGAAGACGTCGTAGTCCACCGGGTCGCGGAGGGCGTCCAGGATCGGCGTGCCGACGTTGCCGACCGCGATCGCCTTGAGTCCGGCGGCCTGCAGCATCGATTCGGTCAGGCCGACGGTCGTGGTCTTGCCGTTGGTGCCGGTAATGGTGAGCCAGTCGGCCGTCTTGCGGCCCTCGCGTTCCCGGACCCGCCAGGCGAGTTCGACGTCGCCCCAGATCGGGATGTGTGCCCGTGCGGCGGCGGCCAGCAGGGACTGGTCGGGCCGCCAGCCGGGCGAGGTAACGATCAGTTCGGGCTTCTCGCCGTCGACCCTGGGCACCGACGCGACGGCGTCGTCGCCGAGCAGTACGTCCGCGGCACCGACGATCCGGAGGGTGTCCGCCTGGGCGCGGGCCTTCGCGCTGTCCGCGGCGTCCACCACGACCACCCGGGCGCCGAGTTCGATCAGGGTGTCGGCGGCGGCGAAACCGGAGATGCCGATGCCGGTGACGACCACGCGGAGGCCGGCCCAGTCCGAGTCCCAGCTGGTCAGCGTGTCCAGCCGCGGGGACGTGGCCAGCGGCTCGGGAATGTTCCCGCTCACAGCAGCACCACCCATTCGGCGTAGAAGATGCCCAGGCCCGCGGCGACGAAGAGCCCGCAGAGGATCCAGAACCGGACCACGACGGTCACTTCCGCCCAGCCCTTGAGTTCGAAGTGGTGCTGCAGCGGGGCCATCTTGAAGAACCGTTTGCCCTTGGTGATCTTGAAGTAGCCGACCTGGATGATGACCGAGAGGGTGATCAGGACGAAGAGGCCGCCGATGAAGGCGAGCAGCAGTTCGGTCCGGGACAGGATGGCGAAGCCGGCGACGGCGCCGCCAATGGCCAGCGACCCGGTGTCGCCCATGAAGATCTTCGCCGGCGAGGTGTTCCACCACAGGAACCCGACCAGCGCGGCGCTGAGGATGGCGGCAAGCAAGGCGAGGTCGAGCGGGTCACGCACGGTGTAGCAGCCGGCGCCGGCCTGCCGGGGCGAGCCGCAGGCCTGGTTGCTCTGCCAGATCCCGATGATCGTGTAGGCCCCGAAGACCATCACGGAGGCGCCCGCGGCCAGGCCGTCCAGGCCGTCCGTGAGGTTTACCCCGTTGGTCGCTGCGGTGACAATCAGGTTGGACCACAGCACAAACAGGATGGCGCCCAGCACGGTGCCGCCGAACGCGAGGTTCAGCCACGGGATGTCCCGCACCAGCGAGATCTGGTACGACGCCGGTGTGACGTTGTTCTCGTCCGGGAAGTTGAGGGCCAGGACCGCGAAGATGATGCCGACCGCGGCCTGCAGGATCAGCTTGGCCTTGGCATTGAGGCCCAGGCTGCGCTGCGCGGAAATCTTGATGAAGTCGTCCAGGAACCCGACCAGGCCCATGCCGACCATGAGGAAGAGCAGGAGCAGGGCCGAGGCGGACGGCCCCGGCGAACGGGGGTTCATCATCCACATGACCAGGTGCGTGATGCCGTAGCTGACCAGTACCGCGACCACCACCACCGTCCCGCCCATGGTCGGCGTGCCGCGCTTGGTGTGGTGCGAGGTGGGTCCGTCGTCCCGGATGAATTGTCCGTAGCTCTTGCGGACCAGGAAGCGGATGAAGAGCGGGGTCCCCAGGAAGGAGAGCAGCAGGGCCAGACCGGAGCCCATCAGCAGTGCGATCACAGCAGCGCACTCCCTTCAGTGGCGGTTCCGGCGGCGGATTCAGCAGCGTTTCCGGCCGAGCTTCCGGCCGGCGCGTCCGGCGCATGTGGGGGTAATGCTATCCGATCCCCCAGATGGCGCAGCCCGATGCTGTTGGAAGACTTGAAGAGGACGAGGTCACCGGGCTCCAGTTCGGAGCGCAGGATTTCGTAGGCTTCGTCCGCGGTTTCGGCAAACAGGCATTCGTCCCCCCAGGAGCCCTCGTTGACGGCCGAGACGTAGAGCGCTCGGGCCTCGCGTCCGATTACCAGCAGCCGGGAGATGTTGAGCCGGACCACCTGGGTGCCGACGGCGGTGTGCTCCCGGATGGACTCCTCGCCGAGTTCCAGCATCGCGCCGAGCACGGCCCAGGTCCGGCGGCCACGGCCCAGGTCCGCCAGCGTCCGCAGGGCGGCGCGCATCGATTCGGGGTTGGCGTTGTAGGCGTCGTTGATGATGGTTACGCCGTCGGGCCGTTCGGTGCGTTCCATCCGCCAGCGGCTGGCAGCCGCCTGGGCGCTCAGCGAGGCGGCGATCTGCGCGCCGGGGATTCCGGCGGCGTGGGCCGCCCCGGCCGCGGCGAGCAGGTTGCCCACGTGGTGGGCCCCGATCAGCTTGGCCGAGACGTGGTGCCGCGCGCTCTCGCCCGGAAGCAGGAGGTCGAATTCAGGGCTTCCCCCGGCGTTCAACTCGACGTTTTCGGCCTGGATGGCGGCCTGCTGGCCGCCCCGGGCGGGCTGGGCGGAGAAACCGAGGACCGTCGCGGAGGTCCGCGCGGACATCGCAGCCACCCTCGCGTCGTCCAGGTTCAGCACGGCCGTGCCGTCGGCGGGGAGGGCCTCGACCAGTTCGCCCTTGGCCAGGGTGATGTTTTCGACGCCGCCGAATTCACCGGCGTGGGCCGTGCCGACGGCCAGCACCACACCGATCTCCGGGCGGACCATGTCCGCGAGGTAGCGAATGTGCCCGACGCCGGTGGCGCCCATCTCGATCACGAGGTAGCGGGTCTCATAGCCGGCCTTGAAGACGGTCAGCGGAACGCCGACCTCGCCGTTGTAGGAACCCTGGGGCGCCACCATTTCGCCGTGTTCGGCGAGGATCCCGGCCAGCAGGTCCTTGGTGGTGGTCTTTCCCGCGGACCCGGTGATCCCGATCACGGTGAGTTCCTCGCCGCGGGCTGCGCGGCGGGCACGGATCCTGCGCACCGCTTCAGCAGCGAGGGCGCCCATGGCAAGGACCGAGTCCGCAACGACGACTGCGGGGAAATTCTGCCCGTCAGCGGCGGGGACGTCCCGCTCCACTAGGGCCAGGACGGCACCGCGTTCGAAGGCGGCGGCCACGAAATCGTGCCCGTCGGCGGCCTCCCCCGGCTTGGCCACATAGAGGGAACCCGCCGTGGCCTCGCGGGAGTCGGTCACCACAGAGCCGGGCGTGAGGCCCGGTTCGGCGGCCAGCCGGCCGTTGGTTATTTCGGCGATTTCCGCCGCTGTAAATGCAATCATCTCGGTTTAGGACTCTATCCGCTGGTCATCGAGAACGGTGAATCCTCGTACTGTCAAGGCGGTCCGCAGCTCCACCCGGTCATCGAGCGCCAGGTTGACGCCCTTGACTTCCTGCCAGACCTCGTGGCCGCGCCCGGCAACCAGGATGGTGTCCTCCGGGCCGGCGAGTTCCACCGCCTTGCGGATGGCGGCGTCGCGGGGGAAGACCTCCAGGACCGTGCAGCCGAGGCCCTCCGCGGTTTTGGCCTCGATGGCTCCGGCCATCACGTCGGCGCGGATGGCTGCCGCGTCCTCATCGTGCGGGTCGTCGTCGCTGACGATCACGATGTCCGCAAGCCGGGCCGCAATCGCTCCCATCGCGGGCCGCTTGCCCTGGTCGCGCTGGCCGGTGGCGCCGAAGACGACGATCACCTTGGACCCCGGCGTCTGGGAGCGCACTGCCTCAAGCGCCCGGGCGAGGGCATCCGGGTTGTGGGCGAAGTCGACCACGGCGGCCGGAGCCGTCGCAACGAGCTGCATACGGCCGGGGACGGCCACGGTGAAGGGGTCCGCGCTGTCCAGGGCGGCTTGCACCTCGGCCGCGGAGATACCGGTGGCGAGCACCATGGCCGTGGCCAGGGCGGCGTTGGCGACATTGAAGCTGCCGGGCAGCCCGGTGTGCAGGCGCAGTTCGGTACCGTCCCGGTGGCGCAGGCCGAACTCGGTGCCGAGGCCGCGCGGCTGGGGGTCCACAACCCTCCAGTCCGCTCCCGGAGCAACCGCTTCTGCTGCGTCGGAGCCCGTGGCGAGCGTGGTGACGGGGATGCCGGCGTCGGCGGCCAGCTTTCGGCCCCACTCATCGTCAACGGTCACGACGGCGGCACGGGCGCGCTCTGCCGTGAAGAGCCGGGCCTTTGTCTGGAAGTACTCCTCCATGGTCCCGTGCAGGTCCAGATGGTCCTGGGTGAGGTTGGTGAAGCCGGCGACGTCGAACACCACGCCGTCGACCCGGTGGAAGGAGATGGCGTGCGAGGAGACCTCCATGGACGCGGCGTCCAGGCCGCGTTCGCGCATGAGGGCCAGCAGGGCGTGCACGTCCGTCGACTCGGGGGTCGTCAGGAGGCTGGGGATCGCTTCGCCGCCGGCCAGGATCTCGATGGTCCCGATCAACCCGGTCTTTTTGCCCAGCGCCTGGAGCAGGGAGTTGATGAAGTAGGTGGTGGTCGTCTTGCCGTTGGTTCCGGTGACGCCGAACAGGGCCGGCGCCGCGGAGTGCTCCGGCCGGCTCTGGTAGATCAGCGCGGAGAGGCGCCCGACCAGGCTGCGCGGCTCATCGGTCAGCAGTACCGGCACGGAGATGTCGTTGGAGAGCGCCAGGAGGCGGGCGCCGGCGTCGTCGGTCAGTACCGCGACGGCGCCGGCGTCGACCGCCTGGGACACAAAGTCCGCGCCGTGCCGGGTGGCACCGGGCAGGGCGACGTACAGGTCCCCCGGCCGGACGGCCCGGGAGTTCAGCGAGATCCCGGTGACCGGGACGGCGGCGGAGGAGCCGGGAACGACGACGCCGATCCACTCACCGATGGTTTCGAGCGGCACCGCGGCAACCGCCGTCGGCCGGAACGCCGAAGTGGAGTCCTGGCCGGACGGCGCGGCGGCCGCGTCCTGGGCATTGAGCTCTGACAAGGGGATCTCCGTTTGCGGTACTGGGGCAGCGTGCGCCGCGCGCGGAGGATTGCCCCGCACGCAGGCCCTGCTGCGTGGAACTGGTTGTTGCTGCTGACTCGTGAAGCTGGGTGCTACTTGGCGTACTGCGGCAGCCTGACCGGTTTACCGGTGGACGGCTCAACGTTGTACGTGCGCAGCGTCTGGCTCATGACCGAACGGAACACGGGTCCGTTCGTGATGCCGTAGATGCTGCCCTTGGGCCGTTGCAGGACCACTTCAACAATAAACCGCGGATCGTCCATCGGCGCCATCCCCACCATCGAGGCCGTGTAGCCGCAGAAACCCGACTTGCCGTCGTCGCACGGCGACTCGGAGGTGCCGGTCTTGGCGCCCACGCGGTAACCGTCAATCGCGGCGTCCTTGATCTCGCCTTCGGTGACGGCGCTTTCCAGGATGTCGCGGACCTGCTTGGCGGTGTTCTTGGAGACAACTTGGCGGGTGGGCTTGGCCGGGACTTTCTCTTCGGTGCCGTCCGGGTTGATGTAGCTGTCGATCAGGCGCGGCTGGACCATGACGCCGTCATTGGCGATGCTCTGGTAGGCGCGGACCGTCTGCAGCGTCGACTGGGCCACGCCCTGGCCGAAGAGCACGGTGTATTGCTGGCGGCCGTCCCATTGGTCGGCCGGCGTGAGGATGCCTTTGGACTCGGCGGGCAAGCCGATGTCCGGTGCCTCGCCGATGCCGAACTTTTGCAGCCAGTCGTGCCGTTTTTCCTTGCTGAGCCGCCGGCCCACCATGACCGTCCCGGTATTCATGGAATAGCCGACGATGCCCGCCAAGGTCCTTTTCTCGGTGCCGTGTTCGAAGGCGTCGGTGAACGTCTGGCCGTCCACCGTGTAGCTCGGCGGGATGATGAATTTATCCAGCGGCCGGGCGGTGCCCTCCTCGATGGCGGACGCGGCGGTGATCATCTTCTCCACCGAGCCCGGCTCGTAGGCGGCGGTCACCGCACGGACTCCGCGGTCCTTGGCGGCGACCTTGCCTGGATCATTGGGGTCCGGCGCGTCGGTGTCGGCCATCGCGATGATGTTGCCATTCTTGGCGTCTGAGACGACGATGATGCCCCACTCCGCGCTGAGTTTGTCCTTCTGGCTTTGGATGGCCTGCTGGGCAAAGTACTGCAGGTCCGAGTTCAGCGTGAGCTTGATGTCCTTACCGTTGACGGCCGGCGTGAACTGGTCCACGCCCACCGGGATGCGCAGCCCGTCGGCGCCAATCTCGAACAGCCGTTTGCCCGCGGTGCCCTTGAGCACCTCGTCCTGGGTCTGCTCCAGCCCGGCCTGACCGGTGGTGCCGTCCTTGAGGAAGCCGACGATTCCGCCCGCCACCGAGCCGTTGGGGTAGACCCGCTTGCTGGTGCCCTCGGTGACGATGCCGGGCACCTGGAGTTTGGAGATGCGGTCCTCGACGTCGGGCCTGATGTCCTTCGCCACGATGTAGTAGCGCGACGTCCCGGTCACCGCCGCCTTGAGGTCGTCTTTCTTCATGCCGAGCACGGTCGCGAGCTCTTCGATGCCCTGGTCACGCGGGATCTTGACGACGGTGTCCTTCCCGTCGACCTTTTCGAGCCGCGGGAAGGATTCGGTGTTGGTGTTGACGGTCTGGTCAACCACGACGTTGTAACGGATCACGCTGCTGGCCAGGACGGTGCCGTTGGCGTCAAGGATGCTGCCGCGCTCCGCGGGCAGCTCAATCGGCTTCAGCCGGTTCTTGAGGGCTGCCTCAGCCATGCCGCCGACGTCGAGGCCCTGGACCAGGAACAGCTTCCCGCCCACTACCAACAGGAGCGTGAGCATGATGCCCAGCCCGAGCCGCAGTCGCCGCGTGGCGCTCGGCGTCTTGCCTGTCCGTGCCTTGCCGGTGTTCTGCGCCACGATGTTTCCTTGCTGCTTGCCTGGGCTGGTGGTCGGTCCCGTCGGCTATTTCCCGGGGACCTTCTGCGCGGGGGCGGGAACGGAGCCGCCGTAAAGGTTCACGGACAGGGCTGGCGCCCGGACGGCCGGGGCCTTTGCAGCGGGCACGGCCGGTGCACCGCCTGCAGCTGCCGGAATGCTCGCGGCCGGCTTGCGGCTCAGGAGGGGTTCATTCGCCGTGGCGGCCGGAACCACATTGACCTGGCCGGCAACGGCCGGCGCGGCAATGACGGCACCGGGGGCGTCGCCCTTGACGGCGGGCTTGGCCTGGCCGGTCACCGCGAGGGTGGACAGGTCAATCTGGCCCTTGACCGTGGAGGCCACCATGCCCAGCTCCGTGGCCTTGGCAGCCAGGTTCTGCGGGGCGTCAAAATTCTGCACCTGCTGGGTGAGGTCCTGGTTCTGCTTGGTCAGCGTGGACTGCTTGGCCCGCAGCTCCACCAGCTGGTACTGCGCCGAGGAGACGGAGATGTTCAGCACCAGCACCGCCATCAGCGCAAGGGCCAGGATACTGAAGCACATCACGACGAACGGTGCCCGGCGCTTGCGCGGAACGGAGCGGACGACGGAGAGCGGGGTGCGGGACTTGCGTGCGGGCGCACCCGGGTGCAGGTCCGGGAGGGCACGGGCTGTGGCAGCTGTGGCAACGGGGAAGCTGTTGACGGCGGCGGTGCTCATGCGACTCTCCTGGCTTTGATGCGTTCCACGGCGCGGAGCCTGGCGGAGGCAGCGCGTGGGTTTTCTGCGATTTCTGCGGCGGTGGGCACCTCGGTGCCTTTCGTCAGGGTCTTGAGTTCGGCTTTGTGTTCCTCAAGCTCCACCGGGAAACCGAGCGGGGCCGAGGACTTGGAACCGGCCTGGAAGACTCCCTTGACGATCTTGTCTTCCAGCGAGTGGTAGGACATGACGACAACGCGGCCGCCGAGGGCGATCGAGGCCACGGCCGCCGGAATTGCACGCTCCAGGACCTCGAGTTCCTCGTTGACCTCGATCCGGAGGGCCTGGAAGGTCCGCTTCGCGGGGTGGCCGCCGGACTTGGCGGCACCGGAGGGCACCACGGCGCGGATGGTCTCGACAAGTTCCCCGGTGGTGGTGAAGGGCTTTTCGGCGCGGGCGGCGACGATCCGGTTGGCGATCCGGCCGGCGAACTTCTCCTCGCCCCACTTCCGGATGATCCGGACGAGGTCTTCTTCGCTGTAGTTGTTCACGACGTCGGCGGCGGTCTGGCCGCGGCTGGTGTCCATCCGCATGTCCAGCGGCGCGTCGAAGGAGTAGGCGAAGCCGCGTTCGCGCTCGTCGAGCTGCAGCGAGGAAACGCCGAGGTCCATCAGGATGCCGTGGACTTCAGTGAAGCCAAGGTCTTCCAGGACCTCGGGGATTTCGTCGTACACCGCGTGGACCAGGTCGATTCGGTCCGCGAAAGGCTTGAGGCGTTCGCCGGCCAGGGCGAGAGCCTCCTCGTCACGGTCGATGCCGATCAGGTGCAGGTCCGGAAACCGCTGCAGCATGGCTTCGGAGTGGCCCCCCATGCCGAGCGTCGCATCGACGACGACGGGCGTCTCGCCGCGGCGTCGCGCTTCTTCGAAAGCCGGTGCCAACAAATTGATGCACCGGTCCTTGAGGACCGGTACATGGCGTTCGGACGTAGGCTTCGCCTGGTTGGAGTCTTCGCTCATGCCTGCGTCCTTTCGTTGCGGGAAGTACCTGTCGGGTGGTGTGCTTCTTGGTCCAGATCCCCATCCGCGCCTACCCTGCGGCCCGCCTGGCTCCGGGGAAGTGAGCCAGGTGAACTGCCGGATGGGCGGCTGGAGATCTCGATCAAGAAACGGTTGGTGCTGATGGTGCCGGCGCCTGCGGGGCTTCAGAGAATCCCCGGGATGGCGTCGTCGGTTTCCGAGAAGGCTGTTTCCTTTTCGGCCAGGTACTCGTTCCAGGCCTGGGCGTCCCAGATCTCCGCGCGGGTGCCGGCGCCAATGACGGCCAGTTCCCTGCCGAGACCTGCGTATTCCCGGAGCGCCGGCGGAATCGTCACGCGCCCCTGCTTGTCAGGTACCTCGTCGGAGGCTCCAGAGAGGAAAACGCGGATGTAGTCACGAGCCTGCTTGGAGGAGATTGGAGCCTCCCGCATCTGCTCGTGAACCCGGCCGAATTCCGCCTCGCTGAAGACGTAGATGCAACGTTCCTGGCCCCTTGTGAGAACCAGGCCGGCGGCAAGTTCCTCGCGGAACTTCGCCGGGAGGATGATTCGACCCTTTTCGTCCAGACGTGGCGAATGAGTGCCGAGAAACACGGCCCACCGCCTGTCTGTTGTAGGAAGTCCAACGTCCCCTGTGCTGCCACTACCCTCTTACGTCCTCCACATTACTCCACTTCGCTCCCCCGTCAACGACATCGGGGACATTTTGGAGCAATTTTGGGCGAGTTTTCAAACAAATGTCCGTTGCAAATAAAGGGAAGCGTCAAAAGTGGGGCGCAGTGGAGGGATTTGCCCCGGGGAGGCCGGGCAGCCGGAAGGGCACCTACGCAGCAGTCGATGCCCGGCTTAACGGCAAAAGACCCGCCGAAGCGGGTCTTTAGGTGCCTACCGGAGGTCGCGGTGGGGCGGAATGGAGGGGCGGTTGCGGCGACGGAACCGGGAACGTGTCAGGCGTCCCCGCGGTGCCTTTCCTCCCACCGCTCCTCCAGGTTGCTCATGAAGGAACTGCGCGGCTTGCCCGGCTTCCGGCCGGCGGCTCCGGACTTGGATTTGCCGCCCGCGCTGCGCATGGTCGCGAAGTAAACGCCGGCACCCATGACGACGAAGCCAAGGACACCCACGATGATGCTCTGCAACGAGACGCCCAGCAACAGCAACAGGATGCCAGCGAGGGCACCGAGGACCCCGATGACCAGATGACGGGTGGACCAGGAGCGACCCGGATCCGAGCCCATCGAGCTGGCAAACTTGGGATCGTCCTCGTGCAGCTGCTTCTCAAGTTGCTCAAGCAACTTCTGTTCGTGCTCCGAGAGCGGCATCACGACCTCCTTAAGTCGACCAACGTCCAGATTTGACGCGGTCCTTGTCCGTAAAACCCTAACGACCGGGATGGCCGGCTGGTTCCTTGTTTCCCGTCATTGGTGAAATAAGGATCCGTGGTTCCCTGAAAGGTGTTTAGTTGGCATGGCCGGCAACCCGAACGTTCGATCCAGTCGTTCGAAAACTATGTATATCTAAGGATAGATTGTTGCGCCCTGTTCTGAAAGACGCTAGGCCCGGCTTCGCGGCGCCTGCCCGCCCCTTGGACGCAGCCCCGCCAGTGCCGACCGGGACGGCCTGCACCCGTGCACTGCCAGCTCACTCGGCGGCCGGCCCCGGGTCAAGCAACCGGGCCGGGAGAACCGACTTGTTGCCGAACTTGCGGGTGACGCGGTCCAGGGCCTGCTCGGCGGCGCGCCAGTTGTCATCCCGGCGGTCCAGGCTGAGTTGCAGCGGCGCCTGGGCGGCTTCCTCGAGCTGCTCCGCCCTAATCCCCACGAGGCGCACGGTCATGGGCCGCTGGCCAACGGACTCGAGCAACTGCACGGCGACGCCGTAAAGCAACTGGGCGCTGTCAATGGGCGTGCTGACGGTGCGGCTGCGGGTAATTGTGGAGAAGTCCGCGTAACGCAGCTTCAAGGCAACCGTCCTGGCATGCATCCCGGCGCTCCGGAGCCTTTCCGCCGTGCGGTGCGAAAGCCGGAGCAGCTCGCGGTGCAGCAGGGCGTCGTCGGCGGTGTCCACCGCAAAGGTCTCTTCCGCCCCGATGCTCTTTTCCAGCCGGACCGGCGTCACCGGCCGGGGGTCGATCCCCCACGACAGCCGGTAGACGTGCTCCCCCGTGGCGCCGAGGATCTTGCGCAGTGACGGCAGCGGCGTTGCGGCGACGTCGGCGACCGTCCGGATCCCCATCCGGGCGAGCACTTCCACGGTCTTGGCACCGACTCCCCAGAGGGCGTTGACCGGCAGGGTGTGCAGGTAGGGCACCGTCTCGTCCGGACCGATCAGCAGCAGGCCGTCGGGCTTGCACCGGGTCGAGGCGATCTTGGCGACGAACTTGCTGGCCGCGATCCCCACCGACGCCGTGATGCCCAGCTCGCCCTCGACCCTGCGCCGGATCAGTTCGCCGATGTCCCGGGGCGGACCGAGCCGCCGGATGGCACCTCCGACGTCGAGGAAGGCCTCGTCGACGCTCAGGGGTTCCACGAGGTCGGTGATCGATCCGAAGATGGCCATGATCTGTCCCGACACCTCGTAGTACAGCTTGTGCCGCGGTTCGATGATGACGGCGGAAGGGCACATCCGCGCCGCCACCGCCATGGGCATCGCTGACTTGACCCCGAACTTGCGGGCCTCATAGGAAGCCGAGAGGACCACCGAGCGGTCCGCCGGATAGCCCACGATCACCGGGCGTCCCTTGAGCTCCGGACGGCTGCGCAGTTCCACCGAGACGAAGAAGGCGTCCATGTCCACGTGCAGGATGCTGCTGCGCCGGAGTTCGCGAAGGCCCGCCTCGCTGTATTGTGTCCCGCTGTGTTTATCGATGTGATTTTCCCTGTCCGGCCCCACGCATCAATCCTATGCGCAGGTACTGACTAAACTGGAGGCTGGATCCGGCGTCAACACCAGGAGGAATGTCCCCGTGAAGGTTATTGGAGAGCGCAAACGCGCCGTGACGGCCGTGGCCGCCGCCGGCGCCTTGCTGGCCCTGGCCGCGTGCACCCCCGGCCCGGGAGCCCCGTCGCCTTCGGCGTCTGCGTCTGCGCCGGCGGCGCAGTCCACCGCCCAACCCTCCACCACGGCCCCTCCCAGCCCGTCCGCCGAGCCCGGCACCTCCGCCACTGTGGGTGCCCTGGTTGCGGGCTTCCCGAAGAAGCTGCTGCCGGTCATGCCTGGCGCACAGGTGGAATCCAGCAGTTTCGACAAGAACGGTGCTCCCGCGACCGTCGCCCTGGTGGCGAAAATCACCTCGCCGGCGGCCGGAGTGGTCGCGTACTACAGCAAAAAACTGGAAAGCCAGGGCTTCAAGGCAGTCCCAGGCGGCACCGTCGGTTCGGTGGCGTCCAAGGACTTCCTGCGCGGGGACAATGAAACCGTGAATCTCGCCGTCGTCGAGGCCGCCGGGGTCTCCACCTTCACGATCGGCGCCAACGTCGCCGCCGAGTCCGTCCAGTGAGCCTGGCCGAACAACTGCGGGTTGAGCAGACGGACTTCGTGGCCGCCGTCGCCGGCAAGCTGACCGACTTCCTCACCGCCCGCACCACGGTGATGTCCGCCATTTCCCCCGACATCGACCCGCTGATGGGGTCCATCTCCAACCTGGTCACCGGCGGCAAGCGCCTCCGGGCCCTGATGTGCTACTGGGGCTGGCGCGGGGCCGGGGGCGGCGCCGGAGCCCGCGAAGTGGTCACGGCCGGCTCGGCGCTGGAGCTGTTCCAGGCCGCGGCACTGATCCACGACGACATCATTGACCGCTCGGACACCCGCCGCGGCGGCCCCAGCGTGCACCGCCGCTTCAGTGAACTGCACGCGAGCCAGGGCTGGGCCCTGGATCCGGAGCGCTTCGGCCACGCGGCGGCGATCCTGACCGGCGACCTGTGCCTGTCCTTCAGCGAGGAATCGTTCACCGAAATCGGCGACCGGGCCGCCTCGGGCAGCCAGGCCCGGCTCATCTTCAACCTGATGCGCGCCGAAGTCATGGCCGGCCAGTACCTGGACATCCTGGAAGAGGTGGCCGGGCCGCACCGCGACCGTGCCGGCGCCGTCAGCCGCGCCCAGTCGATCATCCGCTTCAAATCGGCCAAGTACTCCACCGAGCATCCGCTCGCGCTGGGCGGCGCCCTGGCCGGCGCCTCCGACGAGTTGCTGCGCGGCTACTCCGCGTTCGCCCTCCCACTGGGCGAGGCTTTCCAGCTCCGCGACGATGTCCTGGGCGTCTTCGGCGACCCGGTCACCACCGGCAAACCGGCCGGTGACGATCTCCGCGAGGGCAAGCGTACGGTACTGGTGGCCTTCGCCCTCGACCAGGCCGCGCCGGCGGAATCGAGCTTTCTCGACGCGAAGCTGGGCAGCCCGGACCTGAGCACCGCCGACGTCGAGGAGATCCGCCGCATCATTGTCGACTGCGGGGCACTGCAGGCCACGGAGGTCCTGATCGAGGAATTCGGCCGGGCCGCCTTCGACGCCTTGGACCTGCTGCCGCTGGAGGAGCTGCCCAAGACCGCGCTCCGGAAACTGGCTGAGGCCGCCGTCAGCCGCACCGCCTAAACGCAAGGCCAAAACACGCAGGCAGACGAAAACGGAGACGAAAAAGGCCGTGGACAGCGGGATCCGCCGTCCACGGCCTTTGCCGTATTACCAGAGCTTACTTTTGGGCCGTACTACCAGGCCATGGTCTGTGCCCGGCGGCGGATTTCGGTTTTGCGCCCTTCGCGGAGGGCATCGATCGGACGGCCGCGCAGGGACTCGTCCGGCGTGAACAGCCAGGTGATGAGTTCTTCGTCCGAATAGCCGGCGTCGGCGAGGACAACAATTGTGCCCTTCAAGCTCTCCACCGGGTGGCCGTCCTGGATGAACGCCGCGGGCACGGAACGGATCCGCCGGTCGCCGATCCGCACTGCCGCCAGCGCGCGCTCGTCAAGCAGCGCATGAACCTTAGTGATGGAAACGTTCAGCAGCTGGGCTACGTCGGGCAGGGGCAGCCATTCGCCTACAAGGCTTTCTACAGTACTCACGGATCAAGATTGCCATGCCGGGGCTGAATGCGCCTAGTCAGCCACGACCCAATAATGCGACCGCTTAACCCGGCGTATAAAAGGGACTGCGAAATGGCCGCCGGCGCGGACGCCTTCGCGGGCCCCGGCCGGGGCCCCTGGGCCGACACTCCCATTAGCCGCGTTGCAGAATGTCAAACAGTTCTTGTGCTAATTCGCAATTCATGAGAGATTCGCATAGATCACATTTGTAACTGCAGTATCTTCAGTCACACTGGTAACACCAGTAACACTGTCTGTGCTGCAGGGTTCGCCGCTGAGAAGAGGATCTTTCCCATGACGACGTCACGTTCGCCAAAGCCCAACCCGAGGCCCGGCCTCCCGCTGATTGCGGCGACGACGGCGGCTCTCCCCGCCGTCATGCTCTCCTCCTTGGCGATCGCACAACCGGCTGCTGCCGAATCCCGCCCCCGGGCGATCCCGGCGACGCTGGCGGCGGCCATGAAGGCGCAGGGTCAGGCCGCCGCGGCACTGCCCTCGGCTCGGATTCCGGCAACCGAGGTTGCGGTAGCGCTGCCGACCGCGTTCCGCCCCGCCAAGGTCGCCGCACCGGCCCAGTACACGATCGTCCGCGGCGATACGATCAGCGCGATCGCCCACAAGTTTGGACTGAGCACCCAGTCCGTCCTTACGCTGAACAAGCTCCGCGCCAACTCCGTGATTTACCCTGGCCAGAAAATCAAGCTCACCGGCGGCCCCGCCGCGAAGGCAGCTCCGGCCAAGGCAGTCCCGGCGAAGGCTGCTCCGGCGAAGGCTGCTCCGGTCCGGTCCGCCGGCAGCGTTTATACGGTCAAGTCCGGCGACACCCTGAGCGGCATTGCCGCCCGCCACGGGGTCAAGCTGTCGGACGTGTTCAGCCGGAACGGGCTCAACATGCGCTCGGTAATCCACCCTGGCCAGCGGATCAACATCGGCCCCGCCGCGGCAGCACCCGCGCCGGTCCGGACCGCGGCGCCGAAGCCCGCCCCCAAGCCCGCCCCGGCCCCAGTCAGCTCGGGGTCCTACACGATCAAATCCGGTGACACGCTCTCCGGCATTGCCGCCCGGCACGGCGTAAAGCTCTCCGCCGTCCTGTCGGCGAACCGGCTGACCATGAGCAGCATCATCTACCCCGGCCACAAGCTCGTCATTCCCGGTGCCGGCACCGGGACCTTGAAGCCCGCCTCAAGCCAGCCCGCGGCGACCGTGACCCCGCTCGTGCCCAGCACGTTCCTGGGGTTCAGCTACCCGAAGGCTGTCGTCAGCTCCGCCAACCAGAACAAGGCGCTGCTGAATGCCTCGCCGGTTCCCACCCGCGAGCAGATGAAGCAGATCGTGGCGGACACCGCGCGCCGGATGGGTGTGGCGCCGTCGCTGGCCATGGCGTTCGCCTACCAGGAGTCCGGCTTCAACCACCGCTCGGTGTCCCCCGCGAACGCGATCGGCACCATGCAGGTCATTCCGTCCTCCGGAGGGTGGGCCTCGGAACTCGTGGGCCGCAAGCTGAACCTGCTGGATCCGTACGACAACGCCACGGCCGGCATCGCCATCATCCGCCAACTGGTCGCGACCAGCAAGAACCTGGACTACGCCGTCGCGGGGTATTACCAGGGCCAGTACTCGGTGAGCACGAAGGGCATGTACGAGGATACGAAGGCCTATGTGGCGTCGATCAAGGCGCTGCAGAAGACCTTCAGCTAGAACCGCCAGCATCGCACGGGGCTGAGACCTCCGTCGCGTAACGATACGGGTCCGGGTTGCATGTCAATCCGGGCCCGTTTCCGTGCAGAGCTTAGGATCAAAGGGTGCAGGAATACACATCGGACGCTCTCGTCGGGACCCTGGTGGACAACCGGTACCTGATTCGATCCAAGCTGGCCCGGGGCGGGATGTCCACGGTGTACCTCGCCACCGACCGGCGGCTCGAGCGGGACGTGGCGCTCAAGGTCCTGCATCCGCATATGGCCGGAGACCCGCAGTTCCTGGACCGGCTGGGCCGCGAAGCCAAGGCCGCCGCCCGGCTGTCGCACCCGCACGTGGTGGGCGTCCTGGACCAGGGCGACGACGGCCCGCTGGCCTACCTGGTGATGGAATACATCAAGGGGCACACGCTGCGGGACGTGATCAAGGAAAAGGGAGCCCTCACGCCGAGGCTTGCCCTGGCGCTGATCGACCCGGTCGTGGAAGGACTCGGAGCCGCACACGCGGCCGGCCTCATCCACCGCGACGTCAAGCCCGAGAACGTGCTCATCGCCGACGACGGTCGGATCAAGATCGGCGACTTCGGGCTGGCGCGGGCGATCACGACGACGACCAGCACCGGCGCCCTGATCGGGACCGTCGCCTACCTCTCCCCCGAGCTCGTGCTGGGCCAGCAGGCCGACGCCCGCAGCGACATCTATTCACTCGGGATCATGCTCTACGAGATGATCACCGGTCGCCAGCCGTTCGACGGCGAGGTTCCCATCCAGGTCGCCTACCAGCACGTGAACTCGACCGTCGGGCCGCCGTCGGCCCTGGTCCCGGGGCTGGCCGAAGAACTCGACGAGCTCGTGCAGTGGTGCACGGCGAACGACCCGGACAAGCGCCCCGTCGACGGCAATGCATTGCTCTTCGAACTTCGACACATCCGCACCAACCTCAGCGACGCCGACTTGGACCTGCGGCCCCCGGCCGCCCTTGCGGCGCCCGTTGCCGGCGCCGCGGCGGCAGGCCCCGGCGGTTCCACACCCGGGCGGCCCGCGACGGAACCCCGCCCGGCCGCCGCTGAGGCACACACGGAATTCCTCGGTGGCCTCCAGCAGCCCACGGAAGTCATCAACCGCGGCAGCAACCCCACCACCGTCCTCGCCGGCAGGTCACGGCCCGGCGCTTACGGTCCGCTCGCCGCGCCGGAGGAACGAGAGTTTGGCGCCTATCCTGAGGATGCTCCGGACGGCCGTCCGGAGCCGGCAAGCAAGCGTGCACAACGCAAGCAGGACCGCGAGGAGGAAAAGGCGCGGCAGCGTGCTGCCGCGACCCCCAGCCGAAGCCTCCGGGCGGGCGACCCGCGGCGCCGGGGCCTGGCCTGGATCCTGGTGCTGGTCCTGGTGGCGCTGCTCGCGGCCGGCGCCGGTTGGTTCTTCGGCATGGGCCCGGGGTCTCCGGGGACCATTCCGCAGTTGGCCAACAAGACCGTGGCCGAAGCACAGCAGCTGCTCCGCACTGCCGGTTTCGAGTCGACCACCCGGGACGTCTTTGACGACGACGTGTCCCCTGGCCTCGTGGTCGGCTCGGAGCCGCAGGCGGGTCAGGTGGTCCGGAAATTCCAGTCCGTCTCGCTGGCCGTTTCGAAGGGTCCGGAGCTGTTTCCCCTGCCCCAGCTGACGGGCAAGTCGCTCGATGCGGCGAAGACGGCCCTCAATGGCGCCGGCATGGCGCTGGGCCCCGTCACCGAGCGCTACGACGAGGCCGCGGCGGCTGGAACCGTGCTGGCCCAGAAGCCGGGCAAAGGCACCCCCGCCAAGCACGGGACAGCCGTGGGGCTGACGGTCTCCAAGGGGCCGCGGCCCATCCCGGTGCCCGAGCTGCGCGGCAAGGACCAGGAGACCGCGGTGAAAACGCTGGAAGCCGCCGGGCTCAAAGCCGTCGTCGCCCCGGAAGCCGTTTTCGACCGGGAGGTGCCAAAGGGCGCGGTTGCCGGCCAGGACCCGGCCACCGGGAATCTCACCAAGGGCGGCGCCGTGACCCTGACGATCTCCAAGGGGCCGAAATTCGTCCAGGTCCCGGACGTGTTCCGCAAGCCGGAGGAGGAGGCGGTGCAGGCCCTCAAGGATGCCGGCTTCGAGGTGAAGGTCAACTACGCCTTCGGTTCATCCGTGCTGGGCCTGGTGGCCGGCCAGGACAAGACCGGGCGGCAGCCCGAAGGCTCACTCGTCACGATCACCGTGACCTGACTTCTGCCAAATAAGTAAAAGCTCCGCCCCGGCTGGAAACAGCCGGGGCGGAGCTCTTACTGTCTGTGGCGTCGCCGCTTGCGGCATCGGCCCGTGTCGGCCGGCGCGGCTTAGCGCTTGGCGAGGGCTCCCGCCACCAGGAACGCCATTTCGAGGGACTGCATGTGGTTCAGCCGCGGATCGCAGACGGATTCATAGCGGTCCAGGAAGGCGTCCTGGTCGATCGGGTCGGCGCCGCCGAGGCACTCGGCCACGTCGTCGCCGGTCATTTCCACGTGCAGGCCGCCCGGAACGGTGCCGAGGCCGTGGTGCACCTCGAAGAAGCCGCGCACCTCGTCGATGACGTCGTCGAAGTTGCGGGTCTTGTAGCCGTTGGGCGAGGTCACCGTATTGCCGTGCATCGGATCGGTGACCCAGAGGACCTGGGCGCCGGAGGCGGTGACGCGCTCGACGATGGGAGGCAATTTCTCGCGGATGTTGCCGGCGCCCATCCGGGTGATGAAGGTCAGGCGGCCGGGTTCCCGGTTAGGGTCAAGCTTGTCGATCAGGCGGAGGGCGTCCTCGCCGGAGGTCGAGGGGCCAAGCTTGACGCCGATCGGGTTGCGGACGCGGGAGAGGAAATCGACGTGCGCGTGGTCCAGTTCCCGGGTGCGCTCCCCGATCCACAGGAAATGCGCCGAGGTGTCGTACGGCAGGCCGGTTCGCGAGTCGATGCGGGTCAGGGCCCGCTCGTAGTCCAGCAGCAACGCCTCGTGGCTGGCGTAGAACTCGACGCGCTTAAGCGCCTCGAAGTCCGCGCCGCAGGAGGACATGAACTTGATGGCCCGGTCGATGTCGCGGGCCAGGGATTCGTAACGCGCGTGCGCCGGGTTCTCGGTGAAGCCCTTGTTCCACTGGTGCACCAGCCTCAGGTCGGCGAAGCCGCCCTGCGTGAACGCCCGGATCAGGTTCAGGGTCGATGCCGAGGTGTGGTACGCCTTGAGCATCCGGCTGGCGTCGTGCGCGCGGGACTCCGGCGTGAAGTCATAGCCGTTGACGATGTCGCCGCGGTAAGCCGGCAGCGTGACGCCGTCGCGGGTTTCGTCGTTGGACGAGCGCGGCTTGGCGAACTGGCCCGCCATCCGGCCCATCTTGATCACGGGCATCGCCGCGCCATAGGTGAGCACGACGGCCATCTGCAGGATGGTCTTGACCCGGGCGCTGATCTTGTCCGCCGTGGCGGCTTCGAAGGTCTCCGCGCAGTCACCGCCCTGGAGCAGGAACGCCTTGCCCTGCGCGGCCGCGGCGAGCCGTTCGCGCAGGATGTCCACTTCGCCGGCGAAGACGAGCGGCGGCAGCACCGAGAGTTCCTTGACCGAGGCCTCAAAGACTGCCGCGTCGGACCAGCTGGGCTGTTGCGAGGCAGGCAGCTCCCGCCAGTGGTCCAGTCCCGGATAGTTGGCGGCGCCGCTCTGGGCCGTGCTCGTGAAAGCAGAACCGGCAAAAGCGGAGCCTGCGGGGGCGGGGCCCGCCGGCGTGGAGTTGTTCAGGGACGTCGAAGGCGCAGATAGCTCAGTCACCCTCTAAGGATAGTTGCCTCCGCGTTGAACGGCGGCGCCCGGCGTCATTGACCGCGGGCGCCCCGTCACACAGTTCCGGGCGTCTCCGGTTCCTGGCCGGCGCCGGCCTCCGGTGCCTCGGTGGCTTTTCCGGCGAGACGCAGTTTGACGACGGCGGCGTACTCGTCGACGTATTCCTGGCCGGAGAGCCGCATCAGTTCGTACATGATTTCGTCCGTTACGGAACGCTGGATCAGGCGGTCGTCTTCCATGCCGTAGTAGCGGCTGAAGTCCAGCGGTTCGCCAAAGATCATCCCGATCCGGCGGATGTTGGGCATCCGCTTGCCGATGGGCTGGACCTTGTCGGTGCCGATCATCGCGACCGGGATCACCGGGACCCGGGCCTGCAGGGCGAGCCGGGCGACCCCGACCTTGCCGCGGTACAGGCGGGCGTCCGGACTGCGGGTGCCTTCGGGGTAGATGCCCAGGAGCGAACCGTTCTTCAACACATCCATGCCGGCATCAAGCGAGCGGGCGGACGCCGCTCCCCCGGACCGGTCCATCGGCAGCTGGTTGGTCAGCCGGAAGAAGGCGGCGGTCAGTTTGCCTTTGATTCCCTTGCCGGTGAAGTACTCGGATTTCGCCAGGAACACCACCGGCCGGGGCACCATCAGCGGCATGAAGATGGAATCGGAAAAAGAAAGGTGGTTGGAGGCCAGGATCGCGGCGCCCTCGGCCGGAACATTGTCCAGGCCTTTGACCCACGGCCGGAAGAGCGTCTTCAGGACCGGCCCAAGGACGAACGTCTTCATGAACCAATAAAACACGTGGTGTACCTCTCCGGCAGGCGTCTGGCCGGCCCTTCTTCGGACCCGGCCAGGACTTCAGTGACACCCTACTCTAGTGAGTTTTGTCGGGAACAGTGACACGATGGGCTCATGAGCGAAAGCAGCACTCCAGTGGCGCCTGCCGCTTTTCGCTACCCCGGCCACGGCGCCAATGCGGGCACCGGCGTCGCGATCTGCCATGGCTTTACCGGTAGCCCCCTGAGTGTGCTTCCCTGGGCCGAGCACCTGGCCTCCCTCGGGTTCGCCGTCTCCGTCCCGCTGCTGCCCGGCCACGGCACCGACTGGCGGGATCTCGCCCGGCACGGCTGGCAGGACTGGTACGGCGCCTTCGAGGCCGCGTACCTGGACCTGGCCGCCGGAACCCGCTCATGCTTCGTGGCGGGCCTGTCCATGGGCGGAACCATCGCGCTGCGCACCGCTGCCCGCCACCGCGTGGCCGGCGTCGCCGTCGTGAACCCCGGGCTCAGTTTCTACGACCGCCGGGTGCGCTACATCGGGGTGCTCAAGTACCTGCAGCGCACCACCGTCCCGCTCCAGGAGACGGAGTCGACGGCGGCCGCCACCCAGGACGGCGACTACTCACTGACCCCGCTCGCGGCCGTCCACCAACTGCGCAAGCTCTTCACCGCGACACTGCGCGAACTGCCCGCCGTCGACGCTCCGGCTATCGTGTTCAAGTCCGACACGGACGCGGTGGTGCCGCCGACCTCGCTGGAGCTGCTCCGCGGGCGCCTCGGATCGCCGGACCTTACGGTGGTCCCGCTGCCGTCCAGCGGCCACGTTGCAACGCTCGACGTCGACGCTCCCGTAATCTTTTCGCAGTCCGCCCGCTTCTTCCGGGAGCACGCGGCCCCGTCCCCAGCCCAGTCCACTGTCCCCGCAGGCCCTCAGCAGCCAGTAAGAACTGAGCAGCCATGAACCACGGAGCATCCATGAGCACAGCCGCCGACCACTCGCCGTACAGCAGTCCGTTCACCGGATCCGGTCCCCGGACCGGCGTCGTGGTCTCCCATGGGTTCACCGGCAGCCCGCACGGCGTCCGGGCGTGGGCCGAGTCCCTGGCCGCGGCCGGCTACGCGGTCCGGATGCCGCTGCTGCCCGGGCACGGCACGAGCTGGCAGGAACTGGCCCGGACACGCTGGCAGGACTGGCATGCCGGGCTCGACGCCGCCTACCTGGAACTGGCCTCGGAGTGCGACCACGTCGTGGTGGCCGGGCTCTCGATGGGCGGCGCCCTCGCGCTGCGGCTGGCGGCCACCCGCCCCGTGGCCGGGGCGGTGCTGGTGAACCCCGGCCTGGTCATCGATGATCCCCGCGCGCCGCTGGCCGGGATCCTGAAATTCGTGCTGAAGAGCACCCCGGCGATCGCCAATGACATCCTCAAGGAGGGCGTGGATGAAGGCGCCTATCCGCGGACCCCGGTCGCGGCGGCCCACGAGCTGAACAAGATGTTCAAGGACACCCTGCGGCTGCTGCCCCGGATCACGGCCCCGGTCCGGGTCTACCGGTCCACCGTGGACCACGTCGTTTCCGACGCCAGCCTGGCCGCCCTGCGCCGCGGACTGAGCAACGCCCCGCTGGAGGTCATCCGGCTGGAGAACAGCTACCACGTGGCTACCATGGACAACGACGCGCCACAGATCTTCCGCGGCACAGCGGAGTTCATCCGGTCGGTCGTGGAAGGGCCCAACCCGGGCGCCGCCGGTGCCAGCCAGAAAGAAACGGCAGATGACTAGATTCGACCCGGGCTCGCCGGACCCCGATTCCCCGGACTCCAGCGCCAACGAGGACGACGCCGTCTGGCTGGATCTGGTCGCCAGGCTGGAGGGCACCGACTCCGGTCCGGCCGGCAGCGCCGACGCCGGAAGCCCCGCCGCGCGGACGTTCCGCGACTTCGACCCGCTGGGCCTTGCGGCACCGGCACCGGCACCGGTCGAACCCCCGGCCGGCAGCCGGGCGGCCTCGCTGCGCGGGAGTGACGACGCCGCGGCCGGCCAGGGCGCCTCCGGCCCGCGGGACTACGAGCCGGACGACGACGACGGAGCGTTCGTCCCCGAAGAGCCGCCCAGCCTGGCCGGGTCCGACCCGCTGACGATGCTCGCATGGCTGGGCGCCGTCGGCGGCCCGATCGCGCTGATGCTGTCCGCCATTTTCTGGCGGAGCGCACCGCTGCTGGCGGTCGTCGGCATGGTGGTCGCCTTCGCGGCGTCGGTGGTGTTCCTGATCATGAAGCTGCCGCAGGAGAAGGACGAGAACGACGACGGGGCCCGCGTTTAGCCGGTTGCTGTCCGGCTGGCGGCTGCGGAGCCGCCCGAGCGCCGGCTAGCTGCGCATGCGGCTGCTGACCCGGGAAAGGTCGGCCGCGCCGATCAGCCCGGCATTGGGGCCCAGCGCGGCCAGTTCAATCGTGGCCGCCGGGCGGAACCCGCGGCCGGTCAGGTTCCGGGCAAAGGCCTTCCGCGCCGGTTCCACGAGGAGTTCGCCGGCGTCGCAGAGCCCGCCGCCGATGACGAAGGTTCCCGGGTCCAGGGCCGCCGCCAGGTTCGCCAGTCCCAGGCCGAGCCATTCCCCCACGTCTTCGAGGAGTTCACGCGCGGTGGGATCGCCGGCCTTGGCGAGTTCGGTGACGACCACGCCCGTGATCCGGTCGGCATGGCCGTGCACTGCTTTGAGCAGCTCCTGGGCCACCGGCGAGTTGGCTGCGGCGAGTTCCCGGGCCTCCCGGCCAAGGGCGTTCCCCGAGGCGTACTGCTCCCAGCAGCCGCGGTTGCCGCACTCGCAGCGGTGGCCGCCGGGCATGATGATCTGGTGGCCGAATTCACCGGCCACGCCGAAGCGCCCACGTTCGAGCCGCCCGTCCATCACCATGGCCCCGCCGATTCCGGTGCCCAGGGTAATGCAGACCAGCCGGCTCTCGCCCTTCCCGGCGCCAAAGCGCCACTCCGCCCAGCCGGCGGCGTCGGCGTCGTTGGTCAGCAGCACCGGACGGCGGAGCAGCCGCTGCAGGTTCTCACGCAGCGGTTCGTTGCGCCAGGCCAGGTGCGGGCTGAACAGCACGGTGGCGCCGTCGAGGTCCATCCACCCGGCCGCGCCGATGCCGACCGACCAGATGCGGTGGCCCCGGCCCAGTTCCTCCACGAGTTCGACGATCACCTGCTCGACGGCGCGCGGATCGCTGCCCGGCGTTGACCGCTTGGCCTGGCTGAGGATGCGCCCTTCCGCGTCCACAACGCCGGCCGCCACCTTTGTGCCGCCGATGTCGACGCCGATCGCGAGGCCCTTGCGCCCGAGCCGCAGGTGTTCACGGAAACTGCCGGCCTCGGAGGCGCCGGAAAAGCCCTGCATCCGGCGCCGCCAGGCGGCCGTCCTGCGCTGCGGTCCGGGCTTCTGGCCGGGTGTTGGAGTATGCATCGTTCCCCATTCTAGGGCCCTCAGCGAGCGGCGCGGCCGGGCCGCCGGCCCTCTCCCGGGTGGCGCAACACGGGCCTTGTCCGTAAAGTTACTCGCCAGTAGGTGAAGTGGAACACACCCCGCCGGGGCCACATACTACTGTTAGTCGTACCCCCCTTGCGGGCCAATGGATATCAAAGGAGCTATCGTGCGAGAAATCAGTGTCCCGCCCCTGGTCACCGTCCCACCGGAGACGAACGTAACGGACCTGGTCCTGCGCCAGGCCGCGAAGGCGTCCAACCCGGCCCTGTTCTCACGGCTCGACGCCGCAGGCCAGTGGCAGGACGTCCGGGCGACCGATTTCCTGGCCGATGTCTCCCTGCTCGCCAAGGGCCTGATGGCCAGCGGCGTGGCTGCCGGCGACCGGGTCGGCATCATGTCCCGCACCCGGTACGAATGGGCCCTGATCGACTTCGCGATCTGGTTTGCCGGCGCCGTCTCGGTCCCGATCTATGAAACGTCCTCCCCCTCACAGGTTGCCTGGAACCTCGGCGACTCCGGCGCCGTCGCCGCCTTCGGCGAGTCCGCCCACCATGAGGACATCATCCGGCAGGCTGCCGGCTCCGAGGGCCTCACCGGGCTGAGGCACGTCTGGCAGCTGGAAGGTGACGCCCTCGACGAGGTCCGCGCCGCCGGCAGCGGGATCAGCGACGAGGAACTCGAAGCCCGCCGCAGTCAGGCCTCGCTCAACGATCTCGCCACCATCATCTACACCTCCGGCACCACCGGCCGGCCCAAGGGCTGCGAGCTGACCCACGGCAACTTCGTGGAGCTCTCCGACAATGTGCTGGCCACGTCCCTGGGCCAGATCGTCCACGAGCAGGCGCGGACCATCATGTTCCTCCCGCTCGCGCACGTCTTCGCCCGCTTCATTTCTGTGCTGGCGGTGGCGGCCGGCGTTACCGTGGCGCACACTCCGGACATCAAGAACCTGCTGCCGGACCTGCAGAGCTACAAGCCGACCTTCATCCTCGCGGTGCCGCGGGTCTTCGAAAAGGTCTACAACTCCGCTCTGACCAAGGCCGAGGACGGCGGTAAGGGAGCGATCTTCCATCGCGCCGCGGAAACCGCCATCGCCTATTCGCGGGCTCGCCAGGCGGGCAAGCTGGGCCTGGCCCTGCGGCTCAAGCACACCCTGTTTGACAAGCTCGTCTACGGCAAGCTCCGCGACGCCATGGGCGGCCAGGTCGCGCACGCGGTGTCCGGCGGCGGCCCGCTCGGCGAACGCCTCGGCCACTTCTTCCAAGGCATCGGCCTGCAGATCCTCGAAGGCTACGGCCTGACCGAAACCACCGCCCCGGTCACGGTCAACACGCCCGGCCTGATCAAGATCGGCACCGTCGGCGCGCCGATTCCCGGCAACGCCGTGAAGATCGCCGACGACGGCGAGATTCTCGCCAAGGGCGTCTGCGTGATGCGGGGCTACTTCAACCGGGAGGACCTCACGGCCGAAGCCTTCGTGGACGGCTGGTTCCGCACCGGCGACATCGGCCAGCTTGACGGGCAGGGCTTCCTGACCATCACCGGGCGGAAGAAGGAAATCATCGTCACCGCCGGCGGCAAGAACGTGGTGCCGGCCCTGCTCGAGGACCAGATCCGCGCCGACGCGCTGGTTTCGCAGGTCCTTGTGGTCGGAGACAACCGTCCGTTCATCGGCGCTCTCGTGACGCTCGACGAGGAGGCGCTCCCGGGCTGGCTGCAGCGCCACGGCCTGCCGGCGTCGACCACGGTGGCCGAGGCGACCGTAAACCCCGCCGTCACGGCGGCGGTCCAGGAGCTGATCAACCGTGCGAACCAGTCCGTCTCGCAGGCCGAGGCCATCAAGTCGTTCCGGATTGTTCCCTCCGATTTCACCGAGGCCTCCGGCCACCTGACGCCGTCCATGAAGGTCAAGCGCGCCCAGGTGATGAAGGACTTCGAGAACGTGATCGAGGAGATGTACTCCGCGAAGCGCACCACGCACGCCTAAGACCCGCTTCAACGCGTTGGCATAAACCAGGAAGGGCTCCCCCGGCCGTGGCCGGAGGAGCCCTTTCTGCTGTGCTGCCGTGTCCGGCCGCGTTACTCCACGACCAGCAGCAGGTCGCCGCCCTGGACCTGCTCGACGGGGCCGACGGCGAGCCGCGACACGGTCCCGGCCACCGGCGTCGTGATCGAGGCTTCCATCTTCATGGCCTCGATGGTCGCGACCGTGTCCCCGGCCTTGACCGCGTCGCCGGCCTTGACGGTCAGGGTGACGGCGCCGGCGAACGGCGCGGCGACCTGGCCCGGCTGCGAGGCGTCGGCCCGCTCGGCGGCCTTGACGTTGCTGACCACGGAGCGGTCACGGACCACCACGGGCCGGGACTGTCCGTTGAGCGTGCACATCACGGTCCGCATGCCCTTCTCGTCCGGCTCGGAGACGGCCTCGAGCGAAGCGATCAGACGCACGCCCTTCTCCAGCTCGATCTCGTGCTCGGCGCCGCGCTGCAGGCCGAAGAGGTAGTCGCGGGTGTCCAGGACGGAAAGGTTTCCGTAGGCCTCGACACTCTTCTGGTAGTCCTTGGTGGGACCGGCAAAGAGCAGCCGGTTGAGGGTCTGCTGCACCGTCCTGGAGTCGCCCTTAAGCGCGGCACTATCTTCGGCGCTGAGTTCGACGTCGCGGACCTTGACGCTGCGGCCCTGCAGGGCCTTGGTCCGGAACGGCTCGGGCCAGCCGCCGGGAGGGTCTCCCAGTTCGCCGGAGAGGAAGCCGATCACGGAGTCCGGGATGTCGTACTTCTGCGGGTTCTCGTTGAAGTCCGCCGGGTCCGCGTTGAGGCCGACCAGGTGCAGGGCGAGGTCGCCCACCACCTTGGACGAGGGCGTGACCTTCACGAGCCGGCCCAGGATACGGTCCGCTGCGGTGTACATGTCCTCGATCGCTTCGAAGCGTTCGCCCAGCCCCAGCGCGATCGCCTGCTGGCGCAGGTTGGAGAGCTGGCCGCCGGGGATCTCGTGCTGGTAGACCCGGCCGGTGGGGCCCGGCAGTCCCGACTCGAACGGGGCGTAAACGCGGCGCACAGCCTCCCAGTACGGTTCCAGGGCGCACACATTGGCCAGGCTCAGGCCGGTGTCCCGCGGCGTGTGGGCCAGCGCCGCGACGAGGGCCGAGGCGGAGGGCTGGCTGGTGGTGCCGGCGAGCGAGGCCGAGGCGACGTCGACGGCGTCCACGCCGGCGTCCACTGCAGCCAGCAGGGTGGCCAGCTGGCCGCCCGCCGTGTCGTGGGTGTGCAGGTGTACCGGGAGGTCGAACTTCTCCCGCAGGGCCGTCACGAGGCGGGCTGCCGCCGCCGGGCGCAGCAGTCCGGCCATGTCCTTGATCGCGAGGATGTGCGCGCCGGCGTCGACGATCTTCTGGGCCAGGTCCAGGTAGTAGTCGAGGGTGTACAGCTTCTCGTCCGGATCGAGCATGTCCGCGGTGTAGCAGAGGGCGACCTCGGCCACGGCGGTGCCGGTGGCGCGGACGGCGCGGATGGCGGGGGCCATCTGGTTGACGTCGTTGAGGGCGTCGAAGATGCGGAAGATGTCGATGCCGGTCGCGGCGGCCTCGTTGACGAAGGCCACCGTCACCTCTTCCGGGTATGGCGTGTAGCCGACGGTGTTCCGGCCGCGGAGCAGCATCTGCAGGCAGATATTCGGCAGCGCCTTGCGCAGCGCGGCCAGGCGGTCCCAGGGGTCCTCGCCCAGGAAGCGGAGGGCGACGTCGTAGGTCGCGCCGCCCCAGGCCTCGACGGAGAGCAGTTCGGGCAGCAGCTTGGATACTGCCGGTCCGGCCGCCACGAGGTCCCGGGTCCGGACGCGGGTGGCCAGCAGGGACTGGTGCGCGTCGCGGAAGGTGGTGTCGGTGACGGCGACGGCGTCCTGCTCGCGCAGGGCCTTCGCGAAGCCCTCCGGGCCGAGTTCGAGCAGCCGCTGCCGGGACCCCAAGGGGGCGTCACTGTCCGTCAGGGCGGGCAGCTTGTCGGCCGGGTCGGTGTGTGCCGTGAGCTCGCCGTTGGGCTTGTTGACGGTGACCTCGGCGAGCCAGGTCAGCAGCTTGGTGCCGCGGTCCGCGGAGACGCGGGCCTTGAGCAGTTCGGGGCGTTCGTCGATGAACGAGGTGGCGACGTCACCGGCGACGAAGTCCGGGTCGTCCAGGACGGCCTGCAGGAAGGAAATGTTGGTGGAGACGCCGCGGATCCGGAACTCGGCCAGGGCGCGCCGGGCGCGGGCGACGGCGGTCTTGTAGTCGCGGCCGCGGCAGGTCAGCTTGACCAGCATCGAGTCGAAGTGCGGGCTGATCTCGGCGCCGGAGTAGACGGTGCCGCCGTCGAGCCGCACACCGGCCCCGCCGGCCGAACGGTAGCCGGTGATCTTTCCGACGTCGGGGCGGAAGCCGTTTGCCGGGTCCTCGGTGGTGATGCGGGACTGCAGTGCGGCGCCGTTGAGCTTGACGGTCTCCTGCGAGAGGCCGAGGTCGGCGAGGGTCTCCCCCGAGGCGATCCGCAGCTGGGCCTGGACGAGGTCGACGTCGGTGACTTCCTCGGTGACGGTGTGCTCGACCTGGATGCGCGGGTTCATCTCGATGAAGACGTGCTGGCCGGCCCGCTCGCCCACGGTGTCGACGAGGAACTCCACGGTGCCGGCGTTGACGTAGTTCAGGGCCTTGGCGAACTTCACGGCGTCCCGGTAGAGCGCCTGCCGGATGCCCTCATCGAGGTTCGGCGCGGGGGCAATCTCGATCACCTTCTGGTGGCGGCGCTGGATGGAGCAGTCGCGCTCGAAGAGGTGCATGACGTTGCCCTCGGCGTCGGCGAGGATCTGCACTTCGATGTGCCGCGGGCGCAGCACCGCCTGTTCCAGGAACATGGTGGGGTCACCAAAGGCGGCGTCGGCCTCGCGCATGGCGGCCTGCAGGGCCTCGGGCAGCGCGTCCCGGGTGTCCACCCGGCGCATGCCGCGGCCGCCGCCGCCGGCGACGGCCTTCGCAAAGATGGGGAAGCCGATTTCGTCCGCGGCGGCGATGAGTTCGTCGACGTCCTTGGACGGTTGGCTCGACTTGAGCACCGGGACGCCGGCCTTGCGGGCGGCCTCCAGTGCGGCGACCTTGTTGCCGGCCAGTTCAAGGACTTCTGCCGGCGGTCCAACGAAGGTGATGCCGGCGGCAGCCGCGGCGCGCGCCAGGTTGGGGTTCTCCGAGAGGAATCCGTAGCCGGGGTAGATCGCGTCGGCCCCGGCCTCCTTCGCCACGCGCACCACCTCGTCGACATCGAGGTATGCCCGGACCGGGTGCCCCTCCTCGCCGATCAGATACGCCTCATCCGCCTTCTGGCGGTGGATCGAGTTACGGTCCTCGGTCGGGAACACTGCAACGGTCTTGGCACCCAGCTCATAGCTGGCGCGGAAGGCGCGGATGGCGATTTCGCCGCGGTTAGCCACCAGAATCTTGGAAAACATACTTCTCCTGCATCATCGCGGGTGGTTCGGTAAGTCGTCACAGTTTCTAAGACTGGTGTGCGCAAACACAAATCATTGTGGCGCCCATCACAGCATTATGCGTCATTTCGGCGGCATTGGGCAGATCGCTCTCGCGCGGGGGGCTCCACAGCGGTCCGGGCACCCGCCGGCCCGGATAAGTCGGGCCGGATGAGAAAGGTTTCGGTGCCGGGTCAACATATGATGAGTTGGTGGGTGGCGCATGCACGCCCCGGTCCGAAGGAACGCACGGGCCGGCATGACCCAGTCTCGGCAACCGGCGTTAGGTATTGGTTTTTCAAGTGCAAGTAGTCAGCATCAGCAGCCTCAAAGGCGGTGTCGGCAAGACCTCCGTGACAACCGGACTGGCGTCGGCCGCACTCGCAGCCGGCATCCCCACCCTTGTGGTCGACCTTGACCCGCACGCGGATGCCAGCACCGCCCTCGGCGTCCGGCCCGATGAACAACTCGACATCGGCCGGATGCTCAAGTCCCCGCGCCGGGCCCGCCTCGCCGACAACGTTGTCCCCAGCGGATGGGTGGAGCACAGCGCTTCTTCCAAGGGAACAGCAGCGTCCGTACTGGATGTCGCCATCGGCTCGGCCTATACCGGAATCTACGACCGGCCCGACCTCGGCCGCCGCGACCTGCGCCGACTCTCCGCCGTGCTGGCAGGTGCCGGGCAGTACGAACTCGTGCTGATCGACTGCCCGCCCTCGCTGAACGGCCTGACCCGGATGGCCTGGTCCGCCAGCGACAAGGTCGCCCTGGTCGCCGAGCCGGGACTGTTCTCCGTCGCGGGCACCGAGCGCACCATGCGCGCCATCCAGCTGTTCCGGCAGGAATTCGCGCCAGGCCTCTCCCCCGCAGGCATTGTCGCCAACCGGGTGCGGACCGGCTCCTCGGAGCACACCTTCCGTCTGGCCGAGATGCAGTCCATGTTCGGTGAACTGCTGCTCACCCCGCACATCCCGGAGCAGGCGAACTGGCAGCAGATCCAGGGCGCGGCCCACTCGGTCCATCACTGGCCCGGGGACTCCGCCAAGAACGCCGCGGCGTTGTTCGACACGCTGCTAGGCAACCTGATGGGGGCCGGCGGTACCGGGGAGCTGGCGGCTGCGGGCATGGTCCGCAACCGCAGCCAGCGTTAGCTGTACTGTTCCGGCTCGAAGTCCGGCCTCCCGGATGGAGGACAACAAGAAGCGCGGGGCCACGATGTGGCCCCGCGCTTCTTAGTTAAATCTTCCGGCCGTGCTAGCCGATCTTGCGGGCCGCGCGGCGCTTGCTGAGTTCATCGTCGGGGAAGGACTGGTCCGTGGCGTGTTCGCTCGGCAGTGCCGCGAGGCTTCCCTCCACTTCGCGCCAGACCCGGCCGACGGCGATGCCAAAGACACCCTGTCCGCCCTGGACCAGGTCGATGACTTCATCCGCCGAGGTGCACTCGTAGACGCTCGCGCCGTCACTCATCAGCGTGATCTGGGCGAGGTCTTCGACCCCGCGCTCCCGGAGGTGCTCGACGGCGGTGCGGATCTGCTGCAGGGAGACGCCGGTGTCGAGGAGCCGTTTGACGACCTTGAGGACGAGGATGTCGCGGAAGCCGTAGAGGCGCTGCGACCCGGAGCCGGCGGCGCCGCGCACGGCGGGTTCGACGAGCCCGGTGCGTGCCCAGTAGTCCAGCTGGCGGTAGGTGATCCCGGCCGCCTTGCACGCGGTGGGGCCGCGGTAACCCGCGTCTTCGTCCAGGACGGGAAGATCCTCGGTGAAGAGCAGGCCCTGGGCACCGCTCGCGGGCACAGCAACGCCTGCCGTCGAGGTCTGCTTGAGCTCGCCTGCTTCGCCTTTCGGACTCACGTGGATCCTCCTTGTCATGAGTTCCCGCGGGAACTTGCAGCAACGACGCGCTGTCCGGGACCGGCGTCGGACCGAGTAGGCACGAAAATCATCCGTGTAGTTTCGGCTCCGGCTGCTCTGTCCAGTGTGACTTGCGCGGCTGTTGTATGCAATGGGAACTTGTACCTCCGACGTTAGGCCTGCCGGGGCCCAAGGTCAAAGACGTTGGCGGTATTGCCGGGGCGTGTCGAAACTTTCGACCTCGACTTTAAGCTTAGGGCCGTTTCAGCCGGCGAAATCCTCGGGTTCGACGTCGTCCAGGAATTCGCGGAAGCGGCGCAGCTCGCCCTCTTCGTCGACGGCGGGCCCGGGCTGGGCCTCCTCGCCGTCGTCGTGCTCGGTGATCCGCACACCGGCTTCTTCCATCACGGCGTCCGCGCACCAGATCCGGCATTTGGCCCGCAGGGCCAGGGCCAGGGCATCCGAGGCCCTCGAGCTGACGGTGGTGCCGTCTTCGAACTGGAGCTGGCCGTAGAAGATGTTGTCCTCGACCGCCACGATGTTGACGCTGACGATCGTGTGGCCCAATGCCTCGACAACGTCCACCAGCAGGTCGTGCGTCATCGGCCGCGGCGGGACCACACCCTGCTGGGCCAGGGCAATGGCGCTGGCCTCCGGGGTGCCGATCCAGATGGGGACGTGGCGCTCCCCGTGCATCTCCTTGAGCAGCACGAGCGGTTGGTTGGACGGCAATTCAATCCGTACGCCTACGATTTCCACCTCAATCATCAGATGTCCATCCTCGAGATGCGGTCCTGGACCAGGGCCCGGTGCAGCGTCAGGCAGAGTTCGCTGATTTCGCGGGCGGCCTCGGCGGCGCGGGCGTGCGAGGCGGCGTCCTTCCGCGAGGTCAGGGTCGCCACCGCCCGTTCCACCAGCCCGAATTCGCGTTCGGCGGCGGCCTGGAACGGGCGCAGGTGCCGCGGTTCCAGGCCGTGGCCCTCCAGTTGCACGCAGGCCCGGGCAACCTGCAGGGCGTGTTCATCGAATTTGCCGTTGACGTGGCCGATCAGGCCGAAGCTGAGCAGGGATTCGAGCAACGGCACGCTGGCCCCGGACTCGGTGCGGAGCTGCTCTTCGCTGAGCAGGCGTACCCGGTGGTTCAGTTCGGCGGCGAGTTGGTCCGAGACGATCCGCGGCGAGACCGTGACCCCGGGAGGCAGGTTGTCCGGGCGTTCGCCGCGGTCAATCGCGTCGAGGTAGTCCTTGATCACCTTCAGCGGCAGGTACTGGTCCCGCTGCAGGGCCAGCACAAAGCGGAGACGCTCGACGTCGCCCTCGGAGTACTGCCGGTACCCGGCGGGAGTCCGCTGCGGGTTAATGAGTCCCTTTTCTTCGAGGAACCTGATTTTCGACGCGGTCATGTTGGGGAAGTCGTCGCTCAGTTGAGCCAGGACCTCCCCGATGTTCAGGACCTGGGGTCCGCGCCGTTCGGCTTGTGCCATGGCCACAGGCAACTACCCCGATATCAGACGTTGCCTGCGGTACGGGCAGGGCTGAGGTAGAAGGTGAGCCGGAACTTGCCGATCTGCACCTCGTTACCGGACTTCAGCTCCACACTGTCGACACGGTCGTGGTTGACGTAGGTGCCGTTCAGGCTCCCGGTGTCCACGACCTCGAAGCTGCGCGCCGTGCGGCGGAATTCGACGTGGCGGCGCGAGACCGTGACGTCGTCGAGGAAGATATCGGCGTCCGGGTGGCGGCCCGCCGTCGTGACGTCCGAGTCGAGCAGGAAGCGGGCGCCGGCGTTGGGGCCGCTGTGTGCCACCAGCAGGGCGGACCCTGCGGGCAACGACTCGATGGCCGTGCGTTCCTCGACCGAAACCTTCGGGGTGAGGGTGGGCTCGTCGCGCACGGGAGTGAGATGGATCGATGTGGTCTCCGAGGCTTTCACTCCACCCGTGCCGTATTCACCGGTGTCGTTCTGTCCGTGCCCAACCATTGAGTCCTCCTCATTCGTTGCAGGTGTCCCCCCTGCAAACAACGCATGCCGTCCGGAAAAGCCTGGCAGATCCGGTAGTCAGTCCCCCCGGCCGGCCACTGTGTCCAGTAATTGCTGTCTCCAACAACTGCTGTGTCCAGTAACACGGCCCGGAGACCTTCCCATTAGCCTACCTGTTGTTCGTACTCCGATGCACTGAGCAACGACTCCACGGCGTCGGCTTCTGCGAGCTTGATTTCGATCAGCCAGCCCTCGCCGTAGGGATCCGAATTGATCAGGGCGGAATCGGTGTCCAGGGCCTCGTTGCGGGCCACTACCTCGCCGCTGACCGGGGCGTAGATGTCGCTGACACTCTTGGTGGACTCGACCTCCCCCACGACGTCGTTGGCCTTGATGTCGGTGCCGACCTCCGGCATCTGGGCGTAGACGACGTCCCCGAGCGCGTCCTGGGCAAAATCCGTGATCCCCACGCGCACGACTCCGTCGGCATTCGGGGCGGAGACCCATTCGTGTTCCGCGGTGTAGGACAGCTCTTCGGGAATGATGCTCATGGCGGGCCTTTCGTCTGGTCAATCACCAAGGTCGACGGCGGCCGATCGAACGGGCCGCCGCTGAAAGTATAGGCATATCCGGCCGGACCCCGGGAGGACTCTGGCATGATGGGGCCATGGCAGCACCTGCACCCGTTCCGGTCGGATTTGCCCATGCCTGAGCTACCGGAAGTGGCAGCCCTCGCGGATTTCCTGGACACGCGCCTGCGCGGTGCGGTCCTCACGAAAATCCAGATCGTCTCGTTTGCGGTACTGAAGACGGCGGATCCTCCCATCTCGGCGTTGGAAGGCAGGACCGTGACGGGGGTGCGCCGCCATGGCAAGTTCGTGGACCTGGAGGCCGACGGGCTGCATCTTGTCTTTCACCTTGCCCGCGCCGGCTGGGTGCGGTTCACCGACGCGCCCACCGGCGCGGTGCTGAAAATGGGCAGCGGGCATATCGCGGCGCGGCTGTCATTTTCCAGCGGGGGCGGACCACTTGACCTGGACCTGACCGAGGCCGGCACCAAGAAGAGCCTGGCGGTCTACCTGGTCCGCAGCCCGACGGATGTGCCGGGGATCGCGGCGCTCGGACCGGATCCGTTCAGCCCGGGGTTCGACGTCGAGACCCTGGCCGGGATCCTCGCGGCCGGCAAGCAGCAGATCAAGGGGCTGCTGCGCAGCCAGGGCGTCATCGCCGGCATCGGGAACGCCTACAGCGACGAGATTCTGCACGCGGCCAGGATCTCCCCGTTCGCCATCGCCGGCGCCCTGGACCGGGCGGCGGTAGAGCGCCTGTACGACGCCATCCACGAAATCCTGGGCACGGCACTGGCCGAGGCCCGCGGGAAACCGCCGGCCGAGCTCAAGGACGCCAAGCGGAGCCACATGCGGGTGCACGGCCGGGCCGGCGAAGCATGCCCGGTCTGCGGAGACACCGTGCGAGAGGTCTCCTTTGCCGACACCGCGCTGCAGTACTGCCCGCACTGCCAGACGAAGGGAAAGATCCTGGCGGACCGCCGGACGTCGCGTTTTTTGAAGTAGGACCTTTCCAGGAGCCGCTTTATGAAGTCGACCGGTCCGGGAAACAGAAAACCCCGCCATTCCGTTGCCGGAATGGCGGGGTACTTTCTGTTGGTCGGGCTGACAGGATTTGAACCTGCGACCCCTTGACCCCCAGTCAAGTGCGCTACCAAGCTGCGCTACAGCCCGTTGGTTCCGCCGTTCTCCGCTCTTGATGATGTCCTGTTGTTATCCAAAGGATTTCATCCGAGCAGTCCGGCCGAACCACCTCCAAAAGCTTACACGATTCCGGAGGGTGCCCGTGACACTTTCACTTGTGTCACGGGAACTTTTTCCCTCGGCGGGCGCGTTCGGAATTAGCGCTTCTTGCCGCGCTTTTCCCGGACCCGCATGTTTACCTCGATCGGCGTGCCCTCGAAGCCGAAGGTTTCGCGGAGCCGGCGGGTGATGAAGCGGCGGTAGCCGGGATCCAGGAAGCCGGTGGTGAAGAGCACGAACTTCGGCGGCCGGCTGGAGGCCTGGGTGCCGAAGAGGATGCGGGGCTGCTTGCCGCCGCGGACCGGGTGCGGGTGTGCCGCCACCAGTTCGCCGAGGAAGGCGTTGAGCCGTCCGGTGGGGATGCGCTTGTCCCAGCTCTCCAGCGCAGTGTCCAGGGCAGGAACCAGCCGGTCCTTGTGCCAGCCGGTCTTGGCCGAGATGTTGACGCGCGGCGCCCACGCCACGTGGGCGAGGTCCTGTTCGATTTCGCGTTCCAGGTAGGTGCGGCGTTCGTCGTCGAGCAGGTCCCACTTGTTGAACGCGAGCACCAGCGCGCGGCCGGACTCGATCGCGAGCTGCAGGATGCGTACGTCCTGCTCGCTGAGCACCTCGTCCACGGCGAGGAGCACGACGGCGACCTCGGCCTTTTCGAGCGCGCTCTGGGTGCGCAGCGAGGCGTAGAAGTCGGCGCCCTGGGCCATGTGCTGGCGGCGGCGGATGCCGGCCGTGTCGACGAAGCGCCAGGTGCGGCCGCCGAGTTCGATGAACTCGTCGACCGGGTCACGGGTGGTGCCTGCGGTGTTGTCGACGACGACGCGTTCGGAACCGGCGAGCTTGTTCAGCAGCGAGGACTTGCCGACGTTCGGCCGGCCGATCAGGGCGATCCGGCGCGGGCCGCCGCTGCGCTCGAGTCCTTCGATCGTGGAGAACTCCGGCAGCGTGTCCATGACATGGTCGAGCAGGTCGGCGACGCCGCGGCCGTGCAGGGCGGAGACCGGGTACGGCTCGCCGAAGCCGAGGCCCCAGAGCGCGGCCGAGTCGGCTTCCTGGGCGAAGTCGTCGACCTTGTTGGCCACCATGATGACCGGCTTCTTGGACTTGCGCAGCATCTTCATGACGCCTTCGTCCGTGGCGGTCGCGCCGACGGCGGAGTCCACCACGAACAGCACGGCGTCGGCGAGCTCCACGGCCATCTCGGCCTGCTCGGCGACGCGGGCGTGGATGCCCCGGGCGTCGTGCTCCCAGCCGCCGGTGTCAACCACGGTGAAGTTCCGGCCGTTCCAGTGCGCCGAGTACATAACGCGGTCACGGGTGACGCCGGGGGTGTCCTCCACGACGGCTTCGCGGCGGCCCAGGATGCGGTTGACCAGGGTGGACTTGCCGACGTTCGGCCGGCCGATGATGGCCAGGACGGGGTCAAGCTTGACCGGGCCGTCGAAGTCCTCGTCCTCGTAGCGCCCGCTCAGCAGGGCGGCGTCTTCCTCGTCCAGTTCGTAGTCGTCCAGGCCGGCGCGGAGCGAGGCCGCGCGGAGATCGGCTTCCTCGTCGTCCAGGGCGGCAAGATTCTCCGCCACCTGGTCCGTGCCGGTGGGCGTGTATTCGTCTTCGCCGGCGCCAAAATGGCCGGGGGTTTGAGTCGTATCGCTCATTGCACTTTCCTTAGGTGGTGATCTGCCGGCGTCGCGGCTACTGCTGTCTGTGGTTCTTGCGGTGAATCCGCGTCGGGCAGGCGCTGCCCGCTGCTCTGAATTGTGTCCTGGACGTGCCGTGCCAGTGCGGCGCGGATCTCGGTTCCCACCCTGTCCATTGAAGCACGCCCGGTCTCCCCGGGCCTGCGGCTGACGGTGAGGGCCCCGCCGAAGCTGACGTGCAGCCGCCGGCCGGGACGGGGAACCGCGTTGAGGTGCTCGCCGCTGATCCTGGTCCCGAGGATGGCTACCGGGATCACGGTGGCCCCCGAGTTCAGCGCGAGCCAGGCCACCCCGTTGTTGATAGCGGCGGCCTCTCCGCTCCCCCGCGTGCCTTCGGGCAGGATCCCGACGCACCGTCCGGCGTCGAGGACGCTCTTGGCCCGTTCCAGCGCCGCCCGGTCACCCGAACGGTCCACCGCCAACTGGCCGGAGGCCTTCAGGACCAGGCCCAGGAAGCCTTTGAACATCTCCTTCTTGACGAAGATGTGCATCGGCCGGGGCGCCGCACCGAACATGACCGGGCCGTCCAGGAAACTGATGTGGTTTCCGGCGAAGATGACCGGCCCCGCCGCCGGGACGTTGGCGCGGCCCTGGACGGTGGTCCGGTACACCAGATGGTCCAGCAGCCAGCCGACCGGCCGGCTCCAGGCCATGGTCCCGTGCTTGAACCAGCGGCCGGGAAGCTGCGCCCCGGCTGAGCCCTCAGTCACGGTCGATGGCCGTGTGGTTGATGGCCGTGTGGGTGACGACCCGGTGCACGATCCCGAGGGCCGCGTCAACGGTCTGGGCAAAGTCCAGGTCCGAGGAGTCCAGCGTGACCACGCCGTCGGCGGCCTGCGTGAAGTTCACCACGGTGGAGTCCTTGGCGTCCCGCGCCGTGACTTGCGCGGCAAGCTGTTCGGCGTTCTGACTGCCGCCGAGCTGGATGCCGCGGCGGCGAAGCCGGGCCTCTTCGCTGGCGGTGAGCAGCATGCGCACCTCGGCATTGGGAGCGACGACGGTGGTGATGTCCCGGCCCTCCACCACCATGCGGCGGTGGTGCTTTTCGATCAGCGCGCGCTGCCGGCGGATCAGTTCGGTCCGTGCCCCGAGCGTGGTGGCGACCGCGCTGACCGCAGCGGAGATGCCCGGTTCGCGGATGGCCTCGGTGATGTCGGCACCCGCGACCCGGACGTACTCTTCCTGCGGGCTGGTGCTGATCTCCAGTTGGAGGGCCTCGGCAGCGGCTTCGATGGCTTCGGCGTCGGCGAGGTCCAGGCCGCTGTCGAGGCAGAACCAGGTCAGGGCCCGGTACATGGCGCCGGTGTCGAGGTAGGCCAGCCTGAGCCGGCGCGCCACCTCTTTGCTGACGCTGGATTTGCCGGAGCCGGAGGGGCCGTCGATTGCGACGACGAGGCTCTTGCCGGGGCGGACGACGTCCACCGTTTCAATGAGTTCCTGGGTCATTACTGGAGTACCCGCCATCCACGGTCGTTGAGGGCTTCGATGAGCAGCTCGTGCTTGTTGGGCAGCACGGAGAGTTCCACCATGCCGACATTCTGTCCTGAGGAGTGGTCCAGTCGGAGGTCCTCGAGGTTGACGCCGATCTCGCCGATCTCGGTCAGGAGCCTGGCGATCTGGCCGGGCGTGTCGTCCACCAGGACGGTCAGCCAGGAGTAGGCCTGCGGCGGTCCGCCGTGCTTGCCCGGGATCCGGGCCTGGCCGGCGTTGCCTTCGCTGATCAGCTGGGCAAGGTCCAGCCTGGCACCGGGCGCGGTCGGATCCTCGAGGGTTCCGATCAGCCGGTTCAGGTCCTCGCGGACGCCGTAGAGGATCTCCACGACCTTGCCCGCGTTGGCGCCGAGGATCTGCACCCAGAGCGTGGGGTCGCTCGCGGCGATCCTGGTCACGTCCCGCAGCCCGTTGCCGGCCAGCGAGAGCGCGTGCAGCGGGGTTCCCTGCAGCCGGCTGGCTACGAGGGAGGACATGACCTGGGGCAGGTGCGAGACCAGCGCCACGGCCTCGTCGTGTTCCTCGGCACCGAATTCGGAGACGACGGCGCCCAGGTCCCCGGCCAGCGCACGCGCCGCCTGCAGGGCCTCGGGCCGGGTTTCCGGCGTGGGGCAGAGCACCCACGGCATCGAGGTGAACAGTTCCCCGCGGGCGGCGACGGGGCCGGACTTTTCCCGGCCCGCCATCGGGTGGGTGCCGACGTAGCGGCCCAGGTCGGCGCCGCGCTCGCGCAGCTCCGCCTGGATGGACGCCTTGACGCTGGCAATGTCCACCACAACGGCCTGCGGGTAGTCCGCGAGGGCGCGGGCGACGACGTCGGAGGTCACGTCCGGCGGCGCGGCGACCACGACGAGTTCCGGCGTTTCGCCGTCAAGGCGCGCCAAGGGCAGGCCTGCGCCGATGTCGACGGCGACGGCCTGGTTGGTGGGCGACGGGTCGGAGAGGAACACGGCGACGCCGCGGCCCCGGAGCCCCAGCCCGATGCTGGTGCCCAGCAGTCCGGTGCCCACGACCACGACCGGCCCGTTCAGGTGGCCGCGGCCGTGGGTGCGAAAAGCGGACATGCCTTACAGCCCCACGGATGCCAGCAGGTGGCCGACTTCCTGCTTGCCGAGGTTGCGGATGCTGCCTTGGCGCTGGTCGCCCAGGCCGATGGGACCGACCTTGACGCGGACCAGGCGCAGTACCGGGAAACCGACGGCGTCGAAGAGGCGCCGCACAATGCGGTTCTTGCCCGAGTGCAGCACGACCTCGATCAGCACGTGGCCCGGGGTCGAGTCGACGAGCTTGAAGGAGTCGACCGAGGCAATGCCGTCCTCGAGTTCGACGCCGGCCTTGAGCTGCGCGCCGACGCCCTGCGGGAACGGCCCGCGGACCTGGACGAGGTACGTCTTGGGCACCTCGTAGGAGGGGTGCGTCAGGCGGTTGGCGAGTTCGCCGTCGTTCGTCAGGAGCAGGAGCCCCTCGGTGGCGACATCGAGCCGGCCGACGTGGAAAAGGCGTTCGCCGTGGTGGTTGCGGACGAAATCGCTGACGCACGGACGGCCGTCCGGGTCTTCCATCGTGGAGACAACGCCCTTGGGCTTGTTGAACACCATGTAGACCATGTTTTCGTCCAGCTGGATGCGCAGGCCGTCCACGTGGATCACGGACGCCTTGGGGTCGACGCGCATGCCGAGCTCGGTGACGACCTGGCCGTCGACCTCGACGCGGCCTTCGGCGATCATTTCCTCGCAGACGCGCCGGGAGGCGACGCCGGCGGAGGCCATGACCTTTTGCAGACGGACACCGTCGGCATCGTGCAGTTCGGACTGCGGCACGGGTCCGCGCGGGCCGCGTTTGCGGGCCGGCTTCCGGACCGGGCCGAGGTTCTGGCCGAAGCGTTCGCCGCCGAACGCGCTGGAACCGGTGGCCTTGGCCGCTCCGGCGCCGATGCGCGGCTTGGGCTTGAGCGCGCCCGGCGTACCGGGGACCTTGCCGGCACCGGGCTTGCGTGCCGCAGGCTTGCGGGCGGCCGGCTTACGCGCTGCCGGCTTGGCGCCGTTGCGGTCCCCGGATTCCGGAGCTGAACCCGCGGGGTTCAGGTCCGGATCGATGAAAGCCTCTTCGCGCGGCTTGGGCCGCTTGAACGGGCGGTCGCCGCCGCCCTTGGAGAAGTCGCGCTGGCCTCGGCCGGCGCCGCCCGCACCCTGGGTGCGTGCTGATTGATGTCCGGCGCTGGTGCGTCCCGAACCGTTACGTGGTGAACCCTGGCGTCCCGCCTGTGTCATGACCCGTCCTTCGTTTGTTGGCCCGCGGCGGCTGCCTCACGGCAGCCCCCACCGGCCGGGCAAATGGTTCTGCCCTGGTGGATACTCGTTACGCAGGCAGCATTCCTGCCTACATTCTTCCTGCGTCGTAAAACTCTGCTATGCCTTCAAGCCCTGGAAGATGGGGCGAAAGCTGAGGCAACTCAGCCACCGAGCCGATTCCCATACGTTCGAGGAAATACGACGTCGTGCGGTACAGGATGGCCCCGGACTCAGGATCGGTTCCCGAATCCTCGATCAGTCCGCGCTGGGTCAGCGTCCGCACGACGGAGTCAACATTGACCCCTCGAATTGCAGACACCCGCGCCCTGGAAACGGGCTGGCGGTAGGCGATGACGGCGAGCGTTTCGAGCGCCGCCTGCGTCAGCCTGGCTGTCTGTCCTTCCAGCACGAATCCGCCTACGACGTCGGCGAACTCAGCGCGGGAATAGATCCGCCAGCCTCCGGCGATATTCCGCAATTCAAAACCCCGGGGGGCGGCACCGAAACCAGCACGATTAATCGCAGTGCTGGCGTCGTCCGCATCCGGGGCATTACCAGTATAGCCGTTATACTCCCGTTGCAGTTCCCCGAGCAGGCCCTCGACGGCGTCGACCGTCAGGTTCAGGCCGGCGGCCAGCTCCGTGGCCGTGGCCGGTTCGTCGACCACCATGAGCACGGCCTCCAGCGCGGCACGGGCGCCGCCGGGCAGTCCGGAAACGTCCGGAACCCGGGAGTCGCCGGCGTCGGATCCGGCCGCGCCTGATGGGGCCCCGCCGGCTGTGGCAGAGGTGGGTGCTTCGGTCACGGCTGCTCCTCGTATTCTTCGCTCAGCTTGTCGCTGCTCCAGTCCGGGTCGTCGGCGGTCCAGTGCACGGACAGCTCGCCGAGGGGAAGCAGTTGGTCGAAGCCCACTGCCTTGTCACGGAACATTTCCAGCAGCGCGAGGAACCGGGCCACCACTACGAGGGTGGACTCGGCGTCGGCGATCAGGGCCCGGAAGGTGAGTGCCTTGCCAAGACGCAGGCGGTGGCCGATGATTTCGGCCTGCTCCTTCACGCTTACCGGCGTGCCATGCAGGTGTTCGAGGCCCACTTCGGTGGGGGCTGCTTCCTTGGGCTTCAGGGCCGCTTCGGCCAGAGCCGCGAACTGCTGCGGGGTGTGCTTCCAGACCAGCTCGGGCAGGAGGGCGGCGAACTGGCCCTCCAGGGCGACCTGCCGCGGGTAGCGCCGGCCCTCCAGCTCCAGCGTCGAGCCGATCAGTCCGGCAACCTGCTTGAAGGCCTTGTACTGGAGCAACCGGGCGAAGAGCAGGTCGCGGGCTTCGAGCAGCGCGATGTCCTCGTCGTCCTCGACCTCGCCGGCGGGCAGCAGCCTGGCCGCCTTGAGGTCCAGCAAGGTGGCGGCGATGACCAGGAATTCGCTGGCCTCGTCCAGGGCCCAGTCCTCCCCCAGCCGTTGCAGCCCCTTGATGTATTTGATGAACTCGTCGGTGACCGTGGCCAGCGCCACCTCGGTGATGTCCAGCTGGTGCTTGGAGATCAGGCCCAGCAGCAGGTCGAAAGGGCCGGTGAAGTTGGCCAGCCGGACCTCGAATCCGGGCTTCTTCCCGGGCGGCGACAGCTCTGCCGTCGCGGTTCCCGTCGCCGCCATAGCCCTGGTTAGGGCGCGCCGCCGCGCGAAATCAGCTCTTTGGCCAGGCGGCGGTAGGCGTCGGCACCGGCGTGGTTGCCGGCGTAGCTGGTAATCGGCTCGGCAGCCACGGTGGCGTCGGCGAACTTGATGGAGCGCTTGATCACGGTCTCGAAGACCTTGTCCCCGAAGGCCTCCACCAGCCGGGCGATGACCTCGCGGCCGTGCAGGGTGCGGGAGTCGTACATGGTGGCGAGGACGCCGTCGACCTGCAGGCGGGGGTTCAGCCGGTCCTGGACCTTGTCGATCGTCTCGACCAGCAGCGCCACGGCGCGCAGGGCGAAGAATTCACAGATCAGCGGGATGATGACGCCGTGCGCCGCGGTCAGCGCGTTGACCGTGAGCAGCCCGAGCGAGGGCTGGCAGTCGATCAGGACAACGTCGTAGTCGTCTTCGACCTTTTTCAGGGCCCGGTCCAGGACCTGTTCACGGGCGACCTCGTTCACGAGCTGGACTTCCGCGGCGGAGAGGTCGATGTTGGCCGGCAGCAGGTCCACATTTTCGACGCCGGTCTTCTGGATGGCGTCGCGGATGTCGACCTTGCGGTCCATCAGCACGTTGTAGACCGTGAGGTCCAGCTCGTGCGGATTGGTGCCGAGGCCGGCAGAGAGGGCGCCCTGCGGGTCAAAGTCGACCAGCAGCACGCGGCGGCCGTATTCGGCCAGGGCAGCGGCCAGGTTGATGGTGGACGTGGTTTTGCCCACGCCGCCCTTCTGGTTGACCATGGCGATGACCCGGGCCGGGCCGTGGGATGACAGCGGCGCGGGCTCCGGAAAGTCGCGTTGGGGGCGCCCGGTGGGGCCCATGATGGCGTCTTCCAGGTCGAGTCCGGTGCCTTCCAGAGTGGCTGAACCCTGTTCGCTGCTCACGTATCTATCCACACTTTCGATGACGGTGATTTTCGTGCCTGACCCTGCCGGCTGCTTGTTGTGCTGACTGGCTCATGTTGCGGCCTCATCTTGCTTGCGGCCGCTCGGCAAGGATCGTTATTCCTCCCAAGGTTACAGCCCCCGACACGGTATTCGACGGACCTTGACAACCGCCGTTCCGCGCGCCTTGACCCTCTGGTAGAGGTCGAGGGTTGCCTGGCACCGGGGCCCCGCCGCAAACGAAACCGCCCGGACGCGGGGTGCGCGTCCGGGCGGTTTCAGTGCGTTCGGGCTGGTGCTCAGGCGTTGACCGGCACCGGCTGCGCGGCCTGGCCGGCTGGCTGGTCGGCGGCCACGTGCCCGGTGTGGCCGGCGATCATGGTCTGCTCGTCGAAGGGCTCGGCGCCGGAGAGGACACGCTCGACCTGTCCGCCGTCGATCTCCTTGACCCAGGTGCCGATCAGGACGGTCGCCACGGCGTTGCCGGTGAAGTTGGTCAGCGCGCGGGCCTCGGACATGAAGCGGTCGATGCCGACAATCATGCCCACGCCGCCGAGCAGTTCCGGACGGTGGGCCTGCAGGCCCGCTGCCAGGGTGGCGAGGCCGGCGCCGGTGACGCCGGCGGCGCCCTTGGAGGCGATGATCATGAAGATCAGCAGCGAGATCTGGGCGCCCAGGTCCAGCGGGGTGCCCATCGCGTTGGCGACGAACAGGGAGGCCATGGTCAGGTAGATGGCCGTGCCGTCGAGGTTGAAGGAGTAGCCGGTGGGGACCGTGACGCCGACGACGGGCTTGGAGACACCGAGGTGTTCCATCTTCGCGATCAGGCGGGGCAGGGCCGCTTCGGAGGAGGACGTGGAGAAGATCAGCAGGTATTCGCGGCCGAGGTAACGCATCAGGCGGAAGATGTTGACACCCGAGACGACCTGGAGCAGGCCGCCCAGGATCACGACGATGAACACCGCGCAGGTGATGTAGAAGGCGACCATGAGGGTGGCCATGCTGATGATGGCCTGCACGCCGGTGGCGCCGACGACGGCGGCGATCGCACCGAATGCGCCGACCGGGGCGAGCCACATGACCATGATCAGGATGCGGAACACGAGGGCCTGGCCGTGGCCGATGGCCTTCAGGATCGGGGTGCCCTGCGGGCCCATCTTCTGCAGCGCGAAGCCGACCAGGATGGCGGCGAGCAGGGTGGGCAGCACGGGGATGTCGCCCGGGATGATGCCGAGCAGGAAGTCGACGGTGCTGTCCGTGGCGGCCTTCTTGTTGGGATCGTACGGGGCGAGCTTGAGGCCCTCACCCGGGTGGATCAGGTTGCCGACGACGAGGCCGATGGCCAGCGCGAAGGTCGACATGACGATGAAGTAGCCGAGGGCCAGGCCACCGACCTTGCCGACCGTGGCGGCCTTGGCGATCGAGCCGATGCCCAGCACGATGGTGCAGAAGATGACGGGGGCGATCATCATCTTGATGAGCTTGATGAAGCCGTCGCCGAGCGGCTTGAGGGACTTGCCGACCTCGGGGAAGATCAGGCCGACCAGGGCGCCGAGGACCACGGCGACAATGACTGCGATGTACAGGTAGTGGGACTTGTCCAGCCCCTTGCGCTTTTTGACCGGCGCCGCGGCGGTTGCCGCTGACTCTCCTCGTTGAGAGGCCATGGTGTTCTCCTTGGATAGGCTGGACTTCGATGCGGCTTGGGGTGCGCATCACGTCCGTTCTGCGTGTTTCTCCATCATTGGGGATGAAGTGACGCGCATCACCGTTGCGTTCATATTGGTCATGGAAGGTGCAGTTGATCCATCACTGGAGCATCGCCCGCAGGCTGTTTGTGGCCCACTTGCTGTTCATGCTGGCCCTGACCGCCGTCGTCGGCACGGCCACCTTCGTCGACGCCCGCGACCACGCCTACGAGGAAGCCGGCCGGCGGATGGCCGGGATCGCCACCGCGGTGGCAGACAACCCCCTGGTGCTGCAGGCGGCGAGCGCCCCCAATCCCTCGGCGAGGCTCCAGCCCTACGCCCTGGAGGTGATGCGGGACGCCCGCGCGGACTTCATCACGATCATGGCGCCGGACCGGACCCGGTGGACCCATCCCCGCAACGAGGAGCTGGGCAAGCCCTACATCGGCTCGATCGACGCGGCCCTGCGCGGCGAGGTCTTCACCGAGATCATGGCCGGCACGCTCGGACCGTCCGTGCGGACGATCGCCCCGGTCAAGGACGCCGACGGCAAGGTCCGGGCCCTGGTGGCGGCGGGCGTGACGGTGGGGACGGTGGATGTCGCGTTTTCCGGCCGCCTGCCGGCGCTGCTCGCGATCGCAGTGGCCCTGCTGGCCGGCGGTTCGGTGGCCTCCTGGCTGCTGGGCCGCTACCTCCGCCGGGTTACCCGCGGCTGGGGCCCGGAGCAGCTGGCGCAGCTGTTCGCCTATTACGAGTCGGTGCTCCACTCGGTCCGCGAGGGGGTGATCCTGATTGACCCGAAGGGCAAGGTGGTGATGTACAACGACCAGGCGGCCGCGCTGCTCGGGGTGCCGCCCCGCGCCGTCGACGGCGGGTCCTCCGGCGGCCGCGGACCGGACGCGCCGTCGCTGGCGGAACTGCCGCTGGCCCCCAGCCTCAAGGAACTCTTCGAATCCGGCCGGACCGCCCAGGACGAAATCCACCTGACCGGCCCGCGTGTCCTGGTGGTGAACCAGGGCCCCGCGGTCGGGCCCCGGTCCGCCGCGGCCCGGCAGCGGCCGGCGGCCTCCGGTACCCCCGTCTACGGCACGGTGGCCACCATCCGGGACCGCACCGAAATCGAGTCGCTCGGCAGCGAGTTGGAGACCATGCGGACGCTCTCCGACGCCCTCCGCGCCCAGACCCACGAACACGCCAACCGGCTGCACACCATCGTGTCCCTGATGGAACTGGGCCGCGGCAACGAGGCACTGGATTTCGCCACCAACGACCTGGAGCTGAGCCAGCGGCTGACCGATGACCTGGTCAGCTCCCTCGAGGAGCCGGTGCTCGGCGCCCTGGTCATGGGCAAGGCCGCCGAGGCGCACGAACGCGGCGTCGAACTCATCCTCACCACCGACGGCTCCACGGCGGTCACCGGACTGGCCGTCCAGGATCTCGTGGCCATCCTCGGCAACCTGCTCGACAACGCGATCGACGCCGCGGCCGACGCGCCGCCGCCGCGCCTCGTGGAGCTGAGTGTCTCCTCGGCGGGCGGAGCCCTGGAGATCACGGTGGAGGACAGCGGCCCCGGCATCGATCCGGACGCCGTGGAGGATGTTTTCCGGCACGGCTTCAGCACCAAGGCTCCGGGTCCCTTCGGGCGCGGCCTCGGGCTGGCCCTGGTCCGCCAGGCCGTGCAGCGCCTGGGCGGTAGCATGACAATCACCAGCCCGGCCGGGGCACTGTTCCGTGTCACCCTGCCGACGGCACCGGCTGCAGCGGCAGGCGCGGCGAGAGACGCCGCGGACGGCGCCAGGGAAGAACCAGCCGGGACAGCAGAGGAACAGCAATGAGCGATATCCGCGTACTCGTCGTCGAGGACGAGCCGATCGCCGCGGCCGCCCACGCCGCCTACATCGGCCGGCTCGAGGGCTTCACCCTGGCCGGGTCTGCCCCGGACGGGCAGTCCGCCCTGCGCCTGATGACGGACCTGTCAGCCGCCGGGCAGCCCGTGGAACTGGTCTTGCTGGACATGAACCTGCCGGACCTGCACGGGCTGGACATCGCCCGCCGGATGCGTGCCGCCGGCCTCTTTGCGGACATCATCGCGATCACGGCGGTGCGGGAGCTGAACATCGTCCGCAGCGCCGTGGCAACCGGCGTCGTGCAGTACCTGATCAAGCCGTTCACCTACGCCACGTTCGCGGACAAGCTGAGCAGCTACCGGCAGTTCCGTGAACAGCTGGCCTCCCCCGGCCCGGGCGGTACCGGCGCCGGGGCGTCCCAGAGTGACGTGGACCAGGCCTTCGCCAGCCTGCGGGCGCCCTCCGAACTGCCGCTGCCCAAGGGCCTGTCCGCCTCGACACTGGATTCCGTGCAGGACTTCATGAAGCTGCAGGCCGGTGCGGTGTCGGCCAGCGAGGTGATGGAAGCACTGGGCATGTCCCGCGTCACGGCCCGCCGCTACCTCGAGTACCTCGCGGACGCCGGTACGGTGTCACGCACCGCACGCTACGGCGCCCCCGGCCGGCCGGAGAACGAGTACCGCTGGAGCCGGCCGGCGTCGTAGCCCTACACCTGGCCCCATGCCTCTCCCCCGCGGCGCCAGCTCACCCAACTGGCGGACTAGGACGCCGTTGACGGGCGGGTGCCCACGGCGCCGGGCCGCAGCGTCTCCAGGAGCTGGTCGATCACGCCGGCGTCCTCGATCGTGGAGGGCACCACATAGTCGTCGCCGTCGGCGATTTGGCGCATGGTCTTGCGCAGGATCTTTCCGGAGCGGGTCTTCGGCAGGGCCTCCACGACCGTGACGTGCTTGAAATCCGCCACGGCGCCAATGTCGCGCCGGACCAGGGCGATCAGGTCCTTGACCAGGATCTCCTCCGGCACGTCCACCCCCGATTTGAGGACCACGTAGCCGCTGGGGCGTTGGCCCTTGAGGGGGTCCGCGAGTCCGATCACAGCGCATTCGGCGACGGCCGGGTGCTGGCCGATCACCTGTTCCATGGCGCCGGTGGAGAGCCTGTGCCCGGCGACGTTGATGATGTCGTCGGTCCGGCCCATCACGAAGAGGTAGCCGTCCTCGTCCTGGTAACCGGAGTCGCCGGTGGCGTAGCAGCCCTCGAAGGCCTGCAGGTAGGAGGAGATGTAGCGTTCGTCGTTGCGCCAGAGCGTGGTCAGCGTGCCCGGCGGCAGGGGCAGTCCCAGGACGATGTTCCCCTCGGTGCCGGTTTCCACCTCGTCGCCCGCGCCGTCCAGGATCCGCAGCCTGAAGCCGGGCATCGGAACGCTGGGCGAACCGGCCTTGATCGGCAGCCCGTCCAGGCCGCGAGGGTTGGCGCAGATGGCCCAGCCGGTCTCGGTCTGCCACCAGTGGTCCACCACGGGCACGCCGAGGACGCGGGACGCCCAGTGGAACGTGTCCGTGTCCAGCCGCTCGCCCGCCGCAAACAGGGTGCGCAGGCTGGAGATGTCGTATTCTTCGAGCAGCTTTGCCTCGGGGTCGGCCTTCCGGATGGCCCGCAACGCGGTAGGGGCGGTAAACAGCACGTTGACCTTGTGGTCCTGGATGACCCGCCAGAACGCGCCCGCGTCCGGGGTGCCCACCGGCTTGCCTTCATAGATCACGGTGGTGGCGCCGGCCAGCAGCGGCCCGTAAACAATATACGAGTGCCCCACCACCCAGCCGACGTCGGAGGCAGTCCACATGACGTCGCCGGGGCCGACGTCGTAGATATTCTCCAGCGTCCAGCTCAGGGCGACGGCGTGGCCCCCGTTGTCCCGCACCACGCCCTTGGGTGACCCGGTGGTGCCCGAGGTGTAGAGGATGTAGAGGGGGTCCGTGGCTGCGACGTCGACCGGGGCGGCGGGCTCGGCGGACGCCATCGCCGTGTCCCAGTCCAGCCAGCCGGCGTGGTCTGCAGCGGACGCGGTGAAGCCTTCCCGTGCCTTGACCAGCACGGGGGTCTCCGGCGCGCCGGCCAGTTCCAGCGCTTCGGCGACGGCCGGGAGGTACTCGATCCGCCGCGAGGGCTCGATTCCGCCGGAGGCGGTGACCACGGCGGCGGGGTTGGCGTCCCGGATGCGGGCGGCGAGTTCCTTAGGCGCGAAACCGCCGAAGACCACCGAGTGGATCGCGCCGAGCCGGGCGGTTGCCAGCATGGCGATGGCGGCCTCCGGGATCATCGGCATGTAGATCACCACACGGTCGCCCTTGCCGACGCCGTGGCTGCGCAGCACCCCGGCGAAGCGGGCGACGAGGTCGGTGAGCTCGGCGTAGCTGAAGCGCTGCTGCGTGCCCAGCATGGCGGAGTCGTAGATCAGGGCGTCCTGGCCGCCGCGGCCCTCCGCCACGTGGCGGTCCAGGGCGTTGTAGCAGGTGTTCAGCACGCCGTCGGGAAACCAGCTGTAAAGCGGCGCGCGGCTGGAGTCGAGGGCCCGGCCCGGCGGCGTGCTCCAGTCGATCTTCCCGGCGGCCTCAAGCCAGAAGTCCTCCGGCTGCTCAACGCTGCGCTGGTAACTGTCCCGGTAGCTCTTGGTGACCATGAAGTAATCCCGTCCACGACGTTGTGATGCAGCTCATGGTAGCCCTGCTGGGGTCCTTCCACAAGGGCTGTGTATACAGCGGACACTTGGATCTGGCTCTTTTTGCTGATTAGGGCCGGAAAGTGTGGGCTATTCTGCCGATTGTGTATACACTGAACGGGTCAGCCGAGGAAGGAGACCATCATGCGCGCCAGTGACAAGGCCTACGCCGCCCTGCGCGACGACATCATCGAGTGGCGTCTCCTGCCGGGAACAGTCCTCGCCGAAGTCGAACAGTCCGAGCGGCTCGGCATCTCGCGGACCCCGCTGCGCGAGGCCCTCAGCCGGCTCAGCGCGGAAGGGCTGACGACGACGGCGGGCGGCCGCGGCGTCGTCGTTACCGACATTTCCCTCGAGGACATTGACGAACTCTTCGAACTGCGCGAAACCCTCGAGGGCAGGGCCGCGGCGCTGGCCGCCGAGCGCGGCGATGCGGCGACATTCGAGCAACTGCGTCGCGAGCTCCTGCGAGCGCCGGAGCTGATCAATGGCACAGACCCCGCACGCCATGACTACTACAGCCTGGTCGGGCGGCTCGACGCGGCCATCGACGCCGCTATTTCCAACTCCTACCTGGTCCAGGCCATGCGCAGCCTGCGCGTTCACCTGGTCCGGGTGCGCCGGCTGGCGGCCGACGACGCCGAGCGCCTCACCGCAGCGGCCGCCGAGCACGCCACCATTGCCGAAGCCATCGCCGCCGGCAACCCGCGGCTCGCCGAGGCCGCCACCACGCTGCATCTGCACCGAAGCCTTTCCCACGTCAAAGCCACCCACGTACCTCACTAGAAGGAGCACCATGGTTAAGGAACACCACGTCCGCGTTTACAAGAGCGAGGAAAACCTGGCCCGCGAGGACCAGCTCGCCTACAAGATCGCCAAGGTCGCCGCGGATCCCGTCGCGGTCTCCGACGAGGTCACCGACATGGTGATCAACCGCGTCATCGACAATGCTTCGGTGGCCATCGCTTCCCTGAACCGCGCCCCGATCGTCGCCGCCCGCGCCCAGGCACTCACCCACGGTCCCACCACCGGCGGCAAGGGCTCGAAGGTGTTCGGCATCGAGGAGCGCGTGGCTCCGGAATGGGCGGCCTGGGCCAACGGCGTCGCCGTCCGCGAACTCGACTACCACGACACGTTCCTGGCCGCGGACTACTCCCACCCGGGCGACAACATCCCGCCGATCCTCGCCGTCGCCCAGCACGTCGGTTCCAGCGGCAAGGACCTGATCCGCGGCATCGCCACCGGCTACGAGATCCAGGTCAACCTGGTCAAGGCCATCTGCCTGCACAAGCACAAGATCGACCACGTAGCGCACCTGGGCCCCTCCGCCGCCGCCGGCATCGGCACCCTGCTGGGCCTCGACGTCGAGACCATCTTCCAGTCCATCGGCCAGGCGCTGCACACCACCACCGCCACCCGCCAGTCCCGCAAGGGCGAGATCTCCACCTGGAAGGCCCACGCCCCCGCGTTTGCCGGCAAGATGGCTGTTGAATCCGCCGACCGTGCCATGCGCGGCCAGACCTCCCCGGTGCCGATCTACGAAGGTGAAGACGGCGTCATCGCCTGGATGCTCGATGGCCCCGACGCCAACTACACGGTGCCGCTGCCCGAGGAGGGCGAAGCCAAGCGCGCCATCATGGACACCTACACCAAGGAACACTCCGCCGAGTACCAGGCACAGGCGTGGATTGACCTGGCCCGCAAGCTGCACGGCGAGCACCCCGAGGTCACCGACCCGGCCAACGTCGAGTCCGTGCTGATCAAGACCAGCCACCACACGCACTACGTGATCGGTTCCGGCGCCAACGACCCGCAGAAGTACAGCCCCACGGCAAGCCGGGAAACCCTGGACCACTCCATCCCGTACATCTTCACGGTCGCCCTGCAGGACGGGGCCTGGCACCACGTCGATTCCTACGCCCCGGAGCGCGCAGGCCGCCCGGACACGGTGGAGCTGTGGCACAAGGTGACCACGGTCGAGGATCCGGAATGGACCCGCCGCTACCACTCGCTGGACATCGCGGAGAAGGCCTTCGGCGGCTCCGTGGAGATCACCCTCAAGGACGGCACCGTCATCACCGACCAGATCGCCGTCGCCGACGCGCACCCGCTGGGCGCCCGGCCGTTCGCCCGCGAGCAGTACGTCAACAAGTTCCGCACCCTCGCCGCCGGCCTCGTGGCCGAGGACGAGATCGAGCGCTTCCTGGCCGCCGCCGCGCGGCTTCCCGAACTCGCCGCCGGCGAGCTCGACCAGCTCAACATCAAGGCAGCCGACGGCGTGATCGACCTGGCAGCCGCCCCGAAGGGACTCTTCTAATGCTGTATTCGAAGACCACGCCGGAGCAGAAGCGGATCCGGTTCCGGGAGCTGCTTGCTTCCGGGACAATCCAGCAGTTCCCGGGTGCGTTCAACCCGCTCTCGGCCCGGCTGATCGAGGAAAAGGGATTCGCCGGGGTGTACATCTCCGGCGCCGTCCTCGCCAATGACCTCGGCCTGCCGGACATCGGCTTGACCACGCTCACCGAGGTGGCCACCCGGGCCGGGCAGATCGCCCGGATGACGGACCTGCCCTCGATCGTCGACGCCGATACCGGTTTCGGCGAGCCGATGAACGTGGCACGCACCATCCAGGAGCTCGAGAACGCGGGCCTGGCCGGCTGCCACATCGAGGACCAGTTCAACCCGAAGCGCTGCGGCCACCTCGACGGCAAGAACGTTGTGGACCTCGACACCGCGACCAAGCGGATCCGGGCCGCGGCCGACGCCCGACGGGATCCCAACTTCCTGATCATGGCCCGGACCGACATCCGGGCCACCGATGGGCTCGAGGCGGCGCAGCAGCGGGCCAAGGCCCTCGTGGAAGCCGGCGCTGACGCGATCTTCCCGGAAGCCATGAAGGACCTCAGCGAGTTCCAGGCCATCCGCGACGCCGTCGACGTGCCGATTCTGGCCAACATGACCGAGTTCGGCAAGAGCGCGCTGTTCACGGTCGACGAGCTGGCCGGCGTCGGCGTCAACATGGTCATCTACCCGGTAACGCTGCTCCGTAGTGCCATGGGCGCTGCTGAGCGTACTCTGGAATCGATCAAATCCGACGGCACCCAGGAGGCACAGGTTTCGAGCATGCTGACCCGTGCGCGTCTCTACGACCTCGTCGACTACGAGGCGTACAACCGCTTTGACACCGGGGTCTTCAATTTCCAGATCCCCGGCATCTGACACCCCCACCGGACTGCCGGCCCCGGCCGGTCAACAGGCGTTAGGAACAAAGGAGTTTCAGCATGGCTGAAAATGAGATCAAAAAGGGCCTTGCCGGCGTCGTGGTGGACTACACCGCGGTGTCCAAGGTCAACCCGGACACCAATTCCCTGCTCTACCGCGGCTACCCCGTCCAGGAGCTGGCCGCCAAGTGCAGTTTCGAGGAAGTGGCCTACCTGCTCTGGAACGGCGAGCTGCCGACGCCGGAGCAGCTGGCGGAGTTCACCGCCGCCGAGCGCGCGGGACGTGCCCTGGATCCGGTCGTCAAGCAGGTCATCGACGCGCTGCCGATCACCTCGCACCCCATGGACGTCTGCCGCACCGCGGCGTCGGTGATGGGCGCCCGGCACCCGCTCGCCGAGGACTCCTCGCGGGAGGCCAACATGGCCAAGGCCGTGGACCTCTTCGCCGCCATGCCGGCGGTGGTGGCCTACGACCAGCGCCGTCGCCACGGGCAGGCAGCGGTGGAGCCCCGTGACGACCTGGGCTATTCCGCCAACTTCCTGTGGATGGCCTTCGGCGAGGAGCCGGTCCAGGAAGTAGTGGAGGCCTTCAATGTCTCGATGATCCTGTACGCCGAGCACTCCTTCAACGCCTCGACCTTCACGGCGCGGGTAATCACCTCCACGCTCTCGGACCTGCACTCGGCCGTGACCGGCGCCATCGGGGCGCTGAAGGGGCCGCTGCACGGCGGCGCGAACGAGGCGGTCATGCACACCTTCGACGAGATCGGCATCCGGCAGGAGGAGTCGCTCGACGAGGCTGCGGTCCGGGCGAAGGCCTGGATGGAAGATGCCCTGGCGCACAAGAAGAAGGTCATGGGCTTCGGCCACCGCGTGTACAAGCACGGCGACTCCCGGGTTCCCACCATGAAGGCGGCCCTGGACAAGATGATCGCGCACTACGGCCGTCCGGAGCTGCTGGGGCTCTACAACGGACTCGAGGCCGCGATGGACGAGGCGAAGGCGATCAAGCCGAACCTCGACTACCCGGCCGGACCGACGTACCACCTGATGGGATTCGACACCCCCACCTTCACTCCGCTGTTCGTCGCCAGCCGGATCACCGGCTGGACCGCGCACATCATGGAGCAGCTGGACTCGAACTCGCTGATCCGCCCGCTGAGCGAATACAACGGTGTCGAGGAACGGCACGTGCCGTAGACAGCATGACTTAGCCAGTGCGAGCAACAAAAAAGCGCGGGCCGCCCACCTCCTGGAGGTGGACGGCCCGCGCTTTTTGTGGCTAGCCCTGCATCCTCAGGCTGAGGATCATGGCCTTGAGCTTCTTGTACTCCGGGCTCCGCATAAAGTCCTTGGCCTCCGCCAGCGAGTTGAAGATGGGGTCATCGTTCCTCTGGCTTTGGAAGGTGCGGTCGGCAAAGGACAGGGTGCCCTTGGGCGCACCGGACACGAAGGAGAACATCTTGCAGCTGTCCTTCACTTGCCCGGTCACATTGTCGACCAGTCCAACCTGGTAGTCGAAGGCGCCGCCGTCCGCCCGCATATCCAGGACGCGGTAGGAAAACCGCACTCCACTGGCCTGGGCCCACGGCGTGTCCAGGGCCGGCGCTGTGTCGAGTTCCGTCATTTTGTACGGACCCGGACCGCAGGCGCCGCCGACTGCACCAGTGGCGCCGTGGTAAAGCTCGGCCACCTGCATCCTGGCTTCGTTGAAGACGATGATTTTGGTCCCGGGGAACTCGGCGGGCCGGTCCGTGGATTCCTCTACCGTCCAACGGTCAGGCAAGGTGAACGAGACCCCGGCCGAAGCGCTGACGTAACGCCCGTTGGTGACTCCGCTGACCGTCCCGTCCGTTGCGGGCGCTGTGGTTGCCGACGGCGTCGCGGATTCCGACGCCGTGGCGGTGGGCGACGGTTCCGTCGTGACGGTGGCGGATTCGGTCGGCGTGGATACTGCCGCCGTCGAGGCCGCAGCGGGGGCCGGGTCGGCGGGCCGCATATTGCCGGCGACGGCGACGCCCCCGGCAACGGCCGCCAGCGCGACGATAACGACGGCAGCCGCCAGCGGCCAGCGGCGGCGTGTACCGTTTACGGCCGGCTGTTCGTCGTCGTAGGACTCCCCGCCCGTAAGGTCGTGCTTGCTTGAATCCATGCCTTGCCCCCAATGTGGTCCGTGTGCCGCTTGCCGGCGAGCGAAGGAAGTGCCTGGATCGCCGCTGAGCAATGTTCGAAGCCTAGGCTACCGGCCCAGCCGCGGCATTCCCCGCACCGAGTTTCGAGTCGCGGAAATATTCGTCGCGGGCGCCGGGCCTCAGCCTTGCGTGGTCCTCTGCGTGGAGGGGTAGCGGATCGACGCCACCGTTTCGTTGTCCTCGTTGAGGACCACGACGACGTCGATGGTTTCGCCGGCCAGCGCCGGTGGTAGCCAGTGCCCGGCATCCTGCCACATGCGGTGCAACGGAAGCTCCCCGACGCCGAACCATTCGGGCGTTATTTCCGCGCTTTCGGCGGGTTCGCCGTTCCAGCGCCGGGTGGTGAAGAGCCGGCAGGCCATGTTCCATGCCGGCCGGGCGGGAAAGATGAACTCGACGTTGCCGGCGTGGACCAGGTCCTCCTGGAGCACCACGACGCCGACCTCTTCCCAGACCTCGCGGACCACGGCCTCGGCGTCGCTCTCCCCCGGTTCGACGTGGCCGCCGACGCCGACGATCTTGCCGACGCCGAACCCGGTCCTTTTCAGGCCCAGCAGCACCTCCGCGCCGCCCGCCGTATCGCGGAGCAGGAAGCAGAGGGTCACTGGTGTGAGGTTCATGTATTCCAGCCTAATAGCCGCCGGCACCGAAGTTACCCGGCCGCCGGGCCCTCGCCGACCAGCTTCGGCCGCAGTTTGACCGGAATTCCCTTGGCCGCGAATTCCTTGTCCATGGCCTGCTGCGCGGTGAGTCCCTGGTTGTTCGTCGCCTGGAACTCCCAGTTGAAGACGTAGGCCCACTCCTGCCGAACGTCACAGAGGAAACGGCCGTTTTGCAGCTTGGCAATCTTGTACCACGCGTTGCCGCCGTCGAGCTTGAGCGCCCGGACGCCATCATCGGAAATGGAGTAGGCGAGCCAACCGTCAGCACAGCCCAGCACGGTGTAATAAGCCTGCTCGGCGGCGGGGATCGCCTTGATGGCACGCGTCTGGTCATTGCGCTGCTGGTCGATATTGGACAGCGTGCACGCGACGCCGCCGGTGCTCAAAGCTGCGGCGCTCGTTGGAGCGGGAGCGGCTGTGGACGTGGGCGCCGTCGGGGTGGCCGAACTTGGTGAGGGGCTGGCAGGACTCGGTGCGGGGCTTGCGGAGGCGGTCACCGTTGGGACCCCGGTCTGGGCAGGGCCGGGCGCCGATTGCGGCATCAGGTTCCCGCCGATCACCACTGCGGCAACGACAGCAGCAGCGGCCAGCACGGTTGCCGCCGCGGCCCGGACGGTTTTGCGTCGTGCCGGTGTCCGCCCTGCGGGTGTGCGCCCGGCCAGTTGGACAATGTTGGGATCCGTAGAAAAGACGGCAGAGCGGGCAGCATCGCTCCCCGGCGCCACGCCCGGTGCACCGACACGCGGCTTGGCGTCCTTCATGAGCTGTTCGATGCGGTCCATGGCTAGTCCTTCCGTTCGGTCATGAGATGGGTGGGCGCGGCCTTCGCGAAGGCCCGGCGTGCCCGGTGCAGTCGGACTGCAGCGGCGGACGGAGAACATCCCAGCGCCTGGGACAGTTCAGCGGTGCTCAGTTCGTCCCAGTAGCTGAGCATGAGGACCTCGCGATCCCGCTCCCTCAACCGCGCTAGAACGTCCGCTACGGCGGCGCGTTGTTCAGTGTCTGGCCCTGGAACCTGGCTGCGGGCCTCATCTTCCAGCCGGTCGACCAGTTCCTGGCGGCGACGGCGGCCCTTGTATTCGTTGCCGATCACGTTCCGGGCGGTCGCCAGCAGCCAGCCAATACCGGGTGGTTCCGACAGCTGCTTTTCCCAGGCAATCCTGAAGACATCCGCAGCCAGTTCCTCGGCGCGGTGCCGGTCGCTGATCCGGCAGGCAATGTAGCGGTAGACCCGCACTGAATGTTGCGTGTGCAGGTCAATGAACGCTTGCTCTTTGGCAGCCAACATGGTGCTTCCCCCGGACATCGGATGACTTCTTCCTGAAGACTAAGTGTCCTGCGACGGGTTTTTTCTTACATCGGCCACTAAAAACATTCAGGAGCGGAAATTCTGGCAGGATGTCGTGATGCCCTTCACTTTGCGCGAACCCGCGCTGCCCGAGGCACTTGAGATCGCTGATCTGCACGTGGCCACGTGGCGGGAGACGTATTCACGCTTACTTCCTGAGGACTTCTTCACCGAGGAGCATGTCCGGAGCCGACACCAGATGTGGAACAGGGTCCTCGGGAACCCCCGCGTGGAATGGACTATCAGAATCGCGGAGAGCAGAGGACAGATCATCGGATTCGCGTTCGCTGGTCCCAGCCTCGACGCGAGGGGCCAGCAACTCCCCCGCGACCGGCAGCTCTACAGCCTTTACGTGTTGGCGGAGCACCACGGCACCGGGGTGGGACAGGCCTTGATGGATGCGACCGTGGGCGATGGTGGGGCCATGCTGTGGGTCGCGAAGGACAATCCCCGTGCGGTGGCGTTCTATCGCCGCAACGGCTTCGATTTCGACGGTACGGAACAGAGGGACCCCGGGGCTCCAAAGATCGTCGACGCACGCATGGTGAGGTAGGGACCGTCAGTTGATTAGTCGATCAGACCGGTTGGAGAAGGCGCCCTACCAGCGTGGTTCCCATCGCCGAGGACCAGTCCGGGTCGGTTGCTTCAACGGCAGGGATTTCGTGCCCGACCCTAAATTCATACCAGTCCGGAAATTCATACCAGTCCGGGAGGGGATCCTCCGGCAGTTCCAGTCCAAAATGTTCGCCTGCACGATCCTCTGGAAACGGCGCGGGCACACTCCCGTATCCCGTATGCCCTGGCAGTCCTTGGTGGGACTGGGTGTCCGACTCCGCAATGAGCGTCGGCAGGTGGGGTGGTTCCCAATCCTGGTGTTCGCTGGCGTAGTGCCGGCCGGTCGGTGAGGTCCAGCCAGGCGGGTGGTCTTGACTGGCTTGGGTGGGTGCCCAGGCGGTGGTGTGTTTGAGGCGGTGGTGTTTGCGGCAGGGTTGGCCGAGGTTGGCGATTCCGGTGGTGCCGCCGTCGGCCCAGGCCAGGAGGTGGTCGGCGTCGTTGTCCAGGGACAGGTTGTTGCAGCCCGGGAACGGGCATTTGCCGTCACGCAGGCGCAGCCACTGCCGCAGGGCCTTCGGGACGCGGTAGCTGGTGCGGCCGATTTCCAGCGGGGCGCCGTCGCGCGGGTCGGTCAGGACCCGGTAGAACGAATCGGCGCCGCCCGCGACCAGACGGCGGGCCATCGACGGCGGGATGGATCCGTGCCCGTCCAGCATGGCAGGTTCGTCGGTGACTCCAAGCAGGGAGAGGGCCGGGACCGTGATCAGGACCTGTGCCCGCGGCGCCGGGACATCCCCGGCCACAGCCTCGCCCCCGCCGCCGCCCGCTTCGCCGTCGGCCGCTTCGCCGTCGGCCGCTTCGCCGCCCCCGTTGCTCAGCAGCCAGGTGGCGGCAACGTCCGCGCGGAGCTGGCTCAAAGTCCGGACCTCCGAAGGGTTTTGCAGGGCCCGGGCCGGGCTGGTGATCCGCTCCCAGATACCGGCCGCCGTGTCGGCCGGAAGATACGCCGAAAGCCAGGCCATCCCGTCCCGGTCCGGGCAGTATTCGACCCGCCGGTCCCCCGCACTCTTGGTGTGGCGCGACTCTACGCTGACCGGGTGGTGGCGTTCGCGCCAGCTCCGGGCCCTGGCCCGAAACCGGCCCGGCGCCAACTCCCCGGCTGGGCATCCACGCGCCGGATCTGGTGCCTCCGGGTCCAGGAAGTGGGTCTCCAGCGCCGCCGCCCCGGCGGGATCCAGGCCCTCGGCTTCGTCGACCATGATCCGGGCGTGCTGCCACGAGATCGTTCCAGCCTGCAAGGCTGCCAGGGTTAGAGGCAGCGACGTCGTGAGTGCCCGGCTTTCGTGCAGGAGGGCTCCGGCGCTGCGTTCGCTCACGGAAAGCACACACGCGACCTCGGCTACCACGGCCATCTCCTGCGCTGTCGAATCCCGCGGCGTCGCCGCGGGCTGTGCCAGGGCTTCTGCGGCCTGCAGGTAAGCCGCTGCGAGCCTGACCTTCAGTGCCTCTGTCCGGGCCTCCAGCCGGGCCACCTCGGCCAGACCGTCCAGGCAACCATCGACCAAGGCCCGCAGCGGATCGGTATGCTCTTCGCCGTCACTTATGACGGCAGCCAGCGCAACGACAGAGTCGGCAACGGCTGCCAGGGCCTCACCAGTCTGCGCGTTGAAAGCCACTCCGCTTTTCATACCCCCAGCCTACGAACGAGCACCGACATTATTGATGGCGGTGCGTCGCATCCTGCCGGCCGGTAAGCTGCCGGCCGCACGCCCGGCAGGCCAAGCAGGCCAAGCAGATCAGGCCTACCCCAGCGCTCTCGGATGCGCGGCGGCGTAGATCTCGCGCAGCGTGTCAGCGGTGACCAGGGTGTAGACCTGTGTGGTGGTTACGGACGCGTGGCCCAGCAGCTCTTGCACAACGCGGACATCGGCCCCGCCCTCGAGCAGGTGCGTGGCGAAGGAGTGCCGCAGGGTGTGGGGCGAAACGTCCTTGGTGATGTTGGCCTTCTCGGCCGCGGCTTTGAGGATGGTCCAAGCGCTTTGGCGGCTGATCCGGCCGCCCCGGGCGTTAAGGAAGAGGGCCGGGGTGCCTTTGCCCTTGGCGGCCAGCAGCGGCCGGCCGCGGACCAGGTAGGCGTCCAGGGCGCGTGCTCCGTAGGATCCCAGCGGCACCAAGCGCTCCTTGGAGCCCTTGCCGAACAGCCGGACAATCGCCGGGCCGGGCTCGTCGTCCCCTTGGAGCGAGATGTCGTCGACGTCGAGGCCCACGGCCTCGCTGATGCGCGCCCCGGTGGAATACAGGAACTCGAGCAGGGCGCGGTCGCGCAGTCCGGTCGCAGTGTCGGTTCCGGCCGCTTCCAGGATGCGGGTCACCTCATCGACCGTGATGGCCTTGGGCAGCCGCTTTCCGGGCATCGGCGGGTGCACATCGCTGGCCGGGTCGGCGGGCGTGACACCTTCCAGCGCCCAGAACTTGTGCAGCCCGCGAACCGCCACAACCGTGCGGGCGGCCGAGCGCACACCGAGGGCGGAACCGCCATCGGACCCGTCGGAGAGCGCCTGCACGAAGCCGGTCACGTCGCGCCGGGTGATCTCCTCCGGGCGCTGGCGGCCGGCCCTGGCGAGGTGCCGGGCGTAGCGCGCCAGGTCGCGTCGGTAAGCGGAGAGGGTGTTCGCGGCCAGTCCGCGCTCAACCCCCATGTGCTGCAGGTAGTCGGTGATGGCGCGGTCGACGGCGGTCAGCGGACGGGCGGGCGCCGGCTTCGCCGCGGGCAAGGCCTCGGCAGGAGGTTCAGCGGCGGGAGGTTCGGCCGCCAGCAGTCCGGTCATCAGCGCTGGCTGGGGTGGGCCGGCCACGGCGCGTCGGCCGGGCGGAGTCCCCCAAACCCGTCGGCGCAGGCCGCGGCGGCGGCGAGGATTCCGACGACGGCGGAGGGGTTGTGCAGCCGTCCGTCCAGCACCGCCGAGACAGCCGCGTCGAGCGGGATCCAGTGCAGCTCGATTTCCGCTTCCTCGTCGGTGCGGACGTGCAGTTCGTGGCCGGGGACGTCGCTCAGGTCCCGGGCCAGGTAGATGCGGATGGCTTCGCTGGAGGAACCGGGTGAGTTGAAGAAGTCCGCCAGCACGTTCCACGTCCCGGCCACCAGGTCCGCTTCCTCGGCGAGCTCCCGGGCTGCCCCGGCCACGAAGTCCTCGCCCTCGACGTCGAGCAGCCCGGCGGGGATTTCCCAAAGGGCCATGCCCACCGGGTGCCGGTACTGCTTGATCAGCAGGATCTCGCCGTCGTCGTTCATCGGCAACACGGCCACCGCACCGGGGTGGTCGATGTAATCACGGACCAGTGGCTCGCCGTCGTCGCTCAGCTGGAAACTGTCGCTGACAACGTCCCAGATCCGGCCTTCGTAGACCTTCTCGGAAGACAAAAGACGGCGCGGGCTCGGCTCATCCGAAACCTGCCGTGCAGCATTGGGGGTCTCAGACTTACCGGGCATCGCGCCGTCCTTTGATTCAGTTGGGAGTTACTTTGACTCTGCCGGAGTCGACTTGGCGGCCGCAGCCTTGCCAGTGGCAGCGGCAGGCTGGCCCGCGCCGTGCTGGCGGTCCAGGGCAGCCTTGACCAGCCCGGCGAACAGCGGGTGCGGGCGGGTGGGCCGTGAGCTCAGCTCCGGGTGCGCCTGCGTGGCCACGTAGTACGGGTGGACTTCACGGGGAAGCTCGACGTACTCGACCAGCTTGCCGTCCGGCGAAGTTCCGGAGAAGACGAGGCCCTGGGCAGCGATCTGCTCGCGGTACTTGTTGTTGACCTCGTAGCGGTGCCGGTGGCGTTCGCTGACCGTAGTGGTGCCGTAGGTCTCGGCGATGACCGAACCCTCGTCCAGCTTCGCCTCATACAGGCCCAGGCGCATGGTGCCGCCCAGGTCGCCCTTGCCGTCGACGATGTCGAGCTGCTCTTCCATCGTGGCGATGACCGGGTACTTAGAGTCCGGCTCGAACTCGGACGAGGAGGCGCCCTCCAGGCCGACCACGTTGCGGGCGTACTCGATCACCATGCACTGCAGGCCCAGGCACAGGCCCAGCACCGGGAGCTTGGTTTCGCGGGCGTACTTCAGGGCGCCGAGCTTGCCCTCAAGGCCGCGGATGCCGAAGCCGCCAGGGACGCAAATCGCGTCCACGCCGGCCAGGGACTTGACGGCACCGTCGTGGGTTTCGCATTCGTCCGAGGGGACCCAGCGGATCTTGACCTTGGTGTCGTTTGCGAAGCCGCCGGCACGCAGTGCTTCGGTCACGGACAGGTAGGCGTCCGGCAGGTCGATGTACTTGCCCACGAGGGCAATCTCAACCTCATGCTTGGGGTTGTGGACGGCTTCGAGGAGCTTGTCCCAGCTGGTCCAGTCGACGTCCTTGAACGGCAGGTCCAGGGCGCGGACGATGTAGGAGTCCAGGCCCTGGGAGTGCAGGGTCTTGGGGATGTCGTAGATGCTCGGTGCGTCCGGGCAGCCGATCACGGCGTCGATGTCGACGTCGCACATCCGGCCGATCTTGTCGCGCATGGCCTGCGGGACCTCGCGGTCGGAGCGGATCACGATCGCCTCGGGCTGGATACCGATGGAGCGCAGCGCAGCGACGGAGTGCTGCGTCGGCTTGGTCTTCAGTTCCTGCGAGGGCCCGATGTAGGGCACGAGGGAGACGTGCAGGAAGAACACGTTGTTCCGGCCGACGTCCTGGCGGACCTGGCGTGCGGACTCGAGGAACGGCTGGGATTCGATGTCGCCAACGGTGCCGCCGATTTCGGTGATGATGACGTCCGGAGCGTTCTTGCCCTCGGCGGGGAGCCGCATGCGGCGCTTGATCTCATCGGTGATGTGCGGGATGACCTGGACGGTGTCGCCGAGGTACTCGCCGCGGCGCTCCTTGGCAATGACCGTGGAGTACACCTGGCCGGTCGTGACGTTGGCCGAGCCCTCAAGGTTTTCATCGAGGAAGCGCTCGTAGTGGCCGATGTCGAGGTCCGTCTCGGCGCCGTCGTCGGTCACGAAGACCTCGCCGTGCTGGAAGGGATTCATCGTGCCCGGATCCACGTTCAGATAGGGATCGAGCTTTTGCATTGTTACAGACAGGCCGCGTGCCCGCAGGAGGTGACCGAGGCTCGAAGCCGTCAGTCCCTTACCGAGCGAGGACGCCACACCACCGGTTACGAAGATGTGTTTGGTCGTCTTGGACGAGCCCGGGAACCGGGAATTTACACGGGAATTTGATCGCTGCACCACGGAATTTGAGCCTATCATCAATTCGGCCGTCCTAGGGTCGATAAATCACCGCTGTGATGGTCATCCCAGTCCCGGCGCGCCGGAAGATCGATCAGGCCTGCGGCAGCAGCTTCGCGTCGTCCAGCAGTTCCTGCGCGTGTGCCCGGGCCGATTCGGAGTCTTCCTGCCCGGCGAGCATGCGGGCCAGCTCGCGGACCCGTTCCGCCTCGTCCAGCAACTGGACATCGCTGGAGGTGAAGCCGGTCGCCGTCGCGCCGTCGGCCCCGCGCACCGAGGTCTTGGTGACCCGGATGTGCTGGTCGGCGAAGGCCGCCACCTGCGGCAGGTGGGTGACCACGAGGACCTGGACATGCCGGGCGAGCATGGCCAGCCGGCGGCCGATCTCGACGGCGGCGCGGCCGCCGACGCCGGCGTCGACCTCGTCGAAGACGAACGTCGGCACCGGGTCGACGGCGGCCAGCACCACTTCGATGGCGAGCATCACGCGGGAGAGCTCACCGCCGGACGCACCCTTGCCCAGCGGCCGGGCCGGCGCGCCGGAGTGGGGCTGCAGCAGGAAGGAAATCTCGTCGGTGCCGAGCGGGCCCAGCTGCTCACCGGGGTCCACATTGATGACCAGGGTGGCGTCGGCCATGGCCAGCGCGGTCAGCTCGGCGCTGACCCGGGCTGAGAGGTCCTTGGCGGCCTTCTTCCGGGTCTTGCTGATGGCCGCGGCCTGCTTGCGGAGGTCGGCCTCGGAGCGGGCGACCTCGGCGTCCAGCGCCTCGATCCGGGTCGAGTCGTCCTGGAGCTCTTCGAAACGGGCCCGGGCCTGCTCCGCCCAGAGCAACACCTCGTCGATGCTGGGGGCGTACTTACGCACCAGCTTGGCCAGCGCGGCGCGCCGGTCCTCGATCTCGGCCAGGCGTTCCGGCCCCTCGGTGTCGAGGGAGGCCTGGTAGCTGGCCAGGTCGCCGGCGATGTCGTTGAGCAGGAAGCCCACCTCCGCCAGCCGGGCGGCGGCAGAGCCCAGTTCGCCGTCGTGTTCCGCGACGTGCTCCAGGGTGCGCTTTGCGGCGTCCACCAGCGTGGTGGCATCGGCGTCCTCGCCGAAGTCTTCGGAGATGAGGGCCTGATGGGCGGTGCTGGCTGCGATTCGGAGCTCTTCGACGTTGGCGAGCTTGACGGCCTCCGCTTTCAGCGATTCGTCCTCGCCGGGCTGTGGGTCGACGGCGTCGATCTCGGCAAGGGCTGCCTCGAGGGATTCCGCCTCGCGCAGCCGTTCGCGGGCGGCACTGCGGAGTTCGTCCAGCTCGGTCTGGCTGGCCTTCCAGTGCCCGTGCAGCTCCTGGTAGGCGGTCAGGGAACCGGCCAGGCCCTCCCCCGCAAACTTATCCAGGGCTTCGCGCTGCGCCACCGGGCTCTTGAGCCTGATCTGGTCCGACTGACCGTGGACCACCACCAGCGTCCCGCCGATCTCGGCGAGGACTCCGACCGGCGCGGCGCGGCCGCCGAGGTAGGCGCGGCTACGCCCGTCGGCACCCACGCTTCGGGCGAGCAGCAGTTCGGCGCCGCCGTCGAACTCCTCGACCTCGGCTCCGGCCTCGCGTGCCCGGCTGATCGCAGCGTGCCCGGCGTCGAGCTTCAGCACGGCTTCCGCGGAGGCGCTTTTCGCCCCACTGCGGACGGCGCCGGCGTCGGACCTTGCGCCGAGCAGGAGGCCGACGGCGGTGACCACCATCGTCTTACCGGCGCCGGTCTCGCCGGTCACCACGCTCAGGCCGGGGCCCAGCGGCAGCGTCGCGTCGGTGATGACGCCGAGGTCGCGGATTCTCAGTTCTTCAAGCATGGGTCACTTCACAGTCGAGGGATCAGTTGGTGCTTCCGGATCCGCGCCGGGGCCCGCATGACGGGGCGTGGGCAGCGCGCGGCTGGGCCGCGGGGTGCGCACCACCGGCAGGGGCCCGGTGTGGATGGTGTCGGTCTGCGGCACCGGACCGCGCCAGCCCTGGATGGGGAGCTCGAACTTGCGGACCAGGCGTCCGGAGAACGGGGTCTGGTGGGTGCGGGCCAGCCTTACCGGCGTGGCCGAGCGGGTCACTTCCACGCGGGCTCCCGGCGGCAGGTCCACGGAGCGCCGGCCGTCGCACCACAGCACGCCCTGGGCGTCGGTGCGGTTCAGGATTTCGACGGCCAGCCGGGACCTGGGCGAGACCACGAGCGGCTTGGCGAAGAGGGCGTGGGCACTGATCGGCACGATCAGCAGCGCCTCGACCTCGGGCCACACCACGGGGCCGCCCGCGGAGAACGCGTAAGCGGTGGAGCCGGTGGGGGTGGCAAGGACGACGCCGTCGCAGCCGAAGGAGGTGAGCGGGCGTTCGTCTACCTCGGTGACCACCTCGAGCATCCGTTCACGGTTGCCTTTTTCGATGGCGGCCTCGTTCAGCGCCCAGGTGTGCCAGATCTTCTGCCCTCGGACCCACACCTGCACATCGATGGTCATCCGCTCCTCCACCGTGTACTGGCGGCTGGCGATCCACTCCACGGTCTGGGCCAGGTCCGCCCGCTCGCTCTCAGCGAGGAAGCCGACGTGGCCGAGGTTGACGCCGAGCAGCGGCACGTCCACCTCGCGGACCAGCTCCGCGGCGCGCAGGATAGTGCCGTCACCGCCGAGCACCATGACGAGTTCGACGTCGGGCAGTTTGACGTGGTCGTGCAGGACCTCGACGGGCTGGTCCAGCCGGCCGAAGAACCTGACCATGTCGGCGAGCTCGGATTTCTGCATCACCGCGACGAGGCCGGAGGCATGCAGCTGGGCGCACGCTTCCCAAGCGGCCTTGAGGGATTCCTCGCGGCCGGTGTGGGCAAGGATGAGGACACGCCTGCTCATCGGGTTCCGCCTTCTAGTGCTTCTAGTGCTTCTCGTGCTGCTCTGGCCAGATCGTTCCGAGTAACGCAGCAACGGCTGCGTCCCGCTCCTCGATCTTAGGCAGGTCTGTCCGGATCCCGCGTTTTATCCACAGGAAGTACTCCACGTTTCCGTCCTGGCCGGGCAGCGGACTCTGCGCGAGGCCCGCCAGGTCCAGGCCTGCGTCCATCGCCGCGGACGCCACCTTGGCGACGGCCATGCGGCGTTCCCGCACGGAGGTGACCACGCCGGTGCGGCCCAGCCGGTCCTTGCCGATCTCGAATTGCGGCTTGACCATCAGGACCAGGTCCCCGCCGGGCTCGGTGCACGCCGCGAGGGGCGCCACCACGAGGGTCAGCGAGATGAACGACAGGTCCGCCACGGTCAGCGCCGCCGGGCCGCCGATCATCTGCGGGGTCATGTAGCGGACGTTGAGCCCTTCGTGGACCGAGACCCGCGCGTCGTTGCGGATTTGCGGTACCAGCTGGTCATGCCCGACGTCGACGGCGACGACATGCGCGGCGCCGCGCCGAAGCAGCACCTCGGTGAAGCCGCCGGTGGAGGCTCCGGCGTCGAGGCAGCGCTTGCCGGAAACCTCGACGGCGGGAAAGGCATCCAGGGCGCCGGCCAGTTTGTGGGCCGCGCGGCTGACGTAGTCGTCCTCGCTGGTGGCGGCGACATTAAGGGCCATGCCGTCCTGGACCTGGAAGGAGGCCTTGGCGAGCACTTCGCCTCCAGAGCTGACCTTGCCCTCGCCGATCAGGCGCGCGGCATGGGTGCGGGACCTTGCCAGCCCGCGGCTGACGAGGGCCTGATCAAGCCTGGTCATTGCGGGGAGTCCCCCGCACGCTGTCCGGTCACGTCCTCGTTGAGGGCTGCCGCCAGCTCGTCGTGCAGGCCGGCGTAGACCTCGCCGTGGTCCGCAACCGGCAGCATCGGCAGCGCGTTCAGGCGCACCAGCAAGGCATCTACGGCCGGATCGTCTACAGCAGCGGCGTCGGCGGGCGTAGGCCAGTCGATCCGGGCGTCAGCGCTTTCCAAATCGGCGTCGGTGGAAGAACTTTGCTCGGTCATGCTCTCCAGTCTAGTGATCCAGCCACTCGAGGCCGGGCGCCAGGGCGGTTGCAGTTTCGGGGTTCGCAGCCCACCAGCCGGCACAGGCTGCACGCCACGAGTCGAGGTCCGCGGGATCCCCGCTGACGCGCACCGTGGTCCCCTCGACGAGCGCCGAAGCCGCTCCGCAACGGTAGCGTCCCTCGGCGTCGCGCTCCACCGCCGGGTAGGGGCGGTAGAGGTCGGTGAGGTCATTGATCACGAAAGTGGGGCGTTCCATGGTGCGCGCGGCGAGGATGGATTCCCTCGTGTCCACACCGGTCAGCACGGCCACCGTCGCGAAGCCGGCGTTGTTGCCGCCGAGGATGTCAGTGTCCAGCCGGTCTCCGACCACCAGCGGACGGTCGGCCGCCAGCCGCTTGGCGGCAGCGTGGAACAGCGGCGCTTCGGGCTTGCCCGCGACGAGCGGTTGCCGGCCGGTGGCGGCGGCGACGGCGGCAACCAGTGTGCCGTTGCCGGGCGCCATACCGCGGGCCTGCGGAATGGACATGTCCGTATTGGTGGCCACCCACAGGGCGCCGGCCGCAACGACGTAAGATGCCTCCGCGAGGTCCTTCCAGCCCAGATCCGGGTGAAAGCCCTGCACGACGGCGACGGGATCCTCGGCCTCACTGCGGACCGGCACCAGCCCTGCGAGTTCGATTTCGCGGGCCAGCGCCTCGCCACCGGTGATCAGGACGCGGGCACCGGCAGGCAGCAGCGAGGCCAGCAGCTCTCCGGCCGCCTGTGGCGAACTCACGACCTGCTGCTCCTCCGCAGGGGCGCCGAGCTCGCGCAGGTGCTGTGCCACCTCCGCGGGCGAACGGGAGGCGTTGTTCGTTACGTAACCCAGCCCGACGCCGATTTCCGAGAGGCGGCGGAGCGACTCCACGGCGCCGGGAATGGCGTGCGGGCCCGCATAGACGACGCCGTCCAAATCGGCGAGGAGCGCGTCGAACCGGGAAATCAGCTCAGCTTCGGCCATTACGGACTAGTCCTCGACGCGTTCCGAGTAGTGGGACTCCCCGGCGTCGGCGTCACTGGATTCCGACTCCACAGGTTCCAGTTCGTCGGCTTCCAGTTCGTCGGCTTCCAGTTCGTCGGCTTCCACGGAATCCTCGTCGGATTCGGCGTCGTCGGATTCGAAGAAGTCGGGCTCTTCGTCGTCGGAGCCGGCTTCAAGATCGCGGACAGCAGAGTGCGGCGCGTCGGTCTCCGGGAGGCCGGCCACCGCTCCGGCACCGGCGGCACGGGGTGCGGCCTCGCCGGCGGCGGCAGCGGCCTGCTGCTCGGACTGCTGCTGCAGGATCCGGCGGCGCTCCTTTTCCTCGCGGGCTTCCTCTTCCTCGTCCCAACCGAGGTCGATGATGTCCGGCTCCTCGTCAACGCCCATGCCCAGGGCCTTCTCGGCGACGACGGCCTGGCGCTGCCATTTCCCCGCTTCGGCGTCGCGGCCGGCCGCCGTCAAGGCATCGGCGTAGGCGCGGAAGAGCCGCGGGCTGTAGGAGAACGCGCGGTTGATGTCCAGCTGCGCGATTTCGAGCTCGGAGACCGCAGCGTCGAGCTGGCCGAGGTCGGTACGGGCGCCGGCCGCGACGATCGCCAGTTCCACCTTGCCCGGAGCATCGAGGTCCTTGGCCTCTTCGGAGCGGGCCATGTCCAGGGCACGATCCGGCCGGCCGAGGCCACGCTCGCAGTCGGCCATCACCGGCAGGTGCATGTTGGATCCGCTGATCCGGCGGTAGGTGCGGAATTCCCGCAGCGCCTCACCGTAGTGTCCTGCAGCGTACGCAGTCAGGCCAACGGCTTCGCGGACCGCTGCGAGGCGGCCGCCGCGGCGGCTCGCCGCCAGGGCGTGCTGGAAGGCGAGCTCAGGCTCCTCATCAAGAAGGCGGCCGGCCATCACGAGGTGGCGTGCCACCCATTCGGCGCTGTTGTCTTCAAGGGTCTTGATCTGGTGCTGCGTGGCCCGGTCGAGTTCTTTGCCGGTGACGTCCTCGTCGATCTGCGGTGAACGCTCACGGTCCGGGCGGTTAGCGCTGCGCAGGTCCCGGGCGTTCGGCTCACGTACGGGGCGGTCCTCGGCGCGGTCACGGCCGAACTGGCGCGGACCGGACTCGGCGCGGTCAAAGCTGCGAGCCGGACGGTCCTCGCGGTTGCCGAAGGGCTTGCGATTATCCCCGCCACTGAACGGCTTACGGTCCCGGTCGCCACCGAAGCTGCGACGCTCCCCGCCCTCACGCGGGGGACGGTCACCAAACGGCTTACGATCACGATCAGCACCGGCACCGGTGAACGGCTTACGGTCCCGGTCGCCACCGAAGCTGCGACGCTCCCCGCCCTCACGCGACGGACGATCACCAAACGGCTTACGATCACGATCGCCACCACCACTGAACGGCTTACGATCACGATCTGCGCCGAAGCTGCGACGCTCCCCRCCCTCACGCGACGGACGATCGCCGAACGGCTTACGATCACGATCGCCACCACCGGTGAACGGCTTACGATCACGATCTGCGCCGAAGCTGCGACGCTCCCCGCCCTCACGCGACGGACGATCRCCRAACGGCTTACGACCACGATCGCCACCACCACTGAACGGCTTACGATCACGATCGCCACCACTGCTGAACGGCTTCCGATCACGATCAGCATCGAAGCTGCGACGCTCCCCACCCTCACGCGATGGACGATCGCCAAAAGGCTTACGATCGCGGTCGCCACCGGCACCGCTGAACGGCTTCCGGTCGCCAGCCGGCTTCGATCCGGCCGAACGGTCGTCCCTGGCGCGGAAACCGCGGGGATCACCCCCAGAGTTGCTCGTACCACGGAATCCACCGCCGCCAGAGTTTCGTCCCCCGCCAAAGTTGCCGCGGTCGTTGCCGCCGCGGTTGCCGTCGTTGTGCTCAGCCATGTTGGATTCCTCCTGTTATGAGCTGACCACTGGCGCAATCGCAGCCGCTCTGTTTCCGTGTTTCGTTCCCTACGCAACCCGAAATCAAGCGCTTCGAAGTCCGTACATCTCAATCAATTCTAGGCGAGACGCCAGCACCCGGCTAACGGCAGCGGGGCTTTAGGCCGATGCGGTGTCAAGTCTCACAGCCCAGCCGGACGGCGCTCACCCGGGCCTCATCACAGCTTGGGCTGCGGGACGGTCCGTCGGGTACTTGCCGGTGCCGCGGGAGAGTTATGCGAGAGCGATCCCGTCTACCACGCAGGTGGTGAGGGAGTGTCCGCTGGTCCCTCTCAATGGCACTGTGCTTGGGGTGTTAAAAGGCTCAGGCCCCGACACTGTGTGTCGGGGCCTGGCTGTAATGGTTGTCCGGCGGTGACCTACTCTCCCACACCCTCCCGGGTGCAGTACCATCGGCGCTGTGGGTCTTAGCTTCCGGGTTCGGGATGGGACCGGG
>NZ_JBFTNW010000006.1:0-229444 GCF_056397665.1 Arthrobacter sp. 05L428 | reverse complement strand
TTTGTGGATCGATAGCTACGTAGGAGGCGGAAGGTTTCCGCAAAGGAGCATCCTGACGTGAAACCTTTCGGCTACGGACATTCTGCCACCCGGAAATACGTGAGATGTGCCCTAATCGGTCTCGTCTGCGTGCTTGGAGGGCTCCATCAGGCTGTGTCCGGGTAGCTGGCCAAGATGTAGTTGCCGGCTGCTGGACCGGTCATTCGGCGGCGGCTGCTACTGGGATCTACCCCGTGGCGCCGGATGGCGGAACGGAACTCGGAGTCGTCCAGTGGCTTGATGTGGTGCAGTATGCACCAGCTTGTGTATAGGCCGTAGAGGCAGTCCGGCCCCAACGGGTCCTGCGTCTCGTCCGGGACTGTGGCGTCCAGGAGGAATCGTGTGATGTGCGAGGTGGCCATTTCCGGCTCCGTTCCGCGGGTGCATTCGTGTGCCGCCGTGCTGCTTCAGCGGCTCTCTTCGCGACCGTGCACCCGGCCGCGAAGGTCCAAATCCGCGAGAGTTCTTTGGACTCTCCGAATTTACGTCGCCTTGGTCAGTGTGTCCAGAGCAGGCATCTCGCGGGAAGGGCCCGGGTTTCTGCCTAGGGACGGTGGTGATGGCTGGTGAGCAAGTAGTGAGCGGGCGTGAACCCATCGACCACGTGGGATGACCTGCACGATGGGTTCTTGCGGGAGAGGCGGCTCACTCGCAGTATGACGTCGTCGCAGTGTCATTTCTTCGTGTTTTAGGCTGCGTGGTCCGGCGACGTCGGGCCCACTCACTGGGCGTGACCTTGGCGACCAGCGGCGAAGCGAGGGCATGGGATGAAGAGCGCACTCTGATGGAGGACCGATTCGGGCATTGACAACATCTTCTCCGCCCTGGCAGCAGCTTCCGACCGAGCGGTCGATGTCGTCGTCCCTGACACCTCCACCCGGTGCCTGTTCCGCCCGGACCGCGCCAGCCTCTCTTTGGGATGAGGCGTCCTCGTGCCCCGGGCAGGGTCAGCCAATGCAGGGCCTCCGTAGGGTTCGTGCGTCCGCTGATCGGCCCGGCACAGGCCCATCCAGCGACGGATGCGTCAGCGTCCTGATTCAGGCCCATCCGCGGACCGGGCGGACTCGAGGAGGTTCTGGTCGGGATCGATGCTACGCGTCAGGTCGCCTGCGAGTGAATCCCTTGCAGCCTCGCGCGCCGGGCGGTAGGGCGCGGCGTCGTCCCCAGCTTTCCCCGGTGTTGGAACCTTCGCTGATCGAAGAGTGGACTCGAACGTTGTCGGCCTGGCCGGCTAGCTTGTCCTGCTGTTCGGCTATTCGTAGGGTTAGTTCCATAGATGCAGAGCAGTCAACGTCTGCGCGCCCGAGCCGGCGGAGGGAAAATGGAGAACCAACCTGGGATTGATTTCGGCGGACGGTGGCATTGGATTCCCGATACGTCCGTACCTCGAGTGGCGGTCGACGGAGCCTCCCCGATCGAGGTGGACACGGAACCCGCCCTGCACCCGCCGGCTTGCGTGCTGAGCGGCTGCGCGGGTGAGACACGAGGGCGACTCCTCGGTCTGCGCTTGTGCGAGTTCTCCGACGGGACCTTGGACCCCGCATCCGCGGTGCGGGATCTGGCGGATGAGGACTTGGCGGATCTGGCGGACGCTCTGTTTGTTCACCTGGATTCGGCGACGCCCGCATTCGGTGCGCTGAGCTGGTTCGAGTTCGCCACCGAGGAACTTCGAAGGCGCAGAGACACCGACGTGGAGTCGCAATGACTGCGAAGCTTGACCTACTGCGCTGGTGGTACCCCGACGATGAGAGAACCGTTCCCCGCGAGTATCCGGATTTTCCTAGGCAGTCATCGACCGTTAGCTTATGAATTCTCCCCTTGGTCGGACGTTGGCGGTTGCGATTCCGCTACCAAGGACCCGCCGTCAGCGGCAAGGGAAGGGTCGGCCCCGGAAGAGTCGGCGCCCTCAGCCGGGTCTTCAGCGTGTCGCCGTTCACTCAGGACCTCGGCCGGGCCACCTGTGCCTCCTTCGGCCGGTTCCTCGGCGTGGCGCCGCTCGGTGTTCTTTGGGGATTCGCTCACGGTAAGCCCTCTCTTTTGTGCGGCTGGAAGACTTCCCGGAAACGATCCCTGGGCAGGCCACCGTGCCTCGATTATCAGCCGACGGGTTGCCTGCCATTCCGGAGTCATGCCCTGCAGCCAACCGAACCTGATTCCATCCTGTTCCGCGGGCAGACTACCGTCAAGACGTGATTGCCCACACGTGCGTGCAGCTTCCCGGGGTCGCGCGGTCGTTTAGGTTGTCAGTAGCGGATGAGGTCCAGCAGGGTGTTAAATGATGGCAGATTCGCGGTCACCAACTAGCAGTATGTAGGTATGATCTTGAAGTTCTGGAGAGCTGGAGCTCCGGGTGAGACGGGGTCGGTGGCGTCCGAGAGCCCTCCTGAGACCGGGGCGTCTCGTCCCAGTTGCCATCGGCCCCTCCATTTAGAGCGAGGGTTCAGTGAGGCCGGGACACGACTTAGCGGCAATGCCCCTTTCTCAATCCGCATAGGCCCATCAGCCGGACCCGATCAGTCTTGGTTAGCAATGCCCCGCCGCTGGGGTCAAGACGCTCTTCGGCGAGATCAGCGAACGCCTGCGCTTGGGCGTGGAAATAGCGGTTCCAAGCCGGATGTTTGCGCGTGTCGAATCGGGGAAGGAGAGGGTGTGCAAATAGTGCAAACCCTAGGCTTCGGATTGGCCGGACTGGGCCGGATTGCTGAGGTAGCCGGGGGAGTGGCGGATTATCAAGGACCGGAACCCGGTTCAAGTCCCACCTCGCGCGCAGTGTTACCTCGGTTCAGGGGGTTGTAGGCCTCTGCGCCGACGGTAAGGCCACGGACAGGTTTAGCGGGTGATGAACCAAGAACGCGCCTCAAGAAGGAAACCCACGGCGTTTATCGATGTCCTCCGGTTGACCAAGCCTTCCTTTCGACCGGGATGGACGGGATGAGGCCTTCGTCAGCGGTGCGTCCGCCGGCTCCGCCTTAATGGACAACTCGGCAGCAGCGGGCCCCGGGCCTGACGGCGTTAACGGTGATCCACTCGCTGCAACGTTCCAGTGCCCTGGCGAGGGTCAACTGATGAGGCCCGCCTTCGAGGCAGCCTCCGCGGGGCGCAGTTCCTTGCCGAGTGCGGCAGGGATGACATATCCACAATTGGACCGACCCCGGCCCCCAACCATGGTGTTATGGACACCCTGCGTCCGCTGCACTGCACTGCGACGCACTGGACGGCGCATCGGATGCGGGACTGTTTTCCCGGACTGAAGCAGGAAGCCTCCGGCCGAGTCCAGGAACTCGGCCGGAGGCTTCCTGCCGGTCACCAACGCCGGTCTCACCCGGGCTTAGTGTTGGCCCAGGCTTCCTCCGGTGGGGGGAACCGGGCCCGAGCTGCGTTCGATTTCGGCGTCGCGTTCGGCCGCGCTACGGGTGTCACTCACGGCTGTCCCGTCGGAATCGCCCTCGGTATCCACGAGGCCGTTGGTCTGGTCGAAGGGCTTGGAGTCGGACCGTCCGCCGACGTCGCTCGCCGCGGGGTCCGTGTCGTGGCCCAAGCCACCGCCCGGCCGGAGGCCCTCACCGGGGAACACGCTTCCCGAGGTGCCTGTGGGCGGCACGGAAGCGGGCGGTGTGTGTACGGTGGCCGCGGTTTCGCCGCCGGCAATGCCGTCGTCGGTATCCTTGCGCCCGGTGGCTGCGGCAACGCCTGCGGCGGCCGCTGCAGCTAGCCCGACTCCGGCGATCACCTTGCCGGAGACGCCGGCTTTGCCGCTGTCGCCGCGCGACCCGGCTGCCGCGTCAACACCCGGCGTTCCCGCTGCAGCGCCGGCGCCGACGGTCCCGCGCCATGCCCCCGTCGCGTAGCCTTCGTCTTCGATGAAAGCCTTGAAACGGTTGAGGTCGTTCTCAGCTTGCTTCTCCACTACGTTGAGCTTGTCGCCCACCTTTTCAACGACGCCTTCGGGCTCATATTCGAGGGACAACTGAACCGAGGTCTGGCCGCCGCCAAGGTCTTCGAACGTAACCGACCCTGCGTTGGTGGCGCCGTCGGTTGCGGCCCACGCCACCTTCCGGTCCGGAACCTGCTCGAGAATCTTGGCCTCCCATTGCCTGCGGACCCCGGCGATCTCTGCGGTCCACTCAAGCCGGTCGTCGCTGAGCTGTTTGACGGTCTTCACCCCGCTCATGAAGTGGGGGAATTCCTCGAACTGGGTCCACTGGTTGTAGGCCACGCTGACGGGCACATTGACCATGATTCGCTTTTCAACTTTGGTGCTCACGGTGTCTCCTTCGACTGGATCGGGATCGACAGTGATGAACTAGTCATCAGTAGGCTTACTATATCCGCGGGTTGGCGAACCGGCCAGAAGTTTTTCCGCCGCCGGGAAGGACGTGGCGTCCGCGTGGCTTCCCGGAGCCGTGGACATGCCGCGTGACGACAGGGGCTGGACTATCGGGTTGACAGTGCGAATAAGGGCTCCTAGCTTCTTACTGTCCGAGGGACATGTCCGGGCTGGTCTTTCACCACACTCACTGTTGATGCCGTTTCAGTCGGCGGTCACCGCCGGGATGCAGGAGGCCATGATGGCGAAGACATCACTGAAAGATTTTCTCGCCGAGTGCGTTGCCCGGGATTCCGGTGGAAACGGTCCCAGCCTGGACGAACTGTATGGCTTGTACCTGAGCTGGTGCGGGCTGGCGGGCTCGAATCCGGCCCGGTACAGGTCTTTCAGAGCCGGTCTGCGCGCAGCCGGGATCCGCCCCATCCACCGGGACGGGCGGTGCCCGGGACTGATGAAGGCCGGTCCGGCAGCGTGCGATTACCTGGTCCACCGTGAATTCCCGCTCGCCGTGCTGGACGTCCCGGACAGGACGACCCCAGTGCCGTCCGCCCCGGCGGCCGGAGCCGGCGCCGCTCGCCCCGGATGGCCGACCGGCGGCGCCCGCGGCTCCGTCCCTGCCGCCTAACGCACTTGCCGCAATGAGACCGGGGGTGTCGGGCGCGAACGCCGTCGATCAGCCTTTCCGGCCCTCGGTTGCCACGCCCTCAATAAAGTGCCGCTGCCCGAAGGCGAACAGGATCAACATGGGCAGGGTGATCAGGAGGGTGGCGACCATGACGTACTGGTAGTCTCCCTGTCCCCCGTTGGTAGGGCTGTATTTCGTCATGGCGTAAGCGATCCCCAAGGGCGCGGTGAAGCCCTCCACCGATCCGGCGTTCAGGTAGATCAGCGCGGACTGCAGGTTGTTCCAACTGGCTTGGAACTCGAAGATGAAGATCACCACGAGCGACGGGATGGACAGCGGCAGGGCAATCCGCCGGAAGAGTCCGAAGTAGCTGGCTCCGTCGATCCGCGCGGCCTCGAAAAGCTCACGGGGGAGTCCAAGGAAGAACTGCCGTTGCAGGAAGATGTAGAACGCCGAGCCAAAGAGGTTCATCCCGAATAGCGGGATCCAGGTGCCGAGGACCCCGAGGTTTTTCCAGATCAAATACTGCGGGACCATAGTGACGGCGCCCGGGAGCATCATGGTGGCAAGAACAAGGCCGAAGAGGAAGTTGCGGGCCGGGAAGCGGAAGTATGCGAAACCGAAGGCGACCATGGCGCTGGAAACGGTGACCAGAGTGGCGGCCAGGACAGCGATCAGGAAACTGTTGACCACCCAGTGCACCAACGGTAGTTGGTCCCACACCTGAACGTAGTTCTGCGGCGAAAAGCTGCGGGGGACAAGGGCGTTGTCAAACACCTCGGCACGGGGTTTCAGGCTCGCGGCGATGAGCCATACGAGCGGGTAAAGGAAAGCTCCGCTGATAAGGATCAACACCGTCCAGAGCAGCAAGCGGGCACCTGTGGTTCGCGGGCTGCGTGTCTTTTTGCGCGTCCGCCGTCCGCTACCTTGCTCCTCTCCATCCTGCGGAGGGGCGAGGCCCGGTGACTTTGACGCCGGCTGGATCCGTGTTGTTGCCATCAGCGCTTCTCCCCTTCGTAGTAGACAAACCTGTTCCCGATCCTCACTTGGACGAGGCTGATCAGCAGGATCAAAACGAACAGCACCCACGCCATGGCTGCAGCGAACCCGAAGTTGAATTCCCGGAAGGCCTGCTGGAAAAGATAGATCCCGTAAAACAGCGACGCCTCCGGGGATGAACTGGTCTGGTCCCTCCAGAAAAGGAGGTATGCCTGATCGAAAACCTGCAGCGCGGCGATCGTCAGGACAATCACGTTGAAGAAGATCGCTCCCGAAATCATTGGCACCGTGATGTAGCAGAACTTCCGGACCGGGCCGGCGCCGTCCAAGGCCGCCACCTCGTAAAGCTCCTTCGGGACACTCTTGAGCGCCGCCAGGAAGATGACCATGGTGCCGCTGACCCCCCACAACGTCATCAGCACGATCGACGGCTTCACCCAGGCCGGATCGATCAGCCACTGCGGGCCGGTTATTCCGAAAAATCCGAGGGCTTGGTTGATAGCTCCCGTGTTTCCGTTCAGCAGGAGCAAGAACACGGCCGCGGTGGCCACAGAGGGCGTCATCTTCGGGAGGTAGTAAACGGTGCGGAAGAACCCGGCGCCTCGCCCCACCCGGTTCAGCAAAAGCGCGAGCCCAAGAGCGACGCAAATTTCCAACGGCACCGCCAGGACGGCGTAAAACAGGGTATTGGCCAGCGAGAGGGCCACCTTCGGATCCTCAAAGAGGAGGGCATAGTTGGTGACACCGGCTGGCCGGGCCACGTTGGTGGCGAGGTTGTAGCGGCTGAAAGAGATCACCAGGCTGTAGACCATAGCGCCGAGCATGAAAACAACAAAACCGATGATCCACGGCGAAATAAACAAGTAACCGGCGATCGCTTCACGACGGTTGTACTTTCTTCGTTCCGGACGCCCGGCGCGCGTGGCTTTGCGCGACGCGGCTTCCACCGATGCCTTAGCTCCCACCTATGACCCCCGTTCTCCCAGCGCGAGGCCGGACTGATTCGACCTGGCGGTGCCGGCGGCGGGCCCCTTGCGTGACCCCGCGGCTTCGGCTAGCTTTCGATTTAGCAAGCTTACTTACAGTGTGGCAGTTAAAAGGGCGTTTGGCCGAAAGTTTTCCGGTGACGAAGTGATGCCGCGAAGACCTTGAACTTGACACGGGGAGGATTCAGATGAGGGTTCGGGAAAAGAGCGTGGCGGTGCTGGCTCTGGCAGTCTTGGGGCTGACTGCCTGCGGCGGGAGCGGTGCGTCCCCTGCGGAGACGGCTGATTTCAAGAAGGAAGCGTCAGGGGCGCTGACTGCTTGGGCCTTCGACAATGCTGACGACGTCGGCAAGGCGCGGATGAAGTACGCAGGAGAGCAGCTTCCCGACGTCAAGATCACCATGGATCAGACACCCTTCGACGCGCAGAAGTTCACCACCCGGGCCGCCAGCGGCACCGTTCCGGACGTGGTCCAAATGGACAGGGCCTTTGTCGCCACCTATGCAGCCCAAGGTCTCATTAAGCCGCTGGACGGGTGCTTCAAGGCGCACGGTATGGACCCGGCCAAGCAGTTCTATCCAGCGGTCACGCAGCAGGTCACGTACCAGGACAAGGTGTGGGCGGTTCCGCAGTTCTACCAGCCGGCTGCCATCATCCTTAATCAGGACGTCCTGCAAGCCGCCGGCGTTGCCCCGGACGCCATCGACACCTCGGACAAGGCGAAACTCCTCGGTGCTGTTTCCAAGGCCTATAAGTCCAACGGAAGTATTCCGGTAACGCTGGGTTTCGATCCGGTGGCCGCCGGCCAGGCCGAGCTCTGGATCCTGGGCCAAGGGGGAAAGCTGGTGGACGACAAAGGAGCCCCTGCCCTGGACGACCCGGCAAATGTTCAGGCGTTGACGTTCCTCAAGGAGATTTACGACGCGCAGGGCGGCTACGCGAAGGCCAAGAGCTTCAGTGACTCGTTCGACACCTTCGGCAAGGACAACCAGTTCGTCAAAAACCAGGTCGGCGCGCAGGTCGACGCCCAGTGGTATGTCAACGTCCTGGCGCCGTACTCGAAGTCACTCAACATTTCCGCCGTGCCCTTCAAGGGCAAGGACGGAAAACCCTTCACGGTGGCGGGTGGAACATCGTTCGTCATCCCTGCCGGTGCCAAGAACGCCGATGCCGCGTGCGCCTGGATGACCTCGTTGGTCACGGATGACGCCTGGTCCGCGGCCGGCGCTGCCAGGGCGGAGAAGATCTCGTCAACGCCCGGAGGCATGAATACGGGACTGTTCACCGGCTCGCCGTCCGCGGACAAGCTGATCCGGGACAAGTTCGTCAAGGCCAGCGGCAACGCAGGTTTCGATAAGACGATCGCGACCTACTACGAGGTCCTGCCGGCCGGAAAGTCGCTCGGAGCTTCGCCGGCTGGTCAAACCATCAAGACGGAAGTCAACAACGCCATCGCCTCCGCCCTGCTCGGTACAAAGGCCCCCGAGAAGGCCCTCGCGGACGCACAGGCGGCCGCGAAACGGGCATTCGACCAGACCGGCTCCTGAAGTCCGGGACGGCGAGGCCTTGGAGCGAGCCGGCCCCGGGTAGCACCGGGGACCTGGCGGTCGGAAAGGCGGGACATGGGGCATATGGTGCTGCTGCGTTCCTTGAGAAGTGAGGCGGGCAGGTTATGGCGAAAGTGACGGGCAGAGCGGGCAAGGACCGTCCCGACGTCTTTACGCGGTTCACCACCCGGACGGCCAGGATCCTGGGCCACGCCTGGGTATTTGTGGCCGCCGTAGCCGTGCTGATCATCTGGGCATTCACGGGCCCACTACTCGGCTTTTCGGATACCTGGCAACTGGTAATTAACACCAGTACCACGATCGTCACTTTCCTGATGGTTTTTATTATTCAAAACACCCAGAACCGGGACACTGCCGCCCTGCACCTAAAACTGGATGCGCTGATGTTGGAGCTCAAGGTCAGCAACGCCAAGCTTTACGACGCGGAGAATGAAGGAGAGGGGGAAATAGAACGGCAGCGTCAACGCATCGAGCATGCTGCCGCCGACGGGGAGCAGCGGGCACCTTAGTGGGCCGCTACTCCTAGTGGGTGCCCGCCGGCTTGGTCCCCAGGAGCAAGTTCAACCCCCAGCCCGCGGCGGTGATCAGCAGGATGGCTCCGGCCATCGAGAGGAGCTGCGCCGGCGAGCTGAGAATGCCGAGGCTGACGATCAGCGTGGTTGCCCCGGCCGGTGGGTGCGGCTTCCTAAGCAAGGTCAGCACGAGCGTCGTGAGCGCGACGGACAGTGCCGCTGCGGCCACATAAGGGATAGTAAGGCCGCCGACCGGGCGGGCAGGCTGCCTTGGAGTCCGGCGCCGTAGAGGCAAGCTGCGCCCATAAGCAGGCCCGTCAAGTGCCCGACCAGGGTGTTGTCGGGCCGAGCCGCGGGCTGTTCGGGCGATTCGAAGAACAGCATTACCGTCGGTCCTAGGCTGGGAAACAGCCAGGGCAGGTGCAGACCTACTCCGACTGCTCCGGTCAGAGCCAGAACGATGAGGGACAACACCGCGGCATAGGTGGCCGGCCCCAATGTGCTTCGCCTTGTTGCAAGCCGCTTCAGCAGCGTCGGCCTCAGAGGCATGATTTCACCTTTCGCTCGCTTCGGAACGGCTAGCGCGCCACCACCAGGGCCTGCGGTGCCGCTTGTTTCATGCGGGTCTGCAGCCAGCGCAGCTGCACGGAGGTTTCGCTGTCGCACCGGGCAACGACGTCGAGGAGCTCGCGGTCGCGGAGGGCGGAGCCAGCTTGTTTCACCATGGTCCAGGTGACGTCGACGAGGCTGGCCAGCAGGTAAAGGTCCTGAAGGTCGCGGAGCAGGCCCACCGGTCCCTTGCGTGTTGTGGAAAGCCCCTCGGCATGGAGGCGCTCCGGTTCGTCCTCGTGTAGGACCTCGCCGTACCGCTGCACCGCAGGGAGCAGTAGGCGGCTGTGCTCCTCGCACTGCTGGGCCAAGGTATGGCAGAGGAAATGGACGTCCGGTTCCGCACCATGGCCCGCCGCCACCTGGCGAAAGGACTCGGCCAGCGTAGCTTCGGCCTGGCGAAGCAGGCCCAGGTAGATGTTCAGGTTCATGGTTGTTCGTCCTTTCCGCTGCGGACGCCAGCGCCCGGGTTGATCGCCTCCGGGAAACGTGGCGGCGTCGCGGCGCCGAGCAGCTCCGTGGCTTCGGCGTCCGTGCCGCCGGCCGTGGGCCGGGGCGCCCGCTGTCCCGACGCCGAGGCGGGACGGGATGCCGTCGTGGTCGGCGCCGGTGCTGGGCCGGTACCGTCACCGATCTTTTCCACCTTCACGGCTGCGTTCTTGAAGACCGGCTGCTTCGAGACCGGATCCCACTCGGTGAGGGTGAGTTCGTTTGCGGCTGTGGGGTGTTCCCCGGGGGAGCCGTCCCCGTCCCAGTATCCGTAGTGGAACGGTGCGAAGACGGTGCCTCGTCGGATGTCGCTGACCCGGGCCGGGACTTCGATCCGGCCACGCCGCGACGTCACCCGGACGAGATCGCCTTCCCGGATCCCCAGCCGCTCGGCGTCGTCCGGGCCCAGTTCCACCCAGGCGCTGGGGGCGGCTTGGGTAAGCAGACGGGACCGTCCGGTCTTGGTCCGGGTGTGGAAGTGGTAGGCGGTGCGGCCCGTGGTGTAGCGCAGCGGGTACTGCCCGTCCGGTTCCTCGTGCGGAGGGGAGTAGTCGGCGGTTTTCAGGATGGCCCGGCCGCGCGGGACGCTGGCGCGGAACGACTCGGCGCCCACGGTGGCGCCGGTCAAGAGGTCATGCCCGTAGCTTTCGCAGTAGTCCGGGTCCGTGGGGAAGACGCCGTCCGCGTAGAGCCGCTCCCGGCCGTCCGGGTTCTCGTCATTGCACGGCCAAGGGATGCCGCTGCCGCCGCGAAGCCGGTCGTAGCTGATGCCGGTGTAGTCGCAGGGCCGGCCACGGGAGCATTCCTTCCACGCCTCGAAGCCGTCCTCCGGGCCGGCCCACGGAAGCAGCGGTTCGCGCTGCAGGGTGGTGAACCCCATTCGGCGGGAGTAGTCCAGGAAGATGTCCAGGTCGCTGCGCGCTTCACCGGGCGGTTCGACGGCCTTGTCCGAGAGGTGGACGATGCGGTTGACGTTCGTGAAGGTCCCCGTCTTTTCGCCCCAAGCCGCGGCGGGCAGGACGACGTCGGCGGCCTGCGCCGTTTCGGTCAGGTACAGGTCCTGCACCACCACGAACAGCTCGGGTTTGGCCAGGATGCCGCGGATCCGGGGCAGGTCCGGCATGGAGACCGCCGGGTTGGTTGCCGAAATCCAGAGGAACTCGATTGAGCCCTGCTCGGCGTAGCGGAAGATCTGCATCGCATGCGTCGGTGGTGCCCAGTGCGGGATGACCAAGGGGTCCACGTCCCAGAGCTCGGCCAGTTCCCGGATGTGCTCGGGGTTTTCCCAGTTCCGGAAGCCGGGGAGGTCTCCGTCGGCGCCGCATTCGCGGTTGTTCTGCGCGGTGGGCTGGCCGTTCATCTGCAGGATCCCGCAGCCGGGCCGCCCCAGCAGCCCGCGGAGCAGGTGGAGGTTGTTGACCTGGCAGGAGGCGGCGGTGGCTTGCGCGGACTGGTAGAAGCCCTGCAGGACGGTGGAAAGCACGCGGGCCGAAGTGCCGAAGATGCGGGCGGCCTCCCTGATGTCCGCGGCGCTCACGTCACATACCGCTGCCGCCGCTTCTGCCGTCCAAGGTTCGACGGTGGCCTTCAGTTCCTCCAGCCCGACTGTGTGCTCGTTTACGAAATCCTTATCGAGCCAGCCGTGCGCAAGGATCTCGTGGACAAGGGCGTTCATGAGGGCGAGGTTGGTGCCGGGCCGGACGGCGAGGTGGACGTCCGCGTGGCGGGCGACCTCCGTTTCGCGCGGATCAATGCAGACGACCTTGGGCCGGTCCGGCCCGGCGATGCGGTCCAGCACGCGTGACCACAGGACGGTCTGCGTCTCGGCCATGTTGTGTCCGTAAAGGAAGATCGCGTCGCAGCTGTCGATGTCGGTGTAGGTCCCGGGCTGTCCGTCGGCTCCGAAGGACTCCTTCAAGGCCGCCGCCGCGGTCGCGGTGCACAGCCGGGTGTTGCCGTCCATATGCGGGGTTCCGATACCGGCCTTCCCGATCATGGCCAGGGCGTAATACTCCTCAAGGAACAGCTGGCCACTGGTATAGAAACCGTGGCTGAGCGGTCCGCGTTCCTGCAGCAGCTGCTGGCTCCGCTCGGTGATGCGGTTCATCGCCGTGTCCCAATCGCATTCGACCAGTCGGCCGTTTTCGCGGATCAAGGGCCGCTTTAGCCGGTCGCGGTGGGAGACACCCTGCCAGCTGGCGAACAGACCTTTCGGACCCAGCCGGCCATGGTTGACCAGGTCCCCAGCGCGGCCGCGGATACCGACCATGGCACCGTCCTTCACGGCGATGTCGCACGCGCAGCCGTTGCTGCAGAGCACGCAGGCGGACTGGACCCAGCGGTCGACGTCGTCCTCGGTGACACCCTCGCCCAGCGCCTGGTCCACCCTGACAGGCCAGAGCCCATCCCTGGGGTAAGGCGTCCTCGCGCCCCAAATTTCGGCAATCCGGTCAACCATTGTGGTCCTCCTGAACGTTCGGGCCGCCAGAAAGTGCTGGCCGCGATAGAACCAGGCCAATCCTCGCCTGGCTCCCGATTGATGATGGATTGTCCCTCCCGGCATTGCAGTCATGCCGGGAATGAGAGAGACCGCTCAAACGCAAGGGGACTTCCAGCAGCAATCATCAGATTTAGCACCAAGGCCGACTCCCGTCCATAGGTGCGCTCTCTAGCAGCAGATCCCAAGCAGCAAGGGTGCGGCACCGGGCGCGCGAACCTGCGCAGAACAGATGTATCAACTTCGACTGGTTTTGAACGTAGACGAAAATCTGCCCGAAATACAGACCAGCAGGCGGAATCAAATTCGGCGATGACATCAGATTTCGCCCTAGGGAATAGCGTTGAAGTCATGCAATTCCCCCCGGCTATTCAGCCCGCGCGGTACCGGTAAACGTGTTAAAGAGTTCGACCCTGCGTGGTATTCCTGCGGCCCTCTTCAGCCTTGGAGGATTGTCCGAAGACGGGCGGCTGCGTTCGTTCAGCCAGAGTTGGGCGTTAGCTTCGCTTCGGGCAGATTATGCGGCTGACGCCAATATCCGGAATAAGCTGTTCTTGAGGTCTGAACCTTTACGCAAGCCGGCGCGTGGGATTCAGCGCTGGCGACGTTGACAGTCCATGCCTTCGTTGCGCTAGCCTCACGGTCCCTGCGGCTTGCCCTGGTCGTGGGGCAACTGCGGGAGTCCAAAGAGGACCTCACAGCCGCGATGCGTTCAAGGACAACGATCGACATCCATCGGCACGATCATGGCGCAAAACCGCCGCACGAAGGCAGGGGCTTTCAAAATCTTGGTCCGGGCCTCGAATTCGCGCAATATCAAGCTCAAGGACTTGGCGGCACAGGTCATCGACTCTATTTCGGGCGAACAGCGAGTCACTACCCACTTCGACGATTAGAGGGGTCGGGTTTCAATACCCGAGCAGAAGCCCGACCCAGGGGCTTCCCAAATCATCTGATATATGGTTAATCTGGACATGGTCAGGCAGAGGCCGTAAGGAATCGTTCAAGGACTAGGCCTTTGCCCCGAAACCACTTCTTCCTTTCTAGTGCGAGCTCTGCTATAACGGGCAACCTATTTCGATGCGCGAAACCGAGCGTTTGCATCGTGACGCAGTCGCCATGGTGAACTCTGCGGCCAGTACGGGACCGGAGTTGCGGCCTTCGACAAGGCGGGCGCGGTAGCTATGACTTAGCCCCAAGAACTCCGAACGGGCCTCGCCTAGCAGTATCCGGCCTGCAGCGATAGCGCGCATTGGGGGCGGGCCGGCTGAGACTCGCCAGGGCGCGGCCCGTTCGGTCCTTTGTCACGGTTTAGCGAAAAGGCGTCTACGAGCCTGCGCCGGTAAGCCTGCGCATGGGTCAGGACACAAGAGCGCCCCGATGATATTGGGGGATTCATCGGGGCGCTCCACAACAGGCTATTTAGCGGACTACGGCATGTCAATAACCCGCCGCGTTGGTCCCTTGGTGCCCTTCGGATCGCAGTGCGGTCTACTGCCTACCTCGCGGGGGGTGCTCTCTAGACCTTGGCGGGGCATGTTCTTCGCTGGCCGGGCCCGGTTTCGTTGGAGTCTGCGGCCTACCAGGTCGAGCAGTTCTGCCCTGCCGACGAGTCGGCCAGGTGCACACATGCGGTAAGCGACGCCTGGAGCTTGCGGAGATCCGTTGAAGGAATGAGCGGCCAACGGCGACTCATGCTGAAGATTCGAGGGAAATCGGCCGAGTCCGGTCCGGGTCGACTACATGTCGTCACCGCTCAGTCCGTCCCGCTGAGGCTTCTCACCTCGACGGCGCAAGCCGTTTGCGTCACCGCTTGTTCTACCACCGGCAATAGTGCGCACCCGCCGGCCGCGGTACTATCTCATGAGGTCATGAGGGCTGCTTGCACTGCAGTACGGGGGTCTGATGGTGGAAGATTTGGGGCCAGCGTATGCCAGCGTCCCGGGGCCGGCAACTATCCTGGCCGGGACGTTTGTCCTGGACGGGCCGACCGGGAACATGACGTGGTCGGACGAGATGTACACCATCCACGGCTACCGCCGCGGGGAAGTGGCACCGACGCTTGCCTTGACCTTGGCTCACAAACACCCGGACGATCTGCCTCGGATCCAGGCGGTGAACGCCAAACTCTTCGCCCACGGCGGGCACGTGGCCATCTACCACCGAGTTATCGACGCTCGCTTACGCGAACACCGTGTGCTTACTGCGGGGGAAGCCCGACTTGACGACGCAGGGAAGCTCGCGTCCGTATCGGGAGTAATGCTGGATCTCACCTCGACCATACAAGCCGAGACGGCGCTAGCCGCCCGTGAAGCTGTCCAAGGCGCAATGGCAACCCGAACGACCATAGCGACCGCGGCCGGTATCCTCATGGGCCGCCTCCGTATCAGTTCCGATGAGGCATTCAAACTCCTGATGACTTACAGCAATAACAGAAACGTCAAACTGGCCGGAGTGGCAGACCGACTGCTGGAACTGGGCGATGACAAAGCCGATGATCGGGCACTGGACAGCTACATCCACGAGATTCTCAACGGCCGCCTGTCCCGGGAGTGACAGCACACCAACAGTTGCGTGCCCTGACCCATCCGATCCCGTTCCCGGTTCCGAATCCCTCCTGAACAAGGAGCTACCCGGGGTTTCGAGGGACGGTCATGCACGAACATGCACAGCAGGAGCTGACAGCCAAGGTTATCCACGAACTGGCGATTGACCCCGTCCGGCTCTGGGTGCACTATCTGGGCGTCGGAGGCAACGACGCGCTGGACCTCGTGCTTGCCTATATCGAGGGGAGCGGAACTCTGCCGTCCAGGGAACGCGACATGCTCTCCTGCGCCGTGAATGACCTCACTGTGGAACCTCCGGGGCAACCCCGGGCGCCGTTTTCATACTCGGACACAGAGTCCGGTTGATCCCGGGCCCGGTCGGCAAAATGCTGGGTCACCCGAGTCGCATCAACCCCGTGACTCCGCCGCGGCCGCGTGAGTCAACGGCAACGACGTCGGCGTACCCCGAGGCGGGGAATTCCGCGGGCATGGTGTACGTTGCACATGCGTCAGACCAGCGCGCGAGAAAAGAGAATAGACAAAGTGGCAACCGATTACGACGAAGTACGTTCCGACGTCAAGGAATCCCAGGACCGCTCCTTGGAAGCGCTGAAGTCCGCCAATGCCCAGGATGCCCGCAGTGTCGTCCGGGAGTTGGATGAGTCAGACGCTCTGGATGATGCCATCACCCCCGGCGGGGAGTTCGTCGCCGAGGAACTCATCGTCGAAGTCATCCCCCAGGCTGAGGACGAGTTCACCTGTTACTCCTGTTTCCTGGTGCGGCATCGCTCCCAGCTTGCGCGCGAGAAGAACGGCCACTCGTACTGCGTCGAGTGTGAAGCGTAGGACAGCCAGGATCAGCACGGTCCATCGTGGTTGGTATCGCGGGGTGACCGTGCTTCGCCCGGTGCGCCCCGCGGCCGCGGGGACCGACGCTGCAGGTGGTTGCGCTGCCAGGGCGCTTCGGTTCTACAATCGCGCATGGAGAATCTTCGATTCAGCGTCGAGGTCGCCGCTCCCGCGCAGCACGTCTGGAACGTCATGCTCGACCTCGACACCTACCGCGAATGGACGGGAGCCTTTCACGACGGATCGACCTACGAGGGCGGCTGGAACGAGGGCGACGAGATCCGCTTCGTCGGCCCGAACGACGACGGCACGGCGAGCGGTCTCATCGGTACCATCGTGGAGAATCGGCCCCACGAGTTCGTGTCGATCCGCTATGTCGGCGATGTCCAGAACGACGTCGAAAGCCACGAAGGCCCCGCTGTCGGGCTGCACGAGAGCTACTCGTTCAGCGAGACGGGCGGGGTGACAACTCTCGTCGTCGAACTCGAGGTGCCCGACGAGTGGGCCGACGACATGCGGGGCATGTGGTCGGAGGCGATCGGCTCGATCAAACGGCTGGCGGAGCGCGCCTAGGTCGACGAAATCCCGACCCGGTCAGGGATGGCGGCAGCCCCGACGGCAGCCTTCCAATGGGGCCCGGATGGGCCGCGCTGCAGGAGTCGCCGCGTTCCGTTGACACCGGTCCGGGCCGCGAGGAGACTTTCTTGTGGGGGGTGCCTCTTCGAAAGGAGCCCCAAATGCCGTGGCATGTCGAGGGCACGTATTTTGAGAATTGCAACTGCGATATGGCCTGCCCCTGCACCACTTCGGGGCTGACCGCACCGGCGGACAACGAACGCTGCAATGTGGCACTGGCCTTCCACATCGAAACGGGCGACGTGAACGGCGTCGACGTCGGCGGCCTGACCGTCTGCGTCGTAGCCGATACTCCCGCCCTGATGAGTGAGGGCGGCTGGAAACTCGGAGTCCTGATGGATGCCGCCGCCTCGACCGAGCAGGCCGAAGCGCTCGGCGCAGTCTTCGGCGGCCAGCTCGGGGGACCGATGGCGGGCCTCGCCCCCTTGATCGGTGAAATGGCAGGCATGGAGTCCCTCACCATGGCCTACGCCGACGACGGGCGTGTCCACCGCGTCGGGATCGGCAGTGCCGTTGACATGGTGGTCGAGGACTTCGTGTCTCCCTTGGATCCCTCAGGCCTGGGAGTCAAAATCAGCGGGGTCGGATTCCCGGCAGATACCCTGGCAGTCGGTAGGTCGAGCACCGCCCGCGTTGACGTGTTTGGGATGACCTGGGATAACGCCGGCAAGAACTCCTACTCCGCCCCCTTCGCCTGGTCCGCGTAGTGCCGGGCAGGAGCGGCCTGGCTGCCACGCACCATGCCGCAGAGTTGGCCTTGATCGGGGGCGCCGGGCTGGCGTGGTACGTCACGGTCTCAGGCCTGGCCGACATGTCCGCAGGCCCGGGGACCATGGGACTGGGGCTCTGGGGTTTCCTGGGCGTGTGGACACTGATGATGGCTGCCATGATGTTGCCGGCGTTGGCGCCCCTCACTTCGACGTACCTCAGGTCCATCCGTGCCGTCCGCAGCCGCGGGGTCCGGGCCGTCCGGACAACTGCCCTGATTGGCGGTTATCTCTTGACGTGGATCGGATTCGGAATCGTTGCCTACGGGGCCGCGGAGCTCTCCGCGCTGCTGGCTGAGAACGCCGCGGACGTCGCACCCTGGGTGGGGGCTGGAGTGCTCGCGGCGGCCGGCGCCTACCAGCTGACCCCGCTGAAGGATTTCTGTCTCAGGCACTGCCGGTCGCCCATAGCATTCCTATTGCACGTCTCCGGGTATCGGGGCCGGTTGCGTGACGTCCGCGTCGGCATGTACCACGGGGTCTATTGCGTGGGCTGCTGCTGGGGCCTCATGGTGGTGCTGATTGCTGTTGGCGTGATGAACCTGGCATGGATGGCGGTGCTCACGGTCGTTATCTTCCTAGAGAAGACGTGGAAATACGGCCCCGCCCTCAGCCGGATCATTGGAGTCTCACTGATCGTGTTCGCGCTCTTCGTCCCGGCCCACCCGGAGCTGCTGCCCGGGCTCCACATGAATGCGGCCATGTGAAGGAAGGCAATCACGGAGCTGGATGGTTTGATTAGTCCGTGCTCCGTCTAAAACGCCTTTTGGTTTTCAGCCTGCTCGCGGTGTGCGCCATCGCCGCATTCTCGTTCTGGGCAGTCCGGCAGCCCGGCGTCGACGCCCGTGGGCTCCTTGCTCCGCCGCCGCGGGCGGTTGCGAAGCTCGATCCGTTCCCCGCCGGCATCACCACCGCTGTGAACGTAACCAGGAACCCGGATGCACAGTGGCTCCTCCGGGCCGCCGCGCAGACCGGGATCCCTGCCCGCGCTCTGCGGGCCTACGTCGCTGCGGCAACCACGGCCAACGCTGCCGCTCCGGCGTGCGGGATCGGCTGGAACACCGTAGCCGCCGTAGGCTTCGTCGAATCCGCGCACGGAACCTACGGCGGCGGCAGCCTTAACTCCGCAGGGGAGGCGAGCGGCCCAATTGTGGGCCCGAGCCTCAACGGATCCGGATTCGCCGCCATCGCTGACACCGACGCCGGTGAACTGGACGGTGACTCCCGCTGGGACCACGCCGTCGGACCCATGCAGTTCATTCCCTCAACCTGGGAGCTGGTTGGGCGGGACGGGAACGGGGACGGAACAGCGGACCCGTTCAATATCGACGACGCCGCCCTCAGCGCGGCGAGCTATCTGTGCGCCCACGGCCGTGACCTCTCAACCGCGCAGGGGTGGACCGACGCCATCTACTCCTACAACCAGTCCGATCCCTACCTGCGCCAGGTGCGGGCCGAAGCCACCGCCTATGCCGCGAAGACGGGCACCGCTTGAGTCGTTGGGTTCGATCACCATAAGGTGACTGCAAACGACAAGCACCTCAGGAGATGACATGTCCCTAGTCCGCGTGCATAACTTCTCGGTCTCACTCGACGGCTTCGGCACCGGCGAGGGGCAGCGACTCGACGCTCCTTTCGGTCACGCTGGCTCACGGCTGATGGAGTGGGCCTTCGAGACGCGCACGTTCCGTGAGATGGGCTTCCACGGGGAATCGGAGGGGTCGTTCGGCGTGGACGAGGCGTTCGCCAGCGCGTGGAAGCCCGGGATCGGCGCGGAGATCATGGGGCGCAACAAGTTCGGCCCGCAACGGGGTCCCTGGCAGGATGAGGAATGGAAGGGGTGGTGGGGTGATAACCCTGTCTTCCACACCCCCGTCGTTGTACTAACACACCATCCCCGGCCGGTACTCGAAATGGAAGGCGGGACAACCTTCCATTTCGTCGACGCCGACCCCGTCTCCGCGCTCAAGCAGGCCCGCGCCTTGGCCGGCGACCTCGACGTCCGGATCGGTGGCGGCGTCAGCACGGTCCGACAGTTCCTCGAGGCCGATCTGATCGACCACATGCACATCGTCCTCGTGCCGATCGTGCTGGGACGTGGCGAGCGGCTCTGGGACGGACTCGAAGACCTTGAGCAACGCTTCGACATCGAAGCGACCCCTTCTCCAGCCGGAGTTGTCCACATGATCTTCACGCGCCGCGCGGCCCGGTAATTCCGGGCGGCCTCCGGCGCGGGGAGGTGGCCCCGGAAGTCCCGGGCAGCGAAGGCCTGCCGTCCTGTCAGCCCGACGGCGGTGTCCTCACCATCCGGCGGTGCCCGGGCCACCCTTGAACGGGCCAACGATCTGCTTGGTGATCCACCCTCCGTAGAAGTCGCCGTCCTGGGAGGTCACGTGTTCGCCGTCGACCTCGCAGGAGTCCATCTGAGCCGGGTAGAGGGCCACCCGGGTGGCGAGCGCCTCGAACCCCGGGGTGGGTTCCGGATAGGTCCACCCGCCACGGCGAACGACGACGCCGCCGGCGACGATATCGAAGTAGTGCGCTTCGCCCTTGAACTCGCAAAAGCTGGTGCCTTCTACCGGGACGAGTACCCCGGCAGGGAAGGAGTTCAGTGGCAAGTAGTAGACAGGCGGATGACTCGTCTCCAGGACGCGCACTGCATCGGTGGTATCGGCGATGACCTGGCCCCCAAGACGAACGATGACCCGTTCCGATCGCGGCTCGACCCGTGGCGGCCGCGGGTAATCCCACACCGATTCCTCGCCGTCCTGGGGCTTGATGGGCTGGGGACGCCGGAAGAAGCCGGAAAAACCGTGAACGGGAGTCATGGTTACATGGTGCCACCTTCACCCTGGGACGCCGTACGCGGCGGAGCTCCCGGTTGGCCCGTATGGCGGCTGGATCAGCTACCGGGGCCCTGGAACCGAAGACAAAGACACCGGTGGTTAGAGGCTAACTTTTCGGTTGATGATCATGTCCGCGGTTTCGTAGAGCGTCCGGTTGTGGGCACGGGCGTAACCGCGTAAGAGCGCGAAGGCCGCGTTCATATCGACATTTGAGGTGTGGGCGATGACGCCCTTGGCTTGCTCGATCAGGATGCGGCTGTTCAGCGCGCGCTGCAACTGTTCGTTGATAAGGGCGGTTTCCCTCGCGGCACGTTCCTGCAGCAGTGTGATGGTTGCGACGTCAGCGAAGGCTTGGGCAATGGCTGCGTCGTCGGCGGGAAGCGGACCGGCCTCGTGGCCGAAGAGGTTCAGGGCGCCGATGGTACGGTTGCGCAGCCGCATCGGGACGGCATGCAGGGAGCGGAACCCCTGGGACAACGCGGAGGACTGGAACAGCGGCCAGCGGTCACCCTGCGTCGCTATATCGTCGATTGCTACGACGGCTCCGGTCCGGTAGCAGTCAACGCACGGGCCAGTACCTGCCTCAAGCTGCAGGACTTCCACGAGTTGGCTTTCCTCGCTCGTCGAAGCCATGACCTGGACATCGCCGGCTGGATCGACCAGCACCAACCCCGCAGCGGCGGCGTCGAGGATGCCTACCGACTCATCAACGAGGGTGTGGAGCAGATCGAAGACGTCGTAGTCCGCCACAAGTGTGTCCGCAATCTTGACGAAAGCGGCACTTACGCGGCCAGCGCGGCTCATCATCGCCATATCGGAATTCTACTGTATGCGCCCATGTCAGGTGCCCTCCGGCGTGAAGTCCAGGGTCCTGTTGACCACGTCCCGGGCAACCTCCCGCACCGTACGCCCATTGGCGAAGGCATGCGCCCGCATCAGGAGGAGGGCGTCCCGTGCTGTCGTCCCGGCCTGCGCCAGAATCATCCCCGTGGCCTGATGGACCTCGCGGCGGGAGAGGGGAGAGCCATCCGGCGGGTCATCGGCGCCGCCTTCTGGCGCAAGGGTCAGGAGCTGGCGCAGTAGCCGCCACGTTGCGGCGTCGGCGAGTTGCAGGGCCGTGGAATGCCCGGCCGGGCTCAGCGGACCGGGCTTGGAACTGTAAAGCTCCACCACGCCTATGTCCATGGCGCCAAGTGCGAGGGGGAAGACGAACAGGGCCGCAACATCCAGCTCCAACAGGGACTTTGCAAAGACAGGCCAGGCGGTATGCGGGCCCCTGCGCACGTCCGGCACAAGCACGGGGCTGCGGGTCCGCAGGGCTTCCCAGCGCGGCCCTTCCCCAAGGTCAAACTGCAGCTCTTCGACCCTCGCCGAGACTGCGTTGCTGGCGCACACCATGGTTTCAGGTGCCAGTCCGGCGAATACTGAGACCGCGGCCCCGGAAATGGGCAATGACGTGAGGAACCCCCTGCACAAGCCGGCGTCAAGTCCCGCTGCCATGGAGTCCGTTCCGTCATCCATGGTGGGCGACCGCATCAGTCGAATCCGTAACGGCAAAGCTTTCGGCCGGAGGAGGCAGCAGCGGCGCCATCGTCGGGCAAAAAATGCTGGACATGGGTCGCGCCTCCTCGGTCCGGTCTTAGTGCCATCAATTGCGGAAGAACCCCGTCGATGTTTGTTTTAGTTTATGCCCGCGGGACCGAGTGCCGGTGGGCGGCGCGGCCCGGCCGTCTGTTGTCACAGCTGCGTGGTCCTTGCGGGGGCACCTACCGGCTGGACTGAAATTCCGATAAAGTAGTGCTGTTGCCCCGGACCCCGGTAGCGCCATCATTCGGCGTACTAATCGGAGGAGTCCCCCTCATGCTAGGCAACCCCAACTATAGGCCTGGATCAGTACATCCATTCCACCGTTCCTTGACCATCACAGAAGGTCTGTACCCCGGGGGCCCGGAAGACGACGATCAACAGCTCGCCCAAGGGATTGAAGTAGAACAAGTCTGGGAGCCGCCGGCCCCGACTCTTCATAAGCTGTCGGCCGTTGAGCGTGCCAGTTCTTTGTGGGAGGAGCGGGAAGCGGGCCTTAACGCGCTGACGTCGTCCGCGAGTGGAGGCCCCTGGGCCAGTGATCCACTGACTTCGCGGGAACAACTGCTGGCTGAGATCGAAGACCTCACCCGGGTGCTCAAGGAGAAAGTAGCCCGATACTCCGCGCTTCGGGCGAACCAACCCCACGCCGAAGTCGGGGAAAGGGCTAACGAGACGGCCGTGATGTGGATTCAGGATGCCCTGGAGGATATTGCCGCAACTGCCTTGGGCATTGAAGTCGCCTCCCGTGAGCTGTTCCTCCGTTCGGCTTCGGCAGGGGAGCGGAGTTCGATTAGCGATCTGGACGGCCAGGAACAAGCCGCCGCGGAGTGACCTCCAAGGGCAACGGCTGACGGTGCCGAGTGCGGGAACCGGGCCCGCCTGGCCCGGCTGATGCGGACGGGTGTGCCCGAGAAAGGGCGATCATTGCCCGTGGCACTGTACTTAGAGGCCGCGGCGCCCCGTCCACAACCCGTGGAGCAGCGGAACTGCCGACGCAATCATCAAAACGTTGCCGAGCACCGCGTCGTCCGCCCGGACCACGGCACCTGCAATGAGCAGGGCACCGAAGATCAGCGCCGATGCAGCTCGCTGCGCCGTGCGGTCCAGCCGGGCCAGCTGCCGTTCGAGGCGCGGATTGGCCACTGATAGCGAACCGTCCTCGATTAGGCTGATGAGCCCGTCGAGGCGTTTCGGCAGACGCAGGGCGACCCCGGCGGCGTCGAGCGCCTGCTGGGCCACATCCTGGACGATGTTGCCCCGCTCGTCGCGGAGCAGCTGCGCCGCATAGGGCTCGACCGCGTCCCAGAGATTGAACCGGGCGTCCAGCGAGCTGCACACGCCCGAGGTCAGTGACATCGCCCGGATGATGAGCAGGAAATTCTCCGGCAACTGGAACGGCAGCGAGCGAACCAGATCGCGGAATTCCACCGCAAAATCAAGGAACACCCGCTGGTCAACCTCGCGAAGCTCGGCGAAGCCCATCCCGCCAAACCGGGCGAAGAGGTGCGTCATCGCCCGTTCGAGCTCGGCCTTGTCGGCCGAAGGCACCAGCACACCCACGTCGCTGATCGCGCCCACCAGGCCCTTGCCGTCACGCGAGGCGGCCGCGATCAGAAGCTTCCGCAGGCCGCTCCGAGTGCTGGGCGGAACCTCGCCCATCATGCCGAAGTCGATGAACGTCAGCTTCCACGGGCGCCCTGCAGAGGGAGCAGCTGAATCGGCAACCGGGGTGACAAAGATGTTGCCGGGGTGCGGATCGGCATGGAAGAACCCGCGGGTGAACAGCTGGTCGAACATGACCGAGGCAAAAATCGGGGCAACCTGCGCCGGATCGATGCCCGCCGCCAAAAGTGCGTCCGCGTCAGTGATCTTGATCGCCGCGACATCTTCCAGCACGAGCACGCGGCGGGTGCTCCACTCCCACGCAACATCGGGCACCCCTACGCGGTCGTCGTCGGCGAAATCAGCCGCAAAGCGCTCTGCATTCGCTGCCTCGTGCAGGTAGTCGATTTCCTCGAGACTAATCTGCGCAAACTCCTCGACCAGGGCCGGCATGTCCGCACGATCGGACACGAGTCGCACGCGGCTGAGCCAGCCGCCCACTTTGCGCAGTGCCGCCAGGTCGACGTCGACAATCGCATCGATACCCGGGCGCTGCACCTTCAACACGACGGTTTTGAGACCGGCGTCGGCGCCATGGGAGGGAAGGAGTTGTGCACGGTGCGCCTGCCCGAGGGACGCCGCGGCAATCGGCGTCTCCTCGACTGAGGCGAAAACCTGGTCCAGCGGCGCGCCCAGCTCCGCCTCGGCCAGTAAACGGATTGCGGAGAACGGCACGGGAGGCACCTCATCCTGAAGTCCCTCGAGTTCCCGGGTGATCTCCGGCGGAAGCACGTCGAGCCTGGAGGAGAGGAACTGACCGACCTTGATCATCAGGCCGCCCAGCTCCACCGCGAGCACGTGGAAGTGCTGCGCGAAACGCTGCATCCTCCTCGCCCTGGTGCGCTCGGCAATTCTGCCCAGCCCGAGGCGGGGGAGAAACAACTCAAACCACCAGGTCACCGCGAGCTGCCACGCCGCGAAGCGCAGGATGCGACGGTAACGGGCGCGGGTGTCCCCGAAGCCGGGTGCCGGATCTGCCCGGGTCCGACGAACCGACGTCACCCGCGTCAGTCCTGGGCGAGGATCGAATACAGTCGGCGACGTGCCTCGTCCAGCACCGAAACGGCCTGCTTCACTTGCTCCGGGGAACCGGTGCGACCAACCTGGGCTGCGGCCTGCGCCAGCTCGACGCCGGCCTTGGGCAGTGCCGCGAATCCGGGGCCGGCGGCCGGCCCCGACGACTCCCAGGGCTCCGACGGATCCGCACCCGCTACGACCTCCCGGCCTGCCTCGGTCAGCGAGTAGATCTTGCGGCCGTTGGACTCCTCGGCGCGGATGAGCCCCTCGTCGGACAGCAGCTGCAGCGTGGGGTAGACGGAGCCGGCACTCGGCTTCCAGCTGCCGCCGCTGCGCTCCTCGATTTCACGGATGATCTGATAGCCGTGCATCGGCCGTTCGGCGAGCAGGGCCAGCACCGCGGACCGGACCTCGCCGCGTCCCGCGCGGCTGCCCGAGCGCTTCTCAAACCTTGAACGCAGCTCCTCAACCGCCTGCCACATGCCGTCGATGTTTGGCGTGCCAAATCCGCCGGCCGGGTATGAATTACGCATGCTGGTCTCCTTAGTGGATCGCGAACGATACTCAACGATACATTCCGATATACGCGAAAACCAGAGGTTCCAGAAGCCGGGGTGGTGAATTCGGTGTCTTCGTGCGGTAGACCGGAGGCTATGATCTTCAGCCAATTTGAATACATGGTCGCCTTGGCCCGGGAGCGGCATTTCGCACGGGCGGCCGAGAGTTGCTCGGTTTCCCAACCCGCCTTGTCGGAGGGGATTAGGAAACTTGAAGTTGAGTTGGATGTTCCGCTGATCCGTCGGGGCAATAGGTTCGAGGGACTGACGGCCGAGGGTGAACAGATCGTGGTGTGGGCGCGGCGCATTCTGGCGGACCGTAAGGCTCTGACCGAACAGATCAGTGCCATGCGGTCCGGCGTGACCGGGCAGCTGCGGATTGGCGCGATTCCGACCGCGTCACCAGCCGTGTCCGTGCTGACCGCCGCCTTCTGCGCGGCGCATCCTTTGGCCAATGTCCATGTCGCGTCCGATCTCAGGTCCGAGGACGTCCTGCGGCTGCTGGCAGATTTTGAGATCGACGCCGGGATCACCTACGTAGGCGGCCCGGTACCGGATGGCTTCCGGGTGACCAGGTTGTACTTCGAAAAGCACGTGCTGCTCACAGCGGACGAGCGGGGAGCCTTCGGGGGCAGCACGGTCGGCTGGTCCGACGCGGCAGGACTGCCCCTGTGCCTGTTGGACCGGTCGATGCAGGGACGCCGGCAGGTGGATGATGCTCTCCGGGACGTGGGCCTGACGGCCGCGCCGCGGCTTGAAACGGACTCGGTCGCTTTGCTGCTGGCCCAGATGAAGGCCGGGCAGTGGTCAACGATTGTCCCGGCGGCGTGGTTGCACGTGTTTGAACTCCCGCGTGGCGTGCGCGCCCTCCGTTTGGTGGGGCCGGAGCGGCAGGCGGAAGTAGGCCTTGTCACCCTCTCCCGCGAGCCGGAAACCGTCCTTGCCCGGGCGCTGACCGCGGTGGCCCGTGCGGCCGATCTCACATTCCTGGAGAATCAGCCTGCTGACCAGCTGTAATAAACATCCCCTATTAGACGATGCACTATCCCTCTTTGAAACCTATCGCGAGGCGGCGAAGAGTGGGTGTTAGCCGCGGAGCTCCGGTCAAGCCCGGAGGCGGCAGTCATCGAGCGTGGCTTCTTTGGACGCCCGCCTAACTAATGGAGATTTTCTTGAGTACTTTAACTGTTCCCCAGCCCCTGCGTGATCAGGCCAGGAAGGCCGCTTACACCGACACCAACACGCTTCAGCGCCCTGCGTCGGCGAACAAGCCGTTGCCCGGCAGTTACACCGACGTCGATGTCCTGACCAAAGGGAAGACCGCGCCCGCGGGACGCCCGGGCAGCTACGCCGACGTCCACACCGTGATCGGTAGGATGTCTGCTTGGGGCGGCCAGGGGCGTTACACCGACGCGGATCGCTAAGGCCGCTTGTACAACGATCGAGAGGACCACAGGATGGACACGAAACGCACGGTGGCGGTGCTGGGAACCGGCATCATGGGGGCAGCGATGGCCCGCAACCTGCTGCGGGCCGGGCACGAGGTCCACGTGTGGAACCGCGACCAGGCCAAGACCGCCCCGCTCGCCGACGCCGGAGCCCAGGTCGCCGTGTCCCCGGCGCAGGCTGTTGCGGGCGCGGACGTTGTGGTGACCATGCTCTTTGACGCTGCCGCCGTGACCGACGTGATCCGACAGGCAGCCGCGGGAGTCCGGCGGGGCACCGCCTGGGTGCAGTCCACGACTGTCGGTGTGCACGACGTCGCAGCCCTTGCGGACCTGGCCAACGAGGCCGGTCTCGACTTGGTCGAAGCGCCCGTTTCCGGCACCCGCGAGCCTGCCGAGGCCGGCCAGCTCCTGGTGATCGCGGCGGGACCGGAAGCTGTGCGCGAGCGCGTGGCACCCGTACTGGACGCCATCGGGGCGCGCACGGTCTGGACTGGTCAGGACCCGGCCGCGGGCTCGGCAACGCGGCTGAAGCTCGTCGTGAACAGCTGGGTCATCGCCGCCTCGAATGCCGCCGGTGAGATCCTTGCCCTGGCCGAGGCGCTCGGGGTGGACCCGCAGCAATTCTTCAACTTGATCGACGGCGGCGGCCTCGATCTGCCCTTCCTGCGCACCAAGGCCGGACTCATTCTCGATGACCGGCTGGAACCGGCGTCTTTTGCGGTCGATACGTCGCTGAAAGACGCCCGCCTCATCATCGACGCCGCCCGCGAACAGGGTCTTCGGCTCGACGGTGTCGAGGCGTCCGCCGCGCGCCTCGAACGGGTCGCGTCCCAGGGCCGCTCCAAGCAGGACATGGCTGCTGCTTACTACGCCGGTACCGGGCACGAGCCCGGATCGCGCGCCGAGCGATGACCACGGCGGCAATCAGCTGCCCGTCGCCCTCAATCCGTGAGGCGTTGGCTAAATGACACCAGGCGCGATTGCATCTCCCAATACGGGGTAGCGGGTGGGAGCTTCTTGCCATCGCGCAGGGCGCTGGCCACGTTGACCGCCGCGTCGACCGCTGCGCGGTAGGGCAGGGAGCCGGAACTCACCCGCCGGACCCCCAGCTCACCCAGCTCGGCAACAGTCAGCGAGGGATGTGCCAGCACGTTGACCGGCAGCGCAATGCCGGCGGTGACGGCCCGGATGTCCTCCGGGACCGCCAGCCCGGGCACGAAGATCCCGTCCGCCCCGGCGTCGGCGTAAAGACCGGCACGGAGCAGCACGGCATCCACTGTGGCTTCTTCGCCGAACCAGATGTTGTCTACCCGGGCGTTGATGAACACGGCCGGGCTGCGTTGTTTGACGGCGGCAACCTTCTCGGCAAAGGCTGCTGGATCGACAAGGTGTCCGACCGTGCTGTCCTCCAAGTTGACCCCGGCCACGCCATGGGCCGCCAGTTGAGCCACGAATTCGGCAACCTCGGCGGGGTCGTCGGAGTAACCGTCCTCGATGTCCGCCGTGATGTGGACCGGAAGGCGGCACAGTTGGGCAACCAGGGCGGAGGTTGCCGCCTTGCTGGACCCGCCTCCGTCCGGGAGGCCGGCACTTGCCGCAATGCCAAAGCTGGTGGTGCCGATGGCCGGGAATCCCGCTGTCGCAAAGGCCAAGGCGGATCCGACGTCCCACGCATTGGGCAGCAAGAGCGGCGCCGCGCCGTGGTGAAGTTCCCGAAAAGTAGCCATGTTCACTCCCGTACCCTGCCAACCGAATAGGTGGATCCCGGTTCAGTCTACAAACGCGGCGGACCGCCGCAAGGCGTGGACGATACCCAAATCACGTGCCGCCCGAATGGAACAGCAAAGGCGGGTCTTGGCCACGGTGCACAGGGCCGGACAGACCCTGTTACGCCGGCTGGCCGGCTGCTAGGCTCGGCGCCAAGACAACTTCGGGAGGTCTGATGTTTGAGCGACTTTGGGGACGAAAAGACCAGCAGGTAAATACCGAGACCCAATCCCGGGCCGATATCGCCAACCCGGTGTACAAGGAGATAGCGCTCCAGCTCACCTCCACCGCCGAGAACTCCACTCCTGACTGGACCACTTCCTTCGGATACATCGAGGACATCGACGACGGACGTGGCTACACCGGTGGGCTGGTGGGCTGGTGCAGTGGCACCGGCGATATGCTCGAGCTGGTCCGTGCCTACGAAAGTGCCGCCCCGGGGAATCCGCTGGCGCGCTACCTGCCGCAGTTGGAGCAGATTATGGAAGCGCCCTACAAGGAACGCCCTGCCTTGAGTCATCGACTACTTGATCCTGGCTTCACGGCCGACTGGAAGAGGGCCGCGAGTGACCCGGCCTTCCAGCTGGCCCAGCAGGCGGAACGGGACCGGGTGTACTGGCAGCCGGCCTTTGAAGAGGCCGTTCGGGACGGCGTCGGGCCGCTGGGGCTTGCGATCTACTACGACGTCTCGGTCAACCATGGTCCCGGGGACGACGACGAGTCTTTCGGCGGCATCCTGGCCGCAGCCCGTAAGGCCGAACGCCCTCCGGCCCAGGGCGGGGACGAGTCCAAGTACCTCGCAGCCGTGGTGAAGGACCGGGTAAAGATCCTGAAAGCCTGGGGCGATTATCAGAAGCACGGGCGCCAGGACATTCACAACGGGCTTTTGGAGGCCGGCAACCTCGATCTCAGGCCACCGATCCGCTGGTCCGTCTACGACGACCCGTACGAGCTGGGATCGTATCCCCAGGTTAGATAGGGCGGGGTTAGTCCCCGCTCACGGTGTCGCCATGCCGATGCGCGACTTTCCACTCGCCATCTTCGCGTCGGTACACCTGGGTGGCCCGCAGGGTGTAGGTCCGCGGCTCACCGTCGACGGAGGCAGAGGTGTGTTCCAAACCGGCGGTGTAGGCCATGTCGCCCACCACGTCATACGCCTGAAGTTCGAAGGCGTAGGACGTGCAGGCGGAAAAGCTCTCCGCGAGCCCCGCGAACAGCTCATCCAGTTGATGCTGCCCGAGCGCGTTGCGCCATGCCCCTAGGACGCTCACAGGCTCGTTGCGGGACCAGAGCGCCCGGCGGGGAGCAGAGTCGCCATTGTGGAGCGCCAGTTCCGCTTGGTACAGCGCGGTCTTGACCCAGGCAAGGAAGTCGTCACGCTCACTCATGCCCCCAGTATGCTCCGGCCCAGCAGGGTGCGCATCAGGGGTCGGCGCAGATGTCGAGTGCGTGGATGGGGTGTACTCATGAGCGACAAGCGGAGCCGGGTCGCGTCTATACTTGTCCCTATCCGCCGCCGCCCCTACCAGGGAACGGGCCCGGATTTCGACGTAGAAGTGGAGTGGGCATGGCAGCAGAAGATCTTCACTTGACGCCGGAAGAACCATTTCCGGAGCACTTGGACAAGGTGTCCGACCAGGAACTGCAGATCCTGGACAGCCAAATCCAGCGTCAACTGGACCACGAGGTGGTGGCTGAGGGCGAGCCGAACCCGGAGACAGAGTTCCGGAGTTTCGAGATGGACGAGGAGTTCGAAAACCGGGATAAAGGCTAGGCCTTGCACCCCGGAACTGCACGCCCCTGCGTTCAGGCTGCCTGCCAGCTGGCCGGCAGCGCCTTCAGCCCATAGACGATGCTGCTGTCCATCCGTTCCAGGCTCGCTCCCGGGGCCAGCGTCAGGCCGGGCAGCCGGGACAGGATGCCCTCCAGCGCGATCCTTGCCTCCAACCTGGCCAGCGGGGCCCCGAGACAAAAGTGAACGCCGTGGCCGAACGCCAGATGCCGGAGCTGGCCCCGGTCGACGTCGAACTCGGCCGCCCGCTGGAATTGCCGCTCGTCGCGGTTCGCGGAACCGATCCAGGCCACGAGCGGGGCGCCGGCCGGAATCTGAACTTCGCCGAGGGTGGTGTCGGCGACAGCAATCCGGTACATGGACTGCACCGGCGACCGAAAGCGGAGTACCTCTTCTATGGCCTGGGGGAGCAGCGCCGGTTCCTGCAGCAGCCGATCGATGGTGCCGGGCGCTTCAGTGAAGCAGAGCACGGCGTTGCCGATCAGGTTGGTGGTTGTTTCATTGCCGGCGACCAGCAGCAGACTGCAGAAACCCAGCAGTTCGACCACGCTAAGTTTCTGCCCGTCGATCTCGGCGGAGAGCAGGTTGCTGATCAAATCATTGCCGGGCCGGCTGCGACGCTGTTCGATCAGGTCCAGGAAGTACGCCGTCATCTCAAGATTGGTGGCCCGGTGGTCCTCATTCATCGCGCCGGTCCGCGTTTGGCTGACAATAACGTCGGACCACTGCTTGAACCGGTCACGGTCTTCGGCGGGCACGCCCATCAGTTCCGAGATCACGATCACCGGCAGCGGAACCGCCAGTGCCTGGATCAGGTCCGCCGTCCCGAGTGAAGCGATCCCGCCGAGGAGTTCGGTGGTGAGCTGCGTGATGCGGGGTGCAAGCGCGTCCACGGCTTTCGGCGTGAACGCCTGCGTCACCAGGGAGCGCAACTGCCGGTGCCGGGGAGGGTCGGTGGTGATGAGGCTGGACTCGAACAGGTGTCCTGCCTCGGAAGGATCGTCGCCACGCATCCGCGAGGAAAACGTGGCGTGTTCGGAGAGCACCCGCTGCACGTCGTCGTACCGGAAGACATGCCAGCTGCCCGACTGCTCGTCGTGAAAGACGGGCGCTGCTTCCCGCATGCGTTGGTAATAAGGGAAGGGATCCAGAGGATGCTCATTGGCCGGGGCGAAGTCCATGGCTGGCCTCTCTGCTCAGCCCGGCGGGCTTTCGGCCGGGCCGAACCGCCGGGGTCCCGGGTCGATTGACCGGGGACCCTGATTTTAGCCAATGCCCGCCTGCGGCGACAGGGGGCGCCGCGTGCGGACGGGGCCTGCCGCGCTACTCCGCCGAAGGCCGCCTTCGCTGGCGTTTTGTCGCTGCCCGTTGTTCCTTTGCGGCGAGGCGGCGGCGGTTCGAGCCCCGCGTGGGTTTGGTCGGCCGGCGGGGAGCAGCTTCCGGGGCAAGGCCGGCAGCCACGAGCTCGGACAGCTTCGCCAGCGCGATCTCGCGATTGCGCAACTGGGACCGTTGCTCCGATGCGGTCACGGTGACCACCCCGCCGATGAGGCGCCGTCGTCCGAGCCGTTCGAGCAGCAGCACGCGTTGGTCGTCCGTGAGCGCTGCCGAGGCGGCGATGTTCCAGGAGAGTTCAACGCGGCTGTCCGAAGTGTTGACGTGCTGGCCTCCCGGCCCGGAGGAACGCGAGAACCGCCAGCGGAGTTCGGACGAGGGAATCGTGAGCGCGGGCGACACCTCAAGGTCCATGCAACCAGCGTCGCACACGATGCGGGGGATCGTGGCCTCACGCCTCGGGCCGGGACGGGTTGGGTCGGCCCACGCCGTCAGCGCTTCCCTGCTCTGTCCGGCGGGCGGAGGCTCAGTTGCCTGGCGTGGAAATCGAAGTGAAGGGTGGGGTAGGCGTAGACGTCGTTGAGGGTCATGACCGGCTTGAAGAACGGGTCCCACCGGTCCGGAAACGGCATGGTCCTGGCGAGCGAGGCAGGGTCCTCACGTTCCAGGTGCCGTATCAGCGCGGTGACAGTTTTTTCAAGTTTCCTGGCCATCCGGCGCCTGTTGTAGACGAGGGCGGCGGCGCGCGAACCCCAGTAGTTCACCACATCGAAGGGTCCCGTGGCGGCGTTCAGTGCTGTGGCGAAGGCAGTGCCTGCCGGCCTGGGGAGCCGGCTGACCACCCGGACGAGGGGAAGCAGGGCACGGACGACCATGTAGCCGAACACCATGTGGAACAGGAGTTCCTCGTTGGTCCACCGGGTGCCGGCGCTCTTCCGGCGAAGTTCCGCGGGCGTGGCGCTCCCCAGCCAGGCGGCGAGGTCGTGGATGGCGTGGCGGTACCCGGTTGTGATCCCGTCTTTCGTCGGATCCATGGTCTGCGCTCCCTTGCCTCAGTTCCCCGGCCCTCCGAGGGGCCCGCGGTCCCGGGTCGCGGTGCGGAGGGATTCCGGGCCCATGGCCTCAGTATGGCGCCTGAAGGCGGGATCGGACGCCGACGCTTCTCAGCTGATTGCGTGCGGCCGGACTCTGCGCTGGCTCACGACGGCGGCGAGGACGGCTGCCGTGCCGGCCGCGGCGTACGTCATGCCCGTGTACGTGCCCAGTCCGGCCGCCAGCATGGGTCCCGCCGCCGGAGCGATGGCGGTAACTGCTGTCAGCGGGGCCGAGAAGATCCCCTGCAGCGTGCCCAGGCTCCGGGTGCCCCAGCGGTCACCCACGATCGTGGCCTGCAGCAGGGTCTGGCACCCGCGGACCGCGCCGGCGACCATCCCGGCCGCGATCAGTACCGGCACCGGGCCGGGCAGCGCCGCCAGGAGGAGGATGGCACCCGCCGCCGTGCCGGTGATGCCGGGCAGCCGGGCGCCGGCCGGGATGGCGGCGAACAGCAGCCGGCCAGCCACCTGCCCGCCGCCCACCAGGCCAAGCCCCAGAGCGGCCGTGGCGTAGTCGGCGCCCTTTTCCAGCAACAGCGGGATGATGTTCAGGGTCACGGTGTAGAGCCCGAGGCACAGGAGGGCCATGAGGGCCTGCAGGCCGAGGAATTCCGGGCTTCGCCGGACATCCCGCGCCAGCGCACGGCGGTCCCCGGCGTTCGTGTTGGCGGTCGCCGGGGACCAGCTGTGGTTGAGGAATCGGGCATGCAGCGGAACCGTGATGATCGCCATGCTCCCGGCGAGGATGACAAAGGCGGCCCGCCAGCCGAATAGGGCGGTCAGGGCGGCGGTGGCAGGGGCGAAGATCGTGGACGCGCATCCGGCCACGAGGGTCAGGACGGTCAGGGGCCTGATGCGTGCGGGTCCGTACCAGCGGCTGATCACTGTGAATGCCGGCTGATACAGCACTGCGGCTTGCGCGGTACCGGCAAGCAGCCACGCGGCCAGAATCACCGGCAGGCTCGGCGCCGCAGCCACGAGAAGCATAGCCACTGTGCCAATCAGGGACCCGCCAACCATCAACGCGCGCGGTCCGGTTCGGTCAAGGATCCTGCCCACAAAGATGCCGGCCACCGCGGAGACCAGCAGTCCTGCGGAAAAGGCTCCCGTGACCGCGGCGGGATCCCAGCCGGTGTCCCCGCTGATGGGCCGGACCGCGGCGATTAGCGCGTAATAGAGCACGCCCCACCCGGTCGTCTGGGTGATGCACAGTGCGGCGAGGCCGCCACGCGGTGCGCCCTCCGCGACGAGGGTCGGGGTGGGAGCGTGCGTTGGCAACGGGAGGTCCCGGTCGGGTGGTCAGTTATCGCCGGAGCGGCCGTGCGCCAGGCCGGTGGGGAACCCGACGAGTACGGGCTCGGGCGCCCCGCAGCAGCCGCCGGAGGTTTCCGCCACGAAACCCGTTGCCGCGGCCGGGACGTCGCAACTGGTGCCGATGTCCGAGGAGCAGACCCCGGTTTCCGGCAGTTCGAGCTGGACGGTGTCGGCGGCTTCACGGTCCCCGGCCAGGGCGGCCGCGACGGAGCGGACCTGTTCGTAGCCGGTGGCCAGCAGGAAGGTCGGTGCCCGGCCGTAGGACTTCATGCCCACGATGTAGAAATCCTGCTCCGGGTGGGCCAGCATCTTGGCGCCGTGCGGTTCCACGGTGCCGCAGGAGTGGAACTCGGGGTCGATCAGCGGGCCGAGTTCCCGCGGTGCCTCGACGCCGGGGTCCAGCTCCAGCCGGAGTTCCCGGAGCATGTCGAGGTTCGGGCGGAACCCGGTGGCCGGAACGACGACGTCGGCGACGAGGGTGCGGCCGTCGGCGGCGGTCAGAGTGACGGCGGCGTCGTCGGCGGCGAGGCCCGCGATACCAAAGCCGGTGTGCAGCTCAACGGTGCCGTCCTCCACCAGGGCGCGGAGCCGGCTGCCGAGCTGGCCGCGGGCGGCGAGACCGTCGGCGTCGCCGCCGCCGTAGACCTTGGCTGCCGAAGCGCCGCGGATCGCCCAGACGATCTTCGTCCCGGGCTCCTCGCTTGCGAGCTCGGAGAGGTTGATCAGGGTGTTGGCGGCGGAGTGTCCCGCGCCGACCACGACGGCGGTGCGGCCGGCAAAGGCCCCACGGTGGCGTGCCAGCACGTCCGGCAGGGGAGAGGAGATGTGGCCGGCAGCGGCGGCTTCGCCGACGGCGGGCAATCCCGAGGTTCCGAGCGGGTTGCGGGTGGACCAGGTGCCGGAGGCGTCAATGACAGCGGCGGCCCGGTAGTCGCGGACTTCGCCGTCGGCGTGTTCAACCCGGACCACGAAGGGGGTGGTGTCACGGTTCCGGCTGTGGGTCTTGTCCATTCCCAGACGGGTTACCGCGACGACGTGGGCGCCGGTGTGCAGGCGTGACGCGATCGCCGGGAGTGAAGCCAGCGGGGTGAGGTACCGGTCGATGAGGTCGCCGCCGGTGGGCAGCGCCGTCGGCTCAGGAGCTTCCCAGCCGGTAGCGGCGAGCAGGCGGACGGCGGCGGCGTCGGTGTTGTACTGCCACGGCGAGAACAGCCGGATGTGGCGCCACTGCTCGATGGCGGCTGCCGGGGTCGGGCCGGCCTCAAGAATGAGCGGATCGAGGCCTCGCTCGAGCAGGTGGGCTGCCGCGGCGAGGCCGATCGGCCCGGCTCCGATGACAGCTACGGGAAGGGTTGTGGCTACAGCCATGGTGTCCTCTGTTTCTTCCGGTTGGGGCTACTTGGCGGCGGGGGTGAGGGAAGCGATGAGGCCCTCGATGCGGGACTTGATTTCGTCGCGGATGGGCCGGACGGCGTCGACGCCCTGGCCCGCCGGATCCTCGAGTTCCCAGTCCTCGTAGCGCTTGCCGGGGAAGATCGGGCAGGTGTCGCCGCAGCCCATGGTGATGACGACGTCGGACTCTTTCACGGCCTCGGTGGTGAGGACCTTGGGGATCTCGGCGGACATGTCGATGCCGAGTTCGGCCATGGCTTCGACGGCGGCGGGGTTCACCTTCTCCGCGGGCTGCGAGCCGGCGGAGCGGACCTCGATCCGGCCTTCGCCGAGGGTGGTGAGGAAGGCGGCGGCCATCTGGGAGCGGCCGGCATTGTGGACGCAAACGAAAAGGACTGAGGGCTTCTTGGCGGTGTCGGTGCTCATGGTGTTCTCCTGAAGTTTGTGGGGTTAGGCGGAAAGGGGGTGGGGGCCAAAGTAGCGCTTGCGGGCCCAGAGGGCCACGTAAACCAGTGCAACGAGGACGGGGACTTCGATCAAGGGCCCGACGACGCCGGCCAGGGCTTGACCCGAGGTGACGCCGAAGGTACCGATCGCCACGGCGATGGCGAGTTCGAAGTTGTTGCCGGCAGCCGTGAATGCCAACGTGGTGGTCTTCGCGTAGCCGAGGTCCAGCCGCTTGCCGACCAGCATCCCGGCGCCGAACACGACCAGGAAGTAGACCAGCAGCGGCAAGGCGATCCGGGCGACGTCCAATGGCCGGGACGTGATGGTCCCGCCCTGCAGGGCGAAGAGCAAGGTGATGGTGAAAAGCAGACCGTACAGCGCCCACGGGCCGAGCCGGGGGAGCAAGGTGCCTTCATACCAGTCGCGGCCCTTGGCTTTCTCGCCGATGGTGCGGGTCAGGAAGCCTGCCAGCAACGGGACCCCCAGGAACACCAGCACGGAGGCGGTGATGGACCAGAAGGAGAAGTCCGCGCTGGTGGTCGGCAGCCCAAGCAAGGACGGCAGGAGCTGAAGGTAGAACCAGCCCAGCGCACCGAAGGCGATGACCTGGAAGACGGAGTTGATGGCTACCAGCACGGCGGCGGCTTCCCGGTCGCCGCAGGCAAGGTCGTTCCAGATCATGACCATCGCGATGCAGCGGGCCAGGCCGACAATGATCAGCCCGGTGCGGTACTCGGGCAGGTCCGGGATGAAGAGCCAGGCCAGGGCGAACATGAACGCCGGGGCCAGCACCCAGTTCAGGACCAGTGAGGTAACCATCAGTTTGCGGTCGCCGATGACGCGGTGCGTCTGGTCGTAGCGGACCTTCGCGAGCACCGGGTACATCATCACCAGCAGGCCGACGGCGATCGGCAGCGACACTTCGCCGACCTTGACCGCCTCCAGCGCGGTGTTCAGGCCCGGGATGAAGCTGCCCAGAAGCAGTCCGAGGACCATGGCGGCAATGATCCACACCGGGAGGAAACGGTCCACGGTGGAGAGTTTGCCGGCGAGGGCAGCCTCACCTTCAGGGGCGGGCGACTGGTCGGTCTGGATGCTCACGGAACTCCTATGCTGCGCTGGCGCGGTTCTGCTTGTGGCTCCGCTGGCGCGGCCGTTTTGGTGCAGGGCTGTCTGTGCAGCGCTACGATAAATTGATGCTTGTCGATATGAAGTATCGCCAACTATATCGATGAATGTCAATCAATGTGCATAATAGAGGCATGAACTCTCTGCAAACCCTTGAACCGGCCCTTGACGAGGCCTGCTGTGCACCGTCCGGCCAGCCGGTCCTCAGTGCAGAGGATGCCCAGCGAAAGGCCCTCGTCTTCAAGGCCCTGTCGGACCCCAACAGGCTCCGGCTGCTCTCCATCGTCAAGGGCACCGGCGACGGGGAAGCGTGCGTCTGCGATCTCACCGAGCCGCTTGACCTGGGCCAGCCCACCGTGTCGCACCACCTTAAGATTCTGGTCGACGCCGGCCTGCTGCACCGTGAGAAGCGCGGCACCTGGGCTTATTACTCGCTGGTTCCCGGGGCCCTTGAGCAGACGGCCGGCCTGCTGGCTTCCCTGTGAGCGCGGCCGCCGCGCCGGACGTCACTGTCCGGCCGATGCGGGAATCGGACTGGCCCGACGTCCGGCGGATCTACAGCGAGGGAATCGCGACCGGGCAGGCGACGTTCGAGGCCGAGGCGCCGGACTGGTCCCGTTTTGACGGTTCGCGGCTTGCGTCCCACCGCCTGGTGGCGGAGGCGCCCGATGCCGGGATCCTCGGCTGGGCGGCCGTCTCCGCCGTATCCGGCCGCCCGGTTTACTCCGGCGTGGTGGAACATTCCATTTACGTATCCGAGGCGGCACGCGGCAGGCGGATTGGATCCGTCCTCCTCCGGTCCTTGATCGCTTCGACGGAACGGGACGGCATCTGGACCCTCCAGGCGAGCGTCTTCCCTGAAAACGAGCAGAGCCTGAACCTGCACCTTGCCCACGGATTCAGGGTGGTCGGCCGGCGGGAAAAGATTGCCCGGATGGCTTATGGTCCCGCCGCGGGTCAGTGGCAGGACACCGTCCTGATTGAACGGCGCACCCGGGTCTTTTAGTTCTTGTGCTGCCGACGCGCCGACGGGGAAGGTAGTCCCTGGGACCTGGCAACAGGACCAAAGGCAAGGAGGACACATGAAGACCGAGACCCCCACCACTGAGGACCGCTTGCGCGCGATGCTGGACAATGTCAGGATCGCGACCGCCAACACGCGCCGGGCAATGGATGCACCGGGAGATGAGGACTGGGTACAGGACGGCGAGTCCGATGCCGAGTACCTGCGGTCGATCCAGCGGGACACGATCGCCAGGCTGGATGCCACGGCCCGGGACCTCGAGGCGCTGCTGGACCGGGGCCCGACGGGCTAGCCGGGCTGCGGCGAAGGCCGGGCCCGGATCCAGCTCAGGCGGGCAGGGAGCTGAGGGCGGTCAGGGCCGATAGTTTGTCTTCGCCGATGGGCTCGTCGGGCAGCAACGGAATGAGGGCTACCCGGCCCGTCAGGGTCCGCACCTTGGAAATCTGTTCGACTTCGCTCGCGGCGCGGGCCTGCAGGAACGGCGTTTCCGGGTGCGCGGCGGCGATCGAGTTGTTGACCACCCAGGCCCAGGGATGAATCCCTGCCCTTTCCAGGTCAGCCTGCAGTTCCTCTGCTTCGAGCACCGGCGTCGGTTCGGCCAGGGTGACGAGAACAACCTTGGTCTGTGCCGGGTCCTGTAACCGCATGAGCGGCGTTACGAACCCCATGGTATCGCCGACCTGGCGGGCAATTTCGCGGTGGTAGGAGCCCGTGGCGTCCAGGAGCAGCAGGGTGTGGCCGGTGGGCGCGGTGTCGATGACAACAAAGTGCCGGCGGGACTCCTGCACCACCCGGGAGAACTGGCGGAACACGGCCACCTCGTCGGTGCACGGGGACAGCAGGTCCTCGGCCAGCGCCGCACGTCCTTCCTCGTCCAGGGTCCGGCCTTTGGTCGCCATGACGTGGCTGCGGTACTCCTGGATGGCCGCCTCCGGATCGATGCGCGAGACCGTCAGGCCCTTCACGGAACCGTGGAGTGTTTCGGTCAGATGGGCTGCGGGGTCAGTCGTGGTGAGGTGGACCACATGGCCCCTTTTGGCCAGCGCGACGGCGATGGCGGCAGCGACGGTGGTCTTCCCGACTCCGCCCTTGCCCATGCACAGCACGAGGCCGTGGCCGTCGGATTCCAACTCGTTCACCAAGGCGGCCAGCGGGGCGTCGTGGACTTCCGTCACCCGGGCCGCATCCGCCGTGATTCCGGCGTCGGAAGTGGCTACGAACAGGGACTCAAGTGCCGGAATGCCGACCATGTTGCCCGGCTTCAGCTCCAGGACATCGCGGGGCAGCCCGGCGACCGCGTCCGGTATGGCGGCCAGGGCTGCGGACTCGCGGGCCCTCAGGGCCCGCGCCAGTTCCTCCTCGCCTCCGGCTTCCGGCAGGAGGCCGTTGACGACGACGTAACCGCCCCCGATTCCGATCTGGTTGAGTTCGAGATATGTCCGCTCGATCTCGCTCAGGGACGAAGTCTGCGCACGCGTGACCAGGACAAGCCGGGTCCTCGTCGGATCGGTGAGGGCCCGGACTGCCGTGGCGTACACCTGTTTGTGCTTCTCGAGTCCTGACAGCGGGCCCAGGCAGGACGGGTCGCCCTTGCCGGCCGCCAGGAAATCGGTCCACGAGCCGGGCAGTTGCAGCAGGCGGAGCGTGTGGCCCGTCGGGGCGGTATCGAAGATGATGTGGTCATGTTCCCCGTAGGAGCTGTCGTCGGCGAGTAGGTTGGTGAACTCGTCGAAGGAGGCGATCTCCGTGGTGCACGAACCTGAGAGGCTCTCGGCGATGCCGGCCAGTTCCGACTCGGGCAGGAGCCCCCGGACGGGCGCGAGGATCCGTTCCCGGTAGGCCGCGACGGCCTGCTCCGGGTCAATTTCCAAGGCAGAGAGACCCGGCGCGCCCGGGATGGGGGTGACCGTGTTCCCGATGCTCAGGCCGAAGACCTGCCCGACGTTGGAGGCCGGGTCGGTGCTGACCAACAAGACCCTCTGGCCGGTCCTCGCGAGGCTTAGCGCTGTTGCGCACGCTATGGACGTTTTCCCTACGCCACCCTTGCCGGTGAAGAAGACGAACCGCGGAGCATTCTCGAGAAATTTCACGCCGGAACCTCACAGCAGCTTGTCGAGCCGCCGCAGCGTCCGGCCGGCTCAAGGCTTCGGGCAGCAGACATGAAGTTCTCCTTGGCTGGCTCACACCGGGACGGTCCCCGGCAGGGGCGCGCCGACTTGAGTGAGACACTTACCGTCAGTATATCGATAAGCGTCAATGCCACCCGGCCTGCCCGCCGTCGCCGCAACCGGCCTCAGACCCCGGGGGACTCGGCGGCCAGGCTCCGCTTGAGGATCTTCCCGCTGGGGCCGAGCGGGAGTTCCGTGAGCAGCCTGATGACGCGCGGATACTTGTATGCAGCCAGCTGGGCGCTTGCGAAGTCGATCAGCTCGGTCTCGGTGGTGGCGGCCCCCGCATCGAGCACGATCGCGGCCGCAATTTCCTGGCCGTGGACATCGTGCGGGATTCCATAGACGGCGGCGCTGACAACCTGGGGGTGAGAGAGGAGAATTTCCTCGACCTCACGGGGGTAGACGTTGTAGCCGTTCCGGATGATCATGTCCTTCTTGCGGTCCACGATGGTGAGGTAGCCATCCTCGTCCTTGGTGCCAAGATCCCCGGTCCGGAACCAGCCGTCCACGACGGCCTCGGCGGTGGCCTCGGGTCGGTTCAAGTACCCCTTCATCAGCAGGTGGCCGCGGACGACGAGCTCGCCGAGTTCGCCGGTCGGCAGCAGTTCGATGCTTTCGACAGTTTCGGCGCGCGCGATTTCAATGTCGACGCCCCAGATCGGGATCCCGATGGTGCCGGGCCTCGGTGCCGTGCCTACGTGGTTGAACGCGGCGACGGGGGACGTTTCGGTCAGGCCGTACCCTTCGTGGATCTCCACCCCAAAGACGTCGCGGAACTTGTCCATCACCGCAAGCGGCAACGACGCCCCGCCGGAGACGCCGTAACGGAGAGCGGCCGGGCGGGCCGCCGTCGTCTTGGCCGCTTCCAGAAGCGCCACGTACATCGTCGGTACCCCGACAAAGATATTGACCTTGTGCCGGTCCAGCAGCGCCAGGGCGCCCTCGCCGCTGAAGCGTGGCATCATCACGATCGTGGCACCCGCGCGGAGACCGGCGTTGAGGACAACCGTCTGGCCGAAGGTGTGGAAGAGCGGCAGGCCGCCGAAGAGAACGTCGCCCCGCTTGAAGTCCATGACGCTGGTCAGGATCACGGACGTCTGTTCCACCAGGGCGAAGTGCGTGCCCAGGGCGCCCTTCGGTTTGCCGGTGGTGCCGGAGGTATAGAGGATGGTGGCGGTGTCCGAGGGACGGCACGGGACGTAGCTGCGGATGGGCTCGGCCGCGGCGGCCTCGGCCTCGAGCCGCGGCAGTCCGTCGTCGTCGGGCGCCATGACCGTCAGGACATCGACGCCGGTGCTGGCGGCGCCGGCGGCACCTTCCTTGAGCAGCGCGGCGGCGCAGATCAACATTCTGGCGCCGCTGTCCTGGAGGACGTATTCGATTTCGCGTGCCTTGAGCAGGGCGTGCACCGGAACCACAATGGCTCCCAGCGACAGGACGGCGTAATAGACGCGGGCGAAATCCGGGACGTTGGGGATCAGGACGGCGACGGCGTCCCCCGGGCCGACGCCGCGCGCCCGGAGCGCCCCGGCGTAGGCGCGCGTCTCACGCCACAGATCTCCGTAGCTGGTTTCGTCGTCACCGACGATGAGGGCAACGCTGTCCGGCGTCCGCTTGGCGGATTCCGCCAGGATCGCCGCAACGGAAATGGTGGCGAAGCCGTCGCCCGTGGTGGTGTTGGTCATGGCCTGCTTCTTCGTAGGGTTGATTAAGCTTTGAGGATCAGGGCATCGCCCTGGCCGCCGCCGCCGCAGAGGGCGACGACGCCGGTGCCTCCGCCGCGGCGCTTCAGCGCCAGCGCCTGGTGCAGGACCAGGCGGGCGCCCGAAGCCCCCACCGGGTGGCCGAGGGCGATTGCACCGCCGTCGGCGTTGACGACGTCGGTCTCGATGCCGAGGTCGTTGGCTGACTGGATGAGGACCGAGGCGAAGGCTTCGTTGATTTCGACCAGGTCGAGGTCCCCGGCGGTGAGCCCCTCCTGAGACAAGGCGCGTTCAATGGCACGGGCCGGCTGGGAGTGCAGGGATCCGTCCGGTCCCGCGGTCTGGCCGTGGGCGCCGATTTCGGCGATCCAGTCCAGGCCGGCGGCGATGGCCGCGGCCTTGCTGGCAATCACCAGCGCGGCGGCGCCATCGGAAAGCGGCGAGGCCGAACCGGCGGTGATGGTTGCCGCTTCGTCTTTCGAGAAGGCGGGCCGGAGCTGGGCCAGGGATTCGGCGGTGGTCTCCGGCCGGATTCCCTCGTCGTGTTCCAGCGTCAGGGCGGGCCCCTTGCGTTGCGGCACCTGGATGGGCGCAATTTCCTCCGCAAGCACCCCGGCGGCGCGTGCCGCCTCGGCGCGCTGGTGGGAGCGGGCCGCGACGGCGTCCTGCTCGGCCCGGCTGATGCCCCGCTCGGCGTTTCCTGCGTCGGTGGCTTCGCCCATCAGCTTGCCACTGACCGGGTCCTGCAGGCCGTCGTGGTTCAGGGAGTCGAGCATGGGTGCGTCACCGATGACGACACCTGCGCGCAGCCCCGGGACCAGGTGCGGGGCGTTGGTCATGGATTCCTGGCCTGCGGCGACGATGAAGTCGGCCTCCCCGGCCCGGATCATCCTGGCGGCGTCGATGACGGCCGTGAGCCCGGAGAGGCAGAGCTTGTTAATCGTCACGGTGGGCACGTCCCAGCCGATGCCGGCGGCCAGGCTGGCCTGGCGCGCTGGGCCCTGGCCTGCTCCGGCCTGGATGACCTGTCCGACGATGACCGCGCCGACCTGTTCCGGGGAGACACCGGTGCGCTCCAGCGCGGCACGGATGGCGTGGGCGCCCAGTTCGCTGGACGAGAAGGGTGTCAGGCCGCCGCGGAAGCGGCCGAAAGGTGTCCGGGCGCCGCCGAGGATGACGGGGATGTTGGCGTTCTGGTTCATGGGAAGTCCTTTCCGAGGAACAACGTTGGTCAGGCGAAGGCTGAGGTGCCGGTGATTCCGCGGCCGATGATGAGCGCCTGCATGGTCTCGGTGCCCTCGTAGGTGTGGATGGCTTCGATGTCGGCCAAATGCCGGGCGACGCGGTTGGCCAGCAGGATGCCGTTGCCGCCGAGGAGATCCCGGGCATTGGAGGCAATGCCGCGGGCTGTGCGGGTGCAGGTGTATTTGGCCAGTGAGGCTTGCTCGGGGGTGAGCGACCCTTCTTCGTCGAGGCGGGTCATCTGGACGACCATCAGCTGCATGGTGGCCAGTTCGCTGAGCATCCGGGCCAGTCTTTCCTGCACGATCTGGGAAGCCGCCAGCGGACGGCCGAACTGCACGCGCTGCTTGGCGTACTGAACGGCGGTTTCGTAGCAGGCGGTGGCATGTCCGACGGCGGACCAGGCGACGCCGAGCCGGGTCGCCAGCAGGACGCGGGCCGTGTCCTTGAAGGTCCGCGCCCCCGGCAGCACGTTCTCCTGCGGGACGAAGACGTTTTCGAGCCGTATGTGGGCCTGCCAGATGGCACGCAAGGCCAGCTTGCCTTCGATCCTTGTAGCGGAGTAGCCGGGGGAGTCCTGCGGTACCAGATAGCCGTGAACCTGGCCGTCCTCACCCCTGGCCCACACCACGCTGACGCCGCCGACGGAGCCGTTGCCGATCCACTTCTTTTCGCCGTTGAGAAGGAAGCCGCCCTCCGTGCTGGTGGCTGTGGATTCAAGGGCCACCGAATCCGAGCCGTGGGTCGGTTCCGTCAGCGCAAACGCGGCGTATTCCGTGCCGGCGGCGATCGCCGGCAGCCAGCGTTCCTTCTGCTCGGCAGACCCGCACTCCGCTACGGACCGCAGGGCGAGCCCGCCCTGGACCGCGATCATGGTCGCCACGGAGCCGTCGCCTCGGCTGATCTCCATGTTCACCAGGCCGGCGGCCATGCTGGTCATCGCGGGGAACCCTTCCACGGGGACGCCGTCGCGCAGCAGGTCCAGCTGGCCGAGGCGGCGTAGGAGGTGCAGCGGATACTCGGCGCGCTCCCAGTAACTGTCTATGACTGGAAGTACCTCAGCCTGGACGAAGTTGCGGGCACGTTCCCAGTAGCCGCGGTCCTCGTCGCCGATCTTGGCGAACACGGAGGCGGGATCCGTGCCCAGGGCTTCGGTGAGCACGTAGTCGGGTTCGACCGTGCCGAGCGGAAATTCGTCCGTGGCCGCTGTGGCGGTGAGCCCGGAACCGGGCGACGTCGTCGTCATGGGTAAGTCCTCTGTCTGGGGCGCAGGGTTTCTCCGCCCCGCGTAGTGTGGTTCAGGCCACACCGACTAAGGATGCATTGAAACGGAGTCTCACGTCAAGAAACTCAGTGCCAGTAGTGGCGTGTCGAGCCTAGGGCAGGGCATCGCGGACGGCCTGCACTATCGCGTCCTTGTCTGCGCCCGCCGCGAGGACAGTCACGACGACGGCGGGGGCCGGGTGCGCCGGTCCGGAGCCCAGTAAGACTGGCCGGAAGATCTCGGAGAGGGCCTGAAGCTCGTTCGCGAGCGCCGTTGCCCTGTCCCGGGCGGCCGACTCGGTTTCCTGGGCCGCCCCGCTGCGAAGCCAGCGCCGGAGGAAGGCGTTGTGGACCGCGACGACGGCCGCGGCGAAGGAGACGGCCTTGTACTCGCGGCGCTCGGCGTCGGGCAGCTTGTCCAGCAGGTGCTGGAGGAACGCCCTCTCGTACCGGTGCGAGGTGACCAGTTCCCGGTCCCGCAGCGCGGGGACGGCCTGCATCAGTTCATAGCGCGCCCGGGACGATTCCCCGTTCCGCAAGTGGTGGTTGAAAACCAGCAGCGCCGCGTCCCCGATCGCTGCCAGTGGTTCCTGCATCGTTTCCGCCAGGCTGTCCGTCACCTGTCGCAGGATCCGCTCGTGGTCCGCGAAGACCACATCCTCCTTGGAGCCGAACTTCCGAAAGAAGGTGCTGCGGCTCATGCCCGCGGCGTCCGCAAGGTCTTCTACGGACGTTGCGTCATAGCCCTGCCTCGCCAACAGCCCGATAGCGGCGGCGGCGGGCGCGTCGGCATGGTGGCTTGGCGGGTGCGAGGTCATGGGCCGAAATCTAGCACAACCGCGGCTATCCGATCCGGGCCGGGAGCCGAGGCCGCGTTCCTGCCCGGTTGTTAGCTCCGACGCGCGGAACACTCCGGCGTGTCTCCGGACCGGCGTCGTTGTTTCAGCCGAAAACCGGGCTGGAGCGCGCCGGGAGTACCCCCGGACGGAGGCAAGCACACCCGAAGGCGGGAGCCTCCCTCGCCTGAACTGTTCAGGCGAGGGAGCCTCCCGCTCGTCGACCGTTGAGCTGGCCTCAGATCCACTTCGGCGCGGCGGGAACCGTGCCGTGCGTGGCGGGCCCCGAAGCGGTGACGCCGCTTTGGCCGCGGCCGGCGGCCCATTCGACGACGGCGGGCAGCGGTCCGGAGACCACCGTGGGGGTCGCCGCCGTCGTGTCCCCGAGCGTGAGGCCGCGGTCCGTGACCTCGAGCCTCAGTCCGGCGTCGGTGCCGCGGGCCTTCCAGGCTCCCGTGATGTCCGCCAGCAGCCGCTCCAGGACGGGAACGGGGATGTCCCGGAAGGCGGCCCCGTTGCCCAGGTCCACGGCGTGCATCCAGACTTCCCGGCTCCGCATCCAGACCGTTTCCGTGGCCGGGACTTCCCGGCCCTGGATGGTGCGCACTTTGTGGTGCCAGGCGTCCTCCGGGAGGTCCCGCCATTCGACGTTCAGGTGCACGGCGGAGTGGTCGAACAGGTGCCGCAGCGCAATCGGGGTCAGCGTGGCGCCGAAGTCGATCTCATGGTCGCGGACCTCGGTGGAGGCGTACATTGGGGTCTCCACCCCGGTGGCCGCCCACTCGATGAGCCGGGCGATGGCCCGGGCGTTGTAGCCGATGTGCGCCGTAATGTGGCGACGGCTCCAGCCCGGCAGCAGCGAGTCGCCGTCGAGGTCCGCGTCGGAGAGCTCGTTGAGCTTGCGGGCGAAGAACGCTGTGCCGCGGCGCGCCTGCAGCAAAGCCGCCAGCAGCTCCGGGTCCGTCGTCTGGTCGTGGCGGGCAACCATCAGGCTTCCTTGACCACGCGGTTTTTCAGCTGGCCCAGGCCCTCGATCGTGGTGACCAGGAGCTGGCCCTCCTGCAGGTACCGCTTCGGGTCCTGGGCGTGGCCCACGCCGCCGGGGGTGCCGGTGGCGATCACGTCGCCGGGGTTCAGCGTGATGATGGTGGAGATGTAGGAGACCAGGAACTCCGGGGTGAAGACGACGTCGGTGGTGGGCGTCTGCTGCTGGATCTCGCCGCCGACCTCGGTGGTCATGAGGCCGCCGCTGAACTCGTCCTTGGTGACCAGGGCAGGACCGAACGGTGTGGACTTCTCCCAGGTCTTGCCCTGCAGCCACTGGATGGTGCGGAACTGGTAGTCCCGCATGGACACGTCGTTGAGCACGGCGTACCCGGCGATGTGGTCTTTCGCGTCGGCTTCGGAGATCCGGCGGCCCGTCTTGCCGATCACGACGGCGAGTTCGGACTCCCAGTCGACGGTGTCGGATTCCTGCGGGAGGGCGAGGTCATCGTTGGGTCCGATCAGGGATTCGGCGTATTTGGCGAACAGGGTGGGGAACTCGGGGACTTCCCGGCCCATCTCCTTGATGTGGTTGCGGTAGTTGTGGCCCACGCAGATGATCTTGCCGGGGGAGGGGACGACGGCGTCAAGGTCCGCGCCCTCGAGCGGGTGGGTAGCGCCAGCCGCGTTCCGCGCAATCGCTTCCCAGTCAGCGGAGCGGAGCAGCGCTCCGACGTCGGCGAAGCCGTCAATCTCAGTCAGGGTGTCGCCGTCCTGGCGGACGGCCACGGTGGAAGTGCCGGTGCCGGTGGCTTTGCCGGTGCGGAGGGTGAGGAGTCTCATGCGTTCTTGCGTCCTTCGGTGTAGGTGCGGCTGAAGTTCAGTCGTTCGAAAATGGGGGCGTCGCTGAACCGGAAGAGGTCAAACTCAGTCTCGGCCTGCAGGTCCCCCTGCAAGGACCATTCAGTCCAGGACGGGACCACGAAGAGGTCGCCCTTCGCGAGGGTCCGGGTTTCGCCGTTGAGGACCACGGAGCCGGATCCCTCGAAGACCTGCCAAACGCTGGAGCCCACCTCGTGCAGGGCTTCGGTGGTGGCGCCGGCGCGCAGCCGGTGGAACTCGGCCCGGATGGTCGGCATGACGTCGCCGCCGGTGGTCGGGTTGGTGTAGCGGACGGCAGCGTGGCCCTGGGACACGGTGGCGGGGTGGCCCTCGTCCTCCAGCAACAGCTGCTCGCGCAGGGCACGGTCCGTGTATTCCCAGCGGTAGGCCGCGATGGGGGAGCTGGTGGTGTCGTCCAGTCCGGAGAGCGGGCGCAGGCCCGGGTGGGCCCAGAGCCGCTCGGACCGGGAGATGTCCGGGGTGGCTTCGTCGGTGACGCGCTCGGTGCCGAACTCGAAGAAGCCGGCGTCGGCGTAGTGCACGAACGGGATGTCCAAGCCGTCGATCCAAGCCATCGGCTCGTCGGTGTCGTTGTGGTGGCCGTGGAAGTTCCAGCCCGGGGTCAGCAGGAAGTCGCCGCGGGACATCCGCACCGGGTCGCCGTTCACGACCGTCCAGACACCTTCACCCTCGACCACGAAGCGGAAGGCGTTCTGCGAGTGGCGGTGCTCCGGGGCCGTCTCGCGGGCACCGAGGTACTGGATGGCCGCCCACAGCGTGGGCGTGGCGTACGGGGTGTTGCCCAGGCCGGGGTTCGCCAGCGCGATGGCGCGCCGTTCACCGCCGCGGCCCACCGGGACGAGGTCGCCGGCACGGGCGGCCAGCGGGTACAGATCGCTCCACCGCCAGATGTGGGGGACCGCCTTCGGGCTCGGGACCATCGGCATCAGGTCCGCGATCTCGGTCCAGAGCGGAATCAGGTTCTCGCGGTCAAAGTCGCGGTACAGCTCCTGCAGCTGGGCGGCCTCTTCGGGCGTGGGCTCCGGAGCAGTGTGCCCCGCGGCCACTGATTCATGGGTCGTGTTCTCGGCGCTGATGGACACGTGGGCCTCCTCGGTAGGTCAGAACAGTTTTTCGGCGTAGTTCGACCATACGGAGCACCCAGTGTGACCTCCAACATATTCTGCCAGCCAGAATTGCCGGACGGGCCTGCCGGGTGCCCTGCCGAGTGTTTAGTCCGGTTCGGCGGGATTCGCGGCGATATCGATCTCCAGCTGCCGGCAGGTTTCCCGCAGGGCGGCGACCAGCCCGGCGTCGAACACCCGCCGGAAGCGGGTTGCGGGAGTTGCGACGCTGAGCGCGCCGACGACTTGGCCGTGCCGGTTGTGCAGGGCCATCCCGAGGGCGCTGACCCCTTCCTCGGTGCCTTCGAAATTCGCGGCGAAGCCGTTGCTGCGGATGGACTCCAGTTCGCGCAGGAATGCCGGGTACTCCGCGTCCGCGATGGTGTCCCCGCCAATCTCGGCATTGTTGCTGCGGAAGAGCTGGTCGATCATGGGCGGTTCCAGTTCGGCAAGCATGGCCTTGCCTCCGGACGTCTTGTTGGCCGGCATGACCGTCCCCTGCCGGTCGCCCACCCGCAGGACATTGTTCCCCTCCACCGTGGCCAGAAAGCGGACCTTCGTGCCGACCCGCACCATCAGGTTGACGGTCTCGTTGAGCTGGGCGGAGAGGAGTTCCATGTGCGGCTGCGCGAGCGTCCGGAGCAGCCTGGTCCAGGCCAGCCCGGCCGGCCCGACGCCCATCGCCGGGCCCGGGACGTAGCGGCGGGTCTCATCCTGCACGGCGAACCCCCGATAAACCAGCATTGCCAGCAGGCGATGGGCGGTGGAAGGGGCGACGCCGAGCTCCGCGGCGGCGTCCTTGAGCCGCAGCGGCCCGCCGTCGCGGAGCAGCTGCAGGAGCTGCAGTGCGTTGTCGACAGCCTCGATGGAATAGGTGGGCCGTTTCTGCACGGGCTTCCGGGCGGAGGAAGATGATGGCTTGTTCTGCACATCAGAATTGTATTGTGGTTCATCCGCGGCGGCTAGGACAGTAGTGGCATGAATCACACATCTTCTGTTGCAGCGCCGCAACGGTCCGCGCCGGCGACTCCCGGCCCCACCGCCGCTGGCGGTCCAGCCTCCCGGTTCTCCAAAGCCTCGGCGGCGGCTGTGCTCGTCTGCTGGCTCCTCGTCGTCTTCGACGGCTACGACCTGATCGTCTACGGCACCGTCCAGTCCTCCCTGATCTCCGAGACCGGTTGGGGCCTGAGCAAGGCCACCGCGGGCACCATCGGTTCGATGGCCTTCGTCGGCATGATGATCGGTGCGATCTTCGCCGGCCGGATGGCCGATTCCTGGGGGCGCCGCCGCACCATCCTCGGCTGCGCCATCGTCTTCTCGGTTTTCACCATCCTTTGCGCCTTTGCCCCCAGCGCCCCCGTTTTCGGCGTCCTTCGGCTCCTGGCCGGCATTGGCCTCGGCGGGCTGGTGCCCTCGGCCAACGCTCTCGTGGCCGAGCTGGTCCCCACCAAGTGGCGGTCCACCATCGCTACCCTGATGATGTCCGGCGTCCCGATCGGCGGGTCCATCGCAGCCCTCGTCGGGATCCAGTTGATCCCGGTCTTCGGCTGGGAATCCATGTTCCTGGTGGCCGTGCTGGCCCTGCTGGTCGTCGTGCCGCTGGGGCTGAAGTACCTGCCGGAAACGCTCGCCCCGGCCGCCAGCGGCGGGGTGGCAGCGAAGCCGTCCCGGAAGGGCGGCACGCTCAAGGAACCGGCCGGCTTCTCGTCCCTGCTCCGCGCCCCGTACCTGGGGATCAGCATGCTGTTCGCCCTGGCCACGATCGCCACCCTTTTCGCCTGGTACGGGTTGGGCACCTGGCTGCCGAACCTCATGCAGTTGGCAGGCTACAACCTGGGCTCCGCCCTGACCTTCGCACTGGCCCTGAACCTCGGGGCGGTGGCCGGCTCGGTGCTCACGGCCTGGGCCGGGACCCGCTTCGGTCCGATCCCGACGGCGATTGCCGCGGCAGCCGTCGCCGCCGGCGCCCTCGTGGTCCTGGTAACCGGACCGTCCGTCACCGTCGTCTACCTCATGCTCGTCCTCGCCGGCGTCGGAACCCACGGCACGCAGTGCCTGATCATCGCCGCCGTCGCGAGCCACTACCCCGGACACCTGCGCGGCACCGCGCTGGGCTGGGCGCTGGGAACGGGCCGGATCGGCGCCGTCGCCGCACCCCAGGTCGGCGGCCTCCTGCTGGCCGCCGGGCTGGGCGTCAACTCCAATTTCCTGGCCTTCGCCGGCGCAGCCGCCATTGCCGCGGTCCTGCTGGTCGTCGTCGGACTCAAACTCAAATGCAAAATCTCGATCCCGCAAGGAGCAAGCCATGTCTGAGCACGCCACGTCCACTGACGTCCTGGTCATCGGAGGGGGAATGGCCGGACTGGCCGGAGCCCTCGCGCTGCGTGAAAATGGCGCCAACGTCACCCTCGTGGAGCGGGCCCCCGAATTCGGCGAGGTCGGCGCCGGGCTGCAGATGGCCCCCAACGCCTCCCGCGTCCTGAAGCGCTGGGGCCTGCTGGAAAAGGCCCTGGAAATCGGTGTCCAGCCCAAACACCTAGTGTTCCGCGACGCCGTTACCGGCGAGGAGCTCACCCGCCAGACCCTCGGCGGGGAATTTGCGGAGCGCTACGGCGCACCCTACGTCGTGATCCACCGCAGCGACCTGCACCGGGTCCTGCTCGAAGGCTGCGAGGTCGCCGGCGTCAAGCTCGTCAACGACGTCATGGTCGAGAGCGTAGAAACCGTCAACGGCCGCGGCGTGGCCCACACCGCCGCCGGAGTGGACTACGAGGCCGACGTCGTGATCGGCGCCGACGGACTCCGGTCCACCCTGCGCCCGCTCGTGACCGACGACGAGCCGGTCTCCTCGGCCTACGTGGCCTACCGCGGCACCGTCCCGATCACCGACAAAACCCCCAAGGCCGACCTCGAGGACGTCATCGTCTACCTCGGACCGGACTGCCACCTGGTGCAATACCCGCTGCGCAAGGGCGAGCTGCTCAACACCGTGGCCGTCTTCAAGTCCCCCTCCTTCGAGCGCGGCGAAGAGCAGTACGGGGGAGTGGACGAGCTCGAGGCTGCGTACAAGGACTGCGTCCCGGCCGTCCAGGAAGCGCTGAAGAACCTGGCCACCGGCATCCGCTGGCCCATGTACGACCGCGACCCGATCGAAAACTGGGTCGCCGGCCGGATGGTGCTGATGGGCGACGCCGCGCACCCGATGCTTCAGTATCTCGCCCAGGGTGCCTGCCAAGCGCTGGAGGACGCTGCCGCGCTGCAGGACGCCACCGCGGGCACGGTCTTCACCGGCCACGGCGTGAAGCCGGAAGCCTGGGACGGCGCGATCAAGGAGTTCAACGACACCCGCGCCGGCCGCACCGCCCGGGTCCAGCGCACCGCCCGCGTCTGGGGCGAATCCTGGCACGTCTCCGGACTGGCCCGGACGCTGCGCAACCTGCTCTTCAAGAGCCGGAAGGACAATGATTTCCAGTACAACGACTGGCTGTACGGCCAGGACGGCGACGGCGTGCCCGCGGTCCGCGAGCCTCTCTCCCGCCTGACGGACCGTATCTCCGCCTAGGCAAACCCCGACGCGGGGTCACCTGGCGCCCATTCCGGAGCCCCGGGTGGACGCCACGTGACCCCGCGTTGCGTGTTCGGAGCCCCGGACCAACCCGGTCCGGACTAGACTCGCTTCATTTTGATGCACCGCCGACCTGTCCACGGCCCACCGCCGGCCGTCCGGCCGGACGGCGGCCGGACCAGGGCGGGATGAGCCCTCGACAAGGAGGTCAGGATGGCTGGCGGCAGCAGCGAACCCGGCAGGACCGTTACCTCGAAGGTCCTCGCCATCCTGGAAGCCTTCGAAACATCCCGTGGTGCCCTCAGCCTGACCGGGATCGCCGAGAAATCCGGGCTGCCGCTGAGTACTGCCCACCGGCTGGTCACCGAACTCACCGCGTGGGGATTCCTGTCCCGGGAACCGAACGGGCGCTACCAGCTGGGCATCCGGCTGTGGGAGCTGGCGCAGAACACGGGGAGGCAGCTGCGTGACGCGGCCAGGCCCTACGTGCAGGATTTGTTCTCGCTCACGGGGGAAACCGCGCACCTTGCGGTCCGGGCCGGCCACGAGGTGCTCTATATCGACCGCGTTTACGGTTCAAAACGGGTGCCGCGGGCCTCCCGGGTCGGCGGCCGGCTGCCCATGCACGCGACCGCCGTCGGCAAGGTGATCCTGGCTTACGAGCAGGACTGGGTCCGGGACGCGTACCTGAACCGGCAGCTGGAGCGGCACACCGCCCACACCCATGTGGACCCCAAAAAGCTGGCCGCGGAACTGGTCCAGATCCGGGAGCAGGGGTACGCCACCACGCTGGAGGAGGTGCGGCTGGGCTCCTGTTCGATCGCGGTCCCGGTCTTCCATACCGGCAGGATCGGCGCCTCCATCGGCCTGGTGCTTCCCACCAGCCAGGCCGCCACAATGACCCGGCACCTGCCCGTCCTGCGGGGCATCGCAGCCCAGATTGAGCGTGCCACCGCGAGGATCCCGCTGGAGACGCTGCTGGGCAGCCACGTCGCCGGCACGGACTGAGCCGGGCACGCCCCGAGTGCTGTCTGCTCCCGGCGCCGGAGGGTCCGTCCGGGGGCACTTTGACGGCAAGCACTTTGACGGCAATCTTCGACGTCGGCCGCTGTGTTGGCGGCGTGGCCGCGTCGAAGTGCCCCCGCACCCCGGGCCGCACCCCGCACCCCCGGCCCGACGCTGTCCAGGGGGATCGGCCGGGCCCGGCCCTGGAACAAGTCCTTTCCACCCAGTGGAAGCACACGCTATCCGCGGGGAGTGACCGGGGCCACACTGGGAGATAAGAACCCCGGCATGCACTGGCGCTGCCGGCGGGACCGAAAACCTAGGAGCTTAGATGTCACCCTCGACGGAAACGGCCGGCCGCTGTCCCTTTGGACACGGCGCCGAAGCCCCCGCAGGGCACCACGGCTATGAGCCGTTCCAGATGAAGGATCCGTTTCCCGCCTATGCTGAACTCCGGGCCGAGCAGCCCGTGATGTTCGACGAGCGGGTGGGCCTCTACGTCGTCTCCCGCTATGACGACATCAAGGCCGTCTTTGAGGACTGGGAGACCTTCTCCAGCGAAAATGCCCAGGCCCCGGTCCGCGAGCGCGGCGCTGCGGCGAAGAAGATCATGGAAGAGGGCGGGTTCACCGCCTACTCGGGCCTGTCGGCGCGGCGCCCGCCGGAGCACACCCGCATCCGCGCCGTGGTCCAGAAAGCCTTCACGCCGCGCCGCTACAAGGCGCTGGAACCGTTCATCCGGCAGAACGTCGTCGACCTGCTGGAGAAGATGCTGGCCCACCCGGAACACCGCGGCGACATGGTCAAGGATCTCGCCTACGACGTCCCCACCATCACCATCCTCACCCTCATCGGCGCGGATGTCTCCCAGGTGGACACCTTCAAGCGCTGGAGCGATTCCCGCGCGGCGATGACCTGGGGCGACCTCAGCGACGAGGAACAGATCCCGCACGCCCACAACCTGGTGGAGTACTGGCAGGAATGCCTCCGCCTGGTCAAGGTGGCCCATGAGGAGGGCGGCGACAACCTCACCGCGGACCTGGTAAAGGCGCAGCAGGAGGGTGCCGAGATCTCCGACCATGAGATCGCCTCGGTCCTGTACAGCCTGCTTTTCGCCGGCCACGAGACCACCACCACGCTGATCTCCAACGCCCTCCGCGAGCTCCTGGCCCGCCCGGGCCAGTGGAAGCAGCTGGTCGAGGACCCCAAGAAGATCCCCGCCGCAATCGAAGAGGTGCTCCGCTACGCCGGCTCGATCGTCGGCTGGCGGCGCAAGGCGCTCACAGACACCGAAGTCGGCGGCGTCCCCATCGAGGAAGGCGCGCAGCTGCTGCTCCTGATGGGCTCTGCCAACCGTGACGAGAACAAGTTCGACGCCGGCGAGGTCTTCGACATCAGCCGTCCCAACGCCCGCGAGCACCTCTCCTTCGGGTTCGGCATCCACTACTGCCTGGGCAACATGCTCGCCAAGCTCCAGGCCAAGATTGCCCTTGAGGAAGTGGCCCGGCTCGCCCCGGAACTGCAGCTGGAGAACCCGGAAGCCATCACCTTCCGCGAAAACCTGTCCTTCCGCGTCCCCGAGACCGTCCCCGTCAGCTGGAAGGCCTAAGGAAAATGCAAAGCAACGAGTACATCCAGTTCTTCGACGGCGGCATCGAACCGAAGCTCGACAACCTTGGCGGCAAGGGCGCGTCCCTGGTCACCATGACTTCCGCCGGCATGCCCGTCCCGCCAGGCTTCGTGGTCACCACCGCGCAGTTTGACGCCTTTATGCAGGAAGCCGGCATCACCCGGCATATTCACCAGCTCCTGGCCGATCTCGACCCCGAGGACATGGGCCAGGTGGATAAGGTCTCGGCCGCCATCCGCGAGGACATCTGCTCCCGCCCGGTGCCGCAAGCGCTGCGCGAGCTCACCGTCGGCGCCTACGAGGCCCTGATGTCACGCTTCGAGGCGCCCGTGCCGGTGGCCGTGCGCTCCAGCGCCACCGCCGAGGACCTCCCGGACGCCTCCTTCGCCGGCCAGCAGGACACCTATCTCTGGCTGCACGGCGTCAAGGCCGTCACCGATCACATCCGGCAGTGCTGGGCATCGCTGTTCACCTCCCGCGCCATCATTTACCGGCTGAAGAACAGCATCCCCAACGAGGGCCTCTCGATGGCCGTCGTGGTGCAGAAGATGGTCAACGCCCGCGTCTCCGGCGTCGCGATCACCATGGACCCCACCAACGGCGACCGCTCCAAGATCACCATCGACTCCTCTTACGGCGTCGGCGAGATGGTGGTCTCAGGCCAGGTCACCCCGGACAACATCATGCTGGACAAAGTCACCTTGGCCGTCATCTCCGAACACCTCGGCGACAAGCACGCCGAACTCGTCCCGGACGCCGTTGCCGGCCGCCTGGTGGAGCGGGAAGTCGACGCCGAACGCCGCGGCCGGCGCAGCCTCAGCGACGCTGAACTCAGCGCCGTGGCGCTGATGGCCAAGCGCGCGGAGAAACACTACAAGTGCCCGCAGGACATCGAGTGGGCCCTTGACACGGACCTGCCGGACGGCGCGAACCTGCTCCTGCTGCAGTCCCGCCCGGAAACCGTCCACTCCTCCAAGCCCGCCGTCGTCACGGCCCCGCAACCGGTGGTCGCTGGAGGCTTCTTCAGCGGATTCAGCGCCGGGACGCCCAAGGCGTCCGCCTAGTACCCGCTGTTGCCCCCCGTTCCGCCCTCCCACCACGGCTCAACGATGAGCCCGCCTTGAAAGGACCGCCATGTCCCTGAAGTCCTTCCCCAAACCCTCCGAGCTCGCGGTCCCCGCCGGCGCCGAGGGCTGGGAAAAGATCTACCCGTATTACCTGGTCTTCCAGGACAAGCTCAAGGAGCAGGAGGACGCCAAGTTCTGGTTCTGCGACAGCCAGCACTGGCCCACAGTCTTCAAGCCCTTCGAGACCATCGGCGGCGAATTCGCGGTCAAGTGCCTGGGCCAGTACAACGCCCGGCATCTGATGATCCCGAACGCCAACGGCATCGAATTCAGGGTGCACCTGGGCTACCTGTACATGTCGCCCATCCCGGTCCCCGAGGACCAGATCGCCGCGCGGGTCCCCCTGTTCGAGCAGCGCGTGGGCCACTACTTCCAGAACTGGGACCAGCTCCTCAAGCAGTGGCATGTCAAGGTCAAGGGCACCATCGACGAGATGGAAACCATCTCCTTCCCCAAGCTCCCGGACGTGGTCCCGATGGAGGATATCCTCTCCGGCAAGGGCAAGGACGGCTCCGAGAAGCTGCTGGAAAGCTACGACCGGCTCATCCAGCTGGCCTACCAGAACTGGCAATACCACTTCGAGTTCCTCAACCTCGGCTACATCGCCTACCTGGACTTCTTCAACTTCTGCAAGCAGGTCTTCCCCAACATCCCGGACCAGTCGATCGCCACCATGGTGCAGGGCGTGGACATGGAGCTGTTCCGTCCGGATGACGAGCTCAAGCAGCTCGCCAAGCTCGCCGTCGAACTCGGGCTGCAATCCCGCTTCGGCAACCCCGACGACGTCGAGGCCACCCTCGCTGCGATCGCGGCCGCCCCCGGCGGGGACCGCTGGATTGCCCAGTATGAGGCCGCCAAGGACCCGTGGTTCAACTTCACCGTGGGCAATGGCTTCTACGGCCACGACAAGTACTGGAACGAACACCAGGAAATCCCGCTCGGCTACATCGCGGACTACGTCCGGCGGGTGGACGAGGGCCAGGAAATCATGCGCCCGGTCGAGGCCCTGATCCTCGAACGCGACCGCATCATCGAGGAATACCGGGAGCTGCTGGAAGGCGAAAACCAGGCACTGTTCGACGCCAAGCGCGGGCTCGCCGCGACCGCCTACCCGTACGTGGAGAACCACAACTTCTACATCGAGCACTGGACCATGGGCGTCTTCTGGCGCAAAATCCGCGAGCTCAGCCGCATGATGCAGGGCGAAGGCTTCTGGACCGAGCCGGACGACCTGCTCTACCTGGGCCGCAACGAGGTCCGCGACGCGCTCTTCGACCTCGTCACCGGCTGGGGCGTCGGCGCGAAGCCGATCGGCCCGGACTACTGGCCGGAGGAGATCGAACGCCGCCGCGGGATCGTGGACGCACTGAAGACGGCGCGGCCGGCGCCCGCGCTGAACACCCCGCCGGAAATCATCACCGAACCGTTCACCCGGATGCTCTGGGGCATCACCACCGAGCAGGTCCAGCAGTGGCTGGGTGCCGGCGAAGCGGTGGAGGGCGGCGGCCTGCGCGGCATGGCGGCCTCACCCGGCGTCGTCGAAGGCCTGGCCCGCGTCGTCACCGACGCCGACCAGCTCTCCGAAGTGCAGCAGGGCGAAATCCTGGTCGCGACCGTCACGGCACCGTCCTGGGGCCCGATCTTCGGCAAGATCAAGGCAACGGTCACGGACATCGGCGGCATGATGAGCCACGCGGCGATCGTCTGCCGGGAATACGGGCTCCCGGCCGTGACCGGGACCGGCTCCGCGTCCACCACGATCAAGACCGGACAGCGGCTGCGGGTGGACGGCACCAAGGGGACCGTGCAGATCCTCGACGCCGAAGACGAACTGGCGGTCACCGGACCCGGAGCGCACAGCCACAGCCATGTCTGATGCGACGATGAACCCCGCAGAAGACGGGCGCACGGACCAGCCGGCCCGCACCGTCCTGATCACCGGTGCCGCCGGCGGGCTGGGCCGGGCGTTCGCGCTCGGCTTCGCCCGCCGCGGCTACCGCGTGGCGGTGGCGGACGTGAACCTGGCGGGCGCTGAGGAAACAGCCAAACTGGTCCTGGATACCGGGGCCGAGGCGGCCGCCTTCTACGCCGACGTCACCAGCGTCGACTCCACCGAGGCCCTCGCAAAAGACTGCGCGGACTTCGGTAGCGGAAGCATCGACGTCGTGCTCAACAACGCGGCGGTGTACGCCGGGGTGACCCGCAGCCCGTTCGAGGACATTGACCCGGCCGAATGGGACCTGGTGATGAACGTCAACCTCAAGGGCCCCTGGCTCGTCACCCGGGCGGCGAGCCCGTTCCTGCCCGAGGGCGGGCGCGTCATCAACCTCTCCAGCGCCACGATCTTCAGCGGCTCGGAGCAGTGGCTGCACTACGTCGCCTCGAAAGGCGGTGTGGTGGCCCTGACCCGGGTGCTGGCCAAGGAACTGGGCCGGCGGGGGATTACCGTCAACGCGATCGCCCCCGGCTTCACCCTCACCGAAGCCAGCTATGGGCTGATGGAGAACGCCGAGAACTACGGCGTGGACCGGGGTGCCATCAAGCGGGCCAGCCAGCCGGAAGACATCGTGGGTGCGGCGCTTTTCCTGGCCGGCCCGGACAGTTCCTACTACACCGGCCAGACCATGGTGGTCGACGGCGGCCGCCAGTTCATCTGAGCGCCGGCTCCAAATTTCCAAGCGACTTTCTACCCAAGGAGGACCAATGCCAACGGTTCATTTCACCGACGCCGATGGCGCCGTCCGCGACGTGCAGGGCAACCCCGGGGATTCCGTCATGGAGACCGCGGTGCGCAACGGCGTCCCCGGCATCGTGGCCGAATGCGGCGGCTCGCTGTCCTGCGCCACCTGCCACGTCTTTGTCCGCGAGGACTGCCTCGCGGAGCTTCCACCGATGGAGGACATGGAGGACGAGATGCTCTACGGCACGGCCGTGGACCGCGAGGACAACTCGCGGCTGTCCTGCCAGCTGCGCCTGACGGACGAGATCGAACTGTTCGTCACCACCCCGGAAACCCAGGTGTAGCCGTGGAAACCCACGTTGCCGCGGCGCAGCAGACGTCCGCCGAAACGGCCGGCGCAGCCGGTCCCGAAACTGCAAGCCCCACCCGCACCGGCCTGCTGATCATCGGCGCCAGCCAGTCCGGCGTCCAGCTCGCGGTGTCGCTGCGGGCGCTCGGCTTCGACGAGCACATCACCCTGCTTGGCGACGAGGACCACCGGCCCTACCAGCGCCCGGCCCTGTCCAAGGAGTTCCTGCAGGGCACGGTGGAGAGCGAATCCCTGATCTTCCGCTCCAACGAGTACTGGGCCGAGCACAACGTGGAGCTGGTCAAGGGCGAATACATCGTCCGGATCGAGAAGGAAGCCGACGGGTCCGGGGTGGCGCATTCCTCCTCCGGGCGGCAGTTCCCCTTCACGCGGCTCGCCCTCACCGTGGGCGCCCGCGCCCGAAAACTGGAGATTGAGGGCGGGGACCTCGACGGCGTCCTCTACCTGCGCAACGCCGACGACGCCCTGGCGCTCAAGGCCCGGGTGGAGGATGCCACCGACGTGGTGGTGATCGGCGGCGGATTCATCGGCCTCGAAGCCGCGTCCAGCCTGCAAAAGATGGGCAAGAACGTCACCGTGCTCGAATTCGGTCCGCGGCTGGTGGGCCGCGCCGTCGGCGAGGAAACCGCCGAGTACTTCCTGCAGGCCCACCGTGCCCGGGGCTTGGACATCCGGCTGAACACGAGCGCCAAGCGCTTCACCGCAGCCGGCGCCGGTGACAACGCCCCGGGCGACGGCCGCAGGGTCGCCGGCGTCGAACTCCAGGACGGCACGGTGCTGCCCGCGCAGATCGTGCTGGTCGGCATCGGCGTCATCCCGAACACCCAGCTGGCCGAACAGCTTGGCCTGGCCGTGGACAACGGGATCGTCGTGGACCGCTTCGCGCTGGCCTCGGACGGGACCACGGTGGCCATCGGCGACTGTGCCAACATGCCCAACCCGGTCCCCGGCTCGGAACCGGGGGAGCGGATCCGGCTCGAGAGTGTCAACAACGCGATCGAGCACGCCAAGGTGGCCGCCTATTCGCTCACCGGGCGGCGCGAGGAATATGCCGGCATCCCGTGGTTCTGGTCCAACCAGGCCGACCTCAAGCTCCAGATCGCCGGACTCTGCAGCGGCTACGACCAGACGGTGCTGCGGCAGGACCAGGAACGGGGCAAGTTCAGCGTCCTCTACTACCGGCAGGGCCGCATCATCGCCGCGGACTGCGTCAACGCGCCGCTGGACTTCATGGCGGTCAAGAACGCCCTCGCCAAAGGCCAGAACATCCCCGCCGACGCCGCCGCGGACCCGGCTACACCCCTCAAGACGATCACCACGGACAGCTAGCCGCCTCCGGCCAGCCCCACCCGAAGGAGCACTATGACCACCCCCAAGACGCCGGTTGCCGACGCCGGCACTGCCACAGCCGGGACTACTGCTGTCGCCCCTGCCCACCCCGCGGCCGCGGACTTCGCCGCCGCTTATCCGGTCCGGCCGATTCCGGCGCCGGGACCGGTGGACACGGCCCCGATCGCCACTACCCCCGCGGCCCTAGGAGAACTGGACGGGCTCTGGCGGGCAGTAGTGCACGAGACCCGCACCCGAGGCAACGACATTCACCTGCCTATCTCGCTCGCCTACGCGGAGCGGCTCTGCCGGGCCTATCCGGATGCCGACGCCGAATTGGTCCGGGTGGCCACGGTGCTGCACGACACCGGCTGGGCCCACGTGGACGAATCCCGGATCATCTCCGAGGGCTTCGCCGGGGACTGGCGCAAGGCCGCCATCCGGTATGAACACGAAAAGCAAGGCTGCGACGTCGCCCGCCGGGTGCTCCCGGACCTGGGCTACGACGCCGAATTCATCGAGCGCGTCTGCGCGATCATTGACGGGCATGACACCCGCCCCGTGGCCTATTCGCTGGAGGACGCACTGATGCGCGACGCCGACCGGCTGTGGCGCTTCGACCAGGCTGGGATCGCCCTGGCCTCCTCCTGGTTCAAGATGGACCCGGCGACCTACACCGAGCGGCTGACCTCGGAAATCGTGCCCGAGCTCATCACCCAGGCCGCGTTCGACATGGCCATCGCGGACCTGGACCGCTCCACCGCCCTGCTCAAGACGGCGGTCATCCGATGACCGCCGCCACGCACGAGGCCCCCGCCGTGGCCGCCCGCGCCGCGCTCAAACTGCCCTACACCCACGTCGACGACCTCTTCATCGACGGCGCCTGGATCCCGGCACGCGGTACCGGCCGCAACCCGGTCACGGACCCCGCCACCGGCGAAGCCTGGGGCTCCGTGCCGGACGGCACCGCCGAAGACGTCGACGCCGCCGTCGTCTCCGCACGCCGGGCTTTCGACGCCGGCGAGTGGCCGCGGCTGGCGCCGTCGGTCCGCGCCGCGTACCTGCTGCGCATCGCCGAGGAAGTGGAGAAGCGGGCCGGGGAGCTGTCCCTGACGAACACCCGCGAGAACGGCTCGCCGGTATCCGAATCCGCCGGGGCCGCCGCCAACGCCGCGGGGATCCTCCGCTACTTCGCCACCCTGGCCGAGTACCTGGAGCGTGAGGACGTACGGGCCTTCCCGAAGGGCAGCGGGGAATCTGTTGTCCGGCGCGATCCGGTGGGCGTGTGCGCCCTGATCGCACCGTGGAACTTTCCGATCAACCTCGTGGTCATCAAGCTGGCCCCGGCGCTGTTGGCCGGATGCACCGTGGTGATCAAGCCGGCGTCTCCCACCCCGTTGTCCCTCCGGGTGGTCATTGACGCGGTGGCCGCGGCCGGTGTCCCGGCCGGCGTCGTCAACCTTGTCACCGGATCCGGCCGGCTGGGGGATCAGCTCGTGAAGCACCCCGGCGTGGACAAGGTGGCGTTCACGGGTTCCACGCCGGTGGGCCGAAAGATCGCGGCGGCATGCGGCGAACTGTTGCGCCCTGTCACCCTCGAACTCGGCGGAAAATCCAGTGCGGTTGTGCTGCCGGACGCGGACTTGGACGCCATGTCCAAGGTGCTGATCCGCTCCTGCCTGCGCAACACCGGGCAGACCTGCTACATCTCGACCCGGATCCTGGCACCCGCCAGCAGGTACGAGGAGGTGGTGGACATGGTCACCGCCACGATCGCGGCAGCCAAGCAGGGCGACCCGCTGGAGCCTGACACCGTGTTTGGCCCGTGCGCCACGGAGTCCCAGTACCGGACCGTTCTGGAATACGTGGAGTCCGGCCTGGCCGAAGGCGCCCGTGCCACGACCGGCGGCCGCGCCGCGTCGCTGGGCGGCGGGCTCGAAGGCGGCTACTTTGTCGAGCCGACCGTGTTCGCCGACGTCACCCCCGCCATGCGGATCTCGCGCGAGGAGATCTTTGGACCGGTCATCTGCATCCTGAAGTACGACGACGCGGGAGGCAGCGCCGATGCAGCGGTCGCGTTGGCCAACAACACCGAGTTCGGCCTGGGCGGGCTGGTGTTCGGCTCCGACCCCGGGACGGCGATGGCGGTGGCGGAACGGATGGACACCGGTTCGGTGGGCATCAACTTCTTCGCCTCCAACCATGCGGCGCCCTTTGGCGGCCGGCACGATTCCGGCCTCGGCACCGAATATGGCGTCGAGGGCCTCAACGCCTACCTCAGCTACAAGTCGATCCACCGGAAGGTGTAGGGGATGCTCTTTCCCTTATGGTCCCTCTGCCGCACCCGGAACAACCAAAAGTGATAGCGCAACCGGTTCCGGCCGTGCCAGCATGGGGGCTCAGCGAAAGCGCGCCGGGAGGGGACTGCAATGAAGGCCAACGAACTGCTGCTTGACGGGTTTGGCAGGATCCACGAGATCGTGGCCGCCACCCTCGAAGACATAGACCCGGAGCTGCTGGTCCGGCGGGTGGCGGACCAGGCAAACCCGATTGCGTGGCTGGTCTGGCACCTCAGCCGTGGGGAGGATGCCCAAATCGCCCCCGCCGCCGGCTTGGAGCAGGTGTGGACGTCGCAGGGCTTCGCCGGACGGTTTGGCCTGTCACTGCCCGTCCAGGACACCGGCTACGGGCACACGTCCGAGCAGGTCGACGCGGTTCAGGCCCCGCCTGAGTTGCTGCGGGACTATTACGACGCCGTCCACCGGCAGAGTGTCGGGTTCCTGGAATCCCTCAGCGACGAGGAGCTCGACCGCGTCGTGGACACCCGCTGGAAGCCGCCGGTCACGCTCGGGGTGCGGCTGGTCAGCATTCTCGCCGATTGCCTCCAGCACGCGGGACAGGCCGCGTACGTGAAAGGCGCCGTTACCGAGACCGGTTGAGCACCATCGCCGAACCGCCGCCGCGCCGGACCGGCTCGGCGGCCGCGACCAGGCGCCCGCCCGGACCGAACTCGATCGCGGTTGCCGCGCCGATCTCCGCCGCCGAGGTGAACGCATCCCCGGACGGTGTGAACTGATGGCCGTACGGCGCGAGCCCGGTGCCGTACGCGGCGATGAACGACGGCTCGGCCGTGACCTTGGCCGTGTTCCGCTGTGACGCACGCGGTGCCGCAATCGCCTCGGAGATCGTCATGCCCAGATCCACCCGGTTCAGGATGGTCTGCAGCACTGTCGTAATGATGGTCGATCCGCCGGGGGAGCCGAGCGCGAGGAACGGCGCCCCGTCCTTCAGGATGATGGTCGGCGCCATCGAGGAGCGCGGACGCTTCCCCGGCTCGATCCGGTTCGGATCCTTGGGGTCGTACACGGTGGAGAAGTCGGTCATTTCGTTGTTGAGCAGGAACCCGCGGCCGGGCACCACCATGCCGGATCCGCCGGTCTGCTCGATCGTGAGGGTGTACTCCGCCACGTTGCCCCACTTGTCCGCGACCGTCAGATTCGTCGTCGAGATGTTCTCGGTGTCCTTCTCGTCGGCGGGTGCCACTGCGGCGGCCGGGCACACGCCGTCGTACGCTGACACATTTCCCGGTGCGACCGGCTTGGCCGCGGCATGCTGCGGGTCGATCCGGCAGGCGCGTTCCTTGCCGAAGAGCGGGTCGGTGAGAGCGGCCGTTGGCACGTCGACCTGCGCCGGATCGCCGACGTACTTGCCGCGGTCGGCGAACGCCAGGGCACTGGCTTCCAGGTAGTGGTGCAGGGCGCCGGCCCGGGACATCCCGGAGAGATTGGACGGGTCCAGGATGTTCAGCGCCTCGCCGACCGTGGTGCCGCCGCTGCTGGAGGGCGCCATGCCGTAGACGTCCAGGCCGCGGTAGTCCACGTGGGTGGGATCCTGGTCCAGCGCACGGTAGGCGGCGAGATCCGCCGTTGTCATGAATCCGGCCGGGACGGGCAGCTTGGTGCCGGCGGCCTTCGCTGGAGCCTGGACGGTGGCCGCGATTTCCGCAGCGAGCGGCCCGCTGTAGAAGCCGCGCGTGCCGTGCTTCGCGAGGAGCCGGTAAGTCGCGGCCAGGTCGTGGTTTTGGAAAATGCTGCCGACGGCGGGAGCGTCCCCGCCGGGCAGGTAGAGGCTGCTGGTCGCGGGGAATGCGGCGAAGCGGGCCTTGTTGTCGAGGGTCTGCTGCCGGAACGTTCCGTCCACGACGAAGCCTCGGGTGGCCACCTTGATGGCCGGTTTGAGGGCCTCGCCAAGGCCCAGGCTGCCCCAGCGCTCGAGTGCCCGTTCCCAGGTCGCGGGGGTGCCAGGGACGCCGACGGCGACGCCGCTGGTGACGAGCTCGGGGGTGAAGCGGTAGGGCTGGCCCGTCGCCGGGTCAATGAACGCATCGTGCGGCATCCCGGCCGGAGCAGTCTCGCGTCCGTCGACTGTGCCGACCTTGCCGGTCTTTGCGTCGTAGTAGACGAAGTAGCCGCCGCCGCCGATGCCGGCGCTGTACGGCTCGGTCACGCCCAGGGTCGCGGCTGCGGCGACGGCGGCGTCTGCCGCGTTGCCGCCCTTGCGGAGCACCTCGATCGCGGCGGCCGAGGCCTCCGGGTCCACCGTGCTCACCGCGCCGCCGTAGCCGATGGCCGTCGCGGTCTTTTCAGTCTCGCGCGGTGCCGCGGAGGCGGGGCCGGCGACGGCGCCGCCCGCCACGCTCAGGGCCAGTGCCGCGGTGACGGCGGACAGTCGACGTCCTACATGTTGCATGGCTGCTCCCGGGCTAGCGTCGTGTGAACTGACAGTTTCTGTCACACTTCCCGCGCCCGTTGTGACATTCAATGCAGCATCCTGTCACACCGGTGGCTGGCGGCCGCGGCTAGCCTGCCTCCCGCAGGTGCGCCAGGAGCGCGTCCAGGACCGGAAGCTGGCCGCGCACCAGCTTCGTGCGGGCCTCGGACTCGCTGAACCACGCGGCGTCGTCGATCTCCGGGTAGCTGCGGACGATGCCCGATCCCCTTGGCCACTCCAGCGAAAAGGTGTTGCTCACGATCCTTTCCGGCCGGAAGTCACATTCGGCGGCGAAGACGGTGACAAACTTGCCCGAAGCCTGCCGGAAGCTGCCCAGCGGGAAGTAATCGACGTCGGGCGGGGCGGTGCCGATTTCCTCCGCGAACTCGCGGCGCGCGGCCGCCAGTGCGTCTTCGTCTTCGGTGTATTCGCCCTTGGGGATGGACCAGGCCGCGGCATCCTTCCGCGCCCAGAACGGCCCGCCCATGTGTCCGATCCAGACTTCCAGCCGCGACTGCGGACCCCGCCGGTACAGCAGCAGGCCGGCACTCAGAACGCTCATGCGGCCTCCAGTCCACGGGCGGGTTCCGGACTATCTTCGGACGCGCGCGGTGCGAAGGCAAGCGCGGTCGGGCCCGGAACCGTGGAGGCATGGCTGCCGCGGCCCGGTTGCCAGGGGAGGTTGGAGCCCCCTAAAGCGCGGATACCGCCGACCGGACCGCCTCGGACATGGGTGTTGTGGGCCGGCCGATCAACGTGCGTAGCTGAGTCGTAGTGACGTGAAGGTCTCCTCGAGCGATCCCCAGGTCGGAGTCCGCAAGGATATCGGCGAAGTCCAACGGCACGCCGAATCCTGCCAGCATGGCGGCGTAGTCGGCCGCGGGCAGGTCCTGATATGCGATCGGCTGCCCGCTGGCCTCGGCGATCTCGCCGGCCAGTTCCGCCATAGAGAAGGCCTCGTCGCCGCCGAGTTCGTAGACTTTCCCGGCCTGGTCCTCGGCCAGCAGGGCCGCAGCCGCTGCCTCGGCATAGTCGGCGCGCGCCGCGGCGCTAACCTTGCCGTCGCCGGCGCTTCCGGCGAACACGCCCTGTGCGAGCGTCCCCTGAAGCTGCTCGGTGTAGTTCTCCAGGTACCAGCCGTTGCGCAGGAGCACGTAGGGGAGTCCGGATTGCGCGAGCAGGGCCTCCGTCGCCTGGTGCTCGGCGGCCAGCTTCATGCCCGTGCTGTCCGCATTGGCGATGCTGGTGTAGGCGATCAGTCCGACGCTCTCGGCGACGGCGGCATCGATCACAGCGCGGTGCTGTCTCACCCGCCGGCCGACTTCACTCCCGGAAATCAGCAGCACCTTCGTGGCGCCCTTAAGGGCGTCGGTGACCGTGGCGGCGTCGTCGTAGTCCATGGCCCTAACCTGGAGGCCCCGGCCGGCGAACTCCGCCAGCCGTTCGACGGCACGTCCGGTGGCGACGATCTGCCCTGCGGAGACGCCGCGCTGCAGCAGGGATTCGATTACAAGGCGGCCAAGTTGTCCGGTGGCGCCGGTGACGACGATGCTCATGGGAAATTCCTTTCACGTGTTTGCTCTTCCGGGGTGGACAACCGGCCCGCAGCGGCAAAACTTCCCGGAAGAGAGTACGCACTTTCAGGTAAGGTACATACGTGACGGTTAGTTATGAATCATCCCGGTCCCCGCAGCGTTCGGAGAGCCCCGTATTTCCGGCCGGTTGCGCAAGCCGGACCCTGCTCGACCACGTGACGAGCAAGTGGGGGGTGCTGATTCTGATCGCACTGGCCGACGGGCAGCAGCGCTGGAGCGAATTGCGCCGCCGGGCCGAGGGCATCAGCGAAAAGATGCTGGCGCAGACGCTGAAGACGCTGGAGCGCGACGGCCTGGTGTACCGCGAGGCCCGGCCGACCATTCCTCCGCGGGTGGACTACAGCCTGACGCCGCGGGGCCGTGAACTCACCGACCACCTGCTGCCGCTCTTTGGCTGGGTGCAGGAGAACGCCGAGGAAATCATCGGCCAGTAGTGGGGCCCTGGCGCCCTGCTACCAGTTCTGTGGATCGTTCATGCTGCAGCCCTGGCTGCTGCACTGCCTCGCGCTGACCTGCCAGTCCGGCTGGCGCGCCGCCACGGGACGTACGTCTTTCCAGATCGGAACCACCCGTGAACCGCACGCCGGGCAGGGCGGCTCCATATGAGCGCGTCGTTGCGCCTTGTTCATGCTTCCCCCAAAAAACTCCGATGCCTACACCCAAATTTAGCCATAATTCCATCGAAGTTACAAACACCTTAGGAGCGTTCGGCCCAGTCCAGGACCCGCATGGCCCGCAGGGTGTTCCAGCGGCTCGGGCGGCCGTCACCCTCGTCCAGCGGGAAGTGGATCCGCCCCGGATGGCTATTCTCAAGGTGCCAGGTCCCGTCGGGCTGCCGCTTGGACCGCACCACGCCCACTGCCTCGGCCGTCCGCTCATCCACGGCAGCCCCGGCGGCCCGGAGGTAGTCCAGGCCGCGGAGCACGTCGTAGTGCCAACGGACCGGGTGGGAGAACTGCAGCCACGCCGGGTCGATCAACCCGCCGGTGCTCTTGCGGCGGAGGAGGCCGCGTTCGAGCAGGTATTCCTCGCCGCGCCGCCGCGCCGCGGTGACCTCGGGAGTGCCGCCGGTTGCATGCCCGTACTCCAGCAGCCCTTCCAGGACGTTGACGGTGGTGTCGAAGGAGGATCGCGTGGACCCGCGTTCCGCCTCACAGTTCCAGCCGCCGTCGTCGAGCTGTTCCCCCAGCAACCGCGTCACGACGCCATCGACGTCCTCGCCGAAGTAGGCACCGAGCGCGACGGTCATCCCATTGATGCAGGGCTCCACTTCGCCCTCGAAGAACGGCTGGCCGGCTTCCTCCCAGCGGCTGTTCTGCCGGACACGCGCGACGGCGTTGCGCGCTGCCTCGCTGCCGGGGTCGAGCCCGAACTCGCGGAGCAGCAGCAGGCTGTAGGTCGTCGCGGTCCAGGGCTGGCCCGGCTCGGATTCATCGAATGGCGCCGGGAAGTACGCGCCGCCGTCCCACTGCCCGTCGTCGGCCTGCAGCCCGAGCAGGCGGGCGCCCCACCCCTGCGCAGCGACGCGGGCCCGCTCGGCGGACAGTTCGTCCGCGCCCGCGCCCGTCAAGTCGCGCAGGGCCTGCCAGCGGATGGCGGGGTCGGAATCGAGCAGCCAGTCGAGGACGTCCATCCGGACAAGCTAGCACCACCTTCATCCGGCGGGGAAGGAACCCGGCGGGGCCCTCAGTCTCCGTCGTCGTTGGACAGCCGGCGGAAATCCCTGGACAGGTAGAGCGCCAGCGCCGCCGAATTTCCGCTGTCCACCGTGACCGCCACCCGGGTGCGGCCCAAGGCATGCAGGGTGTGCAGGCAGTGGCCAAGCAGTTCCTCCGCCAGACCCTGCCGGCGATGGTCGGGGTGGGTAAAGAGTTCGGCGATCTCGCTGTCCCAGTCGCCCTCGCTGCCCGGGGCCGGCTCGGTGACGATGATGGCGGCCGCAAGTTGTCCGTCGGGGGCTGCTTTGACCGCGGATGCCTCCGGAACGTGCCGGCCGTGGGCTCCACCGAGCAAGGCGTCGATCCAGCCGACGGCGCGGTCCTCGGGCTGCGGCAGGCCGTCCGCATAGGAGTCCCGGTACATTACGGACAGCTCAGGGAGGTCGGCTGCCTGGATGGGCCGTATCGCGGTGCCCGGGCGGGCGCCCTCGCGTGGGCCGGTGGCCGCGGTCAGGATGATTAGGGGATTCACGGCAGCCCTGCTCTCTCTAGCAACCTCTTATAACGAGACACCCTTTGGGAGTCCCCTCCAGCTTGCACCCGCTTTATTGCGGCGGCGTTTCCGGATGGTGATATCCGGACGACGGGAAGGCCGTCGGAAGGTGAACAGTTCCTTTCCGGCCGGTTTATCCTGCTTGGCCGACGACGGCGGTGACGAAGCCGGCCGGCGCGCCCCGCCGTCGGGTCTCTTTGCCGAAATTTCGGTGTTCCTCCATGGCAAGGCCGAAGGGCCGGAGGAACTCCACGGCGCGATCCCGTGCCGGGGGAGTGTTGTCGATTCCGAAGTCGAGGGGCTCGCCGGCAAAGGCTGCGGCGGCGCGGCCGTAGCGCATGTAGGGCGAGCGGGACGCAAGGGTCTGGGCGGCGAAATAGTCGAAACTGACCACACTGCCGGCGGCTCCACCGCCGATCCGGCGGAGCGTCGCCTCGACGGAAGCGCGGTCCAGGTACATGGTCACAGCCTCCCAGAGGAAGAACGCCGGCCGGTCGGGGTCGAAACCGGCGGCCAGGAGCTTGCTCCACCAATCCTGCGTCCGGAGGTCGGCGGCGACGTAGCTCGCCAGCTGTGTGGACAGTCCGGCACGCTTCAGCATGCCGAGCTTGAAGGCCTGGGTCAGGGGCTTGTCCACCTCGAAACAGCGCACGTGGTCGGCTCCGGAGAACCGGAAGGCGCGGGTGTCGAAGCCCGCCCCGAGGATGACCAGCTGGCCCACGCCGGGAAGATGGCGCTGGAGGGCAGCATCAAAAAAGCTCGTCCGTGCCGAATCCTGGTGCCTAAACGGCGCCTCGCCCTCGTAGGGGTAGCGGTAGACCCTGGGAAGGTAGCCGGTCGCACCGTGGGCGGCGATCGTTGGGGCCGCGACCAGGCTGAAACCCGTCCGGGAAACGTTGGGCATGACCATCATGAGCCGCTCGGCCGGCTCATCATCCCTGGTGCCCAGCCGGTGCTGCATGAACCGCGTGTGGAGAGAGGCCAGGAGGGTGGCCGAGACTCCGGTCCGCCGGCTGTAGACCAGCAGCTTGGGCAGTGCCCAGAGGTAGCCCGCTGTCCCTGCCGGGAGCAGCGCCAGCTGGATCACCCGGAACAGGGCCGCCGCCGCAGGTCCCTGTGCCGGTCGCCGAGGCGGGGCCGGGTGCGGGCCGTTGGGCGCTCCCTGCCGGACCCTCAGACGTAGGTGCCGGCCGAGGGTGTCGCGGAGTGTCTCAAACTTGCCAAGCTGGATCATGGCGGGCCTCCCTGATGTGCCCGACATCTTCCTCCCACGGGCCGTAACCGGCAAGGGGTGGCTGTTCCGGGGCGTGCAGCGGGTGATGGCTGAACCGCTGCCGGGGCGGGTTCCGCGGCGGAAACCGCCTGGTGATACGGAAACGGTCCGGCGCTACGGGAATCCCCATAGCGCCGGACCGTTTGCGCGTCGTACGTCCGGAACCGCAGCGCGGAAAAGCTCCCCGGAACTAGACCAGGGTCGCGGTGTCGATCACGAAGCGGTAGCGCACGTCGGAAGCCAGCACGCGCTCGTAGGCCTCGTTGATCTTCTCGGCCGGGATGACCTCGATCTCGGCGCCGAGGTGGTGTTCGGCGCAGAAGTCCAGCATTTCCTGGGTCTGGCGGATGCCGCCGATCATCGAGCCGGCGAAGGAGCGACGGCCGCCGATCAGGGCGAACGCGTTGACCGGCAGCGGCTCGGCCGGGGCGCCCACGTTGACCATGGTGCCGTCGAGGCGCAGCAACTGCAGGTAGGAGCTGATATCGATCGAGGCGCTCACGGTGTTGATGATCAGGTCAAAGGTGCCGGCGAGCTCGGTGAAGGTATTCTCGTCGCTCGTGGCGAAGTAGTGGTCCGCGCCGAGGCGCAAGCCGTCTTCCTGCTTCTTGAGGGACTGCGAGAGGACCGTGACCTCGGCGCCCATGGCGTGGGCGATCTTGACAGCCATGTGTCCAAGCCCGCCGAGCCCGACGACGGCGACCTTCTTGCCGGGGCCGGCGTTCCAGTGGCGCAGCGGCGAGTAGGTGGTGATGCCGGCGCACAGCAGGGGAGCGGCGACGTCGAGCTCGATGCCCTCGGGGATCCTCACCACGAAGTCTTCGGTCACGACGACGTGGGTGGAATAGCCGCCCTGGGTGATCGTGCCGTCGCGGTCCACGGCGCCGTAGGTGCCGGTGTTGCCCTTGAGGCAGTACTGTTCCTCGCCGGCCTGGCAGTTGGCGCACTCGCCGCAGGAGTTCACCATGCAGCCGACGCCGACGCGGTCACCGACGGCGTGCTTGGTGACGGCCGAGCCGACCTCGGTCACGATGCCGGCGATCTCATGGCCGGGAGCGAGCGGGTAGGACTGCGGTCCCCAGTCGCCGCGGACCGTGTGGATGTCCGAGTGGCAGATCCCGGCGAACTTGATCTCGATCAGGACGTCGTGCGGGCCGACGTCGCGGCGCTCGATAGTGGTGGGGACGAGGTCCTCCGTGGCGGACGGGGCGGCGTAAGCGTTTACAGTAAGCATTCTTCTCCAGTAAGAGTCGGTTCGAAAGTCGCGGTCGTGGGGGAGAGGAGTAGGTCCAGGGGCTTGGGGGGCGCCTCTGAACCTGCCGGCCCACGATGGCGCTGTGGCCGGACGGCATGCCGTCCGGGGCCACAGTATGAGCCAACACCCTGCCGGGGTGGATTGTTCCGAAGCGGGACACTTTTTCTGGTCCAGCTTTTGTCGCAGCTCCGGAAAGGGACTGCTCCAGCGGCGAGGCGCTGGCTCACGGTTCCATTCAACTGCCTGCCGCGGCGGCGGGGGAGTCCCTGCTGGTACAGGTACTGGCAGGGCCTCCCTCCCCGGCGCTGCTAGCCGGCCATGCCGGGGTGCACGCGGACGAATTCGATCTTGTTGCCCGGATCGACTCTCTTTTTGGGCGCACGGGAAAAGCCCTTGGCGTCCAAGTGGTTCTGCGCGCGGTACTCGGCGAGTGCGTCGTCGTAGGCCGCGTTCAGCTGCCGGCCGGCGACTTCTTCGGTGGAGCCGTCGGCGAAGGTGATGGTGATGGGCGTGCTGGCGGGGAAGTGCCGGTTCATCCGGATGAAGCCCTCGGCGTCCTGCTGGAGATTAATCAATGGGGTGCCACCTTTGTGATTGAGAAGTTCCAGTCTTCCGTAGTTTCCCCTCCCTCCGCGCCGCAGCCTAGGCGTTGAAGCGATACAGGGCGGGCCGGGCAGGCAGGATGGGCCTGCAGAACTGCCGCCAGGCGCGGCGGGGGACAATGGAGGAGTGACTCCAACGCCCACCGCTCCCAACCCGGCGGACAAGCCCTTCGATCTCGGCTCCATTGGAACCGGTCTGGTCTTTGCCGCTTCCCTGGGCAAGCTTGCGGAGGCCCTGCAGGCGGGATCCCCGGCGGGCACGGCGGTGGTCGAGGCGCCTCCGGGTACGGGCAAGACCACCCTGGTGCCGCCGCTGCTGGCCAACCTTGCCCACGGCGCCGGTGTGCGCGCCCCGCGCATCGTGGTGACCCAGCCGCGCCGCGTCGCCGCGCGTTCCGCGGCCCGGCGCCTCGCCGCTTTGGACGGCAGCCCGCTGGGCGGGCGCGTCGGCTACACGGTCCGCGGCGACCGCCAGGCCGGCCCCGGCACCTGGATCGAGTTCGTCACTCCCGGCATCCTGTTGCGCCGCCTCCTCGCCGATCCCGGGCTGGAGGGCACCGATGCGGTGGTGCTCGATGAGGTCCACGAACGGGGACTGGAGACCGACCTGCTGCTCGGCATGCTCGCCGAGGTCCGGCAGCTGCGCGGGGACCTCACGCTCGTCGCCATGTCAGCCACCCTGGACGCGCCGCGCTTCGCCGCCCTGCTGGGGGACACGACGCCGCCGTCGGACACCTTGCCGGAGGGGCGCGGCGCAGGGGCCGGCGGGCACGACGGCGGCGGCGCGGCTCCCGTTGTGGGCTGTCCTTCCGCGCTGTACCCGCTCGAGGTCCAGTGGACGCCCGCCCCGGCCGCCCGCCTGGAGGCCCGGGGAGTGACGCGCGCGTTCCTGGACCATATGGCGGATACGGCCGCTGACGCCCACGCCGCGGCGCTCGCCGCCGGAGAGGACATCGATGCCCTGGTCTTCGTCCCGGGTGCGCGGGAGGTCTCCCACGTCGCCGCCCGGCTGCGCGGCCGGGTGACGGCTGAGGTGCTGGAGCTGCACGGCCAGGTGGGCCCGGCCACTCAGGACCGGGCCGTATCCGGCCGCAGCCCCGGCGAACCCGCTCGGATCATCGTCTCCACCGCGCTCGCCGAGTCCTCCCTGACGGTGCCGGGCGTACGCCTGGTGGTCGATTCCGGCCTCTCCCGCGAACCGCGGCGGGACGCGGGGCGCGGCATGACGGGCCTGGTGACCGTGTCCTGTTCCCGGGCCTCCGCTGAACAGCGCGCCGGACGGGCCGCCCGGCTGGGCCCCGGACGCGTGGTCCGCTGCTATGACCAGAAGAGCTACGGAGCCGCCCCTGCCCATCAGACCCCGGAGATTGTCGTCGCCGACCTGACGGGCGCAGCCCTGGTGCTGGCCTGTTGGGGCTCGCCGGGCGGCAGCGGGCTGGCACTCCCGGACGCCCCGCCCAGGGCTGCGATGGACGAGGCCGTTGAAGTGCTGCGCGAACTCGGCGCGGTGGGACCCGCGGGCCTGGCCACGGAGCTCGGCAAGACGCTGGCCCGGATTCCGGCGGATCCGCGGCTCGCCCGCGCCCTGCTGGACGGCGCCGCCACCGTGGGGCACCGCACCGCGGCAGAGGCCGTCGCCGTCGTCGCCGGCGGACAACGCGCCCCCGGCGCCGACCTGCCCGGACTACTGAGCGCCCTGCGCTCCGGCAACGACCCGGGGTCCCGTCGCTGGGCGGACGACGTCCGGCGGATGGAGGCCATTGCCCGCCAGCCGCAGTCCGGCAGCGTGGCGTCGCTGCCGACGGCGCCCGCAGCCGGCACGGACGGCACCGGATTCGTCGTCGCCCTCGCGTTCCCGGACCGGGTGGCGCGCCGGGTCCCGGGACCGGACGAGCGCTACTTGCTGTCCTCCGGAACCCGGGCCGGGCTCCCGGGCGGCAGCCGCCTGGCCGGCCACGAGTGGCTCGCCGTTGCCGAGGTTTCGCGCGCCGACGGGAAAGACGCGGCCGGAACCGGCGCGGTCATCCGGTCCGCCGCGCCGCTGACGGCGGAGGCCGCGGAGGCCGCCGCGCGGCATTTGCTCAGCGACACCGTGGAGGGAGGATTCGCCCAGGGCCGGGTCACCGCCCGCCGGGAACGCCGCCTGGGCGCGATCATGCTCTCCTCGACGCCGGTGCGTCCGTCCGCGGCGGAAGGCCGCGCCGCGGTGGCCCGCGCCCTGGCGCAGGCAGGGCTGCAGACGATCGGCTGGTCGGCGGCGGCGGACGCCTTGCGCCGGCGCCTGGCCCTGCTGCACCGCGAACTGGGCGAACCCTGGCCGGACATGTCAGAGCCCGCCCTGCTGGCCCGGCTGGACGAGTGGCTGGCGCCGGAGCTCGAGGCCCTGGCCGCCGGTGCCGCAACGAGCGGCATCGGCCTCGCCGAACCGTTGCGGCGGCTGCTGCCCTGGCCCGAAGCGGGACGGCTGGGGGAGTTGGCTCCGGAGGCGCTGGAGGTACCCAGCGGCTCGCGGGTGCGGATCGATTACCCCGAGGCGGATGACGACGGCGGCCGGCCGGTGGTCGCGGTCAAGCTGCAGGAGTGCTTCGGCTGGGATCAGACGCCGCGGCTGGTGGATGGCCGCGTGCCGGTGTTGTTCCACCTGCTCTCGCCTGCCAGACGGCCGCTCGCGGTGACCGACGATCTGGCATCCTTCTGGTCCGGGCCCTACGCGCAGGTCCGGGCGGAGATGCGCGGCCGCTACCCGAAGCATCCCTGGCCTGAGGATCCCTGGACGGCACCCGCGACGGCCAGGGTCAAGAGCAGGATGTGACGGCCGGGGCCGACCCCCGCAGCTCCGTCAAGCCCCGGGAAGACCGGGTTCATACGTCCCGGCGTTCCACTCCTGTCCTTGCGGGTCCAGCACCCGTGCCAGCACTGCACCGCCGAGGCGGACTTCCGCATGGACGACCCGGCCCCCGGCCCCGTCCTCGCGGCGGACGACCTCAAACCCGAGCCGCTCCATCCAGTCCAGCGCGGCAGGGGCATCCTGGTAGCTGAGGTAGGCGAAAAGCTTCGTCATCATGAGCGGATGCTAGTCCCGGGGCCCGCCGGTGGGCACCCTTGCTACCCGGCCTCGGCGCCCTCCCAGGCAACGTGGACCCAGCGCTGGCCCTCGCCGTCCCAGGATTCCGAATGGCCCAGCAGGGCCAGGTCCTGGAAGCTGACCTCGATCCCGTCGCGCTGAAGTTCGTCGCGGAGTTCGTGGGTGGCCTCCCGGACCGCTGTTGCCACTGCCTCGGGATTGCTGGATTCGACGCGCCGGGACGCTTCATATGGTTTGCTCATGGGCACCATCATTCAGCCTCGGAGCCGTTATGGGAACCATTGCCCGCAACCGGAACAACTGGGGATCAGCTGCCGATCAGCCGTTCGCCGTTGAACCAGCACACCGCCCGCAGCCAGTCGTCGTCGAGCCGTGGCTCCTTGTCGCGGAGCCGTTCGAGTGCCTCAAGCTGGTGCGCGTAGGGGTACGGGATGTTCGGGAAGTCGCTGCCGAGCACGATCCGGTCCGCAAATTCCGAGAGCCTCGGCAGCAGCCTGGCCGGGAACGGGGCCACCTCTTCAAAAAAGTCGGTAAACGCCATCGTGGTGTCGAGGTGGACGCGCGGGAACTTTTCGGCCAGGGCAAGGAATTCCCCGTATTCCGGCGTGCCCAGATGCGCGACGACGGCGGTGAGCCCGGGATGCCGGCGCAGCACGCCCTCAAGCTTGTCCGGGCCGGTGAACCCGGCCCTCGGCACCGGGCCGCTGCCCACATGCACCACCACGGGAACGGCCGCGTCCGCGAGGAGTCCCCAGACCGGGTCCAGGACCGGCTCGCGCAGGTCGAAACCGCCCACCTGGGCGTGGATCTTGAAGACGCGCGCGCCGCGGTGGAGGGCAGACTCGACCTGCCCCAGCACGCCGTCCTCCGGGTAGAACGTGGCGCTGGGCACGCAGTCCGGCTCAGCCGAGGCGAGGTCCAGGGCAAAGTCCGTGAGGTCCGCCGCCATCCCGGGCCGGTGCGCGTAGGTAAGGGCGGTGAAGCGTCGGACCCCCAATTGCCGGAGCCGGGCCAACCTGCTGTCCTGGTCCGTGCGGTAGGTGATCGGCCAGGGCCTGCCCACCAGCGGTCCGGCCTCATCGAAATGCGCCCAGACCCGCCGCAGCATCCGCTCGGGGAGGAAATGCGTGTGGATGTCGATCAGCCCCGGCAACCCCAGCCGCTGCCACCACGCGGGGACGTCGCCGTCGCCCAGTGATCCCGGCCGGCCGGTGCGGGTGCCCGGCACCTCCGTCCCTTTCACCGGGCGCCCTCGGAGGCCGGGTCGGCGCTGTGCAGCCGGATGAAATCCGCCACCGCGGCCGCAAGGCCCGCCCCGATCTCTTCCGGCGACCGCTTCGCCCCGGCCACGGCGAAGGTATGGTCCCCGCCCTCACGCCACTGCAGCGTCGCGGCCGGGCCGAGGCGCTCCACCACGGACTCCAGCAGCCCGCGGGTGGCGAAGGTGTCCCTGGTGCCCTGGAGGAACAGCATCGGCACGGTGAGCCCGTAGAGGTGTCCGTCACGCAGTTTCTCCGGTTTGCCCGGCGGATGCAGCGGATAGCCGAGGTACACCAGACCGGCCGCGGGCATGCCCTCCCCGACCGCCATCGACGCCATCCGGCCGCCGAAGGACTTCCCGGCGGCCCAGAGCGGTTCGCCCTCGGAACGGGCAGCGGCCGCGGCCATCGCCGCCCGCCAGGCCGCGATGGCCACCGGCGGCCGGTCCGGGAACTTCCGGCCCGCCTCGCGGTACGGGAAGTTGAACCGCAGCGTTGCGACGCCGTCGTCGTTCAAGGTCGCGGTGAAACCCCGAAGGAACGGGTGCTCCATCCCGGCCCCTGCGCCGTGGGCGACGACAAGAGTCGCGGCGGGTCTCGGCGGCCTGGCGTAGATCCCGGATACTGCCGTGCCGTCGACGTCGATGGTCAGCGGGAGTTCAGCGGCGGCCATGCAGGAGTCCCCGCAGTGACACAGCCCGCAGCATCAAACCAACAGCGCAGACCACCGGTGCCAGGCCGAGCAGCACCGCGACCGGGTTGGGCCGGAACACGACGCGGCCGCCCCGGCTGCGGGCATAAACGCCAAGCGGCAGGACGAAGCCGCCGCCCCCGCCGCCGGACCCCGCGGGAGCGTCCTCGGAGGCCGGGGCGCTCCCGCCGCCGAACCCGAACGACACCAGCGCCACGGGGATCAGTTCCTCGCCGTCGAGCTGCACGGGAGCGCCGTACGCCCGGGACACCCCCACGTTCTTGAACGCGTCCACGAGGGACGAAAATGCCTCAGCCATGTCTGCCACCCTAATCACCGGCCGCGGCGAGCACCAGAGCGGCCCGCCGACCGTTGCCGAAGCGCGCGATTCCGGGACGTCCGGCCCCTGTTCGGGCGTCCCGGTTGCCAATAGATTGGGGCTGGGGCAAGCCACCGGCTGAGAGGAAAGAACCATGTCGACTACTGCTGGAGCCGCGTCGCGGCTGGCCGCTGCGCTGGCCATCGTGCTCGGTACCACGGACATTCCGCTCCGGCTGCGCGCCTGGGACGGTTCGGAAGCCGGACCGGAGGGCGCCCCGCTGCTGGTGTTCCACTCACGCCGGGCGCTGCGGCGGATCCTCTTCTCGCCCGGCCAGCTGGGCCTGAGCCGGGCCTACGTCGCCGGCGAGATTGAGGCGCCCGGCGACATCTTTGCCAGTTTCGCCGCCCTCAGCTCGGCGGGGAAATTCGCCGAGCCCGGGCCGTTCCGGCGCCCCACCGTCCGGGAACTGGGGACCCTGGCCGCGGCCGCGGTGCGGCTCGGCGCGCTGGGACCGAACCCGGCCCCGCCCCCCGAGGAGGCCCGCGTGGCGCGCAAGGGCCGGCGGCATTCCCGCAGGCGCGACGCCGCCGCCATCTCGCACCACTACGACGTCGGGAACAGCTTCTACGCCCTCGTGCTTGGCCCGTCCCTGGTTTACTCCTGCGCGGTCTGGGACACTCCCGGGACGGGCCTGGACGCGGCGCAGGAAGCAAAACTTGATCTGGTCTGCCGCAAGCTCGGACTCCGGCCAGGCATGCGGGTGCTGGACGTTGGCTGCGGCTGGGGCAGCTTCGCCATCCACGCCGCTGAACGCTACGGGGCCGACGTCGTCGGCGTCACCCTGTCCGCCGAGCAGGCGGAACTGGCACGGAAACGGGTGGCGGAAGCAGGGCTGACGGACCGGGTCGAGATCCGGATCCAGGACTACCGCGACGTGTCGGACGGACCGTTCGATGCGATCAGCTCCATCGGCATGTCCGAGCATGTGGGCCGCGAACAGATCGGCCACTACGCCTCCCGGCTGCACGGGTTGCTCCGCCCCGGCGGCCGGCTGCTGAACCACGCCATCTCCTGGAACGCCGGACCGACCGACCCCGATCCGAACTCCTTCATCCCGCGTTACGTCTTCCCGGACGGCGAGATGCTCAGCCTCACCGAGATGATCGGCGCCCTGGAGGCCAGCGGCCTGGAAGTGCTCGACGTCGAGGCGTTGCGCCCGCACTACGCGCTGACCCTGCGGGCATGGGTGCAGAACCTGGAACGCCACTGGGACGAGGCCGTTCGGGCCAGCAGTCCGGGCCGGGCCCGGGTCTGGCGGCTCTATATGGCCGCCAGTGCGCTGGGATTCGAGGCCGGAACCACGGGAGTGAACCAAGTCCTGGTGCAGCGCGCCGGTGGCGCCGAACCCCCGCTGCGCCGGACCGCCTGGCTCTGATGACACCCGGACCGGCCGCCGCCGTCGCGGAGGGGCTCTCCGCAGCGGAGGCAGCCCGGCGGCTGGCGGCCGAGGGGCCGAACGAGCTTCCGACAGCGAAGCCGCGCAATCTCCTGCAGCAGAGCTGGGCCGTGATCCGCCAGCCCATGTTGCTCCTGCTGCTGGTCGCCGGGACCGTGAACTTCCTGCTGGCCGAACTGCTCGACGGCGTGCTGCTGATGTCCTTCGTCGTGGTGGTGATCGGTATTTCCATCTATCAGGAGCGCAAGACCGAGAACGCCCTCGCAGCCCTCCGGGATTTGTCCTCCCCGCGCGCACTCGTGGTCCGCGACGGGGAGCAGATACGCATCCCCGGGCGCGAGGTGGTGCGCGGGGACCTCGCCGTGCTCGCCGAAGGGGACCGGGTGCCGGCCGATGCGGTGCTGCTGGAGGCCCGCAACTTCGCGGCGGACGAATCCGCCCTGACCGGGGAGTCGGTCCCGGTCCGCAAGGTACCGGACGCGGCCCTTGCCGCGGCGGAGGCGCTGGGCCGGCCAGGCGGGGACGCGACGCCCTGGATCTTCTCCGGCACCCTGGTGGTGAAGGGCCACGGCCTGGCGCTGGTCAAGGCGACGGGAGCGGGCACCGAACTGGGCCGGATCGGCTCGGCCCTGCGCTCCATCGAACAGGAACCCACCCCGCTGCAACGGGAAATCGACCGGCTGGTCCGGTACGTGGCCGTGTTCGGCCTGGCGGCCGCCGCCGCCGTCGTGGTGGTGTACGGGCTGACCCGGGGGAACTGGCTGGAAGGACTGCTGGCCGGCATCGCGACCGCGATGGCGATGCTGCCCGAGGAGTTCCCGGTGGTGCTGACCGTGTTCCTGGCCCTCGGCGCGTGGCGGATGTCGCAAAAGCATGTGCTGACCCGGCGCTCGCCGGTGATCGAGGCCCTGGGTGCGGCGACCGTCATCTGCGTGGACAAGACCGGCACCCTGACCCTGAACAGCATGACCGTGCGCCAGCTGGTGGTCGGGGGACAGAGCTTCACCGTCGACGACCGGCCGCTGCCGGAGGCCTTCCACGCGATCGCGGAGTTTGGTGTGCTCGCCTCCCCGGTGGATCCTTTCGATCCGATGGACAAGGCCTTCAAGGCGGTGGGCGCGAAGTACCTCGGCGACAGCGGACACCTGCACGCCGACTGGGAACTGGTGCGGGAGTACCCGCTCTCCGAAAGCCTGCTGGCCCTCTCGCACGTCTGGCGCGCCGCCGACGGAAACCGCTACGTCGTGGCCGCCAAGGGTGCCCCGGAGGCGATTGCCAGGCTGTGCCGCCTGAACCCGGCCCAGCTTGCGGTCCTCACCGCCGAAGTCGAGACGGCCACCGCCGGCGGCCAACGGGTCCTCGCCGTGGCGCGCGCCGTGTTCGACCGGGCCGGGAGCCTGCCGGAATTCCAGCGTGATTTCGACTTTGAGTACCTCGGCCTCGTGGGCCTGAACGACCCGTTGCGGCCCGGCGCGGCCGACGCCGTCGCGGCCTGCGCGCGGGCGGGGGTCCGGACCGTGATGATCACCGGGGACTATCCCGGAACGGCTTTGGCGATCGCCCGCGAGATCGGCCTGGACCACGGCGCGGGCGTCATCACAGGCCCCGAGCTCGAGGCCATGGCGGATGATGAACTGGCCCGGCGCATCCGGACCGTCAGTGTGTTCGCACGGATGGTGCCGGAGCAGAAACTCCGGCTGATCCGTGCCCTCAAGGTCAACGGCGAGGTGGTCGGCATGACCGGCGACGGCGTCAACGACGCCCCGGCCCTGCGCGCGGCGGACATTGGCATCGCGATGGGCGCGCGCGGCACCGATGTGGCCCGCGAATCCGCGGACCTGGTCATCACCGACGACGATTTCAGTTCCATCGCGGGCGGCATCCGCCAGGGCCGCGGGATCTTCGACAACCTGCGCAAGGCGCTCGCGTACACCATCGCCGTCCACGTCCCGATCGTCGGCATGTCCCTGCTGCCGGTTTTCGTCAGCGAGTGGCCGCTGGTGCTGTTGCCGGTCCAGATCGCGTTCCTGGAACTCATCATCGACCCGGCGTGCTCCGTGGTCTTCGAAGCCGAGGAGATCGACCCGGCGATCATGGACCAGCCGCCGCGCAAGGCCGGCCAGGGCATCTTCGGCCGCCGGGTCCTGGTCATCGCCGCCTGCCAGGGGCTCGCCGTGCTGGCGGCCGTCGTCGGCGTCTACCTCTGGAGCATCGGCAGCGGGAAGGCGGACGACGTCGTCCGTTCGGTCTCCTTCGCCACCCTGGTCATCGGCAACCTGTCGCTGATCCTGGTGAACCGGTCCTGGCGGTTGCCGGTCTGGCGGACGTTCCGCGAGCGCCGGAACCGGACGTTGAAGTGGGTGGTCGGCGGTGCGGCGCTGTTCCTGGTGGTGCTGCTGAGCGTCCCGGGGCTGCGCGGCGCCTTCGACCTGGGGCCGCTGGGGCCGGGGGACTGGCTGCTGGCGCTCGTGGCCGGGGCCGCCGGGGTGGTCTGGTTCGAAATCTACAAGACCGTCCGCCGGCCCTGACGCTGCCTCCTTTCCTTGGACAGCGCCCCGGGGTAGCTTGATCCTCATGGCGCGGGAAGAAACGACGGTCTCCGTTGCGGGACCAGACGGCAGCAGGGAAGTCAGGATCTCCAGTCCCAGCAGGCTGCTGTGGCCCGAAGCGGGCCTGAGCAAGCTGGACCTGGCCCACTACATGGTCGCCGTCGGGGACGCATTCCTGGCTGCTAATGGCGGCCGCCCCATCACGTTGCAGCGGTTCTCCGGCGACGTCGACGGCGAGCAGTTCTTCTCGAAGAACCCGCCCAAGGGGGCCCCGGACTTCGTGCGGGCCGTGGACGTGGTCTATCCGAGCCGCCGGTCGCATCCCCAGCTGGTGATCGATGAGATAGCCGCCGCGGTGTGGGCGGTGCAGATGAACACGGTGGTCTTCCACCCGTGGGCGTCGCGGGCTGCGAACCCGGACAACCCGGACCAGCTGCGGATCGACCTTGACCCGCAGCCGGGCACCAGCTTCCGGGACGCCGTGCCGGCGGCCCAGGAACTGCGCAAGGTGCTGGCCGAAGCGGGGCTGACGGCCTTCATCAAGACCTCCGGCAACCGCGGGCTCCACGTCTTCGCACCGATCGAGCCCGCGCATGAGTTCCTCGAGGTGCGGCACGCCGTCATCGCCGCCGCGCGCGAACTCGAGCGCCGGATGCCGGAGAAGGTCACCACAGCGTGGTGGAAGGAGGAACGCGGCACGCGGGTGTTCATCGACTTCAACCAGGCCAACCGTGACCGCACCATGGCCGGGGCCTACAGCCCGCGGGCGCTGCCCGACGCCACCGTATCCTGCCCGCTGGAGTGGGACGAGCTGGACGGCGCGGACCCCAAGGACTTCACCGTCGCCACCGTTCCCGCCCGGCTCAAGGCCACCGGGGATCCGTGGGCGGACATGCATGCCAGCCCAGGCTCCATCGAGGCCCTGCTCGGGTGGTGGGAACGGGACGTGGCCGCGGGTCTCGGCGAGCTTCCCTTCCCGCCCGACTTCCCGAAAATGCCCGGCGAGCCGCCGCGGGTGCAGCCCAGCCGGGCCCGGAGCAAGGACTAGAAACGGACCCTCTTACTGGACCAGTTCGGGGTGGTGCAGCCTGGCGACCTCGGGGTGGGCGCGGAGCCAGCCCTTGAGCACGTTCGCCCCGTAGGAGGCGAGCATCGGGTTGTCCGGATCGTCCGAAAGCCCGCGGGACTGCGCCGCCAGGGCCGGCGGCAGCGGGACCGGATCGATGACGGCGTCCAGCCGCGGCGACCAGAAGAACGGAACCGTATAGCGGTCGACGCCGGGCGGCGGCGCCTGCACCCGGTGGATCGTCGCCGAGAGGTACCCCTGGGTCGCAACCTCCAGCATTTCGCCCAGGTTCACCACCAGAGCCCCTTCGAGCGGCGCCACCGGAATCCAGTCGTCGCTGCCGTGCGGCCGCACCTCCAGGCCGCCCACCCGGTCCTGCAGCAGGAGGGTGACGAAGCCGTAGTCGGCGTGCGCACCGACGCCCTGGGTTCCGGCCGCCGGGACCACGCCGCCGACGTAGTGCGTGAGCTTGGCCATCCACGCGGGTGTCCCCTCGAAGGCGGCGGCGAAGTGGTCTTCCGGAAGTTCCAGCGAGACCGCGATCGCGCGCAGCAGTTCCGCGCCCACCACGCACATTCGGTCGGCCCAGGCCATGGCGACGGTGCGTAGCTCCGGGAGGGCCTTATCCGGCCAGAGGTTGGGCCCCTGGATCAGCCAGTACGGCTGCTCGGCCGGGTAGTCGCGCAGGGCGGGGCGCTCGGGACCGAAGTCCAGCTGTTCCCGTGCGTCCGGCCGTCCCTGCGTCACTTCGTGGCCGAGCCGCGTGTAGCCGCGGAAATGCGGCGACTTGCGGTTGTCCAGCGCCAGCCGGTCCGCTTCCGGAAGATTGAAAAACCGGCGCGTGACGTCGAAGAGCTCATCGACTTGCGCGCCGGTGGCGCCATAGCCGATCAACTGGAAGAAGCCCACCCGGTGGCTGGCGTCGCGGAGGTCGGCAACAAAGGCGGGGTTGAATGAACCGTCGTCGTTTCTCGCCGCACCCAGGTCCAACACCGGGATTGATTCGGTTCGAGTGTCCATCACTGCAAGGTAGCACCGGTACTTCAGCTATTGAAGGTGCCCGGAGTGGCGGCAGCAACGGGGCCGGAGCGGTGCAGCCGCTCCAGCGCGGCGGTGTCACGGCCAAACGAGAAGAGTAGGAGCGCAAGCGCCACGAGGAGCGCCGTCGTGCCCGCCGCGGACGGGACACCCGGCGTCAGGGCCAGCAGCAGGGCAAAGGGCTGAAGTGCACCGATGGCCTTGCGGAGGGGCGACGGGGGAAGAGTCTTCTGCAGGCCCGGACGGAACCTGCCCGCGACGGCAAACGCGTAGTACATGAGTCCGATCAGGAGGACCCACGCCCCGGTGGACACCGCGGCGGCGCAGGACAGCACCAGGGTGAGCGCCGCATCGGTCTCGGTGTCCAGGCGCGCTCCCGCCGCGGACGCGGTCCCGGTCCGCCTCGCCACAGGACCGTCCAGGGCGTCGAGCGCGAAGGCTGCGGCGCCCAGGAAGACGAGGACCGCGGCGGGCGGTTGCCGGCCAAGGATGCCGGCGACCGTGAGGGCAGCGCAACACGCCACCAGCACGGCGCGGACCAGGGTGACGCGGTCGGCCGGCGTGCACACGCGGGGCTCCCGCAGCAGGATGGACCCGGCCGTACGGACGAGCACGGCGGCGCCGGCGCCGACGGCCAGGACACCGGCTGTAACGCCGGGGGAGCCAAGGGATGCGAGCCAGCTGCCGGCGCCGAGGTAGGCAGCCACGGCGGCGGTCACGTCGGCCGCCGCACGGCGCGGGAATCTGTGGGGCATGGTCACCTCGCCCCCAATGCTAACAACGCACTTCTCAGCTCGGGGGTCGGTCAGGGCGGCGGCGGACTGGCGGGCCGGTCGGCGAGGGCTGGCCGGCGTGCCGGGTCCAAGCCAGGCCGATGCCCGCCAGCGCAACTCCGGCACCCTCCGCAATGGCGCTGACCGTCTTCTCCGGGTACCAGACGGGCTCGTACATGGCCGGAAACGGGCCGAATGCGGGCAGGTCCACGTAGCGGTAGAACACGACGGCAGCGAAGGCGCTCAACGCCACGAGCAAGGCGAACGCATAGGCGGTCCTGCTGCCGCGCAGGAGGACCGCCAGGGCGGCGAGCGCCGCCGCCGCGGATTCGAGCAGGAAGAGGGTGCCCTGGCCGATACCCTGCGGGGATCCGGCCTGGTAGCCGGGTGCGAGATGGAGGTGGACCCCGGCGTCGATCAGCAGGGCCACGGCCGTCAGCGACCGCAGGGCCAGGTCCCGTCCCCGCGTCCCACTGCGGATCGGGACGTTCACTTGACCGTCAGCGTTCCGTGCATGCCGGGGTGGAAGGTGCAGTGATAGGCGTACGTTCCCGGCTTTGACGGCGCGGTGAAGGTGGCGGTGCCGCCGCTGCCCTTGACGTCGACGTCGAACGCCGGGCCGTCGTCCGCGGTGACCGTGTGCTCGGCGCTGTCCATGTTCGTCACGGTGACCTGCGCCCCGGCGGCGACGACCAGCGGCGTGCCGTACGCAAAGTCGCGCACGGTGATCGCCGCCGTCGACGCCGCCGCGGACGAACTGCCGGGCGGGCCGCCGGAGGCTCCGGAGCCCATCTGCATGCCCTCTTTCGCGGATGCGCTCGCCGGAGCCGTGTTCCCGCCTCCCGGTGCGCATCCCGCGGCACCCAGCAGGACCGCCGCGAGCAGCAGCGTGACGCGAACATTCCCGGTGTTCATAGCGCACCCTCTTAGACCTTGACGCGGCTGTGGACGTGAAGTTGCCTGCTTCAATTCTGCTCCCGTTACGGGCACATGGCGCCGGTGCGCCGGCGGGGTCTTCAGCCGAAATTCCCGGGCGCTCCGAGGGGGGCGTGGAGCGAACGACGGCCCGGCGCGACAGACCCGGGTGAGGGTGCAGCTACTTGAAGGAGCCCTGCTTGCCCCCGGAAGCTACTTGGCCAGGCTGCCGGCTACCTGTATTTCCTCGGGGGTGCGTACTCAACGCACGGATGCCCCTACCCGACTTTTGGCCTCCCGAAAATCGGGTAGTTTCCTACGCTTGCTGCCTCCGGGCCACCGTGTCACGGTGGCTCCGGGAGGCGGCATGTCTTTGACCAACGCGATTGCAACGGGGCCCGGGAAATCGGAGAACATCATGCACAACTTGCCGGCAACAGCACCAGCCATATCGGTTCAGCTTTTTGGATCACTGGAAGTCCGCCGTGAGGGTGTGGCACTCACGGCCGCGGATCTGGGCGGCTGCAAGCCGCGGCACATTCTGGAAATTCTCCTGCTGAACCTGGGCACGCCTGTCTCCAAGACCCGGCTGATCGAAATCCTCTGGGGGCCAAGTGCCAGCGACGGGGCCGTGGCCACGCTGGAGAGCTATGTCAGCGGCATCCGCCGGGCAATCCAGCCGGGACAGACCAAAACGGGACCACTCCGGACCGCGAACAGCGGATACGTGCTCGATCCCGGCCTCGTGGACCTGGACCTCTCGCGCTTCCGCTGCCTGCTCAGCGCAGCTGACCTTGCCGCGCCGGCGAGGGCCTATCGGTTCCTAGTCGAAGCGCTGGAACTCTCCGCCAAGCCTCTCCTCGGTTTTGAACTCGTCGCCGACTGGGCCGACGAAGCCCGTACTCGTCACGCCGCCGAACGCGTGGCGGCCATGATCTCCGCCGCCGAGGCGGCAACGCTCCTGGGTCGTCACGACGACGGGATCCGCTGGGCGCAGTCGGCCGTCCGGCTGGAGCCGCTGAATGAACGGGCCTGGCTGGCCCTGGTGGCGGCGTATGAAATCGCGGGCCTCCCGGTCGAGGGCCTGTCCGCCTATGACCGTTGCCGCCGCCTCTTCAGCCGCGACCTGGCCTGCTCTCCGGGACCGGCCCTGCAGGCGGCGCACCTCCGGCTGCTGCGGCGGCGCGCGGAGGCGGATACGGGGCTCTCCGAGGTGCTGGCGGCCCTCCTGTTGCTGTGGGATCGGCTGCACGTGGCGGGACCGCAGAGTCCGGCGGTCGATGACCGGCTAGGTGAGAACGCCGGACGGATCCTGGATTCCTTCCTGCAGCGGGTCCGGACCACGGCCTGATCGATCAGGGCGGCGCTGCGCGCCGGAGTCCGGGCGGCATGGCGCACTGCGGTGCCCCGGTGCCACAGTGCCACGGTGCCCCGGTCCTACCTTCGTGCCGGCGCCGTCAGGCGGCCTTGACCAAGGGGAGTTCGTCCCAGTGGGTTGTGTAGCGCGGGGAGAGCATGTCGCGCTTCATCGTCCAGTCGGGGCCGCCGCGGATTCCGGCGTGGCCCAGACCAATGGAGCCCCGGCCGTACTTCCGGCTGACCTCCTCCAGCAGCGGGCCGATGCCGCGCTCCTCATGCGGGTTCTCGAACACGGCCAGCGGGGCCTGGTTGGCTGTCGGGCGCAGGTCGGTCACCATGATGCCGGCCCGCGCATACTTGACGCCGTCGTCGATCCGGGGGAGCAGGGCGTAGGCAGCCCTGGCCAGCAGCACCGGGTCCGCGGTGGGCATCGGCAGCGAAACGCACACCGAGGGGTGCGAACTGTCCCGGGGGTTGTAGTGGGATGTGGCGGCAAAAGCAGTCAGGACTTTGGCCTGCAGGCCGTGCCGGGCGAGCCGGGCGCTGGCCTGTTGCGCGTAGATCCCGACGACCTGGCGCATTCCGGCCGGTGTGCTGATCGGCGTCGCGAACGACCTGCTGAAGATCAGCTGGTCGCGGCCGATGCGTTCCTCTTCGAGCGGGATGCAGGGCGTCCCCCGCAGTTCCAAGACCGTGCGCATAAGCACCACCGAGAAACGGTCCCTGATCCGGACCGGGTCCGCCCTGGCAAGGTCAAGCACGGTATGGATCCCCAGCGCGTTCAACCGTTTGGTCAGGCGCGTGGAAACGCCCCAGAGCTCGATCACGGACAGGCCGGCCATGAGACGTTCCTGCCGGTCGGCGGGAACGGAATCCCAGTGGCAGACGCCGTCGAACGCCGGGTTGTGTTTGGCCCACTTGTTGGCCAGTTTCGCCAGGGTCTTGGTCCCGGCAATGCCGACGCACACCGGAACACCGACGTTCCGCCGGACCGCCGTCTTCATGGCCTGCCCCAGCAGCAGCAGTTCCTCCGGGTTTCCGCGCACGCCCAGGAAGGCCTCGTCAATGCTGTAGACCTCCAGCCAGGCCGAATACCGGCCCAGGAGTTCCATCACCCGCGCGCTGATGTCGCCATAGAGCTCGTAATTGCTGGACTTGGCCACGAGCCCCCACTCCTTGGCCCGCGGGGCGAGTTTGAACCACGGTTCCCCGAGCGGGATGCCGAGGGCCTTTGCCTCGGGCGAACGGGTGACGGCGCAACCATCGTTGTTGGACAGCACGACCACCGGTCTGCCCTCCAGTGAGGGATCAAACGCGCGTTCGGCGCTGGCATAGAAGCAGTTCACATCCACGAGGGCAATACTGCCGCCGGGCCGGGCCTCAGGCATGGGGCTCAGACATTGGTCTCAGACATGGTGCAGGCACCGGGTGGCGACGCCCCAGATGACCAGGTCGGAGAGGGCGGGGACCCGGATGTCGGGGTAGCGCGGGTTGTCCGCCTGCAGGACCACGCCTGACGGGGTGACGCGGAGGCGCTTGACGGTGAGTTCGCCGTCGAGGACGGCGACGACGACGCACCCGTCGCGCGGCTCGAGCGCCCGGTTGACGATCAACTCGTCCCCGTCGCTGATGCCGGCGCCCTCCATCGAGTCCCCTGACACCCGCACGACGTAGGTGCTGGTGATGTCCTTGATCAGGTGCTCGTTGAGGTCGATCCTGCCGTCAAAGTAGTCCTGCGCCGGCGACGGATAGCCGGCGGCGACCGCCACCGGCGAGACCAGGACCGACAGCAGGGAAGTGCCCGCATCTATCACGCGGGGCCCGATGATTACGCCCACAACACACCCTTTTTCGAATATATGTTCGAATTAAAGTGTAGCCCCGGGGGCTGACATTTGACCGACCCTGCTGAAGGTTCCGGCCGGACGTGCGGGCACGGGCCCGGGAGCAGGGGTCTGGGGGATCAGGCGGCCTCGTACGGGGTGCCGAACAGCGTGACTCCCCATTCCGGGTTGTGCAGCACAATGCCGCTTTCCCGGCGCGCAAACTGAAGCGGAGCCTGAAGGTAGCGCTTCATCCGTGCTTGTTCCTGGTCCCACGGGAAGTTGCACGTGCCCACAAAGCTTTCCAGTGTCCGCGGGTCCGGTGTGATTGTTTCGCCGGCAATGCCGACCCTGACCACGTACGAAGCGCAGCGGATCCGCACTGTCATCAGTGCGTGGCCACCCACGCTGCTGAACCTTACGGCGTAGTCGCCGGAACTCAGTCCCGGACCCCGGGGCACAGAGGCCGGCATCATCGAGCCTGAAGTGAAGTACTGGCACTCAAGGGGCCCGTTGGCCGCGGCGACCCCGGCATGCTGCGGCAGGCATTCATCTGCACCGTGCCGGGCGGGGGCTGGCGGAACGGGCGGCGCCGGCGCCAGGGTCATGCCCGGCGACAGTCCGGCTCCCGTCCCGGCCGCGGCCGAGGCTGCCGGCAGCTTGGTCAGTGCTGGCTCGCCGGCCGGCTCCGCCGGCGGAGCCGAACCGCAGCCCGCCGTCACCGCCCCAATGACGAGGCACGCCACGGACAGCAGCGTCGGCGTCATGCGTTGTCGACAGCGTGCGTTTCCCCCGGGCGCGGCCATGATCCGAACACTAGGGGGCCGGGGGCGTCGCGGCAAGTACCCGCCGGGCCAAGCCGGCGGTCGCTGTTCCCGGCGTTATTCGAACCTCGACGGATCGCCCATGCCGTGGCGGACGACCTCGGCGACGCCGCTGGAGAAATCAATGACGGTTGTCGGCTCGGCTCCGCAGTCCCCGGAGTCAATGACGGCGTCCACCACATGGTCCAGCCTCTCCTTGATTTCCCAGCCCTGGGTCAGCGGCTCTTCCTCGTCCGGGAGCAGCAGCGTGCTGGAGAGCAATGGCTCGCCGAGTTCGGCCAGCAGCGCCTGGACCACCTTGTTGTCCGGGATGCGCACACCGACCGTCTTTTTCTTGGGGTGCAGCAGCCGCTTCGGCACTTCCTTGGTAGCGGGCAGGATGAAGGTGTAGCTGCCCGGCGTCACGGCCTTGATGCTGCGGAACACGTCGTTGTCGATCTGGACAAACTGGCCGAGCTGGGCAAAGTCCTTGCAGACCAGAGTGAAGTGGTGCTTATCGTCCAGGTGCCGGATGGCGCGGATCCTGTCCAGCGCGTCCCGGTTTCCCAGCTGTGCGCCGAGGGCGTAGCAGGAGTCGGTCGGGTAGGCGATCAGGCCGCCGGACTTGACCATCTCCACCACCTGCGTGATGGATCGCGGCTGCGGGTTGTCGGGGTGCACATCGAAATATCTCGCCATGGCACGAGCTTACGCCCGCGGCTGGCCCGCGCGGCGCGGCAGCTCCGGCCGTCGACGGCCCCGGCTTGTGCACAGACAATTCTGTCTGGTAGCTTCGTTCGGCATAGACAGTCCTGTCTAGGTCCGCAGGCGGAAGCGTGGACCGGCGAACCAGCAGCGAGAGCGAGCCCCGAATGCGATCCATGGCAGGCAAGACGGTCCTGATCACCGGTGGCACCGGCGGAATCGGGAAGGCCACAGCGCTGGGTCTGGCGGCCCGGGGCGCCCGGGTGGCCATCACGGGACGCGACGCTGACCGGGCGGCGCGGGCAGCGGAGGAGATCCGCACGGTAGCGTCGGCCCCCGTCGAGGTGTTCATCGCAGATTTGTCGTCCCAGCAGGAGGTCCGCCGCCTGGCCGACGAGGTGCTGCAGGCCCTGGACCGCCTCGATGTCCTGGTCAACAATGTGGGCGGATTCTGGAACAGCCGCCGCACCACCGTTGACGGACTCGAACACACCTTCGCGCTCAACCACCTCGCGCCTTTCCTGCTCACCAACCTGCTCCTGGAGCGGTTGCAGGAGAGCGGGCCGGCACGGGTCGTGACAGTCTCCTCAGGGGCCCAGGCCATGGGCCGCATGGACTTCGCGGATCTGCAGGGCGAACACTCCTACTCGGGCCAGCGCGCGTACAACCAATCGAAACTGGCGAATGTCCTGTTCACCTACGGCCTTGCCGCCCGGCTCGCCGGCACCAGGGTGACGGCAAACGCGCTGCACCCCGGGGTGGTGGCGACAGCGTTCGGCGCGGAAGATCCGGGCCGGGTGCAGGCGTTCCTGACGCCGCTGATCCAGCGCTGGATGAAGACTCCGGAGCAAGGCGCCCGGACCTCCATACACCTCGCCTCGGCGCCCGAGCTTGACAATGTCACGGGCCAGTACTTTGCCAACAGCACAGCCAGGAAATCATCAAAACGCAGTTACAACCAGGCCGATGCCGACCTCCTCTGGCGGCTCAGCAGCGCGCTGGTAGGCCTCGAACCCGATTCTGAAAGAAGCACAAACTTTCCATGACCGCACACCGCACGCTCGTCGTCGTCGCCCACCCTGACCTGGCGGCGTCCCGGATCACCGCGCAGCTCGCCGCCGCCATCAGGGACCTCGACGGCGTGACCGTCCGGGAACTCGCCTCCGCGTACCCGGACCGGCGCGTCGACGCCGCCCGGGAGCAGGAACTCCTGCGCGGGCATGACACCATCGTCCTGCAGTTCCCGTGGCACTGGTACTCCGTTCCAGGTGTGCTGAAGGAGTGGATGGACCAGGTGCTCACCTACGGTTTCGCCTACGGCGCCGGCGGGGACGCCCTGCACGGCAAGCGGCTGCAGCTGGTCATCTCCACCGGCGGCCCCGAATCCTCATATACGCCGACGGGGCACAACCGCTTCACCATGGCCGAGCTGCTGCGTCCCCTAGAGGCCACCGCGCACCTCTGCGGCTTGGAAATGGCAGACCCGCTGGTCCTGCATGCGGCCCCGAGGGTGACGGCGGAGGAACTGACCGCGCACGCCGCGCGCTACCGGGAGCTGCTCTCGGCCGTCCCCGCCGCCGCGCGCTGAGCGGTGAGCTTCCTGGGCTGCGGGCAGCCCTGTAGCCGGGCAGCCGCTAGGCCTGCTGCTGCTCGCGGTTCTGTTCCTCGTGGTGGATCCGCTCGTCCAGCTGCCGCAGCGGTTCGCCGCTGCCGCTCCACTGCTTGGCGATGATTTCCGCGGCGATGGACACCGCCGTCTCCTCCGGGGTCCGTGCGCCGAGGTCCAGGCCCACGGGGCTGTGCAGCCGGGCCAGTTCCGCCCCGCCCAGCCCCGCCTCTCGCAGGCGCCTCATTCTGTCCTCGTGGGTACGCCGCGAGCCCATGGCACCGACGAAGGCCACCGGCCGTCCGCGCAGGGCCACCTCCAAGAGCGGAATGTCGAATTTCGGGTCGTGCGTGAGCACGCAGATGACGGTCCGTTCATCCACCAGTCCCTGCTCCTGTTGCCGGGAAAGGTAGCGGTGCGGCCATTCGTTGACCACCTCGGCGGCCTCGGGAAACCTGGCCGGCGTGGCGAATACGGCGCGGGCGTCGCAAACCGTCACCCGGTAGCCCAGGAAGGTCCCGAGCCGCGCGAGTGCCGAGGCGAAGTCAATGGCCCCGAAAACGAGCATCCGCGGCGGCGGGGCGTAACTGGTGAAGAAGACCCGCATCCCGCTGTCCAGCCGCTCCCCGTCGGGACCGTAGCTCAGGATGCCGGTACGCCCCGCAGCCAGGTAACCCTGGCAGTCGTCGCCGACGGCGAGGTTGGCCCGCTCGGAGCCCAGGTTCCCCTCGAAGCCGCCCGGTCGCACTACCAGGTGCCGTCCCAGCCAGCTGCTGTCCGGGTGCTCGATCACCGTGGCAACGCCCACCCGCCTTTCATCCTCAATGTCCTGCCGTACGCCGTCGAGCTCGGCGAAGCGCTGCTGCGAGACCGGCTCGACGAAGATGTCGATTATGCCGCCGCAGGTGAGGCCGACGGCGAACGCGTCGTCGTCGCTGATCCCGTACCGCACCAGCACCGGGACGCCGTCGTCCTTGACCTGGGTGGCCAGCTCGTACACGGCGCCCTCGACGCAGCCGCCGGAAACCGATCCCACGGCGGCACCGCCGGCGGTGACCAGCATCGACGCGCCGGGAAGCCGCGGGGCGGACTTGAACGTGTTCACGACGGTGGCCAGGCCGGCAGTCCTGCCCTGCCGCCAGTCCGGCAGGATGGCCTCCAGCACGTCCCGCATGGGCTTCTCCCTAGAGCCTTCCGCAGAGCCGGAGCATCCGGAGGGCCGAGCGCCGGCCGGCCCAGTAAGCCACGCAGGCCACTGCGGCGACCAGGCCGAGGACTTTGCCGGGGCTGGAGAGCTGGTCGGCAGCGATGCCCTTCGCGAGGCTGAAGGCGTCAAGGCTGCCCGACGACGGCCCTGGTGTTTTGGGCCCCGCCGGTGCGGTGCCTGCGGTTGCGGCAGCGGGAGCCGCCGGCGGAGCGGTGCCCGGCCCTGCGGGAGCGGCAGCGGTCGACGCTGCCGCTACGGTCGGGGACTCTCCGACAGTCGGTTCGGCGAGCATGGCCTGCAGGTTGGCCGCGAAGAGCCCCATCATTTGCTCGGTGACGCTGCCGATCACGCTCTTGCCCATCGCCGCGGCCTTGCCGGAGAGCGCCAGATCGGCACTGACCGTCCCGCGCGTCGTGGTCCCCTCTTCCGCCAGGGCCAGCGTGACCTTGGCTTCCGCGGTGCCCTGGCCGCGGGTTTCCTGCGCCTTGCCGCCGAGTACGGCCCGATGCTCGGCGGCGTTCCGCTCCAGGACGTTGAGCAGGCCCCTGTACTGCATGTTCACCGGGCCCAGCTTCACCGTCATGCCCACCTGGTAGGCGTCGTCGGATAGCTTGTTCAGGATCTGCGCGCCAGGGAGGCAACCGGCCACCCGCTCGAAATCCATCAGCGTGTCCCAGACCTTGCCGATCGGTGCAACCACCGAGAAACTGCTGTCAATCTGCATTAGCTGCTCCCTTGACTTGCGATCACTTGTCTTCCACCTATGCGGCCTGCCGGCACGGGCGGGTCGTCGCCCCGGATTGCCGCCGCCAACTCCGCCAGGGCCGTGAAGCTGTGTCCACTGACGAACGCGTCGCAGTAGGGCAGCGCGGCGGCGATCCCGCCGGCCAACGGCTGATAGTTCGGTGCTGCCTTCCGCGGATTCACCCAGACCACCCGGTGCGCGAGCCTGCGCAGCCGGGCCATCTGGGCCCCGACCTGCGCCGGGTCCTCCTGCGCCCAGCCGTCGGAGAAGACCACCACCACGGCACCCCGGGCCAGGCCGCGGCGGCCGTGCTCGTCCACGAATCTCCGGAGGCTCTCGGCGATCCTGGTGCCGCTGGCCCAGTCGGGTGCGGTGGCGGCCGCCTGCGCAAGGGCCAGGTCCGGGTCGCGCTGGGCCAGTTGCCGGGTCAGGCGCGTCAGCCTGGTGGAGAACACGAAGGCCTCCGCCCCGGCCTTCGCGACGGCGCCCTGCAGCAGCGAGAGGAAAATCCGGGAGTACGGTTCCATCGAGCCGGAGACATCGCAGAGCAGCACCAGCTTGCGGCGTTGCTCGCGGCGCCGGGCGTACAGGAGCTTGGGGGAGTCGTAGCCGGAGCGGCGGGCTGCCCGCACGGTGGCCCGGATGTCCAGGCGTGCGCTGCTGTGCGGCGACTTGCGCGTGCGCCGGCTCAGGCGCACGGGTGTTGCCAGCAGGATCCGGGTGGCCAGCCGGCGGATCTCGGCAGCTTCCGCCTCGGTGAGTTCGGCAAAGTTCATCCCGTGCAGGTGTTCTTCCGTGGACGCCATCGCGAGGACGGCCTCGCGCTCCGGTCCCTGCCGGTCTCCGGCGTCGTCCCGGCCCGCGGCTACCGCGGGGTGCGGCGGCCGGGCGGCGCGGCCCGGCTCGGTCTCTCGACCGGTGTCGGCGGCGGCCCGGGTGTGCGAACCGTCCGCGGGAGGCGGCGCTGCCGGGACCGGGACCGGTTCGCCGGCGTGGCGGTCCAGCGCGGCGGCGGGATCGAAGCCGCCCCGGAAGACGGCGCCAAACACGGCGTCGAACACCGGCAACTGCTCACGGCTGGAGACCAGCACCACCCGCAGCGTCCAGTACAACCGCTCCAGGTTCGTCGGCGGGACCAGCCGGAGTGCCACCGCCAGCCGGGCCGCCCGGTCCGGCGAGCACGTGACGCCCGCGCCCCGCAGGGCCGTGATGAAGGCCGCAGCCAGGGAGGCGGCCTCGACGAACGGCGGGCCGGCGGCCGGCGTCGTGCGCATCGGGAGGGGCTGCCTCGGTTCAGCCATCGGTGCCGTCCACCAGCCAGGCCGCGCCGCGGGAGCCGACGAGCTCCAAGTCGTCGCGGTTTTTCACGATCGAACCCCAGGTCTGTTCGGCCGTCGCGGCGTCGATCCGTTCGATGCCCAGCACCGCGAGCGCCGAGACCCAGTCGATGGCCTCGGAAATCCCGGGCGGCTTGGCCAGGTCCAGGGTCCGCAGCCGCGTGATCACCGCCGCGGCCTGCAGCGCCAGCGGGCCGCTGCTGGCGGGCACCCGGCGGCGCACAATCTCGGCAATCCGGGCCGGTCCGGGGTAGTCGATCCAGTGGTAGAGACAGCGGCGGGTCAGCGCGTCGTGCAGGTCCCGGGTGCGGTTGGAGGTCAGCACCACGATGGGCGGATGCGTGGCGCGGATGGTGCCCAGCTCCGGGATGGTGACCGAGGCCTCCGCGAGCAGCTCAAAGGTGAACGCCTCGAACTCGGCGTCGGCGCGGTCGATCTCATCCAGCAGCAGCACGGCCGGCCGCGGCCCCGGGTGTTCGATGGCCTGCAGCAGCGGCCGGCGCAGCAGGTACTGGGGGCCGAACAGCTCGGCTTCGCTGACCTCGGCGTCGCGCGCCTCGGCCAGCCGGATGCCCAGCAGCTGGCGCTGGTGGTTCCACTCGTAGAGTGCCTCGCCCGCGTCGATCCCCTCGTAGCACTGCAGCCGGTACAGCGGGGTGTCCAGCAGCAGCGCCAGCGTCTTCGCGGCCTCCGTCTTGCCCACGCCGGCCTCTCCCTCGAGCAGGATGGGTTGGGGGAGCCGCACCGCGAGGAACAGTGCGGTGGCGAGCCCGGTGTCGGCCAGGTAGTCGTGCTTGTCCAGGGCCGCCATCAGCGAGGCGACGTCGGGGATCCGCCGCTGAACTTCCGCCTCCGCCCCGGTCCGGGCCGCCGTGTTCACCCGGCCCCCTGCAGCTCGGCCAGCACCCGCCGGTAGTCCTCCTCGGTGTCGACGTCGAGCGGGATGCTGCCCGGCGTGGGAACCTCGACGACGACGTCCGCGCGCTGCTCCAGCAGCTTCCACACGGCCTTGTCGCCATGCAGCGACGCCAGCTCAGGCAGCAGCCGCCGGCCGAAGGCAAGGGGATGGCCGACGCCGTCGTCGTAGCGGCACACCGCCGCTCCGGGACCGTCGGGCCGGGCCAGTGCCTGCAGCAACGGGGGCACGCTCTCCACCCGGATGCCGGGCTGGTCGCCGAGCAGCAGCACCACCGCCTCGGTGCCAGGCCGCAGCACGGCCATCGCCGCGGCAATCGAAGACGAACATCCCTGGCCGTAGTCCGGGTTGAGCGCCACCTCGCAGCCCGTGGTGTCCACGGCCCCGAGGACCTGCTCGGCCGCTCCGCCCAGTGCCAGCACGGTCTGGCCGAACCCGCAGCGCCGGGCGGTCGCAAGCACGGCGTCCAGCAGCACGCCGTCGCCGTAGGGCAGCAGCTGTTTGGGCCGGCCCAGGCGCGCCGACGCCCCGGCCGCGAGGATGACGGCCGCGGTGCCGGCCATGCGGGGTGCTTCAGCTGCTGAGGGCATAGCGCTCCGGATCCTTGCGGAAGGCCGCGCGGCAGCCGGGGGAACAGAAGTACACGGTGGCGCCGTTGTGCTCGAGCTGCAGCGACGATTCGACGGCTGGCACGGACATGCCGCAGACGGGGTCGACCGCGGTTTCCGGTTGCGGGGTGGACGGCGCCGGAACCCCGCCGGCCTGCGCGCTGTGCTGAGCGCCGTCCCGTGCCGCGGCCCGCTCCTGGACCAGCTGGGCGAGGATGGACAGGGCGATTTCGCCGGGGGTGCGGGCGCCCAGTTGAAGGCCGGCCGGGGTGTACACCCGGGAGCGCAGCGCATCGTCCACGTCGAGCGAGTCCAGCACGGCGGCGCCGCGTGATGCGCTCGCCACCAGGGCGACGTAGGGCACGCCGGCGCGCAGCGCGGCTTCGAGGGCACCCTCCTCGGCCTTGCCGTGCGAAGCGACGATCAGGGCGGCGTCGTCCGGGCGGGGTTCGGCCGCCCCGCCGTCGGCGAGCTCAACGTCGAAACCCACCCGGGACCCCAGCGCGGCCAAGGCCTGCGCCACCGGCGCGGCCCCGACCACCACAACCCGGGGCGCAGGGAGGCGCGGCTGGAGGAAGATCTCGATCGCACCGCCGCTCAGGCACGGGTTGGACACCTCGACGGCGCCTTCCTCGGCCCGGCGGGACAGCTCCCCGGGCAGGACGCGCAGCAACAGGGGTTCCCCGGAGGAGAGCACCTGCAGGCCGTACTCCCGGACCGAGGACTCTACGCAGTTCCCGCCGACGAAGCCCTGGATCTCGCCGCCGGGCAGCACCAGGGCGGTGTCCCCGGCGCGGGCGCTGGTGGGATGCTGGGCGCGGACCACCGTGGCGTGCACGAACGGCTCCCGGCGGGCGGTGAGTTCGGCGGCCCGGGCGGCAAGGGATTCTGCGGCGGTGGTCATCTCAGATCGGCGGCCTTGCCCGGCCCTGCATGGCTGCCCAGACCCTGGCCGGTGTGCACGGCATGTCCATGTGGGTGACCCCGAATGGCGCCAACGCGTCGACCACCGCGTTCACGATCGCCGGCGGCGAGCCGACCGTGGCGGACTCGCCGATGCCTTTCGCGCCGATGGGGTGGTGCGGGGAGGGCGTGACCGTGAACCCGGTCTCCCAGTCCGGCACTTCCATGGCCGTGGGGATCAGGTAGTCCATGAAGGAGCCGCCCAGGTTGTTGCCGTCCGCGTCGAACTCGATGATCTCCATCAGGGCCATCCCGACGCCGTCGGTCAGGCCGCCGTGGACCTGGCCTTCGATGATCATCGGGTTGATCCGGGTCCCGCAGTCGTCCACCGCGATGAAGCGCCGCACCACGACGCGCCCGGTGCCCGGGTCGACGTCGACGACGCAGATGTAGGCGCCGAAGGGGAAGGTCAGGTTGGGCGGGTCGTAGGTGACTTCCGCGTCGAGGTTGCCGTCGACGCCTTCAGGCAGCGTCATGGTCCCGTGGGCCGCCATCGCGATGTCCTCGATGGTCTTCCCGGCGGTGGGATCGCCCTTCACGAACCAGCGGCCCTTTTCCCATTCGAGGTCCTCCGGGCGGGTCTCCAGCATGGCCGCGGCAATCAGCTTCGCCTTCTCGCGCACCTTGCGCGCCACGAGCGCCACCGCGCCGCCGCTGACCGGCGTCGAGCGGCTCCCGTAGGTTCCCAGCCCGAACGGCGTCTGATCGGTGTCGCCGTGGACGACGTCGATGTTCTCCGGCGGGATGCCGAGTTCCTCCGCGACGATCTGGGCAAAGGTGGTTTCGTGGCCTTGGCCCTGGCTTTGCACCGACAGCCGCACGACGGCCTTGCCGGTGGGGTGCACCCGCAGCTCGGCGCCGTCGGCCATGCCCAGGCCGACGATGTCGAAGTGCTTGCGCGGCCCGGCGCCAACGACTTCGGTGAAGAAGGAGAGTCCGATGCCCATCAGCTCGCCTCTGGCCCGCTTCTCACGTTGTTCGCGTCGAAGGTCCTCGTAGCCGGCCAGCTGCATGGACAGCCGCATGGCCGCCTCGTAGTTGCCCGAGTCGTAGACCCAACCGGTCTTGTTCGCGTAGGGGAACTGCTCGGGTTTGATGAAGTTCTTCAGCCGCAGCTCCGCGGGGTCCATCTCCAGCTTCCGGGCGAGGATGTCGACCATCCGCTCCACGAGGTACACGGCCTCGGTGACGCGGAAGGAGCAGGCGTAGGCAACCCCGCCTGGCGCCTTGTTGGTGTAGACGCCGGTCACCTTGCAGTGGGCGGCCTGCAGGTCGTAGCTGCCGGTAAAGATGGAGAAGAAGCCGGCCGGGTTCTTGGTGGGCTGGGCGGTGGCGTTGAACGCGCCGTGGTCGGCCAGCACGTTGGTGCGCAGGGCCAGGATCTTCCCGTCCTTGGTCGCGGCGATTTCGCCCGTCATGATGTAGTCGCGGGCGAAGGAGGTGGACATCAGGTTCTCGGAGCGGTCCTCCACCCACTTCACCGGCCGCCCGGTGACGATGGACCCGACGACGGCGAGGATGTAGCCCGGGTAGATGCCGACCTTGTTGCCGAAGCCGCCGCCGATGTCCGGGGACACGATCCGGATCTTGTGCTCCGGGATGCCGGCCACGATCGCGAAGAGCGTGCGGTGCGCGTGCGGAGCCTGGGTGGTCTCGTAGAGGGTCAGTTTGCCGTCCACGGGGTCGAAGTCGGCGACGGCGCCGCAGGTCTCCATCGGGGCCGGGTGCACGCGGGGGTACACCATCTCCTGGCTCACGACGACGTCGGCGCTTGCGAACACGGCGTCGGTCTCGGCAGCGCTGCCCATCTCCCAGTCGAAGATCTTGTTGTCCGTCCGGCCGGCAATTTCGTCCCGGATGAGCGGGGCGTCGGCGTCGAGGGCCTTGCGCGCGTCGACCAGGGGCGGCAGCACATCGTATTCGACGTCGATCAGTTCCAGCGCGTCGCGGGCGGCATACCGGTCTTCGGCCACCACGAACGCGACCTCCTGGCCCTGGAACCGGACCTTATCCGTGACCAGCACGGCTTGGACGTCGGCGGAGAGGGTCGGCGCCCAGGCGAGCTTGAGGCCCTCCAGGTCCTTGCCGGTGATGACGGCGAGCACCTTGGGGTGGGCCAGGGCGTTGGTGGTGTCGATCGACACGAGCCGTGCGTGGGCCACGGGGGCGCGCAGGATGGCGCCATGCAGCATTCCGGGCAGCACGAGGTCGTCGATGTAGTGGCCCTTGCCGCGGACGAAGCGGGGGTCCTCCTTGCGCTGGATGCGGCCGTAGCCGATTGGCCGGTCCGCGTCGCCGGCAGCGGGGTTGGTCTCCCGCTCATGGATGACGGTCATGCCTTCACCTCTGAGTCTTCGGTTTCCGTGGCGACGTCCGCCACCACGGTGTCGGTCCCGTCGAGGACCTCGTCGGCCCCTTCGCCGCCGCCGGCGGCGGGCGCCGGATGGGCCGCCGCCCACTGCACCGAGCGGACGATCGTCGCATAGCCGGTGCACCGGCAAATCTGACCGGAGATGGCCTGCCGGATCTCGCCGTCGTCCGGGTGCGGGTTCTTATCCAGCAGGGCGCGCGCGGTGAGCATCATGCCCGGGGTGCAGAAGCCGCACTGCAGCCCGTGTTCCTCCATGAAGCCCTGCTGCACGGGGTCGAGCGTGGTCCCGGCGGCGAGACCCTCGACGGTGCGGATGTCGTGCCCGGCGGCCATCGCGGCGAGGACGGTGCAGGACTTCACCGGCTGGCCGTCCATCAGGACCACGCAGGTCCCGCAGTTGCTCGTGTCGCAGCCCCAGTGGGTACCGGTCAGTCCGAGCACCTCGCGGATGTAGTGGACCAGGAGCACGCGGGGTTCGATGTCGGAGGTAACTTCGTTGCCGTTCACGGTCATGCTGATCTGCATGCGCTTCAGCCTTCCTGTGTCTTGGGGGCCGTCTGGCCGGCGTTCTGGCCGGCGCGGGCGCAGGCCTGCCGCAGGACGCGCCGGGTGAGTTCGTCGGCCAGGTGCCGTTTGTAGTCGACCGGTCCGCGCTGGTCCGCCACCGGGTCGCAGGCCGCCGCGGCCAGCCCGCCGGCGTCGGCGAACAGCTCTTCCGAGGGGCGCTTGCCGCGCAGCAGTCCGGCGGCGTCGGCGATGGTGTGGTCCAGGCCCAGTGCGGTCAGCCCGATGGCGGCATCGGCGATGCTGCCGTCCTCCGCGAGGGTCACGGATGCTCCCGCGGCCCCGACGGCCCAGTCGCCCACGCGCCGCTCCACCTTCTCGTAGGCGCTGCCGGAACGGGCCTTGATGGGGATGCGGACCTCGCACAGCAGCTCGTCCTGGCCGACGGCGGTCTGGTACGGGCCGCGGTGGAAGTCCTGCATGGCCAGGCTGCGCTCGCCGCCGGGGCCGCGGACCACGGCGACGGCGCCGAGGACGTCGCACACCGTGGAGAGATCCTCGGCGGGGTCGGCTTGGCACAGTGAGCCGCCGATGGTGCCCCGGTTGCGGACCACCGGGTCCGCGATCACCAGCTCCGCGTCCCGGACGATCGGGAAGAGCCGGGCGATCTCGTCCGATTCCAGCAGCGTGGTGTGGCGGGTCAGCGCGCCGATGCGTAGTTCCGCGCCGTCGCGCAGGATGAAGTCGAGTTCGAAGAGGTCGTTGATGTCGATCAGCCATTCAGGCCGGGAAAGCCGGAGCTTCATCATCGGGAGCAGGCTGTGGCCGCCGGCGATGACCCGCGACTCGGGACCGTGGCGTGCCAGAAGCTCGAGTGCGTCCTCCACCGTGGTGGCCCGAACGTAGTCGAATGGAGCCGGAATCTGCATAGTCCCACCTCACTCCAAGGCGCGGGCAACGCCGCCCGGCGCCGATTAACGCAAGTCTTGCCCCGCCCCGATGAGGGTGTCAACATCGTCATAAGCGAAAGGTTATGAAGCCGTGTCGATGACGTTGAGCCAGCTGCGGACGTTCGCGCTGGTCGCACGCCTGGGCTCCCTCCACGCCGCCGCAGCCGCCCTCGGGGTCAGCGAGCCGGCCGTGTCCGCGGCCCTCGCGGCGCTTCGGCAGGACCTGGGCGACCCCTTGTTTGTCCGGGCCTCGGGCGGGATCACCCTGACGCCCGGCGGGCGGGCCCTGGCGGACTATGCCCAGGACATCGTCGGGCTCGCGGACCAGGCCCGCTGGGAGGTCGGCAATGCCAAGAACGACGCCGGCCGGCTGAAGATCGCCGCCACCGCGCCGTTTGCCGAGCACGCTGCCGGCCGGCTGCTGGACCTGTTCACCAAGCGGGTACCGGGTGCCTCGGTGGACGTCGTCGCCGAAGCCGCCGAGGACCTGGCCGGGCTGCTGCTGGAGCGCGCCTACGACATCGCCCTGGGCGCCAGGCCGCCCGCGCCCGCCGGCAGCCCCGCGTCCGTCCCGGGCCTGGTGTCCGTCCCGTTCCTCCGCTACCAGCGGGCCTTCGTGGCGGCCCCGGCCGATCCGCTGGGGCGGGTGCACGGCCCGCTCGCGGTGGAACGGTTGCTGGGCAGGCCCTGGTTCGCCGGTCCCGCGGGAATCCTGGAAAGTTCGGAGGAAGGCCGCTGGCTCGCGTCGCTGGGCATCGCCCCGGAGATCATCAGGCTCAGCAGCGAGACCGAGGCCCTTGCGGCCGTGCGCGCGGGGGAGGGAACCATGCTGGCCCTGGGGCACATCGTCCACGCCGAAGTCGCCAACGGGACGCTGGTGCGGCTGCCCGTCGTCGGAACCCCGGTGGCCGGCCTGTGGTGGGCCAGCACGCTGGACCAGCACAGGACCACCACCATGGCCCAGACCCTGCAGCGCTTCGTCGGCACGGCCGACGCCACCGCGGCGATGGTCGCCCATGGCGGCTCGCGCGGGCTGGAGCGCCGCGGCTCGAAATTTCATGTCGCCCTGTGGAGTTGACGGCCGGGGGAGCCGGCGACTTGGCGGTGAGCGGCTGTGTCGCGTTGCACATTGGCCGGAATCGGTGCTACCCCTTGAGGGACACCCGCTTGACCCCAAGCACCCCACGATGAGGAGTAGCACATGACTTTGCCCCGAGATGAAGACAGCTCGCTGCGGCACTGGAGCGCCCGACTGATCCAGGCCCTGCAGATCCTGGATCTGGAAGTCGACCACGACAAGATCGTCGAAGTCGCGGACGAGTCACTGAAGGCGGTCGGGCCGCACGCGGACGCCATCAGCGCTTTCATCGTCGGTTACGCCGCCGGGACGGCGTCCACCAACGGCCGCAAGAGCACCCAGGAGGCGGTACACGCCGCGTCCAACAAGGTCATCGAGCTGTGCGAAAACGGTGAGGCCGGCGGCCCGGACGAGGAGGGCTGGGCCAAGCGGGCCCAGTAACACCGGAGCAGTAGCGCAAAGAGAGCAGGCCGCGTCCCCACCGGGGGCGCGGCCTGCCTGCGTTTGGCGGAGGTGCCGGCGGGCCTAGGCCGGCACGGTGACTCCCGGGGCTGCATGAAGCCGGGCCGGGCTGTCCGGCGACTGGTCCAGGCTCGGCTCAAGGCGCACGATGACGGCCTTCGAGATCGGCGTGTTGCTGCCCTCTGCCGTGTGGTTCAGTGGCACCAGCACGTTGGCTTCGGGGTAGTACGCGGCGGCGCAGCCCCGGGCCGTCGGGTAGGAGACCACGCGGAACTTGCGCAGCACACGCTCGACGCCGTCCTGGTACTGGCCGTGGATGTCCACAAACAGCCCGTCGGCCAGGCCCAGCTCGGTCAGGTCCTCCGGATTCACGAACACCACGTGGCGGCCCTTCTTGATGCCCCGGTAGCGGTCGTTGTGGCCGTAGATGGTGGTGTTGAACTGGTCGTGCGAGCGCATGCTCTGCAGGATCAGGGTGCCCTCCGGCCGCTCCACGTGTTCGAGTTCGTTCACCGTGAGCACGGCCTTGCCGGTCGGCGTCGGGAAGGTGCGCGAGTCCCGGGGTCCGTTCTCAAGGATGAAGCCGCCTTCCTGGCGGATCCTGGTGTTGTAGTCCTCGCAGCCGCCTATGACCCGCGAAATGTGGTCGCGGATCAGGTCGTAGTTCTTCTCGTAACCATCCCAGTCCGCCTTGATCTTGTCGCCGACGAGGGCTTTGCCGAGCCGGCTGAGGATGGCCGGTTCGGAGAGCAGGTGGTGTGAAACGGGCTCCACGCTGCCCCATGAGGGGTGGACCGCGCAGACCGTGTCCTCGACCGAGACGAACTGCTCGCCGGATTCCTGGATGTCGATCTCGCTCCGGCCCATGGTGGGCAGGATCAGGGCCTCGGCGCCCGTCACCACATGCGAGCGGTTGAGCTTGGTGGAGACCTGGATGGACATTTCCGTCCCGGCCATCGCGGCCTCGGCCGCGTTGGTGTCGGAAATGGCGCCGACGAAGTTGCCGCCGACGGCCATGAAGACCTTGATCTCGCCGTCCTGCATCTTGTTGATGGTCTCGACCGCGTCCACGCCGTGCTCGCGGGGCGGTTCGAAGTCGAATTCCTCGCCGAGGGCTTCCATGAAGGACTGCGGCATCTGTTCCCAGATGCCCATCGTGCGGTCGCCCTGCACGTTGCTGTGGCCGCGGATGGGTGAGGCGCCCGCGCCGGGCTTGCCCATGTTGCCGCGCAGCAGGAGCAGGTTGATGATTTCCTTGATCGTGGCCACGCCCTTCTTCTGCTGCGTGATCCCCATGGCCCAGGTGATGATGACCTTCTCGGCCGTCAGGTAGCGGGTGGCAAGCTCGTCGATCTCCTCGGTGCGCAGCCCGGTCGCTTCCAGCACCGCCTGCTCGTCCAGCAGGGCCAGGTGTTCCTTGAGCTCCTCGAGCCCTTCGCAGTGCTCGGCGAGGAAAGCGTGGTCCAGGACCGTGCCGGGGTTCTTCGCTTCGGCGTCGAGCACCCGCTTGGAGACGGCCTGCAGCAGGGCCATGTCCCCGCCGATCCGGATGTGCAGGAACTGGTCGGCGATGGACGTGCCGCGGCCGATGATGCCCTTGACCTTCTGCGGGTTCTTGTAGCGGTGCAGCCCGGCCTCGGGGAGCGGGTTGACAGCGACAATTTCGCCGCCGTTCTCCTTGCAGTTCTCCAGCTCGGTGAGCATGCGCGGATGGTTGGTGCCCGGGTTCTGGCCCATGATGATGATCAGGTCCGCGTCGGCGTAATCGTCGAAGTTGACCGTGGCCTTGCCGATGCCGATGGTCTGGCCCATCGCCCAGCCGGAGGACTCGTGGCACATGTTGGAGCAGTCCGGCAGGTTGTTGGTGCCGTAGCCACGGACCAGCAGCTGGTACAGGAAGGCAGCTTCGTTGGAGGTGCGGCCGCTGGTGTAGAAGGAGGCCTCATCCGGGGAGTCCAGGCCCTTGAGCTTCTCCGTGATGATCCGGATGGCGTCGTCCCAGCTGATCGGCTTGTAGTGGTCCTCGCCGCTGGGCTTATAGACCGGCTCGGTCAGCCGGCCCTGCATGCCCAGCCAGTAGTCCGAGCGGTCGCGGAGTTCACTCACCGAGTGCTCCGCCCAGAACGACGTCGGGATGACCACCGGAGTCGCTTCCCAGGTGACAGCCTTCGCGCCGTTCTCGCAGAATTCGAAGGCCTTCCGGTGATGCGGGTCCGGCCAGGCGCAGCTCGGGCAGTCGAAGCCGTCCTTCTGGTTCATCTTCATGACCGTCTTGCGCGTGCGGTTCAGCCCCATCTGCTCAATGGCAGGCTTCATGGAGTGGTAGACGCCCGGGACGCCGGCGGCCCAGTGCTTCGGCCCGTCGCCGACCTCCAGGTCCTTTTCGTTCTCTTCTTCAACGCGCGGAGTCTTACGAGTCACGACAACTTCCCTTCTGCAGACGCCGCCGGTAGCCCGGCGGCCGGCACAACTACCTCTAGGCACCCTACCTGCCCTCTTGTGACAGGCCTATCAGCTTGCCCGGAGCGCCGCAAGGAAATGGGCAGGCGCCGACGGCGGCCGGACTCCAGATTTTCCCAAGGTCCGTCCCCGATGCTGGCACCACCATCAGCGTCCGCAGGCAGAAGCGCGGCATCCGACCGCGGACGTCCAGCCGCGGCAGAACTGCCAGGGGCCGGGTCCGGGACGCTTGAGATGGGACCGCCGGCTGCCGGGTTCCCAGCGACCCGGCAGCCGGCCCGCCTCCGTCAGCGGCCGGCCACCAGCATGTCCCGGATCTCGCGGCGCAGGACCTTGCCGATCAGCGAGCGCGGCAGCACGTCCAGGACCGCGACGCGGCGGGGAACCTTATAAGCCGCCAGCTGCCCGCGCGCGAAATCCAACAGGGCGCCGGTATCGAGGGTGCCCCCCGGGGCGGGTACGACGGCGGCCACGACATCTTCGCCGCCGCCGGGCCGAGGCAGGCCTACCACGGAGACCTCGGCGACGCCGGGGTATTCGGCGAGGACGTCCTCCACCTCGGTCGGTGAGACGTTAAAACCTCCGGTGATGATCAGTTCCTTGATCCGGTCCCGGATGGTGACGAAATAGTCCTTGTCCACCGAGACGATGTCGCCGGTGCGGAACCAGCCGCCCTCCAGCAGGGCCTCCTCGGTTTCCTCCGGCCGGTTCCAGTAGCCGGCGAAGACCTGGGGTCCGCGGATCAGCAGCTCGCCCGCCTCGCCCGGGGCGCGGTCGATTTTCACGTTCTGCGGGTCCACGACGCGGATGTCGGTGAGCGGGAACGGGACACCCACCGTGCCCGGTTTGCGGCTCGGGCCGAACGGGTTGCCGACCGAGATGGGTGAGGTCTCGGTGAGCCCGTAGCCTTCGATCAGGTACCCGCCGGTTGCTTTCTCCCAGGTTTCCACGGTCGCGGCCGGCAGGTTCATGGCCCCGGAAATGGAGAACCGGATGCCCTTGAGGCTGATGCCCCGCAGTGCCGCCGCGGCGGCGATCCGGTCGTAGATCGGAGGGACCGCCGGCAGGAACGTCGCCGGAGACTTCCGGTACGCCTTGAGCACCAGGTCGACGTCGAACTTGGGGAAAAGCACCAGCCGCGCGCCAATGCTGAGGGCGAAGGTCATGCAGAGCGTCAGGCCGTAGGCGTGGAACATGGGCAGCACCGCGTACACAGTTTCGCGCCCGTCCTTGAGCCCCGGAACCCAGGCCCGTCCCTGGGCGGCGTTGGCCTGCAGGTTCGCGTGCGTGAGCATGGCGCCCTTCGGCGCCCCGGTGGTGCCACTCGTGTACTGCAGCACCGCGAGGTCCTCCGGCGCCGGGCGCGGGTGTCGTTTCTTCAGTTCGCCCGCCTTAAGAAGGTCGTGCCACGGCAGGACCGTGCGAGATGCACCCCCCGTGTGGGCGCGGGGGGCGGGCTTCCCGGCGGCCAGCGCGGCCCGCGCCTTCCGGGCCGCCGGCAGCGGCAGCCGCAGTGCGAGCCGCTTGGCCAGCGGCATCGCGGGGATCAGCCCGACCGAGACGATACTCCGGAGCCCGACGTCGGCCGGCAGCTGCAGCACCCGGTCCACCGCCTTGTCCCAGACGATCGCGACGGCGGCCCCGTGGTCCTCGAACTGATGGCGCAGTTCCCGGTCCGTGTACAGCGGGTTGTGCTCCACCACGACCGCACCGAGCCGCAGCGCCGCGTAGAAGGCGATCACATGCTGGGGGCAGTTCGGCAGCACCAGGGCGACCCGGTCACCGGCTTTCACGCCCAGTTTCTTCAGGCCGGCGGCCGCCCGGCTGATCAGCGTCCCGAGTTCCCGGTAGCTGGTCGTAGCCCCGAAGAACTCGAGTGCCGTCTTACTTCCGAAGCGCCGGACGGAGGAATCCACCAGGTCCACGAGGGAACCCGTGGGCAGCTTGAGGTCGGCAGGGACGCCCTGGCTGTAATGCTTCGTCCACGGACGGTCCGCCCAGGGGAGGCCGGAAACCGGGGCGCCTGGGCGTGATTTCTTGTTCATGCGTAGTCCTTGCCACTGGGAATGGCGGCGTCCGGTTTCCCTTCCCGCCCGAAGGCCTGCCCGGAGAGCCTGCCGGAAAAAGCCTACCGGTGCGGGCCCCGCCGCTCCGCCCGTACCCTGCCTGCTGCCGGCCGCCGCCCGTGACTTTTGGCCCTAGGTGGGGGCCCGGATTGCGCGGAAGGTGGGGTTGACGGACTCGGGAACGGAAGCACCATGAAACACGAGCAGCCGACCCTCCGGTTCTTCGGCGCAACGGACACCGTGACCGGCTCCCGCTACTTGCTCGAAGCCGGCGGACGCCGGGTGCTGGTCGACTGCGGCCTGTTCCAGGGCTACAAACGCAGCCGCGAGCGCAACCGTATGCCCTTCCCCGTGCCGCCCCGCTCGCTCGACGCCGTCGTCCTCACCCATGCGCACCTGGACCACACCGGCTACGTCCCGGCGCTGGTCCGGGACGGCTTCGCCGGGCCGGTCTACGCCACCGACGGGACCACCGAGCTGTGCAAGCTGATCCTGCCGGACAGCGGCTACCTGCAGGAAGAAGAGGCCCGCTACGCCACGCACCGCGGATCCACCCGGCACAGCCCGGCGCTGCCGCTCTACACCGCCGCGGACGCCGTCAAGTCGCTGAACAGCTTCAAGATCCGCGACTTCGACGACCCGTTGGATCTAGGCGGCGGAATGGAAATGACTTTCGTTCCGGCCGGCCACATCCTGGGGGCCGCGCAGGTGCACGTCCGGTTCGGCTCCCGGTCGGTGCACTTCACCGGCGACCTGGGCCGCTCCGATGATCCGTTCATGTTCCCGCCCCGGCCGCTGGGCGCCGTGGACGTGCTTGTCACGGAGTCCACCTACGGCAACCGCAAGCACTCCACCCTGGATCCCGAACAGCAGCTCGGGGAAATCATCACACGGGTCGCCAAGCGCGGCGGGGTGGTGATGTTCGCCGCCTTCGCCGTCGGACGGGCCGAGACGCTCATGCTCTACCTCTCCCGGCTCCGCCGCAAGAACGCCATCCCGGACATTCCGGTGTACCTCAACAGCCCGATGGCCATCGACGCCTCGGACATGTACCAGCGGCATCCGGAGGAGCACCGGCTCAAACGGGACGAATACGAGCACATGTACAGCCTCGCCAAGCTCACCCGCAGCGTGGACGACTCCAAGCTGCTGAACCTGCGCGGCGGGCCAATGATCATCATCTCAGCCAGCGGCATGCTCACCGGCGGCAGGATCCTGCACCACCTCGCCGCCTACGGCCCCGACCCCAAAAACGCCCTCATCCTCAGCGGCTACCAGGCCGGCGGCACCCGCGGCGCTTCACTCGCCGCGGGTGAGCGTGAGGTCCGGATCTACGGCGAAGACGTCAAGATCCGGGCCGAGGTCATCCAGATGGAAAACCTGTCCGCGCACGCGGACACTGACGGCCTGATCAACTGGATGAAGGCCGCACCGGCGGCGCCGCGGATGACCTACATCACGCACGGCGAGCCGGAATCCTCGGACGCGCTGCGGGTGAGGATCAAGCGTGAACTGGGCTGGCGGGCCAGGGTCCCGGAGCACCTGGAGCGGATCGACATCGGGGACCCGCGGTGAACCCGGGCAACGTCACCAAGGCATCCGTCCTGGGCGAGATCCATTCCCTCGCGCGGCCGCTCCGCACCGAACGCGATCTGGACGGACTGGTCCGGCGCGCCGCGGAGTGCCGCTTCACGGCGATCGGGGAGGCCTCGCACGGCACCCACGAGTTCTACACCTGGCGGGCCACGCTCAGCCGCCGGCTGATCGAGGAACAGGGCTACACCTGGATCGGCGTGGAGGGGGACTGGCCCGACTGCTGGCGGCTCAACCAGTGGGTCCGGGGCCAAACCGGGCAGGACCAGGGCGTCCATGCGCTGCTCGCCGGGTTCCAGCGCTGGCCCACCTGGATGTGGGCGAACGAGGAAGTGGCCGGCTTCCTGGACTGGCTGCGCACCTGGAACTCCCGCCGGCCGCTGCCGGAACGGGTCGGCTTCTACGGCCTGGACGTCTATTCGCTCTGGGACTCGCTACGCGAGATCATCGCCTGGCTCGAGGAACACGTGCCCGACGCCGTGCCCGCCGCGATGCGCGCCTGGCAGTGCTTCCTGCCGCACCACGAGGACCCGCACCAGTACGCCTGGAGCACGCGGCTGGTCCCGAACTCCTGCGAGGCCGACGTCGTGGCCCTGCTCAGCGAAGTGCGGAGCCGTGTGTTCACCCCGGGCGACCACGACGAGGAAGCGTTCGACGCCGTCCAGAACGCCGAGGTCGCGGCCAACGCCGAGCACTACTACCGGATCATGGTCCGCGGCGACCGGCAGTCCTGGAACGTCCGGGACCATCACATGGCGGACACGATCGACCGGCTGAGCCGCCACCTGGGCGCAGCGTCCAAGGGCATCATCTGGGAGCACAACACCCACGTAGGGGACGCGCGTGCCACCGACATGGCGCGGGACGGCCTGGTCAACGTCGGCCAGCTGCTGCGGGAGCGGCACGCCCTGGACGGCGTCATGCTGGTCGGCTTCGCCGCCCACCGCGGCGCGGTCATCGCCGCCGACTCCTGGGGGACACCGGAGCGGATCCTGCCCGTGCCCGCGGCGCGGCCCGGCAGCCACGAGGATTTCCTGCACGAAGCCCTGGGCGTCCCGGCGGTGCTGGAGTTCGGCGACGACCGGACCGGGCCGTGGCTCTCGACCTGGCTCGGCCACCGGGCGATCGGGGTGGTCTACCACCCGGAGCGGGAGCAGGGGAACTACGTCCCGACCCGGATGGGGGAGCGTTACGACGCCCTGATCTGGCTCGAGGACACGGCCGCGCTCCGCCCGGTGCACCATGAGGGCCCGCCCCGGGAGCCCGAATTCGAGACCGAACCGACCGGCTTCTGAGCCGGTTGTGCGGGGCTTAAGGCCCTAACCCGCCACCGGGGGCCGGGGCACACTGAAGTGTCGGCAGAGCCTCGGAGCTGCCGGAGAGTCATGCCGGAGTGCAGCGGCCGCCAGCAACGGTCTCCGCCGCGGTCTTAGCAGTGGTCACAGAACGGTGCGCTGCCGGGATCCCGTCGAGGTCACGTACACCTTCACGCTATGGAAAAGAGCAGGATTCAGCATGAGTAAACCAATCGTCGTCGGCATCAACGGTTCGGCGGGCAGCGAAGCCGCGCTGGCGTGGGCACTCGACCGCGCTGCCCGGCAGAAACTCCCGGTCATATGCGTCCACGCCGTGGACGACCGCTGGATGTCGCCGGACTTCCAGTACCACGAGCTGATCCGCGAATCCGGGATGGAACTGCTGGAGAAGGCCAAGGCCAACGCGAAGAACCAGGCCCCCGACGTGGACGTAGACGTCCAGTTGCGGCACGGAAGCCCGGGTTCGGCGCTCCGGGAAGCGTCCAAGGATGCGTCCATGGTCGTCGTCGGCGGCCACGACAAACATTGGATGGACGGCGGGCCAATGACGGACCGCGCCCTCCAGATCGTGAGCGCCTCGGACAGCCCGGTCACGGTCGTCCCGGTCCAGCGCGGCACGGGCAACCACGGCGTGGTGGTCGGCGTGGACGGATCGGAGGAGTCGCTCCAGGCCGTGGCTTTCGCGGCCGCCGAAGCCGACCGCGGCGGCGACGAACTGACCGTGGTCCTGGCTTTCCGCAGCCCGGCCCGCTGGGTGGAACACCAGCTGCCCGAAAGCGGGCTCGCGGAGACGATCGTTGAGGAGGACCGGATTGTGCTGGCCGAATCGGTGGCCGGCCTCGGGGACAAGTACCCGGACCTGGTAGTCCACCAGCGCCTCGAAACGGACACGGAGCCGGCGAAGGCCCTTGTTGACCTTGCCCGGGAGGCGCGGCTGCTGGTGGTCGGCAGCCGCGGCCGCGGCGGCTTCTCCAGGCTGGTGCTCGGGTCCACGGCCCATGCCGTGTTGCTGAACGTACCGTGCCCCACAGTGGTGACCCGGCTGCACAAGGTCAAGCACGAGGACTGACCCGGTAGCTGGCGGGTTTTGCCACGAAGGCCCCCTTCGCGGAGGGGGCTTTCCGCTGCCCGGGTCCGGTGGGAGGATGTTGCCGTGGATTCCCTGTTCAATTTTATCGGCCACAACTGGTGGCTGGTGTTCCCCTTGAGCGCGCTGCTCGCCAACTGGGCCCGTTCCTGGGGCAAGGCCGCCGAACGCCGGCACCGCCGAAAGGTGGAGCTGTACCGGCTGAAGAACCACCAGGCCGAGGTGGAACAGGCCGGCCGCGACGAGGTACAGGCCCTCATCGACGCCCACGACGCCGTCAACCGGCGCTGGCTGGACTACGAACTGGACGTCGGCAAACTGATTGACTTCCCCGTGATGACCGATGTGCGGGAGCCCCTCACCGTGGCCTTCCTGCGCGCCAAACGCGAAGCCGACGGCCTGCGCCCGGCGGACCCCGGACAGCTCACGACGTCGGCCCGGCTGACGGAATACCGCGCCGCCGTGCGCGGCTATGAACTGGCCTTCGACGTCGCCGAGCGCGAAGCCCGCCGGCTCAAGGACAGCAACTTCACCGGACCGGAACGCGAACGGCTCGCCACGGCCCGGAAACTGCTGCGGATCGCTTCCGACGGCGCCGCCACCCCGGCCGAGCGGCAGACGGCGTACAAGCGGGCACGGCGGGAGCTGGACGGCCTGATCGTGCTGCCGGAGGCAACGGTGGCCTCCCTGGAGGAGAAGATTGCCGGCATGCTCGACGCCGGTCCGGCGCTGGGGAAACCGCAGGGCTGACCGCCGCCGGCTCCGCGGCCGGGCACGTTGTTTTGCCCTGCACCCATTGGCACGTACGATCTATAGGGTTTCAGGACAGCTTTGGTGAACTGCGCGGGTGCACGCCGCTTAACAGCGGGTGAACAGTGAGAAGCAAGGCCGCCACGGGGAATGAAACTGCTGACCGTCGACTCTGCAGATTGGGCAACAGGTGGAAATCACCGTAATGGTGGCGCTGGTTATTGCGCTGGCGCTTTTCTTTGACTTCACGAATGGATTTCACGACACCGCGAACGCGATGGCGACACCCATCGCGACCGGTGCCATCAAGCCCAAGACCGCCGTCGCCCTCGCGGCAGTGCTGAACCTGGTGGGGGCGTTTCTTTCCACCGAGGTGGCCAAGACGGTGTCCGGCGGCATCATCCGGGAAGGTTCCGACGGCGTCCAGATCACCCCGGACATCATCTTCGCCGGCCTGATGGGCGCCATTCTGTGGAACATGATCACCTGGCTGAAGGGTCTGCCCTCCAGCTCCTCGCACGCCCTCTTCGGTGGCCTGATCGGTGCGGCCATCGCCGGCATCGGCCTGCACTCGGTGAACTTCACCTCGGTGCTCCAGAAGGTCCTCCTGCCCGCAGTTTTCGCCCCCGTCATCGCCGCCGCCGTGGCCTACGTGTGCACCCGGCTGGCCTACGCGCTGACGGCCCGCCATGACCCCGAGACCGGCAGCAAGCTGACGCAGAAGCGCGGCGGGTTCCGCACCGGACAGATCTTCACCTCCAGCCTGGTGGCCCTCGCGCACGGCACCAATGACGCGCAGAAGACCATGGGCATCATCACCCTGGTGCTCATCTCGGCCGGAAGCCAGGCTCCCGGCTCGGGACCGCAGCTTTGGGTCATTGCGGCCTGCGCCCTGGCCATCGCGATCGGCACGTACTCCGGCGGCTGGCGGATCATCCGGACCATGGGTTCGGGCCTCACCGACGTCAAACCCGCCCAGGGCTTCGCCGCGGAGACCAGCACCGCGGCCGCCATCCTCGCCTCCTCCCACCTCGGCTTCGCCCTCTCCACCACCCACGTGGCCTCGGGCTCGGTGATCGGCTCTGGGATGGGCCGCCGCGGCACCACCGTGCGCTGGGGGACCGCGGGGAAGATCGTCGTCGGCTGGCTCTTCACCCTCCCGGCCGCCGGGATCGTCGGTGCCCTCACCGCCATGCTGGTGCACACCGGCACGGTCGGATTCGTCATCGCCGCAGTCGCCGGCACGGCAGCCGTGGTCTACATGTTCGTTGCGTCCCGGAAGTCCCACGTCGGCCACCACAACGCCGTCGAGGTCGAAGAGGCCGGCCAGGCCATCCGGTTCGCCAAGAAGAAGGCGGCTGCGGTCAGCCGCAACAACAACTCCAAGGGTGGCCGGTAATGAAGTGGCTTGAACTCGTCCTGGTAGCGGGGGCCACCCTCGTTTCCGCAGTGACCGTCGTCGTTCTCTACGCCCTGGGCGTGCGTCTCACCGCCATCGCCGGGGACGTCCGGACCAGCCAGCCGGGCTGGATCCGGCCGCTTTCCTATGTCTGCTTCGGCCTCTGCGGCATCGCGGTGCTCTTCGGGCTGTACCTGATCATTCCGTACTTCAGCAAGTAGCCGACGGCGGCGGCGCCGGCCGGGCACCCCGCACCGGAAGCGGTGCTCCCGGGAGCGGGTGCTCTGCGAGCGGGTGCTCTGGGAAAAGGCCCCGGCGGTGGCTACGCTATGCACATGCCCGGCTTCCAGTACTTCGTAGCGGCCTCCCTGGACGGCTTCATCGCCACCGCGGACGACGACCTCGACTGGCTGCTCCAGTTCGACGGCTTCGCCGGCGGCAAGGAGAGCTACGAGACCTTCATGGCTGACGTCGGCTGCATCGTGATGGGCGGGGAAACCTACGCCTGGCTTACCGAGCACGAGCCCGGCAACTGGCCCTACCCGGGAACCCCGTGCTGGATCTTCACGCACCACGAACTGGCGGCCCCGAAAGGCACGGACATCACCTTTGTCCGCGGACCCGTGGCCGAATTCGCCGAGGACCTGATGGACGCCGCCGCGGGCAAGAACGTCTGGGTGGTGGGCGGGGGTGTCCTCGCCGCGCAATTCGCCGACGCCGGACTGCTGGCGGAACTGATCATCTCGATCATCCCGCTCGTCCTGGGCAGCGGGAAGCCGCTGCTTCCGCTGGCCCGCCCGACGGCGCCGCTGGATCTGCTCTCGTCGCAGACCATGGGCCGCGGCATCGTCGAGCTCCGCTACCGCCTCCCGGGCGGCTCCTGACGCGGGACTGAAACCCGGCTTACCGCGGAAACGCTACTCGGTCACATCCCGCAGCAGGTTGGTGATCCGCGCAGTGGACAGCCGGCGGCCCTGCTCGTCGGTCATCACGATTTCATGCGTCGTGAGCGTGCGGCCCAGGTGGATGGCGGTGCAGGTCCCGGTCACGGTGCCGGAGGAGATCGCGCGGTGGTGCGTCGCGCCGACGTCGATCCCCAGGGCCTGTCGCCCCGGACCGGCGTGCATGCCGGCGGCGAAGGACCCCAGCGTTTCGGCCAGCACCACGTGCGCGCCGCCGTGCAGGATTCCAGCCACCTGGGTGTTGCCCTCCACGGGCATGGTGGCGACGGTGCGTTCAGGGCTCAACTCGAGGAAGTGGATTCCCATCTTCACCACGAGGGCGCCCACCCCCATCCGGCCCAGCCAGTCGTGCAGTTCCGCGGGAACGCCGGCGGCTTCCAGTTCGGCGGCGAACGGGGCGGGCGTGAAATTGTCGATCATGGCAACTAGGCTGGCACCTGTGAGCGAAACTACCAAACCGGCCCCTTCCCCTTCTGCCGCAGGCACTGCAACGGCTGCCGCAGGCAGCACAACATCCGCCGCCACCGATGCGCTGGCGGATGCCGTTGCGGCGTCCGGCGGTTCCCTGCTCGTGGCCGAGGCGGCGAAGAAGCCCCGGCGCAGCAGGCCCGAGGTTTCCGCCACCGAAGCGCCGGTCATTCCCATCACGGACCAGCCCCGCCTCCTGGTACTGGACGGACACTCCATGGCGTTCCGGGCATTCTTCGCCCTGCCCGCGGACAAGTTCTCTACCTCGACCGGGCAGCACACCAACGCCGTGCATGGCTTTACGTCGATGCTGATTAACCTGATCAAGGCGCAAAAGCCTACCCACGTGGCCGTGGCTTTCGACGTCTCCGATGACACCACCCACCGCAAGGCCGAGTACGACGGCTACAAGGGCGGACGCAATGAGACCCCGCGGGAAATGAGCGGCCAGATCGACCTGATCGATAAGGTCATGGGCGCGTGGGGCATCAAGACCATCAAGATGCCCGGCTGGGAGGCAGACGACATCCTGGCCACGCTCGCCGCGATGGGGGAGAAGGCGGGCTACGAGGTGCTGCTGGTCTCGGGCGACCGGGATGCCTTCCAGCTCATTACGGACAACGTGTTCGTGCTCTACCCCAAGAAGGGTGTCAGCGACATTCCCCGGATGGACGCGGACGCCATCCAGGAGAAGTACTTCGTCAGCCCGGCCCAGTACTCGGACCTCGCCGCCCTGGTGGGCGAGAGCGCGGACAACCTCCCCGGCGTTCCCGGCGTCGGGCCCAAAACGGCGGCCAAATGGATCAACCTCTACGGCGGCCTTGAGGGCGTCCTGGAGAACCTTGACGCGATCGGCGGAAAGGTGGGGGACGCCCTCCGCGAAAACGTCGAGGAGGTCAAGCGGAACCGGCGGCTCAACCGGCTCCGCACCGATCTGGAGCTGCCCGTCACCCTGGACGAGCTCGCCGACCCGCGGCCGGACCAGGCCGCCCTTGAGGAGCTGTTCGACGCCCTCGAATTCAAGACCATCCGGACGCGACTCTTTGCCCTGTACGGCAGTGAAGTGACGGAAGCCGAGCGGGAAAGCATCGAAACCCCGGACTTCACGATCCCCTCGGACGCCGCCGAGCTGGGCGCCTTCCTCGCGGGCGGCGCCGGGAAGCGGTCCGCCATGGCGGTCGACCTCGTGCCGGGCCGGATCGGCGAGGACGCCGCCGCGCTGGCGATCGTGCGTGACGACGCCGCCGTGTACATCGACCTGGCCCGGCAGGACGCCGACGCCGAAAACGTCCTGGCCGCTTGGCTGCGTGACCCCCAGGCCGCCAAGGTGATGCACGGGTTCAAGGCCGCACTGAAGGCGCTGACTGCCCGCGGTCTGGAACTTGAGGGCGTGGTGGATGACACGTCCATCTCCGGCTACCTCATCCAGCCCGACCGCCGCAGCTACGAGCTCGCCGAGCTGGCGCAGCACCACCTCAACGTTGCGGTTTCGCAGGAAGCCGCGAAGGAAGGCCAGCTTGAGCTGGCGTTCGACGGCGACGACGCTGCCGCCGCCGGTGCGCTGGTGCACGTCGCCGCCGTCGTCCAGGCCCTGAGCCGCTACTTCGAATCAGAGCTCAAAGAGCGCAAAGCGCAGGACCTGCTGACCACCCTTGAACTGCCCGTCAGCCGGGTCCTCGCCGACATGGAACTGGCAGGAATCGCCATCGACATGCCGCGCATGGATGAGCAGCTGGCGGACCTCGCGAAGGTGATCGACAACGCGCAGGAGCAGGCCTTCGCGGCCATCGGCCATGAGGTGAACCTCGGCTCGCCCAAGCAGCTCCAGACCGTCCTGTTCGACGAGTTGGGCCTGCCCAAGACCAAGAAGATCAAGTCCGGCTACACCACCGACGCCGCCTCGCTCAAGAACCTGCTGGAAAAGACCGGGCACGAATTCCTGGTCCAGCTGATGGCGCACCGCGAATCCTCGAAGCTGCGCCAGATGCTGGAGTCGCTGAAGAAGTCCGTCGCGGAAGACGGCCGGATCCACACCACCTACGCGCAGAACGTCGCAGCCACGGGGCGGATCTCTTCCAACAATCCGAACCTGCAGAACATCCCGATCCGCAGCGAGGAAGGTCGCCGTGTGCGCGGCATCTTTGTGGTCAGCGACGGCTACGAGTGCCTGCTCTCCGCGGACTATTCGCAGATCGAAATGCGCATCATGGCCCACCTCTCGGGCGACGCCGGACTGATCCAGGCGTACAAGGACGGCGAGGACCTGCACCGGTTCGTGGGGTCCAACATCTTCCATGTGCCCACTGACCAGGTAACCAGTGCGATGCGTTCCAAGGTCAAGGCGATGTCCTATGGGCTGGCCTACGGTCTGACCTCGTTCGGCCTGTCCAAGCAGCTGGAGATTTCCGTTGACGAGGCCCGGACGTTGATGAAGGACTACTTCGACCGGTTCGGCGCCGTCCGCGACTACCTGCGCGGCGTCGTCGACCAGGCCAGGATCGACGGGTACACCGCCACCATCGAGGGCCGCCGCCGGTACCTTCCGGACCTGACCAGCACCGACCGGCAGCTGCGCGAAAACGCCGAACGGATCGCGCTCAACTCGCCGATTCAGGGCTCCGCGGCCGACATCATCAAGCGGGCGATGCTGGGCGTGTCCGGCGCGCTGGCCGAGCAGGGGCTGAAATCACGGATGCTGCTGCAGGTCCATGATGAACTGGTCCTCGAAGTCGCCGAGGGCGAACGCGAGGCCGTCGAGAAGCTCGTGACGGAACAGATGGGGGCCGCGGCGCAGCTCTCGGTTCCGCTGGAAGTCCAGATCGGCATCGGCTCCAGCTGGTTCGAGGCAGGGCACTAGGCCCGGCCCCGGAGCCGGGCGTTCAGTTCTTTCAAAGTTGCAGGAATTTCCAGGGGGAGAAGCACGTGGCAGAGCAGTATGACATCAGGCGTTTCCAACCGGCGGCCAAGGACGACGCGGCATACCCGGAGTCGGTCGCCTGGATGCGGGCCGTAGCCTTCGGCTTCCACGACGCCCGCCGAAGCGACGAACGGGTCGACAGAGGCCTCGAGATGCAGCGCGCGGACGGGCGGGTATTGACCGGTGCCTACCAGGCCGGTCCGGTGGCCGAGCATGCCCTCGGCCCCGATGTACCGGTGGCAACGTTCGGCACGATGACCAAGACGCTGAACATTGGCTACGGCCGGCTCCTGGACACGCGGCTCGTGACTGCCGTCACCGTGCGGACCTCGCACCGCCGCCGCGGCCTGTTGCGCCGCATGATGGCGGAGGAGCTGGGGCTGGCACGGCAGGAGGGGCTGGCGATGGCGGCACTGACGGCCTCGGAAGCGTCCATTTACGGCCGGTTCGGCTTCGGCGTTGCGACCTCCGAACAGTCGATCAAGGTCGACACGAGTGCCCGCTTCGTCCTGAACCACACGCCCGTTGGGAGCGTGGAGGTGGCTGATCCCAAGGTGCTCCTTGAGTTGGCGCCGGTGATCTTCGAACGCTTGCACCGCCAGACGCCGGGCTCGGTGGACCGGCACGAGTTTTACCGGCAATTCGCTTCCGGTTCCATCAGCCGGGAAGACGGTGAGGACCCGAAAGTCAAGGTCGCGCTGCACTACGACGCCGACGGCGCCGTGGACGGCTACGTGTCCTACAAGTTCGGCGGCTGGTCCAGCACCCCGTACACGATGGACGTCGTCGATCTGGTGGCCGCCACCCGCACCGCCTACCTGGAGCTGTGGCAATACCTCGGCGCCATCGACCTCGTCGAACGCGTGACCTGGGACGAGGCGCCCGTTGACGATCCGCTGCCGTGGGCGCTCACGGACCCGCGCTGTGTTGATGCCTCGGACGCCCGGGACATGCTCTGGCTGCGGATACTGGACGTGGAGAAGGCGCTGGCCGCCCGGCGCTATTCCGCCGACGGAGCCCTCGTGCTGCGCGTCACCGACAGCCTCGGCTTCGCGGCCGGGACGTTCGCCCTGCAGGTCGACGGGGGAGAGGCGACGGTTACGCCGGCCCCCGACGCCGAACCGGAGCTGACGCTGGACGTCGCGGACCTCGGCTCCATCTACCTGGGCGCCGTCTGCCCGGTGACCCTGCAGGCGGCCGGCCGGCTTACCGAACACACCCCGGGGGCCGCGCTGACTGCGCGGCTGATGTTCGCCGTCGAACGCGCACCGCACTGCCTCACGCACTTCTAGGAGGGCGCCGGCGGGCTCCGTTGCGCTTTGACCGGCGTTGACGTATACGACTAGACTAAACGGGCGTGTACTACGTGTGCGCAATCTAATCCACAAAATCAGGATGACCCGGCGGATCGCCTTTGATTTGCCGTGTTCTTCACCCGCGTCGCCGACGAGGGTGGGACGGTTTGCCTGACCGACTAACTATCCACAACGGAGCCCCTACTACATGACCATCACCTCAACCGAGAAGTCCGGTACCCCCGTAGTCGCGATTAACGACATCGGTACCGCCGAGGACTTCCTCGCAGCAGTCGACGCCACCATCAAGTACTTCAACGACGGAGACCTCGTCGAAGGTACCGTCGTCAAGGTCGACCGCGACGAAGTCCTGCTCGACATCGGTTACAAGACCGAAGGTGTCATTCCCTCCCGCGAGCTTTCCATCAAGCACGACGTTGACCCCGGAGACGTCGTCTCCGTTGGCGATCAGGTCGAAGCCCTGGTGCTCACCAAGGAAGACAAAGAAGGCCGTCTGATCCTCTCCAAGAAGCGCGCTCAGTACGAGCGTGCCTGGGGCGACATCGAGAAGGTCAAGGAAGAAGACGGCGTCGTCACCGGTACCGTCATCGAGGTTGTCAAGGGTGGTCTTATCCTCGACATCGGCCTGCGCGGCTTCCTGCCCGCATCCCTGGTCGAGATGCGCCGTGTGCGCGACCTTGCTCCGTACATCGGTCAGCAGATCGAAGCCAAGATCATCGAGCTGGACAAGAACCGCAACAACGTTGTGCTGTCCCGCCGTGCCTGGCTCGAGCAGACCCAGTCCGAGGTCCGCTCCACGTTCCTCAACAAGCTGGAAAAGGGCCAGGTTCGTCCCGGCGTCGTTTCCTCCATCGTCAACTTCGGTGCCTTCGTGGACCTGGGCGGCGTAGACGGCCTGGTTCACGTTTCCGAGCTGTCCTGGAAGCACATCGACCACCCGTCCGAGGTTGTCGAAGTTGGCCAGGAAGTCACCGTCGAGGTTCTCGAGGTCGACCTGGACCGCGAGCGCGTCTCCCTGTCGCTCAAGGCTACGCAGGAAGATCCGTGGCAGACCTTCGCCCGCACCCACGCCCTCGGCCAGGTTGTTCCGGGTAAGGTCACCAAGCTGGTTCCGTTCGGCGCGTTCGTTCGCGTTGAAGACGGCATCGAAGGCCTGGTCCACATCTCCGAGCTCGCCGTGCGCCACGTTGAGCTGGCCGAGCAGGTTGTCTCCGTTGGCGACGAGCTCTTCGTCAAGGTCATCGACATCGACCTCGAACGCCGCCGCATCTCGCTGTCCCTCAAGCAGGCCAACGAGGGCGTCGACGCCGAGTCCACCGAATTCGATCCGGCTCTCTACGGCATGGCCGCTGAGTACGACGAAGAGGGCAACTACAAGTACCCGGAGGGCTTCGATCCGGAGTCCAACGAGTGGCTTGAAGGCTACGAGACGCAGCGCGCCGCCTGGGAGCAGCAGTACGCTGACGCCCAGACCCGCTGGGAAGCCCACAAGAAGCAGGTTGCCCAGCACGCTGCCGACGACGCTGCCGCTGCAACGTCCGGCGAGAGCGACTCCGGCACCACCAGCTACTCCTCCGAGCCGGCTGCAGCCGAGACCGGTGCAGGCACGCTTGCATCGGACGAAGCCCTCGCCGCTCTGCGCGAGAAGCTGACCGGCAACTAATTGCCACCGGCCCGGGTCGTCCCGGGCCAAGCAAAGCGGGTCCCTGCCACGTGCAGGGGCCCGCTTTGGGTTAAGCGGCGGGTTCCTGCGGGGCCGCGCGGGCTTGGGGGCATGCCCAGTCCTCGGCCCGGGGAATGGACACAGTACGAATATGTCCAGTGGCCCGGGCGGGCGCCGGGCATGTTCCTTGCACTGAGGGAGGCACGGGATGCCGCGGGGGGCATGCCCAGTCCTCGGCCCGGGGAGTGGACATAGTACGAATATGCCAGTGGCCCGGGAGGGCGCCGGGCATGTTCCTTGAGGCATGGGTTGCCAGGCCGGGGGACATGCCCACTTTTCAGCCCGGGGAGTGGACATAGTACGAATATGTCCAGTGGCCCGGGCGGGCGCCGGGCATGTTCCATGCACTGAGGGAGGCGCGGGATTCCGCCGGGGGGACATGCCCAGTCCTCGGCCCGGGGAGTGGACATAGTACGAATATGTCCAGTGGCCCGGGCGGGCGCCGGGCATGTTCCTTGAATCTCGCGGGCCCCGCGGGGAGTCGGGGTGGGCGCCGCGACTGTTCAGGGCGCGGAGCTGAGGATCCGGTCCGTGGCCTCGTCGGGGACTCCGCCGAAGTACCTGTCCAGGATCTGCTGGAACACTGCTTCGTCGGGCGCGGCCCGGAGGAATAGGGTCGACGACGAGTGCAGTTTCCGTGCGTCGATGCCTCCCAAAATCTGCTCCGCGCTTCGGCCGTCGACGGCGAGGATCGCCCGGGCGCAGTCCAGCAGGCGGGCACCCAGGACCGGGTGGTTCAGGAAAGCACGTGCTTCATCCAAGGATGAAATGGCATATTTGCGTGAGGTCGGGCTCTGTCCCAGCCCGGCTATTTGCGGAAAGATGAACCACATCCAGTGGCCGTGCTTGGATCCGGCCCGGAGTTCCGCCAGCGCACCCTCATAGGTTCCCGCAGAGTCCTGGGCTTCCACGAAGCGTGAGAGGTCGAAGGGGTCGTTCACGTAGATTCTCCAAATTCGCTGTTTCACAGCCCGGTAGCTGCGCCGGCGCCGGAATGGTCTTTCGCGCCGGAACATGGCCTTTTCCTCATCCAACCACTCTTCCGGCGTCCCGGGGGAGGGCATGTCCGTTCCTGGGCACGGGCGGTGGGCATAATGGCATTATGCCCATTGCCCGGTGTGGGCGCTGGGCATGTCCCTCGGCGGGGGCGGAACCCGGGCACGTCCCCTCCCCGTGGCGGAGCGAGCTTTCTAGGGGAGCATGTCCATTCTTGGGGCCGGGGGCTGGGCATGTCCACACCCGCGGCTACCCCAGCTTGAAACGCGCGCTGACCCGCCGGCCGTCGGCTGCGAGCTCGGCACCCGCGGAACGCAGCAAGGCCTGGGCTGCGACATTCCCGGGGGTCGTTTCCGCCTCCAGCAGGTCCGCCCCGGCCGCCGCGGCCTCGGCCTTGACCAGGCGCAATGCCTCCCGGCCGATGCCGCGCCCGCGGAAGCTCCGGCCTAGCCAGATCCCGGTCTCCAATGCGCCGCCGTCCTGCGGGAACGTCCCGGGCCGGGCAGCCGGAACCCGCAGCAGCCGGATGGAACCGGCCAGCTCGCCGTCGGCCGTGATTGCCCAGGTTTTCTGCCGCGCCGGGCCGTCGAGCCCTGCCGCGGCGGCGTGGTGGTAGTCGCGGAACCAGCTGATCCGTTCGGTGTTCCAACCCTCGGCGGTCCCCAGCGGCGGGGTGACCTCGTCGGCGTCGGCGTCGTGCAGCGCCACCGCCAATAGCCGCTCCAGCACCGGGTCCGTCACGTCCACGAGCGCCACCACGGGCACCGGTTCAGTTGATGGCAACATCGATCCACTCCGTTTCTCCGGGCAGCAGCACGGCGCTTCCGGCCGAGAGGGCCGCGAGGCGATCAGCGGCCTGCGCCAGCGCAACGGGTTCGTCCGGCAGGGCCAGCCGAAGAACCGTCGTCTGCGCATCATAGCTGGTGCCGGCCATCACATACCCGGCCGCGCGCAACTCATTCTCGAGCCGGCCGGCGGAGGCGTGTGGCACCGCCACGGCACAGATCCGCAGCCGCTGGCGCCGCACCAGCGGCGCGAGCTCCAGCGCGGCGGACACCGATTCGGAGTAGGCCCGGACCAGTCCGCCCGCGCCGAGCAGGATCCCGCCGAAATAGCGGACGACGACGGCGGTCACGTCGCTGAGGTCCGTCATGCCGGGCCCGGTTTCGCGTTTCAGCAGTGCCTCCAGCATCGGGATGCCGGCCGTGCCGGAGGGTTCGCCGTCGTCGTTGGAGCGCTGCACCGCGCGGTCCGGGCCGAGGATGAAGGCCGAGCAGTGGTGCCGGGCGTCGTGGAATTCCCGGCGCAGGCCAGTGACCAGGGCGCGGGCGCTTTCCTCGTCGGCGGTGCGCTGGAGCACGGTGATGAAGCGGGAGCGTTTGATCTCCAGCTCGTGGCGGAAGCCGCCGCCAGCCGCCAGTGTGGTGTAAACGGTGGCTCTGCTTTCCGGAGAAACCGCGTCGACTGGCACTGTTTCAGTTTAGTCTGGTGGAGTGCTGAAGATCGGTTTGACGGGCGGCATCGCCTCAGGGAAGTCAGTGGTCGCGTCGCGGCTGCGCGAGCTGGGTGCCGTGCTGGTCGACGCCGACGCGCTGGCCCGCGAGGTGGTCGAGCCGGGGACGCCCGGGCTGGCGCGGGTGGTGGAAGCCTTCAGTTCCTCCATCCTGGCCCCCGACGGCGCCCTCGACCGTGCCCGCCTGGGCGCCCTCGTCTTCGGCAACCCCGAACGCCTGGCAGTGCTCAACGGCATCATCCACCCCCTCGTCAGGGAGCGCGCCGCCGCCCTCGCCGCCGGCGCCCCGAAAGGCGCAGTCGTGGTCCAGGACATCCCGCTCCTGGTCGAGACCGGCCAGGGCGCCAACTTCCATCTCGTGGTGGTGGTGGACGCCCCGGAGGACGTCCGGGTGCGGCGCATGGTTGAACACCGGAAGATGACGGTCGAAGAGGCCCGCTCCCGAATGGCCGCCCAGGCCACGCGGGAGGCCCGGTTGGCGGCTGCCGACGTCGTCCTGGACAACTCGGGCTCGAAGGAGGAACTCCGGGACGCGGTGGACCGGCTCTGGGAGCGCCGGCTGCTCCCGTTCGCGGAGAACCTGACCAAGCACCGGATGGCCCCGCGCTCCGGCGGCCCGGTGCTCAGCCCCGCCAATCCGGACTGGCCGGCCCAGGCCTCCCGGCTGGCTGCCCGTCTGCGCGCCGTTGCCCCACAGGACATCTTCGCCGTGGACCACATCGGTTCCACCGCGGTCCCGGGCCTCGAGGCCAAGGACGTGCTGGACCTGCAGCTCACCGTCCGGGACCTGGCGACGGCGGACCGACTGGAGCCGGTGCTGGCCGCGGCGGGCTACCCGCGCTGGCCGGGCATCGGCCCGGACAACCCCAAGCCCGCCCACCCCGACCCGGCCGACTGGGACAAGCGCGTGCACGGCAGCGCGGACCCCGGCCGGCCCGTGAACCTGCACATCCGGGCCGCGGGATCGCCCGGCTGGCGGTACGCTCTATGCTTCCGCGATTGGCTGCGCGACGACGCCGGGGCGCGCGCCGACTACCTTGCGGAGAAGCGCCGCGCGGCCCGGCGGCACGGCGTGGACAAGTCCACCGCGGCCTACGCCGCGGACAAGGAGGAGTGGTTCACCGCCTACGCCGCCCCGCGGATGGAAGAGTGGGCCCGGCGCACCGGCTGGCTGCCGCCGTCGTACGACGCACCCTGACCGGCGGGTACAGCCCAAAGCTGAATCAGGGCTTCCTGTCGGAGGGCGGCGGTAGATTAGTAACATGAGCCTTGCCCAGGAAATCAACCGTGTCGTGGCGCCCTTCGAGGTCATCAGCGAGTTCAAGCCCGCCGGGGACCAGCCCGCCGCGATCGCCGAACTGACCGAGCGCATCCAGAACGGCGAGAAGGATGTGGTGCTCCTCGGCGCCACCGGTACCGGTAAAAGCGCGACGACGGCGTGGCTGATCGAACAGGTGCAGCGCCCCACCCTGGTGATGGTGCAGAACAAGACCCTCGCCGCCCAGCTGGCGAACGAATTCCGCGAACTGCTGCCGAACAACGCGGTGGAGTACTTCGTTTCCTACTACGACTACTACCAGCCGGAAGCCTACGTGGCCCAGACGGACACCTTCATCGAGAAGGACTCCTCCGTCAACGAGGAAGTCGAACGGCTCCGGCACTCCGCCACGAATGCGCTGCTGACCCGGCGCGACGTGATTGTGGTTGCCACCGTTTCCTGCATCTACGGCCTCGGCACCCCGGAAGAATACATCGCCGGCATGGTGACCCTGCGCAAGGGCGCCCAGATGAACCGCGACGACCTGCTCCGGAAATTCGTCTCCATGCAGTACACCCGCAATGACATGGACTTCCACCGCGGCACGTTCCGGGTCCGGGGCGACACCGTGGAAATCATCCCGATGTACGAGGAACTCGCGATCCGGATCGAGTTCTTCGGCGACGAGATCGAGAACATCTATACCCTGCACCCGCTGACCGGAGAAGTGCTCCGGGACGAGACCGAAATGTACGTCTTCCCCGCCTCGCACTACGTCGCCGGACCGGAACGGATGGCCCGGGCGATCAAGCGGATCGAGGACGAACTCGCCGACCGCCTCAAAGTCCTGGAGAGCCAGAACAAGCTGGTCGAGGCCCAGCGGTTGCGGATGCGCACCACCTATGACCTGGAAATGATGCAGCAGATGGGATTCTGCAACGGCATCGAGAACTATTCCTCGCACATCGACGGCCGCGCCCGCGGAACCGCGCCACACTGCCTTATCGACTACTTCCCGGACGACTTCCTGCTGGTCATCGACGAATCCCACGTCACCGTGCCGCAGATCGGCGCCATGTACGAGGGCGACATGTCCCGCAAGCGGAACCTTGTGGACCACGGCTTCCGGCTGCCCTCGGCGATGGACAACCGCCCGCTCAAGTGGGACGAGTTCCAGGACCGCGTGGGCCAGACCGTCTACCTGTCCGCAACCCCGGGCAAGTACGAGCTCGGCAAGGCGGACGGCTTCGTGCAGCAAATCATCCGGCCCACCGGCCTGATCGACCCCGAGGTCATCGTCAAGCCCACCAAGGGCCAGATCGATGACCTGCTGGGCGAAATCCGCACCCGCACCGCGAAGAACGAACGCGTCCTCGTCACCACGCTGACCAAACGGATGGCCGAGGACCTCACCGACTACCTGCTGGGCCACGGCGTGAAGGTCGAGTACCTGCACTCCGACGTCGACACGCTGCGCCGCGTGGAGCTGCTCCGTGAACTGCGGATGGGCGTCTTCGACGTCCTGGTCGGCATCAACCTGCTCCGGGAGGGCCTGGACCTGCCCGAGGTGTCGCTGGTGAGCATCCTGGACGCGGATAAGGAAGGCTTCCTGCGCTCGGCGACCTCGCTGATCCAGACCATCGGCCGGGCCGCCCGTAACGTGTCCGGCCAGGTCCACATGTACGCGGACCGGATCACCGATTCGATGGCGCAGGCCATCGACGAGACCAACCGCCGCCGCGCCATCCAGGTGGCCTACAACACGGAAAAGGGCATCGACCCGCAGCCGCTGCGCAAGAAGATCGCCGATATCACCGACCAGCTGGCCAAGGAGGACGCGGACACCCGCGAACTGCTGGCCAGCGCGGGCAAGGCGCGCGGCAAGGGCAAGGGCGGCTCCAAGGTCCGCGCCGACGGCCTCGCGGCCGCCCCGGCCGAGGACCTGGTGGGCCTGATCGAACAGCTGACCGAGCAGATGCACGCCGCCGCCGGCGAGCTGCAGTTCGAGCTCGCCGCCAGGCTGCGCGACGAGGTCGGGGATCTCAAGAAGGAGCTGCGCCAGATGCAGTCGGCCGGGCACGCCTAGGGTAAAGTGGATCAGACGTAGGGGAGTATCCCAAGCGCTACGATCGTCAACACGCACGGCACAGATGCCCTGCCGGGCGTAGCGGGCAGCGAATCGGCACCTGATGGCGACAGCCACGGTGCGGCAGCTTAGCCGGAGAGACTTACACCGCTTAGTTGTACCCTGCGAAAGGTATCTTCGTGCCCGAACTTCCCGTCTGGTTCGAGATCGGCTCCTTCGTCGTTCTCGGAATCATCCTCGCCATCGATCTGCTCCTGGTGCTGAAGCGGCCGCATGAACCCTCCATGAAGGAAGCCGGCCTGTGGGTCTCCTTCTACATTGCGCTGGCTTTGGTCTTCGCCGGAGCCATGTTCCTCTTCACCGGCCCGGAGTATGGCGGCCAGTTCATCGCCGGCTGGGTGACGGAGTACAGCCTCAGCATCGACAACCTGTTTGTCTTCATCATCATCATGGCGCGCTTCTCGGTACCCCGTAAGTACCAGCAGGAAGTGCTCATGGTCGGCATCATCATCGCCTTGATCCTGCGCGGCATCTTCATCCTGCTCGGCGCGATCGTGATCGAGCAGTTCAGCTGGGTCTTCTACATCTTCGGCGCCTTCCTGCTGTGGACCGCCTGGAAGCAGGCCCAGGACGAAGGCGAGGACGAGGAAGATAAGGAAAACCCGCTGATCGCCCGGATCCGCCGGATCCTGCCGATGTCCGAGAAGTTCGACGGCGGCAAGCTGCGCACCGAAGTCGACGGCAAGAAGGTCTTCACTCCGATGCTGATCGTCTTCGTGACCATCGGCATGACCGACCTGCTCTTCGCGGTGGACTCCATCCCGGCCATCTTCGGCCTCACCCAGAGCGCGTTCATCGTCTTCACCGCCAACATCTTCGCCCTGATGGGTCTGCGCCAGCTCTACTTCCTGCTCGGCGGCCTGATGAACCGGCTCATCTACCTCAAGCACGCGCTCTCGGTCATCCTCGCCTTCATCGGCGTCAAACTGGTGCTGCACGCCATGCACGTCAACGAACTTCCCTTCATCAACGGCGGCAAGCACATCGAATGGGCCCCCGAAATCCCGACCTACGTTTCGCTCGGGGTGATCATCGGCACCATCATCATCGCGGTCGTCGCCAGCCTGGTCAGCTCCAAGGCGTCGAAGGCCAAGCTGGATGCCCGGCTCGAAGAGGACTCGCGCAAGAGTCTCACCGACGCCGAGTAGCGCCCCCGGCGGCCCTGCACGGGCTAAGCTCGGAGCGTGAAAAGCTTTGACGCCGCGACGGCGGCCGGTACGGCGCTGCACCCGCAACGGGTGCAGCGCCGTACCGTTGTGATGCTCAGTGCCGCCCAGTTGCTCAGCGGCGTCGGCGGCGGCGCCAGCCTTTCCGTCGGCTCGCTGCTGGCCGTCCAGCTCTCCGGCTCGAACGCCTGGGCGGGCTCGGTCACCACCACCATGACGCTCGCCGCCGCGCTGACCGCGCTGCCGCTTGCCGGGCTGGCCGGCCGGCGGGGACGCCGGGCAGCCCTCGTGACCGGGCTCCTGTCCGCCATGAGCGGCGCTGTGCTGGTGATCCTGGCGACCGTCACCGCCTTCTTCCCGTTGCTGCTGCTGGGCGCCGCCATGCTGGGCCTCGGCACGGCGGCCAACCTGCAGGCCCGCTTCGCCGCCGTCGACCTCGCAGAGCCGGAACACCGCGGACGGTCCCTCGCGATCGTGGTGTGGGCCGTGACCGTCGGCGCCGTGGCCGGGCCGAACCTCATCCAGCCCGGCGCGCTGGTGGGGCAGGCCCTCGGCCTGCCGCCGATTTCCGGGCCGTTCGTGTTCTCGACCGCCGGACTGGCCCTCGCCGCCTTGCTGCTGTTCATCGGGCTGCGCCCGGATCCGCTGCTGCTGGCTGCCCGGATCCGCACAGTGGACGAGGAGCCGGCGAAAGGGACAGCGACAACCCGGGGCAAGCATGCCTTGCGCAACGGACTGCGCGCGGTCCGTTCCTCCCCGCGCGCCCGGCTGGCGCTGCTCGCCGTCGTCGCGGCGCACGGCTGCATGGCCGCCGTGATGTCCATGACGCCGCTGCATCTGCAACTGCTCACCGAGGGCCCGATGGCCGGTCACGCCGCGGAGCACGCCCACACCGCCGGCACGGACGTCTTCGTGCTGATCGGCTTCACGATCTCGCTGCACATCGCCGGCATGTACGCCCTCTCACCGGTGATGGGCTGGCTCACCGACCGGGTCGGCCGGCTCCCGGTGATCCTGCTGGGCCACGGGCTGATCCTGCTCGCCGTCTGCGTCGCGGGCTTCGGCCAGGCGCAGCCGGCCCTGGTCACCGTCGGACTGGTGCTGCTGGGGCTGGGCTGGTCGGCGGCCACCATCGCCGGTTCCACTCTGCTCGCGGAGAGTGTCGCGGTCGGCGAGCGGGTCCTCGTGCAGGGCGTGTCGGACACCCTGATGGGCGTCGCGGGCGCTGTTGGCTCGGGCTTCGCCGGTCTCGTGATGAGCGGAATCGGCTACGAGGGATTGAACCTCGTGGCGGCCGTCGTGGCTGCCGCGGTCCTGGCCGTGGTCTTCCAGGCGGCGGCGCGGTCACGCCGCAACCCGGAGCCTGCCGGGGCCTGAACCCCCGGCCGGGTAGCCCCGGACGCCGTCAGGCGCGCGTCGCGCGGGCCATGCCGAGCAGCCGGCCGAAGATCGCCTCGCCGTCGTCGGCGATGCCGTCGTGGTGGAACTCAGCGGACTCCCACACCTGCAGGCCGCGCACGGCAGCTGCAGTCTCCAGCGACAGGTCCCGGTCCACGTAGATGTCGTCGGTGTACACGGCCGCGGCCACCGGAATGTTGTTCAGGGCCAGCCGCTCGGGGTCGTAGAGCGGTTTCCAGTCGTCCTTCTCGGCGAGCAGCTGCGCCACGGTGCGGAGCGGACGGAGGGCCGGATCCTGTTCGAAGTACCAGGGATAGACCATCTCGCCGGTTAGCAGCGGGGCGGCGGCGTCCGGGCGGAACTCCGGGAAGTCCTGGAGCACCCGCAGTGCCGCCCAGTCGGTGGCCTCGCCCTGGCCGTAGATGGATTCGTGCATGAGGGCGTACAGCGGGTTCGACGCGCGGGAGACAAGCCCGCGGACCTGCTCCAGGAAGCCGTCGGAGAGCCGATCGCCGTCGGGGGTGCTGACGAAGGCATCCTCCAGCAGGTGGTGCAGCCCGTCCACCCGGGTGTTGCCGCCCAGGTAGGAACCCACCATCTGGAAGCGCTCCACGGTGAGCCTGCTGCCGTCGGGCAGGTACTCCTCGAAGTCGCGGAGGTGCCCGGCGATGCGGCTGACCAACTCCCGGTCCTGCGGGTACCAGCCGAAGTATTCGGCGTTGCGCGCTGTCACGCGGCGGAAGGTTGCCTGGTAGACCCGGTCCGCGGGGCCGGTCAGGGGCGCGAGACCGCCGGTGATCAGCGCCTCGCGCAGCCCCTCGGGGGCGAAGGACAGGTAGCTCAGCGCGCAGAAGCCGCCGTAGCTCTGCCCGTAGATAGTCCAGGGCGCGGCGCCGAGGGTCCGCCGGATCGCCTCCGCGTCCGCCACAATCGAGTCGGCGCGGAAGTGCTCGAGGTACTGCGCCTGGTCCCGGTCGCTCCCCCGCAGCGGGAGGGTCTTGCGGTCGATGGGGGAGGAGAGCCCGGTGCCGCGCTGGTCCAGCATCAGGATGCGGAAGTCCTTCGCCGCGGCCTTGCTCCAGCCGCCCAGCGCGGGGAAGCGGTTGCCGCGGCCGCCGGGACCGCCCTGCAGGTACAGCAGCCACGGCAGTTCCGCGGCGGCCTCCTCGCTGTGGTCCGCGGAGACGTATTCCCGGGCGAAGACGGTGATCGTTTCGCCGTCGGCGCCGAAGTGGTCCAGCGGTACTTCAAAGTAATGTTCCGCGGTGCGCATGCCGCGGTAGTCGTGCCTGGCCTTGACGATGTGCGGGACGGAGGCTGTCTGAGTCGACGCTGTGTCAGCCACGGGCGTTAGCCGTCCGGGCGCCGGCGAATGCCTCCAAGGCGTCGCCGGTGAGCCGGAAGGTGGACCATTCGTCCATCGGGCCCGCGCCGAGGTTCTTGTAGAAGGCGATCGAGGGCTCGTTCCAGTCCAGCACGCTCCACTCCACCCGGGCGTAGCCGCGCTCCACGGCGGTGGCGGCCAGGTGCTGCAGCAGTGCCTTGCCGTGGCCGGCGCCGCGGGCTTCCGGCATGACGTAGAGATCCTCGAGGTAGATCCCGTGCACGCCTTCCCAGGTGGAGTAGTTCAGGAACCACAAAGCGAAGCCCTGGACGTCGCCGGCCTCATTCTCGGCCATGGTCGCGTACACGCGCGGGTTCTCGCCGAACAGCACCTGCGTGAGCATCTCGGGGGTGTTCCGGACGGCGTCCGGCTCCTTTTCGTAGATGGCCAGGTCATGGATCATCTGCAGGATGGCGGGAACGTCGTGGGCGGTGGCCGGGCGGATTACACTCATGGTCGCCAGTTTACTAGCGGCTACAGGCGGTTCACGTCGATCACGCGCACGACGGCGGTGCCGGTTTCGTCCGAGGCGGCCAGGTCCACCTCGGCGGAGATGCCCCAGTCATGGTTGCGGGCCGGGTCGTCGAAGATCTGCCGGACCTTCCAGACGCCCGGCTCCTCGGTGATGATCAGCAGGCCCGGACCGCGTGCGTCCGGGCCGGTGCCGATGTCCTCGTGCTCCTCGAAGTAGTCGTCCAGCGCGTCCTCCCAGCGCTCCGCATCCCAGCCGGAGCCGGCGTCGAGTTCGCCCAGCGCGGTGGCGGCCTCGTCCGCGAACAGTTCCACCCGGCGGAACATTTCGTTGCGGACCATCACCCGGAAGGCGCGGATATTGGAGGTCAGCGACGGCGGCGGGGGCGGCGGGGCGTCGTGCCGGGTCGGGGCGGCGCCGGAGGTGAGTTCCTCCCATTCGTCCAGCAGGCTTGAGTCCACCTGGCGGACCAACTCGCCGAGCCACGCGATCAGGTCCTCAAGGTCCTCGCGCAGCGCGTCCTGCGGCACCGTCTGCCGGAGTGCCTTGAAGCCGTCAGCCAGGTAGCGCAGCACAATGCCCTCGGAACGGGCCAGGCCGTAGAACTGCACGAATTCGCCGAAGTTCATTGCCCGTTCGTACATGTCCCGGATCACGGACTTGGGGGCGAGTTCGAAGTCGCCGATCCACGGCGCCGCCTTGCGGTACACGTCGAACGCCTCGCCGAGGATCTCCGCGAGCGGCTGCGGGTAGGTAACCTCCTCGAGCATGGCCATGCGCTGGTCGTACTCGATCCCGTCGGCCTTCATCGCGGCAATCGCCTCCCCGCGGGCCTTCTTCTGCTGCGCGGACAGGATCTGCCGCGGCTTCTCCAGCGTCGACTCGATCACCGAGACGACGTCGAGGGCATACGACGGCGACTCCGGATCCAGCAGCTCCAGGGCCGCCAGGGCGAAGGGGGAGAGCGGCTGGTTCAGGGCGAAGTTCGCCTGCAGGTGGACCGTGAGCCGGACGCTGCGGCCGTCCGGGCCTTGTTCCGCGGGCGGGATGCGTTCGACGACGCCGGCGGCCAGCAGCTCGCGGTAGATGCCCAGCGCTCTTTTCATCAGCTGCAGCTGCGCGGCGCGCGTCTCGTGGTTTTCGGTCAACAGGCGGCGCGCGGCCTTGAACGGGTCGCCGGGGCGTTCCATCAGGTTCATCAGCATCGCGTGGGTGACGGTGAAGCTGGAGCCCAGCGGGTCCGGCACGGAATCCACCAGCCGCTTGTAGGTGGGTTCGCCCCAGGACACAAACCCCTCCGGCGGCTTCTTCTTGACGACCTGGCGCAGCTTCTTCTGGTCGTCGCCGAACTTCGCCGTGGCCTTGGCCGTCGCCTTGACGTTCTCGATCACATGCTCGGGCGCCTGGACCACCACCGTCCCGGCGGTGTCATAGCCGGCCCGGCCCGCCCGGCCCGCGATCTGGTGGAACTCACGCGAATTCAGCAGGCGGGTGCGGACGCCGTCGTACTTGCTCAGCGCGGTCAGGAGCACGGTGCGGATGGGAACGTTGATGCCGACGCCCAGAGTGTCCGTGCCGCAGATGACCTTGAGCAGACCGGCCTGGGCCAGCTGTTCGACGAGCCGGCGGTACTTGGGCAGCATGCCGGCGTGGTGCACGCCGATGCCGTGCCGGACCAGCCGGTTGAGGGTCTTGCCGAAGCCCGCGGCGAAGCGGAAGCCGGCGATCAGCTCGGCGATCTTGTCCTTTTCCTCGCGGGTGCAGACGTTGATGCTCATCAGGTTCTGGGCCCGGTCGATCGCCTCGAGCTGGCTGAAGTGCACCACGTAAACCGGCACCTGCTTGGTGGAGAGCAGCTCCTCCAAGGTCTCGTGCACGGGGGTCTGCTGGTAGTAGAAGTGCAGCGGAATGGGCCGTTCCGCGGAGCTGACGGTCGTCGTCTGGCGTCCGGTCAGCTCGGTGATGCCCTCCTCGAAGCGGCTCACGTCGCCGAGCGTGGCGGACATCAGCAGGAACTGGGCCTGCGGGAGTTCCAGCAGCGGCACCTGCCAGGCCCAGCCGCGCTGCGGATCGGAGTAGAAGTGGAACTCGTCCATGATCACCGCGCCAAGCTCCGCGGCGGATCCCTCGCGCAGGGCGATGTTCGCCAGGATTTCCGCGGTGCAGCAGATGATGGGCGCGTCCTGGTTGACGCCGGAATCGCCGGTGATCATGCCGACGTTTTCGGCGCCGAAGATCTCGCACAGGGCGAAGAATTTCTCCGAGACGAGGGCCTTGATCGGTGCGGTGTAATAGCTGCGCGCCCCGCGGGCCATGGCCTGGAAGTGCGCCGCGATCGCCACCAGCGACTTGCCCGAACCGGTGGGGGTCGCCAGGATGACGTTGGCGCCTGCGGCCAGCTCCATGATGGCCTCGTCCTGGGCGGTGTAAAGGGCCAGGCCGCGGCTCTCCGTCCATTCGACGAACCGGGTGTAGAGCTCATCCGGATCGAGCCCGCTCCTGCCGGGAACTCGGGCGGCCGGGGCGGGGAGCTGATCAACAAGTTTCATTGCTTTCCAGCTTAGTGGCCCGCGGCGCGGCCGGCTGCCTGCCTCCGGGGTGGCATCCCGCGGCCAGACACCCGGGCCGGAAACCCGGGCCGACACCCGGCCCGACACCCGGGCCGGCATCCCGCGGTGCGGCGGCGGCGCCCCGGGGCCGCTGCCGGGTTAGGCTTCGGCTGACGGCCCGAGCGGTGAAGCGAGGAATGCATGAAGTGGGATCCAGCCAAGTACGTGCAGTTCGGCGACTATCGGGACCGGCCGTTCTTCGACTTGACCGCCCGCATCCACGCCGAGGCTCCGCGGCATGTCGTCGACCTTGGCTGCGGACCGGGAAGCCTGACCGCCACGCTGGCGGCGCGCTGGCCCGGCGCCGCGGTGCAGGGGCTGGACTCCTCCGCCGAAATGCTCGCGAAGTCAGCCCCCTTCGCAGCCGCGGCGGACAACCTTTCCTTTGGCCTGGCGGACATCGCCGCGTGGATGCCCGCGCCGGATACCGACGTCGTCGTCACCAACGCCGCCCTGCAGTGGGTGCCCGGGCATCGGGAGCTGCTGCCCCGCTGGCTTGGGGCGCTGCGTCCGGGAGCATGGTTTGCGCTCCAGGTGCCGGGCAATTTCAACGCCCCCTCGCACACCCTCATGCGGACGCTCGCCGATTCGGATGAGTGGTCCGCCCGACTGGCCGGAGTGCTGCGGCATAACGACGTGGTGGGCGAGCCTGCGGATTACCTCGAACTGATGCTCGACGCCGGCTGCGATGCCGACGCCTGGGAGACCACGTACCTCCAGCTCCTGCCGGGCGCCGATCCGGTGCTTGAGTGGGTGCGGGGGACTGGCCTGCGCCCGGTGCTGGCCGCGCTCACGCCGGAAGAGGCCGCCCGGTTCGAGCGGGACTACGCGCGGCTGCTGAACGAGGCTTACCCGCCGGGCGGCCACGGAACGGTTTTCCCCTTCCGGAGGGTCTTCGCCGTGGGCCGCAAGCGGAGCTGAGAGGGTGCCGGACCTGCCGCCGCCCGGGGGTGCACGGTGCGAACCCTTCCGCCGGCCGGGCTCTTTGACGAATGTGACACGCCGTGTGACAACAAGCGGCATGTGATGGGGCTTACAATGACAAGGCGGTCTGGGGGCGGCCGCGGTCTGGTCCGATTCCGAGCCCTGTTCTAGTGATGGAGGTTCGGTGCTATTTAGCCTGATGGGGCGCCTGCTCGTCGCCCACAGGATGACCGTTCTGGCCATCATTTGCCTGCAGCTCGTGCAGACCACCGCCAACCTGATGCTTCCGACGCTCAACGCTGCCATTATCGACGACGGCATTGTCGCCGGCGACACGCCCGTGATCCTGCGCCTGGGAGCCTGGATGGCGGTAGTTGCTGCCCTCCAGGTCGGTGCCGCCATCGCCGCAGGCTACCTCGGCGCCATCGTCGCCATGCGCGTGGGGCGGGAGTTGCGCGAGGAGCTTTTTGCCAAGGTGCAGACCTTTTCCTCCCAGGAGGTCGGCGTGTTCGGGGCGCCCAGCCTGGTCACCAGGGCCACCAATGACGTCACGCAGATCCAGAACCTCACCGTCCTGGTCTTCACCATGCTCGTCGCCGCGCCCGCCAGCTTCATCGGCGGCATCGTCCTCGCGGTGCGCCAGGACCTGCCGCTGTCCGGGATTGTGGTGGCCGTGATCCCGGTTCTCGCGGGACTCATGCTGCTGATTGTGCGCCGGCTGATTCCGCTGTACCGGCGCGGCCAGGGACTCATCGACCGGATCAGCCGGGTCCTGCGCGAACAGATCATTGGCGCCAACGTTATCCGCGGCTTTGTCCGGCAGGAGCATGAAATCCGGCGCTTCGATGCGGCCAACAGGGACCTCACCAGGAACAACCTCGACTCTGCGCTGCTGGTTGCCGGCATGAATCCAATGATCATGGTGGTGGTTAACCTGTCCTCCGTCGCGGTGGTCTGGTTCGGCGGCCACCGGATCCAGTCCGGACAGATGCGCCTCGGCGCGCTGACCGCGTTTATCGCCTACATCCTGCAGATCCTGATCGCCATCATGATGGCCATGTACGTCTTCACGACGGCCCCGCGGGCCGCTGCCTGCGCGGAGCGCATCCAGGAAGTCCTGGACACCGAACCGTCCATCGGCGATCCGGAGCCGGGCCCGGCACCGGCGAAGCTACCGCCCCCGGAACGGCCGCCTGGTTCGGGTCGCGGACCCGTCACTGAAGGCACCGTGGAGTTCCACGACGTCGAATTCGCCTATCCCGGCGCCGAAGCCCCGGTCCTCACCGGGGTTACGTTCACGGCCGCTCCCGGAACCACGACGGCGGTCATCGGCGCCACGGGAAGCGGCAAGACCACGCTGCTGAATCTGCTGCCGCGCTTCCTTGACCCGACGGCGGGCAGCATCAGCATCGGCGGCCGCGGGACCCGATCGCTGCCGCTTGCTGAGCTGCGCGGACTGATCTCCGTGGTGCCGCAGCATTCCTATCTCTTCTCCGGGACCCTCGCGGAGAACCTGCGCGTGGGCGGCCCGGACGCGACTGATGCGGAACTGTGGCAGGCCTTGGGGACCGCCCAGGCGGGCGACTTTGTCCGCGACCTCCCGGGCGGCCTCGAGGCGCCGGTCAGCCAGGGCGGCACAAACTTTTCCGGCGGGCAGCGCCAGCGCCTGTGCATCGCGCGGGCACTCCTCCGGCCCGCGCCCGTCTACCTCTTCGACGACAGTTTCTCCGCCCTTGATTACGGCACCGACGAGAGGCTACGCGCCGCCCTGGAACCGGCGCTGCGGGCGGCCACCGTCCTGGTGGTGGCGGAACGCGTGTCCACGATCGAGAAGGCGGACCTGATCCTCGTGCTCGAGGACGGCCGGCTGGTGGCCAAAGGCACCCACCAGGAACTGATGGAGTCGTCGCGGGCCTACCAGGAGATCGCCGCCTCCCAACTGGTGCTGGAGGAAACTCCGTGAGCGCGGATGTCGCCGCGCGGGGCGGAACGGCTGCAAGCAAATGGCGGACGGCCGGAAGGCTGCTGGGACTCCTGACGCCGGTACGCCGCCGCATGGCCGGTGCCATCGCCGCCACCTGCGCCTTCGCGGCGCTGAACGTGGCGGCCCCCAAATACCTTGGCGACGCCACCGACGTCGTGGTCCAAAGCGTCGTCGGCGGCACCTTCGACGAGCGCAGGCTCGGCCGGCTGCTGCTAGCGGTCGCCTTGATGTACCTGGGCGCCTCGCTGTTCAGCTGGATCCAGGGCGCCCTGACGGCGACGGCGGTGCAGCGGCTCGGCTACGGGCTCCGCGCCGCCGTCGAACAAAAGCTCCATCTGCTGCCTTCCAGCCATTTCGACGACCAGCACCGGGGCGACGTACTCAGCCGGGCCACCAACGACGTCGACAACGTCTCGCAGGCGCTCAACCAGTTGCTCAACCAGCTGATCATGTCGGTGTTGATGCTCTCCGGCGCCCTGGCCATGATGTTATGGCTCTCGCCGCTGCTGGCCGTGATTGCGCTGGCCTCGGTCCCGGTCTCCACCTTGATCACCGTGTTCGTGGCGCGGCGGTCGCAGGCGCACTTCACCGAGCAGTGGTCCAGCACCGGTGAACTTAATGCCCACTTGGAGGAGTTCTTCACCGGGCACGAAGTGGTCAAGGCATTTGGCCGGCAGGGGGCGGCCGCGGCCACCTTCGGGGAAAGCAATACGCGGCTGTTCCGGGCAGCTTCGAGCGCTCAGTACGTGTCCGGGGTCGTGCAGCCCCTGATGATTTTCGTCTCCAACCTCAACTACATCGCCGTCGCCGTCATCGGCGCGCTTCAGGTGGCCGCAGGCACCATGACGATCGGGGGCGTCCAGGCCTTCATCCAGTTCAGCCGGCTCTTCAGCCAGCCAATGGGCCAGATCGGCGGAATGCTCAACCTGATGCAGTCCTGCGTGGCCTCCGCGGAACGCGTCTTCGCGCTGCTGGACGCACCGGAAATCCCCGCGGATGCTGCGCCCTCTGCCGCTGGCGCCGCCCGTGCCGCCGCCGCCCGTGCCGGCGCCGCGGAGCCCGCACCTCCGGGGCGGGTCAGCTTCGAAAGCGTCACCTTCGGCTACGGTCCCGGTGCCCCCGTCGTGGAGGACCTCTCCTTCGCAGTCGAGCCGGGCCAGACCGTCGCTATCGTCGGGCCGACCGGAGCCGGAAAGACCACGGTGGTCAACCTCCTGATGCGGTTCTACGAGCTGGACGGCGGGCGGATCACCGTGGACGGCATCGACATCGCCGAAATACCGCGCGACGCGTTGCGGTCCGCCTTCGGCATCGTGATGCAGGACGCCTGGCTCTTCACCGGCAGCATCCGGGAGAACATCGAATACGGCAGGCCCGGCGCCAGCGACGGCGAGATCATCGCCGCGGCGCAGGCCAGCCACGTGGACCAGTTCGTCCGCGCCCTCCCGGCCGGCTATGCCACCATGCTCGGCAACGACGGCGACTCCCTCAGCCGGGGCCAGCGCCAGCTCATCTCGATCGCCCGGGCGCAGCTGGCCGGCCGCGGCGTCCTGATCCTCGACGAGGCCACCAGCTCGGTGGACAGCCGCACCGAAGCCCAGATCCGGCAGGCAATGGCCCGGCTGCGCCAGGGCCGGACCAGCTTCGTGATCGCCCACCGCTTGTCCACGGTCCGGGACGCTGATCTAATTCTGGTCATGGACCACGGACGGATTGTTGAACAGGGAAACCACCAGGAACTGATGGCGGGGGGCGGTTTCTACGCCGCCCTCTACCGGGCCCAGTTCGCCGGCCGCAAACAGCCCGAGAGCGTTCTGGAGCCTGAGCTGTGAGTTCCGCGGAACGTGCCGCCGCACAATTTCCAGGCAGCTGGAAGCCAAACACGGGCAGCTCGGTGCCGCTGTTTGAGCAGCTCCGGCTGAACATCATCGAGCAGGCGGACAACGGCACCCTGGCGCCGGGCACCCGCCTGCCGGCCGTCCGCAGCCTGGCAGGGGAGTTGGGGGTGGCGCCGCACACCGTGGCGCGCGCCTACAAGGAACTCGAGGCCGCCGGCGTGGTCGCGACCCGCGGCCGGAACGGCACCGTCGTCTGTGCCCGGGACGAGGCCTGGGGCTCGCTTACCGCTGCCGCCTCGGAGTTCGCGGCGGCAGCCAAAGCCCAGGGCGCCAGCTTCGCCGAGGCCGTTCAACTACTGGCGGCGGCGTACGACCGCCAATAGCACACCGGCCCTCCGAATGGATATTCGAAGAAGTTTTCGATTAGCATTGGAGGCGTGCCTAAAGCCGTAGCTGAAGAACCCGCCGTTGATGTCCAGCCCGCCGCCGTACCGGTGAAGTCCGGAAAATCGGCAGGCCCCAAGCCGTCCAGCCCGGCCTCGTCGGGCATAGAGCTGGCCCGCCCGGACCTGTCCCGACTCGTCGTGAAGGGCGCGCGCGAACACAACCTGCGCAACGTCGACCTCGACCTGCCGCGCGACGCGATGATCGTCTTCACCGGCCTTTCCGGCTCCGGCAAGTCCTCGCTGGCCTTCGACACCATCTTCGCCGAGGGACAGCGGCGCTACGTGGAGTCGCTCTCCGCCTACGCCCGCCAGTTCCTGGGCCAGGTGGACAAGCCCGACGTCGACTTCATCGAAGGCCTGTCGCCCGCGGTGTCGATCGACCAGAAGTCCACGAGCAAGAACCCCCGTTCCACCGTGGGCACGATCACCGAGATCTACGACTACATGCGCCTGCTCTGGGCCCGGGTGGGACGCCCGCACTGCCCCGTCTGCGGCGAGCCGGTGACCAAGCAGACCCCGCAGCAGATCGTCGACCAGCTCCTGGAACTGCCCGAGGGCACCCGGTTCCAGGTGCTGGCACCGGTGGTCCGCGGCCGCAAGGGCGAGTTCGTCGAACTGTTCAAGGAGCTCACGGCGAAGGGCTATTCAAGGGCCCGGGTGGACGACAAGCTGATCCAGCTCAGCGATCCGCCCAAGCTGGGCAAGCAGTTCAAGCACACCATTGAGGTGGTGGTGGACCGCCTCGTCGTTAAGGAAGGCATCAGCCAGCGCCTCACCGACTCGGTGGAAACCGCCCTGGGCCTTGCCGAGGGCCGCGTGCTGGCCGAATTCGTCGACCTCGAGGCGGATGACCCGGAACGGATCCGTGCCTTCTCCGAGCACCTCGCCTGCCCCAACGAGCACCCCCTCGCGATCGACGAAATCGAACCCCGCTCGTTCTCCTTCAACAATCCTTTTGGCGCCTGCTCCGCCTGCAGCGGCATCGGCACCAAGCTCGAGGTCGATGAAGAACTCCTCATCCCCAACCCGGAGCTCTCCCTCGCCGAAGGCGCCATCGCGCCCTGGTCGCTCGGCACCGCCACCACCGAGTACTGGAACCGGCTCCTCGGCGGCCTGGCCAAGGAAATTGGCTTCAAGATGACCACGCCTTGGGAGAAGCTCTCCACTGAGGCCCGGCAGACCGTGCTGCACGGCAAGGACCACAAGGTCGTGGTGCAGTACCGCAACCGCTTCGGCCGGGAACGCAAGTACAGCACCGGCTTCGAGGGCGTTGTCCAGTACGTGCACCGCAAGCACACGGAAACGGATTCCGACTCGGCGCGGGACCGCTACGAGGAGTACATGCGCCAGGTCCCGTGCCCGGCCTGCAACGGCGCCCGGCTGAACCCGGCGTCGCTCTCCGTCCTGATCAACGGCAAGTCGATTGCCGAGGTCGCCGCGCTGCCGATGCGCGAATGCGCGCACTTCCTGGACACCCTGGTCCTCACCGGCCGGGAGGCCCAGATCGCCCACCAGGTCCTCAAGGAGATCCAGGCCCGCCTGACCTTCCTGCTCGACGTCGGCCTCGAGTACCTGAACCTGGAGCGGCCCTCCGGCACCCTGTCCGGCGGCGAGGCCCAGCGCATCCGCCTGGCCACCCAGATCGGTTCCGGCCTGGTCGGCGTGCTGTACGTCCTCGACGAGCCCTCGATCGGCCTGCACCAGCGCGACAACCGGCGTCTGATCGAAACCCTCACCCGGCTCCGGGACCTCGGCAACACCCTGATCGTGGTCGAGCACGACGAAGACACCATCCAGGAGGCGGACTGGGTGGTCGACATCGGACCGGGCGCCGGCGAGCACGGCGGCATGGTGGTCCACTCCGGGTCCTACCAGGACCTGCTGAAGAACACCGAGTCCCTGACCGGCGATTACCTCTCCGGACGTAAGTCCATCGAGGTGCCGAAGAAGCGGCGCAAGTACGACAAGAAGCGCGAGCTGAAAGTCGTCGGCGCCAAGGAAAACAACCTGCTGAACGTGGACGCAGCCTTCCCGCTGGGCCTGTTCACCGCCGTCACCGGCGTCAGCGGATCCGGCAAGTCCACCCTTGTCAACGAGATCCTCTACAAGGTGCTCGCCAACAAGCTCAACGGCGCCAAGCAGGTCGCCGGACGGCACAAGACGGTCCAGGGCCTCGAGCACCTGGACAAGGTGGTGCACGTCGACCAGAGCCCCATCGGCCGCACCCCGCGGTCCAACCCGGCCACCTACACGGGCGTCTTCGACCACATCCGGAAGCTCTTTGCCGAGACCACCGAGGCCAAGGTCCGCGGTTACCAGCCCGGCCGATTCTCCTTCAACGTCAAGGGCGGACGCTGCGAGGCCTGCTCCGGCGACGGCACGCTGAAGATCGAGATGAACTTCCTGCCGGACGTGTATGTGCCCTGCGAGGTCTGCCACGGCGCCCGCTACAACCGCGAAACGCTCGAGGTGCACTACAAGGGCAAGACCATCGCGGACGTCCTGAACATGCCGATCGAGGAGGGCGCCGAGTTCTTCGCCGCGTTCTCGCCGATCGCCCGGCACCTCAAGACCCTGGTCGACGTCGGCCTCGGCTACGTGCGGCTCGGCCAGCCTGCAACCACCCTTTCCGGCGGCGAGGCGCAGCGCGTGAAGCTGGCCGCGGAGCTGCAGAAGCGCTCCAACGGCCGCAGCGTCTACGTCCTGGACGAGCCCACCACCGGGCTGCACTTCGAGGACATCCGCAAGCTGCTGATGGTGCTGCAGGGCCTGGTCGAAAAGGGCAACACCGTGATTACGATCGAGCACAACCTGGACGTCATCAAGAGCGCCGACTGGATCGTGGACCTGGGACCCGACGGCGGTTCCGGCGGCGGCCGGATCGTTGCCTCTGGAACACCGGAGCAGGTGGCCAAGTCCAAGGAAAGCCACACAGCGGCCTTCCTGGCCGACATCCTGGGCTGACCGGGGTTCGCTGACTGCGAGGCGACACCCGCCCCATGACGCGCAAATGCCCTGCCGCTACCGGACTTCCGGCGGCGGCAGGGCATTTGCGCGTCGTCGCGAAGCGAAGTACCCACGATGTATTCCCGAAGGAGTATGTGAATTTCTGGCAGCCGCGCACTCGTGAGAAACTAGGCCCGTGACGCCTACAACCGTGCCCGTGATCTTCGACCTCGACGGCACTCTTGTCGATCCTGCCGGGGGGACAGCGGACGGAATCGCAGCGCCCCTCACCGAACTTCGCCTCCCGCATCCGGGGAAGTCCGTCGCTGACGAGGCCGGCGCCGGGCCGGGGGCGGGTCCCGTCCCCGCAGGCCAGGCCGTCATGGTGGGGGACCGGGCGCAGGACGTGGCCGGGGCGGCTGCGAACGGATCGGACTGTGTCGGCGTAGGCTGGGGTTTTGCGCCCGACGGCGAACTCCACGCGGCCGGCGCCGTCGAGATCGTGCACACCACTGCGGCGCTTCACGCTACGATCACCAGACTCTCCGAATGCCCGGGGACCACAGCCCTGAATGAGGTGCACACCATTGGCAATGTTTGACGCGATCCGCTGGACGACCCGCGGGCTCATTTCCTCGACCTGCCGTCCCACCGTGATCGGCCTCGAGAACGTGCCCAAGGAGGGTCCCTTCATCGTGGCGCCGAACCACCTGTCCTTCCTCGACAGTGTGATCGTCCAGGCCCTCATGCCGCGCCCCGTGGCTTTTTTCGCCAAAGCGGAATATTTCACCACGGGCGGCGCCAAGGGCAAGCTGATGAAGTCCTTCTTCGAAGCCGTCGGTTCCATTCCGGTCGAACGCGGTGAACAGGCCGCCAGCGTCCAGGCGCTGAAGACGCTGCTGGACATCCTCGACGCGGGCAAGGGCGTTGGAATCTACCCGGAGGGCACCCGCTCCCGTGACGGCATTCTCTACCGCGGACGCACCGGCGTCGGTTGGCTTGCCCTCACCACCGGCGCCCCGGTCATCCCGGTGGGCCTGATCGGCACCGAAAACCTGCAGCCGGCGGACAGCAACAAGGTGACACCGCAGCACTTCACCATGAAGGTGGGCGAGCCCCTGTACTTCGACAAAACCGGCCCGGACCACTCCCTGCCGGCGCGCCGACAGGTCACGGACCGGATCATGGACGCCATCGCCGAACTGAGCGGCCAGCAGCGGGCCACCACCTACAACCAGAGCAAAAGCGTCGATTAGCGCTGCTCCCTGCCGCGGACACCCGTCCGGTCACCCGTCCGCCACACCCGCACGGGAGCCGACGGTCGGGGCGGTCCCGCCCGGCTTAGTAGAATGGACTAGTGGCAAATCCAGCTAGTTACCGTCCCCAGACGGGGGAGATCCCGACCAACCCGGGCGTGTACCGCTTTCGCGATCCGCATGGCCGGGTCATTTACGTCGGCAAGGCCAAGAACCTCCGGTCCCGGCTGAACTCCTACTTCGCCAACCCCGCGGGCCTGCTGCCCAAGACGTATGCCATGGTGCACACCGCCAGCAGCGTGGAATGGACCGTCGTCGGCAGCGAACTGGAATCCCTGCAGCTCGAATACACCTGGATCAAAGAATTCAAGCCGCGGTTCAACGTCATGTTCCGCGATGACAAGAGCTACCCCTACCTCGCCGTCACGATGGGGGAGAAGTACCCCCGGGTGCAGGTCCTCCGCGGCGAACGGCGCAAGGGGACCCGGTATTTCGGGCCCTACACGGCCGGCGCCATCCGCGACACCATGGACACCCTGCTGCGGGTCTTCCCGGTCCGCAGCTGCAGCCCCGGCGTCCTGAAACGCGCAGAAGCCAGCGGCCGTCCCTGCCTGCTCGGCTACATCGACAAGTGCGCGGCGCCCTGCGTCGGCCGGATCTCGGCGGAGGACCACCGGGCCCTGGCCGAGGATTTCTGCGCCTTCATGGGCGGCGAAGCCAAGCGCTTCGTGTCCCGGCTCGAGAAGGACATGGCCGCCGCCGTCGCGGAGCTCGACTACGAACGCGCGGCCCGGGTGCGCGATGACATCATCGCGCTGAAAAAGGTCTTTGAACGCAATGCGGTGGTCCTGGCCGAGGATACCGACGCCGACGTGTTCGCGCTGCACGAGGACGAGCTTGAGGCCGCAGTCCAGGTCTTCCACGTCCGGGGCGGCCGGATCCGCGGCCAGCGCGGCTGGGTGGTGGAAAAGGTCGAGGACACCACCACGCCCGACCTCGTCGAGCACTTGCTCCAACAGGTCTACGGCGAGGAAGGCGAAAGCCAAGGCCGGATGCCCCGCGAGGTTCTGGTGCCGGCCGAGCCCAGCAACGCCGCCGAACTCGCCCAATGGCTCAGCGGGCTGCGGGGGGCCCGGGTGGACATTCGTGTCCCGCAGCGCGGCGACAAGGCCACGCTGCTCTCCACCGTCCGGGACAACGCCGAACACGCCCTCAAGCTGCACAAGTCCCGGCGCGCCGGCGACCTGACGATGCGTTCCCAGGCGCTCCAGGAACTGCAGGAAGCCCTGGATCTGCCGGTCGCGTTGATGCGGATTGAATGCTTCGATATCTCGCACATCCAGGGCACCAACGTGGTCGGCTCCATGGTGGTGGTCGAGGACGGCCTGCCGAAGAAATCCGACTACCGGAAATTCTCGGTCACCGGTGCCGCGGCCAACGACGACACGGCGGCCATGCATGACGTCCTGACCCGCCGCTTCCGGAACTACCTGCAGGAACAAGCCGATAAAACGGCCGACGGTTCCGGGCCGCTGGCCGTCGCCCAGGCCGCCGCCGTGGCCCCGGTCGCGGACACCACGACGCCGGCGCCGAAGACGAAATTCGCCTACCCGCCCAACCTCGTCGTCGTCGACGGCGGCAAGCCGCAGGTGAACGCGGCAGCGAAGGCCCTCGAAGAGCTCGGCATCGAGGATGTCTATGTGGTCGGACTCGCCAAGCGGCTCGAGGAGGTCTGGCTGCCGGACAGCGACTTCCCGGTCATCCTGCCGCGCGCCTCGGCCGGTCTCTATCTGTTGCAGCGGATCCGGGACGAGGCGCACCGCTTCGCCATCTCCTTCCACCGGCAAAAGCGCGGCAAGGCCATGACAGTCTCCGCGCTGGACGGCGTGCCCGGCCTCGGCGACTCCAAGCGCAAGGCGCTCCTGAACCAGTTCGGCTCGGTGAAAAGCATCAAGGCCGCCACGGTCGAGGAGCTGACGGCCGCCAAGGGGGTCGGACCAGCCCTCGCCGGGGCAATCGTGCGGCATTTCAACGCGGCGGAGGACACGGAAGGGCCCGCCGCGCCGGCCGTCAACATGACAACCGGCGAAATCCTCGAAACTTAGCTAGCTCCGGCAATCTTAGCTAGGGTAAGGAGCTGAGGTACGGCGCACGGCGGGCAGGCAACTGCCGCGTGCGCCGGCCTCACGGCAGAGCAGACAGCAGAGATGGGGCACGACTGATGACAGAGTCAACGGCAGGATCCGGCATGGAGGCGGACGGGTTGACCCCCGTCAAGCCGATCGAGGCGGAACTGCTCGTGGTGACCGGGATGTCAGGGGCCGGTCGGAGCACCGCCTCGGACGCCCTCGAGGACCACGGCTGGTACGTGGTGGACAACCTGCCGCCCCAGATGCTCGGCACGCTCGCCGAGCTGGTCTCCCACGCCCCGGGCTCCATCTCCAAACTCGCCGTCGTCGTCGACGTCCGCAGCAAGGACCTCTTCGCGGACATCCGCGCCGCGCTGCGCAACCTCGAAGCCAGCGGCGTCACCTTCCGGGTGCTGTTCCTCGACGCCAGCGACGACGTCCTGGTCCGGCGCTTCGAACAGGGCCGGCGGCCGCACCCGCTGCAGGGCGGCGGCCGGATCCTCGACGGCATCGCCGCGGAACGCGAGCTGCTGCATGAGCTGCGCGAATCCTCGGACATTGTGCTGGACACCTCGACACTCAACGTCCACGGCCTCGCGACCGCCATCACCGAACTGTTCAGCGAAACCGGTCCGGTGGCGCTGCGCCTGAACGTCATGAGCTTCGGTTTCAAGTACGGGCTGCCGGTGGACGCCAACTTCGTCGCCGACGCCCGCTTCATCCCCAACCCGCACTGGGTTCCGCAACTGCGCCCGCACACCGGGCTCGACAAGGACGTCAGCGACTACGTGCTCGAGGCGGAGGGCGTCAACAACTTTGTGGAGCGCTACGTGCTGGCCCTCGAACCAGTCCTGGACGGCTACCGGCGCGAAAACAAGCACTACGCGACCATCGCCGTCGGCTGCACCGGCGGCAAGCACCGTTCCGTCGCCGTGGCGGTTGAACTCTCGCGGCGGCTTGCCCAGTACCCGCGTGTCACGGTCACCACTACGCACCGGGATCTGGGCCGCGAGTAATGGCGCTCCTGACCGGGCCGCTGCCCCTGGTGCCGGCCGCCAGTGCGGCCTCCGCCGGCCAGCAGGACAAAGGCCCCTCCGTGGTCGCCCTCGGCGGAGGCCACGGCCTTTCCGCTTCACTTTCCGCCCTGCGGTTGCTCACCTCGGAACTGACCGCGATCGTAACGGTCGCCGACGACGGCGGTTCCTCCGGCCGGTTGCGTGACGAGTACGGCGTCCTGCCGCCCGGTGACCTGCGGATGGCCCTGTCCGCACTCTGCGACGACACCGACTGGGGTCGGACCTGGCGCGATGTCATGCAGCACCGGTTCAAACCCGGCAAGGGCCGCGGCGGTTCGCTCGACGAACACGCGATGGGCAACCTGCTGATCGTCACCCTCTGGGAACTGCTCGGGGATGCCGTCGTCGGGCTGCAATGGGCCGGGGCGCTGCTCGGCGCCCGGGGCCAGGTCCTGCCGATGTCCACCACCCCGCTCACCATCGAAGGCGAGGTGCGGGTGGGGAAGCCCGACGGCACGTCGGGGCTGCAGACCGTCCGCGGACAGGCCAAGTGCGCCGTCGCGGGTTCGCTGGAAGCCGTCCGGCTGCTGCCCGAGTCGGCCCCGGCCTGCGTCGAGGCGCTGACCGCGATCGAACTCGCCGACTGGGTGGTCCTGGGCCCCGGCTCCTGGTACACCTCGGTGCTGCCGCACCTGCTGCTGCCGGAGATGCGCGATGCGCTGTGCAAGACCGAGGCGCGGCGCTGCCTCACGATGAACCTCGCCACGGACACCAAGGAGACCCTCGGAATGTCCGCAGCGGACCACCTGCGCGTGCTGCGCGACTACGCACCGGACTTCAGCGTCGACGTCGTGCTGGCGGACCCCGCGTCGGTGCCGGACCTCCCGGAGTTCGAGCGGGCGGCCGGGATGCTCGGAGCAGAGGTGGTCTTGGGTAAAGTAGGGGCGTCGAGCCGCCGGCCGATCCACGACCCGCTGCGCCTGGCAACGGCGTACCACGACATTTTCGGGAACAGGTAGGAAAGGTGCCATGGCACTGACAGCATCAGTCAAGGAAGAACTTTCCCGGCTGGACATCAAGAAGTCCTCGGTCCGCAAGGCTGAAGTGTCCGCCATGCTCCGCTTCGCCGGGGGCCTGCACATCATCTCCGGCCGGATTGTGATTGAGGCCGAGGTGGACTTGGCCTCGACCGCCCGCCGGCTCCGTGCCGCGATTGCCGAGGTTTACGGGCACCAGAGCGAAATCATCGTCGTCTCCGGCGGCGGCCTGCGCCGCGGCAGCCGCTACGTGGTGCGGGTGGTGCGCGACGGCGAGGCCCTCGCCCGCCAGACCGGCCTGCTGGATGCCCGCGGCCGGCCCGTCCGCGGCCTGCCCTCCGTGGTGGTGAACGGCTCCGCCGCCGACGCCGAGGCGGTCTGGCGCGGCGCGTTCCTGGCCCACGGCTCGCTCACAGAGCCCGGCCGCTCCTCCGCCATGGAGGTCACCTGCCCCGGGCCGGAATCGGCCCTCGCCCTCGTTGGCGCCGCCCGCCGGCTCGGCATCCAGGCCAAGGCACGGGAGGTCAGGGGAGTGGACCGCGTCGTGATCCGCGACGGCGACACCATCGCGGCGCTGCTGACCCGGATGGGCGCCCACGACGCGCTGATGGTCTGGGAGGAGCGGCGGATGCGCAAGGAAGTCCGCGCCACCGCCAACCGGCTGGCCAACTTCGACGACGCCAACCTGCGCCGCTCGGCGCAGGCGGCCGTCGCCGCGGGGGCCCGCGTGGACCGGGCACTGGAGATCCTCGGCGACGACGTCCCGGACCACCTGAAATACGCCGGCGAACTGCGTGTGGCCCACAAGCAGGCCAGCCTGGACGAACTGGGCCGGCTCGCCGACCCGGTGATGACGAAGGACGCCATCGCCGGCCGGATCCGACGGCTCCTGGCGATGGCGGACAAACGGGCGCAGGACCTCGGCATTCCCGGCACCGAGGCGAACGTGACGCCGGAAATGCTCGACGAGTAGCCACTGCGGGGATTCAGCGACAGAATCGGATCCGACGGCCGGGAATACCTCAGCAGGACCGGAGGCTATGCCCACTGGATCCACATCCACAGACTTCCGGGTGTCCAACCATCCGGATGCACAATCCGAGAGTTAGCAAAACCGGACGAACACGTCCACGACATTGGAGGATTTTGTGACCGAGTACGTACTGCCCGAACTTGACTACGATTACGCCGCGCTGGAGCCCCACATCTCTGCGAAGATCATGGAGCTGCACCACAGCAAGCACCACGCCACCTACGTGGCCGGCGCCAACAACGCGCTGGCCCAGCTGGCCGAGGCACGCGAAAAGGGCGACTTCGCCAACATCAACCGCCTCTCCAAGGACCTCGCGTTCCACACCGGCGGCCACATCAACCACTCCGTGTTCTGGAAGAACCTTTCCCCGGACGGCGGCGACAAGCCCGAGGGCGAGCTCGCGGCCGCGATTGACGACGCCTTCGGCTCCTTCGACGCCTTCCGCGCCCAGTTCAGCGCCGCGGCGCTGGGCCTGCAGGGCTCCGGCTGGGGCTTCCTCGCCTACGAGCCGATCGGCGGCAACCTTGTCATCGAGCAGCTCTACGACCAGCAGGGCAACGTCGCGCTGGGCACCACGCCGCTGCTGATGCTGGACATGTGGGAGCACGCCTTCTACCTGGACTACGTCAACGTCAAGGCCGACTACGTCAAGGCCTTCTGGAACATCGTGAACTGGGCCGACGTCGCCAAGCGTTTCGACGCCGCCCGGAAGAACGCCACCGGCCTGATCACCCTCTAGGACAGTCGAAACCGGCGCTTAGCCGAAACCAGGCTGTAACAAAGCTCACATTTCGAGCCGTTCGGCCCGAAACGTGGACTGCCCGCCCCCGCACTTGCGGGGGCGGGTCCACTTAAACGTAAGATGGATCACGGAAGGCGGTTAGCCTTCAGCAACGTGGCTGGTCGCCCTCCGATCTGGTAATCATCTCTGCCCAATGGCGTGCGGGATCTGTTAGTTGGCTTGAACGCCTACTCAACTAATCGTGCTTGATAGAGCACCAAGGAGACTGAAAACGTGACGACACGTATTGGTATCAACGGCTTCGGCCGCATCGGCCGCAACTACTTCCGCGCCGCCCTGGCCCAGGGAGCAGACCTCGAGATCGTTGCAGTCAACGACCTCACCAGCCCGGAAGCCCTCGCACACCTCTTCAAGTACGACTCCGTCGGCGGCCGCCTGGCCGAAACCATCGAGGTCAAGGACGGCAACATCGTCGTCGACGGCAAGACCGTGAAGGTCCTTGCCGAGCGTGACCCGGCCAAGCTCCCCTGGGGCGAGCTGGGCGTGGACATCGTGATCGAGTCCACCGGCTTCTTCACCAAGGCCGCCGATGCGCAGAAGCACATCGACGCCGGCGCCAAGAAGGTCCTGATCTCCGCCCCCGCCTCGGACGAGGACATCACGATCGTGATGGGCGTGAACGACGGCCTCTACGACCCCGCCGCGCACAACATCATCTCCAACGCCTCCTGCACCACCAACTGCCTCGGCCCGCTGGCCAAGGTCATCAACGACTCCTTCGGCATCGAGCGCGGCCTGATGACCACCATCCACGCCTACACCGCTGACCAGAACCTGCAGGACGGCCCGCACAAGGACCTCCGCCGCGCCCGCGCCGCCGCCATCAACATGGTTCCCACCTCCACCGGCGCAGCCAAGGCGATCGGCCTGGTGCTGCCGGAGCTCAAGGGCAAGCTGGACGGCTACGCCATCCGCGTCCCGGTCCCCACCGGCTCCGCCACCGACCTCACCGTGACCGTCTCCCGCGAGACCACCGTCGAGGAAGTCAACGCCGCACTCAAGGCCGCGTCCGAGACCGAAGAGCTCAAGGGCCTGCTGACCTACACCGATGAGCCGATCGTCTCCTCGGACATCGTCGGGGACCCGGCGTCGTCCATCTTCGACTCCGGCCTGACCAAGGTGATCGGCAACCAGGTCAAGGTTGTTTCCTGGTATGACAACGAGTGGGGCTACTCCAACCGCCTCGTCGACCTTACGGAGCTCGTCGCGTCGAAGCTGGGCTAGGGTAAGACCCATGACATTCCACACCCTCGACGAACTGATCGCTGATGGTGTCCGCGGGCGGTACGTTCTGGTCAGAAGTGACCTGAACGTGCCGCTCGACGGCTCTGCAGTCACTGACGACGGCCGGATCAAGGCCTCCCTGCCAGTGCTGTCGAAGCTTACGGACGCCGGTGCCCGCGTGCTGGTCACGGCACACCTCGGCCGCCCCAAGGGCGCCCCGGAGGAGAAGTACTCGCTCAAGCCCGCCGTGGCGCGCCTGGCAGAGCTGGCGTCCTTCAAGGTCTCGCTCGCTGACGACACGGTCGGTGAATCCGCCAAGGCGGCCGCCGCCGCACTGCAGGACGGCGAAGCCCTCGTGCTCGAAAACGTCCGCTTCGACGCCCGCGAGACGTCCAAGGACGACGCCGAACGCGGCGCCTTCGCGGACGAGCTGGTCGCCCTCACCGGTGACAACGGCGCCTTCGTTGACGATGCCTTCGGTGCCGTGCACCGCAAGCACGCCAGCGTGTACGACGTCGCCACCCGGCTGCCGTCCTACCAGGGCGACCTGGTCCGCACCGAGGTGGAGGTGCTGCGCAAGCTGACCACCGACACCCAGCGGCCCTACGTCGTCGTGCTGGGCGGTTCCAAGGTCTCGGACAAGCTCGCCGTGATTGCCAACCTGATCGGCAAGGCGGACACCATCCTGGTGGGCGGCGGCATGCTGTTCACCTTCCTTGCCGCCGCCGACCACAAGGTCGCCGGCAGCCTGCTCGAAGAGGACCAGATCCCGGTCGTCCAGGATTACCTCAAGCGCGCCGCCGACGCCGGCACCGAGTTCGTTGTCCCCACCGACGTCGTGGTGGCCAGCAAGTTCGCCGCCGACGCCGACCACGAAACGGTGTCAGCCGACGCCATCGAGTCCAGCAGCTTTGGTGCCTCCGGCATCGGCCTGGACATCGGCCCGGATTCGGCAGCCGCCTTCGCAGAGCGGATCAACGGAGCCAAGACGGTCTTCTGGAACGGGCCCATGGGCGTCTTCGAGTTCCCGGCCTTCGCCGGCGGCACGCGGGCCGTTGCCAAGGCCCTCACGGAAACCGCGGCATTTACAGTCGTGGGCGGCGGGGACTCCGCCGCCGCGGTGCGGACCCTGGGCTTCGCCGATGACCAGTTCGGGCACATCTCGACCGGCGGCGGCGCGAGCCTGGAATACCTTGAAGGCAAGGAACTTCCCGGCCTGAGCGTGCTGGACCGCTAGAACCTCCAGCCGGCAGGGTGCCCGGCCCGCAAGGCGGGCACCCTGCCGGCTCTTTCACTGCTACGAATCTTTTGGAGATCACGTGACAACGTCAACCCACGGCAAGTTCGACCGCAAGCCCTTCATCGCGGGCAACTGGAAGATGAACATGGACCACGTCCAGGGCATCACCCTCCTGCAGAAGCTGGCCTGGACCCTGTCCGACGCCAAACACGACTACAGCCGGGTGGAGGTCGCCGTGTTCCCGCCGTTCACCGATCTCCGCGGCGTGCAGACCCTCGTCCAGGGCGACGAGCTGGACGTCGTCTACGGCGGCCAGGACCTCTCGCAGTTCGACTCCGGCGCCTACACCGGGGACATTTCCGGACAGTTCCTCGCGAAGCTCGGCTGCCGCTACGTCCTGGTGGGCCACAGCGAACGCCGCACCATTCACAACGAGTCCGACGAGGTCCTCAACGCCAAGACCAAGGCGGCCTTCCGCCACGGCATGACCCCCGTGCTGTGCGTCGGCGAGGGGCTCGAAGTCCGCCAGGCCGGCACGCACGTGGACCACACGCTTGCCCAGCTGCGGGCCGGCGTCGAAGGCCTTACCGCGGAGCAGGCGGCCGAGTTGGTGGTCGCGTACGAGCCCGTCTGGGCCATCGGCACCGGCGAAGTCGCCGGGCCGCAGGATGCCCAGGAGATGTGCGCCGCGATCCGCGCCGAACTCGCCACCCTCTTCGACGCCTCGGTCGCCGCCAAGACGCGCCTGCTCTACGGCGGCTCGGTGAAGGCGAACAACGCCGCCTCGATCCTCAAGGAACGCGACGTGGACGGATTGCTGGTCGGCGGTGCCAGCCTGGACGCCGCCGAGTTTGCTAATATTGTCAGGTTCGAGAGTCACACGCTGACGGATTAGTCCGGACACAGCTTTGGCCCCCGCAATCCCCATCTTCTGAAAGGCCGTAGTGGACGTTCTTCATGTCATTCTCCAGGTGCTGCTGGGCATCACCAGCCTCCTGCTGACCTTGCTCATCCTGCTTCACAAGGGGCGCGGCGGCGGTCTGTCCGACATGTTCGGCGGCGGCATGAGTTCCGGGCTCAGCTCCTCGGGCGTAGCCGAGCGGAACCTCAACCGCTTCACGGTCATCCTCGGAGTCACCTGGGGCGTCGTCATCATCGCCCTCGGCCTGCTGATGCGCTTCAGCACCGGCGCCGACTCCTAGTACCCCCGTTTTCTAAAACTTCATATGGGCCTTGCGGCCCTCCCCGCATCGGGAACTCCGAACTACACTGTCGCTGGCAAGCCAATCCACCAGCCGAGTAGCCAGGAGTTCCCGATGCTGCATTCTGCTTCCGGATTCAGGGGCATCCGCGTCGGTGCCATCGCCGGAGCCCCGGCCCGCCATGAGCCCCTCGACGGGGGCGCGGCGCAGCCCCGGATCTGCGTCACCTACCGGTGCGCGAAAGGCCACGAGACAGCGCTCGTGTTCGCCAAGCTCCCTGAGGAGCAAATCCCCGGGGTGTGGGACTGCCGCCGCTGCGGCGGAGCAGCCACCCGGGACGAGTCCCGCTTCGCGCTGGAGGACGAACCCGCCGAGGGTTTCAAGAGCCACCTCGAGTACGTTAAAGAAAGGCGCTCCAGCCAGGACGCCGAAGACGTGCTGGCTGGAGCGCTTGAACGGCTACGCGCCCGACGCGCCCTTCCGGACGAGCTGCTCGGGGACGCGTGAGGCTGCGTCCTCGTCGATCAGCCACAGCGTCTGGAACCGGCCACGGGGCCCTGCCGCCGGCACCTGCACCGGGTTGGCTCCGGCCAGGGCCAAGCCCACGGCGCCGGCCTTGTCATCGCCGGCCACCACCATCCACACCTCGTTCGCGGTGTTGATCGTCGGCAGCGTGAGGGAGAGCCGGGCCGGCGGCGGCTTGGGGGAGTTGCGGACCCCGACGACGGTCAACTCCTTCTCCCGGATGCCGGCCTGCTCCGGGAACAAGGACGCCACGTGCGCGTCCGGGCCGACGCCCAGTAGCACGATGTCCAGCCGCGGCAAGGCGCCGGGCTCCTCCGGACGGTCATCGGACATATCGGCGGCGTGCTCGGCCGCAGCCGCCTCGGCAAGCCGCCGCGCGTAGTCCGCCGCTGCTTCTTCAGGGGTTCCGAAGTCGTCCGTCGAGCCCGGGACGTGGACGCGCGAGGGGTCCACGTTGATGTGCGAGAGCAGTGCCTCGTGCGCCTGGCGGGCGTTGCGGTCGGCGTCGTCCGAGCCGACGAAGCGTTCGTCGCCCCACCAGAAGTTGACCTTGGACCAGTCCACCGCCTGTGCGGCCGGCGACTCGGCGACCGCCTTGAGCGAGCCGATCCCCATCGTGCCGCCGGTAAGCACCACCGTTGCCTCGCCGTGCTTGTCCTGGATGTCCACAAGCTTGGTGATCAGGCGTGCCGCGATCGCCGCCATCAGGACGGTCGAGTCAGGATGGATGCTTACTCTGGGGTCAGCGCTCACTGGGACGGACACTCCTTAGGTTGGTACGTGGCAGTCCAATAGTAATCACTTCACCGAAGACTTCGTCCGGGTCCAGGCGCCGGAGCTCCTCAGCCAGGCAGTCCTTGAGGCTGCGGCGCGGCAAGGAGATGCGCTGGGCAGGCTGGCCCGGCTGGGTCAATTCCGCCACGGTGAGTCCGGGTCGGAACAGCTGCACGTCGCCGCCGGTGCGGGTCAGCCGCACGCGCCGGATCCCGGTGCCGGCCGGATCGGCGACGATGGTCACCGGGGCGTCCAGCGCCAGCGTGAGCCATGCCGCGAGCAGCAGGGTGCTGGGGGAGTCCGAGGCGCCTTCGACAGCGACGGCGGTGACCGGCGAGGAGTCCACTTGGTCCAGGACTGCCGCCAGCTGGATCCGCCAGTTGGTCAGGCGGGTCCAGGCCAGGTCGGTGTCGCCGGCCTTGTAGGTGCTGCGGAGATTGTCCAGCGCCGCCAACGGGTCCGGCTCGTTTGCGGAGTCGGTGATGCGGCGGTGCGCGATCCGGCCGATCGACGTCTCGCAGGCATTCCGGGGCGCACCGTGCGGCCACCAGGCCACGATCGGGGCATCCGGAAGGAGCAGCGCGGCCACGAGGGATTCGCTTTCCTCCGCGAGTTCGCCGTAGCCGCGGAGCAGGATGACCTCGGAGGCGCCGGCGTCGCCGCCCACCCGGATCTGCGCGTCCAGCCGGGTGGGCGCCGAGGCGCCGGCGTCGGCGAGGACGATGATCCGGCAGGGGTGTTCCCGGCTGGCTTCGTTGGCGGCCTCGATGGCTTCCTCTTCGAGGCCGGACTTGGTCACCACCACGAGGGTCAGCACGCGGCCCAGGGCGATCACGCCGCCCTGTTCGCGCAGCGCCATGATCTTCTTGGAGATCTTGGAGGTTGTTGTGTCGGGAAGATCTACGATCATGGCCTTCTCCAGGTCCGTCCGTCGCGGGCGAGCAGTTCATCGGCGGAGGCGGGACCCCAGCTTCCGGGGGCGTAGGGCTCCGGCTGTTCGTTCAGGCTGGCCCAGTAGTCCTCGAACGGGTCCAGGATCTTCCAGGACAGCTCCACCTCCTGGTGCCGCGGGAACAGCGGCGGCTCGCCAAGGAGCACGTCCAGGATGAGCCGTTCGTAGGCCTCGGGACTGGACTCGGTGAAGGAATGGCCGTACCCGAAGTCCATCGTGACATCGCGGACTTCCATCTGGGTGCCGGGGACCTTGGAGCCAAAGCGGATGGTGGCGCCCTCATCGGGCTGCACCCGGATGACGACGGCGTTCTGGCCGAAGTCGTCCTCGCCGTGGTCACGGAAGAGCAGGTTGGGCGCGCGCTTGAACACGACGGCGATCTCCGTCACCCGCCGCCCCAGCCGCTTGCCGGCCCGCAGGTAGAACGGCACGCCGCTCCAGCGCCGGGTGTTGATGTCCACCCGGATCGCGGCGAACGTCTCGGTCGTGGAGTCGGCGGGGATGCCTTCCTCCTCCAGGTAGCCCTGGACCTGCTCACCGCCCTGCCAGCCGCCGGCGAACTGTCCGCGCGCCGAGTGCGTGGAGAGGTCCTCCGGCAGCCGGACCGCGGCCAGGACCTTTTCCTTCTCGGCGCGGAGGTCGTCCGCGTTGAAGGAGATCGGTTCCTCCATGGCGGTCAGGGCAAGCAGCTGCAGCAGGTGGTTCTGGATGACGTCGCGGGCAGCGCCCACGCCGTCGTAGTACCCGGCGCGGCCGCCCGTGCCGATGTCCTCCGCCATGGTGATCTGGACGTGGTCCACGTAGTTGGCGTTCCACAACGGTTCGAACAGCTGGTTGGCGAAGCGCAGGGCCAGGATGTTCTGGACCGTCTCTTTGCCGAGGTAGTGGTCGATCCGGAAGACTGCATCGGGCGGGAACACCGATTCCACGATGTCGTTGAGCTGCCGGGCCGACTCGAGGTCGTGCCCGAACGGCTTCTCGATCACGACGCGGCGCCACTTGTCGCCCTCGGCCTGGGCGAGGCCGTGCTTGGAGAGCTGCCGGCAAACCAGTTCGAAGGCCTTCGGCGGGATGGAGAGGTAGAAGGCGTGGTTGCCGCGGGTGCCACGCTGCTCGTCGAGTTCGTCGATGGTTTCGCTAAGCCGCTCGAAGGCGTCGTCATCGTCGAACTCGCCCTGCACGAAGCGGATGCCCTCGGAGAGCTGCTTCCACACCGTTTCGTCGAAGGGTGTGCGGGCGTAGTTTTTGACCGATTCCTTCACCTCGGCGGCGAAGTCCTCGTTCTCCCACTGCCGCCGGGCAAACCCGACGAGGGCGAAGCTCGGGGGCAGGAGCCCGCGGTTGGCGAGGTCGTAGACGGCCGGCATGAGTTTCTTGCGGGCGAGGTCACCGGTAACGCCGAAGAGAACCAAGGAGGAGGGGCCGGCGATGCGGTTCAGCCGGCGGTCCCGCGGGTCCCGGAGCGGATTGCGCCCCCGGCCCGCGGACTTAGGGCTGCCGTTTTGCGAGAGTGGCATGGTTGCTGTGGTGCCTTAGCTTTCGGTGGAGGACGCTGGGCGGCCAGCAAATGAAGTGCCGGCCAGCGAGGAGACAAGCTGCTGCAACTGGCGGACGCCGGAGGCACGGTCCGTGAGGTGGAGCCGGAGCACGGGCCGGCCGTGTTCGCTGAGGACCTGCGCATCGCCGGCGGCCTGGGCGGAGATCAGCTCACCGAAGCTGAACGGGCGTTCCGGGATGGGCAGGTCCGTCGCGGAGGCCGCGGTGACCTGCAGGAACACGCCGATCGCCGGGCCGCCCTTGTGGAACTGCCCGGTGGAGTGCAGGAACCTCGGTCCCCAGCCGAAGGTGACGGGGCGGCCGCTGAGGGCGGCCAGTTCGTCCCGGATGCCTTCGAGCGGTGCGTAGTTGAGCCGGTCGAAGTAGGCCTGGACGCTGAGGTAGCCGTCCGTACCAAGCTGGCCCAACAACGCGCTGACCGCTTCGGCCGCGGTGCCGGCGTCGCCCAGCCAGGTGCCGCCGCGGACCTCGATCGCGCCGTCGGTGAAGTTGGCCGGCGTCGGTTCGGGCTGCGCATCCAGCAGGCCGCGTGCTGCGACCTTGGCGGCCTCGACGTCGGGCTGGTCGAAGGGGTTGATGCCCAGCAGCCGTCCCGCGACGGCGGTGGCGAACTCCCACGTCATCATCTGCGCCGCGAGGCCGCCGGCGATGGCCGACTCGTTGTCGCCCAGTTCGACGTCGGCGTCGGCTGCCACCAGCCGGATCACCAGCACGTCCGCGGCGCCGCCCGTGACCTCCGGCGCGTCCGGACCGGCGACGACCGGCAACACGCCGGTGCCGAGCTTGCCGGTGGACTCGGCGATGAGCTGTTCGGCCCAGTCGGCGAACCCTACGATCCCGGAGCCGTCCTCGGCGATCACGATCTTGTCGCGCAGCGGGTTGGTGCCGCCCAGCGCGGCGCCGAGGGCGAGGCCGATGTTCTCCTCGCTGTCGTCATTGAGGATCTCGGCGGTCTCTTCAGCTTCGTCCAGGAAGGCCTGGATGTCCACGCCGGCCAGTCCGCACGGCACCAGCCCGAAGGCAGTCAGTGCCGAGTACCGGCCGCCGACGTTGGGGTCGGCGTTGAACACGGCGCGGTAGCCGGCTTCGCGTGAGGCCTTGTCCAGCGGCGATCCCGGGTCCGTGACGATGACGATCCGGCTCTTCGCGTCGAGCCCGGCCTCGGTGAAGGCATGCTCGAAGACGCGGCGCTGCGAGTCGGTCTCCAGCGTGGAGCCGGACTTCGAGGAGACCACGATGGCGGTCTGCTCGAGCCGGTCTGCCAGGGCGGCGCCAACCTGCTCGGGATCGGTGCTGTCCAGCACCGTCAGCCCGACGCCGGCGGTTCCGGCGATGACCTCGGGGGCCAGCGAGGAACCGCCCATGCCGCACAGGACAATCCGGGTCACGCCTTCGGCGCGGAGCGCGTCGCGGAGGGCCAGGACGTCCGCCACGAGCGGCTGGGAGACGGTGGCGGCCTCCACCCAGCCGAGCCGGACCGCGGCCTCGGCTTCGGCGTCGGGACCCCACAGGGTGGCGTCCTTGGCGAAGATCCGGGTGGCGACCCGGTCCTCCAGCAGGGCGGGCAGGTGCTGTTCATGCGCCTGGCGGGCGGCGCCCGTGGCGTCGTAGCTGAGAGTGGTCATGGGGGACTATGCGTCCTTCCGTGCAGCGGCGAGGGCGACCTCGACGTCGGCCAGCAGTTCCTTCCAGCTTGCCACAAACTTGTCGAGGCCTTCGGACTCGAGCACGGCGACGACTTCGTTGTAGGAAATGCCCAGTGCGTCGAGCGCGTTGAGGGTCGCGTTCGCGTCGTCGTAGCCGCGGGTGACCGTGTCGCCGGTGATGGCGCCGTGGTCGTAGGTGGCGTCGAGGGTCTTTTCCGGCATGGTGTTAACAACGCCGGGGGCGACGAGCTCGGTCACGTACAGGGTGTCCGGGTAGGCCGGATCCTTGACGCCGGTGGAGGCCCACAGCGGGCGCTGCGGACGGGCGCCGGCTTCGGCGAGCAGGGCCCAGCGCTCGGTGGAGAAGAGCTCCTCGTAGACCTGGTAGGCCAGGCGGGCGTTGGCCAGGCCGGCCTTGCCCTTGAGGGCTTTGGCTTCGTCCGTGCCGATCGCGTCGAGGCGCTTGTCGATTTCGGAGTCCACGCGGGAGACGAAGAACGACGCGACGGAGTGAATCTTGGACAGGTCGTGGCCGTTCTCCTTGGCCTGTTCGAGCCCGCTCTGGAACGCGTTGATCACGGCGCGGTAGCGCTCGAGCGAGAAGATCAGGGTCACGTTGACGCTGATGCCGCTTGCCAGGGTGGCGGTGATGGCCTCGAGGCCTTCAATCGTGGCGGGGATCTTGATCAGGACGTTGTCCTTGTTGACCTGGCCGTAGAGTTCCTTGGCCTCGGTGATGGTGCCGGCGGTGTCCCAGGCGAGGCGCGGGTCCACCTCGATCGAGACGCGGCCGTCGACGCCGTTCGTCGCGGCGGCCACGGGGGCGAACAGATCGCAGGCGTCGGCGACGTCGGTGGTGGTGATCGCGAAGACGGTCTCCTCGACGCTGGCGCCGGCGGCTGCCATTTCCTTGATTTTGGCGTCGTAGTCGGTGCCCGTGGTGATGGCAGCGTGGAAGATGCTCGGGTTCGTGGTGACACCGACGACGTTCTTCTCTTCGATCAGCTTGCGCAGCGTGCCGGTGGCGAGGCGGCCGCGGGAGAGGTCATCGAGCCAGATGGAGACGCCGGCGTCGGAGAGCTGCTGCGTGGGGGTAGCGGTGGGGGTGGTGTTCATGTGTAACTCCTGAAGTCTGGGGCCGCCGCCGTTGGTGGGGCGGCGGCCCGGAAAGCGTGAAGTTGGGATCAGGCCGTGAGGCCGGCGAGGGATTCCTTGGCGGCGGCGGTCACGGCCTCGGCGGTGATGCCGAATTCCTGGAACAGGCGCTTGTAGTCGGCCGACGCGCCGAAGTGCTCGAGGCTGATGGAGCGGCCGGCGTCGCCGACGAACTCCTTCCAGCCCAGGGCGAGCCCGGCTTCGACGGAGACGCGTGCCTTGACGTTGGCGGGGAGCACTGCCTCGCGGTAGGCGGCGTCCTGCTTGTTGAACCATTCCACGCACGGCATGGAGACCACCCGGGTGGGGATGCCTTCGGCCTGCAGGGCCTCGCGGGCGGCCACGGCGAGCTGGATCTCGGAGCCGGTGCCGATCAGGATGACCTGCGCCTCGGTGCTCTGGCCGTTGGCGGACGCTTCGGCCAGCACGTAGCCGCCCTTGGCGACACCGGCCGTCGAGGCGAAGGTGTCTGCCTCGGCATCGGAAGTCCCGCGGGCATAGGTGGGGATGTTCTGCCGGGTCAGCACAATGCCGGCCGGGTTCTCATGGTTCTCGAGCATGACCTTCCAGGCCGCCGCGACCTCGTTCGCGTCGCCGGGGCGCACGACGTCCAGGCCCGGGATCGCCCGGAGCGAGGCGAGCTGTTCCACCGGCTGGTGGGTCGGGCCGTCCTCGCCGAGGCCGATCGAGTCGTGCGTCCAGACATACAGGGACGGGACGCCCATCAGGGCGCCGAGCCGGATCGCCGGGCGCTGGTAGTCCGAGAAGATCAGGAACGTGCCGGAGAACGCCCGGGTCGCCCCGTGCAGGCTGATCCCGTTCACGATCGACGCCGCGGCGTGTTCGCGGATGCCGAAGTGCAGCACCCGGCCGTAGGGGTTGCCCTTCCATGCCTCGGTCTGCCGGGAGGCGGGGATGAACGAGGGAGAGCCCTCGATCGTGGTGTTGTTGGATTCGGCGAGGTCGGCGGAGCCGCCCCACAGCTCGGGCATGACCGGGCCGATCGCGTTCAGGACCTTGCCGGACGCGGCGCGGGTGGAGACGTCCTTGCCGGCTTCGAAGACCGGCAGGGCGGCATCGAGTTCGGCCGGAAGCTTCCGGGCTTCAACGCGCTCCAGCAGGACGGCCGCCTCGGGGTTGGCCGACTGCCAGGCCTCGAAGGACGCCAGCCACTCGGTCCGTGCCGCGGCGCCGCGGGACTGCGCCTCGCGGGTGTGGGCCAGGACCTCGTCGTCGACCTGGAAGCTGCGCTCCGGGTCGAAGCCGAGGACCTTCTTCAGGCCCGCGACTTCCTCGGCGCCGAGGGCCGAGCCGTGGATCTTGCCGGTGTTCTGCTTCTTCGGCGCCGGCCACCCGATGATGGTGCGCAGCGAGATGATGGAGGGTTTGCCCGTCTCGGCCTTCGCGGCGAGCAGGGCGGCGTGCAGCTCGGGCACGTCCTCCTTGTACTCTCCGGTCCGGGTCCAGTCGACCCGCTGGGTGTGCCAGCCGTAGGCCTCGTACCGGGCCAGGACGTCCTCGGTGAACGCGACGTCGGTGTCGTCCTCGATGCTGATGTGGTTCTCGTCGTAGATCACCACGAGATTGCCCAATTCCTGGTGGCCGGCGAGCGAGGAAGCCTCGGACGTGACGCCTTCCTGCAGGTCGCCGTCGGAAGCGATCACCCAGATGGTGTGGTCGAACGGGCTGGTGCCCTCGGCGGCGTCGGCGTCGAACAGCCCGCGCATCCGGCGCTGGGAGTAAGCGAAGCCGACGGCGGATGCCAGGCCCTGGCCGAGCGGGCCGGTGGTGATTTCCACGCCGGCGGTGTGCTTGTACTCCGGGTGTCCCGGGGTCAGCGATCCCCAGGTCCGCAGCGCCTCGAGGTCCTTCAGCTCCAGGCCGTAACCGGAGAGGAAGAGCTGGATGTAAAGCGTCAGGGACGTGTGGCCGGGGGACAGGACAAACCGGTCACGTCCCAGCCAGTCCGGGTTCGCCGGATCGTGGCGCATCAATTTCTGGAAGAGCAGGTAGGCGGCCGGGGCCAGGCTCATGGCCGTGCCGGGGTGGCCGTTGCCGACCTTCTCCACCGCATCCGCCGCGAGTACCCGGACGGTGTCCACGGCACGCTGGTCCAGATGAGTCCATGACAGTTCTTGCTCTTCCAAATGTGGCACGTAAACCGGGCCCCTCTCTGTGCTGACGGCCGGTGGTACGGGTTTTCCCTCTGGGAGCTTTCCCGCTGAGGGCATTCCGCCGGGGGCACAGTTCGGTGCCCGCTGCGGTTCGTACCAGCCGTTCACCATCGAAACGTTGATCTATCATTTAGTCGCATGCGCAGAGGCAGGGAGCGCCGTTGGGGGCAGCCGCCCGTGCGTGCTGATCTGTCAGACAGCTTAGCCCCATTCCACCTGCCGGGTAGCGTACATCTCACGAATTGGACCGGTTTTCGGCTTATATGAATCACCGCGTGCCGCCGCGGCGGTGAGGCTGCGTTAACCTGGCGGAATTCCAGCGGGTTTCCGGAGGACCCGGACGCGGGTGCCGCCACGGTATGATGGTGCGTGGCTACCAACGGGGGCGAGGACATGCCTGTGCGCTGCGCGTGGACCCCCTCCGAACGCAGTGCGCCGGATCTAGGACGTACTGCGGCGACCAGCCGGACTGAACAGCCAGACAGAACAGAGTGACTGCCACCGTGAGCACAACAGATACGCCGCTTAACGCCTCCCCGGCCCCGGGTCGAATCGGCTTCGGCCGCAAAGCCAAGGCCTACCTGGCGCTCACGAAACCCCGGGTGATCGAACTCCTGCTGGTCAGCACCCTGCCCACCATGATCTACGCCGAGCGCGGCTTCCCGTCCCTGGGCCTGATCCTGGCGACCCTCGTGGGCGGCGCCTTTGCTGCCGGCAGCGCGGGCTCCTTCAACTGCTACATCGATCGGGACATCGACAAGTTGATGCACCGGACGGAGAACCGGCCGCTGGTTACGGGCGAGGTCACGCCGCGGGAAGCGCTGGTGTTTTCCTGGCTCCTCGGCGCCGCCGCCATCGCGATCCTCTGGTTCGGTGCCAACCCGCTCTCGGCGTGGCTGGGCCTCGGCGCCATCGTGTTCTACGTCGTGATCTACACCATGATCCTGAAGCGCCGCACCGCGCAGAACATCGTCTGGGGCGGCGCCGCGGGCTGCTTCCCGGTGCTGATCGCCTGGGCCGCCGTGACCAACACGGTGGAATGGCCCGCCGTCGTGCTCTTTATGGTGATCTTCCTCTGGACGCCGCCGCACTACTGGCCGCTGTCCATGCGCTACGGCGAGGACTACCGCAACGCCAACGTGCCTATGCTTGGCGCGATCGCCGGCGCCAAGGTCGTCTCCGTGCAGGTGGTTCTCTACGCGTGGGCCATGGTTGTCTGCTCGTTGCTGCTGATCCCGGTCGGCGGGGCCGGATGGGTGTACACCGTCACCGCCGTCGCCGCGGGGGCCTGGTTCCTGTACGAGTCGCATGCCCTCTACAACCGGGCACAGGGCGGCGACGTCTCCAACAAGGGCGCCATGAAGGTCTTCCACGGCTCGATCAGCTACCTCACCCTGCTTTTCATCGCCCTGGCTGTCGACCCGTTCATCGGGTCCGCCATCGTCGGCGGCTAAGCAGAAGTCTCCCGCAACAAACAACGCGCCGGTCACCTGCCGCCCGCTCCGGTCTTCCGGATGGGCGGCGGGTGACCGGCGCGTTTGTGGTTCAGGCGGCTGCTGCCGGAGGGGGTGCTACTTCAGCGGGCTGCTGCGCGCGATGTCGGCGGCGTTGGTGGACGCGCTCATCAGAAGGGCCGCGCCGAGCATGTGGGCGGCAACGAGCAGGGCCGGGATGCCGTTGTAGTACTGCGTGAAGCCAATGACCGCCTGCAGCACGGTGACGCCCAGGAGCAGGAACACCGCCGTGCGGAACGGGCCGGTGATGCGGCCGCGGAACACCAGGACGACGCCGAACAGGGCCCCCGCGGTGACGAGGTAGGCAGGGACCGCATGGATGTGCGAGAACAGGTCCCAGTCCAGGTTGTTGCGCGGCGCGTTCGCGTCGCCGGCGTGCGGGCCCGCACCGGTCACCACGACGCCGAGGCACACGGCTACGGCCGAGATCAGCGCGACGGCGGTCAGCACGGGGCGTGCGGCGCCCGGCAGCGCGGGGAGCTGGCTGGTGCGGAACTTGCCGGTCCTGCCGTAGGCCCGGTTGACCAGCAGGGTCGCGAGAACCACGAGTGCCATCGAGACCAGGAAGTGCAGGCCCACCACCCACGGATTCAGCTGGGTGAGGACGGTGATGCCGCCGATGACAGCCTGGGCCGGGATGCTGGCCAGCAGGCCGAGGGCCAGTAGGAAAAGGTCCCGGCGTTCCTTGCGCAGGTTCCACAGGTACACCAGCATCGCGACTGCGACGGCGGCCAGCGCGAACGTCAGGAGCCGGTTGCCGAACTCGATGATGCCGTGGATGCCCATCTCCGGGGTGTTCACGAGCGAACTGTCGGTACAGCGCGGCCAGGTGGGGCAGCCCAGGCCGGAAGCGGTGAGGCGGACGGCGCCGCCGGTCACCACCAGCACGGTCTGGCCGATCAGGGACAGCACGGCCAGCCGGCGGACGGTCTTGTCGACGGTGACGGGCAGCCGGGAGGAAATCCGGGACACGATCCGGGAAGGGCGGGATGCCGTACTCACAGTTTTCTCAATTCCACTTGAACCAACGGGTTGCTGCGGCGCCGGCAATGGCCGTCCAGAGCAGCAGGACAAAGACGGCGGCGAGATTGACGCTGCCGTGCAGGAAAGCATCCCGCAGCGCCTGGCCCAGCGCGCCGGAGGGAAGGAAGTGCACAATCGCCTGGGCGAGAGCGGGGAGGCGCTCGGCCGGGATGACGATGCCGCCGAGGGCGCCCAGCAGGATCCACAGCAGGTTGGTGATCGCCAGCGTGGCCTCCGGCCGGACCGTGCCGGCCACCAGCAGGCCCAGGGCGGTGAAGGCAGCGGCGCCGAGGACCAGCAGCAGCAAGCCCGGGAGCAGCCCCGGCGCCGACGGCCGCCAGCCCAGGGGCAGGGCGACCGCTGCGACCACCAGCACTTGAAGCAGCAGCACCGCCAGCACCGCGAGCACCTTGCCCAGGATCAGGCCCGCGCGGCCCAGCGGTGTGGTGGAGAGGAAACGCAGCACCCCGTAGCGGCGGTCGAATCCCGTGGCGATGCCTTGGCCGGTGAACGCCGTGGACATGGCGCAGAGGGCGAGGATGCCCGGCACGGCGGTGTTGATCCTGCTGGAACCAAGGCCGTCCAGCAGGGGAGTAACGGTCAGGCCCACGAGGGCCAGCAACGGCAGGATGATCGCGAGGATCAGCTGTTCGCCGTTACGGATCATGGTGACGGTCTCATACTTGCCCTGCAGCAGGATCCGGCGCAGCAGGGGAGCGGGGGCGCTGCCCAGCGGGGTGCCGGCGGTGGCGGGGGCGGAGCTCATCGGATCTCCCTTCCGGAGATGTCGAGGAAGACGTCCTCGAGGCTGCGGGCGGCCAGGCTCATGGAGGCCGGCATTATGCCGCGGTCCGCCCACCAGGCCGTGACGGCGGCGAGGTCGGCGGGCGTGAGCGCACCGGTGGCGCTGTAGCTTCCGGCGCGCGTCTCGCGGATGTCGACGTCGGCGGGCAGGACGCCGGCCAGGTCCAGTCCGGGCTCCGCTTCGAAATGCAGCGTCCGGATGTGCTGTTCGCCGGCGGCCGCCAGTTCGTGCCGCAGCAACTGCGCTACGGTGCCTTCGGCGACGTTCCGGCCGGCGTCGATGATGTAGACGTAGTCGGCCAGGCGCTGGGCGTCGTCCATGAGGTGGGTCGTGAGGATGATGGCCATGCCGCGGTCCCGTAGTTCGGCGATTAGCTCAAAGACCAACTGGCGGGACTGCGGGTCCAGGCCGGCGCTGGGCTCATCGAGGAAAAGCACTTCGGGGCGGCCCACCAGGGCTGCGGCCAGGGCGAGGCGCTGTTTTTGGCCGCCGGAGAGTCGCCGAACGGAGGTCCGGCTGAAAGCGTCGATGCCCAGGCGCGCCACGAGTTCGTCCACCGGCCACGGGTCCTGGTACATCCCGGCGATGTGCCTGAGCAGCGGGATCGGGCGGGCCGACGGCGGCAGGCCGCCGTCCTGGAGCATGACGCCGACGCGGGCGCGCAGCTCCGCCCCGGCCGTGTCCGGATCCTGGCCGAGCAGGCTGATGCTGCCGCCGGACCGTTTCTGCAGGCCCTGGGCGCATTCGATGGTGGTGGTCTTACCAGCCCCGTTGGCCCCCAGCAGGGCGGTCACCTGGCCGCGCTCGGCAACGAGGGAGACGCCACTGACCACCCGCAGCATTTTGCCGTCAAGGCTGGGCAGCGGACCAACATCCTTGATGAGCCCGCTGATTGTCAGGGCGGGGGATTCGGGAGATCGCACCAAAGCATTCTACGCGATGTAGTAGGCGCGGCCCCGATCCGGAGCCAGCGCCAGGAAAGCCATGCCTTACTGGATCGGGGGAGTAAATTACGACATGATTGTGTTGTGTATTCCATGAGCCCAACTACTTCTGCCGCGCCTGCCGTGCGCGCGGAGTCGGCCGAGCCTGCCGAAGGCGAGGCTGTTCCCGCAGCAATGCCTGCGGCGATGGCTGCCGACGCGGAGGAACGCACCCGGGACCGAGTCTTGGCGGCTGTGCTCGAACACGGTCCGATCAGCGCCGCGGAGCTCGGCGAGCTGCTCGGTTTCACTCCGGCGGCGGTTCGACGTCACCTGGACCACCTCTCACGTCACGGCGTGATCGAAGTCAAGCGCGCGGCCCGTGCAGGCGCCGGCGCGGGGCGCCCGGCGCGCCGCTACGTGCTCAGCTCGCAGGGCCAGTCCACGCTCGGCAACGACTACCTCGACATCGCCAGCTCCGCGCTGCGGCGGCTCGGCGAAATGGCCGGCGAGGACGCGGTACGGGAGTTCGCCGTCGAGCGTTTCGCCGAAATGGAACGCCGCTACGCGCCGGAAATCGAGCGGGCGGGAACCGATATCACGGCCCGCGCGCAGGCCTTGTCCGAGGCGTTGAGCCGCGACGGTTTTGTCGCCTCGGCGCAGTCAATCGAGGCCAAGGCGCCGCTGCCGGCCGCCCTTTCCAGCGTCCAGCTCTGCCAGGGCCACTGCCCCATCCAGCAGCTCGCCGCGCAGTTCCCGGTGTTCTGCGACGTGGAGACCGAACTGTTCTCCCGGCTGGTCGGCGTCGATGTGCGCAGGCTCTCCACCCTGGCGCGCGGCGGCCATGTTTGCACCACCCACATACCTACGGGCCGTCCGGCCGCCGTCGGGGCTCCCAGCCCCGCGGGCCCGGGCAACCCGGACGAAGTATCCAACCATCTGCAAGAAAGGCCGTGATGACGGACCAACTATCAGAGAAGAAGGTTGCTGAATCCACTGTGATCTCGGAGATTCTGGAAAAGAATCCCGAGCTCCACGGAATCGGAACCTACGAATACGGCTGGGCCGACAAGAACGACGTCGGCGCCAACGCACGCCGTGGTATCGATGAGGACGTCGTACGTGACATCTCGGGCAAAAAGAACGAGCCGGAATGGATGCTGGACCTGCGCCTGAAAGGCCTTAAGTACTTCGACCGCAAGCCCATGCCCACCTGGGGTGCGGACCTGTCCGGCATCGACTTCGACAACATCAAGTACTTCGTGCGCTCCACGGAGAAGCAGGCCGCCACCTGGGAGGACCTGCCCGAGGACATCCGGAACACCTACGAGAAGCTGGGCATCCCGGAAGCCGAGCGCAGCCGCCTCGTCTCCGGCGTCGCCGCCCAGTACGAGTCCGAGGTCGTCTACCACCAGATCCGCGAGGACCTGGAAGCCCAGGGCGTCATCTTCCTGGACACGGACACCGCGCTGCGCGAGCACCCGGAAATCTTCCAGGAGTACTTCGGCACCATCATCCCGGTGGGCGATAACAAGTTCGCCTCGCTGAACACGGCGGTCTGGTCCGGCGGCTCCTTCGTCTACGTGCCCAAGGGCGTCCACGTGGACATCCCGCTGCAGGCCTACTTCCGCATCAACACGGAAAACATGGGCCAGTTCGAGCGCACCCTGATCATCGCGGACGAGGACTCCTACGTCCACTACATCGAGGGCTGCACCGCGCCGATCTACACCTCGGACTCGCTGCACTCCGCCGTCGTGGAGATCATCGTGAAGAAGGGTGCCCGCGTCCGCTACACGACCATCCAGAACTGGTCCAACAACGTGTACAACCTGGTCACCAAGCGCGCCATCTGCGAAGAGGGCGCCACCATGGAGTGGATCGATGGCAACATCGGCTCCAAGGTCACCATGAAGTACCCGGCCGTCTACCTCGTGGGCGAAGGCGCCAAGGGCGAGACCCTCTCGATCGCGTTCGCCGGCGAAGGCCAGCACCAGGACACCGGCTCCAAGATGGTCCACATCGCGCCCAACACCAAGAGCTCGATCATCTCCAAGTCCGTGGCCCGCGGCGGCGGCCGGGCTGCCTACCGCGGCCTGGTCCAGGTCCGCGAAGGCGCCAAGCACTCGGCCAACACGGTCCGCTGTGACGCGCTGCTGGTGGACACCATCAGCCGCTCGGACACGTACCCGTACATCGACATCCGCGAGGACGACGTCACCATGGGCCACGAGGCCACGGTCTCGCGGGTCAGCGAAGAACAGCTGTTCTACCTGATGTCCCGCGGCATGCGCGAAGACGAGGCCATGGCGATGATCGTCCGCGGCTTCATCGAGCCGATTGCCCGCGAACTGCCGATGGAATACGCCCTCGAGCTGAACCGCCTGATTGAACTGCAGATGGAAGGATCGGTCGGTTAATGACTGACATCACTACTGAAAAGGCCCGCATCGGCGCGCCCTCAGCCCAGCCGTTCATCAACGGTTTCACCGAGGAAGGCGAGAGCCTTTCACCGCTGAACGCCGCGGAGTCCAAGTCGCCGCTGGCCGGCGAAGCCGTCAAGCGCCACTCGCACGGCGGCGGCGTCGGCGTCCCGGACAGCTCACGCGCCGGCCGCCTGACCTCGTACAAGCTGGCGGACTTCAAGCCGCTGACCGGCATGGAGGAAGACTGGCGGTTCACCCCGCTCAAGCGCCTCCGCGGCCTGCACACCGACGTCCTCAGCGGCGCGGCACCGTCCGTGGCCGTCACCGGCCCGGACAGCGTCCGGATCGAGACCGTCGGCCGGGACGATGCCCGCATCGGCTCCGCCGCCATCCCCGAGGATCGGGTCTCCGCGAACGCCTGGGAGAACTTCACCGAGGCCACCGTCATCACGGTTCCCGCCGAGGTCCAGGCCGAGGGCGAGGTCAGCGTAGTCCTGACCGGCCAGGGCACCGGGGCCTCCGCGCAGCACGTTGTGATCATCGCGGAGAAGTTCTCCAAGGCCGTTGTTGTGCTAGACCACCAGGGCACCGCCGTCGTCGCGGAAAACGTCGAGATCCTGGTCGAGGACGGCGCGCAGCTCACCGTCATCTCCCTCCAGGAATGGAACGACGACGCCGTGCACGCCTCCTCCCAGCAGGCGAAGCTCGGCCGCGACGCCAAGTTCAAGCACATCGTCGTCAGCCTCGGCGGCGACCTGGTCCGTGTCACGCCGTCGACCCGCTTCACCGCCCCCGGCGCCGAAGCGGAAATGTTCGGCCTCTACTTCGCGGACGCCGGCCAGCACCTCGAGCAGCGCCTCTTCGTGGACCACGCCGTCGCCAACTGCAAGTCCAACGTGCTCTACAAGGGCGCCCTGCAGGGCCGGAACGCGCACACCGTCTGGGTGGGCGACGTCCTGATCCGCAAGGAAGCAGAAGGCACCGACACCTACGAGGCCAACCGCAACCTGGTCCTCACCGACGGTGCCCGCGCGGATTCCGTGCCGAACCTTGAGATTGAAACCGGCCTGATCGCCGGCGCCGGCCACGCCAGCGCCACCGGCCGCTTCGACGACGAGCACCTGTTCTACCTGATGGCCCGCGGCATTCCGGAAAAGGTGGCCCGCCGACTGGTGGTCCGCGGCTTCCTGAACGAGATCATCCAGCAGATCAAGGTCCCCGCCATCGAAGAGCGCCTCACGGCCGCCGTCGAGCGCGAGCTCGCCGCCACGGAAAACTAGTGCACGGCACTAGGGAAGACGGACAACGAACATGACGGAACAGCCAAGGGGCGAGCTGGTCTGCAACGCCAGCGAGATCCAGGTCAAGCAGGCGCTGCGGATCCTGATCGATGACTACCCGGTAGCGGTCGTCAAGGACTCGATGGGGGAGATCCACGCCATCGGCGATACCTGCTCGCATGCAGACATCTCGCTCTCCGAGGGTGAAGTGGAAGGCTGCAAGATCGAATGCTGGGGCCACGGCTCACAGTTCGACCTGCGCAGCGGCCAGCCGCTCCAGCTGCCCGCCTACGATCCCGTGCCTGTCTTCGCCGTGACCATTCAGGGCGACGACGTCTACGTAGACGTCAGCACCATCCTGAACGGCGCCGAAGCTCCGAACTTCAGCTGACCGCCGGGGCAAGCCACGCTTGTCCCGGCCGGGCCGGCAACCAGCACCACAAAAACTTATCGACGAGAAAACGCACCGCCGCCGAGGCGGGGGTGCAGAGGAGAACAAGACACATGTCTACTCTTGAGATCAAGGACCTGCACGTCAGCATTGACACCGAGCAGGGCACCAAGGAAATCCTGAAGGGCGTCAGCCTGACCATCAAGACCGGCCAGACGCACGCCATCATGGGTCCCAACGGCTCAGGCAAGTCCACCCTGGCCTCCACCATCGCCGGGCACCCGCGCTACAACGTCACGAGCGGCACCATCACGCTTGACGGCGAAGACGTCCTCGCGATGAGCGTTGACGAGCGCGCCCGCGCCGGCCTGTTCCTGGCCATGCAGTACCCGGTCGAGGTTCCCGGCGTCAGCATGACCAACTTCCTGCGCACCGCCAAGACCGCCATTGACGGCGAAGCCCCGAAGCTCCGCACTTGGACCAAGGACGTCAAGGCTGCCATGGCCCAGCTGCGCATCGACGCCGACTTCACCCAGCGCAACGTCAACGAGGGCTTCTCCGGCGGCGAGAAGAAGCGCGTGGAGATCCTCCAGCTGGAGCTCTTCAAGCCGAAGTTCGCCATCCTCGACGAGACCGACTCCGGCCTGGATGTCGACGCGCTCAAGGTCGTCTCCGAGGGCGTCAACCGCGCCCACGCCGAGGGCAACATGGGCACCCTGCTGATCACCCACTACACCCGGATCCTGCGCTACATCAAGCCGGAATTCGTGCACGTGTTCGTGGACGGCAAGGTTGTCGAAGAGGGCGGCCCGGAGCTGGCCGACCGCCTTGAAGAAGAAGGCTACGACCGCTACCTCCCGGGCGCCGGAGCCGCCGCCATCGCTGCCGCCGACGCCGCAGCACAGGCCTAGTTAGGACTACGCCATGACCGAAATCAATATGGCCCGCACGGGCCTCGAGGATGTCGAAGAGGCACTCAAGGATGTGATCGACCCGGAGCTGGGCGTGAACATCGTTGACCTGGGCCTGCTCTACGGCCTGAAGTACTCAGACGACGACGGCGCCCTGCTGATCGACATGACGCTCACCACGGCGGCCTGCCCCCTCACCGACGTGATCGAGGAGCAGGTAGGCAAGGCCCTGGACGGCATTGTCGACGACTGGCGGCTGAACTGGGTGTGGATGCCGCCATGGGGTCCGGAGCGGATCACCGAAGACGGCCGCGACCAGATGCGGGCCCTGGGCTTCAACATCTAGGATCCCCACAACGACGGCGGGCCCACCTCTTGGAGGTGGGCCCGCCGTCGTTTTCTCTGCCGCGATGACATCGAGTGCTCCGCAACGGCCCATTTGGAGGCCCACAACGGCGGTTTCGGAGCAGTCGATCGGGTTACGGGGTTACGGGGTCGCGACCTTAAAGGTGTCGCACTGATTGATGTCGCCGGTCTTGTAACCCTGGTAGAACCATTTCTGCCGCTGCGCGCTGGAGCCGTGGGTCCAGGACTCCGGCGAAACCCGCCCGGTGGCTGCCTTCTGGATCCGGTCGTCGCCCACGGAGGAGGCTGCGGACAGGGCGTCCTGCAGGTCCTGCGTCTTGAGCGGTTCCAGGAACGGCTGACCGCTCTTCGGGTCCTTGGTGGTGGTGGCGTAGCGGACCCACAGGCCCGCATAGCAGTCGGCCTGGAGCTCCACCCGCACCGCGCCGGACTGCGGACCCTGGGGATCCTGCTGGGCGCGGTCGATGGTGCCGAGGACATTCTGGATATGGTGGCCGAACTCGTGGGCCACCACGTACTCCTGCGCCAGCGGGCCGCCCGAAGATCCGAAGCGGTCCACGAGTTCCTGGAAGAAGCCCGGATCGAAGTACGCCGTCTGGTCGGCGGGGCAGTAGAACGGGCCGACCTCCGAGGTGGCGTTGCCGCAGCCGGTGTTGGTGGCGCCGCGGAACAGGACCGTCTCCGGCTGCGGGTACTTCTTGTTGTACTGCGCCAGATAATCCGGCCAGAAGGCATTCAGGCTGTTGACCGTGCCCACGATCCGGCACTCCAGGCGGGCGTCGGCGTCGGCGCCGGTCTTGCAGGCCGGCGCGGTGCTTTGGCTCTGTGTCTGGTCCTGGGTAGTGCCGGCCAGGCCCTCCAGGAGCTGCGGATTGATGCCGAACAGCGCGGCCAACAGCAGCACAATGCCGCCGCCGATCCCGCCGCCGATTTTGGTGCCGCGGCCCATGCCGCCACGGCTCTGGACCTGCGACGGGTCCAGTTGCACGTTGTCATTGAAACTCATGCTGTCACAATATCCTCTCCCGGCGGCCGGGACCCCGCTGCCCGGTAAAGTTGATCCGATGCCTTTTCTTGACAGACTCCAGCGTTGGGCCGATGAGCGCCCCGACGGCACCGCCGTCGTCGTGGCCGGAAAACGCCTGAGCTGGTCCGAACTGCGGAACGCGGCGGCTGCGCTCGTCCCGGTGACGCCGGCCGTCACGGTGCTGGCCGAGCGCAACTCCACGGATTTTGCGGTCGCCTTCGCGGCGGCCGTCGCGGCCGGCCGCCGCTGCGCCGTGCTGGACCCCACCTGGCCGCAGCAGCTCCTGGACGCCATCACGGCCCGGATCGCGGAAGCCGTTCCCGCTGACGGCACCGGCCAGGGGGCCGGCCTGGGCAGCGAACTCGAGGACGGGTCACCTGAGTCGCCTTTCCTGATCGGGCTCACCTCCGGCACAACTGCGCTGCCCAAGGCGTTCACCCGCTCGCGGCGCTCCTGGCGGCTGTCCTTCGAGTCTTCGGTCGAGTTTTTTGGCCTGGGGCCCGAGGACCGGACGCTCGCACCCGGACCGCTTGCCGCCAGCCTCAATCTTTATGCGCTTGCCGAATGCCTGTATGCCGGCTCTGAATTCCACACCCTCGAGCAGTTCGACGTCGGCGACGCACACACCGCGGTCAGCCATGACGGCATCACCCGGCTGGTCCTGGTACCGACCATGCTGCGGCTTCTCAGTGAGCGCGGCCTGGCCGGCGGCGTGGATGCCTCCGGCCTGCGGAGCATCATCTGCGCCGGCTCCAAGCTCGACGCGCGCACCCTGGAGGCCGCCCGCCGCTGGGCGCCGAACGCGACGATCTTCGAGTACTACGGCGCCGCGGAGCTCAGTTTCGTCGCCGGCGCAGGACTCCGGCCGGGCGAGGCCCCGGCGTCCAGCTTGAGAGCGTTCGGCGGGACGGCGAACGGCACGGGAATCGGCGGTCCGTTTCCCGGCGTCGAGATCAGGATTCTCGACGACGGCGGCGCCGCGGTTCCTGACGGATACGACGGCAACGTCTGCGTGCGCAGCGGCATGGTCAGCGAGGGCTACCTGTGGGGCGACGACGGCACGGCGCTGCAGTGCTTCGACGGCTGGCACACTGTGGGGGACCGGGGCTACCTGTCCGACGGAACCCTGCATTTGCTGGGGCGCCGTTCGGACATGATTGTCACGGCGGGGACCAACGTGTACCCGCACGAGGTTGAACTCGCCCTCGCGTCCGTACCGGGTGTCGCCGCCGCCATGGCCGCCGGGCAGCCGGACGACCTTCGCGGCCAGCGCGTCGTGGCCGCGGTACTGCCGTCCCACGGCGGCCTGACGGGCACGCAGCTGAAGGCCGGCGTCGAGGATGTCCTGGTCCGGAGCAAACGTCCGCTGGACTACTACGCATTGACCGAGCTGCCCCTCACCGATCGCGGCAAGCCCAGCCGGCCGCTGCTGCTTGAGTGGATCGCCCGGAATGATCCTCGTGTCCGGCGCCTTGGCTGAGGATCCGTTGCCTTCCCGGACGCCTTCGCCTGCACGGCGCCGGGGCGGTCTGTTGCCGGAGGACCGGCAGCCCGTCATCATCGCTGCCCTGCGGACCCCGCTCTGCCGCGCCCACGGAGCCCTGAAGACGCTGCCCGCCCACGAACTGCTGGCGCCGGTACTGCACCGACTGCTGGCCGACTCGGGTGTTGCACCGGACCAGGTGACGGACGTCGTGGTCGGGAACGCGGTGGGCGGCGGCGGCAATGTCGCCCGGCTGGCGGCCCTCGAGGCCGGGCTGGCCGTGGGCGTTCCGGGACTGACCGTGGACCGGCAGTGCGGGTCCGGCCTCGACGCGATCGTGCTGGCATCCCGGCTCGTCGCGTCCGGCGGCCAATTCGGCGGGGGTTCCGGCGGCGGCAGCGTGTATCTCGCCGGCGGGGTGGAGAGCATCAGCACCGCACCACTGCGGGCCAGGCGCGGCGCTGACGGCGAGCCGCAGTTCTTCAGCCGCGCCCAGTTCGCCCCCGGCAGCATCGGCGACCCGGACATGGGGGTGGCCGCCGAGAACGTCGCCGTCCGCCATGGTATTGAGCGGCAACGGCAGGACGACTTCGCGCTGCGCAGCCACCGTCGCGCCCTCGACGCCGCGGCGGCCGGAACCTTCGAAACCGAGACCGTCGCGCTGCCCGGGCCCGATGGTCCCGTGGGCTGCGATGACGGCCCACGCCGCTCGCTGACCCCGGCGTTGCTGGCCCGGTTCCCTGCCGCGTTCGTTCCCGGCGGGACCGTGACAGCCGGCAACTCCTGCTTCGACGCGGACGGGGCCGCCGCCGTCGTGATCACCTCGCTGGCCCGGGCGCGCCAACTCGGCGCACGGGACGGCCTCCTGGTCCTCGGGACGGACACCGCGGGCGTGGAGCCGGCGCTGCTGGGGATGGGCGCGGCGGCCGCCGCTGAACGCCTGCTTACGGTTTCCGGCGTCGCGGCCGGGGATCTCGGGCTGATCGAGTTCAACGAGGCGTTCGCATCCCAGACCCTGGCATGCCTCGACCAGCTGGGCATCGACTCGGAACGCGCGAACCTCGACGGCGGCGCCCTTGCCCTGGGGCACGCCTACGGGGCGTCCGGCGCGGTGCTCGTGTCCAGGTTGCTGGCCCAGGCCCGCCGGGAGGCCGTGGATGGCCGACTGGCCCTGGCCATGATCAGCATCGCTGGCGGGATGGGGACTGCTGCACTGTTCGAGTACCGCTCGCTCCGGTAGCGCCCTGCCGGGCATGCCCGTTCCTGGCTGCGAGGACTGGACATAGTGGTCACATGTCCAGTGCGCAGGACGAGGAATGGGCATGCGCCGTGGTGGGCCTCGGCAGGGGGCATGCCCGGTGCGCCAACCCTGCCGGACATGCCCGTTCCTGGCTGCGGGGAGTGGACATAGTGGTCACATGTCCAGTGCGCAGGACGAGGAATGGGCATGCGCCGTCGCGGGCCTCAGCAGGGGGCATGCCCAGTGCTTCAAGCCGCGGCACGAAACCTGCCCCGGCCCGGTCGTCTCAGGCCGCTAGGCCGTCCGGATCCTCCCGGTCCTCCCCATCGTCAGCCTCACCCAAACCGCGCGCCGCCAGGGCATCGCCGGTTTGCCGGGCGAATGCCACCGTAGTGATGAAGACCGGCAGCACCAATGCACGCGGGTTCCGTTCCAGGCCGCGGGCCCGTGCCGAATCGCGCACATCGGCGTAGGCGCCGGCGATGAACGGGATGCTGCGCAGCATGATGGCAATTGTCAGGGCGAACCGCTCGGGATCGGCGCCGAGCCGGCGAAAGGGCCGCGCCAGCGAGGCTACACCGTCCAACAGCGACTGGACCTGCGTGGTGGCCGTCAGGATTGCCGCCGCCACCACGCAGACCAAAACGTTCAACACAATCCGCACGGCGACCGGGCCGCCCAGCTGCCACCACTGGAACACGCCGATCACAGCCAGCACGGGCAGGATCGGCCGGACAGCCCGGAACAGCCTGCGGGCACCTGCCCCGCTGAGCAGGAATACCCCGCACAGCAAGGCGAGTCCAGCTGCCGCCGCGGCCCAGTCCGCAACGAGAAACGATCCCATCCCGCACGCCAGTACCAGCAAGAACTTCAGCCACAGGGGAGTCCGGTGCACCAGCGAGGTGCCCGGTACATAGTTGGCGAGCAGGAAGCCATGGCCCCTCACGGCTGCGCCGTCCCCCCGCCGGCTTCCCGCACGCCGGCGCCCCGCACCCCGGCGGGTTCCGCCGCGCAGAGCACGCGGTAGTGCGCGACGGCGGCGGCCGCCCCGCCGTCGAACACGATCTTGCCGTCGTCCACCACCAGCACCCGGTCCAGATCGAGCGCGAGGTCGAGGTCGTGGGTCGACAGGACGATCTGCTGGTCCAGCGCCGCCAGGGTGCGGCGCAGCAGTTCCCGGTTCCGCAGGTCCAGCAGGGTGGAAGGCTCGTCCAGTACCAGGATGTCCGGGTTCACGGCCAGCACCGCAGCGAGGGCGACAAGCTGCCGTTCGCCGCCGGAGAGCTCGTACACGCTCTGGTCCGCCAGCCCCAGCAGCCCGAACCGTTCGAGGCAGGCCTCCGCGAGGGCACGCCGTTCCCCGGCGTTCCGCACCGAGCGGCGCAGCGATAATTCGACGTCTTCGCGACCGGTCGGCATCACGAGTTGCGAGAGCGGATCGGTGAAGACGAAGCCGACGCGGCGGCGGACAGCGCGGACATCCCGGACCGTGTCGAAACCTGCCACCGCCACCGCGCCGGAGCTCGGTGCGACGAGGCCGTTAAGCATCCGGAGCAGCGTGGATTTGCCCGAGCCGTTCGCCCCGATGACGCCGATCCGGCGTTCAGCCAGCGTCAGGGACACCGGCTCAAGCAGGGTCTTGGGCTCCGGGCGGCCGTCGACGGCTACCCGGACGGCCGCACCGTCCAGGACAATACTCATGCGCGTCCGTCTGCCTCGCCGGCCAAGTCCACGCGGCGGATCCGGCGGATCAGCAGGTCAGGGAACGCCTTATGCAGCGTCAACGCGACCGTCACGGCGAGGATGTTTTTGATGACGTCGCCCGGGTAGAAGGCCAGATCGGCGAGGAAGGCCGCGGAGAGACTGAGCTTGGCATTGACCATCATGCCGAGGATGCCCAGCCCGTGGACAAAGACGATGCTACTGACCATGGCGGCACAGAAGAGCAGCACAGACCGGACCTTGGCGGAGTGCGCCCCCGTGCGGCGCAGCACGACGACGGTCAGGGCGCCGACGGCCGTGGCGGCCAGCAGGAAGCCGAAGATGTAGCCGGCCGAGGGTCCCGCCAGGACACCCAGCCCGCTGCGCCCGCCGCTGAAGATCGGCAGCCCGGCGAAGCCCAGCAGGAGGTACAGGCCCACGGCAGCGAAGGCGCGGCCCGGACCGAGCGCCAGTCCGGTGAGCATCACGGCGAGAGTCTGCAGGGTGATCGGCACACCAAGCCCGCCCACGGGGATTGCGGCAATCAGGGCAGAACCCGCGATGATCGCCGCGAACACCGCGATCAGTGCGAGGTCGGTCGCGTCCCAGCGGCGTCGGCGGCTCTGGCGCGGGGCCGCCGGGGCGGTGCTGCCTTGGCCGGCCGCGGGGGTGGGGGTGGTGACGGAATTGTCGGTGTTGCTCATGCTGTTTCCTGTCGAGTGGTCGAGTCGAGTGGTGGGGCCGGGGTCTCACTTCCGACGATACGGCCGCGGCAACCCCGCCATTTTGTAGGCCTTCCACTAAGCGGCGGTCCCCTCGCTGGCCAACCCCGCCAAAGGGAGCCGGCGCTGGCGGACGCGGGCCGCCGTCGTCCGCCGCGTTCCCCGATGTCACCCGGCAGGGGAGGTGCCGGTAGACTGGTAGAGGCCGTTCTCTCGGCCACACTGCCCCGGCCCCCGTCCAGACTCCATCCGTTGTGCCGCGGCGTTCCCTGTTGTGAAAGGCCTTAGCTGCATTGATTACCGTCCAGGATCTCGAACTGCGCGCCGGCGCCCGTCTGCTTATGGACCAGGTGAGCTTCCGGATCGACAAGGGAGACAAGATCGGCCTCGTCGGCCGTAACGGTGCAGGCAAGACCACGCTCACCCGCGTCCTGGCCGGCGAGGGCCTGCCCGCCGCCGGTAAGGTCACCCGCAGCGGCGAGATCGGCTACCTGCCGCAGGACCCGCGCACGCCGGACATGGAGCAGCTGGCCCGGGACCGCATCCTGTCCGCCCGCGGCCTCGACATCGCGGTCGGCAAGCTCCGCGTGGCACACGAAGAGATGGCCAGCGAGGACGCCGACGTCCAGCGCAAGGCGATGAACCGCTATGACCGGCTGGAATCCGAGTTCCTCGCCGCCGGCGGCTACGCGGCCGAGGCCGAGGCCGCAGCGATCTGCTCAAACCTCGCCCTGCCGGACCGGCTGCTGAACCAGCCGCTCAAGACCCTTTCGGGCGGCCAGCGCCGCCGTGTGGAGCTGGCGCGCATCCTGTACTCCGACGCCGAGACGATGCTCCTCGATGAGCCCACGAACCACCTCGACGCCGATTCCATCGCCTGGCTCCGGGAGTTCCTGAAGAACCACCAGGGCGGCCTGATCGTGATCAGCCACGACACGGAACTGCTTGAGGCCACGGTGAACAAGGTCTTCCTGCTGGACGCCAACCGCGCGCAGATCGACTTCTACAACATGGACTGGAAGCGCTACCTCACGCAGCGCGAAACCGACGAACGTGCCCGCAAGCGCGAACGCGCCAACGCCGAAAAGAAGGCCCAGGTCCTGATGGACCAGGCCAACAAGATGCGCGCCAAGGCCACCAAGGCCGTCGCCGCGCAGAACATGGCCAAGCGCGCCGAACGCCTCCTCGGCGGCCTCGAAGCGGTCCGCGAGAACGACCGCGTGGCTGCCCTGCGCTTCCCGGACCCCTCACCCTGCGGCAAGACGCCGCTCACCGCCGACGGCCTCAGCAAGTCCTACGGCTCGCTGGAAATCTTCACCGACGTCGACCTCGCCATCGACCGCGGCTCCAAGGTGGTCATCCTGGGCCTCAACGGTGCCGGCAAGACCACATTGCTGCGCATGCTCGCCGGCGTCGACAAGCCGGACACCGGCGAAGTGATCCCCGGCCACGGACTGAAGGTCGGCTACTACGCCCAGGAACATGAGACGCTCGACGTCGACCGCACCGTTCTGCAGAACATGCGCTCCTCGGCCCCTGACATGAACGACGCCGAGGTCCGCAACATCCTGGGCTCGTTCCTGTTCTCCGGCGACGACGTCGACAAGCCCGCCGGTGTGCTCTCCGGCGGCGAAAAGACACGATTGGCGCTGGCCACCATCGTGGCCTCGAGCGCGAACGTGCTGCTCCTTGATGAGCCCACCAACAACCTCGACCCGGCCAGCCGCGCCGAAATCCTCGGGGCCCTGAGCAACTACACTGGTGCCGTGGTGCTGGTGAGCCACGACGAGGGTGCTGTCGAAGCCCTCAACCCGGAGCGCGTTGTGCTGCTTCCTGACGGCGTCGAGGACCTCTGGAATGAGGACTACCTGGACTTGATCACGCTGGCGTAGGCCTCGCCTTCCTTCGCCGCTCCGCCTTCGTTCCGTGGTTGGGTTCGCGCCTCGCGCGCGCAATTTGCCGCGTGCTCGCTCGTCCTCCCCACCGTCGCCCTAACCTCGCAAGCTCGGCCAGGGAACCCTGACGGCGTGGGCCCCCGCTTAGACGCACGCTACGCAAATTGCCCGCGTTCGGCGCTTACTTGGACGTCACCATTGCGCTTGAGGTAACGTCACCATCCGTGCTGCCAGTGTTTAGCGGATAGGCATCTGTTCGGCGTTGGTGATGCGGTGGAGTTCTTGGTAGGTAATCGAGAACATGGAGTGGTGATCGCCGGCGCCGGCCCAGAGGAGTTCGTGGTCCTTCAGGGACTCGTCGAGCAGGGTCCTGATCTTCTGCGGGTGGCCCACCGGGGCTACACCCCCGACGCGCTGGCCGGTATGCAGCAGGACGAAGTCGGCATCCGCGCGGCGGATCTTCCCTGACCCGAGCCGCGCGGCGACGTGGCGGAGATCGACCTTGGCCGCGCCGCTGGCCAGGATCAGCAGGGGAGCGCCGTCGACGTCGAACACGAGGCTGTTGGTGATCGCCGCGACGTCGCAGCCCAAGGCGGCGGCCGCCGCGGCGGCGGTCGGCACCTGGGTCTCAAAGACGGCTACGGTGTCGGCCGCGCCCGCCGCGAGGAGCGCGCGCCGGACGTTCGCTACGGCGTCGGGGTCCATGCTGTGCAACTTCAGAATCCCTGGGCGTCCAGGATGGCGTCTTCCTCTTCCTCCGCGGTGGCAGTTTTCCGCTTCCGGGGGACAGGACGACGGCGGGGCGCCGGGTTGCTGGCGTGCAGGTAGCCGTCGGCGGCCGCGGCCTGATCCTGGGCGTCCTCGGCGTCAATCTCAGCGTTGCGGGCTTGCTGGCGTGCTGCGTAGCCGAAGCCGACGAACATGAGAACGCCAAAGGCAAACCACTGCAGCGAGTAGGACAGGTGCGTGCCCTCGTCGGTGGACGGTTTGGGGAAGCCGACGGGCATGTCCGCTGCCGGCGGGGTTTCCGAGGCCAGCTGGCCGTAGGCCCCGGTGAGGAGGGGATACCCGAGCTGGGCCGAGTAGGCGGCGAGGTCGATCGACGCGAGCTGCCCGTCCGGGGCGCCGCGCTGCAGTTCCGGCTCGGAATGCTTGAGCCGCGCAACCACCGTGACCTCGCCCGGGGGCGGGGCAGGAATTGAGTCCGGGCTGCCCGGGGTCTTGTTGCCGATGGGCAGCCAGCCGCGGTCGATCACAACCGTCTCGCCGGAGTCCAGCTTGAAGGGGACCACCACCTCGTAGCCCGGTTGGCCGTTGAGCGGGCGGTTGCGGACAATCCGCTGGCCGGCCTCGTCGTAGCGGCCGTGCAGCTCGACCTGTGTCCATTCACGGTCGGCGTCGAGTTTAATGAACTGGTTCCGGGCGTCCGCGAAGGGGATCGGGGTGGCCGAGTAATTCGAGACGACGCGGTTGATCTCCGCGAGCGTTTCCGCCCGGCGGTCCATCTGCCAGCGGCCCAGGAGCACGCAGGCGGTGGCGAAAATGGCGGCCAGCAGCAGGTAGCCCAGCCACTTGCTGGAGAAAAGGAAGCGGTACATTCAGCCGACCCTGCCCGCGGCTTCGTCGGGGGTGCTGTGCAGCGGAAGGGTTTCCTTCCACAGCCCCCGCGTCTGGAGATAATCCTCCAGCCAGGCCCGGTGCTCCGGACAGGCGAGCCAGATCTTGCGCCGCTCCGGGGTGTGGATCTTGGGGTTGTTCCACAGCAGTTGCCACTCGGCGTGCGCACGGCACGCCTTGCGCGAGCACAGCGCGCTGGCGGGCTCGGCCGTCGGGTCGGCCAAGTCAAAAATGTTCATGAAGCTGCCCGTCCGTGGTCTTCGTCGTCGTCAATCAGCTCGCCCTGCAACAGGGTGATGGGGACATCGTCCGCCGCCGGTGGTTCCTGGCCCGTTGTTTGCCCGGAGCGTGGAGCGTCCAATTCGCCCATCGGCACGTAGTCGATCAGCGATTCGCTGTGCACTTCGGCGTGGTCGCTGCCGTTGGCGATCACCACCGCAAACCACGGCAGGAACACTGCTCCGATGACGGGGAGGATCTTGAACCAGCCGTCGACCACAAACACCAGGATCAGGCAGACCATGCGGATGCCCATCGCCACGGCATACTTGATCATCCGCTGACGCATCTCTTCCGAGTGGGCGGCGGCGGCGTCGGTAATGCTGTGGACCTCGGTGTCGCCGGAGTCCTCCCCGGACGTCCGTTCACCGGGTCGGTTCATGTTTGTCACGGCTTTCAGATCACGCTCCATAGGCTTCCTGCAATTCTCTCACCATCGGCTGGACCGCCCAAACAGCGGGCGGCCCAGAGCGGGGTGGAGCGCGCCGGAGGCTAAGATCGGAGGCAGGAAAATCCAGCCCACCCAACGCGGTGCCAGTGAGCCGCAGAATCCCGGAGCCCAACATGTCTGAAGCAACCTCCACCGGCCGCAGCGTCCTCATCACCGGCGGCAACCGCGGCATCGGCCTGGCCATCGCCGAATCCTTCCTCGCCAACGGCGACAAGGTGGCGGTCACCTACCGCAGCGCGGCCACGCTCCCGGAGGGCATCCTCGGCGTCAAGGCAGACGTCACGGACGAGGCTTCGGTGGACGCGGCGTTCACGGAAGTCGAGGCGGCGCACGGCCCCGTCGAGGTCCTGGTGGCCAACGCCGGCATCACCAAAGACACGCTCCTGATGCGGATGAGCGAGGACGACTTCACCTCGGTCATCGACACAAATCTCACCGGAGCCTTCAGGGTGATCAAGCGCGCCTCCAAGGGCATGATCCGCGCACGCAAGGGCCGCGTGGTACTCATTTCCTCCGTCTCCGGCCTCTACGGCGCCCCGGGCCAGATCAACTACTCCGCATCCAAGGCCGGCCTCGTCGGGATTGCCCGCTCCCTCACCCGCGAACTCGGGGGTCGCGGAATCACCGCCAACGTGGTGGCGCCGGGCTTCATCAACACGGATATGACCGCCGAGCTGCCGGAAGCCACGCAGAAGGACTACCTGTCGAAGGTTCCCGCGGGCCGCTTCGCCGAGGCGTCGGAAGTGGCCGACGTCGTCCGCTGGATTGCCAGCGACGAGGCCGCCTACATCTCCGGCGCGGTTATCCCGGTCGACGGCGGCCTTGGTATGGGCCACTAGGCAATAGCTCTGCGGCCGGCTTTGGGCTCCACGGACGACGGCGGCCGCCGTCGTCCGCGGCGGCGGCACGAGGCCGGGCCTTTGGCCCTAGGCGGCGCTGCGGCCGGGGGCGTGTAATGGGGTTACAGCCCCTGACCGCGCCAAGGCAGGGGCGTGGACCCAGGAGGATTTATCATGGCTGATCTCAGCAAGTGGGCGCCCTCGGACATGTTGGAACCTGTCCGTCGGTTCCTCGACGGCGACCTGACGATGGCGTCGACCATCAAGGTCGAGCAGTTCCAGGACGGCAATACCCTGGTGGTGCGGGCGGAGGTTCCCGGTATCGATCCCGACAAGGACGTCGACGTGTCGGTCAGCGAAGGCATGCTGCACATCCGGGCCGAACGCGAAGAAAAGACCGAGCACAAGAGCAAGACCGGCTATCGCTCGGAATTCCGCTACGGCTCCTTCCTGCGCAGCATCGCCCTCCCGGCCGGGGCAGAGGAAGAGGACATCACGGCCAGCTATAAGGACGGCGTCCTGGAAGTGCGCGCGCCGGCCCCCGTGGCGGCGCCAGGGGAGCCCACGAAGAAAATCCGGGTGGACCGCGCCTGAGGCGGGTCCCCGTATGGCGGGCCGCCCGCCCGCGGCGAAGCCCCGCCGGCTGGGGACGAGCGGCGATCGCTTTCCTCAGCCGGCTTCGTCCCTTGCCTGCCGCAGCCATCCCGCGACCTCGGCGTCCAGGTCCTCTTCAGCGCGGAGCTCCAAATGATGCATCCACAGGCCGGGGGACGGGTTAACCACCGACTTGAACCGGGGCGAGTCGATGCGGTTGCGCAGCGCAATGGACAGTACGGCCGGGACATCTGAGCGGACATAGCGTCCCGGCCACCAGACGTAGGCGAACCCGCGACGGCGTCCGCGGAAGGCCACCTGGCTGGTGGTCGCCCTGATTTCGGGCGGCGCGGCTGCCGGCAGAGCCGACGTGGCGAGGAGCCGTTCCACCGCGCGGCAAAGGTCCAGGCCGCGCGGTGACCCGCTGAAGACCTCTTCCGGCGTGGATTCGGTGCCATGGCTCCCCATGGGCGCGAGCTTACGCCCCGGCGCGGTGCCAAAACAGAAGCGTGTGGGCCAATCGAACCGGGTCCGCAGGTTGTACTCGGTGAGACCAGGGGAGCGTGCACCGCACGCGCGGGGGACATGTCCACTCTTGGCTGCGGGCGATGGACACTTAGGCCTTATGTCCCTTGCTGCGCCCGCCATCTGGGCATGTCCCGTGGTCTGGGGCGCCGGGAGTGGGCATGTCCCGCGCAGTACCCGAAAACCAATCCGCGCCGCCACCCGAACTAGGCCCGCACGGCTTCTTTGTGGATCCCGAACAACCGAAATGCTGCGGGCCGCTGGCATGATGGACAGCAGACCCCACAGTATTTGGATGTTTGGAACAAAGGAGCTCGAATGGGACTGCTGGACAACAAGACCGCAATCGTTACCGGTTCATCGCGCGGCATCGGCGCAGAGGTCGCCAAATTCCTCGCCGCCGAGGGTGCCGCCGTCGTTGTGAACTACCGCCAGAAGGCGCCGCGCGCCAACAAGGTTGTCGCTGAGATCGAGGCCGCGGGCGGCCGGGCTGCAGCCGTGGGCGCAGACCTGACCACGCAGGAAGGCGTCCAGGCCCTGGCCAGCGCCGCAATGGAGAACTTCGGCTCACTGGATCTCCTGGTCCTGAACGCTTCCGGCGGCATGGAGTCCGGCATGGAAGAGGGTTACGCGCTCAAGCTGAACCGCGACGCCCAGGTCAACATGCTCAATGCCGCCGTGCCGCTGATGGCCGAGGGCTCACGCGTGGTCTTCGTGACCAGCCACCAGGCCCACTTCATCAATACCGTGCCCACCATGCCCGAGTATGAGCCCGTCGCCCGCAGCAAGCGCGCGGGCGAGGATGCGCTCCGCGAACTGGTTCCGGCCCTGGCGGAGAAGGGCATCTCGCTGGTGGTTGTCTCCGGCGACATGATTGAAGGCACCGTCACCGCCACACTCTTGGACCGCTCCAACCCGGGCGCCATCGAGGCCCGCCGCGCCGAGGCCGGCAAGCTGTATTCGGTCAAGGAATTCGCCGCCGAGGTCGCCAAGATGGCCACCGCCGACGTCGAAACCGGCCACACCGAATACGTCGGGGGCGCCGACTACTTCGACAAGTCAAACGGCACGGTCAACAACTAGCAGCCACCGGGATGGCACTTGGCGGCAGTGTTCTTCAATGACACTGCCGCCAAGTGTCATCTGGCGTTAAGGGACTGGCGTTAAGGGACGGGCGTCAAGGCGCGGGCTCAGACGCCGGCGATGTGCCGGACGGCATCGAGGTAGGGCATGTTCACTGCAGCGTCCGCCACCGCGCGGACGGCGGGCTTGGCGTTGAACGCGACACCGATGCCCGCGGCGCCAAGCATGTCCAAGTCATTGGCCCCGTCGCCCACCGCAATGGTGTGTTCCATCGGGATGCCCTCCGCGGCCGCCCATTCGCGCAGGTACTTTTCCTTGGCGGCGCGGTCCACCACATCTCCCAGCACCCTGCCGGTCAGCGCGCCGTCGACGATTTCCAGTTCGTTGGCGATCCAGTAGTCCAGTCCCAGGCCCTCGGCAATCGGCCGCAGGATCTGGTTGAAGCCGCCCGAGACGACGGCGACGGCGTGTCCGGCCGCCTTGAAGGCCGCCACCAGCTCTGCCGCGCCGTCGCTCAGAGTCACCTCGGCGCGGACGGAGTCGACGACGTCGGCCGGCAGCCCGGCGAGCACCGCCACCCGGGCGTGCAGGCTCTGCGCGAAGTCCAGTTCGCCGCGCATGGCCGCCTCGGTCACGGCCGTCACTTCCTCCCGCTTGCCCGCATAGGCGGCCAGCAGCTCAATGACTTCCTGCCGGATCAGTGTGGAGTCGACGTCCATGATCAGGAACTTCCGCGCTGCCTGCCGCAGGGCAGCGGGAACGATTGCCGTTTCGACGCCCTCGACGCCGGCCGCGGCGACGCTCCGGCGAAGGTCGGCCAGCCCCGCCTCGGTCAGGGCGTCCGGCAGCGTGCAGTCCGCGGAGTAGACCGCGAAGCGGCCGTCGCCGGAGGTGCTTTCGGCGCCGACGGACAGCCCCGCTCCGGACAGCGAACGGCGCAGCTGCTCTACTTCGGGAAGGGACAAATGCACGCCGTAGCTGACCGCGGTCACTTTCGAACTCATGGCCTCAATCCTAGCGAGCGCGCCGCAGCCGCCCGGAATTCGTTTCGCGCTGGTGACGCGCCCGGGGGACACCGCCCTCTGGCCTGCGGCCCGGTTATCAGTAGTCCGCTTTTTTGTCCTAGTGTCTACTCCTATGAGTGATGTTCTTGAAATGGCCGCCGTCAGCGTTGTACGTGGGGCGAAAACGCTCCTGGACAAGGTTGACTGGCAGGTCAAGGAAGGCGAGCGTTGGGTGATCCTCGGTCCCAACGGCGCTGGCAAGACCACTCTGTTGCAGGTGGCCGCAGCACGCCTCCATCCCACCAGCGGCATGGCCGGGATCCTCGAAGAGATCCTCGGCGCCGTGGACGTCTTCGAACTCCGCCCGCGGATCGGCCTGTCCTCCGCCGCCCTCGCCAACCAGATCCCCGAGCACGAAAAGGTCCTCAACGTCGTCGTGACCGCCGCGTACGGCGTCACCGGCCGCTGGCGCGAGGGCTACGAGAAGGACGACGAACGCCGCGCCTTCGCCCTGCTCAATGAGTGGGGGATGGGCCCGCTGCTCAACCGCCCCTTCGCCTCCCTCTCCGAAGGGGAACGCAAGCGCGTGCAGATTGCCCGCGCGCTCATGACGGATCCTGAACTGCTCTTGCTCGACGAGCCCGCCGCCGGCCTGGACCTGGGCGGCCGCGAGGACCTCGTCCACCGGCTCAGCGAGCTGGCCCGCGACGAGGCTGCCCCCGCGATCGTGCTGGTCACCCACCACCTCGAAGAGGTCCCGCCGGGCTTCACCCACGCACTCCTCCTGCGCGACGGCGGCGTTGTTGCCTCCGGCCCGCTGGCCGAGGTGCTGACCGCGGAAAACCTCAGCAAGACGTTCGGCGTCGACCTCGACGTCAACGTTTCCGGCGGCCGGTACACCGCCACCGCCCGCCGCTGAAGAAACCACTGACAGCGCGTGGAGTTCCTCAGTAGCGTCTTCATTTTCTTCGCCGGCCTCTGGGCCGGAACCATCAACAGCGTGGTGGGCTCGGGCACCCTGGTGACTTTTCCGGTGCTGATCGCCCTCGGCTTCGCCCCGGTGACCGCCTCGATCAGCAACGCCATGGGCCTTGTGGCCGGCAGCGCGGCCGGTGCTTGGGGCTACCGCAAGGAGCTGGCAGGGCGGCGGAACCAGCTGCTCCGGCTGCTGCCCGCCTCACTGCTGGGCGGCATCACCGGCGCCTACTTGCTGCTGCACCTGCCGGAAATGGTGTTCCACTACGCCGCGCCCGCGCTGATCGTGGTGGCCCTGCTGATGGTGGTGTTCCAGCCCAGGCTGCAACGCTGGGTGCAGAACCGGGAAGAAAACCCGGAGCACGCCATCCGCGACAAACGGCACGGGATCCTGCTGGTGGTCCTGGTCTACCTCGCCGGTGTCTACGGCGGATACTTCGTGGCGGCGCAGGGCATCCTGCTGGTCGGCATCCTCGGGGTGTTCATGGCCGGAACCATGCAGAACGCCAACGCCATGAAGAACATCCTGGTCCTCGGCGTGAACCTCGTCGCCGCGGCATCCTACCTGCTCTTCGCCTTCGACCGGATCAGCTGGCCCGCCGTCGGGCTGATCGCCGTCAGTTCGCTGATCGGCGGCCTGGTCGGTTCCAAGGTGGGCCGCCGCCTGTCGCCGCCGGTGCTGCGCGGCGTGATCTTCATCCTGGGAACCGTGGCCCTGGGCTTCATGATCGCCAAACTGGTGAATTGACCGGCGCATGAGCTTCCACTACCTCGAATCCGCCGACGACCCCCGGGTCGCCGACTACACCCAGCTCACGGACGTGCACCTGCGCAAGCTCCGCGAACCCGCCGAGGGCATGTACATTGCGGAGTCCTCCCGGGTGCTGCGCCGCGCCCTCGCCGCCGGGCACCGGCCGCGTTCTTTCTTCCTTGCGGAGAAGTGGATCCAGGACCTCGCCGATGTCTTTGAGGAGTATCCGGACGTCCCGGCCTACATCGGCTCGGCCGCGCTCCTGGAGGAGATTACCGGCTTCCACCTGCACCGGGGCGCGATGGCAGCCATGCACCGTCCGGCGCCCGTGCCGCTGCCCCACCTGCTCGCCGGTGCCCGCCGGATCGCGGTCCTCGAGGACATTGTGGACCACACGAATGTCGGCGCGATCTTCCGGTCCGCGGCCGCCCTGGGGCTTGACGCCGTGCTGGTCTCCCCGCGCTGTGGCGACCCCCTCTACCGGCGCAGCGTGCGCGTGAGCATGGGAACCGTTTTCCAGGTCCCGTGGGCCCGGCTCGACACGTGGCCGGGGGAGCTGGCGGTGCTCAAGGAACACGGCTTCCTGGTCGCCGCGATGGAGCTGACCCCGGACGCGGTGGACGTCGATGTGCTCGCGGCCCGGAACCCCGAACGGCTGGCCCTGGTGCTTGGCACCGAGGGCGCCGGGATGAGTGAGGAGACCCTGGCCGCCGTCGATCTGGCCGTGAAGATCCCGATGCGCCCCGGCGTCGATTCGCTCAACGTCGCCGCGGCCTCCGCCGTCGCGTTCTGGGAACTGCGGCCCCGCGACTGACACTCCGCGGCCGCCCGCCGGTCGGTTCGGAGATCCTCCGCGGCCGCCTGCGGGCCGGTTCGTCCAGTCGGGGGATCTGGGCTATTATTGGTAGCTGGCCGTGCTGCGCCTTCCGGCGCCGAGCAGCCATCCCACTCATACCTGGCAGCTGGCAAAATCCAGTTGCGTGAACAAAGGTCCAATTATGCAGTCTGATATCCACCCGAAGTACGAAGCTGTTGTTTTCAACGACCTGGCTTCCGGCGTCAAGTTCCTGACCAAGTCCACTGTGTCTTCCTCGAAGACCATCGAGTGGGAAGACGGAAACACCTACCCGGTCATCGACGTCGAAATCTCCTCCGAGTCCCACCCGTTCTACACGGGCAAGCAGCGCATCATGGACTCTGCAGGCCGCGTCGAGCGCTTCAACGCTCGCTTCAAGGGCTTCGGCGGCAAGAAGTAACTTTCTTCACTCCAAAGTCTTTTGGAAAAGCCCGCACCGGCAACGGTGCGGGCTTTTTGCGTCCCGGCCGCTTTGCGTACCCGGACCCTGGCCGCGTGGCAGGATTAAGGGTATGACTTCCTTCCCTTCGCCCGCAGCGTCCGCCACCGAGGACGACGGCGGCCGCCGCCACGGCGAGTACAAGGTTCCCGGCGGCAAACTGGTGGTGGCCGACCTCAACGTCGTCGACGGGGTCCTGGCCCACGTCTCGATCAGCGGGGACTTCTTCCTGGAACCCGACGAGGCGCTCTTGGAGATCAATCGCAGCCTCACCGGCCTGCCCGAGGATGCCAGCGCGGCCGACCTTGCCGCGGCGGTCAAGGCCGCGCTGCCCGAGGACGCTGTGCTCTTCGGTTTCTCCGCCGAGGCGATCGCCATCACGGTCCGCCGGGCCCTGGCCAAGGCCACGGGCTGGGCCGACCACCACTGGAACATCATCGGCCCGTCCGTGCTGCCCACCCACGTGAACGTGGCCCTGGACGAGGTCCTCACCGAGGAGGTCGGCGCCGGCCGCCGCAACCCGACGCTGCGGTTCTGGGACTGGGAGGAGCCGTCTGTGGTGATCGGCAGCTTCCAGTCCGTCCGCAACGAGGTCCACCCCGACGGCGTGAGCCGGCACGGCATCAGTGTGGTCCGCCGGATCAGCGGCGGGGGTGCCATGTTCATGGAGGCCGGTAACTGCATCACTTACTCGCTCTACCTGCCGCAGACGCTCGTGGACGGCATCAGCTTCGCCGACTCCTACGGTTTCCTGGACGCGTGGGTCATGGCGGCCCTGGAAAAGGTCGGCATCAGCGCGTTCTACGTGCCGCTGAACGACATCGCCACCGAGCAGGGCAAGATCGGCGGCGCCGCACAGAAGCGCCTCGCCAACGGCGGCATGCTGCACCACGTCACCATGAGCTACGACATCGACGCCGACAAGATGGTCGAGGTGCTCCGGATCGGCAAGGAGAAACTCTCGGACAAGGGCACGACGAGCGCAAAGAAACGCGTCGACCCGCTGCGCCGGCAGACCGGACTGGCCCGCGCCGAGATTGTCGCCGCCATGATGGAGGTTTTCACCGAGCGGTACGGCGCGACGCCGGCGGAACTTACCGACGCCGAGCTCGACGCCGCCCGGCAGCGGGTGGAGACCAAGTTCGGCACCACGGAGTGGCTACACCGGGTCCCGTAGCGTCCCCACTATCGCGCCGGCTGCTCCGCAGCAGTCCTCCGTACACACCCCCAGCGGCCGTTTGCATGCGATGGGCGCCCGGGCGGGCGACGTCCTTCGTCGATTCGCCACCAATGGCCGCTATGCCCACGCGTATAGCGGCCATTCGCGTCAGATGGGCGCCCCGGCGGTTCCTAGCCCGCGGCCTGCGCCGTGAGGGCCCGCAGCAACTGGCTACGCTGTTCGATGATGATCCGTCGCAGCGCGCGGGGTGCGTCCGTATGTTCGGCGAGCCACTTGTCCGTCCGGACGATCACCGGGTGCTCCTCCGGAGGCAGGTCGGGGGTCAGGTCCTGGCCGGCCGGGTAGAGGCCGCGAACGATCCGGCTGGCGATCTCGATGCTGCGGTCCGCCCAGACCCGCTCGAGGCACTCGAAGTAGGGTTCGACGTAGCCGGCCAGCAGGCCGGCCGGCGCGGTGTTGAAGCCCGCGATGGTGGCACTGAGCAACTGGTTGGACAGTGCGGTGCCGTGCACGGCGGCGTCCCAGGCGGCATCCTTGACCGAGGGCTCAGGCCGGGCCGCTAGGGCGGTGGCGTGCCCGGACTTGCCCGAGGCGGTGTTGTCGCGGGCCAGTTCGGCGTCCAGCTGCGCCGGGTCCGCCTGGCCGTTGGCCGCGAGGGCGTGCCAGAGGTTCCAGCGGAGCTCCGCATCGACGGAGAGGCCCTCGATGACAGTGCTGCCGTCCAGCAGGCCCTTCGCCAGGTCCAGCCGTCCGGCGTCGAAGCGGCTCGTGGCGGCGAGCGTGCGTGCCCAGGCCAGCTGGTGGTCGGAGCCGGGCGCTGCCTTCTCCAGTTCGGCGGCGGCGACGTCCAGGAAGGCGCTGCGGACGGCGTTCCGCCCGGCCGCGGGAACGTAGCGTTCGATCGCCGTTCCGGCGTTGCCGAGGACATTCAGGAGCACGCCGATGCCGGTCTCGAAGGCGCCGAAGCGCTGCACTGCCTCCACGTAGCGGGCCGCGGGCGTGACGGCGTCCCGGGCGGAATCCCACAACGCGGTCCAGCACAGTGCCCGTGCCATCGGATCGCTGATCGTCCCCAGGGAACTGCGCACGGTGGCCTCGGAGTGCGGGTCCAGCCGGACCTTGGCGTAGCTGAGGTCCTCATCGTTGACCAGCAGCAGCGCCGGTCGCGCCTTGCCGGCGAGCTGGCTTACCAGGGTGAGTTCGCCGTCGACGTCGGTCTCCACGCTGTCGGTGCGCACCAGGGCGCCGGCGGCATCGGGGTTGTAGAGGCCGATCCGCAGCCGGTGCGGCCGCGGCTCCTGCCGGCCGGTGATCGGGTCCTCTGCGTGCTGGTGCAGGGACACGGTGGCCAGGACGCCATCGTGCTCCTCGATCTCGGAGGTGAGGGTCGAGATGCCGGAGGTCTGCAGCCACTGCCGGGCCCAGGTGGCGAGGTCGCGGCCGGACGCGGCGCTGAGCGCGGCCAGCAGGTCCTCCAGCGTGGTGTTGCCGTAGGCGTGGTCGCGGAAGTACTGGCGCGATCCGGCGATGAACGCTTCGAAGCCCACGTAGGCGACCAATTGCTTGAGCACCGAGGCGCCTTTGGCATAGGTGATGCCGTCGAAATTCTGCTTGGCGGCCTCAAGGTCCGGGATGTCCGCGACGATCGGGTGCGTGGTGGGCAGCTGGTCCTGGACGTAGGCCCAGGCCTTGCGGTTGTTGGCGAAGTTCACCCAGGCGGTTTCCCAGTCCGTGGTGCGGTCCACGCCGAGGGTCCCCATGTAGTCCGCGAAGGATTCCTTGAGCCACAGATCGTCCCACCACTGCATCGTGACCAGGTCGCCGAACCACATGTGCGCCATTTCGTGCAGCAGGGTGTTGGCCCGGCCCTGGTACTGCGAGTCGGCCGCCCGGGAGGTGAACACATAGCTTTCCGTGAACGTCACCAGGCCGGGGTTCTCCATGGCGCCCAGGTTGTACTCGGGCACGAAGGCCTGCTCGTACTTACCCCAGGGGTACGGGTAGTCGAAGAGTTCGTTGAAGAAGTCCAGGCCGTTCCTGGTCAGCCGGAACAGTTCCGCCGCGTCGAAAGACGGCGCCATGGAGGCCCGGCAGTAGAGGGCCAGCGGCACGTCCAGCGCGGTGCCGTCCGAGAGGGTCCCGTGCCAGGTGTCCTCGGCCTTGAAGTAGGGGCCAGCGAGCACCGTGGTGATGTAGGTGGACATCGGCTTGGTGGGGGCGAAGTCCCAGCGGCTTGTCGCCGGATCACTGGTCAGCTGGGTGCGGAGGGCTTCGACGCCGTTCGAGGACACCTGCCATTCGGACGGGGCCATCACGTGGAAGGTGAACTCGGCCTTGAGGTCGGGCTGTTCGAAGTTCGCGAACACGCGCCGCGCGTCCGCGGGCTCGTACTGGGTGTAGAGGTAGCACTGGCCGTCGGCGGGATCGAAGAAACGGTGCATACCCTCGCCGGAGGTGCTGAACAGGGCGGTGCCGGTGACAGTGACCTGGTTTTCGGCCTGCAGATTGTCCAGCCGGATCCTCGAGCCGTCCACCACGTCCGCCACCGGCAGGCCCTTGCCGTTGAGGAAGACGCTGTGCACCTTGCTGCTGATGAAGTCCAGGAAGGTGGAGGCGCCGGGCTCGCTGGCGGAGAAGTTGATGACGCTGCGGCTGGTATAGCCCGCGACCATGGGGTCCGCCGCCTGCCGGACGTCAAGGGACACGTCGTAGCTGTGGGTGGTGATCAGGGCTGAGCGGGCGGCCGCTTCGTCACGGCGCAGGTTCTGGTTCGACACTCCGCTATCTAATCACGAGCGGTGCCGCTGCACAGCCGGGGTCAGCGCCCGGTAACAGCGCCCGGTAACAGCGCCCGGTATCAGTGCCCGGGGATGAGGACGACGGCGGCGCCCAGGCCCAGCGCGGCGATCAGCAGCCACGAGGCCAGTGCGGCCAGCAGGGCACGGGTTCCGGTGCGCAGCAGGTGCCGCACCCGCACGGCCGAACCAAGTCCGAACAGCGCCATGCCCAGCAGCAGGTCCTGCAGCACGGCGGCCGCCCCGAGCGCCGCGGGGGAGAGCCAGCCGGCGGACCGCAGGGCCGCCATGGCGATGAACCCCACCACGAACAGCGGGACGACCGGCGGGAGCTTCCCGCCGTCGTCGGATCCAATCCGGTGGTGGATGCCCGCCGCGGCGACCATGGGCGCGAGCAGCAGTACCCGGGTGAGTTTGACGATCACGGCGACGGCGAGAGCCGAAGCCCCGGCGGTCTGCGCGGTGGCGACCACCTGCCCGACGTCGTGCACCGAAGCGCCGGCCCACGCCCCGAAAGCTTCCGGGCCCAGTCCCAACGGGCCGATCAGGAGCGGCAGGACGCCGATGGCTAGCGTGCCGCAAAGCGTGACCAGCGCGATTGGGAGCACGGTGTCAGCCTGCCGGATGCGGCGCACCGCGGCCATCGCACCGATCGCGGAGGCGCCGCAGATGGCGAACCCGGTCGCGATCAGCAGCGACACCGGCGGCGGGAGCCGGAAGAGCCGGCCGATGCCGTAGGTGCCGGCGAAGGCCGCCAGCACCACCCCGGTGATCAGCAGCAGCGCGGGCCAGCCCAGGCCCAGGACATCCACCACGCTGACCTTGAGCCCCAGCACCACGATGCCGCTGCGCATCAGGTGCTTCCCGGCGAAGTCCAGCCCGGGCCGGCCGGAGCCGGCGCTCCAGCCGGACACACCGGGCAGGTTCGCGGCCAGCAGTCCCAGCACCACCGCCACCGTCATGGCCGGCAGTGCGGGCAGCGCCAGGTGGACGGCGAGGGCTGTGACGACGGCGGCGGCGCAGGCGAGCAGGCCCGGCAGCAACGGCTGCAGCCGGCCCGGGCGCCGCTGCAGGAAGGCGGGTCGGATAAGTGGCACGCACCCAACCTTGCCGTAATTTGCGGACAAACATCGAAGCGCGACACGGAACCGCTCCAAAGCCGGACGCCGGTGTGAGCCGCAACACGCCCCACCGGATGCGCCGAAATGATTTCGTAACGAAAAGGTGGTTGGCTAGTGGGCATGTCTGACCTTTTCCAGGATTACTCCGAGGCCGCCGGCCGCAGCGGCGCCTACGACGAGATGTTTACCCCGGACCAGCAGGCCCGGCGCTCCTACGGGCAGGTGGCCGGGGCGCTGCAGGAGCTCTCGCTGGCCGACGTCACCGCCCGCGCCGACTCGATGGCACGGACCTTCCTGGACCGCGGCGTCACCTTCGACTTCGCGGGGGAGGAGCGGCCGTTCCCGCTGGACATCGTGCCCCGGGTAATCCCGGCCGACGAGTGGTCTGTCCTGGAACGCGGGGTGGCCCAGCGCGTCCGGGCCCTCGAAGCCTTCCTCAACGACGTCTACGACAAGATGACGGTCGTCGCCGACGGCGTCATCCCGCGGCAGCTCGTCACCACCAGCGCCCACTTCCACCGCCAGGTCCACGGTTTCGAACCGGCAGGCGGCGTGCGCGTGCACATTTCCGGCATCGACGTCGTCCGCGACGCGGCCGGAACGTTCCGCGTCCTGGAAGACAACGTGCGCGTCCCGTCCGGAGTCAGCTACGTCCTGGAGAACCGCCGCGCCATGGCCAAGGGCCTGCCGGAAGCGTTCGGCCAGCAGCTCATCCGCCCGGTGGAGGAATACCCGCGCCGGCTGCTCTCCGCGCTGCGCAAGACCGCGCCGTCCGGCGTCGACGATCCCACCGTCGTGGTCCTGACCCCCGGCGTGTTCAACAGCGCCTACTTCGAGCACACCCTGCTGGCCGGCCTGATGGGCGTCGAGCTCGTCGAGGGCCGGGACCTGATCTGCCGCGGCAACCGGGTGTACATGCGCACCACCGCCGGCGAACAACGGGTGGACGTGATCTACAAGCGGATCGACGACGAGTTCCTGGACCCGCTGCAGTTCCGCTCCGACTCCATGCTTGGCTGCCCCGGGCTGGTCAATGCCGCCCGCGCTGGCGGCGTCACGATCGCCAACGCGGTGGGCAACGGCGTCGCGGACGACAAGCTGGTCTACAGCTACGTGCCGGACCTGATCCGGTATTACCTCAGCGAAGAACCCGTGATCGCCAACGTGGACACCTTCCGGCTTGAGGAGAAGGAAGCCCGCGAGCACGTGCTGGACCGGCTCGACGAGCTGGTGGTCAAGCCGGTCGACGGATCTGGCGGCAAGGGCCTGGTCATCGGCCCCGACGCGTCCAAGGACGAGCTCGAGGCCCTGCGCAAGCGCATCATCGCCGACCCGCGCGGCTGGATCGCGCAGCCGGTGCTGCAGCTCTCCACCGTGCCCACGCTCAGCGGCGACAAGTTCGGCCCGCGGCACGTGGACCTGCGCCCCTTCGCGGTCAACGACGGCGACGACGTCTGGGTCCTGCCCGGCGGCCTCACCCGGGTGGCGCTCAAGGAGGGGTCCCTGATCGTGAACTCCAGCCAGGGCGGCGGCTCCAAGGACACCTGGGTGCTGGCGGACTCCCCGCAGGTCCCGGTCGAGGTCATCCCGCGGCCTGCCATTGCGGTCCGCGAGCGGGTCTCGGTCTGGCCGGTGGAGAGCAACTGGCGTGACAGCCAGAAGGAACAACAACAGCAGCAGATGTCCGACGCGCGGGAGGTAGCCGAGAATGCTTAGCCGTATTGCCGAGTCACTGTTTTGGATCGGCCGCTATGTGGAACGCGCGGACGGCACCGCACGGATCCTGGACGTCCACCTCGAACGGCTGAACCACCTGCCGATGGAGGAACAGCGCAGCGTCGCGCAGGAACTCCTCGCCGTCATGGGCGCCCGGCCGCAGTCCGAGGACTTCGGCCTGGACGAGCTGCTGCATGCTTTGGCCTACGACAAGCACAGCGCCACCTCGATCGCCGGTTCCCTGGGGGCCGCGCGTGAGAACGCCCGGCGCGCCCGGGAAACCGTGTCCTCCGGTCTCTGGGAGAGCCTGAACACCACCTACTACGGGCTGAACCAGCACCGCAAGGACGTGGTGGGCACCTACCGCTTCTGCAACTGGGTGTTGGAACGCACCGCGATGGTCAGCGGCCTTGCGGACACCACGGTCAGCCACGACGAAAGCTGGCTGTTCCTGGTCCTGGGACGCTCGCTGGAGCGGGCCGACATGACCGCGCGGATGCTCTCGACCCGGGATGTGCTCTCGGCCGGGATGTCCTGGGTCAACATGCTCCGCTGCGCCGGCGCGTACGAATCCTTTTTGCGGACCCGCCGGGCCGCCTTCGGCGATCAGCACGCGGCCGAGTTCCTGCTGCTGGACCGGCTGTTCCCGCGGTCCATCGTTTACGCCCTGCGCGACGCCGACGATTGCCTCGCCAAGCTGGACCCCTCGGCGCAGCGCGTCGGCTTCATCAATGACGCCCGACGGATCGTGGGCCAGGCCCGGACCTTCCTTGAGTTCCACCGCACCGACGACCTGATGTCAGAGCTGCCGGAGCACATGGAGCGCGTGCAGAAGGCCGTCTCGCAGGCCTCGGACGCCATTTCCCGTAAGTACTTCAATCAGGCAGACGAACTGGCCTGGGTGGGAGAAGTTTCATGACCCGGCTCAGCATCACGCACAAGACCGCGTACAAGTACAACAAGCGGGTCACGCTCTCCTACAACGAGGCCCGGATGACGCCGCTGACGGACCCGCAGCAGGTGGTGCTGGAGTCCTCCATGAAGGTCTCGCCGTCGCAGGCGGCGCTCAGCAGCTACCGCGACTACTGGGGCACCCGCGTGACGGCCTTCGACATGCAGATGCCGCACGACCACCTCGAGGTCCTCTCCACCACCACGGTGGAGGTCCACCGCGTCGAGCGGATCCCGGCCGAGGCGGACATCGTCGGCTGGGACGTGCTGTCCTCGCCCGAAACGCTCAACCAGTTCAGCGACTGGATCCCGCAGTCGCAGCTGACCGGCCCCGGCGCCGAGGTGCTCGCGATCGTCCCCGGCGTCGTCGAGGGGCGCAACCCGCATGAGGCCGCCATGGCCGTGTTCGAATGGATGCGCGGCGAGATGAGCTACATGAAGGGCTCCACCGGCGTCACCACGAACGCCGAGGAGGCCTGGACCCAGCGCCAGGGCGTCTGCCAGGACCTCGCCCACCTGGCGATCGGGGCGTTGCGCAGCTGCGGAATCCCGGCCCGGTACGTCTCCGGTTACCTGCACCCGCGTTCGACGGCGGATCTCGGCGAGACGGTCGCCGGGCAGTCGCATGCCTGGCTGGAATGGTGGGACGGGGAATGGCGCAGCTGGGACCCGACAAACCACAAACCTGCCGGGGACTTCCATGTCACGGTGGCGCGCGGCCGCGACTACCGCGACGTACCGCCGCTCAAGGGCATCCTGTCCGGCGGCGGAGGGTCCGCCCTGTCGGTGACGGTGGAAATCACCCGGCTGGCCTAAGCCGCTTTCCAGCCGTCCGCGGTTGTGGGGTTATTCGAAGCCCGAGCGGGTGGCGTCGTCCAGCGGCGTCCACCACGTCAGCGGCGGCACAATCTTGAAACGCCTGCCGGTGATCGAGTCCGGAGTGATGCGGACGAAGTGGTCCTTCTTGCCGGCCTGCCACGGGAAGAGCAGCAGGCCCACCGTATCCAGGATCTCCTCCGTGTTCTTCACCGCGGCGGCCTGGCCCTTGATCACCACGCTCCAGGCGATGCCCCTGTCCGCATCGACGCCGTCGGCCTCCACTGCTACCGGAGTGTCGCCGGTCGCGGCCTGCAGCTTCGTGCCCTCCGCGGTGCGGAAAACGAGGGTTCCGTGGTCCACCTTGTAGTTGATCGGGAAGATGTCCGGATGGTCGTCCACCCACACGGCCATCCGGCCCACGGTCACGCTGCGCAGCAGCCGCCAGCACTCGTGGTTGTCCAGGTTTTCGACTTCATGGGGCTGGCCTGCGGTCGGTTTCGGATCGGTGCTCATGGCGCCGAGCCTACGTCAGCCGGCGACAATCGGGCTAGGGCATAACGGCCCGGCGGCGTAATAATCCCCGAGCGTTTAGGGTCCGATCGGAAGGTATCAGGGTATTCTGGCAACACGTCATCGGCGCGGATGTACGTCGTGAGGATTGGGGCCAATGTAGATGCATTCACCTAATAACAGCCCGGAGATCGTGAATTCCGGCAACCCCCGGATCGAGGACCTGCTCAAGGACTTCGTGTCCCGCGCCGGAGAGCTGCTCCAGTCCCAGGAGCGCATGGCGGGCCTGCTCGAAGCCGTCGTCGCCGTGGCCGAGGATCTCAGCCTGGACGCCGTCCTGGAACGCGTGGTGCAGTCCTCCTGCCGCCTCCTGCACGCCCGCTACGGCGCCCTGGGCGTGATCGGCGATGACCACGCCCTGAGCCACTTCATCACCGTTGGAATCGACGGCGAGCTCGCCCAGCAGATCGGACCTTTGCCGACCGGGCACGGGGTGCTGGGCCTACTGATAAGCGATCCCCGGCCGTTACGGCTGCAGGACCTGCGCAAACATCCGGAGGCTTACGGATTCCCGAAGCACCACCCGCCCATGCAGTCCTTCCTCGGCGTGCCGGTCCGGGTCCGGGACACCGTGTTCGGCAATCTCTACCTGACGGAGAAGGAAGGCGGCGGGGACTTCACCGCGGAGGATGAGGCGCTTGCGGTGGCGCTGGCCGCCGCAGCGGGCGTCGCGATCGAGAACGCCAAACTCTACGACGACTCCCGGCGACGTGCCCGCTGGCTGGAAGCGTGCATGGATGTGTCCGGGCTGATGCTCGCCAGCGACCGGGACTACTCCGCGGGCGGCCTCGACCCGATCGCGGCGCGGGCGCTGCAGGAGTCGGATTCGGCGCTGGCGCTGATTGTGGCTCCCGCCGTGTCCGGGCCAGGGTTCATCGTGGCGGGCGCCGCGGGGGAGCGGGCCAAGGACTTCTCCGGCACGTCGCTCTGCCTCGACTCGCCCGAGCTGCAGGACGTGCTCTCCGGCGGCGAGCCGGTCATGCTTGACCACGCCGGCGGGGTTTTTAACGGGGTCGACGGTGGAGGCCTGGGTCCGCTGCTCGCGGTGGCCCTCAGCACGCAGGGCGCCCACCACGGCCTCCTGCTGCTGGCCCGCAACCCGGAGTCGCTGCGCTACGCCCGTACCGACGTCGAGATGGGCGCTGTTTTCGGCTCGCACGTGGCACTCGCCCTCGAACTCGCCCGCGTGCACCGGCTCCGCGAGGAACTGCTGGTGTTTACGGACCGGGACCGGATCGCCCGGGACCTGCACGATCTCGTGATCCAGCGGCTCTTCGCGGCCGGCCTGAGCGTGCAGAGCCTGACGCGGTTCACCAAGGACGAACTCGCAACCGAGCGGATCCGCAATATCACCGGCGAACTGGACGAAGCGATCCGCAGCCTGCGCGACACGATTTACTCGCTCAAGAGCAGCAGCGGCGAAACGGAACTGCTCAGCGGAAGGATCCGTCGGGTGACCCGAAGCTCCGCCAAGTCCATGCCCTTCACGCCCCGGCTGACGCTGACCGGCCCGGTGGACGCCGTCACGCCGGACAAGGCGGACAACGTCGTGGCTGTGGTTTCCGAAGGGCTGAGCAACGCCATCCGGCATTCCGGTGCGGACGCTATCTCGGTGTCGGTAGCCGTCATCAAGGGCCAGGTCACGGTGGTCATCACGGACAACGGTTCCGGCTTCAATGACAGCCAGGAGCGCAACGGCCTGGCCAATCTGGAGGATCGGGCGCGGATGCTGGACGGCCAGTGCACCATCACGACGGCGCCGGACGCCGGAACCAGCGTCGAATGGTCCGTCCCGCTCTAGCCGGCGTGCCCGGCTTCGGCCCGGCGGGCCTGTCGGGCAGGCGCCCTCAGTGGATGCTGTGTCGCCGGCCGGCATCGGCCTCGGTGCCGTTGGCGGGCGTTCCCGCGCCGGCCGGGCTGGCGATGAACACCGCCGCCTGGGTACGGCGCTCGAAGCCCAGTTTGGCCAGCAGGGATGAGACGTAGTTCTTGACGGTCTTTTCGGCCAGGAACATCTCTGCCGCGATCTGGCGGTTCGTGAGCCCGCCGCCGACCAACTCCAGCACCCTGCGTTCCTGCGGCGTGAGGGAAGCGGTCCGGGGATCAACTTCTTCGGTTTCCACCAGGCTTTCAACGATCCCGGCGGCCACGCCGTCCTCGAAGAGGGACTCGCCCGAGGCGGCGCGGCGCAGGGCACCGATCAGGTCGGTTCCGCCGATCTCCTTCAGGACGTAGCCTGAGGCTCCGGCGAGGACGGCGCCGCGAAGGGCCTGTTCGTCGTCGAAGCTTGTGAGGATGATGCAGTTGAGCGAGGGGTCGACGGAACGAACGTCGCGGCAGACCTCGATCCCGGTCCCGTCGGGCAGCCGGGCATCCAGAACGCAAACGTCCGGGTGCAGCGCCGGAATCCGCCGCGTCGCCTCCACAGCTGATCCCGAACTGCCGACCACCAGGAAACCCTCGCCCTCCAGGAGTTCCTGGAGGCCCCGGCGGACCAGCTCGTGGTCGTCGAGGATGAACACGCGGATCACGGCCGGGTGGCCCTCGGTTGCAGTGAGACCGGCATCTGCCCAGGCAATCATGTTTCTCCCGTCCGGGCGCTGTCGCTGCCACCGGTCCCACGGAGCTCCCCAGCTCGCGTTGCAGGTCCGTGGCGGAGCGCGCCCGTCCAACTTGTGCGGGACCCTGCTTGCTGATCCCTGAATTGCGGTGAAGTCGTACCTTCCATTGTGGGCTTTAGTCGCCCCCAATGGTCGCGAAGCGGGAATATTTCTTCGCCGCGCACTGAAAGTCTGCGGCCGGCGCGTTGCCCCGGACAAGGGCCGTTCGGCCCACGACGCCGGGCCGGCTGGGCCCGCCGGCGTGACTTTCGGCCCTAGCCTGCGGACCCGGACGCCGGAATCCTTGGAGCTACGTGCCATGGGGGCACCACGAAGGGACCAGTCATGAGCGAGGCTACGGGCATCCGGACCATCGTGGTCGGAGTCGACGGATCGGACGCTTCGGTGGAGGCCCTGCGGCAGGCGCAACGGCTGGCGGTCCCGCTGTCGGCCAACATCGTGGCACTGGCCTGCTGGGACGTTCCGCCGGTCTACGACGGTTACGTCGCCATGGGAATCAACGATTTCGACGTGCGGGCGGGTGAAATCCTGCAGGAGACCGTGGTGAAGGCCTTCGGCGAAGCCACCCCCGCCAATGTGGAAAAGCGGCTGGTGCAGGGGCACCCGCGCAAAGTGCTCCTCGATGAGAGCCGCGGCGCGGACCTGCTGGTGCTGGGCCGGCGCGGGCACGGCGGCTTCGGCGGCCTGCTGCTCGGCTCGGTGAGCTCCGCCCTCGTGGCGCACGCGCACTGCCCCGTACTGGTGGTGCACACACCGGAAAAGCGTTAGCCGGGGCTGACAGGGGGCCCGGGGCGGCCGCGTCTGTCCGGGTCTAACCGAAAGAGGCCCGCCGCGGGTCCGCCAGACGGGTGTGCCACACATCCGGGTTGTTGACCTTGAACCGGCGTCCGGTGAGGGCCTTGGGCGCCAGCCGCACATAGTAGTTCTTTTCACCGGGCTGCCAGGGCTCCAGGAGCAAATCGTCCACCGCGTCCTTGTCCGCCTGGTCTTCGATCAGTTCGGCTTCGCCGCGGGCGACGACGCTCCAGGCTGTCTGCTCGTGCGAGTCGTAGCCGTCGATCTCAAAGGCAACCGGTTTGGCCGTGATGGCGCCCCACAACTTGGTGCCACCGGCCGTGCGGAACACGATCGAGCGGCGCTGCAGGACGAAGTTCACCGGAAATACCTCCGGGTGGCCGTCGACGATCAGGGCAATCCGCCCGACAACTTCGCTGTCGAGCAGCACCCAGCACTGGTCGATGGACAGCTGGAAATTGGGCGGAGGCGTCGTCGTATTCACAGCTCCACGTTACGGACAGGCCGGGCAGCCCATCAGGGCCATAAGGCCCGTGGCGCCGGGACGGACGGCCCGCTTGACTACGGCCCGCTTGTCCACGGCACACCGGACCCGGCGGCCCCGGTCCTACCAGGGGCTGGGCTTGTAGTCCTTCAGGAAAACGCCGTACTGGTCCTCGCCGGACTCGCCCATGACGATCGGGTCGTAGACCCGCGCGGCGCCGTCGACGAGGTCCAGCGGCGCATGGAAGCCTTCCTCCATCAGCCGGACCTTCGTGTAGTGCGGCCGCTCGTCGGTGATCCAGCCGGTATCGACGGCGGTCATCAGGATTCCGTCGGAGTCGAGCATTTCCTTGGCGCTGGTCCGCGTCATCATGTTCAACGCGGCCTTGGCCATGTTGGTGTGCGGGTGCCCGGGTCCCTTGTAGGCGCGTGAGAACTGGCCCTCCATGGCGCTGACGTTCACGATGTACTTGCGCCGTGCGGTGGAGCGCCTCATTGCCCCGCGCAGCCGGCTTACCAGCAGGAACGGCGCGGTGACGTTGCAGAGCTGCACTTCAAGCATCTCCAGCGGATCCACCTCGTCCACCACCTGGGTCCAGCTGTTGATGCTGGCGAGGTCCGGAACCAGGCCGCCGGCGTCGATCGCGGTGCCGGAGGCGATCCGCTCGAGCGAGGCGGAGCCGGTGGACAGCGCCAGCGAGGTGATGGCGTCGCCGGCCAGCACGGGATGGTCCAGGACCGAGCTGGCCAGGGCCAGCGGGTGCTTGTCGTGGGCGTGGCCGAAGGTGACCAGCTCGGGGCCGCCGTTGGCTGCCTGCAGCTCCGCGGGCAGGGCTTCGTCCTCGGCGTCGACCAGCGGCTTGTATGCGTTGCCCGAGCGCCGGACCGTCTGGGCGGCGTTGTTGATGATGATGTCCAGCGGGCCCGCGGCGTCGAGGGAGTCCGTCAGGGCCATCACCTGCGAGGGGTCACGCAGGTCGATGCCGACGATCCGCAACCGGTGCAGCCAGTCGGCGCTGTCCTCCATAGCGGCGAAGCGCCGGGCGGCGTCCTTCGGGAAGCGCGTGGTGATGGTGGTGTGGGCGCCGTCGCGGAGCAGCCGGAGGGCAATGTACATGCCGATCTTGGCCCGTCCTCCGGTCAGCAGCGCACGCCGGCCGCTCAGGTCCGTCCGGGCATCGCGCTTGCTGTGGCTGAAGAGGGCGCACTCGGGACAGAGCTGGTGGTAGAACGCATCCACCTGCGTGTAGTGCTGCTTGCAGATGTAGCAGGGCCGGGACCTGATCAGGTGGCCCGCAACCTCGCCGGTGGCCGAGGTCGCCAGCTTGTTGCCGCGGGTCTCGTCATCGATCCGGTCCGGTGCGGCGGTCGCGGTCTGGGCGATGACGGCACGGTCCGCCTCGGCGATGAGGTCCCGCTTCGTGCTCCGGCGGTGCCGCTTGACCGCTTTGAACATCTTCCCGGTCGCGCGGCGGATCGAAACGTAGTCCGGGTGTTCCTCGTCGTAAACGTGGATGCTGTTCAGCACCTTGAGGCAGGCGGCGATTTCCGCGGGGGTCAACTCAGCCGGGGCCGGTGAATCGCTGGCCGGCACGGGGGGCAGATCGGGAGAGCTCATTGGGCTAATTTTACAGCCTGCAACGGCCCCGACCCGACGCCGCAGATTGCCGGCCCGGAACCCGGGCCGCCAACCGGCGGCCCGGCTCAGGCCCGCGGCTTAGTACGCCTTGGTGGAGGACTTCCCGGGAGGCTCGACGCCGACGGCGGCGGCGTGCACCTCGCCGACCTTTTCCACGGACTCGCGGCCGGCCGGCCAGTTCTCGGTGGCGGTCTTCACGGCATCCGGCACGAGGTACAGGTTGGCCGCGGAGAGGGAACGTTCGGCGTCGCCGGGCTCGGGAACTTCCTGGCCCTTGGACAGGACCGTGATGCCGGAGTCGGTGACCTTGAACCCGCGCGCCCGGTCTAGTTCGGGATCCAGGCCGATCGCGGCACCGGCCGGGATCCGGACGTTCTTATCGACGATGGCACGCTTGACCACTGCGCCCGCCCCGACCTGGACCTTGTCCATCAGCACCGAGTCAAGGACCCGGCTGGCCGTGCCGACGTAGACGTCGTTGGAGAGCACCGAGCCTTCCACGATGCCGCCGGAGATAACGACGCCGCTGGCCACGATCGAGTCCAACGCCGTGCCCACGGTGCCGCCCTCGCCGCGGACGAACTTGGCCGGCGGCGAGATGCTCTGGCGCGTGTAAATCGGCCATTCCGAGTTGTACAAGTTGAACACCGGCACGGGGGAGATCAGGTCCATGTGGGCGTCGTAGAACGAATCGATGGTGCCGACGTCGCGCCAGTAGGTGCGGTCACGCTCGGTGGAGCCGGGGATGTCATTGAGGGTGAAGTCATACACCCCGGCCTCGCCCTGGTCGACGAAGTAGGGAATGATGTCCCCGCCCATGTCGTGCTTGGTGTCGAGCCGCTCGGCGTCGACGTGCAGCGCCTCGACGAGGGCGTCGGCGTTGAAAACGTAGTTGCCCATGGATGCCAGGAACTGCGTGGGGTCCGCGGCGAGCCCGGGCGTGGAGGACGGCTTCTCCACGAAGGCCGCGATCTTCTCCGGGTTCTGCTGGTCAACCTCGATCACGCCGAACTGGTCGGCCATGTGCAGCGGCTGCCGTACGGCCGCCACCGTCGCCTTCGCGCCGCTGGCGACGTGCTGCTCGACCATCTGCGCGAAATCCATGCGGTACACGTGGTCCGCGCCGACCACGACGACGATGTCGGGGTTGGCGTCGTGGATCAGGTTGAGGGACTGGTAGATGGCGTTGGCGCTGCCCAGGAACCAGCTCTTGCCGACGCGCTGCTGGGCGGGTACGGAGGCGATGTAGTTGCCGAGCTGGGTGGACATGCGCCACGTTTCGGAAATATGCCGGTCAAGGCTGTGGGATTTGTATTGCGTCAGGACGACAATCTGCAAATACCGGGAATTCACCAGGTTGGAAAGGGCGAAATCAATGAGCCGGTAACTTCCGGCGAAGGGAACGGCCGGCTTGGCCCGGTCGGCCGTCAACGGCATCAGCCTATTTCCCTCGCCACCTGCGAGGACAATGGCCAAGACTTTCTTTTGCTGCGGCATGTGATCGCTCCTGAACGCCTTCGTTGCTCCCCAAAAACCGTCCGGTGTGCCCGGACCTCTTCACACTAGAACAGATCAGCCGGAAGGACTACCTTGGGGTTTGTGCGAATAGACATTGTGACCAAGGAATTCCCGCCCGAAATCTATGGGGGCGCCGGCGTCCACGTGGCCGAACTCAGCCGTGTGCTGGCCCAGAGGGTGGATCTGCAGGTGCGGGCCTTCGGTGCCCCGCGCACTCCGGACTACCACGGGGCCACCGTAACGTCCTATGCCGTGCCGGAGGACCTGGCCGGCGCCAACGCCGCGGTGCAGACCCTCGGCGTGGACCTGAGGATCGTCCCGGACATCGCCGGCGCGGACCTCGTGCATTCGCACACCTGGTACGCCAACATGGCCGGGCACATCGCCTCGCTGCTGCACGGCATCCCGCACGTGCTCAGCGCCCACAGCCTGGAACCGCTGCGGCCCTGGAAAGCCGAACAGCTCGGCGGCGGCTATGCCCTGTCCTCCTGGGTGGAGAAGACCGCCTACGAGTCCGCCGCGGCGATCATCGCCGTGTCCGAAGGGATGCGCCAGGACATTCTGCGCAGCTACCCGGAGGTGGACCCCGCGAAGGTCCGAGTGGTCCACAACGGCATCGACGTCAGCCTCTGGAACCGCGACGAAGACGAGGACGTGGTCCGCGCCCTGGGCATCGACCCTGAGCGGCCGAGCGTCGTCTTTGTGGGGCGCAACACCCGCCAGAAGGGCGTCCCGTACCTGCTCCGGGCTGCTGCGAAGCTTCCCGCCGACGTCCAGCTGGTGCTGTGCCTCGGCGCCGCGGACACGCCGGAACTCGCCGCGGAGACTGCCCGCCTGATCGAGGAACTGCAGGGCCAGCGCAGCGGCGTGATCCTCGTGGAGCGGATGCTTCCGCGCCGCGAGCTGATCCAGGTCCTCAGCCACGCCACCGCGTTCGCCTGCCCGTCCATCTACGAACCGCTCGGGATCGTGAACCTGGAGGCGATGGCCTGCGGCGCCGCGGTGGTGGCCAGCGCCACGGGCGGCATCCCGGAAGTTGTGCAGCACGGCGAGACGGGCCTCTTGGTGCAGCTTGAGCAGGTCACCGACGGCACCGGCACTCCGCTCGATCCGGAGAAGTTCGTTACGGAGTTTGCCGCGGCCCTGACCGAGGTGGTCTCCGACCCGGCGCGCGCCCGCGCGATGGGCCAGGCCGGCCGCCGCCGGGCCGAGGAGCACTTCTCCTGGGAATCCATCACCGAAACCACCCTCGAGGTCTACCGCTCGGTTCTTCCGCAGTAGCGACGCAGCACGACGACGGCGCCGCCCCGGATAAGGGGGCGGCGCCGTCGTCGTGCCGTGCTGTTTTTGAGCTCGGTTGCTTTCTTAGCGGCGCTGTTGCTTAGCCGCGCCGCGCCTTGCCGGAAGCGGCCTTCCCGGATTTGGCCTTCGCCTCGCGCGCCGTGCGGGCCAGCAGGATCTTCTCGTCAACCCGGGCGTGGCCGCTGGCACGCTGCTGGCGGAAGAACTCCCGGGCCTCGTCCTGGCGGGTCTTCTCCGCCCCGGTGGCGATAGCTGCGCGGAGGTGCTCCGGGCCGAAACCGAAAGCGTCCACCAGGTCCAGGGCATGCGGGCGGATCTTCACGAGCAGCCGGTTGATGTACTCGCCCACGGTGCGGGCGCGCTGCATCGAGAGACGGCCGTTCATCAGATACCAGGACAGGTTCTTCTCGATCAGGGACAGTCCGAAGAGGTCGCGCAGCCAGGTCAGGACCGCCTTCGTGCCGGGGTCGGCGACCTTGCCCAGCGCCTCGGTGAAGGCCTCCCACTGCAGCAGTTCGGCGTGCGCCTGGGCCGCCTCGATGAGCTCGTTCTGGTGGCTGTTGAACAGCGCGGCGGCCTGCTGCTGCGGCAGCTTGTTCGCGCCCTTGAGCGCCGATCCAACCTCGGCCACCATGGCCTGGACGCGCTCGGTCAACAGGGCCCGCTGGCCTGCCTCGTCCTTGATCGCACTGGCGGCCTTCTGCACCGAGCCGGAGTCCGCCATGAACTGGGCGACGCCGCGCAGGCCGGTCCGGTGGATGGCGGCGCCGGTGGCCTGCCCGACGACGTAGCGCGCCAGCACGCCGAAGTCCACGTTACGGAATTCCTTGGCGTAGTCCGCCAGCAGGCGCTTCGCGACCAGCTGCAGCAGCACGGTGTTGTCGCCCTCGAAGGTGGCGTAGACATCGAGGTCGGCGCGCAGCGAAGCGAACCGGTTCTCGATCAGGAAGCCGGCGCCGCCGCAGGCTTCGCGGCACTCCTGCAGGGTGTCGAGGGCGTGCCAGGTGCTGAGCGGCTTGAGCGCGGCGGCCAGGGTCTCGAGGTCCTGGCGGTCCTCGTCGGTGTCGTTCCGGCCGGAGAACACGTCGTCGAACTTCTGCAGCAGCTGTTCGCTGGCGAAGCTGGCGGCATAGGTGGTGGCGAGCCGGGTGAACAGCCGTCGCTGGTGCCGCTGGTAGTCCAGCAGGACCTCCTCGTCTGTGGCGGAGGAGGCGTTGAACTGGCGCCGTTCGGAGGCGTACTGGATGGCGGTCTTGAGGGCCAGCTTGGACGCGGTCACGGCGGCGCCGTCGAGGGACACGCGGCCCTGGACCAGGGTGCCGAGCATCGTGAAGAAGCGGCGGCCCGGGCTGGCGATCGGCGAGGTGTAGGTGCCGTCGGCGTCGACGTTCCCGTAGCGGTTGAGCAGGTTCGTCCGGGGGATCCTGACCTGGGTGAAGTGCAGCCGGCCGTTGTCGATGCCGTTCAGGCCGCCCTTGACGCCGTCGTCCTCTCCACCGATGCCGGGCAGGAACTCCTTGGTCTCCGGGTCACGTAGGTCCATGTAGAACGCGTGCACGCCGTGGTTGACGCCGTTGGTGATCAGCTGCGCGAAGACGACGGCGGCCAGGCCGTCGATGGCGGCGTTGCCGATGTAGTCCTTCCAGGCCGCGCGGAAGGGCGTGTGCACCACGAACTCGCCGGTGGCGGCGTCGTAGGTGGCGGTGGTGGCGATACTGGCGACGTCCGAGCCGTGGCCGGTCTCGGTCATGGCGAAGCAGCCGGGGATGTCCAGGCTCATGATGCCCGGCAGCCACTTCTGGTGGTGTTCCTCGGTGCCGAGGTGGTTCACCGCGGAGCCGAAGAGGCCCCACTGCACGCCGGCCTTGATCTGCAGCGAGGGGTCGGCAATGACGAGTTCCTGGAAGCCGGCGACATTGCCGCCGTGTTCGTCCGCACCGCCTACCTCCGCAGGGAAGGCCCGGTGCACGGCGCCGTTCTCCACCAGGATCTTGAGCTGGCCGAAGGCCCGCTTGCGGTGTTCGGTGTGGGTGAGCCCCTCGGTCTTGTGCAGTTCCGGGCGGCCGGCCAGGTCCCGGGCCTGCCGGCGGACCGCGGCCCACTTGCCCAGCAGCTGTTCGCCGAGGGCGGCGACGTCGACGGCGGGGGCACCGGCAGCGGAAGCTGCGGCGGGCGAGGTCCGGGGCGCGGGGGCCGGGGAGGTGGGGTGGCCCGCGGGGCGGTCGGCTAGTTCAGTCATGTCGATTCCTTCGTTGGCACTGACATTGCGGTTCTGGTCGTTGGTGGTTCTGGTCTTTGGTGCTCTGGCAATTGGTCGTGTTGGAGCTGGTACGCGGCTACGGGGCCGGCGGATCTTGGAGTTCGGGTGCGATGCCGAAGCAGAGCCAGTCGGTGATCTGGCGGGCCATCGCTTCCTGGCCGGGCTTGGCGGGGGAGTCCGGGCTGGCGAGCCACTGCTCCCCGGCGTTCCGGACCAGCCCGATCGCGGCGTTGGGCCAGTAGCCGATCACGGCTTCCTTACCGGCGACAGCACGCAGTTGGCTCCGCATGGGCAACGCGATCATCTCGCTGATCGACGCGAAGAAATGGCCGAGCGCCCCGGCCGCGGCGATCGAAGCGTTGTGGCTCTCCGCCTCGCCGGGCGCGTAGCGGGTGACGAAGGTGTAGACGTTCGGGCTGGTCTCGGCCATCTGCAGGTAGGCGGACACCATGGCGTAGAGCCCTTCGCGCGGGGTCTGGGCGCTCTGCGCGGCCTCCTGGATGCGCCGCTGCATCTGGCTCAGGACCACTTCGCCCACGGCCTGCTGGAGGCCGGCCTTGTCTCCGAAGTAGCGGTAGAAGACGGATTTGGACGTTCCGGCCGCTGCAGCGATGTCCTCCATCGAGGCTTCGCTGCCCAGGGCGTGGACCGCCTTCCGTGCGGACTTGATCAGCTCCCGGCGCCGTTCCTCACGGTGGGATTGCCAGCGGGAGGCCCGGCCATCGACTGGGCTCCCCGAGGCGTCGCCGGGGTTGCTGCGCGCAGCACTGATGCCGGCACTGACCGGTCCGGGGGGTTCCGCCTGCAGGATGTTCACGATACCCAGCGTATCAGGTACGCTGGGTATCAGTAATCCGCTTTGATCAAAGGAGAGAGCACATGCCTGAAAACGGAACATCCGCGACCGGACCGAAGGACACCACGCCGGGCGCAGGATCAGCCGCAGCGCCGCAACTCCGCAAAGCCGTTGTGGTCGGCGGCAACCGCATCCCGTTCGCCCGCACCGGCGGCGCCTACACCAAGTCCTCCAACCAGGACATGCTGACCGCCGCGCTGGACGGACTGATCGCACGTTTCGGCCTGCAGGACGAGCGGATCGGCGAGGTTGCCGCCGGCGCCGTGCTCAAGCACTCCCGCGACTTCAACCTCACCCGCGAAGCGGTACTCGGTTCCGCGCTCTCCGCCGAAACCCCCGCGTACGACCTGCAGCAGGCCTGCGCAACCGGCCTCGAAACCGTCCTGGGTCTCGCCAATAAGATCAAGCTGGGCCAGATCGACTCCGCCATCGCCGGCGGCGTCGACTCCGCCTCTGACGCGCCCATCGCCGTGAGCGAGGGCCTGCGTGAAATCCTGCTCGACCTGAACCGCGCCAAGACCCTGCCGCAGCGGCTGCAGGTGCTGAGCCGGCTCCGGCCGAAGGACCTGACCCCGGATGCCCCGAACACCGGGGAGCCCCGGACCGGGCTGTCCATGGGCGAGCACCAGGCGCTCACCACGGCGCAGTGGAAGATCACCCGCGAAGCCCAGGACGAGCTGGCGTACAACAGCCACCGCAACCTGGCCGCCGCTTACGACGCCGGCTTCTTCGATGAACTCCTGACCCCGTACCGCGGGCTCAGCAAGGACTCCAACCTGCGGCCCGACACCACGCTCGAAAAGCTCGCGGGTCTCAAGCCGGTCTTCGGCAAGAACCTGGGAGCCGAAGCAACGATGACAGCCGGCAACTCCACCCCGCTCACCGACGGCGCCTCCACCGTGCTGCTCGCCTCGGAGGAATGGGCCGACGCGCACGACCTGCCCAAGCTGGCCACGGTACTCGACGGCGAGGCGGCCGCCGTCGACTTCGTCCACGGCAAGGACGGCCTGCTGATGGCTCCCGCGTTCGCTGTCCCGCGGCTGCTGGCCCGCCACGGCCTGGGCTTCGAGGACATCGACTTCTTCGAAATCCACGAGGCCTTCGCCGGCACTGTGCTGAGCACCCTCGCCGCATGGGAGGACGAGGAATTCTGCCGCACCCGGCTCGGCCTCGACGGCGCCCTGGGCAGCGTCGACCGCGCCAAGCTCAACGTCAACGGTTCCTCGCTCGCCGCCGGGCACCCGTTCGCCGCGACCGGCGGCCGCATCGTCGCCTCGCTGGCGAAGATGCTGCATGACAAGGGACAGGTCGACGGCCGCCCGGCGCGCGGGCTCATCTCCATCTGCGCCGCCGGCGGCCAGGGCGTCGTCGCTATTCTCGAAGCACACTAGGGGGACCGGATGACTGACAAATACACCCAATTCGTGAGCCGGGGCCTGGGCAAGGACATTGCCAAGAAGCTCGGGCTGCCGCAGCCCGTGGTGCTCCGCCGCCACCGGCCGGGCCAGCCGCTGGTGCAGGGACCCGTCCTGGTCCAGGGAGCCGGCAGCGGGGCGGATGAACTCGCCGCTACGCTGTTGTCCTGGAACCTGGACGTCCGCCGCCACGCCGTGCCGCGCGAAAAACTCGGCGCGATCATCCTGGTGCTGGACGAGGCCGCGCGGCCCGAGGACCTTGAAAAGCCCGTGCTCAGCGCCGCGGCCTCGCTCCGGGACCTCGCCGCGAACGCGCGCGTGGTGACCGTTTCCCGCGCCGCCGCCGGGACCTCGGACCCGGCCACGGCGGCGGCCCGGCAGGGCGTGGACGGCCTGCTGCGCTCGCTCGCGAAGGAACTGCGCGCCGGCGCCACCGGCAACGGCATCCTGCTCGCCGACGGCGCACGGATCACGAGCCCCAGCGCCCTCGGGGCCCTCCGGTTCTTCCTCTCCGGCCGCTCCGCTTTCGTGGACGGCCAGTTCCTGACGGTCTCCTCCGAGGCCGGCCAGTTGCCTGCCGACGCCGAGAAGCCGCTGGCAGGGAAGGTCGCGGTCGTGACCGGAGCCGCCCGCGGGATCGGCGCGGCCATCGCCCGCACGCTGTACCGCGACGGCGCCACGGTCGTCGTCGTCGACATCCCGGCCGCTGGGGACCACCTGGCGAGGGTCGCCAACGAGGTGCACGGTACCGCCCTGCAGCTTGACATCAGCCGGGAAGACGCGGGGCAGCGCATCATCGACCACGCCGTGGAGCGCCACGGCGGCCTGGACATCCTGATCCACAACGCCGGCATCACCCGGGACAAGCTGCTCGCCAACATGGATCAGGGCCGCTGGAGCTCGGTGATTGCCGTGAACATCGCCGCGCAGCTGAGGATCAACGAGGCGCTGCTGGCCTCCGAGCACTTCCGGAACTCGCCGCGGATCGTCTCCGTCGCCTCCACCAGCGGCATCGCCGGCAACCGCGGTCAGACCAACTACGCAGCGTCCAAGGGCGGCGTGATGGGCATGGTCCGTGCCACGGCGCCGCTGCTCGCAGCACACGGCGGCTCCATCAACGCCGTCGCTCCCGGTTTCATCGAAACCGAAATGACGGCCCGGATCCCGTTCGCCACCCGCGAGGTGGCCCGCCGGCTCAATTCGCTGCAGCAGGGCGGCCAGCCAGGGGACGTGGCGGAGGCGATCGCCTTCCTCGCCAGCGACGCCGCAGGCGGCATTTCCGGCGAAGTGCTGCGTGTCTGCGGGCAGAACCTGGTGGGCGCATGAGTGGTACTCAGCCCGTCCTCCTGGGCGAGATGCCGTCGCTGTCCAAGCTGTACGTCAACGCTGCCGCCACCGCTGCGCGCCGGCGGGTGCTGGGAACGCACGCGGGCACGGAACTGCCCGGCTGCAGCCATGAGGTGCGCGGCGTGACGGCCGGGGTCGCCAACCTGACGGCCTACCAGCACCTGATCGGGGAGACCGCCAGCGACGTGCTGCCGGCCGGGTTCATCCATGCCCTGGCGTTCCCGCTGTCCATGTCCGTGATGAACCGGGACGACTTTCCGTTGCCGTTGTTGGGGATGATCCACCTCACCAACAAGGTGGTCCAGAGCGGTCCGGTGCTGTTCTCCGAAGCCCTGGACATCCGGGCCTGGGCGGAAAACCTGCGCGGCCACCGGGCCGGCACCCAGCTGGACCTTGTGGCTGAAGTGCGCGGGGCCGGAGAGGACTTCGTCCGTTGGCGCGGCGTGTCCACCTACCTCGCGAAGGGCGTGTTCCTCCCGGGCATCGACAAGCCGTCCGCGGCCGCCGCGCCCGATGGCTTCAGGGCCCCGAACCCGACGGCGCTCTGGCAGCTCGGCGTGGACACCGGGCGGGCGTACGCCTCCGTTTCCGGTGACTTCAACCCGATCCACCTCAGCGTGCTCAGCGCCAAGGCCCTCGGCATGCGGCGTTCCATCGCCCACGGCATGTACCTTGCCTCCAGGGCGCTGGCCGACGTCGGCGCGGCCAAGGGCGACGCCTTCAGCTGGGACGTGGCGTTCGAGGCGCCGGTGTTCCTGCCGGCCCGGGTCGCGCTGGACATCAGCACGGTGCAGGGCGACGACGGCGCGTGGTTGCGCTCCGACTACGTCGCCTGGAGCCCGCATTCGGGACGCAAGCACTTCAGCGGGTCGGTGGCGTCGCTGAAATAGCGCGCCACCGAACAACGACGGCGGCCGTCTCCGACTATTTCGGGGGCGGCCGCCGTCGTCGTTCTGGCGGGGAGCGCGGCTGTGCCGTTCGGCTAGCTGGTGCCGGCGGAGGAGGCGTCCGGTTCCCGGTGTCCGTCGCTGGACTTCGCGAAATCAGCGTTACCCGACTTCACTACCCGCAGCATCCGGTGCAGGCTCAGCAGGATTGACTCGACGGCGCTCGGGGCGCCGGCGGACTGGTCGTCGGCGGCGACTCGCGCGGTGAAGGCCTTGACCGCCGCGTCAGCCTCCTCGACGAGTTCGGCCTGCCGCTGCGGTTCCTCCTCCTCCGCAGCCCGGAGCACGTCGCCCGCCATGGTCATGGCTTCGGCGAGCGGCTCGGCATACCCGTCCGGAATCACGAAGGGGGTGTCCTTGGCCCAGATGACATCCGAGAGTACCTGGGTCACGTCCTGGATATGGAAGGTCAGCCGCTCCAGGTCACGCAGGTTGCGGTAGTCCTCCTCGACGTCCCGCGGGTGCAGCCGGCGGCGGGGATTGGCTTGCCGGCTTGCGTCGGCTTTCTGCACGGCAACGCGCACGGAGCGGGCGCGCCCCGCGAGCGCCTCTGAGCGGCGGGACCAGTCCTCGTGTTCCGGCGGCCAGTTCTCGCGGAGCGCCTTGCCCATATCCCAGAGCTGTTGGGCCAGGGCCAGCCGCAGCTCGGCCAGGCTGAGGGCGGCGGCTTTGAAGTGCAGCGGCGGGAAGACGAGCAGGTTCACCACGATGCCGACGCTGACGCCGACGCCCATTTGGAAGAGATAGCCGAACGAGAACTTGTCCGGGTTGTGGCCGCCGACCAGCAGCACCAGCAGCGCCGCCGTCGGGATCCAGTCGCTGCCGGAACCGATCTTCGGCAGGCCGGCGAGGATGACGCCGAGTCCCATCATGATCGCGACCGACAGCGGCGTCGGGTTTCCCAAGCTGAACAGCGCAAAGGCGAGCCCGATGCCGAGGGCCAGGCCCACCAGCGTCTGGACTCCCTGGCGCATGGAGCCGGAGACGTTTTCGTACATCGCGACCAGGGCGCCCAGGGGCGCGTAGTACGGGTAGTCAGCCGCGGATCCGGGCATGAACGGGGCGATGAAGAACGCGACGCCCGCCGCGATGGCCGCCTTGGTGGCCAGTTGCAGCCGGGGCCACAGCAGGGCGGCAGAGACGCTCCCGGCCACGGTGCGCGCGAGCCTGCGGGCCCAGGAGGGGTGGGTGCCGCCGTCGTCGTGTTCTTTTGCATTTGCCATCCCGGCTCACCCTAGGGCCGCGGCGTTGCTGCTACAACTGGACGAACCCTTACGGGGATGCCAGCGGGGTCGACGCGCAGGCCTTCCGCACCGCGGCCGAGAGTCGTTGGGCCCTTCCGTTGGTGCGTCCTTCCTCGCTGCGCCTGGGCACGTAGCCGAAGCCGATTCCGTAGCCGGGATCGGCGAAGCCCAGGGCCGCGTTGGCGCCCTCGTGGCCGAAAGCGAGGTGGCTGCCGAAGTCCCGCCCCGGGTGCGGCTTCATGAAGACCACGCCGAAGGCGTTGTCCTGTCCGGAGGAACGGTCAAGGCCCCACACCTGCTCCTCCGCCATCAGTCCGATGGTCCGGGGCGCCAGGAAGCCCGGACCGCCGTCGACTCCGGTGGTGGCTGCGGCGTAGAGCCGGGCGAGTCCTTCCGCGGAGCCTATCCCTCCGGCGCTGCTCATGCCGCCTGCGCGGATGACGCGGTGGTTGGGCAACTCCATGATGCCGCTGACCGGCGCGTTGCTGTTCAGTCCCGCCAGGCTGAGCGGGTCCAGCCAGCCATCGGGGTCCTCGGTGTACAACACCTCGCGGAAGCGCTCCTCCTCCTCGGCGGGCAGGCCCAGGAAGAAATCGATGTCGAAGGGACGGCGGAGGCGCTCGTCAAAGAGTTCCTGCAACGGGGCTCCGGCGACCCTCCTGCACAGTTCCTCCATCAGGATGCCGATGGTCAGCGCGTGATAGCCGAAGGTGCGTCCCGGGCGCCACAGCGGGGCGGCGGCGGCCAGACGGCGGGCGGCTTCCGGCGTGGGGAACTCCTCGAGCGCGAAGCCGCCGGCGATGCCCGGCAGGCCCGCCTGGTGCGAGAGTGCCTGGCGGACGGTGAGCCGGTCCTTGCCGTGCGCGGCGAACTCGGGCCAGTAGGACGCCACGGCCGCGTCCAGGTCCAGCAGCCCGTCCTGTACCAGCAGGGCGATGACGAAGGCTGCCGCCCCCTTGGAACACGAGTAGGTACCTGTGATGTCGCCCGGGCCCAGCCCGGGACCGCCGCTGAGCTCCAGTACCTTGACGCCGCCGCGGTACACCGCTAACTGGGCACTGTACTCAGGATCCTCTGCCAGGAATGTGTCGAAGAGTTCACGGACGGTCGCAAACGCCGGGGCGGCGGTCCCGACGGACAGCTGGGGTCCGGCCGCCGGTCCGGAGTGTGGCTGGGTGGAAAGTTCCATTGCCCCACCCTAGCGCCGCCGTCTGCACCGCCCGCCGCGGCCGGTGCCTAGCCCGCGCCGTGTCCGGCGGTAACCTCTTCGCCGGCCCGGACGGGACCCGGCGGCGTGCCGTTGCCGAAGGGGCGGCCGCCGAGGGCCTCGCGGCCGTGCTCCGAGAGCCAGTTGCCCAGTTCCGGACCCTTCGGGACGATCCCGGTGGGGTTGATGTCCTCGTGGACGATGTAATAGTGCTGCTTGATCTGCACGAAGTCGGTCGTATCACCGAAGCCGGGGGTCTGGAACAGGTCCCGGGCGTAGGCCCACAGCGCCGGCATTTCGCTGAGCTTCTGGCGATTGCACTTGAAGTGCCCGTGGTAGACGGCGTCGAAGCGTGCCAGCGTGGTGAACAGCCGGACGTCCGCCTCGGTGATCGTGTCGCCCACCAGGTACCGCTGCCCGGTGAGCCGTTCTTCCAGCCAGTCCAGCGCCGTCCAAAGCCGGTCGTAGGCCGCGTCGTAGGCGTCCTGGGAGCCGGCAAAACCGCAGCGGTAGACGCCGTTGTTGACCTCGGTGAAGACCCGCTTGTTGACGGCGTCGATCTCCTCCCGGAGGGCTTCGGGGTAAAGATCCGGGGCGCCGTCGCGGTGGAATTCCGTCCACTCGGTGGAGAAGTCCAGGGTGATCTGCGGGAAGTTGTTGGTGACCACTGCGCCGCTGGGCACATCGACGATCGCCGGGACCGTGATGCCGCGGGGATAGTCCGGGAAACGGCGGAAGTAGGCCTCCTGGATCCGCTCAATGCCCAGGACCGGGTCCTTGCCGCCGGGATCCAGATCGAAGGTCCAGGAGCGTGCATCGTGGGTGGGGCCTGGCTGGCCGAGAGAGATCACGTCTTCGAGGCCGAGGAGGCGCCGCACGATCACGGTCCGGTTCGCCCACGGGCAGGCGCGCGCCGCGACCAGCCGGTAACGGCCGGGTTCGACGGGCCAGCCGGGCTCCCCGTTGGCCCCGGGCGCGCCGTCGCGGGTGACCCGGTCCTCGATGTAGTTGGTGTCCCGGTTGAACTCCGCACCGCCGGTGACATAGGCGCCCCGCGTGCTGAAGGCCTGGTCCGATTTCGTGGTTGTCTCACTCATGCTCCCAGCCTATGCGCAGCAGGCCAGCCGGACGCACCTGACCAGCCGCACCGGCCCCGGTCAGCCCAGCCGGGCAGCCCAGCAGATCAGCCCAGCAGATCAGCCCAGCCGGGCAGCCTGGGCCACGAGGCCGAACTGGCCGGCGACGACCGGCGCCATCGGCTGCCATGCCACCCACCAGGCCGCCGCCACCACGACGCCGAACAGCCCGATCCAGACAAACGCCGGCAAGGGCGTGGAGCGGGCAAGCAGGTACGCGTCCGACGTCGACAGCCGGTTCCGGTGCCGCGAATGCACCGCCACCAGCTTGCCCAGGTCCCGGACGGCAGCCACCAGCAGTGCCAGCCCCAGGCCGATCATCACGTGGCCAATAAACACCGCGGGGACAACGAGGACCAGCAGCACTGCGGCGAGGACCGCCGCGGCCGTGATCAGTACACCGACGCCGTTGCGCAGGAAGAGGAAGGAAAGCAGCAACACGAGGGTGCCGACCGACATCGCCGCCGGCCCCCAGCCGTTGAAGCCTGACCAAACCATCGCGGCGCCGACGACGGCGGGGACCGGATAGCCCCAGAATGTCGACCAGGCGGCGGCCAAGGGCCGGCGGCTGTAGCTCGTGGTCGTGCCGGAATGGTCCAGGCTCAGCCTGATGCCGCCAAGCCGCTGGCCGGTCATGAGTGCGGCGAAGGCATGGCCCAGCTCGTGCGTCACGGTGGCGAGCAGCCCAAAGTACCGCCAGCTGGCGCGCGGCAGGGAGAGTGCGACGGCGACGGCGACCACCAGCAGGAGTTCGGTTCCGGTCACCACCGGTGCGGGCGCGTGGCTGAACCCGTCCACAATGCGGTGCCACCACGTTCCGGCCAGGTCGTCGGTGGCGAGGGCAGTTGACTCAATGCTCATGGGGGGACTGTTACGCCTTCGCTGTTATGCCGGGCCGGCGCTGTGCCGGATGCAGTAGGGCGTCCACGGCCTGGCCTCAAGCCGGCCCTCGGCAATCGGGCCGCCGCACACCTCGCAGATGCCGTAGCTACCTGCGTCGATCCGGACCAGCGCAGCTTCAATCTGTGCGAGCCCGGCCCTGCTTTGTTCCAGCAGCGCGGAGGCCTGGGAGAGTTCGAAAGCGATCGTCGCCCCCTCCGGATCGTGTTCGTCGTCGACGTTGGAATCCTGCCGGGCGGCATTCACCGACGTGATGTCCCTGCGCAGGGCGGGCAACAGGGCAAGCTTCCGCTCGCGCTCCTGGCTGAGGAGGATCCGGAACCGTTCGACGTCGATCATAGGGTGCAAGGCTAGCGCGGCCGGCCGGGAAGCGTCGAAACCGCCCCAAAACGCCCCGACCCTGCCGGCAGGTCCGGGCGGCATGCGGGGCCGAAAGGCCTGTTCGCGGGAACCGGGCCGGCCGTACAGTTGGATCAGATTCAGCAGGACCCGAGTTCCGCCCAGCCAGGGAGACGCCATGGACACGCCGGTTCCCAAGAAACCCGAGGAAGAAGCCGAGGCGCTCGCAGCCGTGGAGACGCACCATGCGGGGATGCTCAAACGGCTCGAGGCGCTGATTGCCGCCCTGACCCATGCGGTGAAGTCCCGCGACACCGGAGCCGAGCACGAGGCCCACGAGGTGCTGGTCGAATGGTGCGAGACCGAACTGGTCCCGCATGCGCTTGCCGAGGAGGGCCCGCTGTACGGCGGACCGGGGGCTATGCCGGAGGGACGGCTGCTGGTGGCAGGGATGCTCGCCGAACACAAGGCGATAGTCGGCCTCGTGGAGCGCCTCCGCGCCGCCCAGGGAGTGGACGCCGCCGTCGCCGCCGGCACGATCGGACAGGTCTTCGCCCTGCACCTGGAGAAAGAAAACCGGCTGCTGATGCCGTTCATTGTCGAATCGCCCGGTCTCAGCCTCGCCGCCTCCGTCGCCGGCCTGCACGAGCTGGTGGGGGAGGCCCACATCCATGCCGCCCACGGTGCCGAACCGCCGGCGCGCCCGGACAACGGCTGACGCGCCCATGAGGGACGGCACGGAACCGGCTGACCACCACCCCGCCACGGCAGACGACGCCGACGCGCTGCTGCGCGAACTGGCAGCGGCCCACGGGGTGGGAACCTCCTATTGGGGCTGGGACGGGGTGGAGCGCTCCGTTGCCGCGGACACCCTTCGCCGGGTCCTCACCGCCCTGGGCGTTGCCTCCGCCGGTCCGGGGGAGATCAAGCGATCGCTGGAGGCAGCCGAGCTGGCCCCCTGGCGCCGGTTCTTGCCGCCGGTCGTGGTGGCGCGGGAGGGAGCAGCGGCATCCTTCGATGTCCACGTCCCGCACGGGACCGACGTCAATGTCCGGGTCGTCGCCGAGGATGGCGCCCGGCACGAGGTCCGGCAGCTGGAGAACTGGGAGGAGCCAAAAGAGGTCGACGGCGTCCTGACCGGGCGCGCGAGTTTCGCCATCCCGGAGGGGCTGGCGATCGGCTGGCACACCATCCAGGCGGACGCGGCCGGCACCGCGGCGGAGTGCCCGCTGGTGGTCACTCCGGGGCGGCTGCGGACCACTGCAGCCCTGGCGGCACGCCGCAACTGGGGACTCACGGCCCAGCTCTACTCCGTGCGATCAGCGCGTTCCTGGGGGATCGGCGACTTCGCGGACCTGGCCGATCTGGCCGCCGTTGCCGGGGCGGAAGGGGCGGGGTTCATCCTGGTCAACCCGCTGCACGCCGCGGAGCCCCGGCCGCCGGTGGAGGACTCGCCGTACCTGCCGGCCACCCGGCGCTTCTTCAACCCGCTGTACATCCGGGTGGAGGATATCCCGGAATACGCCTACTTGGAGCCCGGTGCGCTGGCCGAGGCGGACAGCCTCGCTACCCGCCTGCGGGCCGCCAACCGGGAGGCGTCCCTGCTGGACCGCAACTCCAGCTACGAGGCAAAGCTGGCGGTGCTTGAGCGGGTGTTCCGCGTCCGGCGGGGACCCTTCCGTTCACGCCGGTTCAGCGACTTCTGCCGGGACCAGGGCCAGGGGCTCGACGACTTCGCGCTGTGGTGCGCCCTGGCAGAGAGCCTCGACCCCTCGGCGCCCGAGTGGGCGGACGCCGCTGCCTCCCCGGACACCGGGTACTGCGCCGCCCAACGGACCGCGCTCGCGGACCGGATCGAATTCCACCGCTGGCTGCAGTGGATTTGCGACCAGCAACTGGAATCGGCGCAGGACGCCGCGCGGCGGGCCGGCATGGACATCGGCGTCGTGCATGATCTTGCGGTCGGGGTGAAGCTCGGCGGCGCCGACGCCTGGACCCTGTCCGGCGTCCTCGCGCACGGCGTGACGGTTGGCGCGCCTCCGGACATGTTCAACCAGCAGGGCCAGAACTGGACCCAGCCGCCGTGGCACCCGGGGCGGCTCGCCGAGGCCGGCTACGCCCCCTACCGGGACATGCTGCGGACCGTGCTGCGCCACGCCGGCGGGATCCGGGTTGACCATGTCCTGGGCCTGTTCCGCCTCTGGTGGATCCCGGAGGGCGCCGGGCCGGGCGGGGGCACGTACGTGTACTACGACCACGAAGCGCTGATCGGCATCCTGGCCCTCGAGGCCCAACGCGCGGGGGCAGTGGTGATCGGCGAGGACCTCGGCGTTTTCGAACCCTGGGTCCGGGACTACCTGGCCGAACGGGGCATCCTCGGCACCTCGATCCTGTGGTTCGAGCACGACGGCGACGGGCCGCTGGCGCCGGAACGCTACCGGCAGCAGTGCCTCACCAGTGTCAACACGCACGACCTGCCTCCTACCGCAGGCTACCTGGCCGGCGCGCACGTGACGCTCCGCGAGTCGCTCGGGCTGCTGCGGCGCCCGGTCGCGGAAGAACGCGCCGCCGACGCCGCAGAGCAGGAAGCCGTGCTGGAGCTCGTCCGGGAGCGCGGGCTGCTGCCGGCAGCGGCGGAGGCCGGGGAGCAGGCCACGGTGGAGGCGCTGTACGCGTTCACCGCCCTCACGCCGTCGTCGTTGCTCGGTGTGGCGCTGGTCGACGCCGTGGGGGAGACCCGCACGCAGAACCAGCCCGGCACCAGCACGGAGTACCCCAACTGGCGGATACCACTGGCCGGGCCGGAAGGCGTCGTGCTGATCGAGGAACTGCCTCAGGACGCAAGGTTCCGTTCGCTCCTCGGCACGGTCCAGCAGGCCCTCCACCCCCGCGGATAAGTCGTTCGTGGCCGGCCGGCAGCTGGCTGAACCGGCTGCGGATGGGCTGCCGCACAGCCGCGGCCAGCGTGTCGTTGCGGACTGCGGCATCGGGGTGATAATTTCTCTTGCCGCCGAAAATTTGCGGACACATACGGCTTCCGCCGACCCACTCCCCACGCTTCACCGCGCACCAGAAAGGCCGCAATGGCGCTGCTCCTTCCCGACACCCTGCCGACCCTTCAGACGGCCACCGGCAGGTTCGTCCTGGCACCATTCACACCGCTCGACGTCGAGCCGCTGGCGCGCCTTCTGGCCCGCGACGAGATCTGGTCCCAAGGCTTTAGTGACAGTGAGGCCCGGCCCGCGGGTGAGGCCGAATTGTCGGCGTTCGTGGACCGCCGTTTCGCGGGGCTGCAGGTGTTTTCGGTGTACCAGCAGCTCCCGCTGGGACAGTCCCGTTTCGTCGGAACCACCGGCATCACCGAACACGACGAGAGGACGGAGCGCGTGAAGATCGGCCGGACCGTGCTGGACCCGGACCTCTGGGGAGCGAAGGTGAACCACGAGGTGAAGATCACCCTGCTCGACTGGTTGTTCTCCTGCGGGGCTGGACGGGTTGAATGCGACGTGGACAGCCGCAATCAGCGGTCGCTGGCCTCGCTGGCCCGGTTCGGCTTCACTGCCGAAGGCACCCGGCGCCGGTCCTCCCGCAACGCCGACGGCGTCTGGCGCGACTTCGTCATCCTGTCGCTGCTGACCGAGGAGTGGCCGGAGCTGCGTCCCCGCGCGCTGGCTTCCCTGTCCGGGCAGAGGCCCGCCGGGCTGCTCGCCGTCTAGGTCCGGGCCGGGGGACGCTCGCTTTGCTCACGGCTCCGGCGAGATTCTGGAGCACCATGTCCGGCACCTCCTCCCCGCGCGCCAGAGATAGAGGCGTGACGGTACTTGCGGCGTCGCCGAAGGGCGGTCACGAGACGGGTAGGTAGTAGATCCAAGAGGTTGAGTACCGTTGCCGTCCGCCATCAGGACCGGGGCAGGTAAATCGAGTACACGTTACTCGTGTACCTGCGCAGCGCCGTTCGTAGGTTGGGGCTACTGGGTCTCCAACTGAATACGAAGGTCTCGCCTCATGTTCGATTCAAATGCTGCCGTCTTAATTTCTGTTGCCGCAGGCAACCCTAAAAATCGTGATTCCGATGCCCCGGACGGGGTTAAACAGATTTCCCGTCCCGCATGGTGCCGGCAGGACCTGGTCGAGGACATCCTGGGCTCCCTGACCGGCCGCGGCTCACCCGGCGGCTCCTGCGGCGCGGTGGTAGTCGGGGCGCCGGGAGTGGGCAAGACCTTTCTGGCCCGCCAGGCGCTGGAGCGGCTGGACGACAGTTACCTTGTGGTGCAAGTAAATGGCAGTTCCACCTCGGCGTCGACGCCCTATGGCGCCTTGGGATCGCTGCTCAACGACCTCGACGAAGGATGCGCTGAACATCCGCTAAAGGTGGTGGCCGGACTTGCCCAGTTGCTGCGGGACCGGGCAAAGGGGCGCAACATCGTGCTGTTTGTGGACAACACCGAAGGCCTGGACGAGCTCGCCGCGCTCGTCATCAACCGACTGACCGTCCATGGAACCGTTCGCCTGCTGGCCACGGGAGAGGATCTGCTGGCGGCTCCGGGCGACTTGGTGTCGCTGTGGAAGGACAGGCTCATCGGTCGGACAGACGTGGGCGCTTTCAGCCTCGCCGAGGCAAGCCAGTGGCTGCGCAGCTTCTTCGCCGCCGAGGTCTCAACTGCCGCAGCAGTGGCTTTCTGGAGAGCCAGCCGCGGCAATCCGCGGGTGCTCGAACTGATCCTGCGCGATCAGATTGACGCCGGCACCTTCATTGAGGACGCCGGCGTCTGGGTGCTGACCAACCGCACATTCGTGTACGGCGCATGCTCCCGGGACGCCGTCAGCGCCTGGGCCAACCCGGAGTCCGCGGCCGAGCAACAGGTCCTTGAGCTGCTGGCGCTCAGCGGCGGAATGCCATTGAACACCCTCCTGCGCCTGTGCAGCGCCGAAGCCCTCGACTCCCTCACCCGGCGGGGCTGCCTCGACCTGGCAACCGACCGGCGGCCCCTTGTCCGACTCTCGAACCCGTTGGCGGAGCGCGCGATCCGCCAACGCGTCCCCCACGGCCGCAGCCGGACGCTGCGACGGCTCGCTGCACAGACCCAACGAGCAACTGACAGGTCGGCCACGGAAACCCTGGAGCTGGCCCGGTGGGCCCTCGACTGTGGGGAGGCCTTGTCCCCTCAGGAGGCCAGGCATGCTGCCCGGCTGGCCAATCTCGCAGGTCAGCCGCAGCAGGCCCTGAGGTTCGTGGAGCTCCTGGCTCCGAAGGAACGCGGCACCGCTTTGGCCCAACAGGGCCGGGCGTACGCAGCCTTGGGGGACCCCGCAAAGGCCGAACAGCTCTTGTCGCCGGATGCCCTTGACGCCATGGACCTTGCGCTGGGCTGTTGGGTTGAGGCGATGCTGGTGCGCAGTTCCGTCCTCGCATCCCGTTTAGGCCGCGGACCGGAAGCCCGCGCCGCGTTGGACCGGGTGGAAGCCAGACTGAACGGAGCCGCTGCCGCCTCTGTCCAGGACGCGGCCGGTATCGCCGCGCTGCGGGAGGACGTCGCCCTGGCCAGGGCCGAACTGGACCTCGGCGAGGGCAGATACCGGCAGGCGACGGATGCGCTGAGCCGGCTCTATCCCGCATGCGCGACCCAAGGCAATAAGGTGCATGCTGCCACGCTCCTATGGCAAGCCTGGACGATTGTGGGACGCCATGCGGAGGCCCGGGCCCTTGTCCACGACATGCAGATGCGTTTCACCGCGGAGGAGCTGGCGGCGGTCAATGCCAGGTCAGCGGAGCAGGCACTGTTAAGCGTCTTCCTCGGGACGGCCTCAGATCCCCAGCTTTGCCATAGCCCCGATGCGGGACGGTTCGGCGACGGGATCGCCGCCGTCGCCGCCGTCGCATTGGACCAACTCGCCCAGGGGGCTCTTGACGCGTACTGCGGCCGGGCGGAGCGTGCGCTGGAAAGGCTGTTGCCGGCACATAGTCAGCTGGGGCAGCTGGATACGTCCGGAGCGCAGGCTTTGGCCAGTGCCACGATCGCCTACTGCTACGCCTTGCTCAGGGAAAACGACAAAGCCCTCCAGTATCTGCGCTCTGTGGAGCTGGACGGACGTTGCCCCTCTCAGCTCTCCTTGAGCGTGCGTTCGCTGTTTCAGGTGCTCGCCTCTGCCGAGCTGGCGTCTAAAGAAAAGGCCGGCGTGCGACTGCTGGAACGCGCCGAGGAGGAACGCCGACGCGGCGCGAAACTCCCTGAACTGCTCTTCCTCTGCGCTGCCGTGCGCCAAGGCTGCCGGGGCGCTGCCCCCCGGCTGGTCGCGGCGTCAGCTGCCGTCCACGGTCAGTTCGCGGACGTCACTCACCTGTTCGGAACGGGCATTGTGGAACAGGACAGCGCCGTGCTGCTGGAGGCCGCTGAGGCCGCCGCCCGGATAGGTGATGACCTGTTCGCCAGGGACGCCGCCAGGGAGGCCCAGAAGGTTGCCGACGCGGCGGGGGACCGGGCCGCGGCCAGGGCAGCCAGACACCGGATCAGCAGCAGTGTCCAGAAAATGGGCGTCCTGCCGGCGGAGGAGGACGGACCGACGCTCACAGCGCGCGAACAGGAGGTAGCCCAGCGGGCGGCCGCGGGTGAGAGCAACAAGGCCATCGCCGCGAAAATGTGCATTTCCGTGCGGACGGTGGAGGGCCATCTTTACCAGATCTACGGAAAGCTTCAGGTCTCCAGCCGTGCCGACCTGAAGATGACCTTTGCCTAGGGGGCCGGCGGACATGGACAACGACGACTTTCCCCGCGCCCTGGTGGGCTGCTCCGACCTGGTAGCTTCAATCGTGGCCGCGCTGCAGGACCCTGACCGGGTAGGAGTCCTGCTGGCGGGGGACGCCGGCTTGGGAAAGAGTGCGTTGGCCGGGGCGGTGCTCCGGCAGCTCGGCGCGGCGGTCAAGCCCTTTTGGATCTTTCCCGCAGCGGCGATGACGAAGCTCCCTTTCGGCGCGCTGGCTCCATACCTGGGCTCATACCCCTTGCCGGAGTCCGAACCGTGGCCGTCAGTGCCCCGCCGCATGGAGAAGGTGCTTAGCCGGCGGCTCGAAACCGGGGAACCCACAGCGCTTGTGATCGTGGAAGACGCCGGGAACCTGGATGCAGACAGTTCCAGGGTGCTGGCGCAACTGGCCTTGATGGGCCTGGTAAAGCTGCTGGTGCTCTCCAGACCAAAGCCGGGACCGACGGCAGCTTTTGTTTCCCTCTGGAACGAGGGGCTGCTGCGGCGCTTTGACCTGTCCCCGCTCACCGATGCGCAGGCCCGCGAGCTCTGTAGCCAGATGCTGGGTGGTGAGGTTATCAACAGCGCCAGTACCGCTTTATGCAGGATTGCAGGCGGAAACCCCCTGCTTCTGCTCGCGCTGATCCGCCAGGCCCAGCGCACCGGTGAACTGGTGCTGCGTAACCACGTCTGGATGCTGAAGAACTTTCATCTGCGCGTCGATCAGCAATTGAGGGATCTGGTCCGGGAACAGCTCGCCTGCAGGTCTGCGGCCGAGACGGAGATCCTTGAGACGGTCGCGCTCGCGGAGCCTCTGCCCCTGGCCTGGCTGCACCGGCTCGCCAGTGATTCGGACGTTGACACCCTGATAGAGGACCGGCTCATCACCATTGCCCGGGGGCCGCAAAGGTTGGTGCGGTCGGCCTCCCCGCTGCTGGGAAAGGTGGTGCGCGCCCTTGTTCCTCCGGCCCGCAGCATGATGATCCGCTCGCGCGTGCTCGATGTTGTGGACGGCACGATGCCGGAGGAGATGCAGACGCGGTTGGTCTGCTGGTCCCTGGACTGCGGAGCCGAGGTTCCCGACGAGCAGCTGTTGGGTGCAGCCGCCAGCGCCAACCGGCATTTCGAGCCGATGGTAGCGCTGCAAACGGCCGGAGCGATCGATGGCGAAGTGTTCCGGGCGGCAGCGAAAGTCCAAATGGCAGACGCCCATTTCCATCTTGGTGATCTTCCGCGCGCGGCGGCGCTGCTGCAGGACTGCGTCGACTCCGCCGCGGACCACGCGACGGCGGGGGCAGCATCCATCCTCGCCGCCCGCGTGCATCTCGGCATGGGCGGGCAGACCCTGGAACTGAGGAAGATCGCCGCCTCCTGGCGCGCGTCGGAGCAGCGTCTGGGAGCAGGGAGCCTGACGCCCGGACCGGCCGAGTCAGCCGGTAGCCGGCTGCTGATTCTGCATGCGCTCCACTTGGAGGGACGTTACGCCGAGATCGAGGATGAGCTGGCCGAACGGCTGGCCGACACCGGATCAGATCCGATTACCCGCGCCAAGATTCTCTATCTCTGGGCTGAATTGCTGGCCGCCACCGGTCGGCCGGACAGTGCCTTCCGGGCGAGCGGCGAAATCCTGCAGCTGCTGGGGGGAAGTTCCACGGCGCAGTTCCGGGCGTATGAGCTGGCACGCTTCAAGCATTCGCTGGCACTGGTTCGCCTGGGACGATGGAACCTGGTCGCCATGCCCCCTACGGAGGCCCCCTGGCACGGATTCCGCAGCGGGTTGCACTTCAGCGGGGGACAGTCCTTGGTGGAAGGGCTGGCGGCGCTAAGAAAGGGCGACATGGTGACCGCATTGGGCAGGCTTTCGGTCGCCATTGAGGCCTTCTTTGAATCAGACTTCGACCACCTCCTGCCGTATGCCTTGGGTTTGGCGGCCTATGCAGCTTCCCTGCTCGGGCAAAACGACGTGGTGGACCGCTACTGCGAGGCTTTCAACCGCGTCCCGTATCGAGGGTCCGCACACTTCCAGCTGATGGGGCAGGCCCACGTCGCGGCAGCGCGGGCGGGTCTGCATGGAGCAGCTAACGGCGTCCGGGAGCTGTCAGTGCTGGCTGATCGGGCCCGAGGCATGGGACTGCTCGCGGCGGAGCGGGATGCCCGAGAACTGGCGCTCCGGCTCGGCGACAGCGGCCACTTGCCGCGGCTGGTGGAACTGACGGATCACGGCGAAGGCCCGGAGGCCGAGTGCCTCAATGCCTACGCGCGGGCCCTTCTTCAGCGTGACGCTGAGCAGCTGATCGCGGCCAGCGAAAGGGCACAGGAACTGCGGTACCACCTGCTGGCGGCGGAATGCCTTGGCAAGGCCGTCTGGTTCCTGAACGGCAGCGGGGACCGCAAGCGCGTTCGCGCCGTGGCCCAGTTGCTTCAGCTCAGGCGCAGGGAGCTGGCGGGAATCAGCACCCTGTCCTTGTTCGGCACCGATGACGCCACCTCCCTGACGCCCAGGGAACGCGAAGTAGTCACGATGGTGATCAACGGCAACAGCAACCGCGAAATTGCCCAGCTCGCCTCACTGTCGGTCCGCACTGTTGAAGGACACCTCTACCGGATCTTCAGCAAGCTCGGCATCAACCGCCGCGAAGACCTGACGAGTTGTGACTTGATGGCTGTGCGAAGCGACGCGCTCAGCCCCCGCTGAGGACCGGGGAGAACAGGAACGATGGTTGGGCTACTGACCTGCCTCCATGACCAGGCCAACAGGAATGTCCTGGCTTACGGCAGATTTCCTCGCTCAACCGCCACGCGCCGTCTTCACTGGCTGAGTTCCACCAGTTCCCTGGCCCCGACGCCCATCGCTGCCAAAATCACATCGACCGCCTCGTCCACCGAGGTGGTGCCGGTATCAAGCACCAGATCGGCGTCGAGCGGCGGTTCATACGGAGAGCCGATCCCGGTGAAGTCCGGTATGTCACCGGCCCGGGCCCGTGCGTACAGTCCCTTTCGGTCCCGCGCTTCGCATACCTCCAGCGACGTGGCCACGTGCACCAAGACAAACGAGCCGACAGTCTCGGCCATCGCCCGGACCTCCTGACGGGTCGACTCGAACGGCGCGATCGGAGCGCAGACGGCAACTCCGCCGGACTTGGAAACCAGGGAGGCGACCCACCCGAGCCGGCGGACGTTGAGATCCCGGTCCTGCCGGCTGAAGCCAAGACCCGAAGACAGGAGCCTGCGCACGTCGTCGCCGTCCAGCAGCGTGACGGGGCGGGAGTCTGCCCGCTGCAGCCGTTCCGCCAGTGCGCGGGCGATTGTAGATTTCCCGGAACCGGACAGGCCCGTCAGGAAAACGACAGCACCCAGCGGTGGGGTGCCTGCTGCCAGCGGTTCGGGAGCGGCGGCGGCACGCCGCCTCGGCGCTGCACTGGCCGCGGCCCCCGCATCGGAGGTGTAGTTGAGCAGGATGGAGGCGCCCAGCCGGAGCAGCACGTAGTCGCGCAGGGTCCGGTCCCGGGCGCCGGACGCACCCTCGAACGCGGGCAGGACCAGCAGTCCGGTCCGGGCTCCAACCAGCTGCTCCGTGCAGCGTTCAAGGACGGAAAGCAGTTCCAAGACCGTATAGTTTCCGTGCTCCTGGCAGCCGGCAACCGCGACAAGCCACAACCTGGCGTGATGGCGGATTGCCATACCCATCGCTTCGGCGAGCTGGGCAGGCTCCGGCAGCCGGTCGAACGCCGCCACCAGGCTCGGATCCGTGTCCTGTCCCGGTCCGGTGAGGGGCCGCGTCAGACGCAGCCGGCGCATGGGCGGGTGCTCGGCGGGCTGAAGGGCTTCCAGCCGGCCGGCAAGGTGCATGGTGCCGTTTCCCGCGCCCTGGCCGGCGGATACGGTCAATCTAGCCAGCGGTGTGCCATCCGGATCCGTGATCAGCAGGGCGCTGCAGTCCACCGCCTGTTGGCCGACGGCGGCGGGCACCGAGAGCGTAAACGGCCAGGGCCATTCCGGTGGAACGTTGGAGGGCAGAGCATAGCCGTCCGCCGGGCCGTACAGGCCGCCCAGCAGGAGTTCCAGCTCATCGAGCCGGGCGCCGGTCAGAACGTGTGATGGTTCAGAACCGAAGAGCAAGCTCACAGTGTCCCCCTGATTCCGCTCGTTGAGTTTAACAAGGCGGCTGCCTCGCGCCGACGTCGGCTCTCCACGGTGGCCAGCGCCGGGAAACCCTTCTGCCGGCGCAGATACATCCATGCCAGGGGCGCCACCAGCAAGGCGGCCACCAGAATCCCTGCTGTTACCGGGTCCGGGACGGAGAGCATCTTTAGCGCCGAGGCCAGCAGCACAAAGGCCAACGCCCGGCGCACGAAGCCGCCCGAGAGACGGGAGGACAGCATGGCCCCGAGGTAGACGCCGGGGATGCTGCCCAACACTAAGGGCAGGGTCAAGCCGAGGTTCAGATCGCCGAAGAGCGTGTGCCCCACGGCCGCAGCGAAGACCAGGGGAACGGCCTGTAAGAGATCGGTGCCGACCAGCTGGTTGGCCTTGAGCCCTGGGTAGATGAGCATGAGCCCGATGATGATCAAGGATCCGCTTCCGACGGACGTCATGCCCACCACAATGCCGCCCAGAATGCCCAAAAGGACGGTGGGCAGAACCCGGACCGCCACCTGCGGCCGCTCTGTAGGCAGCTCGGCTCCGCGCCCGTCCGCGCTGCGTGCGCGCTCGGCAAGCCGGAGGTAGGCCCGCACCACCAACAGGATGGCGCTCAAGAGCAGAGCGAAGCCGAGCGCCGTTTTGACCATCTGCTGGACGTCCTCGCCGGGGCCCAGCCATTTGAGGACCAGCACGCCGCAGAAGGCTGAAGGCACCGAACCCACCGCCAACCACTTAACCACGTCCAAGTTCACCGTCCGGCGCCGCAGGTGTACCAGGGAGCCCACCGGCTTCATGACGGCGCTGGCGACGAGGTCGCTGGAGACCGCGGCGAGCGGGGGAACGCCAAAGAACAGCACCAGTGCGGGGGTCATCAGGGCGCCGCCGCCCATACCTGTCAATCCAACGACGATGGCTACACCGAAAGCGGTCAACGCCAAGTTCAGGTCCATGGCCCAGATCCTGCCACCGAGGACGCACCGGACAAACAGGTAGTTCGGTGCCTCCGAGAGTAGTCACCGGGGCCGGGCAGACAGTGTAACCAGGTCCGATGCCGCGTGGTCAGGCGCGAAGCGCCCCCGCCGCAACCCCGCCGCAGTCCTGACGGACGGCCGATCGACGGGCAAGGCCGCCGCCGGCACGGCATTCACTCCGCTAGCCGCTGGTGGTGGTTGTTGCGGTGAGGTCGAAGCTGATGTCTTTGGTTGCGTGGTAGTTCAGGTGGGTTTCGGCGGCGATGGTGTTGGTTCCGTTGACCAGCAGGGAGAGTGGGACGTTGAAGGTGACCGGGGCGGCGTTGGCGTTGGAGGTGGGGATTGCTGCGGTGGCGTAGGTGTTGATGGTGACAGTGCCGGT
>NZ_JBFTNW010000005.1:0-230551 GCF_056397665.1 Arthrobacter sp. 05L428 | reverse complement strand
AAACGCCCGGTCCCATCCCGAACCCGGAAGCTAAGACCCACAGCGCCGATGGTACTGCACCCGGGAGGGTGTGGGAGAGTAGGTCACCGCCGGACAACCATTACAGCCAGGCCCCGACACACAGTGTCGGGGCCTGAGCCTTTTAACACACCAAGCACAGAGCTGAAGGTCTCCGTAGCAACCTGTGGAAGTGCGGGAGCGTGGGCAGGAACTTGCCACACCTGGGGGAGTGTTGGGTGGGGTGGAACACCTGCCGGCGCTTCAGCGTTGATTACTCTTGAGTAGCTTCTACTAAAAACCAACTCGGGAGATCCCATGACTGCACGGACCATCGTCATCACCGGCGCCAGCGACGGGATCGGCGCGTCCGCCGCCCGGACCCTCGCCGCACGAGGCGAGAACGTCGTCGTCGTCGGGCGTTCGGCCGAGAAGACCGAACGGATCGCGAACGAAATCGGCGCGGACTACTTCGTCAGCGACTTCGCCGACCTGGCGCAGGTGCGCCGGCTCGCCGCGCAGCTGCGGGAGAAGTACCCGCGGATCGACGTCCTGGCCAACAACGCTGGCGGCATCATGGGCACCCGGGAGCTCACGGTCGACGGTCACGAGAAGACCTTCCAGATCAACCACTTGGCACCGTTCCTACTCAGCACCGAACTGCTGGACACCCTGACCGCCAGCAAGGCCACCGTCATCAACACTTCCAGCGCCGCCAATTCGCTCTACGGCCGGCTGGACATCGACGACCTGGAGCTCGCGAACAAATACTCCGCCAATCTGGCCTACGGTAACGCGAAGCTGGAGAACATCCTCTTCACGGCCGAGCTGCACAACCGCTACCACGCAGCCGGTATCTCCACGGCGGCGTTCCACCCCGGCGTAGTGGCCACCAACTTTGCCGCGGACACCACCAGCCCGTTCCGCTTTATGTACCGAAGCTTCCTCAACCGGTTCATGCTGTCCCCGGAGCAGGGCGCTGACACCCTCGTGTGGCTTGCCACGGCCGTCCCGGGGCAGGAGTGGGTCCCGGGCGCCTACTACGCCAAGCGGGCGCTGGCGAAGGCCAACAAGCAGGCCTACGACGCGGAACTCTCCAGGGAACTGTGGGAGCGCAGCACCGCCATGGTGGCCCAGGACTCCGACAGGCTCGACCCCCGCGGTTGAGCCTCCTCCCAATGAACGGAATCGTGGGATAGTCTTTCCCTGCCCCTCGCCGACACGCGGCCGAGGGCTTCATATTGGGGGAGTGCTCGAAGGTGCGCCTGAAGAAACTGATGATTGCCTCGCTGGCTGCCAGCGCCGTCGTGCTGAGCGGCACCGCCGTGCCGGCGTCTGCCGCGCCTGCGCCGAAGTCATACAAGAACTGCACGGAGCTGAACAAGGTCTACCCGCACGGCGTGGGCCGCAAGGGCGCAAAGGACAAGACCACCGGCAAGCGGGTCACCACCTTCCGCGTGGACAACACCCTCTACGGCTACAACGACGGCGGCGCTGTCCGGCACCGCGGCGAGTACAACCTCGACCGTGACAACGACGGCATCGCCTGCGAAAAGCGCTAACCGGACCTTTGCGCCGGGGCCCCGCCTGTCGGCCCGCGGCGACGCTCCAGCCCAGTTCTTGGCACCGTCACAGGTGCACTCCGCGCCAACCCGGGCTACACCTGGCTGCCGGAGTGCTGCGGGAGGTTACAACTGGGCGGGAACGTCGGCCGCCGTGCTGCGGGAGCGTCACGTGCGCCGCCGGAGCTGCGGGAGCCGGAGGCTAGCCTGCGGCTTCGACCTTGTCGATCGCCGTCAGGGCGCTTTCCATCGTCCCGGCGAGGTCGCTGGCCGGGGCGGGCTTAGCAAACAGGTACCCCTGCAGCGAGTCGCAGCCCAGATCCATCAGGTACTTGGCCTGCGCCGGCGTCTCGATGCCCTCGGCCGTGACCTTCAGTCCGAGGTTTTGCGCGGCGTTGATCATGGTGCGGAAGAACGGCAGGTGTTCCTTGCCCGTCTTGATCATCGCCACGAAGGAACGGTCGATCTTGACCTTGTCCAGCGGCAGTTCCTTAAGCCGGCCCAACGTTGAGTAACCCGTGCCGAAGTCGTCCATCGCGATCCGGACGCCGGCCTCGCGCAGCTGTGCCAACTGCCGGAGCACGTCCGAATCGGCGTCGAAGAACACGCTCTCGGTCAGTTCGAGCATGAGCTGGCGCGGGTCCACCCCGGTGGAGGCGACAATGCCCAGCACGTCGGTGGCGAAGTCCCGGTGCTGGAACTGCAGGCCGGAGACATTCACGGCCACGCTGTACGCGGCGTCGCCGGCCAGCCAGGGCCGGATCTCGGCACAGGCGCGGCGCATGACCTCGTCGCCGATCTCGCGGATCAGGCCGCTCTGTTCGGCCACCGGCAGGAACTGGTTGGGCGGCACCAGCTTGCCGTGCCGCTCCCAGCGCGCGAAGGCCTCGAACTGCACCACGGCGCCGAGCCCGGGGGACACCACCGGCTGGTAGTGGACCGAGATCTGCCCCAGTTCCACCGCCTGCCGCAGGCCGGTCTCGCCCTGGGCTTTGTTGGCGGCCGTGTTCAGCATCTCCGGCCGGAACTGCAGCCAGGTGTTCTTCCCCGCCGCCTTGGCCGCCGTCATGGCCGAATCCGCCTGCCGCAGCAGTTCAGCGCCGTCGTGGGTCTCCGGCGTCTTGGCCGCCAGTCCCATGCTGACCGCGGGCCGCACCAGCGATCCGCCGATCCGTGCCGGGACGTACAGGGACTCGGAAATCCGTTTCGCCACGGCTCCGGCATTGAGGCACTCGGTCAGCAGCACCACGAATTCGTCGCCGCCCAGCCTGGCCACGGTGTCGTGCGGCCGGACGCAGTTGCGCAGCCGGCTGGCCACCTCCACGAGCAGCTCGTCCGCGGCGGAACGGCCCAGCATGTCGTTGTAGCTCTTGAAATCGTCCACGTTGATCAGCAGCACGTCCACCGGGTCCGGCCGGCGCAGCGCCGCGGCGAGGCGCTCGTTGAACAGGGTCCCGTTCGGCAGCCCGGTCAGCGTGTCCCGCAGCACGGCCGCCTTGAGCTGGTCGTCGTGCTCCGCGGGAGTGAGACGGGGAAGCACGCCGGTGGTGCCGGGCACCAGTTCTGCCTCCAGCGAGCCGAATGTCCGACGGCGGGGAGCGGCTGCCGCCGCGGCGGCACCCGCCGTGGCTCCGCCGTCGTGCGGGGTTGCGGGTGGTGTGGCGCCGGGGCGGGCCGGGACTCCCGGGCGCACGGAGACTGCGACGGTCCCGGCCGTGCCGGGCGCTGCCGGAAGCGCGGCGCAGGTGATTTGGACCGGGAACTCGGAGGCGTCGCCGCGGCGGCCCGCGCCGGTGAAGGGCGTCCGCCCGGCGCCGCCTTCCAGTCCGGCGAGGACCTTGTGGAAGTCCTCCCGTGCCGACTCGGCAAGCAGCATGCTGTAGTCGGCGCCCAGCAGTTGCGCCCGGGAATAGCCGAAGAGCTGCTCCGCGGCAGTGTTCAGGAAAGCGATGGATCCATCCGGGCCAAGCAGCAAGAGGGCGTCAGGGCTGTGCTCCAGCACTGTCTGTGCAAACGCTGCGTCCATGATGTGTACTGCCCCCAAAAGCGATGGATCTGTGAATGGTTCCGCGCACCGCCGGGAACCGGATTGGGTTCGCCGCGGCCGCGCCTGCTGAAATCATATGTGGTCGCTAGCACAGTCTCATGCCGCCCCGACAGTAATCGTGAAAGCGTGCGAATATGTCGTCCGGTCGCCCAGACAAGGGGCCGAACTAGAGCGCCACTGCCGGCTCCTGTAGGGCCGTGATGGCCTCCGCGGACTGTGCGACGGCCGCCGCCCGGCGTGCCCCGGGCACAGGGCGGGAGAAGAGGTAGCCCTGCAGGGCGTCGCACTCGTGTTCCATCAGGTACCGTGCCTGGGTGGGCGTCTCGATGCCCTCCGCCGTCACCCGCAGGCCCAGGCTGTGGGCCATGTGGATCATGGACGTCAGGATGGGAAGCCGCTCCTCGCCGGTGTGCAGCATGGACACGAACGACTTGTCGATCTTGACCGCGTCCACCGGAAGCTCCTGCAGGCGGCCCAGCGAGGAGTAGCCGGTGCCGAAGTCGTCCAGCGCCACCCGGATGCCCGCGGCGCGCAGGGTGATCAGCTGCTGGATGACGTGGGAGTCGGCGTCGAAGAACACGCTTTCGGTGACCTCCAGGACCAGCTGGTGCGGATCCACCCGGCTCCATGCGGCGATGTCCAGCACCCGCTCGGCGAAGTCCTTGTGCTGCAGCTGCACGCCGGAGACGTTGACGGCCAGGGTCCGCCCGGGGTCCTCCGCCAGCCAGGACTGCAGCTCGGTGCAGCTTTGCCGGAGCACCTCGGCCCCGATGTCGCGGATCAGGCCGCTGCGCTCCGCGGTCTGGATGAAGGCGTCCGGCGCCATCAGCACCCCGTCGCGTTCCCAGCGGGCCAGGGCCTCAAACTGGATCACCTCGCGGCGGTTCGTGGAGATTACGGGCTGGTAGAAGACGGTGATCTGGCCGAGTTCGACGGCGCGGCGCAGCCCCGCGGTCAGCTGCGTGCGTTCCAGCAAGGTGGCCAGCATCTCCGGCTGGAAGTGCACGTAGCAGTTCTTGCCTGCCTCCTTGGCGGCGTACATGGCCACATCGGCCTGCCGCAACAGCTCGGAGGAAGACATGTCCTCGGTGCCGCGCGTCGCCACGCCCAGGCTCAGCCCCGGGCGCATCAGGGTGCCCTCGATGGAGACCGGGGCGTTCAGCGTGGCCACGATCCGCTGCGCGACCGCGTCCGAATCGCCGCAGCCGACCAGCAGCACCACGAATTCGTCGCCGCCCAGGCGGGCCACGGTGCCGTGCGGGCCCACGCAGTTTTGCAGCCGGCGGGAAATCTCCACCAGCATCTGGTCCCCGGCGTGGTGGCCCAGGATGTCGTTGACTTCCTTGAAGTCGTCCAGGTCCAGCAGCAGCACCGCCACCGGTCCGGGGGACTCCAACGCGGCGGTGGCGCGTTCGTTGAACAGCATCCGGTTCGCCAGCCCGGTCAGCGGATCCTGGAACGCGAGGGCCTTCAGCTGATCAGCCTGCTGTGCCAGCTCGTCGAGGGCGCGGCGGGCCTGGTCCTGCGCCACGGTGCGGGAGGTGATGTCGCGGAAGTTCCAGATCCGGCCCACCACCTCATCGGCGACCTTCTGCGGGCGGGAATACAGCTCCACGGTGCGGCCGTCCTGGAACTCGAGGACGTCGTGGCTGTGCAGCTCGTGGTTGGCGTAGAGCTCGGCGACCTTGGCCTTGAAGCAGTCCGGGGCAACCAATTTCTGGGCGATGAATTTGACCAGGGCGTAGGCGTCCTCCTCGGCGAGGATCTCCCGCGGCATGTCCCACAGCCGCAGGTACTGTTCGTTGACGCCGGTGATCTGGCCGGTGTTGGACACCACCACGATGGCGTCCGCCGTCGTCTCCAGCGTCGCGTCCAGGAGCGAGACGGCGCTGCGCCGGCCGGCGTCGTGGTCCTGGCGGTGCGTGGTGTCGCGGACTGCGACCGCCACCGACGTTCCGGCCGGCGTGGTCACGAGCGAGCAGGTGATTTCCAACGGCAGTTCGCGGCCGTCGCGGTGCAGCCCGAGGCCGGGGAAAGGCCTCGTCCCCGACGTCCCTGCGCGGCCGAGCCGGCTCAGAACCCGCAGGAAGCCGCCGCGGTCGTCCTCCACCAGCAGCCGGTTGTGCGCGACGCCGATCAGCTCCTCGCCGGAGTAGCCGAACAGGCGCTCCGCCGCGGGATTCAGATAGGAGATGACCCCCTCCGTGGTGAGTTGCAGCAACGCGTCAGGGCCCTGCGTCAGCAGGGTTTCCGCCAATCCTTGTTCCACGTCGATGCCAGCCCCCGGGCGTTCGTCACTCGAATCCACCGGCAGGGCGGTGGTCATTAAACTTCAAGCATCATAGGGCCATGAGACCCAAATCACAGCACCGACTGCGTTTGGGCGGCAGTGTCGTGGCGCAATGCGGTGATGGTCCGGGCCGACGCCGAGAGCGCAGCGGGCAGACCGGTCGCCGGTTGGGGCCGGGAAAACAGGAAGCCCTGGAGGGAATCGCATCCGCGTCGCATCAGGTACTCGGCCTGTTCCCGGGTCTCGACGCCTTCAGCGGTGACGGTCAGGCCCAGGCCGTGGGCCATGTCGATCATGCAGTTCAGGATGGGGAGCTCCTCGGTACCGGCGTGGATCAAGGCGACGAAGGACTGATCGATCTTGAGCGTGTCCACCGGGAGGTCCTGCAGGCGGCCCAGCGAGGAGTAGCCGGTGCCGAAGTCGTCCAGCGCCACCCGCACCCCGGCGCCACGGAGCTGCACCAGCTGGCGCTGGACCTGGCAGTCGTCGTCGAAGAAGACACTCTCGGTGACCTCCACGACCAGCTGGTGCGGATCCACCCCGCAGGAGCCCGCGGTCGCGAACAGCAGCTCCGGGAAGTTGCCGTGCTGGAGCTGCACACCGGAGACGTTGACGGCGAGGGACCGGGTGGGGTCCGCGGAAAGCCAGGGCTCCAGCTCCGTGCAGCCGCGCAGCAGGACCTCGGTGCCGATTTCGACGATCAGGCCGCTGCGCTCCGCGGCGGGAATGAACTGATGCGGCGGGACGAGGGCACCGTCGCGTTCCCAGCGGGCCAGCGCCTCGACCTTGACAACGGTGCCCAGCCGGGCGGAGACGATTGGCTGGTAATGCACCGCGATCTCCCCGCTGTCGACCGCGGTGCGCAGCCCGGCCTCCAGGTCGGTGCGCTCCAGCAGTGCGGTCATCATTTCCGGGCGGAAGCGCAGGTAGCGGTTCTTGCCGGAGGACTTGGCAGCGTACATGGCGATGTCGGCGCGGCGGAGCAGCTCGGAGGCATCGACGGCGTCTTCGCTGATGGACGCCAGCCCCAGGCTCAGGCTGGGCCGCAGCATGGTGCCATCAATCCAGACCGGCAGCTTGAGGGATTCGACGACCCGCGCGGCGGCCGCGTCGGCGTCGAGCGACCCGACCAGCAGGACCACGAATTCGTCGCCGCCCAGCCGTGCTACAACGTCGTTGGGCCGGACGCAGGCGCGCAGCCGGCGGCCGACCTCGATCAGCATCTGGTCCCCGGCATGGTGGCCGTGGATGTCGTTGACTTCCTTGAAGTCGTCCAGGTCCAGCAGCAGGACGTCGACGGCGGTCCCGTAGGGTCCGGCCAAGGCGTGCGCCAGACGGTCGTTGAAGAGCTGGCGGTTGGAGAGCCCGGTCAGCGGATCCTGGAACGCGAGGGTCTTCAGCTGGCTGGCCTGCTGCGCGAGGTCCGCCATTGCCTGGTTGATCTGGTCCTGGGCTCGCCGGGCCGCGGTGACGTCTCGGAAGCTCCAGACGCGGCCCACCACGCGGTCCTCGACCTTCTGCGGGCGGGAATACCGTTCAAAGGTCCGCCCGTCGCGGAAGCGCAGCACGTCGTGGCTCTCGGCTTCCGGATCGGCGTAGAGGGCCGTGACCTTTGCGAGGAACTGCTCAGGGTCCGTGAGCTGGCCCAGGACGAAGCCCATCACGGACTCGTCGTCGCCGGTGTCCACGAGTTCGCGGGGGATGCCCCACATCGAGAGGAACTGGTTGTTGACGGAGGAGATCCGGCCCTCGGCACTGACCACGAGGATGCCGTCCGCGGTGGATTCCAGTGTGGCTGAGAGCAGGGACATGGCTTCGCGGAGCCGGGCGTCCTCCTCGGGGCGCGCTGAAGTGCTCACGCGGCCGTAACCGGACAAATATGAGACCAACGATGCTGCATTCTGAATCCTCCCCTCAGAAATCATAGGGGGCGAAGAACGGGCCCAGCGCCACGGCGCGGGCGTCCGGCGGGTTGCCGCGCTCCCGCTGGGGCCGGGCCGCTCAGTCCGGGCCGCTGGGTCCGGGCCGCTGGGTCCGGGGGCGCTGGGGCCGGGCCGCTCAGTCGGCGGTGGCCAGTCGGCCGGCGGCGGCCGCGTCCGCGCCAATTCCGGCGTCGGCCCTTCCCAGGCCCCGCACCGTCCACCCCGCCGCGGTCCAGGCGGCGGCGTCGAGGGCGTTCCGGGCGTCCAGCACCGTCCGGCGTCGGACCAGCTCCCCGGCCGCGGTCGGGGAGAGCGAGCGGTAGGCCTCCCACTCGGTCAGCAGCAGCACCAGTTCGGCACCGTCGAGCGCCTGCTCGACGGCGGCCTCGAAGCGCAGCTGCGGATAGCGCAGCCAGGCGTTGTTGATCGCCGCCGGATCGGTGACGGTGACATGCGCCCCCGCTTCGGCCAGTTGCTGGGCCACATCCAGGGCGGGGGAGTCGCGGATGTCGTCGGTGTCCGGTTTGAAGGCCGCCCCGAGCACGGTTACCCGCCGGCCGCCCAGCTGGCCGCCGCACAGCTCCCGGGCAGCCTCCACGGTGCGGGTGCGCTGGCCACGGTTGATGCCGTCCACCGTGGCCATCCAGGCGTCCACCGAGTCCACACCCAACGCGGCGGCCTGCACCCGGAGGGAACGGATGTCCTTGGGCAGGCAGCCGCCGCCAAAGCCGAGGCCGGCATGCAGGTACCGGCCGCCGATCCGCGGATCCAGGCCCATCGCCTCGCCCAGCTCCGTCACGTCCGCGCCGGATGCCTCGCAGAGTTCGGCCATCGCATTGATGAAGCTCAGCTTGGTGGCCAGATACGCGTTCGACGCCGATTTGATCAGCTCAGCGGTCGCGAAGTTGCAGACGAGCCGGGGAATGCCTGCGCAGAGCAGCGGCCCGTACACCGTGTCCAGGGCGGCGGTGACGGCGGCGCCGGCGCTGTTCGGGTGCCGCGCGGATTCCTTGCCGCCCGGCACGCCGTACACCAGCCGGTCCGGCACCAGGGAATCCTTCACCGCCGTGCCCTGGCGCAGGAACTCGGGGTTCCAGCCGAGGAGCACATCCGGGCGCCCGGCCAGCACACCGCGGAGCATGTCCACCGTGCCCACCGGCACGGTGGACTTGCCGACGACGGCGGCACGCGGCGCCAGGAACGGGAGCAACGCTTCGGTGGCGGAGACCAGGTAGCCCAGGTCGGCGCCGTCGGAGGTCTTGGACTGCGGTGTTCCGACGCAGAGAAAATGCAACTGCGCGCCGGCGGCGTCGGCGAAGCTGGTGGAGAAGGCGAGTCGGCCGTTGGCGCGGCCGTCGCGCAGGAGTTCGTCCAGGCCCGGTTCGTAGAACGGGGCGGCGCCGCGGTCCAGCTGGGCCACCTTGGCGGCGTCGACGTCGATCCCCACCACGGTGTGCCCCATCGAGGCCAGGGTGGCGGCGTGCACGGCGCCGAGGTAGCCGCAGCCGATCACAGAAATCTTCACAGGGTTGCTCCTCTGGTGGTTGAACGGGGGCTGGCGGAACCGGTGCGGGTGGGACCGGGGCTGGCGGAACCGGTGCGGACCGCTTCGTAGTGCCGCACGAGCTCCTCGCCCAGCGCGTGCCAGGTCCGGCCCTGCACCGAGGCGTGGGCGGCGGCGGCGAAAGCGCGGCGCTTGGCGTCGTCGCCCGTAAGGTCTGCCACCCGGGACCGGAGCGCTGCGAGATCACCCGGTTCGTAAAGCCAGCCGGTCCGCGAATTCTCCACCAGGTCCAGCGGGCCGCCGCGGCCGGTGGCGACCACCGGGACGCCGGAGGCCATAGCCTCCTGGATGGTCTGGCAGAAGGTCTCGAACTCGCCGGGGTGGACGAACAGATCGAACGAGGCGACGGCCCGCGCCAGTTCCTCGCCGCCGAGGAACCCGGTGAACAGGGCGTCCGGGAGCGCGGCTTCGAGGGTTTCGCGCTGCGGCCCGCCGCCGACGATCACCAGCCGGGTGCCGGGAATATCTGCGAGCACGGCCAGGTCCTCCACTTGTTTCTCGACGGCGAGCCGGCCGACGTAGCCGATGATGCGCTCGCCGCCGGGGGCGACCGAAGCCCGCCACGCGTCGTCGCGCTTCTCCGGGCTGAACCGCCGGGTGTCCACGCCGCGGCGCCACATGTGCACCCGGGGAATGCCGCGGCCCAGGAACTGGTTCAGCGCAAAGGTCGACGGGACCAGGGTGCGGGTGGCGAGCAGGTGGATCTGCTCCACCCGGTTCCAGGCCCAGTTTTCCAGGAACGGGACGCCGTAGCGGCCCGCGTAGCCGGGGACCTCGGTCTGGTAGACGGCGACGCTGGGGATCCCAAGCTGGTGCGCGGCTTGGGCTGCCCGCCAGCCGAGCACGAACGGCGAGGCGAGGTGGACGACGTCGGGGGCGTAGTCGGCAAGGATTCGCTTGACCCGGGCCACACCGCCCAACGCCACCCGTACGTTCGTGTAGCCGGCCAGCGGCACGGACGGGAGCCGGTGCACCCGCGCGCCGTGGACCTCGCCGGGGACTTGGGGGTCCTGCGCGGATGGCGCGATCACCAGCACCTCGTCGCCGCGGTCCTGCAGATGCTCCAGAACCCTCAGGATGGAGTGCGTGACCCCATTCATCTGCGGCAGGAATGATTCGGCGACTAGTGCGATCCTCACGCCTCCACCGTGGCCGCGGCGGCTGACGGCGCGGGGTTCCCGGTGTGGCCTGCGGGGGAAGAGTGGGTTAACAGGCGTGGGTGGGCCGCGGGTTCCGGGGCCTGGCGGGCCCTTCGGTGTCCCACTGTGCATGCCCGTCGGCCGGACGCGTGTCCGGACATCATCCCAATACGCGCGCTCGCTGCCGCGCCGAATGACGATTATCCAAAAATGGCCGCAAACCAGCTGCCCAGGCGGCCGCTTCTGGCAAGTGGATGGTGCCGGAGTGCGCTGGTTCCCGTGGTCCTTCCAGTCCAGGGCCGCCCGTTTGCCGGAGATGGCCGCCAAGCCGGGCCTCGGAGCGGCCATCTCCGGCAAAACGGGCGCGGTTCGCGCTCGGGGCCGGAGTGCCCGGCGCCCAGGAGCTCCCCGGAGCTCCCCGGAGTGCCCGGTGCCCCGGAATGCCCGCAGTGCCAGGTGCCGCGCCGGCCAGCGTCAGCGGCGCGGATCGTGCCGCAGCACGTCCGGGAGTTCGTCCACGTAGACCGTCTGGGGCGGCTCGTAGTAGATGACCAGCACCTCGTCCCCGACGGCGAAGACGCTCTCCTTGTCGAACGGGTGGGCATGGAAGGCACTCGTCCCGCCGCGGAAGGGCAGCATGACCTCCCCGATGGTGCCGGGCCCCACCCGCCCCGTCACCCGGCCGATCCGGCCGGTCAGGCTGCGGTCGACTTCCTTATGCATCCGGGGCTTTCGGTGGCTGCTTGGCTGCCTGCCGTCCATCCTGCCGGCCATCTTTCAATGCCGTCCGCAGCGCGGGAAGGTAGTCGCCGACCTGCGCCAGGATGCCGCCGATCATCCGGTTGATGCCCTCCCCGCCGTTGAGGACGGTGAGCTGCCCGACGTGGGCGAACGGCTCCGCGGCCGCGGCGATGATGGCCGGCATGTTCTCGGCCAGCTGCTGCGAGATGACCGCGTCCTGGTTGGTGCCGAGGGCTTCGCCGCGCGCCTTGATGCCGTCGGCTTCGGCCAGCGCTTTGGCCTTGATCGACGACGCCGTCGCGTCACCGCGGGCCTTCGTGGCGGCGGCCTCGGCTTCACCGGTGACGCGGGTGGCCCCGGCGGCGGCCGCGGCAGCTGTCGCATTGGCCTGCGCCTGGAGCTCGGTGCGCCGGGCGTTGACCTGCGCCTCGAGTTCGGTCCGGCGGGCCAGCGCCTCGGCCGCGCTGATGTCCGCGGATTTCTGCCCCTCGGCCTCGGTGCGCTTGGCGTAAGCCTTGGCGTCGGCGGGCTTGCGGATGGTGGTCTGGAGTTTTTGTTCCTCACGGTCCGCCTCGAGCTTGGCGACCTCGGTTTCCTGCACCACCACCTGCTGCCGCGCGGTGGCCTCGGCCAGCGGTCCGGCCTGGGCGGCGTTGGCCCGGGCCCGTTCGGCGTTGGCCTGCGCCTCCGACTGTTTGATCGCGGAGAGGCTCTGGGCGTCGGCGATTTGCGCGGCCGCCTCCGCCTCCCGCTCGGCCGCCTCACGGTTCCGGGTGGCCTCCGCGATCCGGGCTTCCATCTTTACCTGGGCGATGTGCGGCTTGGCGATGTTCTGGATGTAGCCGGTGGGGTCCTGGAGGTCCTTGATCTGGAGCGAATCCACCACCAGGCCGAGCTTTTCCATCTCCACCCCGCTCGCGCTGCGGACCTGCGAGCCGAGCTTGTCGCGCTCGCGGATGATCTCCTCCACGGTCATGCTGCCAATGATGGAGCGCAAATGTCCCTCGAAGACGTTGTAGACCTGGCTCTGCATCTTGGGCTGCTGGCCGAGGAAGCGGCGCGCAGCGTTCGCGATGAACGGCGGCGCGTCGCCGATCTTGTAGATCACCACGCCCTCGACGATCACCTGGATGCCCTGGGAGGTCACGCAGGAGACCTTGAGCTCCGTCTCGTTCAGGGTCAGGGACAGGGTCCGCACGGTCTGCAGGCCGGGAAACACGAGCGCCCCCTTGCCGGTGACGATCTTGAAGTCCATGCCGTCCCGCGTCTCGAGGGTTCCGCGGGTCAGGCCGGAGATGATCAGGGCCTCGTTCGGTTCGGCCACCTTCCACATCAGCTTGATCGCAATCCAGATCACGGCGACGACGACGAGTGCCCCGGCGAGGACCGCGAGGAACGGGATAAAAGCTGAGAAGTCCGGCATGGAAACTCTTTCAGGTCGTTGGGTCAGGCCAGTCTGGGGTGCTGCCGCCGAATAAGTCCAGCATTTGGCGGAACGGCTGGGGCAAAAGAAAGCTGGTGCGGACACCCATGAAGCTCCAGGCGCCCGCACCAGCAGGTAGTACGAATTTGTTGGATTACTGAGAATCGGTCCTCATTCGCGGCTCCCTTTTCCCGGTGTTCGCTTACCGGGTTTGTGCGTCATCGGCCAGATGCCTCGAGAGCAGCCAGCCGGCGCCAATCATTGCCACGCCCAGCACCATGTGGGTCCAGTTGTCCATGGTGTTGAACGCCAGGAAATTGGCCGCCGACCCCACGCCGACGATCAGCCCGTAAACGCTAAAGACGATGTACAGCAGGCCGAAGCCCATGAGGAAGTTCCGGGCTCCCATGCCGTTGCGGGACATGGTCAAGCCCGCGGCGCCAATGGCCAGCTGAACGATGTTCAGCAGCATGGACACCTGGAACAGGCCAAGGAACATGGCCCTGGAATCTGGCCCGAAGAACCTCAGCTCGCTGTACTGCGTGGTGATGCCCGGGATGAACCCCAGGACACCCACGACAAGAAGGACAATACCCACACCCATGCCGACGTTTTGGACATCAGTCCGTCCGAAATGTACGCCGTGTGCATGTGGGGATGCGGTAGTCATTTTCTGCCTCCAACCACTGATTGCGGACACCTTAAATTTTACGGCGGGGTAGCGGAAAAAGCGCCGCCGCGGGGCCACCTGCGGTGGTGCGCTCGGGGCGCGGCGGGCGGCGGCGGCAACGTTTCCGGCCGGCTGAAATCGGGGGCGCAAGAGCCTGTCGGAACCCGGCGGAAGGCCCCGCGCGTGGCACCATGGAAGACGATGAAACTGCGCGCTGATCAGACCGGGAACCGTGGCCTTCCGATGCCTCTATGGCTGCAGGGGGCGCTGGAGTCCGCGCAGGCCGCCGTGATCTCCGCACTCGTCGTGATCGCACCAATTATCGCGGTCTGGGCCACGGCCGGATTCCGCGAGGGCGGCTTTGAATTCCTCGCCCGGCTGGCCGGCCAGGCCTGGCTGCTGATCCACGGCGTCCCCTTGCTGCTCGAAACCGTCGGCGCCGGAACCGCGGGACGGCCCGAATCCGGCACCCTGTCGCTGATCCCGCTGGGCCTCACGCTCCTCCCGTTCCTGCTCGCCTGGCGCGCGGGGCGGCGGCTGGCCCGCGCCTCCTACACGGACCAGCTCTGGCAGGCGCTGCTCGGCTCCTGGATGATGTACGGCGCCTTCGGATTCGCCACCGGTTTCGTCTGCCGCACCTCCGAGGTCGGTGTCAGCCTCTGGTACGCCTCCATCGTCCCGCTGATCCCCTTCGCGCTCGGCATGGTGATTGGTGCCCGCCGCGAAGCGGGCTCCTGGAGCCGGCTGATCGGCGTCGACGCCGTCGCCTGGCTCTCGCGCACCAGCCAGCACTCGCGCTGGGCAGGCTCCTACCTGGGCTCCGCCGTCAAGGCCGGCTTCGTGGCCGTGATGGCCAGCCTGGCCATGGCTGCCGCCCTCCTCACCGTGGACCTCATCATCCACTGGAACCTCATCATTGCCGTCTACGAGGCGCTCGACGCCGGCCCGGTGGGCGGCGCGGCGCTCACCATCGCGCAGTTGGGCTACCTGCCCAACCTGGCCGTGTTCGCGCTGGCCTGGACTTCCGGCTCCGGGTTCGCGCTCGGCGTCGGATCGCAGGCCGGGCCGCTGGCCACCGCCGTCGGGCCGCTGCCCTCCATCCCGGTGTTCGCCGCACTGCCCGCCGGTGCGCTGGAGTACGGCTTCGTGGCCCTCGTGGTTCCTGCGCTCGCCGGGCTCCTGGCGGGCTGGTGGTTCCTGCGCGAAGGCGAAAACCACTTCGACGAATGGCTCTCCATCAAGGTCAAGGCGCGCTGGTTCACGGCCACCGTCTCCACGCTGGTCCTGGGCGCCATGATCGGCGCCGTGGCAGGTCTGCTCGCGGCGGCGCTGGCTTGGTTGGCCCGCGGTTCCGCCGGCATCGGACGGCTCACGGACATCGGCCCGGACCCCCTGACGACGGCGTTGTTCGTGGCAGCTGAAACGGGCATCGGCGTCGTGATCGGCTACGCGGCCGGGCCGTGGCTGGAACGACGGCAGAAACTGCACGAAGCGGATCTGGAACTGGCCGCCGAAGCCGATTAAACGGCGACGTTCCGGGCCTGGCGGGTGGCCGGCGCTAGCGCAGCTGCGTGGGCAGCGAATTCTCCAGCTGGGTCCGGCACGCCGAGGCAGCCTGCTGGGTCAGGGCATGGCGGGCGCACTGCTGGTAGTCCCGGATCTGGTTGAAGAACACCGCGGAGGCCAGCACCATCAGCACCATGACCGCGGAGACCACCAAACCGGAGATGGTGCCGAACAGCACCAGGCGGGATTCCTTGAGCTTCGCCGCACGCACGAGCAGTACGATGCCGAGCACCAGTGCGGCCGCGGTAAGGATTGCGGTGAGCCAGAGGTAGCTGACGTCCAGCTGGAAGACGAAGAACGCCCCAAGCACCGTGACGATAAACGCGCGGAACAGGTTGTGCGTCCGGAGCAGCGATGCCTTGGCCGCTTCGCTCCGGGGATTCTGTCCCCGCTGGGCTCCGCCGGGGTCCTGGGGGGAATTCATATTTTCCAGCGTACGCGAGTGGCCCCATAAGCTAAGTCAATGCGCATAGTTGTCCTCGTCTCAGGCACCGGCTCCAATCTCCAGGCAGTCATCGACGCCGTCAGGGCCGGCGAGCTGGACGTGGAACTCGCCGCCGTTGGCGCCGACCGGCCCGGAACGTACGGGGTGGAGCGCTCCGCGGCCGCCGGGATCCCGACCTTCGTGGTGGATTTCAAGGCCTACCCGGACCGGGCCGCGTGGAATGCCGCGCTGACCGAAGCCGTTGCCGCCTACCGGCCCGACGTCGTCGTGTCCTCCGGGTTCATGCGGATTGTCAGTGCCGACTTCATCGACGCGTTCGGCGGCAAGTACCTGAACACCCACCCGGCGCTGCTGCCGGCCTTCCCCGGCGCGCACGGCGTCCGCGACGCCCTGGCCTACGGCGTGAAGGTCACCGGGTGCACGGTGCACTGGGCGGACGCGGGCGTCGACACCGGCCCGATCATCGCCCAGGAAGCCGTGAGCGTGGACGACGGCGACACCGAGGACACCCTGCACGAGCGCATCAAGACGGTAGAGCGGCGGTTGCTGGTGTCGACCCTGAAGTCGCTCGCCGCGGGAGCTAAGACCCCCAACTAGCTCGCAGTTGTTGTCGTTTTGAGCCCTCAAAACGACAACAACTGCGAGGCAGTTGGGCCCTCCCGACGCGGCGCCGACAGCCGTTTTTCGACGGGGAAATACCCAACCAAGTAGTCGGCTCGACAAAAGCGAGTACTCCGCGAATAAGTCGGGTAGTGACTGGCGAAAATCGGGTATCTCGCCGCCGGTTGAGGGGCCGTCCGGGGCCATAGTCTGACGCAGTCTCATTCGTCTCTTGCGTCCCTGGGGGTCCATCGTGTCACAGTTCAGCTTTGCCAAAACCAGCCCGAAGGTTCTCTGCCTTACTGCGGCGCTCGTCCTCGGAACGGGCGCCGTTTCTGCCGCCTATGCCGCTTCGACGACGTCCGGCACCGGCGAAATCAGCGGCTGCTACAACATCAACAACGGCGGCCAGCTCCGGGTGCTGGCAGCCGGCCAAACGTGCGATTTGAAGAAGGAAACCGCCATCTCCTGGAACATGCAGGGGATCCAGGGCATTGCCGGCCCGCAGGGGATCCCAGGGATCGCCGGCCCGCAGGGGATCCAGGGGCTCGTAGGCGAGGCCGGCGCCACCGGCGCCACCGGCGCCATGGGAGCCACCGGAGCCCAGGGCGAGAAGGGCGACAAGGGTGATACCGGCGCCACCGGAGCCCAGGGTGAGAAGGGCGACAAGGGTGATACCGGCGAGGCCGGCGCCATGGGAGCCACCGGAGCCCAGGGCGAGAAGGGCGACACCGGCGAGACCGGTGCCCAGGGCATCCAGGGCGAGAAGGGCGAGACCGGAGCTACCGGTGCCGTCGGTGCAACAGGCGCCACCGGGCTGCAGGGCGAAAAGGGCGACACCGGAGCCATCGGCCCCGTTGGACCGGCCGGTGCCAGGGGGGCCACAGGTGCGACCGGAGCCACCGGAGCCACCGGAGCCACCGGGGCGGCCGCGTCGACCAGCGTGACTGTCGAGTCGAACAGCGGCTCAACGCTCGTGGTTCAGGTCAACTGCCCGGCCGGCAGGACCGCCGTCTCGGGCGGCTACTCGCTGGGCTCCACCACCGGCAACAACGGCGCTGTTGTCAGCCAGCCCGTCATGACCGGCGGGACGCCTACCGGCTGGACCGTAACGCAGCGGACAACTACGGCCATGACGGTCTACGCGACCTGCATCCAGTAGCCACACCCCCCGAATGCCCTATCACTTGTGGTGCTTCTGAGACCCTCAGGACAACCAAAAGGGATAGGGCATTTCGGCGTTCCGGGCCGGCGGGGGAGCGGCGGCGGGAAAGCTACTCCAGACGGCGCTGCTTGGTTTCCGGGGCAAAGAACGCCATCCACAGCACCGAGATCAACACCAGGCCGCCGGCCAGGGCGAAGGACGTGGCCAGCCCCAGTTCAGGCCACAGGAACGTGGCGAAGATCAACGGCCCGAACCCGGCGCCGAGCCGGGAGAACGTCGAGGCCCAGCCGAAGCCCGAGCCGCGCAGCTCGGTCGGGTAGAGCTCCGACACGTAGGCGTACAGCACCGGGATCGCCACCTGCACCACGAAGCCGAACACCAGCAGCCAGAACACGGCCGCCGTCGGGATGTCCACGACGACGGCGACAATCACCAGGGTCAGCGCCGACAGCGGGCCGGTGATGGCAAGGATCCACTTGCGGCCCGTCCGCTCCACCAGCAGCGCGGCGACCACCACGCCCAGCAGGCCGACGGCGGCCATCGACGCCGTCGTCAGGAACGCCTTGTACTCCTCGAAGCCGGCGCCGATCAGGATCCGGGGCATCCAGGTCAACGACAGGTAATAGACCAGCAGGATGCTGAAGAACAAAGCCCAGGCCGCCGTCGTAATCTTCCAATTGAACTGCCAGAGCGCGCGCAACTGGGTCCAGGCGCTGCCGGCGGAAAGCCGGGGCGCGTCCTGGGGTTCGGGCAGGCTGTAGACCCGGGCCTCGGCGCCGGTGGCCGCGACCAGGTCGTCGATCACCCTGGCGGCTTCCTCGCGGCGGCCCTTGCGGATCAGGAACAGCGGCGACTCCGGGACGCTGCGCCGGATCCAGAACACCAGCAGCGCGGGCAGCACCATGATCAGCATGGTCAGCCGCCAGTCGGCGAAGGCGGCGATCAGCCCGGCCGAGACGAACCCGCACAGCGCCGCACCGATCGGCCACCAGCCATCCATCGCGGTGAGGACCCGGCCGCGCTGCTTGCGGGGCGTGAACTCGCCCACCAGTGCGTAGTCCACCGGGATGCAACCGCCCAGGCCGAAGCCCGCCATGAACCGGAACGCCACGAACCAGAGGAAGTCGGGGGAGAAGGCGCCCAGCACCGTGAACACCGAGAAGATCAACAAGGTGGCGGTGAAAGCCTTCTTGCGCCCGATCGTGTCCGCGATGGTGCCCCAGACAAAGGCGCCCACGGCCATGCCGATCAGGTTGGAGGTGCCGATCCAGGCCGCGTCGCCAGCGGTCAGGGACCAGTGCTTTGACAGCAACGGAATGAGGATCCCGTTCAGCGTGACGTCCCAGGCGTCGAACATGAAGCCCAGGCCGCCGATCAGGAAAATCCGGCCCTGGACCTTCCACCGCCACGGCAGTTCCTGGACCACCTGTTCGCCGCTGGGCACAGTGGTGTAAGTATTCATCTCGCCTCCTGGGAAAACTCTACGTCCCGGCGCGCGCCAGCGGTGAAGCTTCACACTCGGGCGCGCTGGCTCCCGGCGGGGATGCAGAGAGCCATGACGCGATAAACTGGCCGCATCCCCACCACCCGCGGCCGCGCCGCGATATAAGACGGAGACTTTTGTGAGCTTTACGCAGCTTGAGCGTGTATCCATCGACCGTGTTCCCATCCGCCGGGCCCTCATCTCGGTCTACGACAAGACCGGTCTGGAGGAGCTCGCCAAGGGCCTGCACGAAGCCGGCGTCAAGATCGTCTCCACCGGTTCCACCGCCAAGAAGATCGCCGCCGCCGGAATCCCGGTGCAGGAAGTCGAAGAAGTCACCGGCTCCCCGGAAATGCTGGACGGCCGCGTCAAGACCCTGCACCCGCGCGTGCACGGCGGCATCCTCGCCGACCGCCGCGTCCCGGCGCACATGAAGACGCTCGAGGACATGTCGATCGAGCCGTTCGACCTCGTCGTCGTGAACCTCTACCCCTTCGTGGAGACCGTAAAGTCCGGCGCCGCGCAGGACGACGTCGTCGAGCAGATCGACATCGGCGGCCCCGCGATGGTGCGGTCGGCCGCGAAGAACCACGCCGCCGTCGCGATCGTGGTGGACCCGGCCTCCTACGGTTCCGTCGTGGAGGCGGCCTCCTCGGGCGGCTTCGACCTGAAGACCCGACGCCGGCTCGCCGCCAAGGCGTTCGCGCACACCGCGTCCTACGACACCGCCGTGGCCACCTGGACCGCCAGCCAGTTCCTGGATGAAGACGGCGACGGCGTGATCGACTGGCCCGCCTACGCCGGCCTGGCCCTGGAACGCTCCGAGGTCCTCCGCTACGGCGAAAACCCGCACCAGCAGGCCGCGCTGTATGTGGACAAGGCTGCCCCGGCCGGTATCGCCCAGGCCGACCAGCTGCACGGCAAGGCGATGAGCTACAACAACTTCGTCGACGCCGACGCCGCCCTGCGCGCCGCGTTCGACTTTGCCGAGCCCGCCGTTGCGATCATCAAGCACGCCAACCCCTGCGGCGTTGCCGTGGGTTCCGCCGCCGCGGCGGACCCGATCGCCGACGCCCACGCCAAAGCCCACGCCTGCGATCCGGTGTCCGCGTTCGGCGGCGTGATCGCGGCCAACCGCACCGTCACCGCCGGCATGGCCCGGACCGTGGCCGGGATCTTCACCGAGGTCGTCATCGCGCCGGGCTTTGAGGACGAGGCCGTGGAGATCCTTTCCAAGAAGAAGAACATCCGCCTCCTGACCCTGCCCGAGGGCTACGGCCGCTACCCGACCGAGTTCCGCCAGGTCTCCGGCGGCATGCTGGTCCAGGCCACGGACAAGGTCGACGCCGAGGGCGACAACCCGGCCAACTGGACGCTCGCTGCGGGAGAGGCCGCCGACGCCGCCACCCTGGCCGACCTCGCCTTCGCCTGGACGGCCTGCCGCGCGGCCAAGTCCAACGCGATCCTGCTCGCCGCCGACGGTGCCGCCGTCGGGATCGGCATGGGACAGGTCAACCGGCTCGACTCCTGCCGTCTCGCCGTCGAGCGGGCCAACACCCTGGGTGTCACGGTGGAGTCCGATGTGGAAGGTGCCGGCGGGGCATCTAACACCGATGCCGCCGGCGCTCCGGAACGGGCCCGCGGCGCCGTTGCAGCCTCGGACGCGTTCTTCCCGTTCGCCGACGGCCTGCAGATCCTGATCGACGCCGGCGTCCGCGCCGTCGTGCAGCCCGGCGGATCCGTCCGCGATGAGGAAGTCATCGCCGCAGCCAACGCCGCCGGCATCACGATGTACTTCACCGGAGCTCGGCACTTCTTCCACTAGGGGACATGCTCAACTGCTGCCACCAAGAATGGACATGCCCTTCCTTTCCGGGAGGGCATGTCCATTTTTGTGCTGTCTTTGGTGTGCTTCGGGGTCCAGGGAGCTGAGGCCGCGGGACATGCTCATCCTGCGCGCCAAGGAGCGGGCATATGCGGATTATGTCCACTGGCCGGCGCGTGCGGCGGGCATGTCCACTCGGAGCGCCAAGGAGCATCGCCGACGGGCATGTCCATCCTTCGCAGTTCGGACCGGGCAAGACCTCCAGGCCTGACGGACATGCCCATCCTTGGAACCCACGAATGGACACATAGGGGTTATGTCCGGCGGGTGGTCTGAGCGATAGGCATGTCCCTCGGGTGGTCTGAGCGATGGGCATGTCCCTCGGGTGGTCTGAGCGATGGGCATGTCCGGTGGGAGGCCAGGCTCAGGAACCAGCACACAGCAACGCGGGGTCACTTGCCGCCCTGTCGAGGGGGAGGGTGGCAAGTGACCCCGCGTTGCCCTATTCCTTTCCTAGGGTGTGGGCGTATTGGGGGTGGGGTTCTTAGGCGGCTGCGGCGGTGCTGTAGGCCTGCTGGATCACCGAGCCCCAGTACGGGCCGTACATCACGGTGGAGCGGCTGCCGTAGCCGTAGCTGTTGATGGAGTTCTGGTAGCCGGAGGAGCTGGTACCGATGAACCAGGGGCCGCCGGACGATCCACCGGTCATGTCGCAAGGGATGCCCTGGGCGTTGAACTGGGGATTGTTGGGATCATCGGAGGCCGGGCCGGTGCAGCTCTTCAACGACTGGCCGTCGAAGGGCGCCGCGGCCGGGTAGCCGTAGGACTTGTAGGTGAGGCCGCGCGCTGCGTTGAACTGGACGCCGGAGGCGCCGACGACGTCGGACAGGTTCTGTCCGTTCAGCGGGGACACGACGGCGAATCCGGTGTCGTACTGCATGTCGCCGGCCGAGCTCCACTGGGTCGTGGTGTAGAGGGCCTTGGCAGCCCACTTGCCGTACGGGGCGGCGCCGTTGAGGTACGCGGGGACGAAGACGAAGTTGGTGGCGAAGGCCCCCGGACCCTCGTTGACGCAGTGTCCGGCGGTGGAGACGGTGCTCTTGTTGGTGGAGGTTACCGAGTTGCCGGAGCAGACGTAGTTGCTGCCGCCCATCGTGAAGAACACTTTGCCGATGTTGGAGATCGGCGACTCGTCGGCGTGCAGGGTGGTCTTGCCCTTGGCGGCCTTGCCGGAGATCTGCGTGCTGGCACCCTTCTCCACGGTGGCGGCGGAGGACTTGTTCCCGCGGGCCAGAGCCTTGTCCGCCAGCACGTCGCCCGGAATGGCCGACTTCATACGCTCGGGCGTCCAGTAGTCGGCGGCCCGCGAGCCGTCGACGGACTGGCTGGCCACCTGGGGAGCCTTCTTGTCCTGCGCCGCAACGGTCGAGGCGGTGGCGCCGCCGGCCGCGCAGATGGCCAGGAGGGCCGCGGCGGAGAGGCTGAAGAGGCTGGTGGCCAGAGTCTTGGGTGTTCTCATGGGTGTCCTAACCGGGAGGAATGCGGGGCGGCCTGCGGGTGCGGGCCGCTGTGATGGGTTAGAAACTACGTCAACTTGACGAACATGTAAAGAACTTTGTCAACAACTGTCACAGCAGATTCGCGCAGGGTTAGGCCGGCTGCACGAGTCACGGGGGCGCCGGAGCCCGTCCCGGATAGGCGCCAATGGGGCCACCTCGGGTAAGTTAGAGCCGTTGAGATAACACAAGATTTCCGGATATCCGCAGACTTTCAGGGAGACGCCCGAGCAATGGCCAAGATTATCTATACCCACACCGACGAAGCGCCGATGCTGGCCACCTATTCGTTCTTGCCGATTGTCGAGGCATTCGCGTCGACGGCCGGTGTGGAAGTGGAGACCCGCGACATTTCGCTAGCCGGCCGCATCATCGCCGTCTTCGGCGACTACCTCACCGAAGAGCAGCGCGTCAGCGACGCCCTGGCTGAACTGGGCGCGCTCGCCAAAAAGCCCGAGGCCAACATCATTAAGCTGCCCAACATCAGCGCCTCCGTGCCGCAGCTGAAGGCCGCCATCGCCGAGCTCCAGGGCCAGGGCTACGCCCTGCCGGACTACCCGGACAACCCGGCCTCGGACGAGGAGACGGACATCCGCTCCCGCTACGACAAGATCAAGGGCTCCGCCGTGAACCCGGTCCTGCGCGAAGGCAACTCCGACCGCCGTGCGCCGCTCTCGGTCAAGAACTACGCCCGGAAGAACCCGCACAGCATGGGCGCCTGGACCCCGGAGTCCAAGACCAACGTCGCCCACATGGATGCCGACGACTTCCGCTCTAACGAGAAGTCCGTGGTCATTGAGGCGGATACCAACCTCAAGGTCCAGCTGGTCAAGGAAGACGGCACGGTCAAGGTCCTGAAGCGGGCGTTCCCCGTGCTGGCCGGCGAAGTCATCGACGGCACCGTGATGCGGGCCGCCGCCCTGGACACCTTCCTCGCCGCCCAGGTTGCCCGGGCCAAGGAAGAAGGCGTGCTCTTCTCCGCACACCTGAAGGCCACCATGATGAAGGTCTCCGACCCGATCATCTTCGGCCACGTCGTCAAGGCCTACTTCTCGGACCTCTTTGCCACCTACGGCGATCAGATCGCCGCGGCCGGCCTGAGCCCCAACAATGGCCTCGCCTCCATCCTCAACGGCCTCGAGGACCTCCCGGAAGAGATCCGCGGCGACGTCGAAGCCGCCATCCAGAAGGGCCTCAACGACGGCCCCGAGCTGGCGATGGTCGACTCGGACAAGGGCATCACCAACCTGCACGTTCCCTCCGACGTCATCGTCGATGCCTCGATGCCGGCCATGATCCGCAGCTCCGGCCACATGTGGGGCCGCGATGGCCAGGAGGCCGACACCCTCGCCGTCCTCCCGGACAGCAGCTACGCCGGGATCTACCAGGTCGTCATCGACGACTGCCGCGCCAACGGCGCCTTCGACCCGACCACCATGGGTACGGTCCCGAACGTCGGGCTGATGGCCCAGGCCGCCGAGGAATACGGCAGCCACGACAAGACCTTCGAGATCCAGGCCGCCGGCACCGTCCAGGTGGTCGACGACGCCGGCACCGTCCTGATCGAACACCAGGTTGCCCCCGGTGACATCTGGCGCGCCTGCCAGACCAAGGACGTGCCGATCCGCGACTGGGTCAAGCTCGCCGTCACCCGCGCCCGCGCCTCCGCCACCCCGGCCGTGTTCTGGCTGGACAAGGGCCGCGCGCACGACGCCCGGATGATCGCCAAGGTCGAGGAATACCTCAAGGACCACGACACCGAGGGCCTGCAGCTCGAAATCATGTCCCCGGACGAGGCCACGGCCTTCACCCTGGCCCGACTGCGCAAGGGCGAGGACACGATCTCGGTCACCGGCAACGTGCTCCGCGACTACCTCACGGACCTGTTCCCGATCCTTGAGCTCGGCACCAGCGCCAAGATGCTCTCGATCGTTCCGCTGATCAACGGCGGCGGCCTGTTCGAGACCGGCGCCGGCGGCTCGGCCCCGAAGCACGTCCAGCAGCTGCTCAAGGAAAACCACCTGCGCTGGGACAGCCTGGGCGAGTTCCTTGCCCTCGCCGTGAGCTTCGAGCACCTGGCAACCTCCACGGGCAACGCCCGCGCGCAGGTCCTCGCGGACACCCTAGACCGCGCCACCGGCACGTTCCTGCTGGAGGACAAGTCCCCGAAGCGCAAGGCCGGCGAGCTGGACAACCGCGGCAGCCACTTCTACCTGGCCAAGTTCTGGGCCGACGAGCTGGCACGCCAGAGCGACGACACCGAGCTGGCCGCGGCCTTCGCCGCCGTCTCGGACGCCCTGGCCGCCAACGAGGAAACCATCGTTGGCGAACTGCTTTCGGTCCAGGGATCCCCGGTGGACATCGGCGGCTACTACCGTCCGGACGAAGCCAAGGTCTCCGCCGTGATGCGGCCCTCGGCCAAGTTCAGCGAAGTGCTGTCCCTGCTGGGCTAGCCCGCACAACGCGAACGGCGCACCGGGAGTTCCCGGTGCGCCGTTCGGCGTTTAAGCAACCGGCCGGTCCATGTCCGGCCGACGACGGCGGTGCGTCCCGCCGTCGTCGGACCGTGGCGGCCGGCGAGTGCCTAGCGGTCGGAGATCCTCCGGTCGCCGCCGGCCTCGCTGGCCGGTTCGGTTGCCAGATCCGGGTCCGCGTCCAGCGGCGCTCCGGTCCCCAGCACGTCGTACTCCGGGTCGGTCACCGGCGTCAGCCCGCCCGCTTCCCCGCTGTTGACCCGTTCGCGCCACGCGCCGGTCTCAAAGTCGCGGCCCTCAATGAACTTCTTGAACCGCTGCAGGTCCGCCCCCACCTGCCGGGAGTCCAGCCCGACCGCAGCGCCGATTTTCTCGGCTGCAGTGCCGGGCTCCCAACTGAGTTCGACGTCGACCCGGGTCTCCGCCGGTCCCAGCTCCGCGAAGCGCACGGTGCCGGCGTTTCGGGGGCTGTCCAGGCTTTCCCAGGACACCTGCCGGTCGGGGTCCTGGCTGGTGATCCTGGCGTCGTAGTCGCGCTTGACCCCGCCGATGCTGGTCTGGAAGTGGACGGTGGTGTCATCGAGCTGCTGGACGGCGTCGACGCCGCTCATAAACTGCGGGAAGTCTTCGAACTGGGTCCACTGGTTGTAGGCCTGGCTCAGGGGGACGTTGACGGCGATGGATTCCTGGACTGTTGCCATGCTTGCTTTCACTCCTTCGGCTGGCAGGCTGCGGCCTGCGCGTCGTTGCAAGGGACGGATACAAGGTTGGTACAAGTGCTCGGACAGCGGTTGGGTCAGTCAGGCCGTTTCCGGCCTGACTGACCAAGCTAGCCGGATCCGGCTAATTGTGAAAGTCCGCGCGCCGTCAGTGGCCGCCCTTGCCCTTGCCCTTGGGCTTGCTCTTCACTACGGGGACAGGCGCCACGGGAGCCGGCGCCGCCGCTGCCTGGGCCGCGGCGGCCGCCTTCGCGGCTGCTGCTGCCGCCGCTGCCTTGGCTGCCGCCGCAGCCTTGTCGGCTGCTGCCTTCTTGGCCGCCGCCGCATCCCGGGCGGCTTTTTCGGCCGCCGCCTGCTTGGCCGTGAGGTCGGCGCGCACGGCATCGATGGCCGCCTTGATGCTTTGGTGGCGTTTGAAGGACACTTGTCCGTCCGCTGCCGCCGCGTCGAGCCTGGCCGTCAGTTCGTCCAGCAGTTTCAATGCGCCGGCGGAGTCGTTGGTGGCTGCGGCCTCGGTCACCGCCAGGACCTGGGACTGGAGCTGACGTGCAGCCGTGCCGTCCAGCTCGGGAGGAGCGCCGCATCCGGTGAGCGACCCTGCGATCAGGGCAGCGGTGAGCAGCGGACCGGCTATGGCCAGGTTCCACCGCGGTTTGCCAGTGGCATTCATGGTTGCACGCTCTTCTGCAGTTGCTTCAGGTGCTCGCCCAAATCGCCGGAGACGGCCGGATAGGGCACGACGGCGGGCGGCTGGGGGACAGTGAGGGAGACGGCGACGGCGGCTGCCGCTAGGAGCGCCACCAAGGCGAGGACGACGGCGATCCTCGTGCGGAGTCGGGCCTGCCGGAAGCGTGCGAGCGGGCGGGCCAGCACGCCTGCGCGGCGCGCCGGGGCGTCGTCTGGGGTCAGTGCGTGGTGCCGGCGGGTTCCGGGCCTGATGCCCGGGGCCTGGCCGGCCGAGCCCGCCGCTGTGTTTTGGACAGGGTCCTGAGCTGTGTCCTGGACAAAGTCCCGAACTCCCGTCGCCGAGCGCGGCGGCCTGGCGGGCGGTGCGGGCAGTACCCTGGTCCGTTCTTCGGCCAGCAGGCCCGGCAAGGAGTCGGGGGAGACCAGGGCCTGGCGCAGCGCAGCCTCCAGGTCGGCCGCCGCGGGGCGGTCCAGGGGGTCCAGTGCGGTCATGGCCCGGATCAGCTGGGCCCACTCGGCCGGCACCGCGTCAGGAACAACGGGGGCGCGGTGCAACCGGGCCACTGCCGACTCGACGGCGCTTCCCGGGTACTCCACGGAGCCCTTGATGCACTCCAGCAGGACCAGTCCCAGCGAGTAGATGTCGCTGGCCGGGCCCATGTCGGCGCCGCGGGCCTGCTCCGGACTCAGGTAGGCGGCCGTTCCCACCATCGTTCCGGTGGCGGTGAGCCTGGTCCCGTCGACGATCCTGGCAATGCCAAAATCGGTCAGCTTTGGCCGCAGCGGTTCTCCGGGTCGGACCTGCACCAGCAGGACGTTGGCCGGCTTGATGTCGCGGTGGATGATTCCGAGGGAGTGGACGTAGGCGAGGGCATCCGCGAGTCCCGCGCCGATCACGGCAAGCTCGTCGTAAGGGACCGCGCTGTGCCGGATCCGGCTCCGGAGGTCCTGGCCCTCCACCAGTTCCATGGTCAGGAAGGGCCTGGGCTCGTCCGGGATCCGGGTGTCCGTGCCGGCGTCGAAGAGCGTTACGAGGCTCGGATGGTTCAGTGTGGCCAGGAGTTCGATCTCGGCCTGCTGGCGCTTGAGCTCATCGGCCTCCGCGGATTGCGGGGCGAAGAGCTTGAGCGCGACGTCCCGGCCCAGGTTCTCGTCCCGGGCAGAGTACACGGACGCCATGCCGCCCCGGCCGATCACTTCGCCCAGACGGTAGCGGCCGCTCAGGATCTCGGTCGTGACCTCACTGGGTAAAGCGTCCACGATGTTCCCCGTCTTTCGTCCTGGCGCCGCGGTGGCGTCCCTAAAGAATAATACGGGTGCGGGTATCGGGTTCCGGCACGGGCCGCATCGTTCAGCTGTCGTCTGTGGTGGCGGTTTCACCTTTCTCGCGAAGGGAGGGGGTGCCGCCGGAGCCTGCGAGGCCGTTGAATCCCCCAGCGGACCCAACGACTTCGCTCCGGCGGCAATAGACCTGGACGGGAGCGGCCACGCGTTACGGTGGCCGTCCCGCGGGCGGAGCTTGCGCCGGCGTCGGGCGCAGCAGCCGGCGTGGGCATTGCCGCAGGGATGCGCGATGGGTGGGGGCCGGACCGGACGCGAGGAGCGCTGAGACGGCGCGCCTAGGCGAAGCGTTGGTGCCGGGTATCCGGTCGCGGACGGTGGTGTCCATGGGGAAATCTCCTGAATGACTGGTGGCGGGCGTGCGTGGCAGCCCGAAGGACCGTGCTCTGCGCAGGAAAGTGGCAGAGGACGGCCCTACTAGTCAGGAGAAGATCCGGGATCGGCGGCGACAGCAGGATGGACGTGCTGTAGCGGGCCGCTGATGGGGTCGGTGCCCATTGGTGGGATGAGGAAGAACGCGCTTGGCGTCCACGCAGCAGCGCCGGAAGGCCCGCTGGACGTGGAACCGCTGCCGGACCCCGACCCTGGGGTCGGCGGGAGCGCAGCGGGGGCAGGCAGCCCGGTGTCGCCGCCACGGGGCCGGGGCGCGTCATTGCCGCCCGTGGGCGCCGCGGGGGCACCGTCTCCGGTCGACCGGGGGCTCGCAGGAGTTCGGTTTCCTGCCGCCAAGGCACCCGGCAGGCTGCCGCGGGCCGGGACGTCCGGCAGGGTCAGGGAGGGAACGTAGCCGTAGCCCGCCGCAGGGTAAACGGCCTGAAGGCCGCGCGGCCGGTCCACAGCCGCCGGGCTTTGCTTCAGCAAAGGATCAGCGCTTGCCGGGGTAACTGCGGCGGTCTTCCGTGGCGGGACAAGCGGTGCAGGGCTGGCCCCGACCTGGCCCGGGACGACCACGGGGACGACTACCGGCACCGGTACCACCGCAGGCGGGGTGGCCGGAGGTACCGTGCCGGGGACGGATCCGCTCACTGGGGGCGCTGGCTCGGGCGCGGAGGGGACAGCCGGGAGGTCTCCGGCGCCGGTGTCGGGAGCGGTGACCGGAACAGCCGGGTCCGTGACCGGTGCCGGATCACTGGAAGGGGCGGGGGCGGGCTCTCCGGGCGGGACCGGCGCGGGAGCCGGGGCGGGCTCGGCCGGGGGACTGGCGACCGGCTCACTCACCGGTGGGACGGGGTCCGGATTCTCGGTAACCTGGGAGACCGGTTCGGGCTGGGCAACAGGCAACAGCGGTTGCGGGACGACAGGAGGCGCGTCGGGCGCCGCAAGCGGCACAACGGGTTGCACGACGGCGGGCTCCGCGACAACTGGCGCCGGGACAGCCGGCACAGGTACAGCCGGAGGCGAAACCGGAGCCGGGGTGACGGCAGGCGCAGTCGGGGCTGGAGCCGACGGTGCCGGGCTTACGGGTGCTATCGGGTCATCGGCCTTCGGGAATTGGATCATGGTCACGACGGCCGAACCGGGGGCGGGTGGAACTGCGCTGGAGACCTTGAGTTCGTCGGCGTTGGCCGTGGCGGCGGAGAGCGCCAGCCAGGACAGTCCGGCTCCCAAGGCCAGCAGCCCCCGTCGCAGGAAGCGGCGCGCACGGGGACGGCTGGCTGCAGATTCCATGCGCAACACACCTCCCCGAAATCCATCGACGATTGGCCTACAGAGTAAGTCCGGGGGCCGGGGCGAGTCCATAGTCCACGGCAAACTTGGGCCCGCAAAGCCCGGAAATCCAGGGTCAGCGCACGTCGTTCGGGTAGCTCACTCCCAGCTGGGCGCGGACGCCGTCGAACAGCCGCATGGTGTTGAGGGAGTCCTCCAAGGGCATCACCGGACTCTCGGTGAGGCCCTGCTGGATGCATCGGGTGACCTCGCGGAGTTCGTAGCTGTAGCCGCGCCCCACAACGCTGAACTGTTCGGTGCGAGGCTCCTCGAAGCCGACCCGCACGACGAGTTCCGTAGGGTTGTTGACCGAGCTCAGGCTCTGCAGGAACCCCTGGCTCCCGGCCACCGTGGCGGCGCGCGGCCCATGGGCCAGAAGCGAGGAGGTCAGCTGCGCCTGGGCCCCGTGGTGATAGCCCAGGGTCAGCGCGTTTTGGGCGTCCACGCCGTCGTCGTTGATCCAGCCGGTGGCACTGACCGTCTGCGGGAAACCCAGCGTGCCCAGCGCCCACAGCAGCGGATAGATGGTGATGTCCAGCAGGGCTCCGCCGCCGTCCCTGGGAGCCCACAGCCGGGAGGTGGGGGAGTAGGGGGCCGGGAAGCCCAGGTCCGCGCCGACCCACTTGACCTCGCCGATCTCACCCGAAGCAGCGATCTCGAAGGCCCGCTGCATGCTGGGCAGGAACCGGCTCCACATTGCTTCCATCAGGAACAGGCCCTTGTCCCGCGCCAGCTCCACGAGCTCGGCCGCCTCCCGGGCGTTGACGGTAAGGGCCTTCTCGCACAACACATGCTTGCCGGCCCGCAGGGCCGCCAATGCGATTTCGTGGTGGTGGGCGTGCGGCGTGGCGACATAGACGACGTCGACGGCGTCATTGGCCAGCAGCCGGTCGTAGCCGGCCACGCCGTCGTGGTCCCCGTAAGCGCGGGCAAAGCCATAGTCGGCCGCGAACGCGTCGGCCGCTGCCTGGCTGCGCGAGCTCACCGCGTAGAGCTCCGCGTCCGGGAGGAGTTCGAGGTCCCTGGTGACGGCGGCGGCGATCCCGCCGGTGGCGACCACACCCCACCGCAGCCGGGCGCCGGTGGCCGTCCGCGGGTCCTGGTCGGGTTGGTTGGACAGCCACGGCTTCGCGATAGGGGCAGACATGCTGCCATCTTCTCACCCGGCTGCGGGAGGGGCGGGTGTTTGGCGGCGCGAGCTGCGGGAGGGGCGCGGTTTTGGGGTACAAAAAGGCCCCGGCCCTCCCGCAGTGAACTGGTCACTGCGGGAGAACCGGGGCCCGGTTTTAGAGCGTCAGACTACTTGGTGATCGGTCCGAGTACCGGATCGTCGACGTAAGCGGTCTTAACGTTTTCCTTGGTCACGATGACCGGCTCCAGCAGGTAGGCCGGGACGGTCTTGACCTTGTTGTTGTAGGACTTGTCATCGTTGATCTCAGGCGTCTTGCCGGCCTGGATGTCCTTGACCATGGTGATCGCGTGCTCGACGAGCTTGCGGGTGTCCTTGTTGATGGTGGAGTACTGCTCACCGGCCATGATGGACTTCACGGACTCAACTTCGGAGTCCTGCCCGGTGACGACCGGCAACGGCTTGCCTGCGGCCTTGACCGAGGTCAGGATGGCGCGGGCCAGCGTGTCGTTCGGGGACAGCACGCCGTCCACGGAGGCGCTGCCGTAGGTGCCGGCGAGCAGGGTGTCCATACGGCGCTGGGCGTTCTCAGCCTTCCAGCCCTGGGTGACGGCCTGTTCGAAGGTCTTCTGGCCCGACTTGACCACCAGGGTGCCGTCGTCGATCTTCGGCTGGAGCACCTTCATGGCGCCGTCGAAGAAGACCTTCGCGTTGGCGTCGTCGGGGGATCCGGCGAACAGTTCGATGTTGTACGGGCCCGAGGGCTTCTTGGCCTTCATGCCGTCCAGCAGGGCCTGGCCCTGCAGCTCGCCAACCTTGAAGTTGTCGTATGCCACGTAGTAGTCCACGTTGGGGGTGTTCAGGAGCAGACGGTCGTACGCGATGATGGTGGCGCCGGCGTCCTTGGCCTGCTTGAGCTGGGTACCCAGCTGGGCGCCGTCGATGGCACCCACGATGATGACCTTGGCACCCTTGGTGACCATGGCGCTGATCTGGTTCTGCTGTTCCGAGACGCCGCCGTTGGCGAACTGCACATCTGCCTTGAAACCGGCACCCTTGAGGCCGTCGTTGAACAGCTTCTCCGCCAGCACCCAGTTTTCACTGGTCTTCTGGGGGAGTGCGACGCCGATCGAGGAGTCCTTGGGGAACGCCTCGGCGCCGCTGCTCGCGCCACCGGACGTTCCGCTGTCGGAACGGCCGCAGGCTGTCAGCGCCAGTGCCGCAATAGCAGCGATCGCTGCTGCCTTTCCTGCTTTACCAATCATTTGCATTGCTTGGTTCACTTTCTATAGATGGTGTTCGGAGAATCAGGGGTATCGGGGCCAAGAAACCGGTCAGGCTTCCTTGGCAATGACCTCTTTGGTGGAGGTGGTTTCGTCGGGCTTGATCTCGTTGCCGCGGCCGAAGTTCTTCATCATCATGCCGATGATCGACCGCTTGCCCTGGGACTTGTTGTAGACGTCGAAGGCGACGGCGATCAGGAGCACGAGGCCCTTGATGATCTGGGTGAGGTCGGCGCCGACGCCGAGCAGCTGCAGGCCGTTGTTCAGCACGGCCATCACGAGGCCACCGACGATCGAGCCGATCACGGTGCCGACGCCGCCGGTGACCGCGGCGCCGCCGATGAAGACGGCAGCGATCGCGTCAAGTTCCCAGCCGACGCCGTCGAACGGGCCCGAGGCGGTGGAGCGGCCGACGAAGATCATGCCGGCGAGGCCGGCCAGGATGGACATGTTCATCATGACCAGGAAGTTGATCTTCTTGGACTGCACGCCGGACAGCTCGGCCGCGTGCCGGTTGCCGCCGACGGCGTAGACGTGGCGGCCCACGATGGTCTTGGAGGAGATGAAGCCATAGACCAGGACCAGTACGGCGAGGATCAGGCCAGGGATCGGGAACGAGGTGCCCGGACGGCCGGTCGCGAACAGGTACGTGGCGTAGAGGATGGCGCCGCAGATCAGGACGAGCTTGGTGACGGTCACCCAGGCTTCGGGAACCTCGGCGCCCAGGGCCTTGGCCTTCCGGCGGGAGCGGATCTCGCTGACGATGACGAATGCCACACCGGCCAGCCCCAGCAGCAGGGTCAGGTTGTTGTAGCCGGTGACCGGCCCGAATTCAGGCAGGTAGCCGGAACCGATGTACTGGAAGTCGGCGGGGACGGGGATGGTGTTGGACTTGCCGACGAACTGGTTGAAGCCGCGGAAGAGCAGCATGCCGGCCAGGGTGACGATGAAGGCCGGGATGCCGACATAGGCGGTCCAGAAGCCCTGCCAGGCGCCGATCAGGACGCCGAGCAGCAAGCCGAACAGGATGCCGAGGTACCACGGGATGCCCCAGTCCTGGATCATCAGGGCGACGCTGACGCCGACGAATGCCGCGACCGACCCTACGGAGAGGTCGATGTGGCCGGCGATGATCACCAGCACCATGCCGATCGCGAGGATCAGGATGTAGGAGTTGCCGTTGAAGAGGTTGATCACGTTGCCCGGGGTGAGGGTGTTTCCCCCGGTGGCGATCTGGAAGAAGACGATCAGTGCAACCAGGGCGAAGATCATGCCGAATTGGCGGGTATTGCCGCCAAAGAGCTTCTTGAGCGCGTTCATTTTGTCAGTCCTTGTTGTCCGGAATGTTCTGGATGGTCCAGAGGGTCAGGCAGTCTTGCGGGCGGAAGTCATGAGTTTCATGAGGCTTTCCTGGCTGGCTTCCTCTTTGTTCAGCACGCCGGTGATGGCGCCTTCGAAGATGGTGTAGATGCGGTCGGAGAGCCCCAACAGTTCAGGAAGCTCCGAGGAGATCACGATGACGCCCTTGCCCTGGTTGGCCAGTTGCTGGATGATCCCGTAAATCTCGTACTTGGCGCCGACGTCGATCCCCCGGGTCGGCTCGTCCAGGATCAGCAGGTCCGGGTCGGTGAACATCCACTTCGCCAGCACCACCTTCTGCTGGTTGCCGCCGGACAACTTGGCGACGCCTTCCTCCACGGACGGCGTCTTGGTGCGCAGCGACTTGCGATACTGCTCGGCGACGGTGAATTCCTTGTCGGCGTCGACGACGTTGTGCTTGCTGATCTTCTTCAGCGCCGCCGAAACCGTGGTGGCCTTGATGTCGTCCAGCAGGTTCAGCCCGAGGGACTTGCGGTCCTCCGTGACGTAGCCGAGGCCCGCGTCGATCGCCTGCTTGACGGTCTTGAGGTGCAGTTCCTTGCCGTCCTTGTAGACCTGGCCGGAGATGAAGCGGCCGTAGGAGCGGCCGAAGAGGGAGCGGGCGAGTTCGGTGCGCCCGGCGCCCATCAGGCCGGCGAAGCCGACGATCTCGCCGCGGCGCACGAAGAAGTTGGAGTTCTTGCAGACCAGGCGGTCCTGGATCTGCGGGTGCCCCACGTTCCAGTTTTTGACCTCGAAGAACGTCTCGCCGATTTTGGGTTCGTGCTCCGGGAACCGGGATTCCAGGGTCCGGCCCACCATGCCCTTGATGATGCGGTCCTCGTCGACGCCGTCAGCCTTGACGTCGAGGGTCTCGATCGACTTGCCGTCGCGGATGATCGTGATGGAGTCGGCGATCTGCTCGATCTCGTTGAGCTTGTGCGAAATGATGATCGAGGTGATGCCCCGGCCCTTCAGGCCCAGGATCAGATCCAGCAGGTGCTGGGAGTCCGATTCGTTCAGGGCCGCGGTGGGCTCGTCGAGGATGAGGAGCTTGACCTTCTTGTTCAGCGCCTTGGCGATCTCGACCAGCTGCTGCTTGCCGACGCCGATTTCCTTGACCGGGGTGTCCGGGTCCTCGCGGAGCCCGACCCGGGCGAGCAGTTCGGTGGAGCGGATCCGTGCCTCGGCCCAGTCGATCACCCCGCGCCTGGTCGGCTCGTTGCCCAGGAAGATGTTCTCCATGATGGACAGCTCCGGGATGAGGGCCAGTTCCTGGTGGATGATCACGATGCCGGCGTGCTCGCTGGCCCGGATGTCCTTGAACTGCTGGACTTCGCTCTGGTAGACGATGTCGCCGGTGTAGCTGCCGTAGGGGTAAACGCCCGAGAGCACCTTCATGAGGGTGGATTTTCCGGCGCCGTTTTCGCCGCAGATGGCGTGGATTTCGCCGGCCTTCACCCGCAGGTTCACCTCGGCCAATGCTTTAACGCCGGGGAACTCTTTGGTGATGGAGCGCATCTCGAGAATTATCGGATCGCTGTGCGTGTTGAGGGACGTCATCTGCCCTTACGCCTCCAATGCATGACTTCGTTGTCCGCCCCTGCAAACCGCAGGGCCGTCTGATGGAAAAGTAAACTGGATCACGCCGTTGTCGTCAAGTCTTTAACGCAACGGCTAGGTAACGGCTGCTTTAGTTTCGCCGTATTCCGGCATGTTGGAAGACCAGCGCGGTGGCGCCAAGGGCCTCGGCACGGTCGCCAAGCGAGGACATCGTCAGGGTGGTGGTTTCACCGATGACGGGGACCGCGTGGCGCACCAGGCCGCGCCGGATCGGGTCCAGCAGCAGTTCGCCGAGCCCCGCCAGCGGGCCTCCCACCACGATCACCTCCGGGTTGATGAGGTTCGCGACGTTGCCCAGCGCGCGGCCGACGGCGAGCCCGGCGTCGTCCACCACCCGGAGCGTTGCCGAGTCCCGGGCGCGTGCCTTGCGCACGATGTCCTCCGGGGTCAGCGGTGCGTCCTCGCCCCGGCCCAGCAGCTCGATCATGGTGGTGGTGGAGGCGATGGTTTCCAGGCAGCCGCGGTTCCCGCAGCGGCAGACGAGGCCGTGCTCGTGGATGGTGGCATGGCCGATTTCGCCGGTGATCCCGACGTTCCCGTAGTACGGCATTCCGTTCAGGATCAGCCCGGCGCCGATGCCCGAGCCGATCTTCAGGAAGAGCAGGTTGCTGATGCCGGTGTGCGGGCCCCACGTCACCTCGGAGAGCGCGCCCAGATTCGCGTCGTTGTCGACGAATACCGGCAGATCCAGCGCTTCCTCAAGGCGTTTGAGGATGTTGATGCCCACCCACTCGGGCAGGATGGCGCCCTGCGCCACAGTGCCGGTACGGCGGTCGATAGGGCCCGGGATGCCGACGCCGGCCCCCACCAGGGCGCTGCGTTCCACGCCGCTATTGGCCAGCAGCCGGTCGAGCACCCCGACGGCGGCGGTGATGCCCTCCTCGGCGTGGTGGCCCAGTGGCAACAGGACCGATTCCTCCGCCACCACGTGGTAGCTGAGCGAGGCCAGGACCACCCGCAGGTGGCGGCGGCCGAAGTCGATGCCGACGGCGACGGCACCGTTGCTGTTGAGCCGGACGTTCAGGGCGCGGCGCCCGGAGCTGGTGATTGGTTCGGTGGACGCCAGCCCCGCGTCCTGCATGATCTTGACGATGTTGGAGACCGTGGCGGTGGAGAGTCCGGTCTGCCGGGCCAGTTCCGCCTGGGTGGAGGGGCCGGCCAGTAGGCATTCAATGATCCGCTGCTGGTTCAGATGTCGAAGCGCGGACTGCGACCCGGGGTTTTTAGTGCGGCTCCTCGTTGAGCGCGTTGGTGAGGGCATGCAATGAAGAGTGCCGCATCCGGGGCTTGTAGTCAAGAAGTTAACGCATGGAGTGCGGCGTAACGGGATTCCGGCGGCGCCGCGGGGTGCCACCCGGCCTGCGCCCCGCCGCAGGGACGTTCCGCCCTGACCGCCCTCCGACCGGGCGGATTTGCACCAGCCCGGCCTTTCCGGGCCGAGGCTAGGCTGGAATAGAGTCCGCGGCAGGCCTGCGGAAAGTCCGGAGAATCTCGAGGTGGTAATGGTGCTGCTGGCCCTGATGCAAGCGAACTCGGCCGTGCTCGACGTGGCGGCGAACGTGGCGGCGGTCGAGGAGGCTGCGCGTGCAGCATCCGCCGAGGGCGCGCAGCTGCTGCTGACGCCGGAACTCTTTCCGGTCGGGTACGCGCCGATCCGGCTGCGTGCGGCCTTTGATCCTGCCACGCTGCCGGCGCTCCGCGCGGCCCTGGCCGGGGTGGCCCGGCGGCACCGGATCGCGCTGGTGTACAGCCTGCCCGCCGTGACGCCGGCAGGGGAGTGGCGGATCTCCGCCACCCTGGTGGATGAGTCCGGCGAGGAGTTGCTCCGCTACGAAAAGGTGCACTTGTTCGGCCCCGATGAACGGGAAGCGTTTGCTGCCGCCCGCGAGGCCCCGGATGTCGTGGAGTTCCACGGGTTCAAGACCTCGCTGGTCATTTGCTACGACATCGAGTTTCCCGAGTCCGCCCGCGCCGCCGCCCTGCGCGGCGCCGAACTGCTGCTGGTGCCCACGGCCCTCGCCGGCGGATTCGACGCCGTGCCGGAGGTGCTGGTCCGGGCCCGGGCGCTGGAGAACCAGCTGACCGTGGCCTACGCCAACCACACCGGCGTGGAGGCGGGCTGCGAGTTCCGGGGCGGCAGCATCGTCGCCGGCCCGGACGGTTCCGTCCTGGCCGCGGCCGGACCCGGCGTGGAGCTGCTGTTCGCCGACGTCGGTGTGCCGGCGGACGCCGCCGAGGACGCCGCGGAGCACGGTGCCGACGCCGCGGTGGCCTATCTGCGCGATCGCCGCCCGGAGCTCTACCGCGCCTGGGGGATCTGAGCGGCGGACGTCCGTCCGGCGAACGTTGAGGCTGCCGGGGAGTCGGTAGCGGCGGCCGCGAAGACAGCCGGGACGGTGGCGCCGGCCCCGGCGTCGGCCAGCTCCGGGCCGCCCAGGTACTGCAGCGCGACCCAGAGCTCCGCGCGGGCCTGGGCCTGGTTGAGATCCAGGCCCAGCAGGTCAGCAATGACGCCGAGGTGCCGGCGGACGCTGTTACGGTGCAGTCCCGTGGCCTTCGCGGTGGCGTCCCAGCTGCCGTTCTCGCCAATCCACGCGCGCAGGATGCCGAGCAGGCTGTCGCGGCGCTCCGGTTCGAGGGCGAGTACGGGTGCCAGCAGGCGCCCGGCCAGCAGGGTGCCGGCCTCGGGGCCGAGCAGGCCCGTCACGGACCAGGTGACGTCGTCCTCCCGCACGCTCCGGCGGCCGGTGAGGACCTGGTTTCGCAGCGAGGTGGCGCGCTGGTGGGCGCCGGCCAGGCCCTCGAAGTCGGTGCCCCCGCCGATCACCAGGCGCCAGCCGAGACGTTCCACCTCGGCGAGCAGCGCGTCGTCGACCCTGAGCCGGGTAATGGCGGCAAAGCCGTAGTCGGTGAGCTCCACGAGTTTGGTGTCGAAGAGCCGGCGCCATTCGAGCAGCTCCCGCACCGGGGCTTCGCCTGTGCGGCGCGGACCGTCCGCCGGCCGGGCGCCCCCGGCGGCGGCGCCGACCCGGACTCCCTGGACGACGCGCAACTGCCCGGACCGGGTGGAGGAAATGCTCTGCGCCAGCAGGTCCTTCAAGCCGGTGACGTGCCGTGCCGTTCCGGAGGCCACGGTCTCCGGATGCAACAGCAACGCCGTGGCCAGCTGGCTCGGGGCCAGGGAACCGCTTGTGCGCTGGCGGACCAGCAGTTCCAGCAGCCCGACGGCGGTGGAGACGACACTGTTCTGGGCCGGGGTCAGCGGTGCGTCCGTGCCGAGGACAAGCGCGCCGAGGTTGGCGTCCCGGGTGCTGCGCAACGGATACCCGAAGACCAGCGAGGAGCCTGCGGCGTCGAATGAATCCATTTCCACCCGGGGACCGCTGCCGGCGAGCAGCCGGGTCAGCAACGGCTGCAAAGCGGCGGAATCGACTCCCGCTGCGGCGCCGGCGCCGGCTTGGAGCCCGGCGGAACCGGCCGCGCCGCGGGCCCGGACTCGTCCGTCCGCGCCGAACAACACGGCCCAGACCGGGACGCGCTGCACGAGGGCCGCGAGGAGTTCATGTTCGGGACGCGCAGACAGGACCGCGCGCATCAGTTGCCGGTTGGTGTCGGCCAGTTGGCGGAAAGTCTTGGCGTTGTCGGATTCGAGGAGCCGGGAGAATTCGAGTCCCAGGGCGGCGAAGGGGAGGCTGCCCGGGATGGACACCAGGGTCAGCCCGTGCCGCCGGCAGGCCGCGACCACAGCGTCCGGCACGGCCTCGAAATAAGGTTCCAAGCCGAAGCCGAGCGCCCCGACCCGGGCCCGGACCAGGCGCTGCACGTAGGCATCCACCGCCGCCTCGCTGCCGCCGACGCCCTCGAAGGGAAGGCCGGCGGTAAGCAGGAACTCGCCGTCGAGCAGGTAGGGGGTCGGGTCGGCCAGCTCGCTCGGCTCGACCCAGCGTAAGCGCTCGTCCCCGTTGCCGGCGTCGTGCAGGACCTCCAGCGCCGGGAGCTGGCGCAGGAACTGCGCCAGCGTGACGAAGCCGAAGCGCTCGGCGTCCTCAGCAGCCACGGCCGGGGCCTTTCCGGCGGCGGCCCGGCGCGCCGTGTCCCGGTGCAATATGTCTCATGACTGAAGACTATAGGTCATTTTGCACAACGGTGAGAGGTGGCTCACAGCCCTAGGGTTGGTCTGGGGAAACCGACCACTACTGAAGATAAGGACGTCAACGATGACTGTGCCAACTCTGCTCGGGGAACGCCCACCGGCCGCCGCCAGCCGCCCCGGGCTCGCCGCCCAGCTCCTGCGCCGCAAGCCGATCGGACAACTGGTCCGCGAGGCCGAAACCGGGCACGGCGGCACGCGGCTGGTCCGCAGCTTCGGTGTGTTGCAGCTGACCATGATCAGCGTCGGCGCCACACTCGGCACGGGCATCCTGGTGATCCTGGGCGAATCGGTCCCGCTGGCCGGCCCGGCCATCTGGATCTCCTTTGCCATCGCCGGCTTGGCGGCCTTGCTCTCGGCCGTGTCGTACGCGGAGATGGCCGGCCTGGTGCCCGCCGCCGGGTCAAGCTACTCCTACACGTACGCCACGATGGGCGAGGGCATGGCCTGGATCTGCGGCTGGTGCCTGGTGCTCGAATACGCTGTCTCCGTGGCCGCCGTCGCGGTCGGTGCGGGCCAGTACGTCAACGAGGCCCTGGCTGTCTTCGGCCTGACGCTTCCGGACACTGTTTCGCAGCCGCCGGGAGCAGGCGGCGTGCTGAACCTGCCCGCGATCGTCATAGTCGTCCTGGCCATGGTGCTCCTGGTCCGCGGCGCCAAGGAAAGCGCCTGGATCAACACCGCGATCGTCCTGGTCAAGGTCGGCATCCTGCTGTTCTTCTGCGCCGTGGCCTTCACCGCCTTCAACGGCGGGCACTTCGAACCCCTGATGCCAATGGGCGCCGCCGGAGTCTCGGCCGCTGCCTCCCGGGTCTTCTTCTCCTACATCGGCTTCGACGCCGCCTCCACGGCGGGCGAGGAAGCCCGCGATCCCAAGCGCGACCTTCCGCGGGCCATCCTGCTCTCCATGCTGATCGTCACCAGCATCTACGTGCTGGTGGCCGTCGCCGCGATCGGCGCCCGGCCCTGGGGCTGGTTCGACGGCACCGAAGCGGCGCTCGTGAAAATCCTGGAGGAAATCACCGGCCAGCCGTGGGTCGGTGTGCTGTTCGCCGTCGGCGCCGTGCTCGCCATCGCCAGCATCGTGCTGACCGTCCTCTACGGACAGACCCGGATCCTGCTGTCCATGTCCCGCGACGGCCTCGTTCCCAAGGTCTTCGGCCGGGTCTCGGCCCGGACCGGGACCCCGGTTGCCGGAACCCTGATCGTGGGCACCGCCGTCGCGCTGACCGCCGGCCTGGTGCCGCTCGGCGCCCTCGCGGATGCCACCAGCATCGGCACCCTCTTCGCGTTCGCGCTGGTCAACGTGGCCGTCATCCACCTGCGGCGCAGCCGGCCGGAACTCACCCGCAGTTTCCGCGTCCCGCTCTTTCCGCTGACACCGGTCCTCGGCGCCATCATGTGCGCCTACCTGATGGCCAACCTCGGTGCCGAGACCTGGGCGGTCTTCGCTGCCTGGATGCTCGTGGGCCTTGCCGCCTACTTCGGCTACGGCCGGAAGAATTCCAGGGTGGCAGCCCTGAGCCACGAGGAATACCGTGAACTATCCGGCCGCCAACCCGCAAACACCACCCCAACCCAGGAAGTGAAGGCAGAGATCTCATGACCACCGCCACCGAACTGCCGCCGCCCGGTCCGGCTTCCACCCCGGCTCATGTCCCGGCCGGGGACGGAGCGCCCGCGGCGCCCATCACCATGCTGAATCCGGATTTCCCGTTCAGCTACGACCACTACCTGGCCCACCCGGACGGCTTGGGCTCCGTGCCGCCCGAACTGTACGGGACCGAAGTCGCCGTCGTCGGGGCCGGCCTGTCCGGGTTGGTGACCGCCTACGAGCTGATGAAGCTGGGCCTGCGGCCGGTGGTCTATGAGGCCGACCGGATCGGCGGCCGGCTGAGGACGGCCAGTTTCCCGTCCGCCCCCGGCGTCGTGGCGGACCTCGGCGGCATGCGTTTCCCGGTCTCGGGCAAGGCTTTCTACCACTACGTCGACCTCCTCGGCCTGCAGACCCAGGAGTTCCCGAATCCGCTGGCGCCGGCGACCTCCAGCACCGTGATCGAGCTCGCGGGCCAGAAGTACTACGCCGAGACCGCCGCGGACCTGCCGCCGTTCTTCCTTGAGGTGGCGGACGCCTGGAAGGCGGCCGTGAACGACGGCGCCGCGTTCGCCGACATGCAGGAGGCCATCCGGGCCCGGGACACGGCCCGAATCAAGGAGCTGTGGAACGCGCTGCTCCCCGAACTGGACGAGCAGACGTTCTACGGCTTCATCGCCGGCAGCGACGCCTTCAAGCAGGCCGGCTTCGCCCACCGCGAGGCGTTCGGCCAGGTGGGCTTCGGCACCGGCGGCTGGGACACCGACTTCCCCAACTCCATCCTCGAAATCCTTCGGGTGGTCTACACCGACGCCGATGATCAGCACCGGCTCATCGCCGGCGGCGCGCAGCGGCTCCCCGAGGCGCTGTGGGAGCACGCGCCGTCGGGCATGGCCCACTGGCCGGACGGCACCTCCCTGGCTTCCCTGCACGCCGGCGCCCCGCGGGGCGCCGTGGACCGCATCGCGCGGGACGGCGACGGGGACTTCCGGGTCCGGGAACGCTGGGGACGCGAGGCGGCGTACCCGGCGGTGGTGACCACGTGCCAGTCGTGGCTGCTGTCGACGCGCATCCACACGGACGAGTCCCTGTTTCCGGCGCAGCTGTGGACCGCGATCGAGCGCTCGCACTACATGCAGTCCTCCAAGACCTTCGTCATGGTCGACCGGCCGTTCTGGAAGGACATCGACGCGGAGAGCGGCCGTGAGGTCCTGTCCATGACGCTGACCGACCGGCTGAACCGGGCCACGTACCTGCTGGACAACGGCCCGGACCAGCCGGCCGTGATCCTGCTGTCCTACACCTGGAACGACGACGCGCTGAAGTGGCTGGCACTCGATGCCGAAGAACGCGTGAAGCTCATGCTGCACTCGCTCGAGCAGATCTACCCGGGCGTCGACATTGCCAGCCACATCGTTGGCCAGCCGATCACCGTCTCATGGGAGGCCGACCCCAACTTCATGGGCGCGTTCAAAGCCAACCTGCCGGGGCACTACCGCTACCAGCAGCGGCTCTTCACCCACTTCAAGCAGGATGCCCTGGCCGCCGAACAGCGCGGCATCTTCCTCGCCGGCGACGACATTTCCTTCACCGCCGGCTGGGCGGAGGGTGCCGTCACCACCGGTTTGAACGCGGTCTGGGGCGTGGTCAACCATCTCGGCGGCCGGAGCGCCCCGGGGAACCCGGGACCGGGAGAGCTGCTCTCCGAACTGGGCCCGATCGCCCTGGACTGAACGGACTGGACGGAGTGGGTCCGGACTGAACGGACTGAACGGCCCGGGTCCAGCCCCCGCGCTGGCACCCGGGCGGTCAGGCGTGCAGTTCGCGGTGGGCGCGGGCTAGCTCCTGGTAGTGGGCGGCGTTGTGCTTGACGCCCTCGAACTCCTCATCGCTCAGTTCGCGGCGGACCTTCGCCGGCACCCCTGCGACGAGTGACCGGGGCGGCACCACGGTGCCTTCCAGGACCACCGCGCCGGCGGCCACGAGCGAGCCGGCGCCGATCACCGCGCCGTTCAGGATGGTGGCGCTCATGCCGATCAGGCAGTCGTCCTCGACCGTGCAGCCGTGCACCACGGCGCTGTGGCCGACACTGACCCGGGCGCCAATGGTGCAGGGGAAGTCCGGGTCCGCGTGCAGCACGACGTTGTCCTGCAGGTTGGTGCCGGCACCCACGGTGATCGCGGCGGTGTCGGCCCGGACCGAGACGCCGTAGAAGGCGCTGGAGTTCTCTGCCAGCGTGGCCCTGCCAATCACCGAGGCGCTCGGGGCAACGAAGGCGGATTCGTGGACGGCCGGGGTGTCACCGGCGAAAGCGTAAACGGGACTCATGCCTCCAGCCTAGGACACCGGCCTCTTGCGGGCAGGGCGGCGCTGAGTAGTATCGGGGCCATTCCAACGCACACCCCTGGAGGTGGCCGAGATGTTCCTGCAGTTGATGAAACGTTTGGAAGGCGCCGATGTGCTCGACCCGGCCGTCCGGGCCGCGGAGCCGCTGGCCTCCCGCCTGATCGCCGACGCCCGGCTCCGGCGCTTCTTCCGCGGCGACGCCACCGGCATCCCGCCGCACGTGATCCTCACCGATGTACCCTTCGGGGCGTGGTTCATGGCGATCTTCCTGGACCTCTTTCCGGACGAGGGCAGCCGACGCGCCGCCCGCCGGCTGGTGGGCCTCGGCCTCCTCGCAGCGGCGCCGACCGGACTCAGCGGCTGGGCGGAATGGGCGCGGGCCGACCCAGCCACGCGGCGCGTCGGCGTCGTCCATGCCGCCTCCAACCTCGCTGCGACGCTGCTCTTCCTGGCGTCTTGGCGCGCGCGGCGCAAGGACCGCCACCGGCTGGGCGTGCGCCTGGCACGGGTGGGCGCCGTCCTGCTGGTTGCGGGCGGCTTCCTGGGCGGCTACATGCGCAGCGTCCGACGCCCCTGACAGACAGACGCTCCCGCGGATCCGGCGGAAATCGGCGGAACGCTCCCGCCACACGTGCGGGAGCGTGTGCTGGAGACGCCGGGGGCGCTGCTCAGGCGGGGGAGCGGAGGACCGTGAAGCCGCGTCCGAGGCCGGGGTGCCCGGGTTCGGGCACGACGACGGCGACCGGCGCCCCGGGTTCCGCCACCCGCCGCAGCTCACGGACGACGTCGTCCCACTCCGACGGCGGCGATCCCGCCAGCGCGTCCACCGCCCAGACGGCGGGGAAGGCTGCATCGGCAAAGGGCAGCGCACGGCCGGTCGCGACGGAGGCGGAGAGCCCCCTGGCCCGGGCGGCATGGATGTTCTCCTCGGAGGCGTCCACGCCGGTGAAGTGGATCCCGGCGCGGACAAAGAGCAGCCCGTCCGCGCCGGAGCCGCAGTCCAGGCCCAGCACGCCGCGCCGGCCCTCGGCCTTGAGGAGGGCGAGAAAACCGGAGAGATTGTCCTGCCGCGTTGATGCCATGGCTCCAGTTAAGGGCGGAGCCGGAGTGAAGACAAGCCCTGGCTGAACGCCCTTAGCTGGACGGCCTTAGCTGAAAACAACGGTCCGGTTGCCGTCCAGCAGCACCCGGTGCTCGGCGTGCCACTGGACGGCCTGGGCGAGCGTGCGGCCCTCGACGTCGCGGCCCATCTGGACAAACTGCTCGGCGGTGCGCCGGTGGTCCACCCGGATGACTTCCTGCTCGATGATCGGCCCCTCGTCCAGGGCTGCGGTGACGTAGTGAGCCGTGGCGCCAATAAGCTTCACGCCGCGGGCATGGGCCTGGTGGTACGGCTTGGCGCCCTTGAAGGACGGCAGGAAGGAATGGTGGATGTTGATGGCCTTGCCGGTGAGCTCCGTGCACAGCTCGTCGGAGAGGATCTGCATGTACCGGGCCAGCACCGTGAGCTCGATGTCGTGCTCGGCCATGAGCTTCCGCAGCGCGTCCTCGGCCTCGACCTTGGTCTCGCGGGTGACGGGGATGTGGTGGAACGGGATGCCGTAGAACTCGGCCAGGCCCGCGAGATCCCGGTGGTTTGAGACGATAGCCGGGATCTCGATCGGCAGGGTGCCGGAACGCTGCAGGAACAGCAGGTCATTGAGGCAGTGCGCCGAGGTGCTCGCCATCAGCAGGGTACGGACCTTCCGCCCGGCCGGGTTAAGGCTCCATTGCATGCCGAAGGCCTGGGCCACCGGTTCAAGCGCGGCGTGCAACTCGGCCGGCGCGGCCGCCGTCGTCGCCTCGACCCGCATGAAGAACGTTCCGGTGCCCTGGCTGCCGTACTGCTGCGAGTCCGTAATATTGCAGCCGGCCACGAGGAGGGCGCCGGCCACGGCGTGCACGATCCCGGGGCGGTCCGGGCAGGAGAGGGTCAGAACGTAGGAGGCAGTCAGCTGGTCTTCAGTCACGAAAGACAGCCTACCCGCGGCTGGGATAGTCTGGACCCGTCGCAACTGGCGTTGGGTGGCTAACCACCAGGGAGCGGCACGCACGCAGACCACGGATCGTACGCCTGGGCCGAGGGTCATGTTTTTCCGGACGGCAGCCACGCTGCCGTCCCGCCGACGGCATCCCCTCAGGGTGCTGCGCCTGCAGTATGGGCCCCGTTTCGGGTGCCCGTAATTTAGCGGCGCCGCGGCGGGCCAGCCGATAACCTGACCTTAAAGCAGTGACCGTTGCCAAGCCAGGAGTTCTTCGTGACTACTTCCCTTAGCCTTTCCTCAGCAGCCGTGAGCAACCAGCCGCTCGCTGAACTCGACCCCGAAATTGCCGCCGTCCTGGCCCAGGAGCTCGGCCGCCAGCGCGGCACCCTGGAAATGATCGCCTCCGAGAACTTCGCGCCGCGCGCCGTGATGGAGGCACAGGGTTCCGTCCTGACCAACAAGTACGCCGAGGGCTACCCGGGACGCCGCTACTACGGCGGCTGCGAGTACGTCGACATCGCCGAGCAGCTCGCGATCGACCGCGTCAAGGAGCTTTTCGGCGCCGAGTTCGCCAACGTCCAGCCGCACTCCGGTGCGCAGGCCAACGCCGCAGCGCTCTCCGCCATGATCACCCCGGGAGATAAGATCCTGGGCCTCTCGCTGGCCCACGGCGGCCACCTCACCCACGGAATGAAGCTGAACTTCTCCGGCAAACTGTACGAGGTCGCCGCCTACCAGGTCGAGGAAGACAACTTCCGGATCGACATGGACAAGCTCCGCGCGCAGGCCATCGCCGAGAAGCCCAAGGTCATTATCGCCGGCTGGTCGGCCTACCCCCGCCACCTCGACTTCGCGGCCTTCCGCTCGATCGCCGACGAGGTCGGCGCGCTGCTCTGGACCGACATGGCGCACTTCGCCGGCCTGGTGGCCGCGGGACTGCACCCGAGCCCGGTCCCGCACTCCGACGTCGTCACCTCCACCGTGCACAAGACCCTCGCCGGTCCCCGCTCCGGCGTGATCCTGGCCAAGCAGGAGTGGGCGAAGAAGATCAACTCCAACGTCTTCCCCGGCCAGCAGGGCGGACCGCTGATGCACGTCATCGCCGCGAAGGCCGTCGCCTTCAAGATCGCCGGCACGGAAGAATTCAAGGAGCGCCAGGAGCGTGTGCTGGAGGGCGCCCGGATCATCGCCGACCGCCTGAACCAGTCCGATCTCTCCGACGCCGGAGTCTCCGTGCTGACCGGAGGCACCGACGTGCACCTGGTCCTCGTGGACCTGCGCAACTCCCAGCTGGACGGACAGCAGGCTGAGGACCTCCTGCACTCGGTCGGCATCACGGTCAACCGAAACGCCGTTCCCTTCGACCCGCGCCCGCCGATGGTCACCTCGGGCCTGCGCATCGGCACTCCGGCCCTGGCCACCCGAGGCTTCGGCGCCAAGGAATTCACCGAGGTCGCGGAGATCATCGCCACCGCGCTCAAGGCGGGTTCCGCGACCGACGTCGAAGCGCTCCAAACCCGCGTGGACAAGCTTGCCGAGGACTTCCCGCTGTACCCGCAGCACGAGCAGTGGTGATCCGATGACCGCCACTGACTCTGTCCCCGCAGGCTCCGCACCGACGCAGGCGAACACCGCCCGGGTCCTGGACGGCAAGGCGACCGCGGCCGCGATCAAGGCCGAGCTTACCGAACGCGTCGCCGCGCTGAAGACGCATGGGATCGTTCCGGGCCTCGGCACCATCCTGGTCGGCTCCGACCCGGGCAGCACCTGGTACGTGGGCGGCAAACACAAGGACTGCGCCGAGGTGGGGATCACCTCGATCCGCCGCGACCTGCCGGAAGAGACCAGCCAGGAGGAGCTGCTGGCCGTGGTGCGGGAGCTCAATGAGAACCCGGAATGCACGGGCTACATCGTCCAGCTGCCGCTGCCGGCGCACATTGACCAGGACGTCATCCTGGAGGCCATGGATCCGGAGAAAGACGCCGACGGCCTGCACCCGATGAATCTGGGCCGGCTCGTGGCTAACGTCAGCGGGCCCATGAAGTCCCCGCTGCCCTGCACGCCCAAGGGCTGCGTGGAACTCCTGACCCGGCACGGCATCGACCTCAACGGCAAACGCGTCCTCGTGGTGGGCCGCGGTGTCACGATCGGCCGCCCGGTGGGCCTCCTGCTCACCCGCAAGGACGTCAACGCCACCGTCATCCTGGCCCACACCGGCACCGTGGACCTGCCCGCCGAACTCCGGCAGGCCGACGTCGTGATCGCTGCGGCCGGCCAGCCGCACATGATCAAGGCAGAGGACCTCAAGCCCGGCGCCATCGTGCTCGACGTCGGCGTCAGCCGCGTCGACGACGGCACCGGCAAGGCCGTGGTGACCGGGGATGTCGAGCCTGCCGCGGCCGACGTCGCCGCCTGGCTGTCGCCGAACCCCGGGGGAGTGGGGCCGATGACCCGCGCCATGCTGCTGGCCAACGTGGTGGAAACCGCGGAACGCCAGCTGGCAAGCGGGCCCGCCGCCTAGGCGTACTGAGCGCGCAGGGCGCCCCTCCTTCGGGAGCGGGCGCCCTGGCCGTTTAAGCCGGACATCACGGATTGGCAAACGTCTGGAATATTTTACGAAGAGACTCTTTCATAGTTTGCCGGGATCGACTACCGTGTTTCGGGTGTCTGAACTTGTCTCGAAAGAATCCCCTGTGAGCAGCCCCGAAGGATCGGGCTCTCCCCAGTACGTCATTACCGCCGAAAACCTCACCAAGAAGTACGGTGACATCACCGCCGTCGACGGCATCTCCTTCCGCGTGCCCGCCGGCGAAGCCTTCGGACTGCTCGGGCCCAACGGCGCCGGCAAGTCCACCACCATGAAGATGATCGGCGGAGTTTCGCAGCGCACCTCCGGCAGCCTCAGCATCATGGGCCTGGACCCGGAGCAGCACGGCCCCGAAGTCCGCGCCCACCTCGGCGTGGTGCCGCAGCAGGACAACCTGGATGAGGAACTGAAGGTCCGGGACAATCTGCTGGTCTACGGCCGCTACTTCGGCCTGCCGATGAGCTACCTCAAACCCAAGGCGGACGAACTGCTCGAGTTCGCGCAGCTGACGGACAAGGCCAAATCCAAGGTCGACGCGCTCTCCGGGGGCATGAAGCGCCGCCTCACGATCGCCCGTTCCCTGATCAACGAACCGCGGATCCTGCTCCTGGACGAGCCCACCACCGGGCTTGACCCGCAGGCCCGGCACATCCTCTGGGACCGGCTGTTCCGGCTCAAAGAGCAGGGCGTCACCCTGATCCTCACCACCCACTACATGGACGAGGCCGAGCAGCTCTGCGACCGCCTGATCGTGGTGGACAAGGGCAAAATCATGGCCGAAGGGTCCCCGGCGAGCCTGATCCGCGAATACTCCACCCGCGAAGTCCTGGAGCTGCGCTTCGGCTCCGAGCGCAACGCCACGGTCGGCTCCGAGCTCGAAGGCATCGGCGAACGGATCGAGACCCTGCCGGACCGCGTGCTCATTTACGCCCATGACGGCGAGGCCGCCCTGGAGCAGGTGTCCGCCCGGGGACTGCACCCGGTCACCTCGCTGGTCCGCCGTTCCTCGCTGGAAGACGTCTTCCTGCGCCTGACCGGCCGGAGCCTCGTTGACTAATTCAATTAACGCCGCGGCGGGGACGACGGCACCGCCCGCCCTGCGCGCTCATTCGCCGGCCGTCTCGGCAGCCCGCGCCCGCCGCTGGGGCGCCTTCTACTACGCCGAGCAGGTCCTGCGGGTCATGAAGGGCTACGGCTGGACCATCGTCATGTACGGCGTCGGCCAGCCGGTGGCCTACCTCTTCGCCATGGGCGTGGGCCTGGCCACGCTGGTGGACACGAACTCCACGGCGGCCTTCGGCGGCGTCAGCTACCTGGCCTTCATCGCGCCCGCCCTGCTAATTTCCGCCGCCGTGATGACCGCCGCCAACGAGTTCACCTTCCCGGTGTTGGACGGCTTCAAATGGCGCCGGGTCTACTACGGTCCGCACGCCTCGCCGCTGACCCCGGAGCAGATCGCGGCCGGGCAGATCATTGCCGTCACGGTGCGGTTCGTGCTGCAGTCCGCCATCTACTTCGGCGTCGTCGCACTCTTCGGTGCGTCCCCGGGCGCCTGGGGCTGGGTCTCGATCCTGGTGGCCACGCTGGCCGGGCTGTCCTTCGGTCTGCCGCTGATGGCCTACGCGGCCACCATCAAGAACGACAGGGGCCAGTTCGCCATGGTCATGCGCTTCATTGTGATGCCGCTGTTCCTTTTCTCCGGGACCTTCTTCCCGCTGGACACCCTGCCCCTGGCGGTCCGCTGGATCGGCTGGATCTCGCCGATCTGGCACGGCACCGAACTGGGCCGCGTCTTCAGCTACGGCTATCAGGAAGCGCCGCTGCTCACCGTGGTCCACGTCGTCTTCCTGCTCGGCCTCGCCGTTCTCGGCTGGGTCCTGACCCGGCGCCAGTTCGCCAAAAGGATGGCATCATGAGCGTGCTCGCCGGACACCGCGATCCGGGAAACCAGGCGGGCGGCCAGAGCGTCACCGAGGCCGCCCGCAACCGCCGCTTCGGGCCGCTTTACTCGCGCAACGTGCGCGCCGTCGTCGCCCGCGGGCTGATGGCCACCAAGAGCAGCAACTGGATGGTCATGGTCTCCGGATTCTTCGAACCGGTGCTGTACCTGATCTCGATGGGCGTGGGGCTGGGCGCGATCGTCGGCGCGGTTCAGGGTCCCGGCGGGCAGCAGATCTCGTACGCGGCCTACATCGCCCCGGCCCTGCTGGCGGTCTCGGCGATGAACGGCGCCGTCTACGACTCCACCTGGAACGTTTTCTTCAAGATGAACTTCGCGAAGCTGTACCAGGGCATGCTCTACACCTCCCTGGGACCGATCGACGTCGCGATGGGCGAAATTTTCCTCGCCCTGCTCCGCGGACTCATGTACGCCACCGGCTTCACCGCCGTGATGGGCGTGATGGGCCTGATCACCACGCCGTGGGCCATCCTGATGATCCCGGCGTCGGTGCTGATCGCGTTCGGTTTCGCGAGCTTCGGCATGGGCATCACCAGCTTCATGAAGACCTTCCAGCAGATGGACTGGATCAACTTCGTGATGCTGCCGATGTTCCTCTTCAGCGCCACCTTCTACCCGTTGAGCGTGTACCCGCAGTGGATCCAGTGGCTGATCCAGGCGATGCCGCTGTGGCACGGGGTGGAGCTGCTGCGCCAGATCAGCGTCGGCGTGTTCACCCCCGCCACCGCGGTGCACATCGGCTACTACCTCGCCATGATCGTGCTCGGCGTGGCGTTGACCACCGGCCGGCTCCGCAAACTGTTCCTGAAGTGACACAACCGGTCGTCACAGGCCCGGCGCAAAGGAGAACCCCATGATCGGCAAATGGCACGCCCTCGTCATCGACTGCGAGCAGCCGGACACGGCCGCGACCTTCTACCAGCAGCTGCTCGGCATGGTCCGGGTGGACGAGGATGCGGACTGGATCACGATCGGCGACGCGGCCGACCGCCCCGCGCTCGCTTTCCAGCGGGTCCAGCGGCTGGTCCGGCCGCAGTGGCCGGACGCGGACCACCCGCAGCAGATGCACGTGGACGTGATGGTGGGGGACCTCGACGCCGCGGAGGACGAGGTGCTGAAGCTCGGCGCCACGAACCTGTTCGCCGGCGGAGAGTCCTTCCGGGTCTACTCGGACCCCAGCGGGCACCCGTTTTGCCTGGTGCTGTCCTGACGGCGAAGTGACGGCGTAGTTCCCCCGCGCCGTTCGCCCGGGGTGGAAGCGCAACCCCGGGTCCGGCCGGTTTGCGATAATAGGCACATGCGATCTCTGGACAACCCTTCTGCCAAGCCGTCCGCGTTCAACGCGGCCACCGGAAAATTCTCGATGTTCCGCATCGGCGGTCTCGGGATGACGGTCTTCATCATCGCGTTCCTGGTGGCCGTCATCTTCGCGGCGAACCAGAACGACGTCGTGGGCTGGGTTGTCGCGGTCATCGCCGCCTTTTGGCTCGCTCTGGCGTCGTTCGTGGTGTTCAGCATCCAGCGGGCTGCCAAGAAAGCCGGCGCCAAGCTGAACGAGGCGCAGAACGCGTTCAACTCCGCGGTGGGCCGGGCGCCGTCGTCCGGCAGCGCCGACCACGGCGGCACCCGCCTTGTCGGCGACCGCCGCGGAGCGGACGAGGTCCGCGACATGAAGCTGGACCACTCCTTCAAGATTGTCCAGGTGCAGGTCCGCGTGGTGGAGCAGGAACAGGCCAAGGGCGGCGCCGCAGACCAGGACACCATTCGCCGGGCGCTGGAAACCATCGAGATCACGGCCACCAATGCACGGGACATGATCAAGTCCGCGGATGGCACCGACCAGCCGGTCCACGGAACCATCATCGACTAGAGTGGAACGGGTGAGCTCGGCATTGAAGAAGGACCACCTTCGCATCGCATCGGTTAACGTCAACGGCCTCCGCGCCGCCTACAAAAAAGGCATGGCGGAATGGCTGGCGCCGCGTGAGGTCGATATCCTCTGCCTCCAGGAAGTGCGCGCGCCTGATGCGATCGTCCACGAGCTCCTCGGCGAGGGCTGGCACATCCTGCACGCCGAGGCCGAGGCCAAAGGCCGGGCCGGCGTCGCCATTGCCTCCCGCACCGAGCCCGTCGCCACCCGTTCCGGCATCGGCGACGACTACTTCGCGACGGCTGGCCGCTGGGTGGAAGCCGACTACATTGTCCGCGACGCCGCGGGCCAGGCCTCGCAGCTGACCGTGGCCAGCGCCTACGTGCACTCCGGCGAGGCCGGCACCCCGAAGCAGGATGACAAGTTCCGTTTCCTGGACGTGATGGCAAACCGGCTGCCGGAGCTGGCCAAGCACAGCGACCATGCCCTGGTGGTGGGCGACCTCAACGTCGGCCACACCGAGCTGGACATCAAGAACTGGAAGGGCAACGTCAAACGTGCCGGCTTCCTGCCCGAGGAGCGTGCCTACTTCGACCGCTTCTTCGGCGAGGAAATCGGCTGGAAGGATGTTCACAGGGGCCTGGCGGGTAGCGTCGACGGCCCCTACACTTGGTGGTCGCAGAGGGGACAGGCCTTCGACAACGACACCGGCTGGCGCATTGATTACCACATGGCCACGCCCGCTCTCGCCGCCGCGGCGGTGTCAGCAGTTGTTGACCGGGCGCCGTCCTGGGACACACGCTTCTCCGACCACGCCCCGCTGGTAGTGGACTACCGGCTCTAGTCTTAAGGTTCCTCCCATGACCTCTCCTTCAAACGCGTCGACTCTGGCCGGCGTCGACGCCGGCGTCGCACTGGACGCCGTCGTCTCACCCGCCGGACAGGCTCCGGCGGTTCCCGGTGCCAGGCACCGCATTCTCTCCGGCATGCAGCCCTCCGCCGACTCGCTGCACCTCGGCAACTACCTCGGTGCCCTCGTCAACTGGGTCAGGATGCAGGACGAATACGACGCCGTCTTCTTCATCCCGGACCTGCACGCGATCACGGTGCCGCAGGATCCTGCCGAGCTGGCCCACCGCACCCGCGTCACCGCCGCGCAGTACATTGCCGGCGGCGTCGACGTGGACAAGTGCACGCTCTTCGTCCAGTCCCAGGTCCCGGAACACGCCCAGCTGGCCTGGGTGCTCAACTGCATCACCGGCTTCGGCGAGGCCTCCCGGATGACCCAGTTCAAGGACAAGGCCCTGAAACAGGGCTCGGACCAGGCCAGCGTCGGACTCTTCACCTACCCGATCCTGCAGGCCGCGGACATCCTGCTCTACCAGCCGCACGGCGTGCCGGTGGGGGAGGACCAGCGCCAGCACGTGGAGCTGAGCCGCGACCTCGCGCAGCGCTTCAACACCCGCTTCGGTGAGACCTTCACGGTGCCCCAGCCCTTCATCCAGAAGGAGTCGGCCAAGATCTACGACCTGCAGCACCCGACGGCGAAGATGTCGAAGTCCGCGGAGTCGCCGGCCGGCCTGATCAACCTGCTGGACGACCCCAAGGTGATCGCCAAGCGGATCAAATCCGCCGTGACGGACGCGGAAACCGAAATCCGCTTCGACCGCGAGAACAAGCCCGGCGTCTCCAACCTGCTGACGATCTACTCGGCCATCAGCGGGCAGAGCGTGGAGCAACTCGTCGCCGCGTATGAGGGCAAGATGTACGGCCACCTCAAGGTGGACCTCGCCGAGGTGGTCACGGAACACCTGAGCCCGATCCGGGACCGGGCGAACCAGTTGCTGGACGATCCTGCGGAGCTGGACCGGCTGCTCGCCCTGGGCGCGGACAAAGCCCGGGAGATCGCCTCGGTCACCCTCCGGGACGTCTACGCCAAGGTCGGCTTCCTGCCCTACGCCGGAGCACGGGGAGTCCACTAGCGCAATGTCCTCTGCCAGCAAAGTCACCGCCAACGACACCGGGCGCGCCGTCCACCACAGCGCACGCAAGGGTTCAGGCGCCGCACCCCACCAAAGTGCGGCGGCCGGCAACGGACAGACCCCGGATGAGGGCATCAGCATCGGCGTCATCCTCGGTTTCCCGCGGGAGATCGCCGAGGAACTGCAGCGTTGGCGGGCCTCCTTCGGGGACCCGATGGCCGCGTCCATACCGGCGCACATAACCCTGGTCACCACCACCATGACGCAGGACTGGGAAGCAACCCGCAACCACGTCCGCGAGGTGGCGCGGGGGCAGGAGCCGTTCACCGTGACGATCGCCGGCACCGGGTCCTTCCGCCCGGTATCGCCGGTGGTCTACCTGAACGTCGAGGCCGGTTTCGGCGAGTGCGTCAGGCTGCACCAGCAGCTCCAGACCGGGCCGCTGGAGCGCGAACTGCCGTTTGCCTACCACCCGCACGTCACCGTGGCCCACGACGTGGCCCCGGAAAGCCTCGACGAGGCCGAGACGGCGCTGAAGAATTACAGGGCCAGCTTCCCGGTGGCTAGCATGGGACTTTACGAGCACGACGACAACGGCATCTGGCAGCTACGGGAAGAGCTTGACTTTGGCACCGAACCTGACGACCACCGAGGCGCGGCCGGCGCAACAGGCGCCCGCTGAACCTCCGCTTCCCACCGACCTCGCCCAGCTGAGGCTGGAAGTCATCCGGAAAAGGGTGGACTGGGGCAAGGCTCGGCGCTCCGCCGGCGGAGGCCTGGCCGCGCCGCTGGCCATGGTCCAGTGGCTGCTCGCCCGGCTCAACGTGTTCCGGCCGATGCGGGCCTTCCGGCATTACAACCTGCAGCACGGCCCGCTGATGAGCGCCGGCATCGGCTTCAACATGTTCTTCTCCATCACCGGCCTGCTGGCCACCGGCTTTTCGATCGCCGGGCTGTTGCTGCGCGGCCAGCCGGCGCTGCTGGACAAGGTCATCGGCAGCGTCGCCACCAGTGCCCCCGGACTGCTCAAGGTCGGCGGCCGGGAGGGGCTGGTGGACCCGCAGGAGCTGCTGAACCCCAGCGGCCTCGGCTGGACGGCGGTGATCGCCGCCGTCGTCACCGTGGTGACCTCGCTGGGCTGGATTGCCGGCCTGCGTGACGGCCTGCGCGGCGTGCTGCGGCTTCCCCCGCTCAAGGTCAACCCGGTCCTGTTGAAACTGCGCGACACCGGCACCCTCCTGCTGCTCGGCGTCGCCCTGGTGATCAGCGCCGGTGCCTCGCTCGTGTTCGGCACCGCCGCCGGCTGGGTGGCCGAACAGCTCCACCTGGACCCGCTGGTGGCCGGCCCGCTGACCACGTCCATCAAGATCGCGGTGCCGCTGGTTCTGGGCTGGGTGACCGCGCTGATCATGTTCCGGCTCGCCGGCGGGCTCAAACTGCAGCGCCGGGCCCTGCTGGAAGGCACCATCCTGGCCGCGGTGGGCACCAGCGTCCTCCAGATCTTCAGCGCCGAACTCCTCGCCAGCGCCGGCCGGAACCCTATCCTCGCGCCCTTCGCCATCATCATCGGCCTGCTCATCTGGTTCAACCTGGTCAGCCAGGTCTACCTCGTCTCGGCCGCGTGGTCAGCGATCCGCGAAGAGGACGTCACAACCGCCCCGTCCGCCAGGACTGCCGGCTGGGGTGCACGCCAGGTCCAGCCCGGGAAGACGCCGGCCGAGCAGCGGGAGCGACGCCGCCCGGCGGCTAGCTTCCGGCGTCGAGGTACTGATCGGCCCACGCCGAAATAATCCTGGCGGCGCGGGCTGCCTGGCCCTTGCCGGTGAGCAGGTGGTCGGAGCCCTCGAGCGAGACGAAGCTGCGCGGGTGCCGCGCGGTCTGGAAGATGCTGCTGGCATTGTCGATGCCCACCGTGTTGTCGGTGGGGGAGTGCAGCACCATCAGGGGCTTGTGCAGCCGCCGAATGCAATCGGTCAGGTCCGCGTTTTCCAGGTCCTCGACGAAATGCCGGCGGATCTCCACCCGCTTGCCGCCGAGGTCCACCTCGGCGCTGCCCTCGCTCAGGATGCGGTCCAGCGCGGCGTCAAAGACATGCGCGACGTGCTTGGGCGAGAACGGTGCGCCTACCGTGGCGACGGCGTCGAGTTCCGGGATGCTCCCGGCGGCCGCCAGCACCGCGGCCCCGCCGAACGAGTGACCCACGAGCAGCGAGACGGCGCGGCCGGAGTCGCGCATGAACTCGGCCGCCCGGACGGTGTCCGCCACCTTGTGGCTGAAGGACCCCTCGGACCAGAGCCCCGCGGACTCGCCCAGGCCGAGATTGTCGAAGCGGAGCATGCCCACCCCGTTGTCCGCCAGCGCCTTGCACATCCGTGAGGCCGAGGGGCTGTCCTTGCCCAGCGTGAAGCCGTGGGAGAACACGCCCCAGCCTTTTACCGGACCCTCGGGGAGGTCGATGACGCCGGAGAGCAGCTCGCCGGTGGAACCTTCGAAGGACACTTTTTCGGAGCGGGACACGGGGGCCCTTTCATTTAGGGGGCTTACGACGGCGGCGCCCCCACCGGAGGGTGGGAGGCGCCGTCGTCGTTGGAGCTGGTGGCAGGTGTGCGCTAGATCTTGCGGGCCAGGATGGCCTGCTTGACCTCGGCGATTGCCTGCGTGACCTGGATGCCGCGCGGGCAGGCCTCGGTGCAGTTGAAGGTGGTGCGGCAGCGCCACACGCCTTCCTTGTCGTTGAGGATCTCCAGGCGCATGTCGCCGGCGTCATCACGGGAATCGAAGATGAAGCGGTGCGCGTTGACGATCGCGGCCGGGCCGAAGTACTGGCCGTCGGTCCAGAACACCGGGCAGGACGAGGTGCACGCGGCGCACAGGATGCACTTGGTGGTGTCGTCGAACCGTTCGCGGTCCTCGGCGGACTGCAGGCGTTCCTTGGTCGGCTCGTGGCCGCGGTTGATCAGGAAGGGCATGACTTCGCGGAAGGACTGGAAGAACGGCTCCATGTCCACGATCAGGTCCTTTTCCACCGGCAGGCCCTTGATCGGCTCGACCGTGATGGGCTTGGAGGTGTCCAGGTCCTTGAGCAGGGTCTTGCAGGCGAGGCGGTTGCGGCCGTTGATGCGCATGGCATCGGAACCGCAGACGCCGTGGGCGCAGGACCGGCGGAAGGAGACGCTGCCGTCAATCTCCCACTTGACCTTGTGCAGGGCGTCCAGGACACGGTCCGTGCCGTACATGGTGACGTGGAAGTCGTCCCAGGTGGACTCGTCGGAGACCTCCGGGTTGTAGCGGCGCACCCGCAGGTGGACGTCGAAGGACGGGATGTCCCCGCCGCCGCCGACGCCGGCGGGCAGTTCGATCTTGGAGGCTGGCTCAGCGAGTTCAGCGGTCATCTTAGTACTTCCTCACCATCGGCTCGTAGCGCGTAAAGACCACCGGTTTGGTGGCAAGCCGGATGCCGGCAATCGACTCGGCGGAACCGTCCGCCGGTGCGTGGTCATCCTTGTACGCCATGGAGTGCTTCATGAATTTTTCGTCGTCGCGCTCGGGGAAGTCCTCGCGGAAGTGTCCGCCGCGGGATTCCTCGCGGTGCAGGGCCGCCACGGTCATGACCTTGGCGAGCTCCAGCAGGAAGCCCAGTTCCACGGCCTCGAGCAGGTCCAGGTTGAAGCGCTTGCCCTTGTCCTGGACGTTGATGCGCTGGTACCGCTCCTCGAAGGACGCGATGTCCTTCAGGACCTGGTTGAGCGTCTCGGCGGTGCGAAACACCTGCATGTTGGCGTCCATGGTGTCCTGCAGTTCCTTGCGGATCTGGGCCACCTTTTCGGTGCCGTCAGAGGTGCGGACGTGCTCCAGCAGGTTCAGCGTGTAGGCCTCGGGATCCGCGGGCAGTTCCACGAAGTCCGCGGTCTTGGCGTATTCGGCGGCGGCGATGCCCGCGCGCTTGCCGAAGACGTTGATGTCCAGCAGCGAGTTGGTGCCCAGCCGGTTGGAACCGTGCACCGAGACGCAGGCAACCTCGCCCGCCGCGTAGAGGCCCGGGACGACGGTGTCGTTGTCCTGCAGGACCTCGGCGCTGATGTTGGTGGGGATGCCGCCCATGGCGTAGTGCGCCGTCGGGAAGACCGGAACCGGCTCCGTGTACGGCTCCACACCCAGGTAGGTGCGGGCAAACTCGGTGATGTCCGGGAGCTTGGCGTCGATGTGCGCCGGCTCGAGGTGCGTCAGGTCAAGCAGGACGTAGTCCTTGTTCGGGCCGCAGCCGCGGCCTTCACGGACTTCGTTGGCCATGGAGCGGGCCACGATGTCGCGCGGGGCGAGGTCCTTGATGGTGGGTGCATAGCGCTCCATGAAGCGCTCACCCTCGGAGTTGCGCAGGATCGCGCCTTCGCCGCGGGCGGCCTCGGAGAGCAGGATGCCCAGGCCGGCCAGGCCGGTCGGGTGGAACTGGAAGAACTCCATGTCCTCCAGCGGGATGCCGCGGCGGAACGCGATGCCCATGCCGTCACCGGTGAGGGTGTGCGCGTTGGAGGTGGTCTTGAAGACCTTGCCGGCGCCGCCCGAGGCGAACACCACGGACTTGGCCTGGAAGACGTGCAGTTCGCCGGAGGCGAGGTCGTAGGACACGACGCCGGCAACGCGCTTCTGCTTGTACGCCGTGCCGTCCTCGCGGACTGCGTCTTCCTCGACGGTGAGCAGGTCGAGGACGTAGTACTCGTTGTAGAACTCGACGTTGTGCTTGACGCAGTTTTGGTACAGCGTCTGCAGGATCATGTGGCCGGTGCGGTCCGCGGCGTAGCAGGCACGGCGGACCGGAGCCTTGCCGTGGTCGCGGGTGTGGCCGCCGAAGCGGCGCTGGTCGATCCGGCCCTCGGGCGTGCGGTTGAACGGCAGGCCCATCTTCTCAAGGTCCAGGACGGCGTCGATCGCTTCCTTCGCCATGACCTCGGCGGCGTCCTGGTCCACCAGGTAGTCGCCGCCCTTGATGGTGTCGAAGGTGTGCCACTCCCAGTTGTCTTCCTCGACGTTGGCCAGGGCTGCACACATGCCGCCCTGTGCCGCGCCGGTGTGGGAGCGCGTGGGGTAAAGCTTGGTCAGTACTGCTGTTCGCGCACGCTGACCGGATTCGATCGCGGCGCGCATGCCAGCGCCACCGGCACCGACAATGACGACGTCGTACTTATGGACCTGCATACCAGATGCTCTTTCTCTCAAAATTCGCTGTAAAACACCGCCGGCGGAGCCTGCGCAGTGAAGTCTCGTGATCCCTGTGTCCCGCGCGGGCAGGCAAGGATCAGCGCCCGGAGGCCCGGGCCGCTACGGAGCGGGGCAGAACCCGCCGGGCAGCTGCACGCCGTCGACCACTGGGCACGGGTTGAAGGTGAAGATCACCAGCGTGCCGAGGATGATGATGGCTGCGGCCGCGGCGTAGAGCACGATCTTCAGCCAGAGACGCGTCGCGTCCTTTTCGGCGTAGTCGTTGATGATGGTGCGCACGCCGTTGGTGCCGTGCAGCATGGCGAGCCACAGCATGGCCAGGTCCCAGACCTGCCAGAACGGGTCGGCCCACTTGCCGGCCACGAAGCCGAAGTCGATCGCGTGGATGCCTTCGCCCACCAGCAGGTTGACGGTCAGGTGGCCGAAGATGAGGACCACGAGGACGACGCCGGAAAGCCGCATGAAGAGCCATGCCAGCATTTCGAAGTTGCCCTTGGACGAACCGCTGCGGCGGTACTGCGGCGCAATCTTGCCGCTGCGCGGACTCTGAATGGTTGCACTCATGGCTTAGTGACCTCCGAGGGCGAGGGACAGGTGGCGGATGGAGAAGCCGACCATGACGACGACCCAGAGGGCCAGGACCGTCCACAGCATCTGGCGCTGGTACTTCGCGCCCTTCTTCCAGAAGTCGACGGCGATGATCCGCAGGCCGTTGAAGGCGTGGAATACGATCGCTGCGACGAGGCCCGTTTCACCCAGGGCCATAAGGGGGTTCTTGTAGGCACCGATCACGGCGGTGTAGGCCTCGGGGGACACACGCACCAATGAGGTGTCCAGCACGTGGACCAACAAGAAGAAAAAGATCACTACACCGGTAACGCGGTGTCCAACCCAGGACCACATGCCTTCACGGCCGCGGTACAAGGTGCCAGCTGGTTTTGTCGGCACTGAATAAACCTCCCTGCAACACAGCGGCGCTGGCATGGGATCCACGCGGGGGGAACGCCTGCTGCGAGAGCACTCGTAAGCTCAAGCCTAAATCTAGGCTTCGCCCTCAGCTTATTCAATTCAGCGGATCGATGGTGACGGCGCCCGGCGCGGTTTTTGGCCGCTTTTGAGACGAACGCCACATTCGCTTGCGCCGCCGTCGACTCCGTTTGCGTGCGTTGCGTGCCAACTCCGGGGTGTGCAGGCGGCGTTCCGCTAAAGTAGCCGTGATGACTACAGACAATATGGCCAGCCATGACTCACCCCAGGACGCTGCGGCGGACTCCCCGCTGCGGCGTTTCATCGCGGTGATTCCGGCAGGCGGTGTGGGGACCCGGCTCTGGCCGCTGTCCCGGGCCGCCGCCCCCAAATTCCTGCACGATCTCACCGGATCCGGCAGCACGTTGCTGCGCGCCACCTACGACCGGCTGGAACCCCTCGCCGGCAGCCGCGTGCTGGTCGTCACCGGAACGGCGCACCGCGAGGCCGTGTGCCGCCAGCTGCCCGAGGTGCGCGAGGCGGACCTGGTGCTGGAGAGCGAGCCCAAGGACTCGGGTGCGGCCATCGGCCTCGCCGCGGCGATCCTGTTTGAGCGCGATCCGGAAACGATCATGGGTTCCTTCGCCGCGGATCAGGTCATCAGCCCCGACGCACTGTTCCAGGACGCGGTCCGTGAGGCCATCCACACGGCGGCCGCCGGCAAGATCGTCACCATTGGCATCAAGCCCACGCACCCGTCCACCGGCTTTGGCTACATCCGCGCCGGCGACAAGTTGAGTGTGCCCGGCGCCCCGAGCGCCCACACAGTCGTCGAATTCGTCGAGAAGCCCAGCGAGGAAGTCGCCCAGCAGTACGTGGACAGCGGCGAGTACGTCTGGAACGCGGGCATGTTCGTCGCGCCGGTCTCGCTCATGCTCAAGCACCTGGAGGCCAACCAGCCGGAACTCTTCGCGGGCCTGCAGGAGATTGCCAAGGCCTGGGACACCCCGCTGCGCGACGAGGTCACCTCCCGCGTCTGGCCAACCCTGCCCAAGATCGCCATCGACTACGCGGTCGCCGAGCCCGCCGCGGCAGCCGGGGACGTCGCCGTCGTGCCCGGCACCTTCCGCTGGGACGACGTCGGGGACTTCGCCTCCGTGGGCCGGCTCAACAGTGCCAAGGAAGTCGACGACGTCACCGTGATCGGCGAGGGTGCCCGGGTCTTCACTGAGAACTCGAGCGGCGTGGTGGTCTCCGACACCAAGCGTGTGATCGCCCTGATCGGCATCGAGGATGTGGTGATCGTGGACACCCCCGATGCCCTGCTCGTGATGACGAAGGCGCATTCGCAGCGGGTCAAGGCCGCCGTGGACGCGCTCAAGGCCAGCGGCGACACGGACGTCCTCTAGTCCCCTTCAGGTAAGCGGGACTGTACTGCCGTAACCGTCCGGCTGCGATGCCGCTATTTTTCTGACTCTCGCTAGAGTGATTGTGTGCGCAATTACACTACTGAAGCTGAGCCAACCACCCTGGTGGGGCCGTGGCTGGAGCCACTCCTGCCGGAGCTGATCGCCTTCCGCCGCGACCTGCATGCGCACCCCGAGCTGTCCTTCAAGGAGTTCCGCACCACGGATAAGCTGGCCAAGCGGCTTGAGGCTGCCGGCCTGGCCCCGCGCCGGCTCGAGGGTACCGGGCTGACCGTGGATGTCGGCGAGGGCCCCATCGCCACCGCGCTCCGCGGCGACATTGACGCCCTGCCCATCATCGAGGAGACCGGACTGCCGTTCGCGTCCAAGAACCACGGCGTGACGCACGCCTGCGGCCACGACGTCCACACCACCACGATGCTGGGCATCGCCCTGATCCTGCAGCGGATGCACGACTCCTCGCCGCTGGGCGGCACGGTGCGGATCATCTTCCAGCCGGCGGAGGAGACCATGCCCGGCGGGGCGCACGCGTGCATCGAACAAGGTGTGCTGGAGGGGGTGCCGCGGATCCTGGCGCTGCACTGCGACCCCCGGATCGAGGTCGGCAAGATCGGCACCCGGATCGGCGCCATCACCTCGGCGTCGGACACCATCAAGATTGAACTTAGCGGCCGAGGCGGCCACACCTCGCGCCCGCACCTGACCGAGGAACTCGTCTTCGCCCTCGCGCAGATCGCCATCAACGTCCCGGCCGTGCTCTCCCGCCGCGTCGACGTCCGCAGCGGGGTGTCCGTGGTCTGGGGACACATCTCGGCTGGCTCCGCACCGAACGCCATCCCGGCGAGCGGCTACATGGCCGGCACCATGCGCTGCCTGGACCGGGATGCCTGGCACAGCGCGGGGGAGATCCTCGACGAGGTGGTGCAGCAGATCGCAGCGCCCTACGGCGTCGACGTGCACCTGGAGCACACCCGCGGCGTGCCGCCCGTAGTGAACTCCGAACACGAGACCGCGCTGATCGAGGCTTCGGCCCGGGCCGAAATCGGCGAGAGCTCCGTGGTGCTGACGCCGCAGTCGATGGGCGGCGAGGACTTCGCCTGGTTCCTCGCGGACCTGCCCGGCGCGATGATGCGGCTGGGCACGAAAACCCCCGGCGGCGAGGAGTACGACCTGCACCGCGGCGACTACATCCTGGACGAACGCGCCCTGGGCCTCGGCATCCGGGTGCTCACGGCGGCGGCCCTCCGCACCCTCCGCGACCTCTAGGGCAGGCGCCAGCCGACGCTCCGGAGCCGCACCTTCGCCTGCTCAAGGGCGGGCGTGCCCGCGGAAATTCCCCACCTTTCCCTTCGCGGGGCCGGGACGCGCCAGCGCTGCCTGCGGACACGCCGTCGGCGCCCCTTGAAGGTGGGGAAATCCGGCGGGCGACTCCACCGGTAAATGCGTTGTGCACAACTCAGTTGTGCGCAACTTAGTTGTGCGCTAAGGTTTTTAGGTGAGCAAAACTGATTCCCCTGCGTCCGCCGGGACCGACGCCCCCCGCCTGGACAGGCAGGTGTGCTTCGCCATGTACTCGGCTTCGCGGGCCGCTACCGCCGTCTACCGGCCCATACTCGAGGAACTCGGACTGACGTACCCGCAGTACCTCGTGATGATGGTGCTCTGGGAGGACCAGCCCCGCAGCGTCCGCGAGCTGGGCGAGGAACTCGGGCTGGACTCCGGAACCCTCTCGCCGCTGCTCAAGCGCCTCGAGTCCCTGGGATACGTGGAACGACGGCGGTCCGCGGCGGACGAACGGCGCGTCGAGGTCTTCCTCACTGAGTCCGGCGCCGCCCTCAGCGCCCGTGCCACCGGAATTCCGCAGCGGCTCGCCGATGCCGCCGGACTCTCCGCTAACGAGCTCGACCAGCTCCGCGAGACCCTGGGCCGGCTCACCGCCGCGCTGCAGTCCGGCCGCTGACCGGCCCCGCCAATTGCGGGCTGCGGCCGCGCGGCAACCCCACAAGCTTCCCTTCCCCCAACAGATTGGAATCCCCATGAAGACCCTCTATACGGCCGAAGCACTGGCCTCCGGCGAAGGCCGCGACGGCAACGCGCAGACGTCCGACGGCAAACTCAATGTCACCCTGGCCAGCCCGGTTGAGCTCGGCGGCAACGGCGAAGGCACCAACCCCGAGCAGCTCTTCGCCGCCGGGTACGCCGCCTGCTTCCACTCTGCCCTGCGCCTGGTGGGCCGCCAGCAGAAGGCGGACCTGACCGACTCCGCCGTCGCCGCGAAGATCCACCTCGGCGCCCTCGACGGCGGCTCCGGCTACGGCATCGCCGCCGAACTCGAGATCGCGCTGCCGGCCGTGGACCGCGAAACCGCCGAAGCGCTCGTCGCCAAGGCCCACGAGGTCTGCCCCTACTCCAACGCCACCCGTGGCAACATCACCGTAGACATCACCATCCTGGAGGTCGCCGCATGAGCACCGAGAACAGCACCCTTCCCGCCACCACCCGAGAGATCCAGCTGGCCTCCCGCCCGCACGGCCGCCCCGTGCCGGAGAACTTCCGGCTGGCCGAATCCCCGCTGCCGGAGCTCCAGGACGGCCAGGTCCTGGTCCGCAACCTGTTCATCTCCGTGGACCCCTACATGCGCGGCCGGATGAACGACGTGAAGTCCTACTCCGCGCCGTTCGCCCTGGACGCCGCCATGGAGGGCGGCGCCGTCGGCGAGGTCATCGCCTCCCGCTCGGCCGACCGCGCGGTTGGGGACACTGTGGTGCACAGCCTCGGCTGGCGCGAGTACGCCGTCCTGGACGCCGCCGCGACGACGCCGGCCCGCACCGACCTGGCCCCGGCGTCGGCCTTCCTGGGTGCCCTCGGCATGACCGGCCTGACCGCCTACGCCGGACTGCTCAAGGTCGCCGAGTTCAAGCCGGGCGAGGCCGTCTTCGTTTCCGGCGCAGCCGGCGCCGTCGGCTCGCTGGTGGGGCAGATTGCCAAGGCCATGGGCGCCTCCCGGGTGATCGGCAGCGCCGGCACCCCGGAGAAGGTGGCCCGCCTGCTGGAGCTCGGCTTCGAGGCCGCCTTCAACTACCATGACGGCCCGGTCCGGGACCTGCTGAAGGAGGCCGCGGGGGAGAAGGGCATCGACGTCTACTTCGACAACGTCGGCGGCGAGCACCTCGAGGCCGCGCTGTCCGTGCTCAACGTCGGCGGCCGCGTCGCCATGTGCGGCGCCATCTCTCAGTACAACTCCACCGAGCCGACGCCGGCCCCGCGGAACCTCATGCTGGCCATCGGCAAGCAGCTGACCCTCAAGGGCTTCCTGGTGGGCGGTTACTGGCAGTACATGGGCGAGTTCGTCGAGAAGCTCTCCGGCTGGCTGGCCGACGGCACCGTCCGTTACGACGAGACCGTGGTGGACGGGCTGGAGAACGCACCGCAGGCCTTCATGGACCTGCTGGAGGGCGCCAACACCGGCAAGATGCTGGTCCGCCTCTAAGCTAACTCCGCCTCCAGCGCAGGCGCGAACGTTGCCCCTGGGGCCCCGATTTCCACGATTTCGGGGCCTCACGCGTACGGTCGCGCGGGAACGGCGCAGCGCTTGGTAACAAGTTCTCAACAATCTGTGAAATGGCTGTGAAGTGTGTTACTCGACGTGTTCCATGACACTAAAGTAACTTGCATCAGTGCGCCTCGGCGCAGTGCTGCGAATCCGTCAGTGACAACAGTGTTTCGGGGGAAAACCGGAAGCAGACACTCATTGAACTCCCGTCGTAGCGCCTATCTCTTTCTTCCTGGAGGAACTTTGACGAACTCACTGCGCGCAACTTTCAAGCGCGGTTCAATGGCCGGCGTCGCCACCGCAGGTGCGGCCGCTTTGCTGCTCACCGGTTGCGGGGCTGCCCCGACCGCCAGCAGCACCGCCAGCGCAAGCGCCAGCAACTACACCGGCTGCATCGTGTCCGACTCCGGCGGATTCGACGACCAGTCGTTCAACCAGTCCTCCTACGAGGGCCTGAAGAAGACCGAGAAGGATCTCGGCATCAAGGTCAACCAGGTCGAGTCGAAGACCAACAACGACTTCGAGCCGAACCTGCGCGCCATGGTCACTGCCGGCTGCAACCTGACCATCACGGTCGGCTTCCTGCTCGGCGACGCCACCAAGGCCCAGGCCACGGCGAACCCGGACAAGCACTTCGCGATCATCGACTTCGGCTACGACAAGCCGATCGCCAACGTCAAGCCGATCATCTATGACACGGCCCAGGCTGCCTTCCTGGCCGGCTACCTCGCCGCGGGCACCACCAAGACCGGTACCGTCGCGACCTTCGGCGGCATCAAGATCCCCACCGTCACCATCTTCATGGACGGCTACGCCGACGGCGTGAAGTACTACAACGAGAAGAAGGGCAAGAACGTCAAGGTTCTTGGCTGGGACAAGGCCAAGCAGGACGGCTCCTTCACCGGCGACTTCGAGAAGCAGGACAAGGGCAAGCAGTTCACCCAGAACTTCCTGGACCAGGGTGCGGACATTGTCATGCCCGTCGCGGGTCCGGTCGGCAAGGGTGCAGGCGCAGCGCTGAAGGAAGCCAAGGCAGCAGGCAAGGACGTCAAGCTCATCTGGGTTGACTCCGACGGCTTCCTGACCGCCCCGGATTACAAGGACATCATGCTCTCCTCCGTGATGAAGCAGATGGGCGAGGCCGTTGAGACCGTCGTGAAGGAAGACACGGAAGGCAAGTTCACCAACACGCCTTACGTCGGCACCCTCGCGAACGACGGCGTCCAGCTGGCTCCGTTCCACGACCTGGACTCCCAGGTTCCGGCCGAACTGAAGTCCGAGCTGGACCAGATCAAGAAGGACATCGCCGACGGCAAGCTGAAGGTTGAGTCCGCAGCCAGCCCGAAGGCGTAACTTCCGCCGCTAAGCGCCACGGCCCGGACGGTCCCAGACCGCACGGGCTGTGGCGCTTTTCGTTGCGGCTACTCTTGGCCGCAGCGCTGGCGGCAGGCACTAGGCTGGTTCTGCAGCCCCATCACCCCGTCCGGTCGTGACCCGGACACACTTCGAGATTGGTCAGAGTTTTGAAACTTGAACTCAAGGGGATCACCAAACGCTTCGGCTCCCTGGTAGCCAACGACCACATTGACGTGGTCGTTGAACCCGGGCAGATCCACTGTCTGCTCGGCGAGAACGGCGCCGGCAAGTCCACGCTGATGAACGTCCTCTACGGGCTCTACGAACCCACCGACGGCGAAATCCTCATCGACGACAAACCCGTCAGCTTCCGCGGCCCGGGGGACGCGATGGCGGCAGGCATCGGCATGGTGCACCAACACTTCATGCTGGTCCCGGTCTTCACGGTCGCCGAAAACGTGGCCCTCGGGGCGGAAACCACCAAGGCCGGCGGCTTCCTCAATCTCGATGACACCCGCCGGAAGATCCAGGAGATCTCCGACCGGTACGGCTTCGACGTCGACCCCGACGCCCTGATCGAGGACCTGCCGGTCGGCGTCCAGCAGCGCGTGGAGATCATCAAGGCCCTGGTCCGCGACGCCAAGGTGCTCATCCTCGACGAGCCCACCGCCGTGCTGACCCCGCAGGACACCGACGAGCTGCTGGACATCATGCGCCAGCTCAAGAGCCACGGAACCTCGATCGTCTTCATCTCGCACAAGCTGCGCGAGGTCAAGGCCGTCTCGGACACCATCACGGTGATCCGGCGCGGCAAGGTCGTCGGCACGGCCAGCCCCACGGCCTCGACGACGGAACTCGCCTCCATGATGGTGGGCCGGGCAGTCAACCTGACCCTGGACAAGGCCCCGGCCCGGCCGCAGGAGACCACGTTCCAGGTCAAGGACCTCACCGTGATCGCACCGAGCGGCCAGCACGTCGTGGACGGGATCAGCTTCGACATTGCCCGCGGCGAGATCCTGGCCGTCGCCGGCGTGCAGGGCAACGGGCAGACCGAGCTGACCGAGGCGATCCTCGGCCTGCAGGACCGGGTCCACGGCTCCATCCTGCTCGACGGCGAGGAGTTGGTGGGCCGCAGCGTCAAGGACGTGCTGAAGGCCGGCGTCGGCTTCGTGCCCGAGGACCGCTCGGTGGACGGTCTGATCGGAACGTTCTCGATCGCCGAGAACCTGATCCTGGACCGCTACGACCAGGAACCGTTCGCGAAGGGCATCAGCATGAGCCCGGCGAAGGTGCTGGAAAACGCGAAGACCCGGATCGACGAGTTCGACGTGCGCACCCCGTCCGGCTCGCTCGCCGCGGGCACCCTGTCCGGCGGCAACCAGCAGAAGGTGGTCATGGCTCGCGAGCTGTCGCGCCCGCTGCGCCTCTTTATCGCGTCCCAGCCGACCCGCGGCGTCGACGTCGGCTCCATCGAGTTCCTGCACAAGCGGATCGTAGCGGAACGCGACCACGGCACCCCCGTGATGATCGTCTCCACCGAACTCGACGAAGTGATCGAGCTGGCGGACCGGATCGCTGTGCTTTACAAGGGCAGGCTGGTGGGCATCGTCCCGGCCGGCACCGGACGTGACGTCCTGGGCCTCATGATGGCCGGCCTGTCGCCCGACGAGGCCCACGCCGACGGCACCAAGACCCCGGCAACCGCAGCCGCCGCCCCGGCCGCCGCCGCCCAGCCCGCACAGGAGTCCACCTCCGGCGCCGTAGGAGAGCACCATGACTGAAACCAACCGGCCACGCCACGCGGCTGAATCCGATCCGGCGAAAACCGCGGGAACCGCAGCCCAGCCAACCGCGACGCCGAACACCCCCGACGTCGAAACCGCCGAAACCACCGACGCCACGGACGCCACCACCGCCACCTCGCTGGACACCGCTGGCGGGGCGATGCGCCCCTCGGCCGTCCCGGTCTCGGGCCAGAGCGGCATCGTCCCCGGCGGCCCCGACTCGCTCATGCGCAAAATCTTCACCGGAAGCGGCATGGTCTCCGTGCTGGCCGTGCTGCTCGCGCTGATCCTCGGCGGCCTGCTGATCGCCAGCACGGACAAGGCCGTCAGCGCGAGCGCGGGCTACCTCTTCGCCCGGCCCAGCGACTTCTTCTCCGCCGTCTGGTCCGCCGCTACCCGCTCCTACGTGGCGCTCTTCCAGGGCTCCGTGTTCAACCCCCGCGGCACCGGCGCGGCCGGGCAGTTCGCCCCGCTGATGGAAACCCTCACCATCGCCACCCCGCTGATCACCGCCGGCCTCGGCGTCGCCCTGGCCTTCCGCGCCGGACTCTTCAACATCGGTGCTCAGGGCCAGATCATCATGGCCGGCATCCTCGCCTCGTGGGTCGGCTTCGCCCTGCACCTGCCGATGGGCCTGCACCTGCTGCTGGTCCTCGTGGCCGGCATCCTCGGCGGCGCCCTCTGGGCCGGCCTGGTCGGCTTCCTCAAGGCCCGCACCGGCGCCCACGAGGTGATCCTGACGATCATGTTCAACTACATCGCGCTGTACTTCCTGCGCTACCTGCTCAACACCCCCGCGTTCCAGCGGCCGGGCGAGACCAACCCGATTTCCCCGATCCTGGACCCCAGCGCCGTCTACCCGCAGATTTTGGGCACCCAGTACCGGCTGCACCTGGGCTTCATCCTGGCCATCGCGGCGACCGTCTTCGTCTGGTGGGTGCTGAACCGCTCCACGATCGGCTTCGAATTCCGGGCCGTCGGCGCCAACCCGAAGGCCGCCCTGACCGCCGGCATCAACGTCCCGCGCGCCACCATCCTGGTGATGGCCATCGCGGGCGCCCTCGCCGGCATGTCCGGCGTCGCCCAGGTGGCCGGCACCGAAAAGGTCCTCACCGACGGCGTCGCGGCCACCTACGGCTTTGACGCCATCACGGTTGCGCTGCTGGGACGCTCGACGCCGTGGGGCACCTTCGCCGCAGGCCTGCTCTTCGGCGCCTTCCGCGCCGGCGCCGTCCAGATGCAGATCCAGACCGGAACCCCGATCGACATCGTGCTGGTGGTCCAGTCGCTGATCGTGCTCTTCATCGCCGCCCCGCCGCTGGTGCGGGCGGTGTTCGGCCTGAACCCGCGCAAGAAGAAGGCCGTCAAGGCCAACAAGTCCAAGACGGCAGCAACCACCGGAGTAGCAGCATGAGCACAACAGCAACGTCGCCCCAGCCGGGGAAGCCGCAGCCTGCACCCCTGGACGGAGCTCCCGCGGCCAAGCACCACCACACGGCCGTGACCGCCAAGCCCGTGACCTGGAAGCTCCCGGTCACCCTGCTGGTGCTGGCCATCGTGGCGTTCGTCTTCTTCGGACTGATGGGGCCGCACCAGACCGCCAAGTTCGGAATCTCCACCGGGAGCGACTTCTTCCAGCTGCCGGCCCTGGAGGTTCAGGCCTTCCTCGGCGGCATCGTTCTCTCGGTGATCATGCTGGCGCTGGCCGGCTATGCCGTGTTCCTCAAGACCCGGAACCGCAAGGTCCCGGGCTGGGTCACGATCGCCTTCATCGCGCTGTTTGTCGCCGCGTTCCTGATCTGGGTGGTCGGCGGGGCCCGCACCACCAGCATTTCCCTCGCCGGGCTGATCGCAGGGTCCGTGACCCTGGCCGTGCCGCTGGTCTTCGGCTCCCTGTCCGGCGTGCTCTGCGAACGCGTCGGCGTCGTGAACATCGCGATCGAAGGCCAGCTCCTGGGCGGCGCCTTCACGGCCGCGATCATCGCCACCCTGACGCACAACCCCTTCCTGGGCCTGCTCGCGGCGGCCATCGCCGGGGCCCTCGTCTCCATGATCCTGGCCCTGTTCAGCATCAAGTACGTGGTCAACCAGATCATCGTCGGCGTCGTGCTCAACGTCCTCGTCTCCGGCGTCACCGGCTTCCTGTTCAGCACGGTCATGCAGGCGGACAAGGAGAAGTTCAACTCTCCCGCGCACCTGGATCCGATCACCATCCCGGTTTTGGGCGACATCCCGCTGATCGGCCCGATCCTGTTCAAGCAGTCCTTGATCGGCTACCTGATGTACATCGCCGTGATCGTGGTCTGGGTAGGGCTGTTCAAGACCAAGTGGGGCCTGCGCGTCCGCGCCGTCGGCGAACACCCGCAGGCAGCCGACACCATGGGCATCAAGGTCAACGCCACCCGCTTCTGGAACGTCACCCTCGGCGGCGCCATCGCCGGCATCGGCGGTTCCTTCTTCACCCTCGTGGCGATCGACAGCTTCACCAAGGAAATCTCCGGCGGACGCGGCTTCATCGCCCTGGCCGCACTGATCTTCGGCCGTTGGAACCCGATCGGCGCCTTCTTCGCGGCGCTGCTGTTCGGCTTCGCCGACAACCTGCAAAGCATCGTGACGATCATCGGCACCCCGGTTCCGAGCCAGTTCATGGCGATGCTGCCGTACCTCGTGACGGTGCTCGCCGTGGCCGGGCTCGTCGGACGCTCCCGGCCGCCGGCGGCCAGCGGCATCCCGTACGTGAAGGGCTGACCATGGCTGATCACATTAGCGGGAACGGCAGCCCGGCAGCGGTCCCGGCCGCCGGCGTGGACTGGGCAGCCCTCGAGGCCGCCGCGGTCGCGGCGATGAAGAACGCCTATGCGCCGTATTCGAAGTTCGCGGTGGGGGCAGCGGCCCTCACCGCGGACGGCCGGATCGTCAGCGGCTGCAACGTCGAAAACGCCAGCTACGGGCTCACGCTGTGCGCCGAGTGCACGCTGGTCGGCAACCTGCACATGAGCGGCGGCGGCCTGCTGCGCGCCTTCTACTGCGTGGACGCGGACGGCAACGTGCTGATGCCGTGCGGGCGCTGCCGGCAGCTGCTCTACGAATTCCGGGCCCCGGACATGGAACTCATGACCACACAGGGCATCAAGACGATGGACCAGGTGCTTCCCGACGCATTTGGCCCCCAACACCTGGAGGAAACCCGGTGACACAGACCACCAGCACCACTGCCAGCGGCACTGAAGCCTTCGACGCCGTCGACATCATCCGCATCAAGCGCGACAAGGGCGTGCTCAGCGCCGCCCAGATCGACTGGACGATCGACGCCTACACACGCGGCGCCATCGCCGATGAGCAGATGGCCGCGCTGAACATGGCCATCCTGCTCAACGGAATGGACCGCGCGGAGATTTCCCGCTGGACCGCGGCGATGATCGCCTCCGGCGAGCGGATGGACTTCTCCAGTCTGCGCCGGCCCGACGGCGGCGTGAAAGCCACCTCTGACAAGCACTCCACCGGCGGGGTGGGGGACAAGATCACCCTTCCGCTGGCACCCCTCGTGGCCGTGTTCGGCGTCGCCGTTCCGCAGCTCTCCGGCCGCGGCCTCGGCCACACGGGCGGCACCCTGGACAAGCTCGAGTCCATCCCCGGCTGGCGCGCGGCGCTGAGCAACGAGGAGATGCTGGCCCAGCTGCAGGACGTGGGGGCCGTCATCTGCGCCGCCGGCGCCGGCCTGGCCCCGGCGGACAAGAAGCTCTACGCCCTGCGTGACGTCACCGGCACGGTCGAGGCCATCCCGCTGATCGCCTCCTCGATCATGAGCAAGAAGATCGCCGAAGGCACCGGATCGCTGGTCCTGGACGTCAAGGTGGGCAGCGGCGCGTTCATGAAGGACGAGGCGCGTGCCCGCGAGCTGGCCGAGACCATGGTTGCGCTGGGCAAGGACGCCGGGGTCAACACGGTGGCGCTGCTGACCAACATGAACACGCCCCTGGGCCTCACCGCGGGCAACGCGATCGAGGTCGAGGAATCCGTGGAGGTCCTCGCCGGCGGAGGCCCCGAAGACGTCGTCGAACTCACCGTCCGGCTGGCCGAGGAGATGCTGGCCTGCGCCGGCGTCCACGACGCCGATCCGCGCGCCGCGCTCCGGGACGGCCGCGCCATGGACGTCTGGAACCGGATGATCGAGGCCCAGGGCGGCGATCCGCGCGCCAAACTGCCGGTGGCCAAGGAATCCGAGACCATCTACGCGCCGGCCGACGGCGTGCTGGTGGAACTCGACGCCATGGCCGTTGGCGTCGCAGCCTGGCGCCTCGGCGCCGGCCGCGCCCGCAAGGAGGACCAGGTCCAGGCCGGCGCCGGGGTGCGGATGCACGCCAAGCCGGGCGCCACGGTCCGCGCCGGCGAGCCGCTGATGACCCTGCTGACGGACACCCCGGAGAAGTTCGAACGTGCCAAGGAAGCGCTCGAGCACGCCGCCGTGATCGCCCCCGAGGGCTCCCACCCGGCCCAGCAACTCATCATCGACCGCATCGCCTGAGGCTCCGGCTGCCGCCTTGCCCTATCACTCCTGGTCCCCAACCCCCGGGGGTTGGCAGCCCCAAGTGATAGGGCAACGGCGCCGGGTCCGGCAGTACACTGGCACCACAGTATTCCGGGAGAAACCGGGCACCGCCGTGCGTTAGGAAACCGTGCAGGCAATCAACGACTTCATCCTGGCCGCCGCAGGCCAACCCTGGGTCCTGTTCCTCGTGTTCGCGTGCTGCCTGATCGACGGGTTCTTTCCCCCGGTTCCCAGCGAATCGGTGGTGGTGGGCCTGGCCGCCGTCGCCGCGGCGGCCGAGGTGCCCAACCCGCTTCTGCTGGTGGCCGTGGCCGCCGCCGGGGCGTTCTCCGGGGACAACATCGCCTACCTGATCGGGCGGGCCACCGGGACCGGACGCTGGGCGTGGATGCGCGGATACCGGGCGCAGCGGGCCTTCCTCTGGGCCGGCGGCGAGCTCCGGAAGCGGCCCGCGTCGCTGATCATGGTCGCCCGGTTTGTCCCGATCGGCCGGGTGGCCGTCAACCTGACCGCCGGCGCCACCAACTATGCGCAATCCCGTTTTGTGGCCCTGACGGTGCTTTCCGCGATGCTGTGGTCCGGCTATTCGGTGGGAATCGGCCTTTTCTTCGGGCAATGGTTCGAAGACAACCACCTGCTCGGCGCCACCATCGCGATCATCTGCGCGATCATCCTCGGCATCGCCGTCGACCTCACCCTGAGCAGGCTTCGCGGCCGTGCGCCGGGGGAGCTGGTCCCGGACGACCCGGACCGGCCCGCGCCGCCGGCCGACGGCTAGGACCGTGCCGGGAACGCCCGCGCCACGGCCGGAAACATCGCTGCGGTGCGTAGCGCAGGACGCCCGGCCCGTGGGACACTTAGGTGCGATTCACGTCACGTCCGTGCCGTGTGCGCCCAGCTGTATCTCATGTCCGTCCCGGGTACGTCCCACCCCTTCAGTTTTCTAGGAGCACAGCCCGCGTGGAGTTCATTAATGAGGCAGTCCTCCATGCAGCAGGCCAGTGGTGGATCTACCCCCTCCTGCTGGTGTTCTTCTTCGTCGACGGCTTCGCCATGGTGGTCCCCAGCGAGACGCTGATTGTCGCCCTCGCCGCGTACTCCCGGCACAGCGGACAGCCCAATCTGTGGATTCTCGGCCTCACGGCGCTCATCGGCGCCATCGCCGGCGACAACATGGCCTACCTGCTGGGGCGCAAAATCGGGATCGAACGGTTCCGCTGGATGCGCAAGCCCAAGGTCCAGCGGGTCTTCGCCTGGGCCCGCTACGAACTGGAAAAGCGCGGCGCGGTGCTGATCTTCACCGCCCGGTACATCCCGTGGGGCCGCGTGGCCGTCAACTACGTCGCCGGCACCACCGGGTTCCCGCACCGCAGGTTCTTCCTCCTGGACGCCTTCGCCTGCGTCACCTGGGTGATCTACTCGCTCGGGATCGGCATTCTGGCCAGTTCCTTCCCCTGGCTGCACCACAACCCGCTCCTGAGCGCCGGGATCGCCGTCGTCTTCGCTATTGTCCTCGGCGTGGCCGTTGACCACCTGCTGCGCTGGTGGCACAAGCGCCTGGGCCGGCACGACGAGCCGGAAGCCGCGGAGGCCGACGCGGCGGACGATGCCGCGGCTTCCGGGTCCGAGCCGGCGCTGACCGCCTGGTCGAAGGAGACCGACGCTTCCCGCAAGTAGCGCGGGGAGCCGTCCGACCCTATGGTTGGAACGTGACTGAGACTATTCTTGACGCTGCCCCTGACCTCGAATTCGACCTGAAGGGCCTTCCCAAGGTTTCCCTTCACGACCACCTGGACGGCGGACTGCGTCCGGCCACCATCATTGAACTTGCCGAAGCGGTCGGCCACACGCTGCCCTCCACCGACCCGGTCGCGCTGGGGGAGTGGTTCCGCGAATCCGCCGACTCCGGTTCGCTGGTCCGCTACCTCGAGACGTTCGACCACACCATCGCCGTCATGCAGACCAAGGAAGGCCTGTTCCGCGTCGCCAAGGAGTTCGTTGAAGACCTCGCGGACGACGGCGTCGTGTACGGCGAAGTGCGCTGGGCCCCGGAACAGCACCTGCAGCAGGGCCTGTCGCTGGACGACGTCGTTGAGGCCGTCCAGGCGGGCCTCAATGCAGGCGTCGACGCCGTCGCCGAGACCGGCCGCGAGATCCAGGTCGGCCAGCTGATCACCGCCATGCGCCACGCCGACCGCGGCCAGGAAATCGCCGAACTGGCCGTCCGGCACCGCTACAAGGGTGCAGTCGGCTTCGACATCGCCGGCGCCGAGGACGGCTTCCTGCCTTCCCGCTTCAAGGACGCCTTCACCTACCTTGCCCAGCACAACTTCCCGGCCACGATCCACGCCGGCGAGGCCGCCGGCCTGGAGAGTATCCAATCCGCACTCGTTGACGGCCGGGCCCTGCGCCTGGGCCACGGCGTTCGGATCGCCGAGGACGTCACCGTCGAGTTCGAAGAGGCCGACGCCGCCGACGCCGACGATGTCTCCGATATCAACGCCGACAGCGACGAGGTCGACGACAACATCGGCCTGGTAACCCTCGGCGAGCTCGCCAGCTGGGTCCGGGACCGCGGCATCGCACTGGAGATCTGCCCGTCCTCCAACCTGCAGACCGGCGCCATTGCCGGCTTCGGCGAGGGCATCGAAAGCCACCCGGTGGACATGCTCTACCAGCTGGGCTTCAACGTCACGATCAACACGGACAACCGGCTGATGAGCGGCGTGACCCTCACCGACGAGTTCGAACTGCTCGTGGAGACGTTCGACTACGACCTGGACGACCTGCTCGAGCTGACCCTGAACGCAGCCGAAGCCGCGTTCCTGCCGCTGGAGGAGAAGGAAGCCCTGGTCGAATACATCAACGAGGCCTACGCCGACCTTGGCTAAGGACTCCAACCCGGTGGACGCGCCGCTCAGGGATTTGTTGCGAACCATCGCCGAGCTGCGCGTCCACTGCCCCTGGATGGGCGCCCTCAGCCACGAATCCCTCGTGGAATACCTCCTCGAGGAGGCCTATGAGGTGGCTGAAACCATCGAGTCAGACGGCGGCGACGCCGAGCTGCGGGCGGAACTAGGCGATGTCCTGCTGCAGGTGGTGCTGCATGCCCGGCTCGCCGAGGAGCGCGGCGCCTTCGACTTCGACGACGTCGCCCGCGGCCTGCGGGACAAGATGGTCCGGCGCAATCCGCACGTCTTCCGCGCCGACGGCTCCCTGCAGGACTCCTTCCCGGCCACGGTCCAGGAGATCGTGCTGAAGTGGGATGCGGTCAAGAAAACCGAAAAGCCCGGCCGGGGCCACGCCTTCGACGGCGTCCCGGCCGCGCTGCCGGCGCTGGCCCGGGCGCAGAAGCTCCAGGACCGGGCCGAACGGGCCGGACTGCCGACTGCGTTGGAGCCGGCGCCCGCGATGGAGGCCCCCGCCTTGGAGGCCGCCGCCTCCGCACCCGCCGCGGGACCACCCGCCCCGGCGACCGAGCGGGAGCTAGGCGAGCTGCTGTTCGGCATTGTCGCGGCCGCCCGGCGCAACGGCCTGGACGCCGAACGCGCCCTGCGCGCGGTCAACCGCCATTTCCAGGAGAGCCAGCCCGGCAGCGAGCCCGGCGGCACCGGCGCGGGAGCACCGAGTCCGGGGACTGGATAGCTTTCCGTAACTTATCCCACTCTCGACTAGGCTAGGGGCGACGAGGACGTCGGTTTCCAGCTTGATCCACCGCTAGATTTCCAGCAGTCAGATTCCCAGCAGATCGCTTCACCCAAAGGAGCATATTCATGGCGCTTATCGATGCCATCCACGCCCGCGAGATCCTCGATTCCCGCGGCAACCCGACCGTAGAAGTTGAAGTCCTGCTCTCCGACGGCCAGATCGGCCGCGCAGCAGTTCCCTCCGGCGCCTCCACCGGCGAACACGAGGCCGTGGAACTCCGCGACGGCGACAAGGGCCGTTACCTCGGCAAGGGCGTCCAGAAGGCCGTCGACGCCGTCATCGACCAGATCGCCCCGGCCCTCATCGGCTTCGACGCGACCGACCAGCGCAGCATCGACCAGGCCATGATCGACCTGGACGGCACGGCCAACAAGGGCAAGCTCGGTGCCAACGCGATCCTGGGCGTGTCCCTCGCCGTTGCCAACGCCGCGGCCGCCTCGGCCGACCTGCCGCTTTACAAGTACCTGGGCGGGCCCAACGCGCACGTCCTGCCGGTGCCGCTGATGAACATCCTCAACGGCGGCTCGCACGCCGACTCCGACGTCGACATCCAGGAGTTCATGGTTGTCCCGCTCGGCGCCGAGACCTTCTCCGAGGGCCTGCGCTGGGGCGTCGAGGTTTACCACGCGCTCAAGGCGGTGCTGCAGTCCAAGGGCCTGGCCACCGGCCTGGGTGACGAGGGCGGCTTCGCCCCGAACCTGCCGTCCAACCGCGCGGCCCTGGACCTGATCCAGGAAGCCATCAAGAACGCCGGCTACACCCCGGGCAAGGACATCGCGCTGGCCCTCGACGTCGCCTCCTCCGAGTTCTTCAAGGACGGCGCGTACCAGTTCGAAGGCAAGGCCCTCAGCTCCGCCGAGATGAGCGCCTACTACGCCGAGCTGGTGGCGGACTACCCGCTGGTCTCCATCGAGGACCCGCTGGACGAGAACGACTGGGAAGGCTGGAAGGCCCTCACCGACTCGATCGGCGACAAGGTCCAGATCGTGGGCGATGACCTGTTCGTCACGAACCCGGAGCGCCTCCAGACCGGCATCGATTCGAAGACCGCCAACTCGCTGCTGGTCAAGGTCAACCAGATCGGTTCGCTGACCGAGACGCTCGACGCCGTATCCCTCGCCCAGCGCGCGGGTTACACGACCATCACCTCGCACCGCTCCGGCGAAACCGAGGACACCACCATCGCTGACATCGCCGTTGCCACCAACGCGGGCCAGATCAAGACCGGTGCCCCGGCCCGCTCCGAGCGCGTCGCCAAGTACAACCAGCTGCTGCGCATCGAAGAGGAACTCGACGACGCCGCACGCTACGCCGGACGCAGCGCCTTCCCGCGTTTCAAGGGCTAGTACCCGCAAGAATCAGGTACCGGTGGCTATGGTGGAAAGACCATGGCCACCGGTTCTGTTTTGGCCCGTTCTTTTTGGCGGCCTGTTTTGGCCGGTTCGTTTGGCCTGTTTGAAGGAGTGACATGGCAACCCGCCGTCCCAAGGTTCCCCGGGCCGCTGCTGCGGCCCCGAAGTCTCCGGCCTCCGGCCGGGGGGAAGCCGACGGCGGCGACGTCATCAGGGCTGATTTCGGCAGCCCGCGGCACGGCATCGAACCCGCCGGCCGGACAGCCGGCCACGACGCCGGACGGCCGGCGTCTGAAGCGCCGGGAACCGGCAAACCCGGCCCCGTCGGCGGAGCCGCTGCGCCCGCCCGGACGGGAGCTGCAAAGACCGGAGCTGCAAAGACCGGCGCACGCGAGACCGGGCCAGCCACGCCGGCTGCGGGCAGCGGAGCCGGCACGAAGTCCGGACAGACCGGGCAAACCGACGGGCTCGATCCCGTCCCGGCCAAGGCCTTCTCCGGACGACTGCTGGCACTCGGCGTCGTGATGATCGCCATCACGATCATGCTGGCGCCCACGGTCAGGATCTTCCTTGAAAAGCGCGCCGAAATAGCTGACCTGGAGGCCGAAATTTCGGCCCAGCAGGCGAAGCAGACGGACCTCAAACGTGAGGTCTCGCGCTGGCAGGACCCGAACTACGTGAAACAGCAAGCCCGTGATCGCATTAACATGGTTATGCCCGGCGAAACCGGCTACTGGGTTTACGGCAGCGATCTTCCTGCCGCAACGTCCGGTTCCGGCGCCGCAGCAGGAACAGCCACAGACCCGGCCAATCTGCCGTGGGTGGATTCCCTTTGGGACTCCATCAGGCGGTCGGCAACAGACTAGGAGCGGCGCCCGCCGCCGGATTACCGCAACCCGGTAATTCCAACAGGGCAGGAAGGTGCCGCGCCAGTGGACGAGAACCGAGCGGACGATCCCCGGACCGGGAACCCCATCGACGCGACCCCCATGGAAGGGACCCCAGCGACGGGGGATTCCCGCCAGCCGTCGGCCCGCGACCTTGACGTGCTCAGCCGGCAATTGGGGCGGCCGGTGCGCGACGTCGTCGAGATCCCTGCCCGCTGCGTCTGCGGCAACCCGCTGGTGGCGGCCACCTCGCCGCGGCTGAGCAACGGGACGCCGTTCCCCACCACCTTCTACCTGACCCATCCGGTCATCACCTCGGCCGTGTCCAGGCTGGAGGCGGCCGGGTTGATGAATGAGATGAACGAACGGCTCGGTGCCGACGAGGCGCTGGCGGCGGACTACCGTGCCGCGCATGAGGCGTACCTGCAGTCCCGCGCCGAGATCGGCGCCCGGTCCGGCATCGGGGCCGTCCCGGAGATCGACGGGATCTCCGCAGGCGGCATGCCCACCCGCGTGAAGTGCCTGCATGTCCTGGTGGGCCACTCGCTCGCTGCCGGTCCCGGAGTCAACCCGCTCGGCGACGAGGCCGTAGCCGGCATCAGCGAGTGGTGGACCCCGGACCGTTGCTACTGCGACGGCGCGTGGGACACCGGCGGAGAGGCCCCTTCCCAGGACCTGAGCCGGCACGGTCCGCAGGGTCTGCCCGAAATCGTCGGCCGGCCGGCCCCGGTGCGGAAGTCCCGCACCGGGCATGACGAGAACGGCGCGGATACCGCCGCCGGAGCCGGGCAGTGAGCCGCGTGGCCGCGATCGACTGCGGCACCAACTCCATCCGCCTGCTCATCGCAGATGTCGCCGCGGGCGGCGATACCCTGCCGAAGCTGACCGACGTCGTGCGCGAGATGCGCGTCGTCAGGCTCGGCCAAGGCGTCGACGCCACCGGCGAATTCGCCCAGGACGCGCTGGACCGCACCCTCGAGGCCACCCGTGACTACGCCGAGCTGATCCGCCGCCACGGCGCCGGGAAGGTCCGTTTCGTGGCAACATCCGCAACCCGGGACGCCCGGAACCGCCAGGTCTTCATCGACGGGGTCCGGGAACTGCTCGGCGTCGAACCCGAGGTGATCAGCGGCGACGAAGAAGCCGCCCTGTCCTTCGCCGGCGCCAGCAGCGTGCTGCCCTCGCGGGGCAAGGACCCGGTGCTGGTAGTGGACCTGGGCGGCGGCAGCACGGAGTTCGTGCTGGGCGACGCCGACGGCGTCATCGCCGCCAAATCGGTCGATGTGGGCTGCGTCCGGATGACCGAACGGCACTTGCAGGACGACCCGCCCACGGCGGAACAGATCGCCGCGGCGGAAGCCGACGTCGACGCCGCCATCAGCCACGCGGCGCTGACGGTGCCGCTGGAGCGCGCCACCGCCGTGGTCGGCGTCGCGGGGTCAGTGACCACAATCACCGCCCACGCCTTGAAGCTCACCGAGTACTCGCCGGCCGCCATCCACGGCACCGAACTTGGCTTGGACACTGCCCGGGAGGCCTGCACCTCGCTGCTCGAAATGACGCGGGACGCCCGCGCCGCCCTGCCCTACATGCACCCGGGCCGGGTGGACGTGATCGGCGCCGGCGGCCTTGTCTGGCGGCGCGTGCTCGAACGCATGGCGGACGTCACAGAGGGCCGCATCACGTCGGCCGTGACGAGCGAACACGATATTCTGGACGGTATTGCCCTGAGCATCAGCTAGCTCCGCGCCGGCACCAACCCACTCCCGGCCCTGTCCGGCAGCGCCGGCAGGAGCAGCCGCCACCCCTGCCGCGCGCCCGGAACGGTCGCGGCCGCAGCCACACCGCCGATTGGACCTGAAATGACCAGAGCAACAGCCCGGCGCCGCCGGACCGCCTCCGCGTTGATGGCCCTGGCCCTTGCCGGCGGCAGCGTCGCGGGAGCGCTGTCGGCTGCCCCCGCTGCACACGCGGACAGCACCCGCGACAAGGAGTACTGGCTCGCCGAGTCCGGCATCAAGAAGGCCTGGGCCGTCTCGAAGGGCGCCAACGTTAAGATCGCCGTCATCGACAGCGGCGTGGACGGCAAACATCCGGACCTCAAGGGCGTGCTGACCGGGGGCACGGACGTGTCCGGGGCGGGAGCCGCGGACGGCAGGAAAAGCATCGGCGCCAAACCCGAGCACGGCACCCTGGTGGCGACCATGCTCGCGGGCCGCGGACACCAGCCGGCAAAGTCGACAAAATCCACGGCCCGGCCCTCAGCCACAGCCGGAGTAGGCCCCGACGGGATCGTCGGCGTCGCCCCCGAAGCCGAGATCCTCTCCGTCTCCACCTGGCTCGGATCCGCTAACCCGGGCGGAAAGAGCGACCAAGACCAGATCCCCGCCGCGGTCCGCTGGGCCGTCGACAACGGCGCCCGGGTCATCAACATCTCGCTCGGCAGCACCTCCCCGGAGTGGCCGCAAAGCTGGGACGCGGCGTTCCTTTACGCCGAGCAGAAGGACGTCGTCATTGTCGCCGCCGCCGGCAACCGGGTGGGCGGCAACATCCAGGTGGGCGCCCCGGCGACCATCCCCGGCGTGCTGACGGTGGCCGGCCTGAACCGCAAGGGCGTCGCCAGCATTGACTCCTCGTCCCAGGGCATCAGCATCGGCGTGGCGGCACCGGCCGAGGACCTGGTCGGCGGCCTGCCCGGCGGCGGCTACGCCGAGTGGGCGGGCACTTCGGGCGCAACCCCGATCGTTGCCGGCGTCGCTGCCCTGATCCGCTCGAAATGGCCGGAGATGTCCGCCAGCCAGGTTATTAACCGGATTGTCAGCACCGCGAAGGATGCCGGGCTGCCGGGCAAGGACCCGCTGTACGGCTTCGGCGTGCTGAACGCCGAGGCTGCACTGAAGGCCGATGTGCCGGAAACCACCCTCAATCCGCTGGGTTCGATCTCCGATTGGATCCGTGTGCACCGGCGGGGAAACCCGGTGAGTCCCGCCCCGGCCGCCGCACCCAGCCCCTCGAGTGCGGCGCCGACCCTGCCCGAAGCCACCCTTCCCGTCGCGGAGGCCCCGTCGCCGGCCGACAGCGCCGTCCCGGCAATGGTGGTCCTCGGCTTCGGCGGGCTCTTCGTCTGCATCATCGCCGGGGCCGCCATCCAGCTGCGCCGTGCCCTCCGCGGGCCCGGCACCGCACCCGTGCCGGGCACCGACCCAGGCACCGCCGCGGGCCCCCGCGACCCGGGGGCAGCGGCGCCGGATTCGGTGCAAGACCAGGCCCCGCAGTAGTTAGTGAAGTTTTTCACAAACTACGGTATTCTTGATCCATGGCATCCACCCCTCAGCTCCAGGACCGTCCCAGGGTACTCGTCGTCGGCGGCGGGTACGTCGGCCTGTACGTAGCCCTCAAACTGCAGAAAAAGATCGCGAATGCCGGTGGCATCGTCACCGTCGTTGATCCGCTGCCCTACATGACTTACCAGCCCTTCCTGCCGGAAGTGGCCGGCGGAAACATCGAGGCGCGTCACGCCGTCGTCTCGCACCGCAAGCACCTCAAGCAGACCGAACTGATCCAGGGCCGCGTCACCTCGATCGATCACGCCAACCGTACGGCCGTGGTGGCGCCGGCTGACGGCGGCGAGAACTTCGAGATCCCCTACTTCGACGTCGTGCTGGCCGCCGGCGCGATCACCCGCACGTTCCCGATCAAGGGCCTCGCGGACAAGGGCATCGGCCTGAAGACGATCGAGGAAGCCGTCGCCCTGCGCAACGGTGTCCTGGAGCGCATCGAAACCGGCTCGCTGATGACCGACCCGGCCGAGCGCGCCCGCGCCCTGACGTTCGTCGTCGTCGGTGGCGGCTTCGCCGGCATCGAGTGCATCACCGAAATGGAAGACCTGGCCCGCGCCGCGGTCAGGAAGAACCCGCGCATCAAGCAGGAGGAAGTCCGCTTCGTCCTGGTCGAGGCCATGGGCCGCATCATGCCCGAGGTCACGGCCAAGCAGGCCGAGTGGGTCGTCGAGCACCTGCGCAGCCGCGGCATCGAGGTGCTGCTCAACACCTCGCTGGACAACGCCGAGGGCTCCCTGAAGCTCATCAACCTGCCGGACAAGACCCCTGCCCAGGAATTCGAATCCGACACCCTGGTTTGGACTGCCGGCGTGCAGGCCAACCCGATGGTCCGCTCCACCGACTTCCCGCTGGAACCCCGCGGCCGTGTCCGTGTTCTCCCGGACCTGCGCGTCTCCGGCGACGAAGGCATCATCGAAAATGCCTGGGCCGCCGGCGACATCGCGGCCGTGCCGGACCTCACCGGCAGCGGCCTGCCGGACGGCACCTGCGTCCCGAACGCCCAGCACGCGCTGCGCCAGGCCAAGCGGCTTGCCAAGAACCTGTGGGCCTCCCGCTGGGACAAGGAGCTCAAGGACTACAAGCACAAGAACCTGGGCGCCGTAGCCGGCTTCGGCGAATGGAAGGGCGTTGCCAACATCAACCTCGTCGGCCGCATCGGCCTCAAGGGCCCGCTGGCCTGGCTCGCACACCGCGGCTACCACGGCCTGGCCATGCCGACGGTCGAGCGCAAGATCCGCGTGATCTCCGGTTGGTTCTGGCAGCTCTTCCTGGGCCGCGACACCACCCAGCTGATGGACCTGGACAACCCGCGCGGGGCCTTCGTGGCCGCGGCGACGCCGGCTCCGAAGCCGGCGGCTGCTCCGGCTCCGGCCGCCGATAAGCCGGCCGAAGCGCCTGCGAAGGAAGCTGCCCCGGCCAACTCCAAGTAGCCGGCAGCAAGCCGACGACGGCGGCCGTTCCCCTTCGGGGGAGCGGCCGCCGTCGTCGTTGGTGCCGCCGCCGGCACCGCCTGGATTGCCGGTCGGATTGGCCGTGGGACGGGCCGACCTGCCTAGACTGGGCCCATGACTCCCGCTGAGAAGGACCTGAACACCTTGCTGGCGACCATGCGGCCGGTGGTGCGCGAGGGCGAGTACGTCTATGCGCTGTGGCCGCACGGCAAACCGCTGGCCGGCCACATTGCGGCCGCGGTCCGGGAGGCCGAGGGTTTGACCGTGGTGCTGCCGCGGGCCGACGCCGATGCCCTGGGCCTCAAGTACGACTTCGTGGCGGCCTGGATCACCCTGCAGGTGCATTCCTCGCTCGAAGCGATCGGACTTACTGCTGCCGTCAGTGCCGCCCTGACCGAGGCCAAGATCAGCTGCAACGTGCTGGCCGGATTCCACCACGACCACCTGCTCGTGCCGGTGGCCGATGCCGAACGCGCCCTCGAGGTGCTCCACGAGCTCTCCGCGGACAGCCGCAGCGCGAACGGCGGCGGGCAGTTGCCGGTGCCGAAGCTGGTCCTGCGCGGCGAACAGCCCGAGGACCGGCCGGCGCTCCTGGCCCTCACCGCAGCGGCCTTCTCCATCTCGCCGGTCACGGGCCTGCCGGTTGAAGGGGAGCCGGAGGAAGTGGACCTGCTGCGGCGGCTCTTCGATTGCGGGGAGTACCTGCCGGACTTCAGCATTGTCGCCGAGCTGGATGGTGAGATCGTGGGCCATGTCATCAGCACCCGGGGCAGGGCGGGGGAGCTGGAGCTGCTGGGGCTGGGCCCGATCGGGGTGGTGCCGCGGCTGCAGCGGCACGGAATCGGATCGGCGCTGATGAAGGAAACCATCGACCGTGCGAATGCCGCGGGGGAGCGGGGCATTGCGTTGCTCGGCAGCCCGGAGTATTACGCCAGGTTTGGCTTCGTGCCTTCCACCTCGCTCGGCGTGCAGGCGCCGGATCCGTCCTGGGGCGACCATTTCCAGCTGCTGCCGCTGGCGCTTTGGCCCGGCGGGGTCAGCGGGACGTTCCGCTACGCCGAGCCCTTCGACGGGGTGCCGGCCGCGTCGTAGGGAGCCGTTGCCGGGATACCATTGACCGGGCGCCCCAGTAGCCCAATTGGCAGAGGCAGCGGACTTAAAATCCGCGTGTTGTGGGTTCGAGTCCCACCTGGGGCACTTCATAAATGCCGCACTGCGCGCCACAATTGCTGCCCGCGGCCCCGGCAGGCGCTTCAGGGCGCCGGGGGTGGTGGGCGCTGGCGTGGCCTCCCGGGCCGTCCCCAAGCCAATCACCGCGCTTTTCCCGCACGCTGATTTCCTCTATGCAACGAGTGTTATAAGGATGTGACCGTAGTCACTTATTTTCGGGCGGAAATTGCATTAGCTTGAATCTAAATCAGGAACACCTGATCTTTCGCATCAAAGGCCGTTCGCACCTTTAGATCGAGGAGATTTCTCTATGACTTCACTCCCCCAGGTGGCGCCGCGCATCGCTAAGCTCACAGTGCTTAGCCTCGGCGTCGCCCTTCTGGCTACGGCTTGTGGCGGTACGTCCACCGCGCCGGCGTCAAGCGGCTCGGCATCCGCCCAGGCCGCCGGCATCGCTTGCCCGGCCCCGAGCGCAACCGGAGGCTCCACCAGCTCGGCCAGCGCGGCAGGCTCCGTGCCCGCGTCCTCGACCACCACGGATACCCCGCTCAAGATCGGCTCGCTCCTGCCGACCACCGGTTCCCTTGCCTTCCTCGGCCCGCCCGAAATCGCAGGCGTGAACCTTGGCATCAAGGAAATCAACGACGCCGGCGGCGTCCTCGGCAAGCCGGTCCAGGTCATCCACCGCGACTCGGGCGACACCAAGACGGACATCGCCACCCAGTCCACCACCGCGTTGCTGGGCCAGGGTGTCAGTGCCATTGTCGGTGCCGCCTCCTCGGGCGTTTCCAAGACCGTGATCAACCAGATCACCGGCGCCGGAGTCATCCAGTTCTCGCCGGCCAACACCTCGCCGGACTTCACCACGTGGGACGACAAGGGTCTCTACTGGCGCACCGCCCCGTCGGACGTCCTGCAGGGCAAGGTCCTCGGCAACTACATGGCCACCTGTGGCGCGCAGACCGTTGGCATGATCGTACTGAACGATGCTTACGGCACGGGTCTGGCTAAGAACGTCAAGTCGGCCGTAGAAGCTGCCGGCGGCAAGGTTGTGGCGGAAGAGCTCTTCAACGAAGGCGATTCCCAGTTCAGCAGCCAGGTGGACAAGGTCCTCGCGGCCAAGCCGGATGCCATCGCCCTGATCACCTTCGACCAGGCCAAGAGCATCGTCCCGCTGATGACGGGCAAGGGCATCAAGCCCACCCAGATCTTCATGGTGGACGGCAACATGTCCGACTACAGCAAGGATTTTAAGGCAGGCACCCTGAAGGGCGCCCAGGGCACCATCCCGGGCACCTTCGCCAAGGATGACTTCAAGAAGAAGCTCCTCGCCATCGATCCGGCGCTCAAGGACTACAGCTACGCAGGCGAGTCCTACGACGCCGTGAACCTGATCGCACTGGCTTCTGAAGCCGCCAAGAGCACCAAGGGCGTGGATATCGCCAAGCAGCTCAAGGCGGTCTCTGAAGGCGGCGAGAAGTGCAACAACTTCGCCTCCTGCGTCACCCTGCTCCGTAACGGCAAGGACATCGACTACGACGGCCAGTCCGGCCCCGTAACGTTCTCCGACGCCGGTGACCCGACGGAAGCCTACATCGGCATCTACGAGTTCCAGGATGACAACAGCTACAAGCCCGTCAAGGAAGAATTCGGCAAGCTGTAAAGCCGCTCTCCAAGAAAAACAAGAGACCCCCGTCCCCTCCGGACGGGGGTCTCTTGCGTGCCGGGAGCAGGGAGGGGAGCGGGGGCGAAGGACGCGACCGGGCCTAGGCGTCACGCAGGTCAGTCCTTCGGGCCGCCCCGTTCAGTTCGACCCCGCAGAACCAGCCCAACCCGCCGGGTGGAGGCCCAAGACTCTGCTGCGCGTGACGCCGTCGCATAGCCGGGGAGGGGTTCCGACGGCGCCCTGTGGCCGCCGGGGCTAAAGCAACGGATGGAGGCTACGGAATCGGACAGAGGCTGCTCGGATCCGGGCTGCGTCTGTCTGGAACCGCCGCGGAAACCTGGCTTGGGTGCCGCAGAGCGTTCGGCGAGAGTCACGCAGAGGGTGACGGGGGCAGGCGCCGAGCAAGTGGCTGTCGCCGGAGCCCTGCGGGGACCCTGGGCGCCCGGGACGGCACCCACGGGAACCGGACACGCGCCGGGCATGCAGAAGGGCCGCCACCGGCTGGTGACGGCCCTTCTGGACAGCGATGGCCGGACTAGTCGACCGTGTCCGCCAAGGTGCCCAGGTACAGCTGGATGACCTTGGGATCCTTCATGAGTTCCCGGCCGGTTCCCGTGTACGCGTCCTTGCCCTGGTCCAGGACGTAGCCGCGGTCGCAGATCTGCAGGCAGCGGCGCGCGTTCTGCTCCACCATGATCACGGAGACGCCGGCCCGGTTGATCTCGTGCACCCGCAGGAAGGTTTCGTCCTGCTTGACGGGGGAGAGGCCTGCCGAGGGCTCGTCGAGCAGCAGCACGGCCGGGTCCATCATCAGGGCCCGTCCCATGGCGACCATCTGGCGCTCACCGCCGGAGAGCGAGCCGGCGCGCTGGGCCCGGCGCTTGGCCAGCTCCGGGAACAGCTCCGCGACGAAGTCGAACCGCTTGGCGAAGTCCTTAGGGCGCTGGAACATGCCCATCTGGAGGTTCTCTTCGATGGTCAGGGCCGCGAACACGTTGTTGGTCTGCGGGACAAACCCAACGCCCCGGCTGACCAGCTTGTTGGCCTTCAGCCCGGTGATGTCCTGGCCGCGGACCACCACGGAGCCGGAGTGGACCTTGACGAGGCCGAACATGGCCTTCAGCAGGGTCGACTTGCCGGCGCCGTTGGGACCGATGATGCCAATCAACTCACCCTTGCGGGCCTCGATGCTGCAGCCGTTGAGGATGTTGACGCCCGGGATGTAACCGGCCACCAGGTCGGTGACCTTGACGACCGAATCGCCCTCGTATGCGTTAGTCGCGGCGGTGGCCGCACTCGTGGCGCTCATTCTGTGTCCTTCTCTGTCCGGTTCGGCTCAACGCGGTTCGGCTCTGTCCGGTTCGGCTCGCCGAGGCCGGGTTCCTCGGCGCTGCGCCGGCCGTGCGCCGCACCGTTGGCGGTGTCGTGCCCGGGAGCCTCCGTCGCGAGCACGTCGGCGGAGATGATGCCCGCGTTCTCGGTGCCGACGATTGATTCCTCGTCCGCCTCAAGTTCGGCTGCGAGCACCTTGATGCCTTCCGAATCGCCAAGATCCACGTCGTGGTGGGCGCCCAGGTAGGCGTCAATCACGGCCGGGTTCTTCATGACCTCAGCGGGCGGCCCCTCGGCCACGATCTTCCCCTCGGCCATCACCACCACCCAGTCGGCGATGTGGCGGACCATGTGCATGTCGTGCTCGACAAACAACACGGTCATGCCCTCGGCCTTGAGGTTCTTGATGTGGTCCAGCAGGGACTGGGTGAGCGCCGGGTTGACGCCTGCCATCGGTTCGTCCAGCATCACGAGCTTCGGACGAACCATCAGCGAACGGGCCATTTCGAGGAGCTTGCGCTGGCCGCCGGAGAGGGACGCCGCGTAGTCGTCCTTCTTGGCGTCGAGCTTGAACTTCTCCAGCAGCACGTTGGCTTCTTCGGTGATCTTCTTTTCCTGGCCGCCCCAGATCCCCTTGAACAGGGCCTTGGAGAGCTTCTCACCGGATTGGTGTGAAGCGCCCAGCCGCATGTTCTCCATGACGGTGAGCTTGCCCATGACCTTGGTCAGCTGGAAGGTGCGGACCATGCCCATGCGGGCCACCTTGTAGGAGGAGACACCGGCCAGGCTGTTTCCTTCGAACTGCCATTTGCCCGTGTTTGGCGTATCGAAGCCCGTCAACAGGTTGAACAGGGTGGTCTTGCCGGCACCGTTGGGGCCGATCAGGGCCGTGATTTTGTGCCGCGGGATCTCGAGGTATTCGACGTCGACGGCGTTGATGCCGCCGAAGCTGCGGGTGACATTTTCCGCCACCACAATCGGGTCGCGCTTCTTGCAGCCGGGAGCAATCTCGCCGGCCGCAATCGGACGCGTGTCCGTCATGTAGTCGATGCCCTCCGCGGTCTCGGTGGACCCGAGGCCGGGCTTTGGTTCTTCGCTGTGCATGCTCATGCGAACGCCAGCTCCTTCTTGTTGCCGAAGACGCCCTGGGGCCTGAAGATCATCAGCAGCATCAGTGCGATGCCGACCAGGATGTAGCGCAGCTGCCCGGCCTGGACCGTGTTCAGCCACGTGACGGCGCCGGATTCGATCAGGCCGTAGAGCACGCCCTGGGTCAGGGACAGCACGACCCAGAAGATCATCGCCCCGACGACGGGTCCCAGCACGGTGCCGAGTCCGCCGAGCAGCAGGCAGGTGTAGAGGAAGAACGTCAGCTCGGTGCCGTAGTTGGCCGGCTGCACCGCGCCGCGGGGGAGGGTGAAGACCATGCCCGCGAGGGCGCCAAGCACGCCGCCGATGACGAGGGCCTGCATCTTGTAGGAGTAGACGTTCTTGCCGAGCGAGCGGACGGCGTTCTCGTCCTCGCGGATGCCCTTGAGGACGCGGCCCCAGGGGCTGCGCATCAGCAGCCAGACCAGCAGGCAGCAGACGATCACCAGGGCCCAGCCGACCACGCGGATGAAGAAGTCGCGGTTGTTCATGCCGAAGTAGGACCCCTCGGGGAAGGGGTTCATGGCGTAGAAGTCGCCTTCGAAGGCAGCAAGGCCGTTGGCCGAACCGGTCACCGAGGTGAGCTGGTTGGTGGTGACGATGTAGCGGACGATTTCCGCGGCCGCGATCGTGACGATGGCCAGGTAGTCGGCCCGGAGCCGGAGGGTGGGGATGCCGAGCAGCAGGGCGAAGATCGCCGAGCAGACGACGGCGATCAGCAGGCCCACGAAGAACGGCACGTGGAAGGTCAGGGTGGAGATCGCGAACCCGTAGGCCCCCACCGCCATGAAGCCGGCCTGGCCGAAGTTCAGCAGGCCCGAATAGCCGAAGTGGACGGCCAGGCCGAGCGCGGCAAGCGCGTACGCCGCCGTCGTCGGGCTGAACAGTTCACCGGCAGCGCTGGAAAGAATAAATCCGAAGTCCATGTCTGTCTCCTAACCCACGCGCTCGCGGCGGCCCAGGATGCCCTGAGGCCGGAACAAGAGGACAACGATCATGATGAACAGTGCTCCCACGTATTTGAGGTCGGCGGCGAGGCCGAACACGGTGGTCAGCTCCACGAAGATGCCGACGATGATGGAACCGAAGAGGGCGCCCCAGACTGTGCCGAGGCCGCCGAGGGTCACGCCGGCGAAGATGAGCAGCAGGATCTGCGAACCCATGTCGAAGGTGACGCCGGGACGGTAGTACGCCCAGAGAATGCCGCCGAGCGAGGCGAGCATGCCGCCGGTGACCCAGACGATCCGGATGACCCCGTCGACGTCGATGCCGGAGGCCGCCGCCAGTGCCGGGTTGTCGGCCACGGCGCGGGTGGCCTTGCCCAGCCGGGTCTTGAGTAGTACGACGCCGAGGACGGCGATGACAACGACGCTGATGAGCAGGGACCAGAGGTTGTTCGGCGAGATGGAGACCGGCCCGATCTGGATTTCCGCGCTCTGGGCGAAGGGCAACTGCTGGGTGGCGCCGCCGAAGTAGAACTGGATGACGTAGCGGACGGCGAGGGCGAGGCCGATGCTGACGATCATCATCGGGACCAGGCCGGTGCCGCGGCGCCGCAGGGGTTTCCACAGCCCGGCGTCCTGGACGTAGCCGAAGAGGCCGCCGCCGAGGAGCGCGAGGATGATAGAGAGCCAGAACGGCAGGTTCATGGCGTTGAAGCCAAAGACCAGCACGGCGCCGAGGGTGACCATCTCGCCGTGTGCGAAGTTGGTCAGGCCGGTGGTGCCGAAGATCAGTGACAGTCCCACCGACGCGAGCGCGAGCAGCAGGCCGAAGCTCAGGCCTGCCACGAGGCGGTTCAGCAGGTTCTGGCCGAAGTCCTGCTCCTGGACGACGATGCCCTTGCCGAAGGCGAAGATGACCGAGAGGTTGGAGGTCTGGCTGAAGCTGACCTTGCGGGGGTTTTCCTGGCCCTCGGCGAGCTTGATGCCCTCCGGGAGGGTCTTCACGTCCAGCTCGACCTCATACGTTCCCTGGGTGGGCACGCCGATGTTCCAGGAACCGTTGGGACCCGACTTGGTTGTTCCCGTGAAATCGCCGCTCTTGGCGGTGATGGTGACGCCGGCGAGCGGGGCGCGGTCATCGCCGCGCAGGAATCCGCTGATGCTGTTTTGGAACGAAGTGCTCGACGGGGATGGTGTCGGCGAAGGGGTCGTGGCCTGGGATGCCGGGGCGACGATGAGCAGAAGGGCGGCCACGGCGGCGAAAACGGCCCCCACAGCTTTCAGCATTCTGCCGCGCCGTCTCTGCGACGGGCCTCTCGGTGTGCTTCTCAAATTGAAAACCTCCACATGGGGGTGGTCTGGGTTGCGCCATTGCAACCGCTGCGAACGGTCAGGGGACGAGGGTAGAGCGGATACTTCGATGCGATGGAGCGGTTCTTGCTTGTGATGTTCGTCACCCTGTTGGGCCAATGTTACAGGCCGGGCGGGGTAACTAATGCCGCTGCGAGCAGGCAGAACGTCGCGATCGCGTAACAACCGTGAAGCCGGCGCCCAAGCGGGATTTAGCCGAGCTAAAGAAAACTTTTGTTGTTCCCGAGGATTCCTAAACATTCGGCGAAGAAGCGCTTCACCGGGGCGGAAGCAGGGCGGGGGCGGGCCGCCCCAGATCACGGTTTTGTTGCGGCGGGAACCCGAAGGGAACTATCCCTGCCTGCCGGGCGTGGGAATTGGTAGCGTGAGTCATAACGATCCTCACCACCGATCATCACCTACCCCCTTAATTTGGAGGACACCAGCAATGGCACTTGGCGGAAACCCGATCTTCAACGGAAAGAACTTCCGTGGAGCCACCCAGGCACCGCCTGCCCCGCAAGCGCCGTACGGGCAGGGCTACGGCCAGAACCAGTACGGCCAGAACCCGTATGGCCAGGGCCAGTTCGGCCAGACCCAGGCCGGCTGGAACCCGTCGCAGCAGGCGATGAGCAGCGACCAGCTGCAGGACATGTACAACCGCCCGGCGGCCGGACCGGCCGACAGCGGCCGCATGACCTTCGATGACGTCATCATGAAGACGGCGGCCTGCCTCGCCGCCGTGATCGCCGGCGCGGCCGTCACCCTTGTGGTGGCGCAGGGCCTCGCCTCGATGCTGATGATTGTCGGCGCGCTGGGCGGCTTTGTCCTGGCCCTCGTCAACACCTTCAAGAAGCAGCCCTCGCCGGCGCTGATCCTGGCCTACGCAGCCCTTGAGGGCCTGTTCCTCGGCGGCCTGACCCGGATCCTCGACGGGATGTTCCCCGGCGTCGGCCTCCAGGCCGTGATCGGGACGCTCTCCGTCTTCGCCGTGACCCTGGTGTTGTTCAAGAGCGGCAAGGTCCGCGCGACGCCCCGGGCCATGCGCTTCTTCATGATCGCGATGATCGGCTACGCCGTCTTCGCGCTCGTCAACATGGTCATGATGTGGACCGGCGCCGTGCAGACCCCGTTCGGCCTGCGTACCCAGGTGGAGCTCTTCGGTATCCCGCTGGGTGTCTTCATCGGCCTGCTCGCGATCGGCCTCGCCGCGTTCTCCCTGATCATGGACTTCACCAGCATCGAAGCCGGCGTCCGCAGCGGCGCCCCGCAGCGCTTCTCCTGGACCGCGGCGTTCGGCCTCACGGTCACCCTCGTCTGGCTCTACGTCGAGATCATCCGCCTGCTGGCCATCCTGCGCGGCGACGACTAGCCGGCAGCCGCACAACAGCACGACTTATGAAGCGGGCCCCGCCGGATGGCGGGGCCCGCTTCATGCCTTCCCCTCGGGCCAGCCTCAGGCCGGCTTCGGGCCGGCTTCAGGCCGGCTTCAGTCCAGCCTGCGGGCTCCCGCCGCGGGGCGGACGCGGAAGACCTCCGGGGCGGCGTAGCCGGCGCGCCCGAAGGCCCGCCCGACGTCGGAACGCACCCGCTGCTCCGCGCCTGCCGGGGTAAGGGCGATCGCGGCTCCGCCGAAGCCGCCGCCGGTCATCCGGGCGCCGATGGCGCCTCCGGCGCGGGCTGTGTCCACCGCGAGGTCCAATTCGGGGCAGGAAATTTCGAAATCGTCCCGCATCGAGGCGTGCGAGGCGTCCAGCAGCGCGCCGATGGCCTGCGGCCCTTCGCCCTCGAGGCGTTCCACCGTCTGCAGCACGCGGTCGTTCTCGGTGACGACGTGGCGGACCCGATGGAACGTTTCCGTGTCCAGCAGCCCGGCAGCCTCCTCGAGATCCCCGACCCCGACGTCGCGCAGCGCCCGGACGCCGAGCACATCGGCGGCCAGCTCGCAGGACGCGCGCCGGGCCGCGTAGCCACCGCCGGCATGCGAGTGCGAGACCTTCGTGTCGATCACCAGCAGCACCAGGCCGGCTGCCTCGGCGTCGAACGGCACCAGCCGGACGCTCTGGTCCCGGCAGTCGAGGAACACTGCACGGCCCGCGGCGCCCCGGAGCGAGGCCGACTGGTCCATGATCCCGGTGGGGGCTCCGACAAAGTCGTTCTCCGCGCGCTGGGTGGCCAGGACCATGTCCTCCACGCTGAGCCCTGCGCCGGTCAGCTCGTTGACGGCCAGGATGATGGCGCATTCGATGGCATGCGAGGAGGACAGCCCGGCTCCCCGCGGCACGTCGGAGTCCAGGAGCAGGTCCAGTCCGGGGACGGCGAGACCGCGCTGCTCGAGGGCCCAGAGCACGCCGAGCGGATACTTGGTCCAGCCCCTGGCCGTGGCCGGGTCCAGGACGCAAGCGTCCGCCGTCGTCAGCCCTTGGTTTCCGAACGTGGACAGCATCCGCAGCGTGGAGTCGGGCCGGAGCCGGACGGCCACCCGGGCGGTCCGGTCGATGGCGAACGGCAGCACGAACCCCTCGTTGTAATCCGTGTGTTCGCCGATCAGGTTGACCCGCCCCGGGGCCTGCCAAACGCCGTCCGGGGCGGCCCCGAAGACCTCCTTGAACCGCGACCGAAGTTCCTTGGTGCCCGGCGGGGGGTTCATAGGGTGCTGCTTTCCGTGGGGACTGGGTAACTCGTGGCGGCTGCGTCGCGCAGCCGGGCCGCGACGGCCTCCGGCGTGGTGTCGTTGATGAATGCCCCCATCGCTGCCTCCGAGCCGGCCAGGTACTTGAGCTTGTCCGCGGCGCGGCGGGGCGAGGTCAGTTGCAGGTGCAGGTAGCCGGCGGGGCGTAGCACACTGTCCAGCGGCGCCTGCTGCCACGCGGCGATGTACGGGGTGGGGGTGGGGTAGAGGGCATCCAGGCGCCGCAGTAGGTCCAGGTACAGCTGTGCGAGTTCGTCCCTCTCGTCGCCGTCGAGGGCGGCGAGGTCGGGGACCTGCCGATGCGGGACGAGGTGGACTTCCAGCGGCCAGCGGGCGGCGAAGGGCACGTAGGCGCTGAAATGCCGGCCCTCGAGGACCATCCGGCTGCCGTCCGTGCGCTCGGCGCGCAGCAGCGATCCGGTGAGCGTGTCACGGCCCCCGGCGTCGTCGTAATGTTTCCGCGCGGCGACGGCCAGCACGGCCGCGCGCGGCGGCAGGTAGGGGTAGGCGTAGATCTGGCCGTGCGGGTGGTGCAGCGTGACACCGATTTCCGCGCCGCGGTTCTCGAACGGGAACACCTGCCGGATCCCGGGCAGCGCGCTGAGCGCCGCAGTGCGGACGGCCCAGGCCTCCACCACGGTACGGGCACGCACCTCGCCGAGGCCGCCGAAGGAACCGGTATGGTCCGGGGTGAAGGAGACCACCTCGCAGCGCCCGTACGCCGGCACGCTGGTTCCCCATGCCGGCTGCGCCGGGAGCTGGCCGAGGTCGGGGCCCAGCGAGGGGAAGCGGTTTTCGAAGACGACGACGTCGTAGTCCGGCGCCGGGATTTCCGAGGGGTTGGCCGAGGTGCTCGGACACAGCGGGCACTCATCGGCCGGCGGAAGGTGCGTCCGGGACTGGCGGTGCGCGGCGATCGCCACCCATTCGCCGGTCAGCGCGTCGAAGCGCAGCTCGCCGGCGGCGGCCCGTCCGTCCAGCTCCCGGCGGTCGTCGTGGGCCCGCGGCCGACGCCGCCGCGTGCCTGAATCGGCGGCTGCCTCCCCGGCGGCATCATCGAAGTAATAGAGCTCCCGGCCGTCGGCGAGGGTGCCTTGGGTGATGCTGTTGGCGCGCATTCCATCATTCGATCAGACTTCACGACTTTCCGGCAAAGCCCCGCCGTGTACGGGCGGGCGCACGGTTCGGTACCGTGGTGCCCATGGACCTCCCTGCTTCCCCGGCCTCCCCAGACCCTTCCGTCGCCGCAGTTTCCGCTGCCGCAATTTCCGCCGCAGGCGGACCGGGCACCTCCACCCGGCGCTACGCGAGCGGCAGGCAATACGAACTGCGCCGGGGCGACGCCCTGGCCGTGGTGACCGAACTCGCGGCCGGCCTGCGGCTCTACAGCCGTGCGGGCACCCAACTGACCGAGAGCTACGGCGACGCCGACATCCCGCCCGGCGCTACCGGGATCACGCTGGCGCCATGGGCAAACCGCGTGGAAGACGGCATCTGGTACCTCAACGGGAAGAAACAGCAGCTCGATATCACCGAGGTGGCCAGAAACAATGCCAGCCACGGGCTGCTGCGGAACGCCTCCTACGAGTTGGTGGAGGAATCGGAATTCTCCGTGACCCTTGAGGCGGCTGTGTTTCCGCAGCACGGCTACCCGTTCCTGCTGCGGCACCGGGTGCGCTACGAACTGGAGGAGGACCTGGGGCTCACCGTCCGCCAGACGCTGATCAACGATTCGCAGGAGCCGGCCCCCTTCGTCCTCGGCGCGCACCCGTACCTGCGGCTGGGGGAGGTGCCGAGCGAAGAACTCACCGTGACCGTCAGCGGCCGCACCCGGCTGGTGACCGACGAGCGCCTGATTCCGCGCAGTACCGAGCCGGTCGCCGGCGACTTCGACCTCCGGGCAGGCCGGCTCGCCGGGGACCTCGACCTGGACTGCGCGTACACGGACCTGGACTTTGACGGCGGCCTGGCACGCAGCACACTGCGCGCCGCCGACGGCCGCAGCGTAAGCCTCTGGCAGGACGAGCACTGCCGCTACGTCCACGTCTTCGTCACCGGCAAGTTCCCGGGCCGGACCACGGCCGTGGCGCTTGAGCCCATGACCGGACCGGCCAACGCCTTCAACAGCGGCGACGGCCTGGGCTGGCTGCCTGCGGGGGAGTCCTTCACAATGAGCTGGGGAATTACTGCCTCCCTCGGCAGCTAGCCGGCCAAAGCCCCGCTGCCCGTACCCTTGCCCGGATACCTCGGCTCGTTCCGCGCCGTTTCCTTTGCGCGCCGCACTAGGGAATTATGGGGCTATGACGCCAGCTGAGGACGCCACCCAACGACCCGACTCCGAGCTCCCCGGATATGCCGCGCCCAGGCTTTCCGCCCCTCCTGCCGGCCCCGCCGCCAGCGTAGCTGCCGGAGTGCCTGCCGGCCCGGTGCCGGGCGCTGCCCCGACGGCACCGCGGGCCCGCAGCGACCGGGAACTGGACGAGGACATCCCCTACGGCGTGCGGATTGCGGCGTCGTGGGCGTGGCGGATCGGCCTGATCCTGCTTGTCACCGGCGTGCTCGTCTGGCTGCTCAGCAAAATCAGCTTCCTCATCATCCCGGTGATGGTCGCCGCCCTGCTGGCCGGACTGCTCAGCCCGGTCACCCGCTGGCTGCGCAGGCGCCGGGTGCCCAACGGCGCCGCCGTCGCCATCACCCTGCTCGGCTTCATCGGGGTTATCGCCGGCGCGCTCGCCCTCGTCGGCCGCCAGCTCACCGCCGGCTTCGGCGAGCTCTGGAGCCAGGCGCTTACGGGCCTGCAACAGGTCCAGACCTGGCTGGCCGACGGCCCGCTGCACCTGACTGCCGCCCAGATCGACACCTACGTCAAGGAAGGAGCCGACGCGCTGCAGAAGAACAGCAGCAGCATCCTCAGCGGCGCGCTGACCTTCGGCAGCACCGCCGGGCATTTCGCCGCCGGGCTCCTGATTGCCTTGTTCGTCACGATCTTCTTCCTGCTCGAAGGCGAACGGATCTGGGGGTTCCTGGTCCGGCTGATGCCGCGGAAGGCCCGTCCGGCCGTCAACGGCGCCGGCCGGCGCGGCTGGACCTCAATGGTCAGCTACACCCGGATCCAGATGTTCGTGGCCTTCGTGGATGCCCTGGGGATCGGTGTCGGAGCAGCGATCATCGGCGTCCCGCTGGCCCTGCCGCTTGGCGTGCTGGTGTTCATCGGTTCGTTCATCCCGCTGGTCGGCGCACTCGTCACCGGCGCAGTAGCCGTGCTGCTGGCCCTTGTGGCCAACGGCCTGGTCAACGCCCTCATCATGGTCGGTATTGTGCTGCTGGTCCAGCAGCTGGAAGGCCATATCCTGCAGCCCCTGGTCATGGGCAAGGCCGTCTCGCTCCACCCGGTCGCCGTCATCCTGTCCGTCGCCGCGGGTTCCTACCTCGCCGGCATCCCGGGCGCCCTGTTCTCCGTGCCGATCCTCGCCGTAGCAAACTCGGCCATTCGGTACATTGCGGCCAGAACGTGGGAACATGATGGAGAGCTGGCAGCCGCAAGCCCGCAGGGAGCCCCTGCCCTTGCCGGCGCCGGCCAGGACCCGGGCTTCAGGGAGGTCCACCGCCCTGGCGCCGACGCCGGAACCCCTAAAGGAGACTAGTTCGTGAATACCCTCGAGAGCCTGCCCGTCACGTTGGACGATGTCCTGGAGGCGCAGAAGCTGCTCGACGGGATTATTACGCGGACCCCGGTGGAGTCCTCCCGGGCGCTGGGCAGCATCGCCGGCGGCGACGTCTACTTCAAGTGCGAGAACCTGCAGCGCGCCGGTTCCTTCAAGGTGCGCGGCGCCTACGTCCGGATGGCCAAGCTCTCCGCCGAGGAGAAGAAACGCGGCGTCGTCGCGGCCTCGGCCGGCAACCACGCCCAGGGCGTGGCCGTGGCGGCGAAGTCCCTCGGCATCAAGGCCCGCATCTACATGCCGCTCGGCGTCGCCCTGCCCAAGCTTGCCGCGACGCGCAGCCACGGCGCCGAGGTGGTGCTGCACGGCCACAACGTCGACGAGGCGCTGGCCGAGGCCAAGCGCTACGCGGACGAATCGGGCGCCGTCTTTGTGCACCCCTTCGACGACGTCGACGTCGTGGCCGGCCAGGGCACCGTGGGACTGGAAATCCTCGAGCAGATCCCGAACGTGGACACCATCCTGATGGGCGTCGGCGGCGGCGGCCTGCTGGCGGGCGTCGCGGTGGCAGTGAAGGCAAGGGCCAAGGAACTCGGCCGGGAGATCCGGATCATTGGCGTGCAGGCCGAAAACGCCGCCGCCTACCCGCCCTCACTCGCCGCCGACGCCCTCGTCCCGCTCAAGCGCGTCTCCACCATGGCGGACGGCATCGCCGTCGGCCGGCCGGGGCAGCTGCCCTTCAGCATCATCCGCGAGCTCGTCGACGACGTCGTCACCGTCAGCGAGGACGCGCTGGCCCGGGCGCTGATCTTCCTGCTGGAACGGGCCAAGATGGTGGTCGAACCGGCCGGCGCCGTGGGCGTGGCCGCCCTGATGGAAGGCAAGATCGAAAACCCCGGGACCACCGCCGTCGTGCTCTCCGGCGGCAACATCGATCCGATGCTCATGCTCAAGGTCATCCAGCGCGGCCTCTCCGCTGCCGGCCGCTACATGACCGTGCGGATGATGCTGGACGACCGGCCCGGCTCGCTCGCGACCATCGCCCGGATCATCGCCGAAAACGACGCGAACGTGACCGGGCTGGACCACACCCGGGTGGGCGGCTCGATCAGCATGGGCGACGTCTCCATCACCGTCAACCTGGAAACCAAGGGCCACGAGCACTGCGAGCAGGTCCTCGGCGCGCTCCGGGCCGAAGGATTCCAGCCGATCGTGGTGCACTAGGCGGCCGCCGTGCTAGAAGCGTCCAAGGCCGAGCGGCGGGATACCCCCGCTGCCCGGGCCCGGCTGGGCCTGCTGGTGGTGGGCTCCTTCGTGCTGTTGCTCTACGCGATCGAGATCGTCAACTCCCTGACGATGCATTCGCTGAACGCCACCTTCGGACTGCGCCCGCGCTCCGCCGACGGGCTGCTGGACATCCTGACCTTCCCGCTGCTGCACGCCAACCTGGCCCACCTGCTCTCCAACACCCTGCCGCTGATCATTTTCGGGTTCCTGGTGTTCCTGTCCGGCGTGCGGGTCTTCGCCACGGCGCTGGCCTCCAGCTGGCTCGGCTCGGGAGCGGCGGTGTGGCTGATCGGCGGGTTCAACATCACGGTGGGAGCGTCCGGGCTGGTCTTCGGGCTCTTCGCGTTCCTGCTGGTACGGGGCTTCTTCAACCGCCACTGGGGCCAGATCCTGCTCTCGCTGGTGCTCTTTTTGGCCTACGGCGGCATCCTCTTCGGCATGCTGCCCATCGTGGCGGGCTACGTCTCCTGGCAGGCGCACCTGGGCGGGGCCGCCGGCGGCGTCGTCGCGGCCCTGCTGCTGAGCCGGCGCCGGTAGTTAGAGACGATGCGGTAATTAAACGGCGACGCCGGCCCTTCCCGTTGCAGGGGAGGGCCGGCGTCGAGCACTGGTGCCGTTAGCCGACGTACGGCTTGGCGGAGATGATCTCCACCGTGATGTCCTTGCCGTTCGGGGCGGTGTAGCTGAGCTTGTCGCCTTCCTTGTGGCCGACGATGGCGGAACCCAGCGGGGACTTCTCGCTGAAGACGTCCAGCTCGGAGTCGCCGGCGATCTCGCGGGAGCCCAGCAGGAAGGTCTCTTCGTCCCCGGCGATCTTCGCCACGACGATCATGCCGGCCTCGACAATGCCGTCGTCGGCAGCGGCCTCGCCCACGTGTGCATCGCGGAGCAGCACGGTCAGCTGGCGGATGCGGGCCTCGATCTTGCCCTGCTCTTCCTTGGCCGCGTGGTAGCCGCCGTTCTCCTTGAGGTCGCCTTCCTGGCGGGCGGCTTCGATCTTCTGAACGATGTCTGCACGCCCGGCGCCGGAGAGGTGGTCCAGCTCTGCCTTCAGGCGGTCAAAAGCTTCCTGGGTAAGCCAAGCTGCAGTTGCGCTGTTGGTGGTCGACACGGACTTCTCCTTTTGATGGTCAAACAAGCTGGTCAAACAAGCAAAGACCCCGCCACGGTGGCCACTTATGGATCTCAGTAACCAGCTCAGCGGGGCAGGGGTATTGATCCATTGTAGTCAATGCTGTGGATAAACCCAAGAACCGCTGCGGCGCAGATCACACTGTGTTACGCCTTGAGCCCTGCCCGGGCCCGGGTTCCGGGCCCGATTCCTTCGGGATGCGGCTACTTCGAGGCGTCCGGAATCCAGCAGTTGTCCACGACGGCGGACACGGCCTGCGATTCGGTGCGGATGGTCACCCGGTGCACGGTGGTGCGGCCGCCGTCGGCGCCGGCATCGACGGCGTTGGGACCGACGTCGACGACCTTCCAGCCGACGACGGCGAACTTGGCATCCAGGGCCTTGACGGCGCACTTGGCGGCCGTGGCCGGATTCTTGGTGACCTGGAAATCCGCCTCGGCCACGGTGGCGTCGGGCGTGCTGTAGCCGATGTCCTTGAAGCTGACGGATTCGGTGGAGGCCGACGTCGAAACCCACGCCATGAAGCCGATTCCGGCCGCGAGGGCAGCGATCAGGATGTTGCGCTTGGTCCTGCCGCCCAGTGTGCGCTTTTGGCCGCCGTAGCGATTGGCTAGGCTGGTAGGTGCCGGCGCGGGCGCGGCAGGCTGCTCCTCGGAAGTCACCAGTCCAGTTTAGTGTGGATCGGGCAGGGGAATTTCCGCACCGCCGTTCCGCCCGCGCAGCACCGACCCCGCAGAAGAAAGAGGAGCCGTCCAACGATGACAGCGTCCCCCAGCCCGTCAGCCAAGCTTCGGCTGCTCGCCGTCCACGCGCACCCCGACGACGAGTCCAGCAAGGGCGCCGCGACGATGGCCATGTACGCCGCCTCTGGCGTCGAAGTCATGGTGGCCACCTGCACCGACGGCTCCCGCGGCGACATCCAGAACCCGGCGATGGAGAGTGCGCCGCACCCCAAACGGGACATGGCGGGCGCCCGCCGGCTGGAGATGGACAACGCGGCCAAGGTCCTCGGAATCCGCCAGCGCTGGCTGGGCTTCGTCGACTCCGGCCTGCCCGAAGGCGACCCGCTGCCTCCGCTTCCGGTCGGCTCGTTCGCCACGCTGCCGCTGGAGCGGGCCGCCGCCCCGCTGGTCCGTCTGGTCCGCCACTTCAAGCCGCAGGTCATCCTTAGCTACGACGAGAACGGCGGCTATCCGCACCCGGACCACATCATGGCGCACCGGGTCGCCGTCGAGGCCTTCGAAGCCGCCGGCGACCCGGCACGCTACCCCGGAACCGGCGAAGCCTGGGCACCCAGCAAGCTCTACTACGACCGTGCGTTCAGTCCCGAACGCTTCCGCGCCCTGCACTACGCTCTCGAGGAAGCCGGCCTGCAGTCGCCGTACGCCGAGCGGCTCGCGGCCTGGCTTGAGGCGGACGCGGAAGGGCACACCCCGCCCGCGCCCACGCACCCCACCACCACCCAGATCGAGTGCGGGGACTTCTTCGAGGCCCGCGACGACGCCCTGCGCTCGCACCGCACCCAGATCGATCCGGAGGGCTTCTTCTTCGCGGTGACGCCGGCAATGCAGCGGCAGACCTGGCCGTGGGAGGACTACTCGCTGATCCAGTCCCGGGTCCCCACCGACGTGCCCGAGACGGACTTCTTTGCCGGGCTAAGATAGTTCCAGCAGGGACTTCTATGCCGCGTAGAAGAGTGGTACCGGAAGACCCGCAAAAGACGTTCCCCACAGAAGGTTCCCACCGTGCATTCCTTGTTCATCGCCCTGGCGGCTTCCCCGGCACCGACACCGACGCCGTCGCTGCGCCCGGGACTCGACCAGGACCAGGTCACCCCGGGCCTGCTGGGTTTCCTGCTGACCGCGTTCATCGTGGTGCTAACGGCGCTGCTGATTGTGGACATGGTGCGCCGGATCCGTCGGGTCCGTTACCGGGCGCAGGTGGAGGAAGAGCGGGCCGCCGCCGAGGAAGCCGGACAGGTCCAGGCCGGGCAGCCCGGGGGTGGCAGCCTGGGGGGCTACCCGCAAACCGGCGACGGCGCGGACATCCGGCCGGAAGCCAACGGTGATGCAGGGTCCGGGAACCGCTGACCGCGGCGCCTCCGATGCCTCACCCTGGGCGGCCAACGCCCTGGGCGGGGAACCCTCCGCCTATCTCCGCCAGCACGCCGGCAACCCCGTGCACTGGCAACCCTTCGGCGACGAAGCGTTCGCGTTCGCCGCGGCCCGCGACGTTCCGGTGTTCCTGTCGATCGGCTACGCCGCCTGCCACTGGTGCCATGTCATGGCCGGCGAGTCCTTCGAAGACCAGGACACCGCCGACTTCCTGAACGCCAACTTCGTCCCCGTGAAGGTGGACCGGGAGGAACGCCCCGACGTCGACGCCGTCTACATGGCCGCCACGCAGGCCATCAGCGGCGAGGGCGGCTGGCCGATGTCAGTCTTCCTGCTGCCTGACGGCCGGGCCTTCCACGCCGGCACCTACTACCCGCCGCGGCCGATGCCCGGCAGGCCCTCCTTCCGCCAGGTGCTGGAAGCCGTCCGCGAGGCCTGGCTGGAACGCCGCGACGCCGTCGAGCAGAACGCCGCCACGCTGGCGCGCGGCATCGCCGCCGCGCAGTCCGCGTCCGCCGTCCGCTTGGACGCGCCCGCGGCCGTCCTCGACCCGGCCCTGATTTCCGCGGCGGTGCGCGCCCTGGCCCGCTCCGAAGATGCCGCGGGAGGCTTCGGCGCCGCGCCCAAATTCCCGCCGTCGGCCGTCCTGGAGTTCCTGATCCGGCACGCAGCCACGGCCTCCGACACTGCGGAGGCGGCCCGGGACGTGGCGGGCCGCACGCTCGCCGCGATGGCGCGTTCGGCACTGTTCGACCAGCTCGACGGCGGCTTTGCCCGCTACTCCGTGACGCGCGACTGGTCCGTGCCGCACTTCGAGAAGATGCTCTACGACAACGCCCAGTTACTTCGCGTCTACGTCCACTGGGCCCGTCTCGGCGGCACGGACGGGTACCCGGCCGCGGAGGCCGCCGCCGTCGCGGGCAGCACCGCGGACTGGATGCTCGACTCGCTGGGCCTGGCCGGTGCGGCGGCGCAAGCTAGCCAAGGCGGCGCCGAAGGCCCGGCGGCGCTTGCGTCGTCCCTCGATGCGGACACCGTGGTGGACGGGGTGCACTCCGAGGGCGCCAGCTATCTGTGGACCCCCGGAGAACTGGCGGAGCTGCTGGGGCCCGCGGACGGCGCCGCCGTGGCCCGGCTGATGCATGTCTCCGACGCAGGCACCGTGTCCGCAGCCGGGTCGCCGCTGCATCCCGGCCACGCGCTGGACGGCCCGGAAGGCGCGTTGTGGCAGCGGGTCCGGCCCGTGCTGCGGCTGGCCCGCGCGGCGCGGCCGCAGCCTGCCCGGGATGACAAGGTGGTGGCCGGCTGGAACGGGCTGGCCCTCGCGGCGTTGGCCGAGGCCAGTGCCGTGCTGGGCCGCCCCGAATTGCTTGGCGCGGCCGAGCGGATCGCCGGCTACCTGGAACGGGTGCACTGGACCCCGGGTCAGGGCGGGGAGCCCGGCCGGCTGCTCCGGGTGTCCCACGACGGGTCTGCCCGCGGGATCGGCGGCCTGCTGGAGGACTACGCCTTTTGCGTGGAGGGCCTGTTCGCGCTTTACGCCGTCTCCGGGCGGACGCGATGGTATGCCCTGGCCGAGGCCATCCTGGCGTCCGCCTGCACCCGGTTCGCGGCCGGTGGGGCGCTGCGAGACGCCGCCGGGGAATCAGCACAGGTCCTCAACGCCCAGGGGGGCCGGGCCGGAATGGATCCCTTCGACAACGCCACCCCCAGCGGTGCGGCCGCATTTGCCGGGGTCCTGCTGTCCTCTGCCGCGCTGTCCGGATCCTCGGAGCGCCGCGCCATGGCCGGAAACATCCTGTCCCTGCTGCCGCCGCTAGCCACCAACGCACCCCGGGTGGCCGGGTGGCTGCTGGCCACGGCGCGGGCCGCGCTGGCGGGCCCGGTGGAAGCCGCCGTCGTCGGGGCCGACACGCCGGAGCGGACGGCGCTGCACCGCGCGCTGCTGCTCTCGCCCAGCCCGGGACTGGTGATTGCGCTCCAGGACCCGGCAGGGGACGCCGGGGGCGGCCAGGTCCCCCTGCTCCGCGGCCGCACTGCGGGGCCGGGCGGGTCGCCGCAGGTCTACCTGTGCCGCGGCATGGTCTGCGACCTTCCGGCGGGTTCGGTCGCCGCGCTCCGTGCCCGGCTGGCTACCATGGCGGAATGACATTTGCCCCGGGGGACCCGGCTCCCTTTGACCTGGTGGTCTTTGACTGCGACGGCGTCCTGGTGGACTCGGAGGTGATCTCGGTCCAGGTGGACCAGCGGGTCCTGGCCGACCTTGGCTGGGAGCTGGAGATCGAGGAAATCGTGCGGCGCTTCGTCGGCCGGAGCGAGGCCAACTTCATCGCCACCGTCGAACGGGAACTGGGCATCGAACTGGCCGAAGGCTGGGACAGGACCTACCAGACGTGGTACCACGATGCCTTCGAACGCGAGCTCACCACCGTCGACGGCGTGGAGGAGGCCCTGGACCGGCTCCGGCTTCCGCACTGTGTTGCCTCCAGCGGCAGCCACGCGAAGATGCGGCGGACACTGGGCCGGACCGGGCTGCTAGACCGTTTTGCCGGCCGGATCTTCAGTGCCACGGAGGTGGCCAACGGCAAGCCGGCCCCGGATCTTTTCCTGCATGCGGCCGGGGTGCTCCGGACCGCGCCGGAGCGCTGCGCCGTCGTCGAAGACAGTGCCTACGGGGTGCAGGCGGCGCGGGCCGCGGGGATGCACGCGTTCGCCTATGCGGGCGGAGTGACCCCCGCGGAATGGCTCGCCGGCCCCGGCACCACGGTCTTCCACGACATGCGCCAGCTCCCGGAGTTGATTGCCGCGGGCCGGCCGGGCTGAGGGTGGCGCCGGCGCTGGATTTCCCCAACTTTGGAGTGGGCGCCCGGTGTGTCGGGCCGGAACCCCGGCGATTCCCGGCGTCTGGAATTCAAAGGCGGGGAGAATCCAGTCCGGCCGGCGGGCCGGCGGCCCGGCCGGGCTCAGCGGTCAGCCCAGGACGGCGATCGCGATCGCGATGTAGTGCGCGGCGAAGGCAAAGACCGTGAAGGCATGGAATAGCTCGTGGAAGCCGAAGTGCTCGTAGCTGAAATTCGGCTTCTTCAGCGCGTAGAACACGGCGCCGGCAATGTAGAGGGCGCCGCCCACGCAGATCAGCACGGCGGCAGGGGCGCTGGCGGCGAAGAAATCGGGCAGGTAGAACAAGGCCCCGCAACCCAGGGCGATGTAGATCGGCACGTAGAGCCAGCGCGGGGCGTGGGTCCAGAACAAGCGGAAGAGCACCCCGAGCACCGCGCCGGACCAAATCACCCACAGCAGCAGCACGGCCTTGGGCCGGTCCAGGAGCGCCCAAGCCAGCGGTGTGTAGCTGCCGGCGATCACCAGCATGATGTTCGTGTGGTCCAGCCGCTTCAGCACGATCTTGACCCCGGGGGACCAGTTCCCGCGGTGGTAGACAGCGCTGACGCCGAAGAGCAGCACCCCTGTGAAGGCATAGACCGCCGAGGCGGTCTTCAGCTCGGCGGTAGGGGCCAGAAGTACCAGCACCAGGCCTGCGGCAAAGGCCAGTGGCGCCGTGACGGTGTGGATCCAGCCGCGCCATTTCGGCTTGATCATCAGCAGCTCGGCGATCCTGACGGCGGCGTCGTCCACCGGGCTGCTTTCCCGGCCCTTGGGGCTGTTTTCGCTGTGCGCGGACCGCTCGGATCCGGGCTCCGGACTGGTGCTCTCCATGCGGCAATAATAACCTACGGTCCGGTAAGTTACCCGCGGGTAACAAGGTCCGCGGAGGAAAATCGCGACCGCGGTGTGCGCGGTACCTGCCCTCCGGCGGGTAGCCTAGGAATGCACTGACGTCAGACCTCAAGGAAGCCAGGTGAATCTCCGGATGGAACTGCCCGGGTTCCTGTATGGCTTCTACGAGCGCAGCCTCCAGCGGTCCCTTGACCCGGAGCGCGTCCCCAAGCACATCGGCGTCATGGTCGACGGCAACAGGCGCTGGGCCCGGCAGTTCAACGCCCCCACCAGCCAGGGCCACCAGGCCGGCGCGGACAAGATCCACGAATTCCTCGGCTGGTGCCAGGAGCTGGGGATCAAAGTCGTCACGCTCTACATGCTCTCCACGGACAACATGAACCGCTCCGGCGAAGAGCTGGACCTGCTGATGGGCATCATCGCCAACACCCTGGACCGCCTCGACGAAGACGCCGACATCTCGGTGCACGCCATGGGCGCCCCGGAACTGCTGCCGGACTACCTCGCCGAGCGGCTCAACAAGCTCACGGCCCGCACCCCCGTGCACGAAAAGATCCACGTCAATGTCGCCGTCGGCTACGGCGGCCGCCGGGAGATCGTCGACGCCGTCCGCGAACTGCTGCACGACGCCGTCGCCCGCGGCGCCGACATCGGCAAGCTGGCCGACGAACTCAGCGTCGACGACATCTCGCGTTTCCTCTACACCCGCGGCCAGCCCGACCCCGACCTCGTGATCCGCACCTCCGGGGAGCAGCGGCTGTCCGGCTTCCTGATGTGGCAAAGCGCCTACAGCGAGTTCTACTTCTGCGAGGCCCTGTGGCCGGCGTTCCGCAAGGTGGACTTCCTCCGCGCGCTGCGCGACTACGCCGGCCGGCAGCGCCGCTTCGGTTCCTGACACGGTTCATCCGGGCTTCACCTGATGTATTCAAGAATCGCCGAAAAATAGATCGGCAATGCGCGGGCCATGGACGTACGTTAATCCCATCAGCGGGCAAACCGCCGGCTGATCGGGGAGGCCAGTACATGGAGCGGAAGTTCGCACCGGATGTATGGGAGGCCGCGTCCGGCCTCGAGGCCGAGCCGCCTCACCAATAACAATTCCGGGCCAGCGGCCCGGGGCTGGAGTCGATGTGGCTATTTCTGCAGAACTGCCCGGCGTCATTTCCGACCAGGGCAAGAAAGCTGCCTCTCGCGCCAAGCGAGCCACTTCCAAGACCGGCGCAGCGCATTCCGACGCTGCGGCCGGTCTTGCTGTTTCCGGGGAAGGAACAGCAAGCCGGGAGGCCGCCCGAAGCTACGTGATCGACACCTCCGTGCTGCTTTCGGACCCGCGGGCGCTGCTGCGCTTCGCCGAGCATGAGGTGATCCTGCCGATCGTTGTCATCACCGAGCTTGAAGGCAAGCGGCACGACCCGGAACTGGGCTACTTCGCCCGCAAGGCGCTGCGCCTGCTCGACGACCTCCGGGTGGAGCACGGCGGCCTGGACCGCGCGATCCCGCTGGGCAACGACGGCGGCACCCTGATGGTCGAGATGAACCACATCTCTGCCGAGGTGCTCCCGGCCGGATTCCGCGGCGGCGACAACGACAGCCGGATCCTCGCCGTCGCCAAGAGCCTCGCCAACGAGGGCCGCGACGTGACCGTGGTGTCCAAGGACCTGCCGATGCGGGTCAAGGCCTCCGCCATGGGGCTGCTCGCCGACGAATACCGCAATGAGCTCGTCAAGGACTCCGGCTGGACCGGCATCGCCGAGATCGACGCCGCCGAGGACGAGCTGGCCACGCTCTACGGCCACGAACCGGTCTTCATCCCGGCCGCGGCCGAACTTCCGGTGAACACCGGCCTGGTGCTTCTCTCCAACCGCGGCTCCGCCCTGGGCCGGGTCGGAGCCGACAAGCAGGTCCGCCTGGTCAAGGGGGACCGGGACGTCTTTGGCCTGCACGGACGCTCGGCCGAGCAGCGGCTCGCGATCGACCTGCTGATGGACCCGTCCGTGGGCATCGTGTCCCTCGGCGGGCGGGCCGGCACCGGCAAGTCCGCGCTGGCCCTGTGCGCCGGCCTGGAAGCCGTCCTGGAACGGCGGGAGCACCGCAAGGTAATCGTGTTCCGGCCGCTCTACGCCGTCGGCGGCCAGGAACTCGGCTACCTGCCCGGCTCCGAGTCCGAGAAGATGAACCCCTGGGCGCAGGCCGTCTTCGACACCCTGGGCGCGTTGGTCAGCGAGGAAGTGGTGGAGGAGGTCATGGACCGCGGCATGCTCGAAGTCATGCCGCTCACGCACATCCGCGGGCGTTCACTCCACGACGCGTTCGTGATCGTGGACGAGGCGCAATCCCTCGAGAAGAACGTCCTGCTCACCGTGATGAGCCGGATCGGCCAGAACTCCAAAATCGTGCTGACCCACGACGTCGCCCAGCGCGACAACCTCCGGGTGGGACGGCACGACGGCGTGGCAGCCGTCGTCGAAACCCTCAAGGGCCACCCGCTCTTCGGCCACATCACCCTCACCCGTTCCGAGCGCTCGCCGATCGCTGCGTTGGTGACGGACATGCTCGAGGGGGCGGAGATCTAGCTCTGTCGATTTCAGCTCGCCTGGGTTTGGGGCCGTGGTCGGGTTCGCCCGCCACGGCCCTTTCGCCGTCGCTTAGACACGTCCCATCGGCCCCGACGGTCGCGGGCGACCTCTGGGGGGCCGATGTGCCGCGATGCGCGACTACGCGAAAGGCCCGCGGCGCGGCTGGCGAGCTTCCCATCTGCGCGGGGCCGCAAATTCGCCTCGGGTTATCCGATGCCCAGGAACTTCGCGGTGGGGTCGTGGCCTTGGACTTCCAGGGTCCAGTCGGGGCGTTTGAAGGTGGCGGGGGTGAGGCGGACCCGTTGGGAGTCCTGGAGTTCGCCGCCCCAGTTGGCGCGGGTGATGCCGTTGAGCTCGTAGCCGAGGGAGCGGGAGACGCCGAGCGACCGCTGGTTCCAGGCCGCCGCCTCGGATTCGGCGACTTCGGCGCCGAGCCAGTCAAAGGCGTAGAGGGCGACGGCGGCCCGCATTTCCTTGCCCAGTCCGCGGCCCTGGACGCTTTGTCGGAGCCAGGAGCCGGTGCTGACCGCCTTCAGGGTGGCGAAGTCTTTGGCTTCGACGTCCTGGCAGCCGACGAACTCGCCGTCGTGCCAGACGCCCAGCAGCAGGGTCCATTCCTGCGGGGACATATTCCCGCGGCAGCGCCAGTACCACTGCGCCATGTTCGGGCCGAGCTCCCGGGCCGGCATTTCCGCCCAAGGCCGGCTGAAGGGGCTGCGGCCTGGTTCGTGGACGCCGCTCAGGGCTGCCTGCACCGCGGCCGGGATGTCCTCGTCGCGGATGGGCCGGAGCGTGAGGCGGGGCGTGGCCAGCGAGAGGGCGAACGGGGGCCAGTAGGAGTCGGGCGCAGTCATCCCGGAAGCCTAACGGCGGGGCGCGGTGGCCGCCAGTCACACGCCGACCCCGGCGGGGAGCGGCACGGACACGGCAAAATCCAGTAGCATCCGAGGGTGATCCATCGACTCGGCGAACTTGGGGGTGCCGCCCCGCTGGCCTTCTGGCTGGCGCTGCTGGCGTGCGCGTACTTCGCCGTCATGGCCGCCCGGCTGACGGTCATCGACGTGCGGCACCACTTGCTGCCCAACCGGATCATCTTTCCCTCCTACGCGGTCGCGGGCGTGCTCCTGGTCGGCGCTGCCGCGGCGCAGGCGGTGGCGGGGGTCCCGGCCGCAGCGTCGGCGTCAGCGCAGGACGGCGGGGCCGGGCTGTTCGGCGTGCCGGGGCTCCGGGTCGTGGCCGGCGGGGCAGTCCTCTGGCTGTTCTATTTCATCCTGCGGGCCGTCTATCCGCCGGGGATGGGCTTTGGCGACGTCAAGCTCGCCGGCGTGCTGGGCATGTACCTCGGGTTCCTCGGCTGGGGGCAGGTCTTTGCCGGAACGTTTGCGGCGTTCCTGTTCGGCGGACTCTGGAGTATGGCGTTGCTCGTTTCGCGGCGCGGAACGCTGAAGTCGGACATTCCGTTCGGCCCCTTCATGTTGGCCGGGACTGCGGCCGCGATGCTGCTGCCCGGAGGTTAGGCTGGCGGGATGGCCACCCCTGAATTCATCCTGAAACTGCGTGAGAAGATCGGCCAGGAGCCCCTCTGGATTCCCGGCGCCTGCGCCGTGGTCTTCGACGACGCCGGCCGGGTCCTGCTCGGCCAGCGCGCCGACAATGGCCGGTGGGGCCTGATCACCGGGATCCTGGAACCGGGCGAGGAGCCCGCGCCGGGCCTGCTGCGCGAAGTCCTGGAGGAAACCGGCGTGGTGGCCGTTGCCGAGAGGCTGGTCTCGGTGGACGCCGTCGGTCCCACCACCTACCCGAATGGCGACGTCTGCCACTTCCTGACGCTGGTGTTCCGCTGCCGTTATGTCTCCGGGGAGGCGCGCGTCAACGACGACGAATCCCTCGCCGTGGGCTGGTTCCGGCCCGAAGAATTCCCCGAGCTGATGCCCGGGCATCTGGAATCGATCGAACAAGCCCGGGATCCGGACGGCGCGGCGCACTTCCGGAGCTGACGTAGGCCGGTCCGCCCGGCCGGACCGCGGACATGATTGTCACAGCCCGGCCATAGCCTGCTTCCATCCAGCTCTCCCAGCTGGCGACAGTGGCCCGGGCACGCCCGGGCCGGAAACGGGGAAGCATGACAGATTCAGCACTGACGCACGTTTATGTCCTCCTGGACCGCTCCGGTTCCATGAGCTCCATCGCCGATGACACCGTGGGAGGCTTCGCGGCTTTCGTCCGCGAGCAGCAGGCGGTGGCGGGACGATGCAAGCTTTCGCTGGCGCAGTTCGACGACGTCTACGAGCGGGTCTACGCCGCGGTGGACATCCGGGACGTTCCGCCGCTGGTGCTCCAGCCGCGCGGCAGCACGGCCCTGCACGACGCCATGGTCCGGCTGATCGGGGAGGCCGGCGCTGAGCTGGCGGCGCTGCCCGAACCGGAGCGCCCGGGCACCGTGCTCGTGGCGGTGCTCACCGACGGCCACGAAAATGCCTCACGCGAGGCCAGCGGTGCCATGGTCAAGGCCCTGGTCGAACGCCAGCAGCACCAGTGGGGCTGGCAGTTCACCTACCTTGGAGCCAACCAGGACGCCGTCCTGACGGCGCACGGGCTGGGCATCCGGGCCGAGGACGCCCTGACGTACGCGGCCGGCAACGTGGACGCCGCCTTCTCCGGCCAGTCCGCCAAGACCCGGCGGCTCCGGGAAGCCCGCATGGCGGGTGCCAGCCTGGACGAAGCCGCTGCCTACTCTGCCTACACCGCGGAGGAACGCCGCGCCGCGGGAGGAGAGGTGCCGCTGGAGTAGCACCGCCCGCCTTTTGGATGAGCGCCGTGCCGGCTAAACGCACGACGGCGGCCGGCGCCTTCCGCTGGGAAGGTGCCGGCCGCCGTCGGACGCTACGGGCCGCGGAGCCTGGCGACTAGGCCTTGTGCGGCGGACGCGTCATGGACATGACGTCCAGGGCGGTGTCGAGCTGCTCTTCGGTCAGCTCGCCGCGCTCCAGGAAGCCCATGGCCACGACGGTCTCGCGGATGGTCAGGCCCTCGGCGACTGCCTTCTTGGCGATCTTGGCGGCGTTCTCGTAGCCGATGAACTTGTTCAGCGGCGTGACAATGGACGGCGAGGCTTCGGCGAGGAAGCGGGCGCGCTCCACGTTGGCGGTGATGCCATCGATCATCTTGTCCGCCATGACGCGGCTGGTGTTGGCCAGCAGGCGCACGGATTCGAGCAGGTTGGCGGCCATCACGGGGATGCCGACGTTCAGTTCGAAGGCGCCGTTGGTGCCGGACCAGGCGATGGCGGTGTCATTGCCGATGACCTGGGCGCAGACCATGATGGAGGCCTCGCAGATGACCGGGTTGACCTTGCCGGGCATGATCGAGGAGCCGGGCTGCAGGTCCGGGATCGCGATTTCGCCGAGGCCGGTGTTGGGGCCGGAGCCCATCCAGCGGAGGTCGTTGTTGATCTTCATGAAGGAGATCGCGATGTTGCGCAGCTGGCTGGACGCTTCGATCAGGCCGTCGCGGTTTGCCTGGGCCTCGAAGTGGTCGCGGGCCTCGGTCAGCGGCAGGCCGGTGTCGGCGGCGAGGAGTTCGATGACGCGCTCCGGGAAGCCTGCCGGGGTGTTGATGCCGGTGCCGACGGCGGTGCCGCCCAGCGGGACCTCGGCGACGCGGGGGAGGGAGGCGTTGATGCGTTCGATGCCGTAGCGGACCTGCGCGGCGTAGCCGCCGAACTCCTGGCCGAGGGTGACGGGGGTGGCGTCCATGAGGTGCGTGCGGCCGGACTTCACCACGTCCTTGAACTCGACGGCCTTGCGGTCCAGCGAGTCGGCGAGGTAGCCCAGCGCCGGGATCAGGTCGTTGATCAGCGCCGAGGTGGCAGCCACGTGGACCGAGGTCGGGAAGACATCGTTGGAGGACTGCGAGGCGTTGACGTGGTCGTTCGGGTGAACCACCTTGTCGCTGCCGGCTGCCTTGAGCGCGCGGGACGCCAGCTCGGCGATGACCTCGTTGGTGTTCATGTTCGAGGAGGTTCCGGAACCGGTCTGGAAGACGTCGATCGGGAAGTCGCCGTCGTACTTGCCGGCGGCAACCTCATCGGCGGCGTCCGCAATCGCCTGGGCAAGCTCGCCGTCGAGCACTCCCAGCTCTGCGTTCGCCTGGGCTGCAGCCTTCTTGACACGGGCGAGGGCCTCGATGTGGGCGCGCTCCAAGGTCTTGCCGGAGATCGGGAAGTTCTCGACCGCGCGCTGCGTCTGTGCCCGGTACAGGGCGTTCACGGGAACGCGGACTTCGCCCATCGTGTCGTGTTCAATGCGGAATTCTTCAGTGTTCAAGTCTGCTGTGGAAGTCATGGGCCTAGCTTATTCCGCCCAAGCGTCGCACCGAAAACCATGAACCGGCACTGAAACGAGGCTCCTAGAGCTCACCGATCCCGGAGACGAGGTCTGCCCGGCCCTCGGCGAGGCTGTACGCAAGCCCGATCACGGCGGCACGGCCGCTTCCGACGGCGTCGGAAATCACCCGGGAGCTGTCCACCAGGCGCTGCGAGGTCTGCTTGACGTTCTCCACCACCATGTCGTTGACCTCGTGCTGGTCGTTGCGCAGCGAGGTCAGCACCGACGGCGTGATCCGTTCGACCAGGCTCCGCATGAAACCAACCGGCATCTGGCCGGTCTCCACGGCGTCCTTGGTGGCGATGACGGCACCGCAGCTGTCGTGGCCAAGGACCACGATCAGCGGCACACCGAGCACGCTGATGCTGTATTCGAGCGAGCCGAGCACGGCGTCGTCGATCACCTGGCCCGCGGTCCGGACGACGAACGCGTCGCCGAGGCCCAGGTCGAAGATGATTTCGGCGGCCAGGCGCGAGTCGGCGCAGCCGAAGATGACGGCGAACGGATGCTGGTTCTCCACCAGGGAGGACCGCCGCGAGGCGTCCTGGTTCGGGTGCGAGGATTCGCCGGCGACGAAACGGTCATTGCCTTCGCGCAGGCGGCGCCAGGCGAGGGCGGGAGTCAGGTAAGTAGCCACGGCCCTACCTTACGACGCCGGGGTGGCCGAGGGGGAAACCGTGGCTGCCGCGTTACCTTCCAGCGACTTAACAACCGCCGCGGCGAGCACCGAGAATTCTTCCAGCTGCGCGGGCCCGGTCAGGATCACTGTGGTCCCGCGGTAATCGAGCACCATGGACTTCTCGCCCTTGCCGGTGTCGCGCAGCTGCCAGTCGCGGCCGCCGGCGGTCCGCGTCCCGGTCACCGGCGCGTTTTTCGTCTGCTGCAGCAGCCAGGTCGGGTTGGCCTGCCGGGTCTGAACCAGCCCGATGAAGGACTCCTTGGGCGTCAGGTAGCCGACCTCCCAGGTGGCCACGCCACTGCCGGAACCGGACTCCCAGCGGGCGTAGTTCGAGCGGAATGTGTCGCCGGTTTCCGGGGTTACCGGTGTGAATCCCGCCACACCCGCGGCGTTTTGCGCGATGGCGCTGACGTTGATGTCCGGACGGTACCCATCGCTCTTGGGCGAAGGGTTCATCAAGACCACCGGCAGGAACGCGCCAATGCTGAGGGCCAGCGCGATGATCATGCCGATCACCGAGGCGTTGGCCCGCTTTGCCGCTGCGGCGCGGATGACGGGCTTGACGGGCTGTTCGCCGGCGGCGCTTTCGCCGTCCGGCGTTGCACCAACGGAGGGCGATCCGGGGGCCTCGGGCGACGTGTCCTGCAATTCATTCACCCCTCTATAGTCGCCCATTCCGGACCGATCTCACATTCGGCGGGAGGGCGCCTGCCGAATCCGGGCAGGTTCACGGTTTGGTCATTCCATGACCGATGGAGGCCGCCGCGACTATGATCAGTACCAGACGAATCACCGCGGTGGCCGGAGACCGGATGCCGCGGGTTCAATGATCGCCACTCGAAGAAGAGGTTCACGTGTCACCAGCGTCCATGACCCAGAAGTACTCCACGCTTTCCCCGTCGCTCGCCGTCGGCATCGACGAGCCTGACCGCAACCTTGCCTTGGAGCTGGTCCGCGTCACGGAGGCCGCGGCCATCGCCGGCGGCCACTGGGTCGGTTTTGGCGACAAGAACAAGGCCGACGGCGCCGCCGTCGACGCCATGCGCTCCTTCCTGCAGACCGTCCACTTCAACGGCGTCGTGGTCATCGGTGAGGGCGAAAAAGACGAAGCCCCGATGCTGTTCAACGGCGAGCGTGTCGGCGACGGCACCGGCCCCGAGTGCGACGTCGCCGTCGACCCGATCGACGGAACCCGGCTGACCGCCCTCGGCATCAACAACGCCCTGGCCGTCCTGGCCGTGGCCGAGCGCGGCTCCATGTTCGACCCCTCCGCCGTGTTCTACATGGAGAAGCTCGTCACCGGTCCGGAAGCCGCCGACATGGTGGACCTGCGCCTGCCGGTGAAGCAGAACCTGCATCTGATCGCCAAGGCCAAGGGCGTCAAGGTCAACCAGCTCAACGTGATGATCCTGGACCGGGACCGGCACCGCCCGCTGGTCGAGGAAATCCGCGAGGCCGGCGCCCGCACGAAGTTCATCATGGACGGCGACGTCGCCGGCGCCATCGCCGCGGCCCGTGCCGGTACCGGCGTCGACGCCCTGATGGGCATCGGCGGAACGCCGGAAGGGATCGTCGCCGCCTGCGCCATCAAGTCCCTCGGCGGCGTCATCCAGGGCCGGCTCTGGCCCACCAGCGACGAAGAGAAGCAAAAGGCCATCGACGCCGGACATGACCTGGACCGGGTGCTCTCCACCAACGACCTGGTCTCCAGCGACAACTGCTACTTCGCGGCTACCGGCATCACCGACGGCGACCTGCTCAAGGGTGTCCGCTACTCCAAGGACAAGGTCCTCACCCAGTCCATCGTGATGCGCTCCAAGTCGGGCACCATCCGCTTCGTGGACGGCGAGCACCAGGCCAGCAAGTGGGAAGGCTACGCCCGCAAGAGCTAGCACCAGCGGCACTCAAGAGATCCCGGGACGCGCCCTGCGTCCCGGGATCTCTTATTTGTGCGGCAGCCCGACGTCGGCTTGCCGGGCTTTCGCCGGCATTGGATAGGGTGGAGCCATGACTTGGCTTGTTACTGGCGGCGCAGGATATATCGGTTCCCATGTGGTCGCGGCTTTGCGCGCGGCGTCGATGCCATCGGTGGTGGTGGATTCACTGTCCAGCGGGCACCGGGAATTCGTCCCGGACGACGTGCCCTTTGTGCACGGGAACATCCTCGATGCCGAGCTGATGGCCCGCACCATGCTCGATCACGGCGTGACCGGGGTGATCCACCTCGCCGGCTTCAAGTACGCCGGTGTCTCCGTGCAGGAGCCGCTGCTCACATATGAGCAAAACGTCACCGGAACGGCGGAACTGCTTAAGGCGATGGAGCTCGCCGGAGTCGACAAACTGGTGTTCTCTTCCTCCGCAGCCACGTATGGCACCCCCTCCGGGGACATCGTCACCGAGGACACGCCCACCCGGCCGGAATCCCCGTACGGCGAGAGCAAGCTCATTGGCGAGTGGCTCATCCGGGACCAGGGACGGGCCCGGGGACTGCAGCACACCTCGCTGCGTTACTTCAACGTCGTCGGCTCCGGATCACCCGAGCTTTACGACACGAGCCCGCACAACCTTTTCCCGATCGTGCTGCGGGCGCTGACGTCGGGGAAGACCCCGAAGATCTACGGCACCGACTACAACACCGAGGACGGCACCTGCGTGCGCGACTACGTCCACGTCGCCGACCTCGCGTCGTCCCACGTGGCCGCGGCCCAGGCCCTCGCTGCTGGCCGGACACTGGAGCGTGTCTACAACCTCGGATCCGGCGACGGCCTGTCGGTCCGGCAGATCATGACGGCCATGGCTCAAGTGACCGGCATCGACTTCGAGCCGGAGATCGGGCCGCGCCGGCCCGGGGATCCCGACCGGATCGTCGCCGACGGGACCCTGGCCGGCCGAGACCTTGACTGGAAGATGCGCCACTCTGTTGAGGAGATGGTCGCCAGCGCCTACGAGGCGCAGAAACGCGCGGTTTCGGCCGGAAGCTAGCGCTACTTATTGAGCCTGGCGCGCAGGCCCTTGAGGAGCTGGGCGGCCTTGCGGGCGAGCTGGTACGCGCCGTAGCGGACCTTCTTCACCGGCATGTCCCAGGTTCCGGGGTACGCGATTTCACGGCCGCCGAAGGATTTCTTGAACGCCGTGAATCCGGCCCACTTATGGTCGGGCTGGTCCGCGGGGGCCACGCCCCAGAGGTCCACGTGCGCCAGGCCCTTGTCCTTGGCATCGGCCATCAGCGTGACCAGCAGCGGAATACCCGCGCTGAGCTTCCGGTGCGTGTCATCCAGGGCGGCGTGCGCATAGGTGCGGGTGTCCGCGGAGTCGTAGGCCACGGCCGCAGCGATCGGCTTGCCCTCGAGTTCGGCGATGAAGAGCGTGGCGGCGCCGGCCGGCATCAGCGAACGTGCAACCTGGGTCAGGTACTCGTCACTTTGCGGCTTGAAGCCGTTGCGTGCGGCGGTCAGGTGCAGGAAGTCCAGCAGCACGGAAATCTCCGCGGGATCCTGGCTGGACCGGAAGGTCACACCCTTCTTATGGATGTTGCGGTACAGGTTGCGGTTGACCGGCTTCATGTCCGCCAGGACGTCCTTGAAGTCGCGGTCCAGGTCCACGATCCAGCTCAGTTCGGGCTGCAGGTTCGCCGGCGCGGGCCGCAGGCCGCGGCTGCGCAGCACGGTGCCGGCGTCGGCGGCCGCGAACCCGGCGCTGACCGGTTCCAGCCGGATGCACACCGCCCCGCACCGTTGCGCCAGCGCCGTCAGGGACTCCAGCGCGGCGTCGAAGGCGGCTAGGGACTCGGCCAGCGGCCCGTACGGCACGTACAGCACCTTCCCGGCTGGGTTGCGTTCCTCGACGGCGAGGAAACGCCAGCCCTCCCCAGCCTGCTCGTGCACGGTGCGGCCCAGGGCGCGCTGGACGTCGGCCCAGTGCGGGCCCTGCAGGAAGTAATCCACGGTTCAGGCCTTCATTCCGGTAGAGACGGCAAAGGCCACGGCGGGCCCGGTGGCACCCGCGACGGGGTGCACGTTGACCGGCGCCTCGGCGGCCGGGAGGAATGCCGAAGCGCCCCGCTCCAGCTGCAGATCGCCCTTGGGGGAGTCCAGCAGGATTGCGCCGGACACCACGATGATGACCGCGGCGCCGGCCTGCGCCAGCGGCACGGGTTCCGCGCCGGGGCGCAGTTCCACCCGCTGCAGCGCGAATTCCTGGAACGGCGGCCGATAGATCTCCTGGCCGAGCATCGTCGTCTCCGCGCTGAGCGCCGGCACGCCGACGGCCTCGAAGGCGATCGTCTTCAGCAGTTCCGGCACGTCCACGAATTTCGGTGTCAGCCCGCCGCGCAGCACGTTGTCCGAGGACGCCATCACCTCGATGCCGAGCCCGTGCAGGTACGCGTGCACATTGCCGGCGGGCAGATACACGGCCTCGCCGGGGGCGAGGGAAATCCGGTTCAGCAGCAGCGAGATCAGCACGCCGGGATCCCCGGGGTAGTCCTGGTTGAGGTTCACCACCGTGGTCAGCTCCGCCCCGTGCGATGCCATGGGCGCGCCGGAGACCAGCGCGGCGACGACGGCGGCCGTCGCGGCGGCGACGTCCTCGCCGCCGGCGATCAGCCGCTCGAAGGCTGCCCTAAGGGCCGCCGGTTCGTCGGACCGGGCCAGGTCTTCAAGCAGCCGGGGGAGCAGGGCCGGGACGTCCAGGCCCGCGACCTCAAGGCACTGCACCAGGTGCAGGAACACGGCCCGCGACTCTGCCGCCGGCCGGAACCCGCAGAGGGCCTCGAACGGCGTCAGGGCGAAAATCATCTCCGGCTTGTGGTTGTCGTCCTTGTAGTTCCGCTCCGTGGCGGCCCGGTCGACGCCGGCAGCCTCCTCGCGGGCGAACCCGGCCCGCGCCTGCTCCAGCGTCGGATGCACCTGCAGGGACAGCGGGCGTTCGGCGGCAAGAACCTTGAGCAGGAACGGCAGCCGGGGACCGAAGCGGGCCACGCTGTCGCCGCCCAGATGGTGCTCCGGGTCGCTGGCGATCAGCTCGTCCAGGGCCAGCCGGCCGCCGTCGCCGTCGCCGTCGGCGGCTGCTGCGGTGACTGCCAGCGACGGGGAGTCCGGGTGGGCGCCAATCCAGAGCTCGGCCTCCGGGCCGCCGGAGGCCGGCCGGCCGAGCAGACCGGCGATCGCGGTGGTCGACCCCCAGGCGTAGGGCCGGAGGACGTTCTCAAGTTCGTACACGGAATACCTATCTGCTCATGGCGAGCTGTTGGTTGGAACCTGCTGGAGGGACGGAACAACCGTCCGGACCTAGAGTGGCGCGCACTGGCCGTTGGTGGCTACCAGGTTGCGGATGGACTGCTCATCGCCGTTGCGTTTGAAGTCGTTGAGCATTTTCTCCGTGATCGGCTCGCCCTCCGGCGTCGTGGTCACGGGGGTGAAGTCCGACGACGACGGCGACGGCGAAGGCTCGGTGGCGGAGAGCGCTCCGGCCGCGGAGAGCGGTCCGGGCACCAGGGCAGGCTGGCGGATGGAGTCGTCGGCTGCCCCGGCCGCGGGAGCGGGGCCGAGCAACTTGTCCACCGCCTGGTGGATCTTGTTGAAGTCCGGCACCGTGGAGAAGGAGGCGTCGAAGTCTGGCGGCCCGATCGTCAGCCGGCTTACGGGCTGCCCCTTGGACTTCATCGCGAGGTCCACGAAACTGCCGAGCTGGCTGGCGGAAATGTTGGAGTCGACCACCTTGGTGCCCGCCTTGACGATCCCCTCGAATTTGGCGAGCAGCGTCGCGGGATCCATCTGCTTGAGCATCGCCTGCTGGACGCACTGCTGGCGGGCGATCCGGGCGTAATCGTCCACGAATTCGCGGGAGCGGCCGTACCAGAGGGCGTGATATCCGTCGAGCTTGTTGTCGCCGGCCGGGATCCAGCCCAGCGGCATGCCGTGGATTCCGTTGGCTTCGTCGATGGTGGGGCCGCTGATCGGGACCCACCCGCCGGCCTTGATCCGGATGCCGCCCATGGCGTCGATGAGTTTGGCGAAGCCGTCCATGTCCACCAGCACATAGGCCTGGACCTTGATACCGAGGGTGCCGGAAACCGCCTCGAGGGTGGCTTGGGCGCCCGGGTCCTGCACGCCGGGGTAAAGATCCTTGTACTTGTTGGTGACCTCGGTGTTGATGGCGTTGATGAGGCACTCATTGCCGCAGTCGTAGCCGTCCGGGTAGATCTTCCGCATCGGGGAGCGCTCGCTGAACTGCGCGTTCTGGAGGTTGCGGGGGATGGAGATGATCGCCGCCTTGCCGGTCTTGGCGTCCACGCTGATCACGGACAGGCTGTCCGGGCGGCGGCCGGTGCGGTCCGCCCCGGCGTCGCCGCCCATCATCAGGAAGTTGTAGCGGCCCTCGGACGGCTCCATGGCCGGGCCGTTGGCGAAGATCGTGCCGATCGCGTCCCGGCCGACGTTCAGCAGGTACGCCGCGTAGCCCAGGCTGCCGCTGCTGAGCAGCATGGCCAGCATCAAGGTGGCGACGACGGCGGTGCGCGTCCCGGTCTCAAGCAGCACCGGGCGGACCAGGCGCAGCGTATTCAGGAACAGGGCCGCCCAGCCGAGGGCGAGCAGCGCAAGCACGATGACCAGCACCAGCGAGGTGGCGGGATTGGCGATGAAGTTGATCAGCGTCGGGCGGGACACCACCAGCAGGACCAGGGCCGCGATGACCAGGGCCCATGCGGTCAGGGTGACGCGGAGCGCGAACCGCCCCAGCCGGCGGTTGCCCGCGACGGTCTGGGCGCTGCCGGGGACCAGCAGCGTCATCAGGATCAGCAGGAAGGCGCGCTTGGCCAGGACCGGCGACGCCGCTCCGGAGGGGTAGCGGACCGGGTCCGTCAGGGCACTCCGTGGCGGCTGCGACTTTTCCCGCGCAGCGGCGAAACCTTGGCTCATGTGCTGGACCCCTACCGGCCGCCCCGCGTGACGCTGTTTTCGTCCGAGAAGACTTCGGCCACCTTGCTGCGCAGGTTCGCACCCTTCCGGGTGGCGGCGTCGTTGAGTTCCTGGGCAAACTGCACCAGTTCGGACCGCAGCTGGTCCGCGAGGGCATCCGTGCCCGAGGCCAGCATCCGGACCGCGAGCAACCCGGCGTTGCGGGCGCCGGCGATCGAGACCGTGGCCACCGGCACACCGGCGGGCATCTGAACGATGGACAGCAGCGAGTCCATCCCGTCCAGGGTCTTCAGCGGCACGGGCACGCCAATCACGGGCAGGGGAGTCACGGAGGCGAGCATGCCGGGGAGGTGTGCTGCGCCGCCGGCGCCGGCGATGATCACGCGCAGGCCGCGTTCATGCGCGGTCTGCCCGTAGCGGATCATCTCGGTGGGCATGCGGTGGGCGGAGACGACGTCGGCTTCGAAGGGGATACCGAATTCGGCCAGCGCCTCGGCGGCGGCCTCCATCACGGGCCAGTCGGAGTCGGACCCCATCACGAGGCCCACAATCGGGGCGGCCCCGTTGTTGGAGTTCCGGGAAATGGAGTCTTGTGCTTCGGTGCTGGCGTTCACGCGTTCTCCTCGGGGTTCCCCGGGGCGGCGGCATGCGCCCGTCCGTCCCGGATGATGTTGGCGACAGTCGCGGCCCGCTGCCGGACGGAGTCGACGTCGGCGGCAGAGGCCCCGACCAGATTGACGTGCCCGATTTTCCGGCCAGGCCGCACGGCCTTGCCGTAGCAGTGGACTTTGGCGGCCGGCTCACTCGCGAGGGCCGCGGGGTAGGCGGAGAACAGGTTCTGGTTCGCGCCGCCGAGGAAATTCTTCATGACCACCACAGGTCCCAGCAGGTCGGTGGCTCCCAGCGGCAGGTTCAGGATGGCGCGCAGGTGCTGTTCGAACTGGCTCGTGACCGAGCCGTCCTGCGTCCAGTGGCCGGTGTTGTGCGGACGCATGGCGAGTTCATTGATCAGGAAGCCGGCGCCGACCCCGGGGGTTTCGAACATCTCCACGGCCATGACGCCGGTGACGCCGAGCTCGTTGGCGATCCGGACGGCGGCGTCCTCGGCCGCGGCGGCAACCTCCAGCGGGATGTCCAGGGCGGGGGCGATGACTTCGTCGCAGACGCCGTCGACCTGGACGGTGTGGACCACCGGCCAGGCCCGGGATTCGCCGTCGGGCGTCCGCGCAACCATGGCCGAGAGTTCACGGCTGAACTCCACTTTGGCCTCGGCCAGCAGCGGGCTCATCGCCTCGAACCAGTCGGCCGCGTCCGCGGCTTCGTCGGCGGAGGCGACGATCCGCACGCCCTTGCCGTCGTAGCCGCCCCGCGGCGTCTTGAGCACCACCGGCCAGCCGGCGTCGTCCCCGAAGGCAACCAGATCCTGCACGTCCGCCACGGCGGCCCAGCGCGGGTTGGGAAGCTCCAGCCGGTCGATCGCTGCGCGCATCACCAGCTTGTCCTGGGCGTTGACGAGGGCATCCGGGCCCGGGTGGACGTTGACGCCGGCCTCGATCAGGGCGCGCAGGTGCCCGGTGGGGACATGCTCATGGTCAAAGGTCAGCACGTCCAGGCCGCGGGAGAACTCCAGCAGGTGGTCAAGGTCCGTGTAGTCGCCGACCGGGGCCTTGGCCACGGCCGCGACGGCGGAGACGTCCTCAGCCTCGGCGAGGACACGGAGTTCGAAGCCGAGGGCTGTCGCGGCAGGGGCCATCATGCGGGCAAGCTGGCCGCCGCCAACCACACCGATTACAGGAAAAGTCACATCTCCCAGCCTACCGAACACCTGCGCGGAACCGGCCTTCGCACGCCCGGGCCGCCCAAACAGCCCTCTAAACAGCGGCATTTTCGGCGCGGTTTGCCGGGCGCCGCCGCGGATTGGGGCCGGCTGGGGGCGCACACCCGGGAAACGGCGCTAAAATGGGCCGTTGGCCATGTGGCCGCCAGATTCCACCAGATTCAAACGGCCATGGAGGGTCATGATTAACACACTTGCAGATCGTGCGCGTGGGCTTGCCTCGCTCTTCTGGCGCGAAGTGGCCAAGTTCGGCGCCGTCGGCGGTGTCGCCTTCATCATCGACAACGGCCTGACGTACTACCTGATGCACGGCGCCATGTCCGACAGTGAGGCGAAGGCCCGCTTCGTCGGCGCAACGGTCGCCACGATCTTCTCCTGGATCGCGAACCGCTTCTGGACCTTCCGCCACCGGCGCCAGGAAAACGTGCTGCGTGAATTCGCCATGTTCGTCCTCATCAACGGCATTGGCATCGGCATCTCCACCGGCCTCACCGCCCTCGCCAAGTACGGCATGGGCATCACGGACAAGAACATGCTTTTCTCCGCCGGCATCGTCGGCATCCTCGTCGCCACGGTGGTGCGGTTCTTCGCCTACCGCTTCCTGGTTTTCAACAAGGAACTCGACGACGAGCCGGAGTTCTCGCACGACCACGAAATCATCGAGCGGCACCCGCACGGCCAGGACGCCGTCAGGGTTCCCGGGCAGGGCCTCCAGGACCCGGACGTTCCCGGAGCCGAACCCGACCACCGCTGATCCGGTCCCTCCGCTGACAAGGCCGGCCCGGGTCAGCTCCGGCTGACGCGCTCGTCACTGAGCAGCCGGTCGGTCACCGCAACGTCCGGGTGCACCAGCACCACGGAACCATCGCGCTGCCACGCCCCGAGGGACTGCGCCAGGACCGATTCGAGGCCCTCGGCGCCCCGGACCAGCAACCGCTCCCCGCCCTCCGCGGACTCCGCCGCAGGGGCCTTCGCCGGGGCGGCAAAACCCTGCAGCAGCTCGGCGTGGCTGTACGCCCCGCCCGCAGCACCCTGCACGGCCCGGCGGCCGGCTTCCGGGTCCACGTGCGGCATGAAGAAGTCGCCATGGGAGCGCACCTCGGCGGCGTAGTCCACGACGCCGGAAGGCAACTCGCCCAGCCAGCGCATCGCCAGCGCCGGCAGCGCGACCGCCACGACGGCGTCGAACGCACCTTCCGCGGCCGCCGGCCCCGGATCCGCGGTGGCGAGCAGCTCGGCTTCCGCGGCGTCGAGCACCACCTCCATGCCGAGCTGCCAGGCGGCCAGCGCGAGCACCACGGATTTCCAGTGCGCCGGCAGATCCAGTCTCAACCGCGTTCCCGGCTCGGCGTCCAACTCGTCCTGCAAGAGATTGCTGGTCTTGGCCACCCAGTTGTCCAGCACCCGGCCGGAGAGTTCCACGCGTTCGGCGTCGGGCCCGTACCAGGTCAACCGGGGCGAGGTCGACTGGCCGGATCGCAAGGCTGTCATCAGTTCGATTGCCGGGATGCTCATGCCCTCATCTTGCCACGGCGGCGGGGCGTGATCTCGGTCACAGCCGGAACGGGGACCCGTCCCGGAGGGCGGCAGGGCGGTGGAGGGCGGCGCCGGAAAATCAGCGTAAACGCAGGAGAATCGCAGAAAAAGCACAAGAAAGTGGTCAGCAGGCTGTCAATTCCTTGCCAGCGGGCGGACGGAGCGCGAAAACTCCCGGGCGTGGCGTGCCCCGGCATTCTGACGGGAATTGATTATTATCTCCGCTGCGGCTTGACTCCCGGATACTTACACGCGTGTAATTAGGTATCGAAAGCCAATGCGCATCAGGCGGCACACAACCGAGTGTCCGAGGGTCAGGCAAAGGCTGCAAAATCAGAGAGGGAACGCCAATGGGGCTTGCAGAGCGTATCCATGAAGATGAAGTTGTCGCCGGCCAGGCGACGGCAAAATACCGTTCACGCGGGGTGCCGAGTGACTGGTACGTCGACCCGGCCGATCCGGACGCCGCGGAGCGGTACAACGAACACACCCAGGATTCGCTGCAGGACCAGGCCACGGCCTTCCTCGCAGCCCATGAAGCACTTCTGGCGGGGAATCCGGAGCAGGACAATGATCCGCTCGACCCGCCAATGGAACTGCAGACCCTGCACTCCGGAACCACCGCCCAGCCGGTGTGGATCGGGTTGCCGTCCCGGCAGGACTTCGATGACGAAGGCGAGCTCGGATGGCAGACAGACGCACTCTGCGCGCAGACCGACCCGGAGGCCTTCTTCCCTGAAAAGGGAGGCTCCACCCGCGACGCCAAGAAGGTGTGCGGTGCATGCAATGTACGCTCACAGTGCCTGGAGTACGCCTTGTCCAACGACGAGCGCTTCGGCATCTGGGGCGGCCTCTCCGAGCGGGAACGCCGCCGGCTTAGGAAGCGGGCAGTCTAATTCTTCAAGAAGTACGAGTCACCGCCGTTGTGGTAGCCCACAATGGCGGTGACTATCTCCCCAGGACCCTGGCGGCATTGGCGGCGCAGACCCGTCCAGCGGATGCAGCCATCGGGATCGACACCGGATCACGCGACCACTCGGCGGCACTGCTTGAGCAGGCGCTCGGCAAAGCCAGCGTCACCGTCTTCGACCAAGCCAGGACCGGTATGGGCGGTGCCGTCCAGGCCGGACTGAAGGCGCTCGCGCCCTGGCGCGGGGACGCCGGGCACGCCGCCTCCGAATGGATCTGGTTGCTGCACGACGACGCCGCGCCGGCTCCCGAGGCCCTCGCCGAGCTCCTGCACGCCGTGGAGCGGGCGCCATCGGTCACCGTGGCCGGCTGCAAGCAGCTGGACTGGCACGCCGGCCGACGGCTGATCGACGTCGGACTTTCCACCAGCCGCTGGGCCGAGCGCCTGACGCTCATCGAAGCCGACGAACTCGACCAGGGCCAGTACGACGGCCGCAGCGACACCTTCGCCGTCAACTCGGCCGGCATGCTGGTGCGCCGCGACGTCTGGGAGGAGCTCCGCGGCTTCGACCCTGCCCTTCCGGGCAGCGGCGACGACGTCGACTTCTGCTGGCGCAACCGGCTCGCCGGCCACCGCGTAGTGGTGGTCCCGAGCGCCCGGATCTTCCACGTGTCGCACCGGCCGCACGCCCAGGGCAACGCGACGGCGGCCCGCAAGGCCCAGGTCCACCTGCGGCTCAAGCACGCCTCGGCCTGGAAGGTTTCGCTGCACGCCGTCGGCGCCCTGCTGGGCAGCCTCTTCAAACTTGTCCTCAGCATCGCCGTCAAGGACCCCGGCCACGGATTCTCCCAGCTGCTGGCAACCCTTGGCGCCCTCGGGAGGCCCGCGGCCGTGTACCGCGGCCGGCGCAACGCGGCCCGCACACGGCGCATCCGCCGCTCCGTCATCAAGGGGCTGCAGACGCCGCGGCGCGAGGTCTGGGCGCACCGGCGTTCGCTGATGGAGGCGCTCGGATCCGACGATACCGAGGCGTCGTCCAGGCACGACCCGCTGGCCGAACAGCCCAGCGGTGATTCCGCCGACGACTTCGCCGCCCTGGACACCACCGGGCGCGGCTGGGCGGGAAACGGCGCCCTGCTGGCGCTGCTGCTCACCGCCGCAGCCTCCCTGATCGGCCTGCTGAGCCTGTTCCGCGCCGACGCCGTCACCGGCGGGGCGCTGATCCCGGTCTCGGCCCGCCTCGGCGACATCTGGAACCATGCCTCTGGCTGGTGGATTGCCCTCGGTGCCGGCCTGCCGGGCCACGGCGACCCGTTCGGCTACGTGCTCTGGGGGCTGGGCGTCATTGGCGCCGGCAACACCAACGGCGCCGTGGCCTGGCTGCTGGTGCTGGCCATGCCGTTGTCCGCGCTGGGGGCCTGGTTCGCCGCCGGCGCCCTGACGCGCCGGCGCAGGCTGCGTCTTGTTGCCGCGCTCATCTGGGCCGGCGCTCCCGCCCTCCAGGTGGCACTCAACCAGGGCCGCCTCGGCGCGCTCATTGCGCACGTGATGATGCCGTTGCTAGTCCTGGCCCTGCTCCGCGCCACCGGCTCCGTGCCGGGCCGCGGACGCTACGCCGTCCCCGCGCCGGGCGAGCGGCGCTTCACCGAGGCGCCTCCCGTCAAGCCCGGAATCAACGGCACGCCGTCCTGGACCGCGGCGGCCGCGGCGGGACTGGCGCTGGCAGTCGTTACCGCGGCGGCGCCGTCGCTGCTGCTGCCCTCCTTCACCGTCGTCATACTGTGCGGCGTGCTGCTGCGAGGCCGTGGGCGGACCGTCTGGTGGTCGCTGCTTCCCAGCCTTGCCCTGTTCCTTCCCTTTGCCCTCTCTGCCCTGGACCGGCCGCGGGCCCTGCTGGCCGACCCGGGCCTGCCGCTGGGCTTCGATGCCGCGCCGCTCTGGCAGCAGGCGCTGGGGCAGCCGCTGCGGTTCGAGTCCGGCGCCGGCCTGGCCGGACTGACGGTCTTCGGGCCGGGGGCCGTGCCGTGGGCGCTGCTGCTGGCACTGCTGCTCGGCCTGCCCCTCCTGCTGCTGGCCCTCACCGCGCTGTTCCTCCCGGGCCGGCGCGGCACGGGCCGGCGGCCGCGGCTGGCCCGCAGTTTCTGGGCCGCCGCCGTGCTGATGCTGGCGGGCGGCTGGCTGGCCGGGCACGTCGCCACCGGCGCCAGCGCCGACGTTCTGGTCTCCCCTTTCACCGGGCCGACGGTATCGGCGGCGGCGTTCGCGCTGCTGGGGGCGGCGCTGCTCGGCGCCGAAGCCGTCCTCGACGCCGCAGACGCGACCGCTACGGCCGCGCCGGGCCGGGCGTTTTTGGTTCGCAAAATCCTCATCCGGGGCACCGCCGTCGCCGCAACGGTGCTCCTGCTCGCCGGGCCCCTGGCCGGGCTCGCCGCGTGGGCCGCGCACAACGTGCTGCAGTCCGACCCGCCTCCGGCCGCCGCGGCCGCCCCGGGCGGGGACGCGTCAGATGCCGCCGCCGGCAGCATCGCGGGGGCGGATGCGGACACCAACGCTGACCATGGCAATGGTGCGCTCGGCACCCGCCGGCTGGTCCAGGCCAGCAAGGCCCGCACGCTCCCGGCGACGGCCATCGACCGCGGCGAGGGACCGGAACAGACCCGGACCCTGGTCCTCTCCGCCAAGGAGGACGGAACGTTCGCGGCCGCGCTCATGCGGGGCGACGGTACCAGGCTGGACGAGCTGTCCGCCGTGGCCTCCGCCCGTCAGGTGATGGGCGAGCCGGGCAAGGAAACGGTCCGGGACGACGACGCCGTCGCGGCTTCCCTGCGCAGCGTGGTCGCCACGATTGCCGCCGGCCAGGGCGTGGACCCCCGCCGGCAGCTCGAGCAGCTCGGCGTCGGGTTCGTCGTCCTGGAGGCCAGCGACAGCTCGGCGGAACTGACGGCCAGCCGGATGGACGCCGTTCCCGGCCTCGTGGCCGTCGGCCAGACCGACGTCGGCTGGTTGTGGCGGATCAGCCCGCTGAACGAGACGGCTGCCAAGGCCGCCGACGTCGCGCACCGCGTGCGCGTCGTCAACGCTGCCGGCACCACCGTCGGGCTGCTGCCCGCCGGGGTGGTCGGCGCCGACGCGGCCGTGCCTGCCGGGCCCGAAGGCCGGCTGGTGGTCCTCGCCGACCGCGCCGATCCGGGCTGGAGCGCCTGGCTCGATGGCCGGCGCCTGACCGCCACCACCGCCGACTGGGCGCAGGCGTTTACCCTGCCGGCCCAGGGCGGCCAGCTCAGCATCCGCTACGAAAACCCGTGGGCCCTCTGGACCGGAATCGTCCAGGCCGTCGTGATCGGCCTGACAATCCTGCTGGCCATTCCGATGCCTGCCCGCCGCCCGAACACCGGGCTCTCCAGGGACGAAGGCTCCCTGCGTAAGGAACATCAGCATGCATGACAACCATGGGGCCCCAACGCCTCCGGAACGGCCCGAACCGGCCAAGCAGCCCCAGACACCGGCGGTTGGGAGCCGGCGGGACAGAAGCGCACGCGGCGCCCAGCCGGACACGGCCCACACCGGGGTTACCGCGTTGGCCCGGCTGAAGAGCCTCTCGGGGGCCGTCGGCGGAGTTCTCTCCGCCGCAGTGCTCGTCGCCGCCGGCGGCGGGCTGGTCGCGGCAGCCGCACTCACCCCGCAGGTCACCGGCAGCCGGCCGCTGGAGGCGCCGCTGGCCGCGGTTCCGGCCGGCAGCAGCGTGGGCATCTGCCCCGGACCTGCACGGCTGCTCGAAGGCACGCCCGTCGGCACCGACCCGCAGTTCAGTCCGGAATCGGCGACCGCCAAGAGCGCGGTCAACGCCGTCGTCATCAGCTCCAGCACCGGCGCACTTCCCGGAAGCCGGCTCGCCGCGCTGGCCGGCAGCCGGCTGGTGGAACTTGCCAAGGCCACCCCTGCCACCGCGGGGCCTGCCGCAAGCCCCGCCCCGGGCGACCCTTCGGCGCTGCGGGCCGGCGTGGTGCCGCAGCGCGCTGTCGACGGCGTCAGTGTGCTCAGCGCGGATGCCCAGGGAAACCAGCAGCCCTCTGCCGGGGCCGTGATGAGCTACACGGCCACGGACGGGGATCTGCGCGGCACGGCTGCCGCCGCCTGCCAGCGTCCGGCCAACGACCTGTGGCTGGTCGGGGCGAACACCGCCCTCGGACGGACCGCCGTGCTGAACCTCAACAACGCCTCCGGGACGCCGGCTACCGTCAGCCTGGATCTCTTCGGCGCCAAAGGCCCCATCCAGGCCCCCGGCAGCCGCGGGCTGCTGGTCGCGCCGGGCAGCACCCGGTCCATCATCCTGGCCGGCCTGGCGCCCGGGCAGGACCAGCTGAGCGTGCGGGTGCGCAGCACCGGCGGCCCCGTCGCAGCCGTCATCCAGCAAAGCGTGCTGCGCGGGCTGACCCCCGGCGGGGTGGATTTCATTTCGCCGGGAACGGCCCCCGCGACCCGCCAGGTCATCTCCGGCATTGATATCCAGAACCCGGACGCCCTGGCGGCGCTGGCCGCCAAAACCGGCTTTGCCGACGCCAAACCTGCCCTGCAGATCACCGTCCCCGGCGCCGCGGACGCCGTGGTGGAAGTGAAACTATTCGGGCGCGACGGCCAAAAGGCCCTGCCCGGCGGCGGCGTAGTCACCGCCAAGTCGGGCGCCGTCACCGAGGTCTCCCTGGCGGGCGTCCCGGCGGGGCACTACACGGTGGCGGCCAGCTCGGACGTTTCCTTCGCCGCCGCGGCCCGGGTCACCCGTGGGCTCAAGGCCGATGAAGCCGCCGATTTGGCCTGGGCGCCGTCTTCGGCGAGGCTCGGAAGCCAGCACGTCGTTCCGGTGCCCCGGACGGGCGAGCGGTTCCTGATGTTCGGCGCGCCGGAAGGCCGCGCCAAGATTTCGTACACGCCGATCACTGCCGACGGCAAGGTCCGGGCCGCGGCCACAATGGACATTGCCGGCGGAACCACCGCCTCCGTCAGAATTCCCGGGGACGTGGGTGGCTCGCCGCTGGTGGGGTACCTGGTCTCGGCGGCGGGGGATGCGGCCTACGGGGCCGTCATGCTGCAGCAGGGCGGCAGGTCCGACATCGCCAGCATCCCGGTCCTCCCCGGGGCGGCCGGCCAGGAACAGATCCCGGTCACCCTCGGGTACTAACCGCGACGGCCGGCGCCCAGCAACGGCGGCCTAATAGCGGCGGCGGTACACCGGGTCCAGCGACTCGGGCGGGACGCCGAGCATCTCCGCGGTACGCTCCACCACCACGTCATGCACGAGGTCCTGGAGTTCGTCGCGGCTGCCGCAGGCCTGCTCGACAACCCTCCGGTAAAGTGTGATCACGGGGCCCTCCTCCGCCGTCGCCGGTGTGTAGGAGCCCATCGGCGCCGGGGTGCCGTCGGCTACGAGTTTCTCGAGTCCGGGCGGGATTTCCTCGACCGCAAAACGGACCCCGTCCAGCGGCTTGCCCCAGATATCGTGCAGGCGCTGGGCCGAATCCAGGACAAAGTCATCGAAGCGGTCCGAACGTGTCCGGTAGCCGGGCAGCGTCGGGAGCATCAGCTCGCCGCGCAGGCCGCGGCCGTGCCGGTTCCTGCGGCGTTGCCGGAAGCTCTTCCCCTTGGCGGCGCCGCCGTCGCCGGGGTCAGCCAACCGGACCGTAAAGCCGGGATCATGGTGCGATGACTGCATATCTTGACTCTAAACCCGGCGCCTGATTTCTGCGATATGGCGGCCGCCGCGACCCGCCGTCGGAGCCCGCCCGACGCCGTCGGCCGCCCTGGGCGCAGCGTCCCGGGGCCGGACGGGCGTTTCAATGCGCGGGAGCGGGCAGGTGGGGGAGTAGTCTGTGATGTCGTGGGTGCAATTCGTCAGTGTTCAAGGTCAGCCTGCCGCAATTCGGCGGTGGCTACTTTGACGTACGTGTATGCCGACTCCACCGCGGTGCTCGGCCCGCTGGCCACCTACGCCGAGCCGCACTGCTACGACCTTTGCGAACAACACGCCGGCACCCTGACCGTGCCGCGGGGCTGGGAAGTCCTGAGGCTCGCGATGCCGGCCACTCCGGCCGGTCCCGGGCCCGATGACCTGCTGGCCCTTGCCCATGCGGTCCGCGAGGCCGCAGCCCGGCCCGCAGCCGCAGAGCCCGCCCAGGGCCAGCGTGCCGCGCATCCGGCCCTCGAAGCCCCGGCCGCCGCCGACGGTACGCGCCGCGGGCACCTGCGCGTCCTGCGCGAACCCTCCTGAGCCGCGAACTGGCGGTAGGCTGGGAACTGAAATTTCCGTACGCCACCGGCGCCAGCGGCGTCGCCCCCAGGGAGCCTTCACCATGCCACTGATCAGTCCCGAACTGTTGTCTGTCCTGCGCTGCCCCGTGACCGGCTCAGCCCTGGTGCAGGAGGGCGAAGAGCTCGTCGCCGCGTCGCCCGACTCGAACGGGCAGAAGCTGCGCTACACGATCGAGGACGGCATCCCGCTGCTGCTGCCGCCGGAGCTGCTGGCCGCGGCCACCGCCGCCTCCTCCGATCAGCACGACGGCGGCCGTCACGACGGCGCGCCCCGCCACGCCGCAGAGTAGCCCCGCCCTCCGGTGCGGGCGGCGGACGGAACAAGCGCAGCCGACCCATCGGAGGGCGCCCCGGCGCCGAACCACTTGCAGTCCCTTCAGCTATATTCCGGCTACCCCAAAGGATCCCCATGACTTTCGACTATAAAATTGCCGACATTTCGCTGGCCGAGGCCGGCCGGCACCAGATCCGCCTCGCAGAGCACGAGATGCCCGGGCTGATGTCCCTGCGCGAGGAGTTCGGCGCGAGCCAGCCACTCAAGGGTGCCCGGATCGCCGGCTCCCTGCACATGACGGTGCAGACGGCCGTGCTGATCGAGACCCTCACCGCCCTCGGCGCCGAGGTCCGCTGGGCTTCCTGCAACATCTTCTCCACCCAGAATGAGGCCGCAGCCGCCGTCGTGGTCGGCCAGGGCACCGTCGAGGACCCGCAGGGCGTTCCGGTGTTCGCCTGGAAGGGCGAGACGCTCGAGGAATACTGGTGGACGGCCGAGCAGATCCTGACCTGGCCCGGTGCGGACAGCAACCCGGACCTGGGCCCGAACATGATCCTCGACGACGGCGGCGACGCCACCATGCTGGTGCACAAGGGCGCGGAATTCGAGGCCCTGGGCGCCGTGCCGGCGGCAGGCGACGATGAGTCCGAGGAGGGCCGCGTCTTCCTCGAGGTGCTGCGCGCCTCGCTGCAGAAGGACCCGCAGAAGTGGACCCGGATCGGCTCGCGCCTGCTCGGCGTAACCGAGGAGACCACCACAGGCGTCCACCGTCTCTACCAGCTCGCCGAGCAGGGCAAGCTGTTGTTCCCGGCGATCAACGTCAACGACTCCGTCACCAAGAGCAAGTTCGACAACAAGTACGGCATCCGCCACTCGCTGCCGGACGGCATCAACCGCGCCACCGATGTGCTGATGGGCGGCAAGGTCGCCGTCGTATGCGGGTACGGCGACGTCGGCAAGGGCGCCGCGGAGGCGTTCCGGGGCCAGGGCTCGCGCGTGATCGTCACCGAAATCGACCCGATCTGCGCGCTGCAGGCGGCGATGGACGGCTACCAGGTGGCCACGCTCGAGAGCGTGCTGGCTGAAGGCCACATCTTCATCACCACCACGGGCAACAAGGACGTCATCATGGCCGAGCACATGGCCGGGATGCGCGACAAGGCGATCGTGGGCAACATCGGCCACTTCGACAACGAGATTGACATGGCCGGGCTCGCCCGGATCCCCGGCATCAAGAAGGTCGAGATCAAGCCGCAGGTGCACGAGTGGGTCTTCGATGCCGGGACCGCGGAAGAGCGCTCCATCATCGTCCTGTCCGAGGGCCGGCTGCTGAACCTCGGCAACGCGACTGGGCACCCCTCCTTCGTGATGAGCAACTCCTTCGCCAACCAGACCATCGCGCAGATCGAACTGTTCACCAAGGCGGGCCAGCCGGAAGGTGAGCGCGAGTACGAAAAGCAGGTTTACGTGCTGCCGAAGATCCTCGACGAGAAGGTGGCCCGGCTGCACCTTGGCGCCCTCGGCGTGCAACTGACCGAGCTGACCAAGGAACAGGCTGCCTACCTGGACCTCGACGTCGCCGGCCCGTACAAGCCGGAGCACTACCGCTACTAAGCGCGACACTGCGAGCAAAAGGGGCCCTGGACTTAGCGTCCGGGGCCCCTTTTGTGACCGTATCGTGGCGCTGGCAACGGCGGGCCGCACCAGAAATTCACATATGCTTTCAAGGTAACGTCTGGAAGGACCCGAGTATTGTGATCGCCCCGAAAAGCTGGAGCACCGGCCGGAAAGCCGCCGTGCTGGCAGCCGTATGCGCCCTGGCAGCCGGCGGCGGAGTCTTCGCCGCGGCAGGACCCCTGGCGCACGCCTCCTTTGCCTCCGAAGCAGGATCGCCGGAGCGATCGACCCAAGGCCTGGCCTTCCCGGTGGTGCCCCCGCTCCAGCTCGCCGCCGCGCCCGCCGACGCCGCCGTCCAGGTCAACCCGGCCGCCCCGGTCACCCTGAAGGTGGGCAACGGCCGGATTGAGCGGGCGGCCCTGACAAGCGAGACGGGCCAGTCCGTGGACGGGAAGCTCAGCGCCGACGGATCCAGCTGGGCCGCCACCGGGCCGCTGGAATTCAACACCCGCTACAGCTACAGCTACTCAGTGGTTGACGGCGCGGGACGATCAACCGAGAACACCCGCAGCTTCACCACGGTGACCACCGCCAACGAGGCGGACGCTGCCATCTATCCGCTGGACGGCATGAAGGTCGGGGTCGCGCAGCCGCTCCAGCTCACCTTCAGCGAGCCGGTACTGAACCGCGCCGCCGTCGAAAAGGCAATCAAGATCAGCTCCACCTCGGGCCAGGTCGGGGACTTCCACTGGTTCAGCAACACCATGGTCCGGTACCGGCCGCAGAATTTTTGGGCGGCCAACAGCACCATCACCATGGACATCAAGCTCTTTGGCGTCAATCTGGGCAAGGGCCAGGTCGGCAACTTCAATAAGTTGGTCACGGTCCACATTGGCGACAAGAAGGTCGCCGTGGCGGATGCCAAGGCGCACACCTTCACGGCCTCGATCAACGACCGGCAAGTCGGGCGGTGGCCCGCGACCATGGGGGACACCCGGTTCCCGTCGGCGCGCGGCTACCTGGTGCTGATGGAGAAATACCGGGTGGAGCACATGGACGCCCGCACCATCGGCCTCAAACCGGGCGACCCGGCCTACTACGGGCAGCTCGACGTCAATTACGCCACACGACTGACCCCCAGCGGCGAGTTCATCCACCAGGCCACGGCCTCCGCGATGCCCTACATCGGCAAGGTGAACCTCTCACACGGCTGCGTCGGCCTGGGACCGGCCGGTGCCAAGTGGGTCTTCGACAACATGACGACCGGGGACGTGGTCCAGGTGGTCAACACCGACGGCGACTATGCGGCGTACGACGACGGCTTCGGGGACTGGAACATCCCCTGGGCGAAGTACGCGAACTGAGCCGGGGCGCCTGGCAAGGCGCCGGGGGATTTGCACAATGGGGGAATTGCAGTTGGGGGATGCGGGATGGCCAAGACGGTAAGGCAAGGCAAGAGCGGTCGAAGTACCGGCAAGATGCTGGCAGTAGCCGGCATCTGCCTCGCCATCTGTGCCGGCGGAATTGGCGTCGCCACCGGCCCGGTCTGGGCGGACAGCGACCTGCCCTCGGAAGCGGGGTCGCCGATGCGCAACGTCTCGGGCCTGGTTGCGCCTGTCGTGAAGGCCGTTGAACTCGGGGTAACGCCGACCGACGGCGCCCGGGACGTCAACCCGGCCGCCCTGCCGTCGGTCAAAGCCGTCAACGGCGTAGTCAAGGACGTGGTGCTGCGGCCCGAACCCGGCGGCGCCCCGGTCCCCGGCACCACCAGCGCGGACGGCTCCATCTGGACCGCCGGGGACCCCCTGGAGTTCGACACCCGGTACCACTACAGCTTCACGATCGTGGACCTGGCCGGCCGGGAGACGAAGAAGGTCCAAAGCTTCTCGACCGTCGCCACGGCCAACGAAGCCGACGCCGCGGTCTATCCGCGGGGCGACAGCACCATTGGCGCCGGGCAGCCCATTGAGATCGTGTTCAGCGAGCCGGTCATCAACAAGGCGGCCATGGAGAAGGCCGTGAAGGTCACCGTCTCCTCCGGTCAGGCCGTCGCCTGGCGCTGGTACTCGGACCGGCGCGTCCGGATCCGGCCGGAGCGCTTCTGGGCCGCCAACAGCCGGATCACCGTGGACCTGAAGCTGTTCGGCGTCGACTTCGGCAACGGCATGGTCGGCAACTCGAACGTCCCGGTGTCCTACAAGGTGGGGCCGCAGCGGCTCGCCGTCGTGGACGACGTCACGAAGACGATGAAGGTCTACTTCGACGGCCGGCTGGTCAAGACCGCACCGGTCACCCTGGGCGGCGAGGACTGGCTATCACCCTCCGGTTACGCCGTCATCATGGAGCAGGAACGCCGCTCCAAATTCAACGCCGGCAGCATCGGCCTCAAGCCCGGCGACAAAGGCTACTACCCGCCGCTTACCGTCGAGTACGCCAACCGGCTGACGACGTCGGGCGTCTACGTCCACCAGGCACTGGAGTCCGCGTGGGGCGCGGTGGGCCGGTTCAACGTCTCTCACGGTTGTGTTGGACTGCTCCCGGCGGACGCCCAGTGGTTCTTCAACAACATGAGGACCGGCGACGTGGTGCAGACCCTGAACACGGGGGCGGCGCCGGTGGAGCCGCTGGAAGGCTTCGGTGACTGGAACATCCCCTGGGCCCAGTACGGCAAGCGCTGAGCCCGCGCGGCCGGCAAACGCCGAGCCCCGCGGCCGGACGAGGTCAGCGGGCCCGCTGGTGCGGCAGCCGCCCAAGCCGTGCGCCGAGGCGCGCGTTGCGTTCCCGGGTGAGCCGCAGGCGGTCCAGCTCGCGGCGGCTCCGCTCGCCCAGCACCGCGGCCAGGTATTCCTCCGGCCCGGTTCCGGCCGGCGGCGGGGGAGCAACGTGCGCCGCTAGCTCGGTGGCCAGCGACTGCGCCATCGCCACCCGGGAGCCGGGGGACATGCGGTGGGCCTGGCGGATGAAGAGCGAGGCGCGGCGGGCCGCGGCGTCCGGAATCCGGCCAATGTCCGCGAGCGACACCCAGGGCTGGAGGTGGAACGGCACGCTGTGCAGCACGGGAGCTTCGGCCTGCACCCGCCGTCGCAACGCATAGGTGCCGGCCACCAGGTCACCGAGCCGCTTGGACTTCCCGTTGAAGAGCGCGACGGCGATCGCCAGTCCGCCCAGCGTCGTGTAAATCTCGAGGAAACCTATCAGGCCCCGGATCAGGGCATGCCGGAAACGGATCGCGCCGCCGTCGTCGCGCACGATCCGCAGGCCGGTTGCCAGCTTCCCCAGCGACAGGCCGCGGCTGAGGGTTTCCACCGTGACGGGCAGCACCACGAAGCAGAAGACGACGACGACGGTGACCAGGGCGCCCATGGCGGCACGATCCAGCTCGGGGGCGGCGGCGCCGACTACCACCAGCAGGCCCCAGAGCACGGCGGTGTGTGCCAGGACGTCCAGCAGCAGGCCCAGCGCCCGGGCGGCGAACGACGCCGGCCGCAACTCCAGGACGACGCCCTCGCCTGTGATGATGGAACTCAACCCGGACCCCCGCTCGTCTGCCAGTCAGGCACAGTCTAACCATCGTCAGGTGCCGGTCCTGAGCGCGGACAGACCTTTGCCGCCACGTTTTCCGGGGCAACCGGGGCCGGAACTGCCCGTTCGCGCCGTGGTGGGGCCGCAACTGCCCGTTCGCGGGCGCTAGGGTGGTGCCGTGGACATCGAGGCGTTCTCCCTGGTGAACGGGGACAAATGGGCGCGGCTGCACGCGCTGGCGCACCAGCGCAGGCTCAGCGGGACCGACGCCGACGAGCTGTTGCGGCTCTACCAGGGCGCATCGGCCGACCTTTCGCTGCTGCGGTCCGTGGCCCCCGAGAGCGGGCTGTCCGCCGCGCTGTCCGCCAGCCTTGCTCAGGCCCGCACCCGCTTCACCGGCGCGAGATCCAACTTCATGGAGGACCTCGCCCAGTTCTTCGTCGTCGCACTGCCCGCCGCCCTCTACCGGATCCGCTGGCTGACCGCCTGGTGCGGGCTCGCGTTCTGCCTGATCGCCGCCGCCTATGCGCTCTGGATCGGCAACTCCCCGGAGGCCCTGCGCGCCCTGGGCTCGGATGCCGAGGTCCGCCGCTACGTGGAGCAGGACTTCATCAACTACTACTCGGAGAATCCCGCCGCGTCCTTCGCCGGCCTGGTCTGGACCAACAACGCCTGGATCGCCGCTCAGGCCGTGGCGCTGGGCATCACCGGGTTCTGGGTCCCGATGATCCTGATCGGCAATGCCCAGGGTGTCGGTGTCGCCGCCGGGGTCTTCGCCGGCGCCGGCAAGCTCGACGTGTTCTTCAGCTACATCCTCCCGCACGGGCTGATGGAACTGACGGCGGTCTTCGTGGCCTGCGCGGCAGGGCTGCGGATCTTCTGGGCAGTGGTGGCGCCCGGGCCACGCCGCCGCTCGCAGGCGCTCGCCGCCGAGGGCCGCTCGCTCATCACCGTGGCCCTCGGCCTCGTCCTGGTGCTGCTGGTCTCGGGCGTGGTTGAAGGCTATGTGACGCCGAGCGATCTGCCGGTGTGGGCCAAGATCACCATCGGCGCCGCCGTCCTGGCCGCTTACTGGGCGTACGTGCTGGTGTTTGGCGGGCGTGCGCACCGTTCCGGCGCCACCGGTGACCTCGGCAGCGGGGACGCCGGTTACGCCGAAATTTCCGCCTGAATCCGCCCGGCCACGGGGTGGCACCTCGCCGGGGCTGAGGCCCTGACGGTAGGCTCGGTGTCAGATATGTGGCGCCGCCGGCCCAAGGCCCGGCGGCGCGGAACCCTACGGAAGCGAAGCTGCAGTGACCGAAAAAAGTCCCACCCCTCCGAATCGGCAGGATCCGCACCTGGATTCTGCCGACGACGCCGGCGAGCCTGCCTTCGAGTGGATGAAGCCGGCCGGCGCGGGCAAGCGGTCCGACGCAGCCTCCGGAGCTCCCGAGACCGAGCGGACCGCCGCGGCGCCGGACGCTGAGCCCACCGCCGCGGCGCCGGACGCTGAGCGCACGGCCGCGGCGCCGGTTCCGGTCGATCCGGCCGGAACCCCGGCCGCCGGTGAACGCCAGGGCCGGCGCGCCGAACGGAAGGCAGCCGACGACGCCGCGGCCGGCGCTGCCACGCCCGCCGGCGCTGCCACGCCCGCCGGCGCTGCCGGGACGGAAAAATTCAACGAGTCGCTGCCCACCTCGGCCCTACAGGTCCGGCCGCCGCGCGAAGAGGTGGAACGCCGCAACGCCGAGCGCGAACATGCCGCCAACGCCAAGCCGGTCGCCCCCCGGGTGATGCAGGTCCTGCTCGCGGTCTGCTACCCGGTGATCCTGCTGGTCCTGGCCGTCCGCGCCGTGACCAGCCCGCTGTTCCTCTGGGTGGAATACAACCGCCCGGGCTTCCCGGGGGACGGCTACGGCTTCAACACCGACGACCGGATGACGTACGGCTCCTACGCTGTCGACTACCTGAGCAACTGGTCCGGCCCGCGCTACCTCGGCGAGCTCGTGAACCGCTCCGGCGAGCCGCTTTTCAAGGACGGCGAAGTCAGCCACATGGCCGACGTCAAGCTTGTCATCCTCTCCGCCTTCGGAGCCGGTGCCTTGCTGGTGGTGCTCAGCCTGGTTGCCATCCTGTACCTGCGCCGGCGCAGCACCGGGGGAGTACGCCGCGGCCTGTTCGCAGGTTCCATCGTCACGCTCGTGATCATCGTCGGCCTGGGCGTACTCGCGGTGCTGGGCTGGGAGCAGTTCTTCACCGAGTTCCACCGCGTCTTCTTCGCCAACGGCACCTGGACCTTCTCCCTTCAGGACACCCTGATCCGGCTGTTCCCGGGCCAATTCTGGGTTGACGCCGGGATCGTGATCGGTGCCCTCGTCCTGCTCGCAGCCCTGCTCACGCTGATCCTCACCTGGCCGACCCGCAAACGCCGCGGACTGCCACCCCGGGTCCGGAATGCCTCCGCCGCCGAGGACGCCGGGGACGTCGCCGCGGACCCGGCCGAGCTCAAGGGCCGCCGCTTCAAGCGCAGCCGGAACGGCGCCGTCGACGGCCCGGCCGGCCGCGACGCAGACGCCGGAACCGACGCCGCCAGCAACGAAGCGGCAGCCGCTCGCCGCGAGGGCGCCTCCTAAGCCTGGAGACCCGGAGACCCACAGACCCGGAGAGACAAAAAGCGGCCGGCACGAGAGTGCCGGCCGCTTTTGCGTGCGCCGCTGCCGGGCGCCGCGTCCCTAGCCGTAGATCCGGTCGATGTGGGCCTGGAAATCACGCACAACGGCGGAGCGCTTGAGCTTCAGTGACGGCGTGAGGTGCCCGGACTCGACCGTGAAATCGGCGTCCAGCACCACGAAGGTGCGGATCGACTCCGCCTTGGACACCAAGGCGTTGGCGTCGTCGACGGCGGCCTGGATGGCGGCCCGGACCTGGTCGTTGGCCGCCGCCTCCGTGGCGCCCATGACGGGGATGCGCTGCGCGGCACACCAGTTCTCCAGGCCCTCCGGGTCCAGGTTGACCAGGGCTGACACAAACGGCCGCCCGTCACCGACCACCACTGCCTGCGCCACCAGCTGGTGCTCGCGGATCTTTTCCTCCAGCGGTCCGGGTGCCACGTTCTTTCCGCCCGCGGTGACCAGCAGGTCCTTCTTCCGCCCCGTGATGGTCAGGAAACCGTCGGCGTCCAGGGAGCCGAGGTCGCCGGTGCGGAAAAACCCGTCGACGAACGCTTCGGCGTTGGCCGCCTCGTTGGCGTGGTACCCCTTGAAGACACCGATGCCCTTGACCAGGATCTCGCCGTCGTCGGCGATCCTGATGGTGGTGCCGGGCACCGGGATGCCCACGGTCCCCACTTTGGTGCGCGTCGGGGTGTTGGCCGTGCACGGCGCCGTCGTTTCGGTCAGGCCGTAGCCTTCGAGAACGGGGACGCCGGCGCCGCGGAAGAAGTGCGCATCGTGGGAACTGAGCGGGCTGGCCCCGGAGACGGTGTAGCCGAGGCGGCCGCCGAACGCCTGCCGCAGTTTCGGGTACAGCACCCGGTCGAAGACGCCGTGCTTGGCGCGTAGGAGCCAGCCGGGCCCCGCGCCCTCACCGCGGGCGGCGGCGTCGAGCGCCTTTGAGTAGTCGACGGCGACGGCGGCGGCCGCCTCGAAGAGGCGGTCCTTGCCGGCCAGCGCCGCTTTGTGCGCGGCGCCGGCATAGACCTTCTCAAAGATCCGGGGCACCACGAGCAGGAAGGTCGGCTGGAACGTGCCGAGGTCCTCCAGCAGTTCCTTGGCATTGGAGGTGTGGCCCAGCGTGGTCCCGGCACTGAGGCAGATCACCTGCACGGCGCGGGCCAGGACGTGGGCCAGCGGGAGGAACATCAGCGTCCGGGTGGGGGGCTGCAGCAGGATCTCCGGCAGGAACAGGACGATGTTCTTCGCGACGAGGGCAAAGTTGCCGTGCGTGATTTCGCAGCCCTTGGGCCGGCCCGTGGTGCCGGAAGTGTAGACCAGGGAGGCCACATCGGCGAGGCCGGCCGCCGAGCGCTGCCGCTCCAGCTCTGCGTCGCTGACGCCGGTGCCGGCGGCAGCCAGGCTGGCGAGGTTCGGCGCCGCGCCGGCGTAGTCCATCCGGACCACGCCGAGCACCCGGCCCGCCAGCAGCTCCGAGCCGTCCAGCACGCCCTGTACCAGCGTGGCCTTCGCCGCGTTTTCGACGACGACGCGGCGGGCGCCGGAGTCGTGCAGGATCCACTCGACCTGGCTGGCGGAGGAGGTCTCATAGATGGGGACGGTGACGCCGCCGGCGAACCAGATGGCGAAGTCCACCACGGTCCATTCGTACCGGGTGGCGGACATGACCGCGACCGTCTCGCCCGGGGTAAGTCCGCCGGCGATCAGCCCCTTGGCCAGGGCCGTGACCTGGTCCAGGAACTGCTGGGCCGGAATGTCTGTCCAGCCGGCGGGGCCCTTGCGGGCATAGAGCGCATGCACCGGATCCTTGGCGTGCTGCTCCAGCAGCAGGTCCGTGACATTGCTTTCCGGATCCAGCTCGACGAGCAGTCCGGTGCTAGCTTCTCTCACAACCCGTGTCTCCCGTTCCGGTCCGCGGCCCCGCGGACGCGGGCTCCGCTAGTAATCCTGCCCTAGATCCAGGACGGCATCCACATCCGCAGGCGCCAGTCCTGGTACGTAATCAGCTCCGCGGTCCACACCGGGTAAAAGAACGCCGAGAGCAGCACGGCCGCGACGACAAACAGCGCGACGAGTAGGAGGCCGGAGCGGCGCCGCCAGAGCGGGTCGGTGCGCCGGCCCAGGACCAGCCCCAGGCAGTACACCAGGGCCAGCACCAGGAACGGCTCGAAGGACACCGCATAGAAGAAGAACATGGTGCGTTCCGGGTACATGAACCACGGCAGGTAGCCGGCGCCCACGGCGGCCAGGATGGCCCCGGCGCGCCAGTCGCGCCGGCCCGCCCACCAGAAGAGCAAGATGCCGAGGCAGACCGCCGCGCTCCACCAGATCAGCGGGTTGCCGACCGAGAGGATGGCCGAGGTGCAACTGGGCAGCTCGCAGCCGGCCGTTCCCTGCTTGGACGACTCATAGAAGAACGACGTAGGCCGGCCCAGGACCAGCCAGCTCCAGGCACTCGCCTCGTAGGGGTGGTCCGCGCTCAGGCCCTGATGGAACTTGTAGGCCTCGAGGTGGTAGTGGGCCAACGAACGGAGTGAATCGGGCAGCCAGCCCCACTGGGCCGAGGGGTTGGTTTCGGCCCAGTGCCGGAAATAGGCGTTGCTGGAGCGGAACCAGCCGGCCCAGGTGGCCGTATAGACCAGTGCCGCGACCGGGACGATGCTCAGGAAGGCGCCGATGCCGTCCTTGAGGATGCCGCCCGTGATCCAGCCATGCACGCCGGCGATCCGGCGCGCGCTGAGGTCCCACAGGACCGTCATCAGCCCGAAGCCGGCCAGGAAGAACAGAGCTGACCATTTGGTGCCGACCGCGAGACCGAGGCAGACACCGGCGGCCAGCCGCCACCAGCGGATCCCCAGCCACGGCCCGGCCGCAAGCTGCAGCCGGGAGGGGCGCTCCTCGGCGGAGGCCGCGGCTTGTCTGCCGAGCCGCTTCGCGAGCCGGCGTCGGCCGTCGTCGCGGTCCATCAACAGCGCGCCAAAGGCCGCGAGGATCCAGAACATCAGGAAAATGTCCAGCAGCGAGGTGCGGGACATCACCAGGTGGTGGCCGTCCACCGCCAGCAGCACCCCGGCCACGGCGCCCAGGGTGAGCGAGCGGAAAAGCTTCTGCGCAATCAAGGCGAGCAGGAAGATCGAAAGGGTGCCGGTCAGGGCGGCCCCGAAGCGCCACCCGAACGGGTTTTCCGGGCCGAAGAGCCACATCCCGGCGGCGATCATCCACTTGCCCACCGGCGGGTGGACCACGTACTCGGGGCTGTCCAGCAGTACCCCGGGGTTGCCCGCGATGAAGGAGTCGTTGGCCTTGTCCGGCCAGGCGCGCTCGTAGCCGCTGACCAGGAGGGAGTAGCCGTCCTTGACGTAGTAGGTTTCGTCGAACACCAGGTTGTGCGGGGTGTCCAGCCGGACGAAGCGCAGGATTCCGCCGAGCACCGCGGTGAGGGCCGGGATGAGCCAGAACCACAGGCGCAGCGAGGGCGGATAGTCGCGCCAGCTGCGGATGTTGCCGATCAGCCGCTCTGTCAGGTCCTCGGCGTCGAATGCCTTGCCGGGACGGCTGATCCAGCGGTGCCCCTCGAGGTTGCGTCCGGTGCCCGGCAGGTCCGGCTTCCGGGCGTGGTGGCGGGTGCTGTCCGGGCTGCCGTCGGCGGGCACGGCCTCGGCTGAACCGGCCTCGGCAGGCCGCATGGGGGTCTGCGTCACGTTGCCATGCTACCTTTCGCGGCCGTGATCGTCGGTCCCGCGCGCCCGCCGGCAGTAGGCTTATGGGGTGGATCCCGAACAAAGCACCTCCCAAGGCAATTCCCCGGCACCCGCCTCCGCCGACGCCGTTCCGGCAGCGGGGACGGCCGCCGGACCGGGCCGGATCGTGCTTGCCGCCACCCCGATCGGCAACGTCGGCGACGCCTCCGCCCGGCTGATCGGGCTGCTGGAAACGGCGGACATCGTCGCCGCCGAGGACACCCGGCGGCTGCACCGGCTGGTTCAAAGCCTCGGCATCACCGTGGCGGGCCGGGTGATCAGCTACCACGAGCACAACGAGGCAGCCAAGACCGGCGAACTCCTGGACCAGGTCCGCTCCGGCAAGACCCTGGTCATGGTGACCGACGCCGGCATGCCCTCGGTCTCGGACCCCGGCTTCCGCCTGGTCGAAGGCGCCGTCGCCGCCGGGCTCACCGTCACCGCCGTTCCGGGCCCGTCCGCCGTACTGACCGCGCTCGCCCTGTCCGGGCTGCCGACGGACCGCTTTTGTTTCGAGGGCTTCCTGCCGCGGAAGGCCGGCGAACGGACCTCGCGGCTCGCGGACCTCGACGCCGAGCGTCGCACCATGGTGTTCTTCGAGGCGCCGCACCGGCTGGAGCCCATGCTCCGGGCCTTGCACGAACGCTTCGGCGCCGACCGCCGCGCGGCCGTCTGCCGGGAACTCACCAAAACCTACGAAGAGGTCATCCGCGGGACCCTGCGCGAACTGCTCCGCTGGGCCGAAACCAACGAGGTCCGTGGCGAGATCGCCGTCGTCGTGGGCGGTGCGCCCGAGCGGGAGCCGGGTAAGCCGGAGGACCAGGTCGCGGCCGTGAACGCGCTGATCGCCCAGGGCATCAGGCTGAAGGAGGCCGTCGCCGCGGTGGCCGATGACGCCAGGGTCAGCAAACGCGAACTCTATTCCGCCGTTCTCGCCGCGCGCTGACGCGGGGCTCCGGCCGCGGGCTGCGGGGCCGCGCCGCCGTTGTGCAGCTGCACAGCAGATCCGGCTTGGTCTAGTGCGCAGATGCGTAGACACCCCGGAGAGCCCGGCAGTACCGTGGCAGTAGTCCAGGCCCGCGGCGCAAGCCGGTGCGGGGCTGATCAGAAAATTTTCCGAACCCATTGCTGACGAGGGAGTCATTGTGACTGTAACTGCCCAGCCCACCGTTACCGCGGAGCGCGAGGCCGCACTGCTGGCGTCCGTGCCGACAGGCCTGCTGATTGACGGACAGTGGCGTCCGGCCGCGTCCGGCAAGACGTTCGACGTCGAGGATCCCGCCACCGGCAAGGTGCTGTTGAGCCTGGCCGACGCCGGTCCCGAGGACGGCGCCGCCGCCCTGGACGCGGCCGCCGCCGCGCAGGAGTCCTGGGCCAAGGTCCCGCCGCGGGAGCGCGGTGAGATCCTGCGCCGCGCCTTCGAGCTCGTCACCGAACGGGCCGAGGACTTCGCGCTGCTGATGACCCTGGAGATGGGCAAGCCGCTGGCCGAAGCCCGCGGCGAAGTCACGTACGGCGCCGAGTTCCTGCGCTGGTTCTCCGAGGAAGCCGTCCGCGCGTTTGGCCGCTACTCGGTTTCCCCGGACGGCAAGTCCCGGCTCCTGGTGACCAAGAAGCCGGTGGGGCCGTGCCTGCTGATCACGCCGTGGAACTTCCCGCTGGCCATGGCCACCCGCAAGATCGCCCCGGCCGTCGCCGCCGGCTGCACCATGGTGCTCAAGTCCGCGAACCTCACGCCGCTGACCTCGCAGCTCTTTGCTGCCGTCATGCTGGAAGCCGGCCTGCCCGCGGGCGTGCTGAACGTGATCCCGACCTCCACCGCGGGCGCCACGACCGGCCCGCTGATCAAGGATTCCCGGCTCCGTAAGCTTTCCTTCACCGGCTCCACCGAGGTGGGCCGCCGGCTGCTCGCGGACGCCTCCGAGACGGTGCTGCGGACCTCGATGGAACTCGGCGGCAACGCCCCGTTCGTGGTGTTTGAGGACGCCGACGTCGACGCCGCGGTAGCCGGAGCAATGCTGGCGAAGCTGCGGAACATGGGCGAGGCCTGCACCGCGGCGAACCGCTTCATCGTGCACGAGTCCGTGGCCGACGAGTTCGCGGAGAAGTTCGCCGCGAAGATGAAGGACATGACCACGGCCCGGGGCACCGAGGCGGACTCCAAGGTCGGCCCGCTGATCGACGCGAAGAGCCGCGACAAGGTCCACGAGCTCGTCACGGACGCGGTGAACGCCGGCGCTGTGACAGTGCTGGGCGGCGCCGCCGTCGAGGGTCCGGGCTACTTCTACCAGCCCACGATCCTCAAGGGCGTCACCGAGGGCACCCGGATCCTGTCCGAGGAGATCTTCGGACCCGTCGCCCCGATCATCACCTTCGACACCGAGGACGAGGCCGTCCGGCTCGCGAACAACACCGAATACGGCCTGGTGGCGTACGTCTTCACCAAGGACCTCAACCGGGGCATCCGGATGGGCGAACGCCTCGAAACCGGCATGCTGGGCCTGAACGCCGGCGTCGTGTCCAACGCGGCAGCACCGTTCGGCGGAGTCAAGCAGTCCGGCCTGGGCCGCGAGGGCGGCCTCGAAGGCATCGAGGAATACCTCTACACGCAGTACATCGGCATCGCCGACCCCTACGCCGGCTAGCTTCGGCGAAGCCTGCGGGCGGCGTCGCGGACCCTGGACCAGGATTCCGCGGCGCCGCGTCCGGCTGCCCTGGCCGGGACCGAAACGGCCCGCAGCGGTGTCCATGCCCGGCGCCGCCAGCCGGCCGTGAGCGACGGCGGCAGCCAGATGGCGCGCCAACGGGTCCACCACGAAGCGTGGGCGCGCAATGCGTCCCGGACCTGTTCGACCCTGTCCGCGGGAGAGTCCGGCAGGGAGCCCGGCAGGGAGTCCGGCCGGGAGTCCGGCCGGGAGTTGCCCGCCGGGGAGTCCGGGCCGGGGCGGCCGTAGCGCTGCCGTTCAAAGTCGGCGCTCAGGGAGGCCACGGCAGCGTGGGCCGGGGCGTCCACGCCGCCCGGCTCGCCGAGCGCCGCTGAACCGCGCAGCCGGGCGGAAAAATGCCGCGGCGTTTCGCTGCTGCGCGGCGGGATCCCGAAGTCCGTGGCCAGGTCCCGCAGCTCCGCCCAGGCCGGGGCGGCTGCCCCCGACAAGCCGGAGGCCTTGAGCCGCCGCCGCCGGACGCCGCCGCGCGCCAGCGCCGGGGCCGACAGCAGCAGGAGCACCAGCAGCAGCCCGCCGGAGCCGTACAACAGGGGGACCAAGCTGCTGCCGGACCCGTCCCCGCCCGCGGTTGCGGGCAACGGCAACGGTGCGGGCGCAGGGGCCGCCGTGGGTTTGAGGTCATCCTCGGGGATCAGGCCATCGTTGTTCTCGTTGGTGCTGGCGCCGCTGCGCGCCGCCGGCTCGGTGGCGTAGCCCGGCACCACGCCGCGCGAGGGCGTCGGCTCGAAGGCCACCCAGCCGACGCCCTGGAAGTACAGTTCGGGCCAGGCATGCGCGTCACGGGCGTCCACCTCATACTCGGGCAGCGCCCCCAGGCCCGGGATCGTCACGGTGGACCCGGTGGCGCGTCCGGGAGCGTAGCCGACGGCGACCCGGCTCGGGATCCCCTCCAGCCGCGCCATCACGGCCATCGCCGAGGAGAAGTGGATGCAGTAGCCGCTCTTCTGGGCCAGGAAGTCCGCCAGCACGGACAACCCGTTGCCGTCGTAGCCACCCTGGACGGGGGACTGGAGCGAGTAGCTGAACTCCGCGGAACGCAGGTACTGCTGGATCGCCATGGCCTTGGCGTAGTTGCCGCGGCTTCCCGCCGTGACCGTGTCCGCGGTCTGCCGCACGATCTGGGGGACGTTGGCGGGGACCCGGGTGAAGGTGTCCGGCACCGCCTGCGCCCTGTCCGGGGAGTCAGCCAGCACGGCCCGGGTGAGCTTCGGCGCCACCGACGCCACAACGTACTGCTGGTTGCGCGAGTTGGTGTCCAGGCCCTTGATGCTCAGCGTGGCCGGATCCCAGCTCCACCGGCCGGTCAGGCCGTTCACCGACTCGGGCGCGTAGGGGGCGGGCAGGTACGGGCTCGTGAACTGGCCCGTGTTGACGGCCGTGACCACCCGGACCTGTTCTTCCACGCTGGGGGCGGGCCCCGGGTCCATTCTTCCGGTGCCCGGCTGCCGGCTGGCGTCACGGTCGTCCGGCGCCCACGCATCGCCGTCGAAGCTGTCCACGGTGACGGAGCGCAGGTACGGCGCCTGCGAGGCGTTGGTGGCGTAGGTAATCCGTCCGTCGCCGGTGGGGCTGCGCAGGCTGTTGCCGAGGCTGATCATAGGGTTCAATCCGCTCGCGGATCCCCAGGGATTCAGCCGGGATCCCTGCGGAAAGATGCCCTGGTCGAAGCCCGGGATGGCCAGCTGGAACAGCAGCGTCAGGACCAGCGCCACCGCCCCGGTCAGGGAAGCGCGTTTGAGCTGGCCGGGATTGCGCGCCGTGTCCGCCCGGGTCCGGGAGTTGGGGTGGAACCAGTGGCTGCTGGCCAAGATCATGAGGTAGCCCGCCGCGGCGCCGGTGAAGCCCAGCCAGCCGACGCTCTGCGGTTTCACCATGGCCGGAACCACCAGGATGGCCAGGATCCCGAGCCCGCTGGTCGCCGGCAGCGCGAGCGGGACGGCGAGGGCGTCGACCAGGACCACCACCAGGCCGAGCACCCCGCAGATCAGCAGGACGATGCCGGCGTTGGGCGCCACCGGTGAGCTCTCGGCGAGCACGGTCTCGCTGGCCCGCCGCAGGTACCGCTGCAGCTGGGCCATGGTGTCGCCGGACGGAATGAATCCGGCGATGCTGTGCTGGCGGAAGAAGGTGAAGGTGAGGACCAGGGCCAGCACCACGAAGCCTCCCGCGCCGACCAGGACGCCGTGCAGCCGCAGGGCCCGGAGCCCCGCCATCGCCAGCGCGACGGTGAAAACCGTGGTGAGCACCGCCGGGTACCAGGCCCAGCCGCGCAGCACGCCGTTGAGCCCCAGCGCCGCGCCGGCGACGGCCACCGCGACGGCGAGCCCCATTGCCCAGGGCTCGACACCGGCACCCTTCGGCCCGGCGGCCGCGCCCGGCACCGGGACGGAGGGCCGTCCGGGCTCGGCCGCGGACGGTCCCGGGACCCTGTTGCGCTGCGGGGTCAGGGTCATCGCCGGCCTCCCGCGACGGGCCGGGCTCCGTCGGCCGCCGCTGATCCTGCGGCCGGCGGAAGCCCGGCGGCGCCGTCCTGGTCGAAGGCGGACCAGGCGGCCGGCAGCGGGGTAGCCGCGGAGACGGCGACGGCGCGCCAGCCGCCGCGGCGCAGGATCTCCAGGACCGGCCCGGTGTCAGCCGCGCGGTCCGTGACCAGGAGGGCGAAGGCATTCGCGCCGAACCCCGCCGCCGGGGCCAGCGCGCGCGCCTCCGCCGGCGAGAGACGGCCCAGGATCGCCAGGATCGGCCCCCGCAGGCGGTGCGCGGAGAGCTTGTCCATCAGCCGGTCGTCGAAAGGCTGCGGCCCGGCGTCGGCTGCGCCGTGGCGCGGACCGCTGAGCGCGATGGCGGCCAGGCTCTCCGCAATGGACTGCAGGCCGCCGGTCCCGGCGTACTCGTCGGCCTCCGGCTCCGGCGCCGACGGCGAATTCAGGAAGGCTGGATCCCCGGCCGGGTCCAGGCAGCGCAGCGCGTAGTTGCGCTCGCCAAGGTGGGTGCTGATGGACATCGCGGCCGTGACGGCCCATTCGAAGGCGTCGCTGGTGACCAGTTCATGCCCGTCCGCGGCCGCGCCGCCGGAAACATAGCCTGCGCCCTGCGCGTAGGCCTGGAAGCGCTGGTCCAGGATGATCGTGGCTTCCGGAGTCGTGACCGATTCCTCCTGCCGCACCATGAGGGAGCCGTGCCGGGCGGTCGCCGCCCAGTGCACGCGTCGCATCGGATCGCCGTGCCGGTACTCGCGGGTCATGACGTCGTCGTCGCTGGGGTTCGCGCGGATCCGCGTCGCGGTGACGCCGTCGTGGCCGCGTGCGCCCGCGAGCCCGGTCGCGGGGAGCTCGACGGCGGCGGGGGTCACCGTGAGGACGTCGCCGGCGTCGATCGCGTGGCGGTGCACGGAGAGCCCGAAAGGGTCGCTGAATTCGGCCGTGACCGGCCCGATCAGGAACTGGCCGCGTTTCGCGCTCCGAAGCTGGTATTCGTAGCGGCTGGTTCCCGCGACGGCGGTCCGCGCCGGGAAGCGGAACACCGGGGACTGCCCGAACCGGGACGGCAGCTGCTCCTCCATCAGGGCCAGGCCGTTGCCCGGACCGGTGCGGGCCACCGCCAGCCGGACGGTGGTCGTCGCGGAGGTTTCCACCGGGGATGGGTTGAACTCGCGGTAGACCCGGAACCGGGGTTTCAGCACGCGCGTGCCGGCAAGGGACAGCAGCGGGAGGACCAGCAACAGGAGCGCCAGCGCCAGCAGGTCGCGGCGGCCCAGTATTTGAGCGGCCAGCAGGGACAGGACGCCCGCTCCCAACAGGCCCCAGCCGCGCGAGCTGAAGATGTGCCTAGGGAACCGGTCCAGCACCGCCACGGCCGCCTCAGCCCCCTAGCGGCCGGTGGGGAGGGCCGACGGCCGCGCGGCGGAACGGCCGCCGTCGCCGTCGGTGCGGGTCCGGGCCTGCGCTGGCGCCGTTTCCTGCCCGACCGGCACCCGCGCGAGGATGGACCGGATGACGCTCTGCGGCGTCTCTCCGGTGCTGGCGGCCTTGCGGTCCAGGATGATCCGGTGGGCCAGCACCGATTCCGCCACGCTCACGACGTCGTCGGGCAGCACGAAGTCCCGGCCCTCCAGTGCGGCGGTGGCCTTCGCAGCACGCAGCAGCTGCAGCATGGACCGGGGGCTCGCGCCAAGCCGGAGCATGGCGCTCTCCCTCGTGGCGCGGCCCAGGGCCACCGTGTATTCCTTGATCGGGCGGGATACATAGACCTGCTGGACGGTGGCGATCATTGACGCCACCTCGTCCGCGGTTACCACGGCCGTCACCTTGGTCAGCGGGGACGTAGCCTGGTGGGTCTCCAGCATCTCCATCTCGGCGTCGCGGTCCGGATAGCCCATCGAGATTCGGGCCATGAAGCGGTCGCGCTGCGCTTCCGGCAGCGGATAGGTGCCTTCCATCTCGATCGGGTTCTGCGTCGCCACCACCATGAAGGGTTCGTCCAGTTTGTAGGATTTCCCGTCCACCGTGACCTGGTGCTCCTCCATGCACTCCAACAGCGCGGACTGGGTCTTGGCGGAGGCGCGGTTGATCTCGTCGCCGATCACGATATTGGCGAACACCGCGCCGGGGCGGAACTCGAACATCCGGGAGGCCTGGTTATAGATGGACACGCCCGTGACATCGGAGGGCAGCAGATCCGGGGTGAACTGGATCCGGCTGACGGAACAGTCGATGGTCCGGGCGAGGGTCTTGGCCAGCAGCGTCTTGCCCACGCCGGGAACGTCCTCGAGGAGCAGGTGGCCCTGGGCGAGGAGCACAGTCAGCGCCAGCTTGGCGGCTTCGGCCTTGCCGTCGATCACCGTGTTGATGGCCCGCAGGATGCGCTCGCTGGCGGCGTGGAATGCCGCGGCCTCCATCGGCGCCGGAATAACGCCGGCTCGCGCCGGGAGGCCCTGCGGCTCCGGCAGCGCTTCGTCAACGGAGGTACGTCGGTGGTAGTCCATCGGCAGCCTTTCAGCCCTGGTGCGGTCCGGGCGGAGCGGCGCGAAGGCCGGGCCCCCACTGCTGCACGCCTGTCTTGGTATCAGCGTACTAACACAACTGACAAAGCAGACAGAGAGTTCCGGGTAATTCTCCGCCCGGCCCGCAGCTAGGCTGGAAGGATGTGCAATCCGCTGATCCCCGCACCCTTCCGCGAGACCGGCAGCGACGGAAGCGGCGCCGGCCCGTCCGGAACTGCCCCGTCCGGCCGGAAGCCGTATCCGCCGGCGCCGGAACCGCTGCCCGTCCCGGTGATGGACAACCACACCCACCTGGACTTCCCGGATGCCGATTTTGCCAACGGGAGCCCGGCAGTCAGCATCAAGGATGCCCTCGACGCCGCCGAGGCCGTGGGGGTCCGGGGCGCCGTGCAGGTGGGCTGCGACCTTGAGTCATCCCGCTTCACCGTGCAGGCGGTGGAGGAGGACTCGCGGCTGCTTGGCGCCGTCGCGCTGCACCCCAACGACGCCCCGGCCTACGCGGCCCGCGGCGAACTGGAGGAGGCGCTGGCGGAAATCGAGGCGCTGGCCTCCCACCCGCGGATCCGTGCCATCGGCGAGACCGGCCTTGATTTCTTCCGCACCGAGGGGGAGGGGCTCGCCCAGCAGCGGTACTCCTTCCGCCGCCACATCGATATCGCCAAGCGGCTTGGCCTGACTCTGCAGATCCACGACCGCGACGCCCACGACGACGTCGTACAGGTGCTCCGGGAGGAGGGCGCTCCGGAACGGGTGGTTTTCCACTGCTTCTCCGGCGGCGAGGAGCTCGCCCGGACCTGCAACGCCGAGGGCTGGTACATGTCGTTCGCCGGGACGGTGACCTTCAAGAACGCGGCGAACCTGCGCGCGGCCCTGGCCATCGCCGAGCCCGGACGCATCCTGGTCGAAACCGACGCCCCGTTCCTCACTCCGCACCCGCACCGGGGGAGGCCAAACGCCAGCTACATGATTCCTTACACGGTTCGGGCGATGGCGGAATTGACAGGCCGCGAGCTCTCCGCGCTGTGCACGCAGTTGGCCGAAAATACCCTGCAGGCATACGGATCCTGGGACTAAAGGCAGCACCCGCCGTCACTCTGGCAACATACCGGGTATGTACAAAATCTTGGTTGGTTTATAACGCTACGGTTACAGTGGACAACTATTAGCCGGGGTCGGGGAAGGCCTTCGGAGAATTTCACTACCTCAGGGCGCGCATTGTGGCAAAGGATCCACGTGTGCGCTCTCGTTTGGAAGTGTGGCGGTGCCCGCGTTTTCCGCAAATATCCGGAGCTGCTCCGGAGCTGCCCTTGGGGGTGTTTGCGCCGGGGAAACGTGTGCGCTTTTCCCCGTGCCCGGATGGTCCAAAAGATATGGGCAATCGTGGTCAAGTTCTTCACATCGGACGGCAAGTTCAGCTTCGTCAAGGTCGGCGCGCAACTCGTGGTGCTCGTGGCACTCGTGCTCGGCCTGGTCGCCTTCGTTGGCAACAACAAGACGGTCACCCTCAACGTCGACGGACGAGTGAGCTCCGTGCAGACCTTCGGCGGCACCGTCGGCCAAGTGGTCCGCGGCGCCAAGGTCGAGCTGCAGGCCGCCGACAAGGTGTCGCCTTCGGCTGAATCCCATGTGCAGGACGGATCCGTCATCAACGTCAACCTCGCCAAGGCCGTGAAGGTCAGCGTGGACGGCGCCGAGCGGACCATCACCACCACCGCGCCCACCGTCGAAGGGCTCGTGACGGAACTCGGCGTCGCCTCCGCCTCGAAGATCTCCGTTCCGAAGGACGCGCAGCTGGCCGTCTCCGGTTCCTTCGTCAGTATCTCCACGCCGAAGGCCGTGACCCTCGTGGCCGACGGCAAGGCCACCAAGACCATGACGACGGCGGCGACCGTCGGCGGCGTCCTCGCCGACGCCGGCGTCAAGCTCGGCGCCAGCGACCGCACCTCGCAGCCCGGCAACGCACCGGTCGTCAACAACATGGTGGTCAAGGTCTCCCGCGTTGACACGTCCAAGACCGCGGCCACCACCGAAGCCGTACCCTTCGAGACGCTGACCGCCGAGGACGCGGCGCTGCCGAAGGGCGAGCAGAAGGTCATCCAGGCCGGTGTGGCCGGCAGCATCAGCAAGAGCTTCAAGCTGGTCCTCGTGGACGGCCGTATCGCCTCCCGGACGCTCGTGGCCCAGAAGGTCACGCGCGAGCCGGTCACCGAAAAGGTCAGCATCGGCACCAAGGAGAAGCCCAAGGTGGAGGCTGCCGCCCCGGCCGCCGCAAACACCGGCGCCGCGGCCCCGGCGATGATGAACGTGGGCATGTGGGACAAGATCGCGCAGTGCGAGTCCGGCGGCAACTGGTCCATCAACTCCGGCAACGGCTACTACGGCGGGCTCCAGTTCGACGTCCAGACCTGGCTCGGTGCCGGCGGCGGCGCGTATGCCCCCAACGCCAGCCAGGCCAGCAAGGCCCAGCAGATTGCCATTGCCAACCGCGTCTACGCTGAGCGCGGACTGTCCCCGTGGGGCTGCGGCTGGGCGGCCTCCAGCTGACACCCCATTCCGGCCCGCGTGGCCGGTCAGGCAACCACGGTTGCCGCATCGGCTGACCACCGCCGCGGCGCACCTTCGAAGGCCGGTCCCGGATCCCGGGACCGGCCTTCGCCGTTGCCGCCGCGGGATAGGATACCTAGGTGACTGAACCGACCCCCTCCGCCCCCGTCGAGCGCTCCGCGGCGACCGCCGGTGCCCCAGCGCAGCTCCTGGGCGCCTCCGACATCCGCAGGCTGGCCGAGGAAATCGGGGTCCGTCCCACCAAGACCCTGGGCCAGAACTTCGTCATCGACGGCAACACCATCCGGCGCATCGTCGCCGCGGCGGACATCAGCGCGGACGAGACCGTGCTGGAAGTCGGCCCGGGCCTCGGCTCGCTGACCTTGGGCCTGCTGGACGCCGCCACCTCGGTCGTCGCCGTCGAAATCGACCCGGTCCTCGCCGCCAAACTGCCCGACACCGTGGCACGCTGGCGCCCCGGCGCCGTCGAAAATTTCCACCTGGTCCTCGCCGACGCGATGAAGGTGACCGAGCTGCCGGTGCAGCCCACGGCGCTGGTCGCCAATCTTCCCTACAACGTGGCCGTCCCCGTCGTGCTGCACCTGCTGCAGCATTTCCCGAGCCTGCGGCACGGCCTGGTCATGGTCCAGGACGAGGTGGCCGACCGGCTCGCCGCCGGCCCGGGTTCCAAGACCTACGGCGTCCCCTCGGTCAAGGCAGCCTGGTACAGCGGCATGCGCAAGGCCGGTGTGATCGGGATGAACGTCTTCTGGCCGGCGCCCAAGATCCATTCCGGGCTCGTCGCCTTCACCCGGCGGGAACCGCCGGCAACCTCCGCCACCCGGGAAGAGGTCTTCGCCGTCATCGATGCGGCCTTCGCCCAGCGGCGCAAGACCCTCCGGGCCGCTCTGGCGGGCTGGGCCGGAAGCGCCGCCGAAGCCGAACGCTGTCTCCGGGCCGCCGGCGTCGACCCCACCGCCCGGGGCGAAGTGCTCGATATCACCGCCTTCGCCCGCGTCGCCGAAGCACACGCCCGGCCCGCCACCTGAGCGCCGCGGCCGACGGTTCTGCTTGGAGCCTCAGCCTGCCATGCCATAGCGTGGAGCCATGAACGCAGTGAGAGGGCGCTTTGCCGCCAGGACTGTCCGGGTCAAGGCACCCGGCAAGGTGAACGTCTCACTGGATGTCGGACCGCTACGCCCGGACGGCTACCACTCGGTGGCAAGCGTCTACCTTGCCGTATCCCTGTATGAAGAGGTCGCCGCCACCAGCACGGACACCGGCGAGATAACGGTCAGCATCAGCCCGGCCAGCACCCTTGACCTGGACGGCGTCGACATCCCGCTCGACGAACGCAACCTTGCGTACAAGGCCGCGGCCATCATGGCCGATGTCTCGGAGCACTCCACCGGCGTGCACCTCGAAATCATCAAGCGGGTTCCGGTCGCCGGAGGCATGGGCGGCGGCTCGGCCGACGCCGCGGCCACCCTGCTGGCCTGCGACGCGCTGTGGAACAGCGGGCTCTCCCGGGACGAACTGGCCCACCTCGCTGCCGAGCTGGGGGCCGACGTGCCGTTCTCCCTGCTGGGAGGGACTGCCGTCGGACTGGGCCTGGGCGACGAGCTCTCCCCGGCGCTGGTGAAGGCTCAGACGGACTGGGTGCTCGTCACCGCGGATTTCGGTCTGCCTACCCCCGCGGTCTATAAAACCCTGGACCGGCTGCGCGCGGACGAAGGGGTGGAAGTCGAGGAGCCCACCGCCGTCGATCCCCGCGTCCTCGCCGCGCTCCGCAGCGGCGACGCCGATGCGCTCAGCCGGGTCTTGGTCAACGATCTGCAGCGCGCCTCGATCGAGCTGGCACCCGGGCTCCGCGACGTCCTGGGGCTGGGCGAATCCTGCGGCGCGATCGCGGGAATCGTCTCCGGCTCCGGCCCCACCGTGGCGCTGCTGGCGCACAGCCCGGCCGCGGCCGAGGGACTCGCCGAAGACCTGCGCCACCACGGCCTCGACGCCCTGGCGGTCCACGGCCCGGTGCACGGCGCCCGGATCATTTCCGATACGCTCCTTTAGTAGCTTTGACTGTATATACGTCATATACGTCAGAGCTGCGTCAGCTAAGCAGCGTCTTTAGCTCGACCATTTCATCTAGGAAAGCAGTTCCCAGTGGCACACCTGCTCGGCGGCGAGAACCTCACGGTCTCGTACGCAACCCGTACCGTCCTCGATGGCATCACCCTCGGCCTTGAAGAGGGCGACCGGATCGGCATGGTGGGCCGCAACGGCGACGGCAAGTCCACGCTGATGCGGCTGCTGGCCATGCGTGCCACCCCCGACTCCGGCCGGGTGACCAAGCGCAGCGAGGTCAACATCGGCTACCTGGACCAGAGCGACGTGCTCGACGGCGACCTCACCGTCGGCGCCGCGATCGTCGGGGACCAGGCCGACTACGAATGGGCCCGCAACCCGCAGATCCGCGAAATCATGGGCGGACTCGTGTCCGACGTCGACTGGCACGCCAACGTGCACGCGCTCTCCGGCGGGCAGAAGCGCCGTGTGGCGCTGGCCAAGCTGCTGATCGAGGACCACGACGTCATCATGCTCGACGAGCCCACCAACCACCTCGACGTCGAGGGCGTCGCGTGGCTGTCCCGGCACCTGAAGACCCGCTGGCGGCCCAACCAGGGCGCGTTCCTCGTGGTCACCCACGACCGCTGGTTCCTCGACGAAGTCTGCAACAAGACCTGGGAAATCCACGACGGCATCATGGACCCGTTCGACGGCGGTTACGCCGCCTACGTGCTGGCCCGCGCCGAGCGTGACCGGGCTGCCTCCGTGACGGAGGGCAAACGCCAGCAGCTCGTCAAGAAGGAACTAGCCTGGCTCCGGCGCGGCGCCCCCGCCCGCACCGCGAAGCCCAAGTTCCGGATCGAGGCAGCCAACGCCCTGATCGCGGATGTCCCCGAGCCGCGCGACTCGACGGCCCTGAGCAAGATGGCCACCGCCCGGCTCGGCAAGGACGTCCTGGACCTCGAGAACGTCTCCCTCGACTTCCTCGGCGGCGAGCCCGGGCAGAAGCTCTTCGACAACATCACGCTGCGGCTCGCGCCGGGCGAGCGGCTGGGACTCGTGGGCGTCAACGGTGCCGGCAAAACCACCCTGCTGAAGCTCCTCAACGGCGAAATCCAGCCCACCTCGGGGAAGGTCAAGCGCGGCAAGACCGTGGTCACCGCGGTCCTGACCCAGGAGGTCAAGGAGCTCGACGACGTCAAGGACCTGCGCGTCATCGAAGTGATCGAGCGCGAGAAGCGATCGTTCAACGTCGGCGGCAAGGAGTTCACCGCCGGGCAGCTCGTGGAGCAGCTCGGCTTCACGAACGAGAAGCAGTGGACCCCGGTCAAGGACCTCTCCGGTGGCGAACGCCGCCGCCTCCAGCTCCTGCGCCTGCTGGTGGGGGAGCCGAACGTCCTGATGCTTGATGAGCCCACCAACGACCTCGACACGGACACCCTCGCCGCCGTCGAGGACGTGCTGGACGGCTGGCCGGGCACGCTCGTGGTGGTCAGCCACGACCGCTATCTGCTGGAACGCGTCACGGACCACCAGATGGCCCTGCTCGGTGACGGAAAGATCCGCGCCCTGCCGCGCGGCGTGGACCAGTACCTGGAACTGCGCGAGGCTGCGCTGGCAGGCTCCACCATCACCGGCGGCGGCAACCCGGTCACCTCCTCCAGCGCCGCTGCGGCCCCGGCTGCCACCGGACCGTCCGAAGCCGAGAAGCGCGACGCCCGCAAGGCCAAGAACCGGATCGACCGGCAGCTGGGCAAACTCAAGCAGCAGGAAGACAAGATCCACGCCCAGATGACCGCCGGCGCCGGCGACGCCTCCAAGTTCGACGAGCTCGCCGGCCTGAACGCGAAGCTGCAGCAGCTCTCCGCCGAACGCGAGGCCCTCGAACTCGAATGGCTCGAAGCCCTCGAGGTCCTCGGCGAGTAAAGCCCAAGGCGGAGTCTTCTCCGGACATGTTCCGTGTGCAGGGTCAGGAATGGGCATGCCCGCTGCAGCCCTGCAGGACTCACGGACATGTCCGTCGTTCGGGCCCGGGAATGGGCATGCCCGCTCCAACCCTGCAGGACTCACGGACATGTCCGTCGTTCGGGCCCGGGAATGGGCATATTGGTGATATGTCCATTGCCCGCGAGCAGGGACGGGCATGTCCCTCGGGTGGGCGTGAAGCGGGGCCGCTGGGCATGTCCCTCGGCCCGCGAGCAGGGACGGGCATGTCCCTCGGGTCGGCACGCGGAGGATTGCTTATGGCTCCCGTTCCGGGCTCAGGGCCGCTGCGCCGCGTAAGTGACCGCTGGGCAACCAACCATTGGGCGGGGTTGCTCAGTCCTCGCTGCGGAGTCCCGGGTCCTTTTGCAGGCCGGTGAGGCCGTTCCAGGCGAGGTTGACCAGGTGCGCGGCGACTTCGCGTTTGTCCGGGGTCCGGCTGTCCTGCCACCACTGCCCGGTCATCGCGACCATGCCGACCAGCATCTGGGCGTACATGGCTCCGTCGGCTGCGCTGAAGCCGCGGTGGGCGAACTCGTCGGCCAGGATGTACTCGACCCGTGCCGCCACCTGCGAGAGCAGGGTGGAGAACGCGCCTTCGGGCTGGGACGGCGGGGCGTCGCGCATCAGGATGCGGAAGCCGTCGGTCCGGTCCTCGATGTAGCCCAGCAGCGCCAGGGCGGCCCGCTCCACCAGGACGCGGGGCTTGGCCTCCTCGGAGAGCGCGTCATTGATGGAGCCGAGCAGGATCCGGAATTCGTGCTCCACCACCTGGGTGTAGAGGCCTTCCTTGGAGCCGAAGTGTTCGTAAATCACCGGCTTCGAAACGCCGGCTGCGGCGGCAATCTCTTCGAGGGTGGTGCCGTCGAGGCCGCGGAGGGCGAAGAGTCCCCGGCCGATGCCGATCAGCTGGGTGCGCCGCTGGGGCCCGGTCATTCGCGACCTGGGGATGTAGCCGGAGGCCCGCACCGGCCTGCCGGTGCGGTGGTCCGCCCCTCCGGACACGCCTGCGCTGTTGCTCACAGCACCATCATGCCTTACAGCGGTGCCCGTCCCCGGGCGTTGAGTCGCACGAGCAACATCCTTCGTGGCAGAATTGTCTCTTGTGCCACCGGCTCGCTGCCGTGGCATGGTCCGCTCTGGTGTAATGGCAGCACCCCGGCCTTTGGAGCCGTGGAGTATAGGTTCGAGTCCTATGGGCGGAACTGTCGTGGGCGCCCGCAGCCGGAGGAACCGGTCCGGGCGGGCGGGGGCCGGCGGAAGTCCAGTAGGATGAAGAGCATGCCGCGACCGGAATGCGGTCCGGCACGGCCGCGCGGAGCCGGCAACAAGGTGGACCACCTGGCTGTCGCCCCGGGTCAACCGAGATCGACCGAGCAGCGGCACTGAGTCAGGCCACTGAGCAAGGAGAGCCCGTACGTGAGCCCCGAGAACACCGGCCCCGCCGCCGTCATCGTCCTAGCTGCAGGCGCCGGTACCCGGATGAAATCCCGTACCCCCAAGATCCTCCACGAGATTGGCGGTCGCTCCCTCGTCGGCCACGCCCTCAACGCCGCCCGCGCCATCCGGCCCCGCGAGCTGGCCCTCGTGGTCCGCCACGAACGCGACCAGGTCGCCGCGCACATCGCCGAAATCGACCCGCAGGCCTTGATCGTCGACCAGGACGACGTCCCCGGCACCGGCCGTGCCGTCGAAGCCGCCCTCGAGGCCCTCGACGCGCTCCACCCCGAAGCCCGGCTGAGCGGAACCGTCGTCGTCACCTACGGCGACGTCCCCCTTCTCACCGGCGAACTGCTTTCCGAACTGGTTGCCGTGCACGAGGCGGACGGCAACGCCGTCACCGTCCTCACCGCCGTCCTGGACGATGCCAGCGGCTACGGCCGCATCCTCCGCGGCGTGGACGGCACCGTGAACGGCATCCGCGAACACAAGGACGCCAGCGACGTCGAACGCGAAATCCGCGAGGTCAACTCCGGCATCTACGCTTTCGACGCCGGCGTGCTGCGGGACGCCCTGGTCCACGTCACCACGGACAACGTCCAGGGCGAGAAGTACCTCACCGATGTCCTCTCCCTGGCCCGCGCTGCCGGGGGACGGGTCGCCGCCGTCGTGACCGAGGACCGCTGGCAGGTCGAAGGCGCGAACGACCGCGTTCAGCTCTCCGCCCTCGGCGCCGAACACAACCGGCGCATCGTCGAGGCCTGGATGCGCGCCGGTGTCACCGTCGTCGACCCGGCCACCACTTGGATCGACGCCACCGTGACCCTCGACGAGGATGTCCGCCTGCTGCCCAACACCCAGCTGCACGGCTCCACCACCGTGGCGCGCGACGCCGTCGTCGGCCCGGACACCACGCTGACCGACGTGCGGATCGGTGAAGGCGCCAAGGTGGTCCGCACCCACGGGTCCGGCTCCACCATCGGCGCCAACGCCAGCGTAGGCCCCTTCACCTACCTGCGCCCCGGCACCGTCCTGGGCGAAACCGGCAAGATCGGCGCGTTCTACGAGACCAAGAACGTCACCATCGGCCGCGGCTCGAAACTCTCCCACCTCGGCTACGCCGGCGACGCGGAGATCGGCGAGGACACCAACATCGGCTGCGGCAACATCACGGCCAACTACGACGGCGAGAAGAAGCACCGCACGGTCATCGGCTCCGGTGTCCGCACCGGATCCAACACGGTGTTCGTGGCTCCGGTCCAGGTGGGCGACGGCGCGTACAGTGGCGCGGGCGCCGTGATCCGCAGCGACGTCCCCGCAGGCGCACTGGCCTTGACCATCGCCAAGCAGCGGAACTCCGAAGGCTGGGTCCTCTCGCACCGCCCGGGCTCCATCTCCGCCGCGCTGGCCGAAGCCGCCGGCGCCACCTCATCATCTTCCAGTACTCCGGCATCGACAGAAGAGGGCTAGCAAACATGAGCGAAATTACGGCACACGGGGAGAAGAAGCTGGTGCTCGCCGCCGGGCGGGCACACCCGGAGCTGGCGCGCGAGATCGCCAAGGAGCTGGGCACCGAACTGCTGCCCCTGGACGCCTACGACTTCGCCAACGGCGAGATCTACGTCCGGGCCGGCGAAAGCGTCCGCGGCACCGACGCCTTTGTCATCCAGGCGCACCCGGCACCGCTGAACAACTGGCTCATGGAACAGCTGATCATGATCGATTCGCTCAAGCGGGCCTCCGCCAAGCGCATCACCGTGGTCTCGCCGTTCTACCCGTACGCCCGCCAGGACAAGAAGGGCCGCGGCCGCGAGCCGATCTCCGCCCGCTTGGTCGCGGACCTGTACAAGACCGCCGGCGCCGACCGCATCATGAGCGTGGACCTGCACACCTCGCAGATCCAGGGCTTCTTCGACGGCCCCGTGGACCACCTGATGGCTATCCCGCTCCTCGCGGACTACATCCGCACCCGCGTCGGCTCGGACAAGATCACCGTCGTGTCCCCGGACACCGGGCGCGTCCGCGTAGCCGAGCAGTGGGCCGAACGCCTCGGCGGCGCGCCGCTGGCCTTCGTGCACAAGAGCCGTGACCTGACCGTGCCCAACCAGGCGGTCTCCAAGACCGTCGTGGGCCAGATCGAGGGCCGCACCTGCGTGCTGATCGACGACATGATCGACACCGGCGGAACCATCTCCGGCGCCGTCCAGGTGCTCAAGAACGCCGGTGCCAAGGATGTCATCATCGCCGCGACCCACGCCGTGTTCTCCGACCCGGCGTCGCAGCGCCTCGCCGAATCCGGCGCCCGTGAAGTCGTGGTCACCAACACCCTGCCGATCTCCCCGAGCAAGCACTTCCCGCAGCTCACCGTGCTGTCCATTGCTCCGCTGATCGCCCGCGCGATCCGCGAAGTGTTCGACGACGGCTCCGTCACGAGCCTCTTCGACGGCAACGCCTAGCGGCTAAGCAGCAACACCCAGCCGCGTGCCCGTCCGAGCACCCGGTACCCGGTGCCGGGCCCCGTTTTCGCTAAACGGGGCCCGGCACTGCTAAACTCGTTCCGATACCTTGGCGAGGGAGAGCACCGGTAAACCGCTTGCACGGAAAATGTGCGCGGTTGGCTGTACTGCTGGTCTCCGTAATCGACTGGGTCTGAATCTCCCTTCTGAAGGGCGGCCCGGCCGCCCGGCGTTGAAGGTCGCTGACAGACCTCCGCCCTTGCTGAACACCGTTCGTCCCAGAGGAGATATCCATGTCTGAGCAGAAGCTCGCAGCAGAAGTCCGCACCGAATTCGGCAAGGGCTTCGCCCGCCGCGCCCGCATGGCCAACCTGATCCCGGCCGTCATCTACGGCCACGGCGCAGAGCCGATCCACATCACCCTGCCGGCCAAGGCCACCACCCTGGCCGTCCGCACCGCCAACGCCCTGCTGTCCCTGGACATCAACGGCGAAGAGCACCTCGCCCTGGTCAAGGACATCCAGCGCAACCCGATCAAGCAGATCATCGAGCACCTCGACCTGCTGACCGTCCGCAAGGGCGAGAAGGTCACCGTTGACGTCCCCGTTCACGTCACCGGCGACGTTGCCCCGGGCAACGTCCACAACCTCGAGATGACTACCGTCTCGCTCGAGGCCGAGGCAACCCACCTGCCGACCGCCGTCGAGGTCAGCATCGAAGGCCGCGGCGCCGGCGAGCACATCCACGCGTCCGACCTCGTGCTGCCGAAGGGCACCCTCCTGCTGGCAGACGCCGACGCCCTGGTTGTCAACATCTCCGAAGCCGTCGAAATCGTCGAGGAAGAAGAGACCACGGAAGAGGCTGCTCCGGCCGCCGAAGCCGCAGAGTCCTCCGAGGCTGCCGCCGAGTAATTCCGGCGCATTCTCAGGTGGCCGGGTCCCGACGGGGCCCGGCCGCCGTCGTCTCCGCCCCCCGCCGCACCTGGCCCGACGCCCCAAGAAGGATTGATCCATGACTGACAGCTGGCTGATCGTAGGCCTCGGCAACCCGGGTGCCGAATATGCCCACAACCGGCATAACGTGGGTCAGATGGTGCTCGATGAACTCGCGCACCGGGTCGGCGGCGGCTTCAAGTCGCACAAATCCCGCGCCCAGGTCCTCGAGGGCCGGCTCGGTATCGGCGGTCCCCGCGTGGTGCTCGCCAAGCCCCTGAGCTACATGAATGTCTCCGGCGGGCCGGTCTCCGCGCTGGCGAAGTTCTACGACATCGAGCCCGCCCGCGTCATTGCCGTCCACGACGAGATTGACATTCCTTTCAACACCGTCAAGCTCAAGATCGGCGGCGGCGAGGGCGGCCACAACGGCCTGCGCGATATCTCCAAGGCGCTGGCCACGAAGGACTACCTGCGGGTCCGCGTGGGCGTGGGCCGGCCGCCCGGCCGGATGGACACCGCCGATTTCGTGCTGCGGGACTTCGCCGCGCCGGAGAAGAAGGAACTCCCGTTCCTGATCGACGCGGCTGCCGACGCGGTGGAGGCACTGGTCCGTGACGGACTCCAGTCTGCCCAACAAAAGTTCCACCCCGCGAAAGCCGAGTAGCCGCCCTCGCCCTGCCGAGTAGGCGGGAGCCCAGTGACACCCGCCCCGTCTCAAGGGCCGGTATTCCTTTCCAAGCGTCCCGGCTTGCCGTTATGATCTGTCTACTTGTCGGGGGATAGGGTTACGCTACTTCTAGGCGGACGGTTTCAGGTTTGCCGTCCGCACAGCGGTACGAAGGAAACTAGATGTCGAGGGATTCACTGGGCTGGGGGAATGTTTCCACTGCATTGGCACCGGCCGAAGTTCAAGAGGCCGCGGGGCCGGTGAATAGACACGCGTGGTCCGGTCTGGCACGCGGCGCCGATGCCGACCGCGTGCGGGCCGCCCTGACCGCGCCCGACAGCATGGGTGTGGTCATCACGGGGGACCGGGGAGTCGGCAAATCCCTCGTCGGACGCAGTGCCCTCGCCGGATTCGGTCCGGACGTCTTTACACTCCAGCTCCGAAGTTCCGGCTCCGGCTCCGCCACGCCCTACGGATGCCTCGCATTCACCCTGGCCCGGCTCCCGCAAAGCGCCCTCGGATCGCCCACCGCGATCCTGCACGGCATCACCTCGCTGATCCGCAACGACGCCGCCGGCCGAAAGTGCGTGATCCTGCTGGACAATGCGGGCTCCCTCGACGAACAAAGCACCGGGGTGCTGCTGAATCTGCTGCAAACCGGAACGGCCAGGCTCGTCGCCACCGCACAGCGCGCCACCGACCTGCCGCCCGACTTCTACTGGCTCATCACCTCCGGACAGCTCGCCGAGGTCCGGCTCGACACCATGACCGAGATCGAAACCCGGGAAGTGCTCCAGGCTGCGCTCGGGCACCGGGTCTCAACCGCCTTGGCAAGCCAGATGCACGAACTCGTCGGCGGCAGCCCCACGCTCCTGCAGGCCGTCGTGTCGGAGCAGATCGAACGCGGCAATCTGGTGCTGTCCGGCTCCGTGTGGACGCTGGTGGACGAGGTCGTGCTGGACGGGAAGACGGCGCTGGAGGACATCGTCAGGGCCCGGTACGCCAGGGAATCGCCGGAGGCGCGGGAAGTGATCGAGGTGCTTTCCTGCGCACGCTGCATGTCCCTGTCCCGGCTTGCCCGGATGTACGGCCCTGGACTCATCGCTGACATGGAGGATGCCGGGCAGATCGTCGTCGACCGCACCGACCAGCACCTCGTAACGCTCGGGGACCGGTACCTGGGCGACATCGTCCGGAACTGGCTGAGTGTCGAGCGCCGGCTGGAGCTGCGCGACAAGGTTCCCGGCCACCAGGAACATGAACTGGCGGAACTGACCGTCGAGGACCTGCTGGCCTACGCGGCCTGGACGCACGACTGCCACGCCGAGCTGGCGCCGGCCCACGCCCTGGCGGCAGCCCAGGCCGCTGTCCGCCTCTTCGACCCGAAGTTCGCGCTCAAGTGCGCCGGCAGCATCAGCTCCGGCGACGGCGAATGGCCCGCCGGGCAACTGCAGAAGGCCGCCGCATACCTGCAGCTGGGGCTTCCCCTGCAAGCGATGTCCGCGCTCGACGACATTTCCGAGGCACAGATCAACGGGCTGGAGCCGGAGACCTTCGCCGAGCTGGTTGCGGCCAAGGCCGATTGCATGGCGTGGCTGGAGGACCGCAGCGGGAAGGTGCCGGAGCTTATCCGGCAGGCCCGGCTGCGGCTGCAGGAATTCCGGCAGGGCGACCCGCCGGCCGGCGCTGAAGCACTGGCCCGCGCCGGCCTGTGCCTGGACCTGTGCGAGTTCAATTACCTGTCCTTCATCGGCGACTACGAGCCGATGATGGACCGGCTCCGCGCCGCCGCCACGGCCGCCGACGCCGACGCGCTGGACCCGGTGCACCGGCTCCGGACCTCGATCATCCTGATGGAAGCCCTCTGCGTGACGGGCAAGGAACTCGAGGCCCGCCAGCTGATGCGCGAGATCGGCGGGAAGCTGGGCGACTGGTCCAACGTCCCGCGTATCCGCGAGAACTTCGCCTGGCGGGCCTTCAACGTCCTGCTGCTCTCGGGCCAGTGGCGCCAAAGCATCGACATGCTCAAGGACGCCAGCGGGCGTGCCGGGCACGGCCTGCATTCCGGCAGCGCCGCCACCGACCTCGCCGTCGGGCTCGCCTATGTGTACGCGGGCCGGGGCTACCTGGCCCTTGACCCGCTGCTGGCCGCGATCGCCCAGCTTGAAGTCAGGACCAGCCTGCATGCGCTGCGGCAGGCCTACGCCGCAACGGCCTTTGCGTACGCGCAGATGGGCAATTCAGTGCAGGCCACCGTCTACCTGGACCGCGCACGCTCCGCCGACGGGCCGGCACGCTTCGTGGTCAGCAGTTCGACCGAGTTCTGCATGGATATGGCCTCCCGGTGGCTGGGCGACCCCGAAGCGAAAGACCGGCTGGTTCACGCCGCCGAGCGGCACTTCCGCAACGGCCGCTACACCCTGGCCGGGATCTGCATGCTGGGCGCCACGGTCAACGGCAGCGTCAAGGACTTCCAGTTCATGGAAGACATCGCAGCGCTCCGGCAGGGCCCGCTCGCGGAGCTGTCCCGGGTGGTGGCGGTCGGAAGCCGGAAGAAGGACGCCGTCGTGATGCTCGAGGCCGCCGGACAGGCGGCCGCGCTGGAGCTCGACGCCGTCCAGGCCAGGTGCGCGGCGCTCGCGTTCGACTTTGCCAAGGCGGCCGGGCTGGCGGGGACCGCGACTGCGGCGCACAACATGCTGGAGGTCCTGTCCGAATCGGTGCCGGCGCTGCCAATCGTTCCCCGGACCAAGGGGCCCCTGCTGACGGAGCGGGAGCGGCAAATTGCGGCCCTCGCCGGGAATGGAGTTTCCAACAAGGACATTGCCCTGGAAGTGGGTATTTCGGTTCGAACGGTGGAGGGGCACTTGTACCAGGTATTCACGAAACTCGGGGTGTCCTCGCGGAGTGATCTGCTTGGACTCATCTAGGGCCCGGGCGGAAGCGCCTGTGGAGGAGGAGAACCGCGTCCTGACGGGGCGCTCGGAGGACGTAAGCTCCGCGGTGGAGGCACTCCAGGGCGGCACGCGGGTCGCCGTGCTGCTGCTCGGGGACCACGGGATCGGCAAGTCAACGGTGATGGAGGCCGTCGCGGCCAAACTCAGCGGCGAGGTGACGCCGGTGCGCCTGCACGGCAGCCCGGCCCTGAGCCACGTGCCGTACGGCGTCCTGGCGCCGTTCATCGTCGACTTGCCCGTCGAGGACGCCACCTCCCAGCTGGCCGTTTTGCGGATCTTCTGGAGCTACCTCGAGGGGCAGCGGCGGGCGACCCAGAAACCTCTCCTGCTGATTGTCGACGACGCCCATGACCTGGATGAGGCGACGGCCGGTGTCCTCGTGGAACTCGCCGCCGCCGGCTGGGCAAAACTGCTCGTCAGCGCGGCGGCCCGCCCGGGACTGCCGGAGCCGCTCCTCCAGCTTTGGTTCGAGGGCATTGCCGAACGTCACGACCTGCGCCCGCTCACCCGGGAGCAAACGACCGAAATCCTGGTGCACCAGCTGGGTCCCCAGGTCCTGCCCAGCGTCGCCGAGGTGCTCTGGGAGGCGTCCGCCGGCAACCCGCTGCTGCTCAGCTGCCTGGTCGACGACGCGAAGAATGACGGTACGTTGCTCCAGCGCAACGGGGTGTGGCTGCTCACCCGCCCGCTGAACAGCCACGGGGAACGGCTGACCGACGTCGTCCGGCGCCAACTGCTCCGGCGCTCGGCCGACGAACGCAAGGCCCTGAACCTTGTGGCGCTGGCCGAGCCGGTGTCCCGGACGCTGATTGAAGCCTTGGTGGACGAAGCCACCGTGGCGGGGCTGATCGAAGAGGAGCTGGTCCGGGTTTCGGACGCCCCCCAGCCTGAACTGCGGCTGTGGCATTCGGTCTACGGCGACACTCTCCGGAACCTGATCTCCCCGGCACGCAGCCTCCAGCTCCGGCAGAGCCTGCTGCGGCTGATGGACCGGGAACCGGCGTCGGCCGAGGGCCTCCTCCGGCACGTCAGCTGGTCGATGGAATGCGGCGTCGAGGTCGAGGACCGGCAGCTGCTCCGGGCCGCGGTGCTCGCCAGCAGGCTCTTCGAGGACGACCTCGCCCGCAAGGCCGCGTCCCAGGTCAAGGACCCGGAGCTGCAGATCGCGGCGCGGTCGGTGATAGCACGCACGCACTACAACACCTCCAACCATGCCTCTGCCCGGGACATCCTGGAGGCGGATTTCGCCAAGGGACGCACGGTGACGAGCCTGCTCACCGGGTCCCTGCTGTGGGCGGCGGTCCTCTCCGCGCTGGGCCATTCCCCGGCCGACATCATTAAGCGCGCTGACGCACTGCTGCGCGCCGGCGAGCGACTCGCCGCGGAGAACCCCGGCGACGCCGACAGCATCCTTACCGCCACCCGCGACCGGGTGCGGACCATCCGCAGCATGGTCCTGGCACTCGCGGGCTACGGCGAGGGCGCGGCGGCCGCCGGAGCCCCGGACCGTGAAACCGGCGGCAGTGTTTCCGGCGGCGACGATGACCGGCCGCCAGCCGCCAACAATCTTGACAGGGCCTTCAGCCTGGCGCTCCAGTCGGAGCAGCTGCTGGTTCAGGGCAAACCTGACAGCGCCTTCGCGGCGGCCACGGCAGCCTTGGAAGCAGCCGGGGCCGACCACGGCGAACTGTATTTCCTCTCCGACTTCCTGGTGGTCCGCGCCGTCACAGCGGCTATCCACGCAGGGGACTGGACCGCGGCGGAAAGCCTGCTTGGAGGGTTCGTGGCGGCCTTTGGACCAAGCCTGATCTCGTTCGGCGGCGGGGTGCACGCGGCCACCGGCATCATCCTGCTCTACCAAGGCAAGGCGGCGGAGGCCAAACGGACGCTTCGTGCGGCGCTTGAGGCCCTGCGGGTCGCGGATCCCCAGCAACTGTTTTCCCTGACGGCGGCCATGGCCTTCGCCGCCGCCGCCGAGATCGGCGCCACGGAGAAAGCCGCAGGGTTGCTGGCGGACTACGAATCCGCCCGGCCGGCTGTCTCCAGGTACCTGCGGACGCTCTCCGAGATGGCAGTGGTGTACGGCAAAGCCAGGCTGGGCGGCCACCGTCGCGCGGCGGAGGAGCTGGAAAAACTGGGCAGGCCCGACGGCGCCGGCGACACCGCGGGACTGGAGTTCGACGCCCTGGCCTTCCGGCTGGCCCTCGGCGATACGGATGCCGCCGTGCGCCTGCGGGAGCTCAAGCCGGTACTGGAGGGCCGCCGGGCCGCGGCCGTCTGCGGCTACGCCGAGGCGCTCGGCACGGAGCAGCCCGCGCAGCTGATTGACGCCGCCAAGAGCTGCGAGGAAGCCGAACTTTGGGGCTTCGCGGGCCTGGCGTACGGCGCCGCCGCGAGCGCCTACCACGCCGCCGGCGACACGCTGCGGGAGCGGATGGCAGTGTCGCAGCAGCAGCGCTGCCGCGATCGTGCCGAGAGCCTGCCGGGGCAGGAACCGGCCGGGCCGGACGACACGCTCGGACTGCTGACCCGCCGGGAACGCGACATCGTGGCGCTGGCCGTCCGCGGCCTGAGCGACCGTCAGATCGCCGCGGAACTGCAGGTCTCGGTCCGGACCGTTGAGGGCCACCTGTACCGCAGCTACGCCAAGTTGAACATCAGCGGACGCGACGAACTTCGAAGGGTGGCCGGGGAGTAGGTGTTTCCTGCTTCGCCGGAGCGCACCACACCGGCGGCACTCGTAGACCGCCGGCGACTACTTGGTTTGCGGCCCGGGGGCGCCTCGGGGTTTCCGAGTACAGCCACGTAGACCCGGGATCGATACCCGCACCGCAATCGAGTACTACCTACGGATGCCTTTGCCCGGGGTAGTCCATACCGTGGAGATATCACTGGTTAAACATTGATTGCGAAGGTCTCTCCCATGTTTCAGCAAGAAGCCGGCGTGCCTGCTGGCAGCGGTAAAACGGACGCGCTCCTAGCAATACACCGGCCAACCCAGGGACGGCAGGATAAACCCTTCACCCGACAACAGACCGTTTCGGAGATCGTCGAAACCCTGACCTCAGGAGCAGGCTGCGGCGTTGTGCTCGTGGGCGAACACGGGGCCGGGAAGTCCTTCATCGCCCAGCGCGCCCTCGAACAGCTCGGCGATGACTACCTGGTTGTCCAGGTCCGCGGGAGTTCCATAGCCTCAAAGCTGCCCTACGGCGCCCTGAGCGTACTCCTCAATGACCTCGATGCCTCGCACCTGGAACACCCCCTCATGGTGCTGCGCGGACTCACCCACCTGCTGCAGACCAAAGCCCAGGGCCGCGGCGTCGTCCTGTTCGTGGACAACGCCCACGACCTGGATGACCTGTCCTGCATGATGGTGGCCCAGCTCAGCGCCGGAGGGCACGTGACGCTGCTCGCCGCCAGCGTGGACCTGCACCATGTTGGCGGGGACATCATGGGGCTCTGGAAGGACGACCTGCTCCGCCGCGTGGACCTGGAACCCTTCGACTTCGCCGAGACCTCGGCCACGCTCAACCAGGAGTACGGGGGACACTTCTCGCATTCCGCCGCCCGGGCGCTCTGGACTGCCAGCGGAGGGAACGCGCTCTTCCTGCATTCGCTGGCCCGGGAGCAGATCAAGCTCGGCACCGTCGTCCGGCAGGACGGCTCGTGGATCCTGGACGGACGCCCAATCGCGCTGACCGGTGAGGTGCGGGACGTCGTCAAGGCCCGGCTGAACCGGCTCAGCCCGGGCCAGCGCGACGTCTTCGAACTGTTGGCGCTCGCCGGCGCCGTCCCGCTGCAGACGCTCATGAGGATCTTCAATCCGCAGGACATGGACAACCTGCAGGAGCGCGCCCTGATCCAGGTCAGCCACGACCACCCGCCGATGGTCAGTGTCGCCAACGCGGTCACCGCGTCAATCGTCGCCAGCGTGGTCCCTCCGGGCCGCAGCGCGGAACTCCGGCGCCGGCTCACGGCCGTGCTGTCGGACACCGAACAGGCCAAAGCCGGCGGAGCCACGGACCTCGCCTGGGCGCTCGACTGCGGGGAGCGGATCAGCGCGGAAACCGCCGTGGCGGCCGCACGCCAGGCCAACAACGCCTCGGATCCCACTTCGGCGCTGAGGTTCATCCACGAAATCGATGGTTGCGGGGCGCTCGCCGGGGCGGTTGTCGAAACGGTGAAGGCCCATATCTCGTTCAACAACAACGAGTCCGCGCGGCGGATCCTCCACGGACTCGATGATTCTGCCGCCGACGAATACCCGCTGACCGAGTGGGTGGCCCTGCAGCTCCTTCGGGCCGAGCTGGACCACCGCAGCGCGGCCACCGCAGCCGAAGCCCCGGCCAGGTTGCGGATGGTCCGCGAGCGCCTTTACGGGCAGCCCGCGGAAGATCCGGCCGAACTGGAATGGGCCCGCGGGCAGCTGCGCCTCGCCGAAGTCAAACGTGCCGCCTTCGAGGGCCGCTATGACGACGTTCTGGCAGTCCGTGCCGATCTTGACCCCGAACTGGGCAGCGAAACCGGCATTCTCACCGCGAGCCTGCTCTGCGAGACCATGGCCGTCAGCGGAAATGTCCTCGGCGCCATGGCGCTGGGCAAGCAGATTATGGCGGCGGCCGCGACCGTCCCGCTGGCAGACACCACCGTGCGCGACATCAGGGGACGCTTCCTGCTGCTCCTGCTCCTTTCCGCGAAGTTCCGGGAGGCGTCTGCCTTTATTGCGACCGCGACCGGCACGGCCGAGCCGCACGCCCGCCTCGGGGGGATGTTCGAAATCGGCCAGGGTGTCATCGATCTTCATGCCGGGCGCCTTGAGAGCGCCATTCCCTGGCTGGAGGCCGGGATGTGGCAGCTCCGGACCCAGGATCCCGACGGGTTGTCCGGCCTGGCCACGGCCGCATGTGCTTATGCGGCAGGGCTCGCCGGCGACGAGGAAAAAGCCAGCCTGCTGCTCGCCGAAGTGGCGCAGCCGCAACGCCACGGTTCCTGGCTGGTTGGCCGGGTGACGCGCTACTTTGAGCTTTGCGCGCTGGCTGAACTCGGCCAACGCGCAGCTGCCATCCGCACCCTCCTCGCCGAGGCGGCGAGCGAGGCGGACGCCGGCTCGCCGGCCACCGGGCTGCTATTCCTGTCCGCGGCGGCACGGCTCGGGGACCGCCAGCTTTGCCAGAAGCTTGCCGGCCTCGCCGCCCAGGTCACCGGGCAGTTCGCCCAGCTGTGCCTGCGCCTGGCAGAGGGAGTGAAGGACGGCGCCAGCGAGCAGCTGCTGGCCGTGGCCAAGGATGCCGATGCCGCCGGGAACGCGCTCTTTGCCCGCGACGTGGCCCGGCGGGCGGTCTACTGCGCCAATGAAGCCGGGAACCGGATCGCGCTCCGCATCTCGCAGCGCACGGAACAGTCCCTCGATGACAGGTTCGGAAGCCCCGGAAACGGCCTGCATTCGCTGACCACCTCCACGCTGACGGCCCGCGAGTGCGAAGTGGCTGTCCGGGCGGCGGCCGGAACATCCAACCGCAAGATCGCGGAACAGATGCACGTTTCGGTCCGCACGGTGGAAGGCCACCTTTACCAGGTGTACTCAAAACTCCATGTCGCGAGCCGATCGGAGCTGAAGGATGTCATCTCGGCACCGGCGGCCAGCGCCCGCATCGGCTGACCGGCGCAGGGGCAGACCCGGCACGCGGGGCTCGGTCGACGACGGTGCGAGGGGCCCGCTGTGGAAGGCCTGACCGATGCGGCCACCCTGATCGGCCGATTCGGCGTCGTCCGGGACGTGATCCACTGCCTGCGCGAGGAGGGCAGGGCCGGGGCCTTGATTGTCGGGGGAGCGGGGTCCGGGAAAACCGTCGTCATCAAGGCCGTGCTGGCGGAGCTTCGGCCGCAGGGAGCAGTGATCCGCCTCGCCGCCACGCCGGCGCTCGCAGCGGTCCGCTTCGGAGCGCTGACGCCCTACCTGGCGGGCCTGCCGGACCACGATCTCGATTCCTATGCGGCCGTGCTGGGGGCGGTGACTGCCAGCCTCAGATCCGAGCCGGCCCTCGCGCTGTTCGTGATCGACGACGCCCAACACCTGGACCGGGGGACTATCCAGCTGATCGCCCAGGCGGTCGCCACCGGCGCGGCGCGGCTGCTCGCCGCCTGCCGGCCTGGTCCGCTGGTCCCCGAGGAGTTCCTGGCGCTCTGGGGCGACGGCCTCATCTCGAAGTTTGACCTGGCCGCCCTGAGCTGGGGCGAGGTGCACCAACTCTGCGAACAGGTGCTGCGGGCGGACGTGTCTCCGTGGGTGAGCGAACTGTTCGCCAAAATGACCGCGGGCAATCCGTTCATGCTGATGTCGCTGATAGACCATGCACGGGACACAGGCGCGATCGGAAAGCGCCGCGGAACGTGGTTCCTCCTGGCCCCGCCGGACCTCGGCGATGTCCCGGCAGCGGATCTGGTGGACCACCAGCTCCGTTCCATGTCAGCGGAGGAAAAAACCGCCGCCGCCATCGTCGCCCTGGCCGGGCCCCTGTCGCTGGGCCAGATTCTCCGGTTCAGCAGCCCCCGTGCCGTCGACGCCCTTGAAATGGCCGGAATCATCACAGTCTCGCGGGACCTGGAGCGCATCGTCAGGCCGGCCAGCCCGCTCATCGGCGAAATCATCCGCCGCCGCGTCCCTGCGGGCCGGAGTGTCAGCCTCAGGTCCAGCCTCCTGGCCCTTCCCTGGGTGGGCGCCGTGCACCCGGACGCATTCCTGAACCAGGTGCGCTGGTCGCTGGATTCCGGCGCGGAACCAGCGTCCCCGGAACTGCTCGCGGCTGCCACGGCCGCCAACGCGGGCCTGGACGCCGCGACGGCGATCCGGGCCGCCGGGGCGATCCAGGAGGACCGGTTCATGTCGGAGGCCAAGATCCAGCTGGCCTATTCCAGCTATATCCTCGGCCGCCACGGGGAGGCGGCCGACTTTCTCGAGGCCGCGCAGCCGTGGCGGTACGGCCGCGCGTCCTATCTCGCCGCACTCCTGGCTGCCCGGCTCGGGAACTTGGTGGCAGGCGTCGATGTGCCGCGTGAGGCTGGCGCCGGGGAACCGATTCCCGGCATCCGGGATGAGCCGGCGTGGGCGGAGGCAAGCGTGGGCCTCGCCACCGCACTCTTGCTGGAGGACTGGGAGGGGAGGACCACGGAGCTTCAGGAGAGGCTTCGGGAGCTGATCACCGCCGCCGACGCCAACGCGGAAATCCGTATCCCGGCGATGTCGCGCCTGGCCGAGGTCTGGACCGCGCAAGGCCGGGTGCTGGAGGGACTGGGTCTCGGCCGGGAGGCCTGGCGCGACGTGCAGGAGGACGGCCTGGTGCTTCCCCTCGTCCACGAGGACGTCCTGGCGCGGTACTGCCTGAGCCTGATCCGGGCCGGGGAGTGGGAGGAACTCGCTTCGGTCCTGGACGAGTATTCCTCGAACCTGGCCCCGCGGCTGGTGTACAGCGGCGGACTGCTGCACGTGATGCGCGGCTACTCCCGGCTGCGGCAGGGGCGGGTCCCGGAAAGCCTGGCGGAGCTGCTGCTCGGCGTCGAAGAACTCCTGATCGCCGACCCCTGGGAACTGTCCGCCTTCGCCCGTGCGGTGACAGCCTACGCCGCCTCCGCCGTCGGGCATCCAGGCGAGGCGGCAGAGCAGGCGCAAGCCTTCCGCAGCGCCGCCTACCGGGCGCCGGGGACACTGCGGCTGCTCGCAGAGGCTTACTGTACCGCCGCCGAACAGGCCTCCGGCGGGGACGCGAACGACGCGCGCCGCGAGCTGGGCCGGCTCGCGGACGAGGCGCAGCAGCAGGGGCTCAGAGCCGTCGAGACCGACATCCGCCGGTTGGCCCTCCGTGGCGGGGACACTGCAGCCGCCGCGGCGCTGGCGGCCAGCAGCGGCGCCGTCGACGTGCCGGAGGCGCGCCTGCTGCGGGCCTACGCGCTCGCCGTCACGGCCGCGGATTCGACGGCGCTCACGGCGCTCAGCGACCGGGCCGTGAACGCGGGGCACCTGCTGCTGGCGCTCGAAGCCGCGCAGCAGGCCGCACGACTGCTGGAGAACGACCCGGAAAAATGGAAGCTCACAGCCGTGCAGCGCAAGGTGCACCGCCGGATGGTCGCGGCCGGCATGTCCGGTCCATTGAACAACGCCCAAGGTGAACACCGTGCCGAGTTGACCGCCCGCGAATCCGAGATCCTGAAGCTGGTGACGGCCGGGGACACGAACGCGGAAATTGCCGCCAAACTCACCGTTTCCCAGCGGACCGTCGAGGGGCACCTGTACCGGATCTTCGGGAAGCTCGGCGTCAGCCGCCGCGGCGAACTCATGGAAATCCAAAAGGATCTTGATTTGCCCTAGCCTCCAGACCGACAGTAACCAAGGCATCGAGGGCGCCCAGTCCCGCAGTTACAGGCGTCCCCCGGTGGCCTGCGTATCGAGCGAGTGACACCAACGCCGGACGAGTATGGCCAAGTAGTTCCGCAGCCAGGAAAGAGGGAGAAGTCGGGTAAATCCTACTCGTGTGCAGATCCGGCCCCCGCGATTGACTTAAGTCAGTCCCGGGAACGACTCAAAAAGTCCTAAAATTAGTATTTAGAGGGCGGTATTGGAACGCGGGCAACCGCAGCAGCCACCGGAAACGCTGGCTGCGTAGACACCTCCCACACCCGAACTCCTTCATTGGAACGGTACGGTGCCGCAGGCGGCAGCCGTACCCCAAAGACGGAGCCGGCGGCGTCAGAGCCTTCTGAGACCGAGGCTCTCCCCCCAGCCGCCGCCGGCTCCCTTTTTACGGTCTGCAGCACGGAAAGTCGGGGGAACTGCCGTAGACGCGGCAACGGACACCGCGCCCGCCCTAGTAGGCGAGGCAACGGTTCGGATCAAAGCCCCGCCAGGGTGCCACGGCACCCGGCGGGGCATTTGACGTTCCGGAACCGTTTCGGGACATGTGCCGGCTTCACCGCGGAGCACAATCCGGCGGGCCGCCAGCGGTACGGATGTCCCTGTGGCCCGCCTGGCCCGACTCAACGGCCGGGCCGAAACCGGGCGCCGCCGGAACGTGGGATAATTAGGTCTAATCTGCGTGACGTAATAGGACCAGCCCGGCCGGGCGCCCCCGCTACGCCCCAGCGAAAGCCGATCCAGGAGTTACTGCCCATGGTTGCCACACCAGCCCATCTCCTCCGCTCAGCCACGGCGCTGGGCAACGAGGAGGTCCTGCGGATCCGCAACGACTTCCCGATCCTGCACCGGTCCGTCAACGGGCACCCGCTCGTCTACCTGGATTCCGGTGCCACGTCACAGAATCCGCTCAGCGTGCTGGAAGCGGAGCAGGAGTTCTACGAACAGCGGAACTCCGCGGTGCACCGCGGCGCGCACTACCTCGCGGTGGAGGCCACCGAGGCCTTCGAGGACGCCCGCGAGACCGTGGCGGGCTTCATCGGCGCGGACCCGGACGAACTGATCTGGACGTCCAACGCCACCGAGGGCCTGAACCTGCTCAGCTACTCCTTCCTGAACGCCTCCCTGCCCGGCGCCCCGGCGGAAGCCGCCCGCTTCGCGCTGGCCGCCGGCGACGAGATCGTGGTCACCGAGATGGAGCACCACGCCAACCTGATTCCCTGGCAGCAGCTGGCGGACCGGACCGGCGCCGTACTGAAGTTCATCCCCGTCGACGATGCCGGCGCCCTGGACCTCGACGCCGCCGCGCGCCTGATGGGCGGCCGCACCCGCGTGCTGGCCTTCACCCACGCCTCCAACGTCCTGGGGACCATCAACCCGGTGTCCACGCTGGTCCCGCTGGCCCGCGCCGTCGGTGCCCTCGTCGTGCTGGACGCCTGCCAGTCCGCCCCGCACCTGCCCCTCGACGTCAAGGCCCTGGACGTGGACTTCGCCGTTTTCTCGGGGCACAAGATGCTCGGCCCCACCGGAATCGGCGGACTCTACGGGCGCTCGGAACTGCTCAATGCCATGCCTCCCTTCCTGACCGGCGGCTCCATGATCACCACTGTCACGATGGAGCGCGCCGGTTTCCTGCCCAGCCCGCAGCGCTTCGAGGCCGGCACCCAGAAGATCTCCCAGGCCGTTGCGCTCGCCGCCGCCGCCAACTACCTCAGCGAAACCGGCCTGGCCCGGATCCACGCCTGGGAAACGGAACTGGGCCAGCGGCTCGTGGCAGGCCTCGCGGCCATCCCCGGGATCCGCGTGCTGGGCCCGGCGGCGGGGGAGGAACGGATCGGCCTGGCCGCGTTCGACGTCGCCGGAGTGCACGCGCACGACGTCGGGCAGTTCCTGGACAGCCGCGGGATCGCCGTCCGCGTGGGCCACCACTGCGCCCAGCCGCTGCACCGCCGGCTCGGACTCACCGCGAGCACGAGGGCCAGCACCTACCTGTACAACACCACGGACGACGTCGACGCGTTCCTCGACGCCGTCGCCGGGGTCCGCGGATACTTTCAAGCCTGAGGACGGCACTGCATGAGTCTTGACCAGCTGTACCAACAGATCATCCTGGAGCACTCCAAAGCACGCCACGGCAGCGGCCTGGCCGGCGCCGGAGTGCCCGAAGGGGCCAGCAGCGGCCAGTCGCACCAGCTCAACCCGGTCTGCGGCGACGAAATCACGTTGCGGGTGTCGGTGGCAGGCGGAAAGGTCAGCGAGCTGCGCTGGGACGGCGAGGGCTGTTCGATCTCGATGGCGTCGGCCTCAGTGCTGACCGACCTCGCCGAGGGTCTGGATACGGACGAGCTGCGCAGCGTGATCGACAGCTTCCGCGAGGTGCTGCGCTCCCGCGGCAAGGTGCCCGCCGACCCGGAGATCCTGGGCGACGCGGCGGCCTTTGAAGGTGTGTCCCGCTACGCCGCTCGGGTCAAGTGCGCGATGCTCTCCTGGGTCGCTGCCGAGGACGCCCTCGGCCAGGCGGTCGCGGCCCAGAACCGTACCTCCTAGGTCCGTACCTCTTAGGACCCAGGCGGCCAGGACCGCAGGGGCCAGGACCGCAGGGGCCTCAAGGGGCCCAGCGGCGCCGCCGGACCAGCAATGTGAGCAGGGCGCCGAGGACGGCCCCCAGGGTGTTGGCCAGGACATCGGCCATCGTGGGATAGCGTCCGGGCAGGAAGAGCAACTGTGCAAGTTCGATGGCGCACGAGATCAGGAGCCCGGCGGCCGCGCCGACCCACCAGTAGCCACGGCCGATGATTAAGGCCACGAGGGCGCCCAGCGGAACGAAGAGCAGCACATTGGCGGCGGACTCCACAAAGCCGTAGTCGACCCAGCCGGGAATGCCTCGGCCGTGCAGCCACCTCAACGCCGCGCGCAGCAGCCCGGCGACCGGGCGGTCCACCGGCTGCGGCCACAGGGCGACGGCAGCCAGCACCGCGACGTAGGCGATGAGTCCCCACGTGGCCACGCGCTGGGGCCGCAAGGCATCCCCCTTCGGCAGTGGACAGGCATTTTCCTGAGTCTAGCCCCGCCGCCGCCGCGGGGTTAACCCAACTGGCTCGCAGTTGTTGTCGTTTTGAAGAGTCATAACGTCAACAACTGCGAGCCAGTTGGCCGGGGGAGAGCCGGTCAGTTCAGCAGGCCCGTGATCCCGATCGCCGCCGTCGCCGCGCCGAGCAGCATCGAAATGCTGACCAGCACGACGTGGACGGTGAGGAAGCGGGTGGCCTTGCCGCCGGCGTCGCGCGCCCGCGGGTCCTTCATGACCCGGCGCAGGAACTGGGGCCAGACGGCCAGGGACCAGACGCCGGCCACGATCAGGACGGCGGCCAGGGCACCGGGCAGCTCCATCGCCTAGTGGCTTTCGAGCCAGGCCTGGGCCTGCGTGGACTGGATGTTGAGGGCCTTGCCGACCATCGGCTCGGCCGCGTCGGCGATCTTCCCGCCCAGCAGCGGCACGGACGAGGTGACCGTTCCCTCCAGCTCGATCCGGGTGCTGCCGCCGTCGGCCACGAGGCGCTGCACGGCGTTGACGTCCAGCGGGGCGCCGGCGACCTTCAGCGAGATGTTGCTCTGCCGCGAACCGTCGGCCTCCGGGGCGCCCCAGCTCTCCAGCTGCGTCACCTTCAGGCTCTCACCGACGAACTTACGGGCCAGGTCCGGCATCCGGGTCGTGGGGATGGTGCGGACCGTCGTGGTGTTGAAGGCGCCGGCGGGGTCGCCGTCGACGGTAAACGATTCAAGGGTTCCGCCGACGAGTTCGCTGGTGTGGCGCAGGAAGTCCTCGTTGACGAAAACTGCCGTGACGCTCTCAACGCTGTGCGGAAGGGTGGTGGATGCACTCAGGGCCATTGGGGGTCCTCCATGGGGTGGGGCTGGACGTTTCGGGCTCCCAACATCCTACGCGGTGGGCCCCGCCGGTTCCGATTCGGCGGCTGGCTCCGTCTCTGCGAGGCGCTGCGCCGCTGCCGCGATATTCCGCGACATCGCGGGGAAAATGAGGCTGTGGAACGGCAGGACCGCGAGCCAGTAGAGCTTGCCGCTGAGGCCCTTCGGGAAGAAGATGGCCCGTTGCCGGTAGCGGCTGCCGGTGCCCTCGGGTTCGACCGAAAGTTCCAGCCAGGCCCGGCCGGGTGCCCGCATCTCGGCCCGCAGCCGGAGCAGCCGGCCGCGGTCGATCCGCTCGACCCGCCACCAGTCCACCACCTCGCCTTCGGCCAGCAGGTGCGGGTGCCGCCGGCCGCGCGCCAGGCCCGCGCCGCCGGTGAGCTTGTCCAGCCATCCGCGTACGCTCCAGGCCAGCGGCAGCGAGTACCAGCCGTTGCGGCCGCCGATGCCTTCGATGATGGTCCAGACGTGTTTCGGGTCCACCGCACTGGAGTAGCTGCGCTCGTCGAGGTAGACGCGGTGGCCGGCCCACTCCGGATCGCTCGGCAGCGGATCGGCGTCGGCTCCGGCGCTGGCCCAGGTGGTCTCCACCTGGCCGTCCCGTTCCTTGCCCAGCGCCAGGGCGACGGCCCGCCGGTAGGGGGTGAGGCCGCCCTCGGGCAGCGGGATGTAGGAGTCGATGTCATGCTCCCGGGAGACGGCGTCGTGCTGCAGCGACTCCACCAGGGGCAGCGACATGGACAGCGGGATCGGCGTGGTCAGCGCGACCCACATGCCCGCGAGCTTGGGCGCGGGGATGGGAAGGGCAAGCACCACCCGGTGCGGGAGTCCGGCCTCCGCCGCGTACTCCTGCATCATCCCGGCGTAGCTGAGCACCTGCCGTGAGCCGATGTCGAAGGTGCGGTTGATCTTGCCCTCCAGCGACGCCGCACCGACAAGGTAGTACAGCACGTCCCGCACCGCGATGGCCTCGATCTTGTTCCGTACCCAGCTGGGGGCGGGCATCACCGGCAGGGTCTCGGACAGGTGCCGGATCATTTCGAAGGAGGCCGAGCCGGAGCCGATCACCACGCCGGCCTGGAACACGACCGCGTCCACCGGGCCGTCGAGGAAGACCTTGCCCACGGCCTCGCGGGAGCGCATGTGGGTGGAGAGCTCGGCGCCGGAGGGGTGCAGCCCGCCGAGGTAGACGATCCGGTCCACGCCGGCCCCCGCGGCCGCCTGCGCCGCCGTCTCGGCCATCGCCTTTTCCTTCGCCTCGAACCCGGCGCCGCCGGCCATCGAGTGGACCAGGTAGTAGAGCACGTCGACGCCGGCCAGCGCCTCCTGCAGCGCCGCGCCGTCGTCGAGGCTGCTCTGGACCACCTCGACCTGGTCCAGCCAGGGGACGCCGGCGATTTTGGCCGGGGTGCGGACCAGGACCTTCACCCGGTGGCCGGCCTCAAGCAGCCGGGGGACCAGCCGGCCGCCGATGTAACCGGTGGCGCCGGTCACGAGCACGGTCTTCGGGTTCGTGGCGTTGGGGGTGCCGTTCATGGGTGGCTCCTTCATCATTGCGGATATAAGCCATTCGGAGCGCCGGCCGCGCTGGACTGCAGCCTGGACGGCCGGATCCCCGTCCTGCCAGCTTAGTCCCGGGTGCCGGCCCGCCTCCGGGTCGCGGTAGGCTGGAAGTACCCGGGATTCTTGCGAATTTCGGGTATTCGTGTTGCCTGCATGCCCGTGATCACCCCAGGAGTTCCCGCCATGAGCCTCAACGGCCCTTCTCTCACCGGTCTGCGGCGTGTCCTCGCCGAGGACACGTCCTTTGCCCGGGTGCAGGCCGAAGCGTCCCGGCCGTTCACGGCCCGCAGCGAGGACTACCAGATCAGCGCCCCCGCCGGGCTGCGCGCCGCGCTGCTCGCGGAGATGGCCGACGGCCTCGCGTCCGACGGCGGGGCTGCCGGCGGCGGGGCTGCCGACGGCGCCGCCGCCCCGGTGGTGCTGGCCGTCACCGCCACCGGCCGCGAGGCCGAAGACCTTGCCGCCGCGCTGGGCGCCTTCCTGCCGGCCGGCACGGTCGCGGAATTCCCCAGCTGGGAGACCCTCCCGCACGAGCGGCTCTCGCCGCGCTCGGACACCGTCGGCCGCCGGCTCTCCGTGCTCCGCCGCCTCGCGCACCCCGAGGCCGGGGGCGCCCTGCGCGTCGTCGTCGCCCCGGTCCGGGCCGTGGTGCAGCCGATCGTGGCCGGGCTCGGCGAGCTGGTCCCGGTGACCCTCAAGCTCGGCCAGGAGGTCCCGTTCGGCGACGTCGTGAAGAACCTCGCCGACGCCGCCTACGCCCGGGTGGACATGGTCACCCGGCGCGGTGAATTCGCGGTCCGCGGCGGCATGCTGGACGTTTTCCCGCCCACCGAGGACCACCCGATCCGGGTGGAATTCTTCGGCGACGAGGTCGAGCAGATGCGCTGGTTCGCCGTCGCCGACCAGCGCTCGCTAACCGCGCCGGGCGTGCACCACCCCACCGAACTGCACGCCCCGCCCTGCCGCGAAATCCTGATCACGCCCTCGGTGATGTCCCGGGCCGCGACGCTGAAGTCCCAGCTGCCGGCCGCGGCGGACATGCTGGAAAAGATCGCCGGCGGCATCGCCGTCGAGGGAATGGAATCCCTGGCCCCGGTGCTGGTCGATTCCATGGTGCCCTTCCTGGACCAGTTCCCGGAGGGCTCCATCTCGGTGGTGATTGAACCCGAAAAGGTCCGCACCCGCGCCCACGACCTCGCCGCCACCAACGAGGAGTTCCTCGAGGCAGCCTGGTCCACGGCCTCCGACGGCGGGACCGCCCCGCTGGACTTGAGCTCCGCGGCCTCGGAGGCCCTGCACTCGGCGAGTTTCCGCTCGCTGGGCGAGACCCGCAGCACAGCCCTCGCGCACGGAGTCTCCTGGTGGTCCATCACCTCGCTCGCCAGCGACGAGGAACTGCTGCCGGAGATCGACGTGCTGAACCTGCACGCCCGCGAACCCCGCGGCTACCAGGGCGACGTGGCCGAGATGATGGACTTCATCGGTTCGCACGTGCGGGAACAGTGGCGGATCGTCGTCGCCACCGAGGGCCCCGGCCCGGCGCAGCGCCTCGCCGAACTGTTCCACGACAACGACATCCCGTGCGCCCGGGTGGAAACCCTCGACGCCGACCCGCAGCCCGGCCTGATCGAGGTGACCACCGCCGCCGTCGGCCGCGGTTTCGTCCTTGACCGGCTCAAGGTGGCCCTGCTGACCGAGGCCGACCTGCTGGGCCGCACCTCCGCCGGGTCCACCAAGGACATGCGCCGGATGCCGTCCAAGCGGCGCAACGCCGTGGACCCGCTGCAACTGCTGGCCGGCGACTTCGTGGTGCACGAACAGCACGGCATCGGCCGGTTCGTGGAGCTGATCCAGCGCAAGGTCGCGGGCGGGGGAGACGGCGTGCGCGAATACCTGGTGCTCGAATACGCGCCTTCCAAGCGCGGTGCCCCGGGTGACCGGCTCTTCGTCCCCACCGACCAGCTGGACCAGGTCACCCGCTACGTCGGCGGCGACACCCCGGTGCTGAGCAAGATGGGCGGCTCGGACTGGGCCAGCACCAAGTCCAAGGCGCGCAAGGCCGTCAAGGAGATCGCCGGCGAACTGATCCGGCTGTACTCGGCCCGGATGGCCTCCCGCGGCCACGCCTTCGGCCCCGACACCCCGTGGCAGCGCGAACTCGAGGAAGCCTTCCCCTACGTGGAGACCCCGGATCAGCTGACCACCATCAACGAGGTCAAGGCGGACATGGAACGGGAGATCCCGATGGACCGCCTGGTCTCCGGCGACGTCGGCTACGGCAAGACCGAGATTGCCGTCCGGGCGGCGTTCAAGGCGGTCCAGGACGGCAAGCAGGTGGCCGTGCTGGTGCCCACCACGCTGCTGGCGCAGCAGCACTACGAGACCTTCACCGAGCGCTTCTCCGGCTTCCCGCTGCGGGTCAAGCCGCTGTCCCGCTTCCAGGGCGCCAAGGAGGCCAAGGAAACGGCCGAGGGAGTGAAGAACGGCTCGGTGGACGTCGTGATTGGCACGCACCGGCTGCTGTCCAAGGACTTCGCGTTCAAGGACCTTGGCCTCGTGATCGTGGACGAGGAGCAGCGCTTCGGCGTCGAACACAAGGAAGCGCTGAAGAAGATGCGCACCAACGTGGACGTCCTGGCCATGAGCGCCACCCCCATCCCGCGCACCCTGGAGATGTCGCTGACCGGCATCCGCGAAACGTCCACGCTGGCGACCCCGCCGGAGGAGCGGCACCCCGTGCTCACCTACGTCGGCCCGTACACGGACAAGCAGACGTCGGCCGCGATCCGCCGCGAGCTGATGCGCGAAGGACAGGTCTTCTTCGTGCATAACCGGGTTTCCACGATCGAACGCACCGCAGCGAAGATCCGCGAACTGGTCCCGGAAGCCCGCGTCGAGGTGGCGCACGGCAAGATGTCCGAAAGCCGGCTGGAACAGATCATCGTGGACTTCTGGGAGAAGCGCTTCGACGTCCTGGTCTGCACCACCATCATCGAGACCGGGCTGGACATCTCCAACGCCAACACCCTGATTGTCGACGGCGCGGACAAGTACGGGCTCTCCCAGCTGCACCAGCTGCGCGGGCGCGTGGGCCGCGGCCGGGAACGGGCCTACGCCTACTTCCTCTATCCCTCCGAAAAGCCGCTGGGCGAGGTGGCGCTGGAACGGCTCAAGGCCGTAGCGACGCACAACGAACTCGGCGCCGGCATGCAGCTGGCCATGAAGGACCTCGAGATCCGCGGCGCCGGCAACCTGCTTGGCGGCGAGCAGTCCGGCCACATCCAGGGCGTCGGCTTCGACCTCTACATCCGGCTGGTCGGCGAGGCCGTGGCGGACTACCGGGGCGAGGCCGAGGAGAAGGCCGCGGAGATGAAGATCGAGCTGCCGGTCAACGCGCACCTGCCGCACGACTACGTACCCGGTGAGCGGTTGCGCCTCGAGGCCTACCGGAAGCTGGCCGCGGCACTGAGCAATGAGGCGATCGAGGAGGTCGAGGCCGAGCTCGTGGACCGCTACGGGGAGCTGCCGCTGCCGGCGAAGAACCTCGTCGCGGTGGCCCGTTTCCGGGTCGGGGCGCGCGAGGCCGGCCTCACTGACGTCGCCCTGCAGGGCAACTTCATCAAGTTCTCGCCGGCCCAGCTGCCGGAGTCCAAGCTGATGCGGCTGGCCCGGATGTACCCCGGCTCGCAGGCGAAACCGGCTTTGGACGCGGTGCTGATCCCCAAGCCCAAGACTGCCCGGATCGGCGGCCGCGACCTGCAGGATGCCGAGATCCTGGCCTGGGCCAACGGCGTGATCGAGGCGATCTTCTCCGACGTCCCGCTCTCGGTGGGCTAAACCGTGATGGGAGGACACCACGCCGCGTCCGGGGCCGCGGCGTGGGTGGCTATTGCCTCGACCGGGCCCTACGCGCTGGGCTGGTATCCGCTGGATGCAACCGGCATCGTGATCGGCGGGATGGCAACGGCCGGGACTGCGCTGGTCTGCGACTGGGACCACCGCTCCAGCACGGTGGCGCATGCCCTGCCGCCGCTCTCGAACATGATCGCCGTGGGGATCGAGAATGCCTCCGGCGGCCACCGCCAGGGCACCCACTCGGTCCTCGGCGCCGCGTTCTTCGTGTTGCTCGCGGCCATGGCCGGGCAGGCCCAGCTGCAGACGGACTGGGGGCTGCTCTCCGTGGGCGCAGGGCTGCTGTGCATGTTCATGATCAACATTGCCGCAAAGGCGCTGAAGCTGTTTCCCAAGTACGGCTGGATCAGCAACTGGATCTTCGCCCTGGCCATGGCGGGCCTGGTGACCTGGTTCGCGCCGCACCAGTGGTTCTGGCTGCCGGTGTCGATGCTCACCGGCGTCCTGGTGCACATCGTGGGCGACATGATCACCACCGGGGGAGTGCCGCTGCTCTGGCCGTTGGTGGTCAAGCCGCCGAAGTTCCTGCGCAGGCTGCCGTTGGTCAAGGACATCTGGAAGGCCAACGGGGCATTTTCCATCCCGCTGCTGGGCCGGGCCGGCTCGCGGCGCGAATGGTTCGTGCTGATCCCGGTCAGCGCGTACGCCATGGTCGGGATGTTCTCCGCCGTGCTTGCCCTGGCCAAGGGGCATTTCCCGGCCGCCCTCGCGCTGGGGACCGCGCTGGTCAGCCGCCTGCTGGCCGTCGTCGGCGGTTAGGGCCGCCGCGCTTTTCCGCTGCGGTTCCGGACGTGCGCGGCACGGATCCCGGGTGCCTTAGCCCGCATCCGCCGCGCTTGTCCGGACCGGCCGCTTAAACATCTGAAGCCCCGGAAAACCGGGGCTTCAGTTCGAAGCGTGGTTAGCTCTCGCCTGCGGAGTCGGAGCGGCCCGTGATGGTCTGCGGGATCCAGAATGCCAGGGCGAACAGGATGAGGCAGGCGGCCATCGGCCAGGGGTTGCCCAGGCTGAGGAAGGACAGCGAATACAGGGCGCCGAAGAACAGGGCCATCATCAGGACAAACAGCACGACGCTGGATGCCAGGCTGTTTTCGCCGCGCTGGGTCTTGGTGGTGTTACTGGACATTCGTTCCTCCTCGGCCCCGCGGGGCTCAAAAACTGTGGCGGCAGCGGCTGTGACCGGTGCGCGGTCAGTACGCGGACGAACCCTGTTCGCCCTTGACGATCGCGATGCCGGAGCTGGCGCCAATACGTGTTGCACCTGCAGCAATCATAGCCTGCGCGTCGGCGAGCGAACGCACGCCGCCCGAGGCCTTGACACCGAGCCCCGGACCCACGGTGCGGCGCATCAGGGCGACGTCCTCGGCCGTGGCTCCGCCGCCGTTGAATCCGGTGGAGGTCTTCACGAAGTCCGCGCCGGCCTCGACGGCGGCCTCGCAGGCGAGGACCTTCTGGGCGTCGTCGAGCAGTGCGGTCTCGATGATGACCTTCAGGATGGCGCCGCCGGAGTGGACGGCCTCGGCAACGGCGCGGATGTCATCCACCAGGGCGCCTTTGTCGTTCGCGCGTGCCGCGGCGATGTTGATCACCATGTCGATCTCGTCGGCGCCGTCGAGCACCGCGCCGCGGGCTTCGAAGGCCTTGACGTCGCTGGGGGTGGCGCCCAGCGGGAAGCCGATCACGGAGCAGGTCAGCACGCCGGAACCCCTGAGCGCGGTCTTGACGGTCTTGACCCAGATGGGGTTCACGCAGACGGACTTGAAGTGGTACTCGGCCGCCTCGGCGCAGACCTTCAGGACCTCGGCCTCACTGGCCTCCGGCTTGAGCAGGGTGTGGTCGATGTACGAGGCAATGTTGCCCGCAGCGCCCTGGTTGTCGGTGCCGGCGGCGTCGGTGGCCGTGTTGGCTTCGTTGCTCATGATGGTCCCTTTCCTGGCGGACCTGGTTCATGCCCGGTCCGGCGTGCTGACACGGCGTGTGTCGTGGCTTCTCAGTGCACCATCTTGCCATAACGTCACCCGGCCGGCGTCGGGCCTACGCCGCCTGCGCGATGGGCTCTGAGAGGGACGCCTGAAGTAGCGCCGCGGCGCAGACGCCGGCGGCGGAACCGGCGGCGACCAGCAGGCCCAGCCGTACGCCGTCGTACGCCGCCGCGTCGCCGATGGCCCAGATCCCCGGCACGGAGGTCCGGTAGTCCGTGCCCACCACGATGCCGCCCTGCGGCGCGGTGGCCAGGCCGGCGGTGCGGGCGAGGCTGTCGCGGGAAACGCGCTCTTCGGCGAGGACTACGAGGTCCCCGCTCATGCTGGAGCCGTCGTCGAACACGATCCCGGCGGCGGGCAGCGCGGAGCCGGCGAGGGTGGGGACGACGGCGGACGGGCGCAGCGTGGTGCGGACGGGCCGGACGCCGCGCGCCCGGAGCACCGCCTCGGCCTGGCCCGCGGCGGTGCCGGTGCCCACCAGGATGCCCAGCGGCCTGCGGCCCAGGACCCGGGTGACGTCCTTGACGGCGTCGCCCAGGCGGGTGGCGTCATCAATCGTGGAGTAGCTGAGGCAGCGGCCCGCACCCTCGATCGGCGCGAGGGCCGGCGTCGAACCGGTGGCGATTACCAGCTGGTCGTAGCTGAACTCGAGGCCGTCCGCGGTGGTGACCCGCCGCTCCGCCGCGTCGATGAAGCTGGCAGGCTGCCCGAAGCGGACCGAGACCTGGGGCAGGGCGGCGAGTTCCAGCAGCTCCTCCGGGGCATCGTCGCGGTTGCTGAGCACGGTGATGCCGCCGGCGAAAGGGGTGCGCGTGAGCTGGCGGACCAGCGCCTGGGCGGCCGGGCCGGCCCCGGCGACGACGATCCGCGGCCGGGTCTGGGCGGTGGCGGACACGGTGGAGATGGCGGACGCTTCCGTAACGGACATGTGCTGGCCCTTTCGCTGGTGGGCCGGATGTGGCCCGTGTTCTTGATGTTCCCCAGCGTAGGGGGCCGGCTTTTCGCGGAGGTTTCCGCGGTGTTGCAGTATTCTCGCGGTTCGTTCGCCAGTTGTTACCAGCTGGTAATGCCGTGGGTCACACCCGGATCCGGTAGCCGCGCTTGACCACCGTCTCCACCAGGCTGCCGTCCGGCAGCGCGGAGCGGAGCCTGCTGACGGTCATGTCCAGGGCGTGGACCGATCCGCGCAGCTCCAGCAGTTCGGAGAGCGCGTCGCGGGACAGCACGGCCCCACCGGCACCCAGCAGCGCCCGCAGCAACAAGAGCGGCGCCGGGGCCAGCTCCACGGCCTCGCCGTCGATCCGCAGCGACCTGCCGCGCAGCTCCACCGCGCCCGAGGCGGTAGCCAGCCGCCGTACATGGTTCAGGGCCAGGTGTTCCACGACCAGCCGGATCAGGGCGCCCATCCGAAACCGTTCCGGGATCAGCGGCTGCACCCCGGCGTCGAGCAGCGGCTGGGCGGTGATGGGCCCGACGACGGCGGTGGCCACCGTGGTCTTCAGGCTCTCCACAAGCTGTTTGTAGAGGCCCATCTCGTGCGCCGTGCTCCACAGCGCATCGACGGCGGGGGCGCTTGTGAAGGTCAGCACGTCCAGGTTGCCGCCGCACGCCGCCTCGATCAGTTTCGGCAGCCGGTCCGCGCCGTCGGGCTTGACCCAGCGGTACGGAGTGACGGTCATGACGTTGGCGCCGGACATCCGCAGCCGCTCCAGCTGCCGGACATCGGTGTAGCCGTGCAGCTGCACGGCGACGGTCTTGCCCCGCACCCCCTCGGCCAGCAGCATGTCCACCAGGGTGGAGGTGGTCTCGTCGCTGCTGATCCCGACGTCGGCCAGGCCGGCCGCGCGGACGGCGCCGCGGGCCTTGGGGCCGCGGACGAACATCCGGGTGGCGCCGAGGGTTTCCAACAGCTGTTCGCCGATGCCGAAGGTGTCCGCCGCCTCGCACCAGCGGCGCATGCCGTAGGCGGTGGTGGCGATGCAGAGCTCCGGCCGGGCCTCGATGATGGCGCGGGTGTCCTCGATCAGCCGCAGGTCCTCCTGGACCGGGGCGATCTTCAGCGCCGGGGCGTGCAGCACCTCCGCGCCGCGCCGTTCCAGGGCCTCGATCAGGTCCTGGGAACGGCGGTGCGAGGTGACCCCGATCCTGAAGCCCTCCAGCGGCAGCTCAGCCTTCTCCTGCGCTTCCTCCGCGGCGGGTGCCCCGGGCGAGGGTGCTCCGGCGGCCTGCGCTCCCGGGCCGGCGGCGGCAATGGCCTCCAGCGCGCTCACGGCGCTCACGCTCCCATCAGGGACGCGGCGAGGCGGTCCAGTTCGGCTTCGGCTTCGGCACAGCCGCGGTTGGCCTCGGCCACCCTCACCACCTCGCCGATCACCAGCACGGCGGGGTTGCTGCAGTCCGCGGCCGCCGTCGTAATGCTGCCCAGTTCGGCGATGGTGGTCCGCTGGCCCGGGCGGTAGCCGCGTTCGACGACGGCCATCGGCATGTCCGCGCGCATCCCGGCGCGCCGCAGTCCCGCGGCCAGCTGGTGCAGGGTGCCAATGCCCATCAGCACCACGATGGTGCCGCCCAGCCCGGCCAAGTGCGTGTGTTCCTTGTCGGTCAGCGGGGCGTGTCCGGAAACCACGGTGAACATGTGGCTGACCTCGCGGTGCGTGACCGGGATCCCGGCCGCGGCGGGGACGGAGATGGCGCTGGTGACCCCGGAGACCACCCGCACGGGCACGCCCGCCTTCACGCAGGCGGCCACTTCCTCGCCGCCCCGGCCGAAGACGTACGGGTCCCCGCCCTTGAGCCGGACCACGTTCTTCCCGGCCAGGGCTGCGTCGACCATGAGTTCCTCAATGCCGGACTGGCTGACGGGGTGGTGGCCGGGCCGCTTGCCCACATCCACGAGCTCCGCCGTCGTCAGTGCGGGCAGTTCCTGGTAGGGGGCGAGCCGGTCATAGAACACGACGTCGGCGTCCCGCAGCGCCTGGACGGCCGCCACGGTCAGCAATTCAGTGGTCCCGGGTCCGCCGCCCACCAGGGTGACATGGCCGGCGGGGCCGGCGGCGGGCTCTGTCGCGACCGGGATGCCGGTCTCGTGGCAGCGCTCCAGCAGGGCCGCCCAGCCCGGCTGGCCGTCGTCGACCGCGGCGACCAGGAAGGGCCGCTCCGGCAGCGCGCCGTCGTGCGCCCCGCCGTCCGGGCGGCTGAGCCGGGACACCACGGCCCCGGCCGCCTGGTAGCGCCGGACGGCCTGGCGGGCGGCGGTGTCCGCGCCGGTGACGAGGACTTCGCGGCCGCTGAGATCGATGCTGAGCTGCATGTTAGGCCTGGCTTTCGGTAGGGGCAGACGAGACGGCGGGGCCGGCAGTTGCGGGGCCGCTGTCGGCGTCGGCGGGACGGACCGGGATGCTGGCGGCGATCAGCACCGGCTGCTGCCCGGCCTGCGCCTTCTCCTCCGCGGTGGCGGGGCGCATCTGGCCGCGCTCCGGGACGAAGGAGATCGAGTCGTCCTTTTGGTCCGGGGCGTTGACGAAGGAGCGGAAGCGGCGCAGCCGTTCAGGGTCCTTGAGCGTCTCGGCCCACTCGTCCTGGTAGGTGTCCACGTGCTTGGCCATGGCTGCCTCAAGGTCCGCGGCGATGCCGAGCGAGTCGCGCACCACCACGTCCTCGACGTGCTTCAGGCCGCCGTCGAGCTCTTCCTGCCAGCGCGCGGTGCGCTGCAGCCGGTCCGCGGTGCGGATGTAGTACATCAGGTAGCGGTCGATGTACTTCAGCAGGGTCTCCTCGTCCAGGTCCTGCGCGAGGAGCTGGGCGTGCGCCGGCTGGAAGCCGCCGTTGCCGCCCACGTAGAGGTTCCAGCCCTTGTCCGTGGCGATCACGCCGACGTCCTTGCCGCGGGCCTCGGCGCATTCGCGGGCGCAGCCGGAGACGCCCATCTTCAGCTTGTGCGGGCTGCGCAGTCCGCGGTAGCGCAGCTCCAGCGTGATCGCGAGGGCGACGGCGTCCTGGACGCCGAAGCGGCACCAAGTGGACCCGACGCAGGACTTCACGGTGCGCAGCGACTTGCCGTAGGCCTGGCCGGACTCGAAACCCGCGTCCACGAGTTCCTTCCAGATGTCCGGGAGCTGTTCCAGCCGGGCGCCGAACATGTCGATCCGCTGGCCGCCGGTGATCTTGGTGTAGAGGCCGTACTTCTCGGCGACGGCGGCGATCACGCCGAGCTTCTTCGGGGTGATCTCGCCGCCCGCGATCCGGGGAACCACCGAGTAGCTGCCATCCTTTTGCATGTTGGCCAGGGCGCGGTCGTTGGTGTCCTGCAGGGTCCCGCGGCCGGCGTCGAGCACGTAGGCGCTGTGCTGGCTGGCGAGGATGTTGGCGATGGTGGGCTTGCAGATGTCGCAGCCGGCGCCGGTGCCGTAGCGGGCCAGGATGTCCTCGAAGGAGGCCAGTTCCAGGACCTTGATGGCGTCGAAGAGTTCCTGCCGGGAGAGTTCGAAGTGTTCGCAGAGGGCCTTGGAGACGGCGACGCCGGACTTGGCCAGTTCGCCTTCGAGCAGCTTCTTCAGCATCGGCACGCAGGAGCCGCACTGGGTGCCGGCACGGGTGCAGCCCTTGAGGTCGCCGAGGTCCTGGACCGGGGGGTTGCCCTCGCAGGCGCCGCAGCCATTGACGGCGTCGCGGATGGCTCCGGCGGCCACGTTGTTGCAGGAGCACAGGATGGCGTCGTCCGGGAGGCTGGCCTCCAGGGCTTCGCCGCCGCCGGCCGCGGTGAGGTAGGCGCCGGGTTCGGCGGCCAGTTCGCGGCCGAGCATGGGGCGCAGCGAGGTGTACGGGGTCGCGTCGCCGACGAAGATGCCGCCCAGCAGGGTCTTGGCGTCGTCGGTGGTGACGATCTTCTGGTACACGCCGCGGGCCGGGTCCGCGTAGACGATTTCAAGGGCGTGGTCCGTGCGGGCGAAGGCGTCGCCGAAGCTGGCGACGTCGACGCCGGAGAGCTTGAGCTTGGTGGCGGTGTCGAAGCCCGGGAAGGTCGCGCCGCCGCCGTGCAGCCGGTCCGCGACGATCTCCGCCATGGTGTTGGCCGGGGCTACCAGGCCCAGGCACATGCCGCCGAAGTTGGCGACCTCGCCGATCGCCCAGACGCCGGGCACCTGGGTCTGGCAGCCGTCGGAGATCACGACGCCGCCGCGCGGGCCGAGTTCGAACTGCTGCTGTGCGCCCTCGTCGGCCCGGAACAGTTCGTCGCGGGGGCGTACGCCGATTGCGACGATCACAATGTCGGCCTCAACGGTGCGGCCGTCGGCCATCAGCACGCCGGTGACCTGGCCGTCGTCGTCGGAGAGGACCTCGGCGGGGAAGACGCCGCCGTGGACGGTGAAGCCCTTGGCCTCGATCAGCCGGCCGAGCGCCTGCCCGGCGCCCTCGTCCAGCTGGGTGTTCATCAGCCAGGGGGAGCCGTTGATGACGATCGGCACGGCGCCGAGCTGTTCGGTGCCGGCCGCGGACTCGAGGCCGAGCAGGCCGCCGCCGATCGTGACGGCGTTGACCTTCCGGCCCAGCTTGGCGGTGAGTTCCGCGATCGCCTGGTTGATGGCCCGGACGTCCTCGAGGGTGCGGTAGACGTGGGTGAGTTCGGCGCCGGGGATGGGCAGGCGGGCGGCGTCGGAGCCGGTCGCGACGACCAGTTCGTCGTACGGGTAGACGGTGCCCGCGGCGGTTTCCACGGTTTTCGCGGCGGTGTCGATGCCGGTGACGCGCTCGCCGGTCCTGAGCGTGAGGGCGTCGTGGTCCCACATTGAGGCGCTGCCCAGGGTGAGGTCCACGTCCGCATCGGTGAGCGCCTTGCTGAGCGCGACGCGGTCGTAGGGGAGGTGCGCTTCCTCGGTGAGGACGGTGACCTGCCAGCCGTCGAGGCCGCGGGCGTGCATGGCGTCGGCGAAGCGGTGCGCGGCGGGTCCGCCGCCGGCGACGACGACGCGTCGGGGGACCTGCCGGGATTCCGTCCGGGAGCGTTCGTTTTCGGGGCTGGCGGTCTGTCCGGTCACGGGTGGCCTTTCGTTGGGCCGCAGGCGGTGCTCTGCAACGGTTAGATCCAGCTGCTTCGATCGGCCCGTGCTGTCGGCGGCATCGATCGGCTGGTCCGTTCAGCCTAGGGACCGGCAGTTTCGCTTCAGTTTCCCTTTTGTTTCGTGATCTTAACTTCTGCATCACGGCTGCGTTTCGGGCTGCGTGAGGTCTCTTTTACCGGCCGGACACATTGGCAGCACGCCGTTGAAACACCCCGCTCCTAGCGTGGAGCCATGGCCGCAGCTGTGGCCAGGAAACTTTGAGAGGGGCCGACATGACTGCCGTACTGGAAAGCGCAGCCCGCAGCTTTGTGGAGCGAACCGCCGACGAAAGCGGCTGGCACCGGGTGTGCGCCGTGGAAGACCTGGAGCCCGGCTGGGGCGAGGCCGCGCTGATCGCCGGACACCAGGTGGCCTTGATCCGTACCGCGGCCGGTGAGGTGTTCGCCGTCGAGCACGCCGATCCTGCCACCGGCGCCCATGTCATGGCCCGCGGCATCACCGGCTCCCGCGGTGCGCGCCCCACGCTGGCCTCGCCGCTGCACAAGGAGGTCTACGACCTCGGGACAGGGGAGTGCCTAGGCACCCCCGAGCTGCGCCTGGGCACGTACGCCGTCCGGGTGACGGACGGCTTCGTCGAGGTGGCGCTCTAGAGCCCGAGCGCCTCGCGCACGTCGGCCAGGACGCCGTCCAGGGCCGCACGGGCTTCGAGGCGCGCCTGCGGCAATTCGGCGGCGGATCCGACGCTGCGGATCACCTCGAGGTAGCACTTGAGCTTCGGTTCCGTGCCGCTGGGGCGGATGATGACGCGGCTGCCGTCCTTCGTCAGGTAGAGCAGTCCGTCGGTGGGCGGGAGCTGTTCGCTGCCCTCGGCCAGGTCCGCCGCGGTCTCGACGGCGGAGCCCCCGAAGGAGTCCGGCGGGCTGACCCGCAGCCGGTTCATCATGGCGTCCAGCAGGCCCAGGTCCGCAACCCGGATGCTGAGCTGGTCGCTCGCGTGCAGCCCGTGCACCAGGTACAGCTCGTCCAGGGTGTCGAAGATCGTCTTGCTCTCGGCCTTCGCGGCCGCGGCGAGTTCGGCGATCAGCACCGCGGCCGAAATGCCGTCCTTGTCCCGCACCAGCGACGGCGCGACGCAGTAGCCCAGCGCCTCCTCGTAGCCGTAGAGCAGGCCGGGCACACGGGCGATCCACTTGAATCCGGTGAGGGTTTCCTCGTGGGCGTAGCCCGCGGCGGCGGCGATGCGGGCCAGCAGCCGGGATGACACGATCGAATTGGCGAAGACGCCGGCAGCGGCACCCCCTGCGGCCCCGTCGGCGGCCAGCCGGGCCACGACGTGTGCCCCCAGCAGGGCGCCCACCTCGTCCCCGCGCAGCATCCGCCAGGCGCCGGTGTCCGGGTCCTTCGCGGCAACCGCGGCGCGGTCGGCGTCGGGGTCGTTGGCGATCACAATGTCGGCGTCCACCCGGGCCGCGGTTTCCAGCGCGAGGTCCAGCGCGCCGGGCTCCTCGGGGTTGGGGAAGTTCACGGTGGGGAAATCGGGGTCCGGTTCCGCCTGCTCGGCCACCAGCGTGACGTCGGTGAATCCCGCGGCCTTGAGTACCGCCACGGCCGTCTCGCCGCCCACACCGTGCATGGGGGTCAGGACGATCTTCAGCTCCCGGGCCGGGAAGCGCTCCGGCACGGCGAGGGCGGCGACGGCGGCCTCGTAGTCGCTGGCGATGGAGGGATCCAGCACCGTCCAGCCCCCGGCGGCCAGGGCAATCGAATCCAGTGCGCCGACGGCGTCGATCTCCGCGGCGATCAGCGCATCGTAGGGCGCCACGATCTGGGCGCCGCGTCCGCTCTCCTCGACGGCGTGGCGGCCAAGGTAGACCTTGTAGCCGTTGTCCTGCGGCGGGTTGTGGCTTGCCGTGACCATCACGCCGCCGTCGCAGTCCAGGGCGCGGACCGCGTAGGCGAGCAGCGGCGTGGGCAGCGCCGCCGGCATCAGGAACGTCTCGATGCCGGCGGCGGTGAAGATCGCGGCGGTTTCTTCGGCGAAGATGTCGGAGTTGTAGCGGGCGTCGTAGCCGACGACGGCGCGCGGCCGGGTCCCCGGCGCGGCCTGCGCAACAGCGCTGCCGAGGAAGGCCGCCAGGCCCGCGGCGGCGCGGCGCACCACGACGCGGTTCATCCGGTTCGGCCCGGCGCCGAGGGCCGCCCGCAGGCCCGCGGTGCCGAACTGGAGCGTGCCGCTGAAGCTGTCCGCCAGTTCCTGCCGTGCTCCCGCTGCTCCCTCGTCGGTAAGGCGGACCAGCTCGGTCAGGGCGGCGGCGGTCGCGGGATCCGGGTCCTGGGCCGCCCAGGTGCGGGCGTCGCTCAACAGTCGGGTCAGTGCGGCATCGGAAGACGTCATGGGTACCAAACTAGCGTCAAAGCTGGGCCGGGCGCGCCCCGACAAGCGCGGGCGGGGCTTACAGTTCCATCACACCCGGGCGGCCAGGGGCGCGCGGGCTGGCACATCACGGCAGTGTTTCCGGCCGGTGCTGCCGCGAAGGGTCGGCTCGGCGCAGGTCTTCCGAAGGATCGGCTCAAGACCGCGGCGAAGGCAGTGGCGGGTCATTGACACCCATTTTTCCGGACACGTAACGTCTGGAATATGAAAATGGGGCGTGGAGTGGAATGGGCCGTGCACTCGTGCGTCAACATGGCCTGGACGCCGCCGGGGGAGGCCGTGAACAGCGCCAGGCTCGCGGCCTTGTACAAGCTCCCCGCGGCGTACCTGAACAAGCAGCTCCAGGCCCTGGTCCGCGCCGGGATCCTGACCTCGGTCTCGGGCCCGCGCGGCGGCTTCCACCTCGCGCGCAGGCCGGAGAACATCACCGTGCTGGATGTGGTCCTGGCCCTGGAAGGGCAGGAGCCGGCCTTCCGCTGTGAAGCCATCCTCGGCGACATGCCGGAGGCTGACCGGCAGGAGAACTTCGTCCGGACCTGCCTGATCTCCCAGACCATGCGGCAGGCGGAGCTGGCCTGGCGGCAGGCGCTGGCACGGCAGACCATCGCCGGGATCGCCGACTCGATGGAGCGTCGGCTTCCCGGCGGCCGCGACAAGGCCGTCCGCCGTCTCACCGCAGGCCTGGGCTAGGGGCGCTGGGGGCGCTAGGGGCTTTAGGGGCCCCGGCCTGCAGGGGCCGGCTTAGAGCTTGGCGATGATCTCCGCGAGCAGCTTGGAGATGCGCGGACCCGCGGCCTGGCCGGCCTCAAGGACCTCCTCATGGCTCAGCGGCACCGGGCTGATGCCGGCGGCAAGGTTGGTGACCAGCGAGATGCCGAAGACCTCCATGCCCGCATGGCGGCCGGCGATGGCCTCCAGCGCGGTGGACATGCCCACCAGGGACGCGCCGATCCGCTTGGCGTACTGCACCTCGGCCGGGGTCTCGTAGTGCGGGCCGGTGAACTGCGCGTAGACGCCTTCGTCCAGGCTGGGATCTACCTCACGGGCCAGGCCGCGGATCCGCGAGGAGTACAGGTCGGTGAGGTCCACGAAGGTAGCGCCCTCGAGGGGGGACGTGGCGGTGAGGTTGATGTGGTCGCTGATCAGCACGGGGGTGCCCGGCGCCCAGTCCTCGTTCAAGCCGCCGCAGCCGTTGGTGAGGACCAGCGTCTTGCAGCCGGCGGCGGCCGCGGTGCGAACGCCATGCACGACGGCGCGGACGCCCTTGCCCTCGTAGTAGTGCGTGCGGGCGCCCAGGACCAGGGCGCGCTTGCCTTCCCGGGTCAGCACCGAGCGGATGGTGCCCACGTGGCCCACCACGGAGGGGGAGGAAAAGCCGGGGACCTCGTCCGCGGAGAGCGTGGCGGTGGTCTCGCCGATCAGTTCGGCAGCGTCGCCCCAGCCCGAGCCAAGCACCAGCGCGACATCGTGGCTGTCGACGCCGGTCTCTTCGGCAATGTAGTCGGCGGCGGCGCGGGCGGCGTCGAAGGGGTCCGTGTTCAGGAATTCTGTATTACTCACTGGTACAAGCTACCGTGCCCGTGCCGCACCGCACAGCATCTTTATTGGTGGCGCCGGTCCGGATGATGGACAATGGATGATTGTGACTACGCATCCCGATTTCAGTGCCCCCCGGATCGCAATTCTTGGCGGAGGGCCCGGTGGCTACGAAGCCGCCATGGTCGCCGCATCGCTGGGAGCGCAGGTCACCATTATTGAGCGCGCCGGACTCGGCGGATCGGCGGTGCTGACCGACGTCGTGCCGTCCAAGACCTTGATCGCGACGGCGGACCTGATGACCCGCGTGGGGGAGGCCGGCGAGCTGGGTGTGAAGTTCGACCTCGACGGCGGCGACTGCAGCCCGACGATGCGTGCGGACCTCAAGCACATCAACGACCGCCTGCTGGGCCTCGCCCGGCAGCAGTCCGCCGACATCCAGAAGGGCCTGGAGGGCCAGGGCGTCCGCATCCTGCTCGGCTCCGGCAAGATGCTGGACAACCACACGATCGAGGTCCTCACTTCCGAGGGCACCGAGACCATTGAGGCCGACGCCATCCTGCTCGCCGTCGGCGCCCACCCGCGCGAACTGCCCACGGCCCGGCCGGACGGCGAGCGCATCCTGAACTGGGCACAGATCTACAACATGGACGAGCTGCCCGAGGAACTGATCGTGGTGGGCTCGGGCGTCACCGGCGCCGAATTCGCCTCCGCCTACAACGGCCTTGGCTCCAAGGTCACCCTGATTTCTTCCCGCGACAGGGTGCTGCCCGGCTCGGACACGGACGCGGCCGAGGTGCTGGAAGGCGTCTTCGAACGCCGCGGCGTGAAGGTGTTGTCCCGGGCCCGCGCCGAGACGGTGGAGCGCACGGAGGGCGGCGTCGTGGTCACCCTCGGCGACGGTTCCAAGGTCACCGGCAGCCACTGCCTGGTGGCCGTCGGCTCCATTCCGAACACCGCCGGGATCGGCCTGGAGGAGGCCGGCGTCGCGCTGACCGAGAGCGGCCACATCAAGGTCGACGGCGTCTCGCGCACCACCGCGCCGAACATCTACGCCGCGGGCGACTGCACCGGCGTGCTGGCCCTCGCTTCGGTCGCGGCCATGCAGGGACGCATCGCGATCGCGCACTTCCTCGGCGACAGCGTCACCCCGCTCAAGCTGCACCAGGTGGCCTCGAACATCTTCACCTCCCCGGAGATCGCCAACGTCGGCGTCTCCGAGGCGGAGATCGACTCCGGCAAATACCAGGGCGACGTCGTCAAGCTCTCGCTGCGCAGCAACGCGCGCGCCAAGATGCGCAACCACAAGGACGGCTTCATCAAGATTTTCGCCCGCAAGGGCTCCGGCACCGTGATCGGCGGCGTCGTGGTGGGGCCGAACGCCTCCGAGCTGATCTTCGCGATCTCCCTCGCGGTGACGCAGAAACTGCACGTCGACGACGTCGCCAGCACCTTCACGGTGTACCCGTCGCTCAGCGGCTCCATCTCCGAAGCGGCACGGCGGTTGCACGTCCACATGTAGCTGGCCGAGAGTTTCTTTCGGCCGCGAAAAGTCAGCACCGGCGCCCCCAGGGCGTCGGTGCTTGGCTTTAAGCCCGGTGTATTGGTTTGAGCAGGGAGCCATCTTCCGTGCCGGTTTACATTCTGACATTTCATGCATATATTGTCAGAATGAATAGCCGTCCAGACGCCATCATCGACGCGGCCTACGTGTGCTTCACCCGCCACGGTGCCCGCCGGACCACGATGCACGACCTGGCGGAGGAAGCCGGCATGTCCCGGGCGGCCCTGTACCAGTACTTCCGCAACAAGGAAGACGTGTTCCGGGCGCTGGTCGAGCGCCTGCTGGCCGGTGCCCTCGCCGCCTCCGAACACGCGGCGGAAATGGACGGGCTCCCCGAGGCGCGGCTGGCAGGGATCCTGTCGGCCAAGCTCGGCCTGGTGATGCAGATCTGGCGGGACAGCCCGGCACATGCGGCAGAACTCCTTGGCGTCGACACACGCCTGAGTTCGGACGTGCTTGGACGCTACGACGAGGCAATGCTCGGTCTGCTGACGCGGACAGTTCACGATTCTTACCCGGCGGCGGACGCCCCGGAAGCGGCCGAGATCCTGCTGGCCTTCACCCGCGGCCTGGAGGCGGGCGTTTCCAATCCAGCCGCCCTGCCCGAGCGCCTGCGTCGGGGCGTTGAAGTCTTCGTCACCGGTCTCAACAGCCTCACTCCTACGAAGGAACAACCATGACCACAGCAGTACTGATCACCGGAGCCTCCTCCGGCATTGGCCGCGCGACAGCCGAACGGCTGCTCGCCCAACCCGGGTTCACCGTCTACGCCACCGCGCGACAGCCTGAGGCGATTGCCGATCTTGGGCGTGCCGGAGCCAAAGTCCTGGCGCTCGACGTCACCGACGAAGCATCGATGGTCGCAGCCGTTGGCGCCGTCGAGGAACAGCACGGCAGCGTCGGAGTCCTCATCAACAATGCCGGTTACGGCGAGTACGGGACGATCGAGGAAGCCGAGCTGGATGCGGTCAGGCGTCAGTTCGAGACCAACGTTTTCGGCTTGTCCCGGATGATCCAGCTGGTGCTGCCGGGGATGCGGGCCGCCGGGGCCGGGCGGATCGTCAACATCGGTTCGATGGGAGGCCGGGTCACGTTCCCCGTCGGCGGCTACTATCACGCCACTAAGTACGCCGTGGAGGCCATCACTGACGCGCTCCGCTTCGAGACCGCGCCCTTCGGCATCCACACCTCCCTGATCGCCCCGGGCCTGATCCGCACCGGCTTTGGTGCCACCGCCTCCCGGACCCTGGCCGCCTCCGGCAAAGCGGCAGGACCGTACGCGGCCCTGCGGGCTGCCGCGGACGAGCAAATGGCCACCTCCTACGCCTCGCCGGTCCTCGCTGCCGAACCCGACGCCGTCGCCAGCGCGGTTGAGCACGCAGTGACGTCCCCCCGGCCCCGGCCCCGCTATACCGTCACCCCGGCCGCCAAAGCCATCGTCCAGTCCCGGCGGTTCCTGGGCTCGGGACTTTTCGATGCCTACCTCCGCCTGCAGTTCAAGAGCAAGAAATGAAGCCCACCGACAGTTGGCCCGCACCCTTCGACCCCTCGACGGCGCGGGTTTACGCCTACAACGAGATCCGCACCCACCTGCCTGCCGAACTGCTTTGGCAGGTGCTCATCGAAGCGGCCGCGTGGCCCCGGTGATACCGCAATGCCCGCGACGTAAGCATTGATGGCGGAGGGCAACAGCTGACCAGCGCATCGACCTTCACCTGGACCACCTTCGGCCTCCGCGTGGCCAGCACAGTCCGGGAGTTCGCCCCGTCCAGCCGGCTGGCCTGGGAGGGCGCCGGGCGCGGGTCCTCCGGATACCACCGCTGGGATCTGCAGCCCACCTCCGACGGCGGCACGCTCATTGTGACCGAAGAGGTCCAAAGCGGAATCATCGCGCGGCTTCTGGGACCGGTAGTGAAGCGGAGCATCGAACGGCAGCACCAACACTGGCTCGAGGCCCTGGTCGAGACGGCGGAAGCCGCGACGGTCAGGCCGTAGGCCACGTCGACACCAGGGACGGTGCACCTTACCGACTCGCACCGGCGGAAAAGGGAGGGACCGGCGGAAGTTTCCGCCGGTCCCTCCCTTTTCCGCTCAGGCGGCCGCTTAGAACGGGTACGGCGCGATGTCCGGGCGCATCGTGAGCCACTGGATCTCCGTGAAGGACTCCATGTTGGCGTGGTGGCCGCCGATCCGGGAACCGTTGCCGGAGTTCTTCGTTCCGCCGAACGGGGAGTTCGCCTCGTCGGAGACCGTCTGCTCATTGATATGGACCTTGCCGGAGTCGAGCCGGTCCGCGATGGTCATGGCCATGCCGACGTCGCCCAGTATGCCGATCGACAGGCCGTATTCGTTGTCGTTGGCCAGCGCCACGGCCTCGTCGAGGGTGGAGAACTTCATCACCGGCGCCACCGGGCCGAAGATCTCGTCCTTCCACGCCGGGCTGTCCTCCTTCAGGTCCACCAGCACGGTGGGCTGGTAGAACCGGCCGTCGTGGGTGCCGCCGGCAGCCAGCCGGGCGCCGGCCTGCACCGCGTCCTGGACAATTCCGTCCACCCGGTGCAGCTGGCGTTCGTCGATCACCGGGCCCAGTGCCACGGTGCCGCTCTTCGGATCCCCCACCGGCAGGTGGCCGGCCTTCTCGGCGAGGGCGGCGACGTAGTCCTCGTAAATGTCCTCGTGCACTATGTGCCGGCCGGCCGCCATGCAGATCTGGCCCTGGTGCATGAACGATCCGAACGCCGCCGCGGAAGCCGCCTTCGCCAGGTCGGCGCCGGGCAGCACGATCAGCGCGTTGTTGCCGCCCAGTTCGAGGTGGGCACGCTTGAGCAGCCGGCCGGCGGTTTCGCCGATCTTGCGGCCGGCCGCCGTCGAGCCGGTAAAGGCGATCACCCGGACTTCGGGGGCTTCGACGACGGCGGCGCCGATGTCCGCGCCGCCGGGCAGCAGCGAGAGCAGTCCCTGCGGGAGTCCGGCCTCCTCGAAGATCCGCATCAGCGTCACCCCGCCGCAGACCGCGGTGCGGGGGTCCGGCTTGAGCAGCACCGCGTTGCCGAGGGCGAGGGCTGGGGCGACGGCGCGGATCGAGAGGATCAGCGGGAAGTTGAACGGTGCGATCACCGAGACCACGCCCACCGGCCGGCGTCGGGCGAAGGACCAACGGTTTTCGTTGGAGGTGAGCACGTCGCCGGCCGGGAGTGAGGGCAGTGCAGAGGCGTCATAGCATTCGTTGGCGGCGATGTGCGTTTCCAGTCCGGCCTTGGGCGGGATGCCGCCGGATTCGCGCACGATCCAGTCCTGGATTTCCGCGCCGTGCTCCTCCCAGAGCTGCCCGGCACGGCGCAGTACGGCCGCGCGGTCCTCGGGATTGCGGGCGGCCCATTCCTTCTGTGCCTTGGCAGCGGCCGTGGCGGCCTCCCGGACATCCGCAACGGAGGCGACACCGTAGCTGCCCAGGGTGTCGCCGGTGGCTGGTTCGACGGCGTCGGCGGTCCCACCGCCGCCGGTGCGCCAGCCGTTGAGGTAGATCTTGCCCTCCCAGAGGGCTGAGTCGAGCAGGGACATGTCTGTCCTTTCATCGTGGGGCTGCCTGAGGCAGTCTGGTGCGGCCGTCCGCCGGGCCGAAAGCGTACGGGCCGATCCCGTCCATCACATGCTGTGCCGGCGCCGCCGTCAAGACCCTCGGTGACATTCGGCCCTAGCCCGGCGCTAAACGGTGCTCGCACAGTGGACCATGGCCAACATTTACCTTCCGTTCGGGACCGTCGAGGGCCAGACGGCCCGGATCGCCGAGTACATCGCCTACGTCATCCGTGAGCACGGCCACGAGGCACGGACCGCCGACCTGCAGACCGCCGGCGACGCCCTCCCGGATGAGTACGACGCCGTCATCGTCGGCGCCTCGGTCCACATGGGCAAGCACGAGGGGGTCGTCACCGACTTCGTCCGCGCGAACAAGGCCGCGCTGGAACGTTTGCCTTCGGCGTTGTTCTCGGTCAGCCTCGCCGTGGTCGGGGACGCGGGACGGGCGGAAAGCTATGTGGAGAAGTTCGAGGAGGAAACGGGGTGGCGGCCGGCGCACGTCGGCTTGTTCGGCGGGGCCCTGCTGTACAGCGAGTACGGCTTCCTCAAGCGGCACATGATGAAGAGGATCGTCAGCGGACAGGGTTCCCCGGACACGGACATGTCCCGCGACTACGTCTATACCGAGTGGGACGGCGTCCGGCGCTTTGCGGAGGACTTCCTGGCCGGCTTGCCCGCCGCCAGCGCCTAGACGACCGCGGCCCGAACGCTTCCCGACGCCGAACTGCCCCTGGCCATCCGGGCCGCCAGCAGGTAGACGGCACCGGTGATCAGCGGGACCGCGCTTGCCGCCGCGAGCGAGGCGATCGGGCCCGACCGGCCGAGCACCGTGATCAGCAGCGGCAGCGCACCCAGGGCCAGCAGCAGCCAACCCGCCAGGGCGGTCCGCTTCAACCCGAGGATGGCGGCCGGGAACGCCAGGGCGACGACGCCGACGGCCAGCACCGGTCCGTTCACTTCCTGGAAGCTGCGCGCCATCGTCGAATCGACGGCAAACCACACGCACAGCGCGACGAAGGCCGCCGTCAGTGCCACCAGCAGGGGACCGGCCCCCGCCGGCCAGAACCAGGCGAGGGCCGCTAGGACCAGCACCGGCACCGCCCAGGCCAGGAGCACCGTCAGACCGGACGACCCGCCCGGTTCCTCCAGGGCGTAGCCGCCGATGAATGCCGCGCCGAACACGGTGAAGACCGTCATCAGCACCGCGCCCGTCCGGGTCAGCGCGGTCGCGCGCCGCTGCGGATCCTTCTGCCGGTTGAGCACAACTCCGAGCACCACGGCGACCACGACGACGGCGGCCACGGCCAGGATGATGGGGACCGACATGGGTGCCTCCCAGGGGCGGTGGGATCCTGTGCCCATTGAAGCCCAGCGGGGGAGCGCGGCCAAGGGGAGAAAGGCCTGATGGGGCGTATTGCTCCGACACGGCGGGAAATTCTTAATCACTCGTTTCGGTCGCCAGTTAGCTGTTATCCTGACGCGTCAGACTTGCAAACTTTTGTTTCCGTGGGGGAATTCATGTTCAATAGCTCCAACGTGCCGCCACGCCCGCAGCGCGGGCGCCGATCTACTGTTTCTTTCTGGATTGTGGCCATCATCGTTTTACTCATGATCATTGCCTTTGCCGCATCCGGGGGATTCGGCGCAGTGCTGGCTATGCTTGGTGTCGTTGCGCTCATCACGGGTCTCTATGCCTTGCTTTTCAAGCGCCGTTCGTGGGTCGGCCTTCCGCACCGCAAGAGTGCAGCCTTCGTAGCGGGCTCGGGCGTTATTGCGCTATTTATCGGCTCCGGCATCGCTGCGGCAACTGCCGCGCCCAGCGTGCCTCCGGCAGCGGTTCAGGAGACGGCGACGGCGACTCCGACTGCCACTCCAACGCCGACTGCTGCCGATCCGGCAGGAACGCCGTGCTCTGCTGCCGAAGAGCTCCGCGCCTACCAGGACCAAGTGCTGATCTGCACGCTCGACACTGACGAGCAGCTTGTCTGGCTTTCCGAAGCCGAGTCCAAGACGATGGTCGCTGCAAAGAAGGCGGAGGAAAAGGCGGCGGCGGACAAGAAGATCGCCGCTGAGAAGGCGGCGGCAAAGAAGGCTGCCGCAGAGAAGGCGGCGGCAAAGAAGGCCGCGGCGCAGAAGGCGGCAGCGAAGAAGGCGGCGGCTGACAAGGTTGCAGCGGCGAAGGCTGCTGCCGAGGCGGCCGCAGCCCAGCAGGCGGCCCTTCCAGTAGCGCCGTTTGTGCCCGCGCAGCCGGTTGCGCCAGCCACTGCGTACTACCCGAATTGCTCGGCGGCGCGGGCCGCCGGTGCAGCGCCCGTCTACGCAGGAACGCCCGGCTACGGCAGGCACCTGGATCGAGATGGTGACGGCGTCGGCTGCGAGTAACTGACTGAAGTCGTTGGAAGTTGTCAGCGGCTGCTAACCGCTTGCCGAATTCCAGAGTAACGGGATTCAAGAATTCGTCGGAAAGGAGAAGGGGCCACTTTGAACTGGTCCCTTCTCCCTTTCCGGCTTTAACGCGGCTCTTCGACTTCGTTTACTTCCCATGCCAAATTTCGTTGCCTGTCCCTAGCGAGCGCTGCTAGTTTTTGCCGCAGCGATAAATCGATTGCAGGCGATTCAAGATCTTCGCCGAAGTCGTCCGGCGTACTACACACGGTCCGCTCGGGTCTGCAGCCACCGCCGCCTGGCCCGGACCGTCCACTCGCCGCGGCAGCGCCCGGCCCATCGCACGGTCGGGCAGGGCATTCTCATCCGAGAGCTCTCCTAGGCCCGTAACCACCGCAACCGGCAATCGTCAAACCTGTCTCACATCGGGCCGTCATACGCCGTCATTTGGGGTCTTCCATCGAGGAGCGGTCTTGCTATCGTCGCAAGTAAGAATGCCGCCACGCGGCCAAGCTGGCGAGCCCTTGCCGGCTCCCCGACGAAGGACCACCATGAAGCGCACACGACTTTCCGTTATCGGCCTCATCGCAGCCGCAGGACTCGCCCTGGCCGGATGCGGGTCGGCGTCCACAACGCCTGCCAGCTCCGCACCGGCCGGCGGCCCGGACACCTCGTTGAGCGACGTCAAAAGCGCCGGGGTGCTCAGGGTCGGCACCGAAGGCACCTACAAGCCCTTCTCCTTCCACGCCAACGGCAGCGGCGAACTGACCGGCTACGACGTCGAGATCATCACCGCCGTCGCCGGCAAGCTCGGCGTCAAGCCGGCCTTCCAGGAGACGCAGTTCGACGCCATCTTTGCCGGACTCGAAGCCAAGCGGTTCGACGTCGTCGCCAACCAGGTCTCAATCACGGACGAACGCAAGGCGAAATACGACTTCTCCACCCCGTACACCGTCAGCACCGGCGTCATTGTCACCAAGTCCGACAACGGGGACATCACCTCCTTCGACAGCCTGAAGGGCAAGACCACGGCGCAGTCGCTGACGAGCAACTGGTACAAGCTGGCACAGCAGAGCGGAGCCAACGTGCAGGCGGTCGAGGGCTGGGCACAGGCCATCACGCTGCTCAAGCAGGGCCGCGTCGATGCCACCATCAACGACAAGCTCACGTACCTTGACCAGCAGAAGACGGCCCGCGATGACAGCATCAAGATTGCCGCCGAGACCACGGACAAGTCACTCAGCGCCTTCGCGTTCCGCAAGGGCTCGACCAGCCTGACCGCCGCCGTCGACAAGGCCCTCACCGAACTGCAGGCCGACGGTACCCTCAAGAAGATCTCGCAGAAGTACTTCAACGCCGACGTCACCAAGTAGCCGGATGGAAACCGTCGAAGAACGCGGCTCCCGATCATGACGATCAACTGGGATCTCGTCTGGGGGTCGCTGGGACCGATCCTGATGGGGGCGATCACCGGCACCATTCCCGTGGCGCTGGCCTCGTTCGCCCTGGGGCTGCTGCTTGCCCTGGTGGTCGCCCTGATGCGGCTCAGCCGCAATCCCGTCCTCTCGGCGATCGCGCGGATCTACATCTCCGTTATCCGCGGCACGCCGCTGTTGGTTCAGCTGTTTGTCATCTTCTACGGGCTGCCGTCCATCGGCATCACCATCAGTCCGTGGCCCAGCGCGATCATCGCCTTCTCCCTGAACGTGGGCGGCTACGCCGCCGAAGTCATTCGGGCGGCCATCCTGTCCGTTCCCAAGGGCCAGTGGGAGGCCGGCCACACCATCGGCATGTCGCGGCGCCAGTCACTGGTGCGGATCATCCTGCCGCAGGCCGCGCGGGTCTCGGTCCCGCCGTTGTCCAACACCTTCATCAGCCTGGTCAAGGACACCTCGCTGGCTTCGCTGATCCTGGTGACCGAGCTGTTCCGCCAGGCGCAACAGGTGGCGGCCTTCAGCCAGGAATTCATGCTGCTGTACCTGGAAGCAGCCGTCATCTACTGGATCATCTGCCTGGTCCTCGCCGGCGGCCAGTCAGTCCTCGAGAAGAGATTGGACCGCTATGTCGCCCACTGAATCCGATCTCCCGGACGCCGATCTCCCGGACGCCGGCCTCCCGGACGCAGCACCGGACGCCACCCCGCTCCTGTCCGTCCGCGGACTCCGCAAGGCGTTTGGGCAGCACGAAGTGCTCAAATCCATTGACGTGAACGTCCGCCGGGGTGAAGTGGTCACCCTGATCGGGCCCTCCGGGTCCGGCAAAACGACGGTCCTACGGTGCCTCAACGGCCTCGAAGTTCCCGACGCCGGCGTCGTGGAGTTCGACGGCGACCTCACGGTCGACTTTTCGGCGCAGGTGTCCAAGAAGCAGCTGGCGGCCATGCGGGACCGCAGCGCGATGGTGTTCCAGCACTACAACCTGTTCCCGCACAAGACCACCCTGGAAAACGTGATCGAGGGCCCGGTCCAGGTGCAGAAGCGGCCCAAGGCCGAGGCCGTCAAGGAGGCCCGGGAACTGCTCGCCCGGGTCGGGCTTGCCGACAAGGAAAACAGCTATCCCTTCGAGCTCTCCGGCGGCCAGCAGCAGCGGGTCGGCATCGTGCGCGCCCTGGCCCTGCGGCCGCAGCTGCTGCTTTTTGACGAGCCGACGTCGGCGCTTGACCCCGAGCTGGTGGGCGACGTCCTGACCGTCATCAAGGAGTTGGCGGACGAGGGCTGGACCATGGTCGTGGTCACCCACGAGCTCGCCTTCGCCCGCGAGGTTGCCGACGAAGTCATCTTCATGGACGGCGGGGTGGTCGTGGAACGCGGCCACCCGGACACGGTGCTGCGCGCCCCGCGCGAGGAGCGCACCCGGCAGTTCGTGGACCGGCTGCTGAATCCGTTCTAAGGCAGCTCCCTAGGCCACCGCCCCCTGGAAGTGCTTCTCGATGAGCCCCTTTATGTCCTCGTGGCAGCCGCCGCAGCCGGTGCCGGCGCGGGTGGAGGCTGAGACCTCGGCCACCGTCCCGCAGCCGGAGGAAACCGCGGCGGCAATGGAAGTCCCGCTCACCCCGGCGCACCGGCACACCGTGCGGTCCGGATCAGTAGCAGTAGGAGCAGCTTGGTCCGGGCCGTCCAGGCGCAGCAGCAGCGACCGGTCCGCGGGGAGCTCCGCGCCGCGCTCGAAGAGCTGCACCAGCTCCGCCCCCGTGCGCGGCATCCCCACCGCCACGAGGCCCTCAAGCACACCAGCGCGCGTGCTGATCTTGACGTAGCGCCCGTGCTCCGGGTCGGCCCACTGGGCCACCTGCAGCCGGGCCCGGCCGCCAACGGCGCCCGCGGTCAGGGCTTCCTCGTCCCACGGATCCGCGGAAACATCCCCGGCCACGGCCATGGTCAGCCCGCGGGCCTTGAGCACCAGCACGCCCGGCTGTTCCGCCGGCAGCGGCGGCAAGGTTTCCGCCCCGGCCGGGGAGCCGGAGGCCAGCAGTGTCAGGTATTCGGCGAGCCATTCGGCCTGCCGCCAGCCCGGTCCCACCAGCCCGGACGGGCCCCGGGCGCTCCGGCAGTCCAGGCAGTCCGGGTCGGGGCAGCGGACCTCGGCACAGTCGCCGATCGCGAAGATGTGGGGTTCGTGGTGCGCCCGCAGCCGGTGGTCCACCAGGATGCCGGCAGCCGTCGACAGTCCGCAGCCCTCGGCGAGTTCGGTCCGCGGCCGGACGCCGCAGGAGAGCACCAGCAGCTCGCCGTCGATCGCGGCACCGTCCTCCAGCAGTAGCGCGGAGAAGCCGCCGTCGGGCGCGTTGTGTTCAACGGCGACCGAGCGCGCGTTGCCGGCCACCTTCACGCCGCAGTTCCGCAGCGAAGCTGCCAGCACGGCGCCGCCGCCGCGGTCCATGTTGCGCCCCAGGGGGTGCGGGCCGTTGTGCACCACGGTCACGGCGGCGCCCTCCTCGGCTGCGGCCAGCGCCGTCTCGAGTCCAAGAACGCCGCCGCCGAGGACCACCACGCGCTTTCCGCCGGCTACCGCCGCCTGCAGCGCCGAGGCATCCGCCAGGTCCCGCAGCGCCGTCACGCCGGCGGGCAGCACCGGGGCGGCCGGATCCGGGTTCAACCCGGTGAGGTTGGGGATTACCGGACGGGAACCGGTGGCGAAGACAAGCCGGTCGTAGCCGGGGGAGCTGCCGTCGCTGAGGAGGACCCGCTGCCGGGCGCGGTCGACCCGGCGGACCCGGGCGCCCAGCCGGACATCCACGCCGTCGGCAACCAGCGCCTCAGCATCGGCCAGCGCCATGGCGCCTGCCGTGGTCCGGCCGACGCCGAGGTCGGCCACCAGCACCCGGTTGTAGGCCGCCTCCGCCTCCTCGCCGACCACCGTCAGTTCCACCAGGCCTCCCCGCACCGCGGGCAGCAACTCGTCGATCAGCCGCGCCGCCACCGGGCCGAAGCCCACCACCACAATCCGTTCGGTCATGATGCACCGTCCATCTGGAGGACTTCGGCCTGCACTGCTTCGACCCGGGAGCCTGCCGCAGCCGGCCGCAGCCATACCTTGCTGGTCTTGAATTCCGGCATCCCGGAGACCGGGTCCGTGGCGGCCTCGGTGAGCCGGTTCGCGCTCTCCCATCCTGGGAAGTGGAACGGCAGGAACACCGTCTCCGGCCGGATCCCCGCGCTCAGCTCCGCCCGGCAGAGGACCTCGCCGCGCCCGTTGGCGACAGCTACGAGGTCGCCCTCGGCGATGCCCTGCGCCGCGGCGGCGGCCGGGTGGATCTGCAGCCGCGCCTCGGGCTGTGCGGCGGCGAGGGCGGCCACCCGGCGGGTCTGGACGCCGGACTGGTAGTGCTCCAGCAGACGCCCGGTGATCAGGGTCATCGGGGTGCCCGCCGGGTCAGCGCCGCCCGCCGCGACCGGAAGCGTTCGACGGCGCGGCGCCACTGGAGTGAACACCGCCCGGCCGTCCGGATGGGCGAAGGAGTCCAGGAACAGCCGCGGCGTCCCGGAGCTCCCGGCCGGGTAGGGCCAGTAGGCTTCCTCGCCGCGGTCCAGCAAGGCGTAGTCGATCCCGGAGTAGTCGGCCAGGCCGCCCGCGGAGGCGAGCCGGAGCTCTTCGAACACGGTCTCCGGATCCTCGCTGAAGGTCGAGGGCGCGTCCAACAGCGCGGCCAGCCGGGTCATGATCCAGAGTTCGCTGCGCACCCCGGGCGGGGGAGTGATGGCCCGCCGGCGGCGCAGCACCCGGCCCTCGAGGTTGGTCAGGGTGCCTTCCTCCTCCGCCCACTGGGTCACCGGCAGGACCAGGTCCGCCTCGGCCGCGGTCTCGGACATAAAGAAGTCGCAGACCACCAGGAAGTCCAGGCTGCGCAGCCCGGCGATCACGGCGTTCGCATCCGGGGCGGAGACGGCCACGTTGGCGCCGTGAACGAAGAGGCAGCGGACGCCGTGGGGCCGCCCCAGGGACTTGAGCAGCTCGACGGCGGGGACGCCGGGACCGGGGATCGAGGATTCGGGGACACCCCATACGCCGGCGACGTGGGCGCGGGCGGCGGGGTCGGTGATCTTGCGGTAGCCGGGAAGCTGGTCCGCCTTCTGGCCGTGCTCGCGGCCGCCCTGGCCGTTGCCCTGGCCGGTGAGGGTGCCGTAGCCGCTGCGCGCCGAGCCCGGCAGGCCCAGCAGCAGGGCGAGGTTGATGGCGGCGGTGGCCGTGTCCGTGCCGTCCACGTGCTGCTCCACGCCGCGGCCGGTGAGGATGTAACTGCCCCCCTGCCGTGCACCTTCGGCCAGCCGCCGGGCGGTGTCGCGGACCAGCCCGGCCGGGACCCCGGTGAGGGACTGCACGCGCTCCGGCCAGTAGGGGCCGACGCTGCGGACCAGGGCCGGGTAGCCGGTGGTCCGCTCCGCGATATAGGCGCCGTCCGTCAGGTCCTCGTGGATGACCACGTGGGCCAGGCCCAGCAGCAGGGCCAGGTCGGTGCCCGGCAGGGGCTGCAGGTGCAGGCCGCCGCCGTCGGCAGTGAATGCCGCGGTGGCGGAGCGCCGGGGGTCGACGACGATCAGCCCGCCGGCGTCGCGGGCCCCTTGCAGGTGCTGGACGAACGGCGGCATGGTCTCGGCGACATTGGAGCCCAGCAGCAGGACGGTGCTGGCGGAACCCAGGTCCGCCAGCGGGAACGGCAGGCCCCGGTCCAGGCCGAAGGCCCGCATCCCGGCCGCGGCGGCGGAGGACATGCAGAACCGGCCGTTGTAGTCGATCCGCGAGGTGCCGAGGGCCAGCCGGGCGAATTTGCCCAGCTGGTAGGCCTTCTCGTTGGTCAGGCCGCCACCGCCGAACACCCCGACGGCGTCCGGCCCGTACGCGGCGCGGGTGTTCTTGACCGCGGCGGCGGTGAGCTCCAGGGCCGTGTCCCAGCTGACCGGGCGGTGCACGCCGTCGGGGCCCCGGAGCAGCGGCTCGGTGACGCGCCCCGGGTGCTCAAGCAGCGACGCCGAGGTCCAGCCCTTGCGGCACAGGCCGCCGCGGTTGGTGGGGAAGTCCCGGCCGGCCACTTTCAGCGGAGTCTCGGGCCGTGCCGGCGCTGCAGCCGCCGGAACTGCCGACGCCGGTTGCACCTCCGGAACGGTCAGCGTCATGGCGCACTGGAGGGCACAGTACGGGCAGTGCGTGGCGGCGCCGTCGCTCATTTAGACGTGTCCTTTTCCGTGGCGTGTGGCGGGGCGCAGGTAGCAGGCCCAGCAAACGGCCAGCATCACCAGGTAGGCCGCGACGAAGCCGTAAAAGGCCGGGGTGTAGGAGCCGCTGGCGGTGTTGGAGGCGTTCAGGACCTGCGGGATGACGAAGCCGCCGTAGGCGCCGATCGCGGAGATCAAGCCCAGCGCGGAGGACGCCAGCCGCTGGGTCGCCACGGTGCTGGCCCCGGACAGGGCTGCCCGGCTGTGCAGGGCGAAGATCACCGGGATCATCCGGTAGGTGGCCCCGTTGCCGAAGCCGCTGGCGGTGAACAGCGCCAGGAACAGGGCCAGGAAGAGCCAGAAGTTGCCCAGCAGCAGGGTCCAGACCATGGTCAGGGTGATGACGGCCATCGCGGCGAACGCGGTCACGGTCATCCGCGCGCCGCCCAGCCTGTCCGCCATCCTGCCGCCGTAGGGCCGGGCCAGCGAGCCGACCAGCGGCCCGAGGAACGCCAGGGACAAGGCCACGGTCCCGACGCCGATCGAGGAGAAGGCCGGGAAGTAGTCCTTGATGAGTTTGGGGAACACGCCGGCGAAGCCGATGAAGGAGCCGAAGGTGCCAATGTAGAGCAGCGCCATGATCCACAGGTGCGGTTCCTTGACCGCGGCGAGCGAGCCGGCGACGTCGCCCTTGGCGCTGGTCAGGTTGTCCATGTACTTCCAGGCGCCGAAGGCGGCGAGCAGGATCAACGGGATCCACATCAGCCCGGCCACCGGCAGGTTGACGGTCCCGGCGGCCAGCACGGTAATGGCGACCGGCACGGCGAGCTGGGCGACGGCGGCGCCCAGGTTCCCGCCGGCGGCGTTCAGCCCCAGCGCCCAGCCCTTTTCGCGGGCCGGGTAGAAGAAGGTGATGTTGGCCATCGAGCTGGCGAAGTTGCCGCCGCCGAATCCGGCCAGGGCGGCCACGAGCAGCATGACGCCGAACGGGGTGCCGGGGTTTCCGACGCACAGGGCCAGCCCGGTCGAGGGGATCAGCAGCAGCATGGCCGAGACGATGGTCCAGTTCCGGCCGCCGAAGCGGGGAACCATGAAGGTGTAGGGGATCCGGAGCGTCGCACCCACCAGGCTGGGCATCGAGATCAGCCAGAAGATTTCGTTGGTGGAGAAGCGGAAGCCGGCCCCGGGGAGCTGGACCACCACTATCGACCAGAGCTGCCAGACCACAAAGCCCAGGAACTCGGCGAAGATGGACCAGTTCAGGTTCCGCCGGGCGATGCCGCGGCCCAGGGACTCCCACTGGGTCTTGTTCTCGGCGTCCCAGTTGGCGATCCAGCGGCCCGGGCGGTACTCGAGCGCGGGGCCGGCGACGGCGGTGCGCTCGGCGGCGGGTGCGGCATCGGCGTCGTGGTTGGGGGAAACGCCGGTTGCGGCGTCGGCAATGCGTTCAGCAGTCACGGGGACCTCCTTCGGGGTTGTCCCTCAAAACTAGGGACGCCGCATTTCCGGGACGCTCGCGCTTTGTTAACGTGCTGTGACGTTTGCCTATCGGCTCCTTTGTGACGGCGTGAGGCGGCGTGGGCGCCGCAGCGGGGGCGACCAACAGGTGGGACGACACGAATTGTCCAAATAGTGGAACATTTGTCCATTGCGTGGACACGAGGAACTAATATCAGACATATATCCATTCCTTAGCCGGACGCCTCTCCGCAGGGCGATCCGGTCTTCATGAAAGCGTCACTACATGTCATCCACTGCCACTTCGACGGAGCATGGGTCCGCCAAGCAGGTGAACTCGCGCGGCCGCGTGATCGTCGCCAGCTTGATCGGCACCACCGTTGAGTTCTACGACTTCTACGTCTACGCCACGGCCGCCGTCCTGGTCTTCCCGAAGCTCTTCTTCCCGGGCCAGAACGAGACCACCCAGCTGCTGAGCTCTTTCGCCGTCTTCGGCGTTGCCTTTATCGCCCGCCCGCTCGGCTCGATCGTCTTCGGCCACTTCGGTGACAAGTTCGGCCGCAAGGGCACCCTGGTCGCCTCGCTGCTCACCATGGGCATCGCGACGTTCCTGATCGGCTGCCTCCCGACGGCCACCGTTCCCGGCTGGACCTTCTGGGCCCCGGCCCTGCTCGTCGTGATGCGCTTCGCCCAGGGCCTCGCCCTCGGCGGCGAATGGAGCGGCGCGGCCCTGCTGGCCACCGAGAACGCCCCGGCCAACAAACGCGCCATCTACGGCACGTTCCCGCAGCTGGGCGCGCCGATCGGCTTCATCATCGCCAACGTGATCTTCCTGGTCTTCAGCTACACCCTGAGCCCGGCGGCCTTCGAAGCGTGGGGCTGGCGCGTGCCGTTCCTGCTCAGCGCCGTCATGGTCATCATCGGCCTGTACGTCCGGCTCAAGCTGATCGAAACCCCGGCCTTCACCAAGGTCATCGAATCCAACGAGGTCGCCAAGCTGCCGCTAGGCCGGGTCTTCAAGAGCAGCTGGCGCCAGCTGATCCTGGGCACGTTCATCATGCTCGCCACCTACGTGCTCTTCTACCTGATGACCACGTTCACCCTGACCTACGGCACCCGCGCATCCAGCCTGGACGCCGCCAAGGCCGCCGCCGAGAAGGCCGGCAAGCCGATGACCGAGGCAGCAGCCGCTGCCTTTGTCCCGGGCCTGGGCTTCACCCGCAACGACTTCCTCTGGATGCTCATTGCCGGCGTCGTGTTCTTCGGCATCTTCACCCTGGTCTCCGGTCCGCTGGCCGAAAAGTACGGCCGCCGCAAGATGCTGATTGCCGTGACCGCGGGCATCTTCGTCTTCGGCCTGCTGTTCGTTCCGCTCTTCAGCGGCGGCTTCGTCGGCACCATGGCCCTGCTGATCATCGGCTTCTCCCTGATGGGCCTCACGTTCGGGCCGATGGGCGCGCTGCTGCCGGAGCTGTTCCCGACCAACGTCCGGTACACCGGCTCGGCCATCAGCTACAACGTCTCCAGCATCCTGGGCGCGGCTGTGGCACCGTTCATCGCCGTCTGGCTCTGGGAACTGGCGAAGGGCAGCCCCGTGCTGGTGGGCGTGTACCTTACCGCCATGGCCGTGCTGACGCTGATCGCCCTGTTTGTGAGCAAGGAAACCCGCGACCTGGATTACGAGAACAACGTAGCCTGACGCTCCAGCCCGGTTCTTAGCCGAAATGCCCGGTGTGTTCTGTGGACACGCCGGGCATTTCCGTGTCCCGGGGCGGTGGCGGCTGAATAACTGGGCAGGAGCGCGACGACGGGGTCCCGCGACGGGCCTGCGGCGGGGCCCCTACCGGGCGTAGCGCTCGACGAAGTTGCGCAGGATGGCCATCGGCTCGGTGACGTTGTGGTGCCGGGCCTGGGCCATCAGCTCCTCGGCGGAGTCGGGTGGGAAGTAGCCGGCGTGGCGGTAGATGTCGATCCGCGTGGTGAGGCCGTCGGCGTCGAGCTCGGGGTGGAACTGGGTGGCGTAAAGGTTAGAGCGGATCCGGAACATCTGCACCGGGCAGGTCTCGGAACTGGCCAGCAGCACGGCCCCGCCGGGCAGCACAGTGCAGGCCTCCTTGTGGCCCACGAACGCCGTGAACCGCTCCGGCAGGCCGCGCAGAAGCGGGTCCTGCTGCCCGGCGGAAGTGATGCTGACGGTGACGCCGCCCAGGCCCTCGCCGTAGGTCCGGTCGATCACGGCGCCCTGGTGCAGTCCCAGGGTGCCGACGCCGTAGCAGGCGCCCAGGAACGGGAAGTCCTCGGCCACGATCCGGTCCAGCAAGGCGAACAGCTCGCGCTCCACCCGGTGCTGGACGTCGCTCTTATGCTCCGCGGGGTCGCTGGAGGTAAACGGGCTGCCGCCCACAATCACGCCGGAGTACTCGCTGAGCTCCAGCCGGGGCAGCGGGGCTGCCTCCATGCGGACCCGGTGCAGCTCGGTCTCGGCGAGCCCGGTGTAGCGCAGGTAGGCGAGGTATTCGTCGTCGGCGGCGGCGTCCTCGGCGCGGGAGGCGAGGAGCAGAAATGGCTTCACGTAACTAAGTCTGCCCCCGCCGCCGGCGATGCCGCTATTCGGCCGGCTCGCCGTCCTCGATCATGGCGATCACGGCGCCCGCGGAGACGGTCTCGCCGGCCGATGCGGAGAGCCCGATCACGATGCCGGCGCGGTGCGCGGTAAGCGGCTGTTCCATCTTCATGGCTTCGAGCACGACGACGAGGTCGCCTTCGGAAACCCGCTCGCCCTCGGCGACGGCCACCTTCACGATGGTGCCCTGCATCGGAGAGGTCAGGGCGTTGCCGCCGGCCGGCGCCGCCGTGCCGGCGCTCCGGGAGCGCTTCTTGGCCTTCGCCGGCTTGCCGCCACCGCCGCCGGAGATGGAGCCGAGGGACGCCGGGAGCACCACTTCGAGGCGCTTGCCGCCGACCTCGACGACGACGCGCTGGCGTTCGCCGGCGTCGGCTGCCTCAGCTGCGGTGCCGGTGGGAGTCCAGGCGGGGATGTCGTTGACGAAGGCGGTCTCGATCCAGCGGGTGTGGACCTTGAACGGGCCTTCGGCGGGGGCGAAGTCGGGGTTGCTGACGACGGCGAGGTCGAACGGGATGACGGTGGGGATGCCCTCGACCACCATTTCCTCGAGGGCGCGGCGGGAGCGCTGCAGGGCCTGGGCGCGGGTGGCGCCGGTGACGATCAGCTTGGAGAGCATCGAGTCGAAGTTGCCGCTGATGACGTCGCCCTGCTCCACGCCGGAGTCGATCCGAACGCCGGGCCCGGTGGGGTTCAACAGTTTGGTGATGGTGCCGGGGGCGGGCATGAAGTTCCGGCCCGGGTCCTCGCCGGTGATGCGGAATTCGATCGAGTGGCCGCGGACCTCGGGGTCACCGTAGCCGAGCTCCTCGCCGCGGGCCAGCCGGAACTGCTCGCGGACCAGGTCGATCCCGGTGACCTCCTCGGAGACGCAGTGCTCCACCTGGAGGCGGGTGTTGACCTCGAGGAAGGAGATGGTGCCGTCCTGGCCGACGAGGAACTCGCAGGTGCCGGCGCCGAGGTAGCCGGCTTCCTTGAGGATGGCCTTGGAGGAGTCGTAGAGCCGCTGGTTCTGCTCCTCGGTGAGGAACGGGGCCGGGGCTTCTTCCACCAGCTTCTGGTTGCGGCGCTGCAGAGAGCAGTCGCGGGTGGACACGACGACGACGTTGCCGTGGGCGTCGGCGAGGCACTGGGTCTCGACGTGGCGCGGGGCGTCCAGGAAGCGCTCGATGAAGCACTCGCCGCGGCCGAACGCTGCGGTGGCTTCGCGGACGGCGGATTCGAAAAGCTCGGGGATCTCCTCGCGGGTGCGGGCGACCTTGATGCCGCGTCCGCCGCCGCCGAAGGCTGCCTTGATGGCGACCGGCAGGCCGAACTTGTCGACGAATTCGAGGATTTCCTCGGCGGAATTCACCGGATCGGCGGTGCCGGGGACCTGCGGGGCGCCGACCTTCTCGGCGATGTGGCGGGCTTGGACCTTGTCGCCGAGGGCGGAGATGGCCTCGGGGGAGGGCCCGATCCAGGTGATGCCGGCGGCGATCACCTTCGAGGCAAACTCGGCGTTCTCGGCGAGGAAGCCGTAGCCGGGGTGGATGGCGTCGGCGCCGGAGCGCTGGGCCACCTCGATCAGCTTGTCCATCACCAGGTAGGACTCGGCGGCGGTGTTGCCGCCCAGGGCGTAAGCCTCGTCGGCGAGCTTGACGTGCAGGGCATCGCGGTCCGGATCCGCGTAGACGGCCACGGAGGCGATGCCTTCATCGCGTGCGGCGCGGATGATGCGCACGGCGATTTCGCCCCGGTTGGCGATCAGCACCTTGCTCAGGCGGTGGGTGCCCGGCGTGGTGGCTGCGGGCACTGACGTTGCGGACTGCTCCGAATTTGCTGACAAGGCGTCTCCTTCTTTCCTTCAGGGAGCCTAGCGCGGTTTTGTGGGTTCCGCCGATATTACTTGCGGATCCCGCGCGTAAACGGCCGATCCTTTGTGGGGTTCCTACAAGGTGGTGCGAAATGGCTCACTCGGCACGGACCGCGGAGGTGCCCCGGAGTTCACTCGGCGCGGATGTCGGCGGGGTCGGCGGCCCCGCCGGTCCAGAGTTCGGTGACATTCACTTTGGCCTGGCCCAGCAGGCTGCGCAGGGTGGAGATGGAGAGCCCGACGACGGTGTGCGGGTCGCCGTCGACCTTGCGGATAAAGGCCCCGCCGTAGCCGTCGATCGTGAAGGAGCCGGCGCACTGCAGCGGCTCGCCGGTGGCGATGTAAGTGTCGATCTCGTCCTCGCTCATCTCCATGAAGTGCACCTCCGCGGAGGAGACAGCGCCCAGCGTCGCGCCGGTGCCGGTGCCGGCGTCGTCGTCGTCCGAGGATTTCGTGTCCGTGTCGCGGCAGTCGACCAGCCAGTGGCCGGTGTGCAGCACGCCCATGCTGCCGCTCATCCGGAGCATCCGTTCCCTGGCGACGTCGGCGGTGTACGGCTTGCCGTGGGCCTCGCCCTCGAACTCGAAGACCGAGTCGCAGCCGATCACCAGGGCGCCGTCGGCCTCGGGCAGCGAGGCGACGGCCTCGGCCTTGGCGCGCGCCAGCAGCAGGGCGGTGTCGTGCGGGTCGGTCACACCGTAGCGGGCCTGCACGGCGTCCTCGTCGACGTCCGAGACGAGGACGTCGTGGGCGATGCCGGCGTTGCTGAGCAGCTTGGTGCGGGCGGGGGACTGGGAGGCAAGAATGAGGCGGGTCACGGCTCCAGCCTAGTTCACGGGCGGTACAGCAACGCGGGGTCACTTCGCGCCCAWCCGAAGGGGATTTATGGGCGCGAAGTGACCCCGCGTTGCTTTGGTCGTTGCGGGCTAGCGCGCGGCGACTTCCTCGGGCTCGCCGGCGCCGGCAGCGTCGGCGTCGGCATCGGCGTCGGACGTCGGCTTGTGCAGCTTGGCGCCCTCGACGTCGACGTCCGGCAGGATGCGGTCCAGCCAGCGGGGGAGCCACCAGGCCTTGCGGCCGAGCAGGTACATCACGGCCGGGACGATCGTCATGCGCACCACGAACGCGTCCACCAGCACGCCGAAGGCCATCGCGAAGCCCAGCGGCCGCACCATGTTCAGGTGCGAGAAGATGAAGCCGGAGAACACGCTGACCATGATGATCGCGGCCGCGGTAACCACGGCGGCCGCGTGGCTGAAGCCGGAACGGACCGCGTGCTTGGCCGTTTCGCCGTGCATGTAGGACTCGCGCATGCCGGAGGCGATGAACACCTGGTAGTCCATGGCCAGGCCGAACAGCACGCCGATCAGGATGATGGGCAGGAAGCTCAGCACCGCGCCGGGGTTCTCGACGCCGAACACGGTTCCCAGCCAGCCCCACTGGTACACCGCGACGACGCCGCCGAACGCGGCCGCGAGCGAGAGCAGGAATCCGCCGGTGGCCAGGAGCGGCACCACGATGGACCGGAACACCAGCAGCAGCAGGATCAGCGAGAGCCCGACGACGATCGCCAGGTAGGGCGGCAGCGCGGCGCCGAGCTTGCTGGAGACGTCGACGTTGCCGGCAGTCTGGCCGGTCAGGCCGATGCCGACGCCGGTGGCGTCCTGGATCCGGCCCTTTTCGGCGCGCAGATCCGAGACCACCTCGACGGTGCTGGCGCTGGCCGGACCCTCCTTCGGCAGGATCTGGAAGACGGCGGTGCGGCGGTCCTCGCTCAGCGCCAGCGGCACCGCGGCGGCAACGTTGTCCGTCTTCCGCAGGATGTCCGCGACGTCGAACTGCTTGGCCTGCGCCTCGGCGGCACTGAGGCCCGCGGGGAAGTCGCCGACGACGATGATCGGCCCGGTCATGCCCTCGCCAAAGCTCCGCTTCGTGACGTCATAGGCCTTGAACGCCTGCGAGGCGACCGGCTCCGAACTGGCATCCGGCAGGGCGAGCCGGAGCTGGCTGGCGGGCAGGGCCACCACGCCCAGCAGGAGCACGCCGGCCACCAGGGCCAGCCAGGGGTGCCGGGTGACGACGCCGCCCCAGCCGTGGCTGCTGCGGTATTCGTCCCTGGCACGGTCCTCGGTCTCGTGGCCCGGGGCGGCGTTGTGCCGCTCCGCCTTGGCCCAGGCCCGCTTGGAAATCAGTTTGCGGCCCACCAGGGACAGGACGGCCGGCGTCAAAGTCAGGGCGACGACGACGGCGACGGCCACCGTGGCGGCGGCGGAGAGACCCATGACGGCGAGGAACGGCAGCCCCGGCACCACGAGGGCAGCGAGGGCAATGATCACCGTGAGGCCGGCGAAGAGCACCGCGTTGCCGGAGGTACCGGTGGCCAGGGCCACGGACTCTTCGGGATCCATGCCCTTGAGCAGCTGGCCGCGGTGCCGGTTGACGATGAACAGGGAGTAGTCGATGCCGACGGCCAGGCCGAGCATGAGCGCCAGCATCGGGGAAATGGAGCTCATGTCGACGGCGCCGCTGAGCGCGAAGGTACCGCCGACGCCGACGGCCACGCCGACGATTGCCATCAGCAGCGGGAGGCCGGCGGCGACGAGGGTGCCGAGCATGATGATGAGCACCAGGGCCGCGACGGCGATGCCGATGATCTCCGCGGTGCCGAAAATCTCGGAGATGTCCTCGCTGATTTCCTTGCTGGGCAGGGCGGTCACGTTGGCGGCGGAGACCTCCTTGACGATGTCCTGGACTTCCTGCCGCACCTCCGGCTTGAGGCCGTTGATCGAGGTCTTGAACTGCACCTGGGCGATGGCGGCCTTGCCGTCCTCGGAGACAAAGCGCAGGCCGTTGGAGGCCTCAAGCTGGCGCTTGCCGAGCGCCAGCTTGGCGTTGCCGGCCTCGAGTTCCTTGGTGCCGGCGTCGAGCTTTGCCTGCCCGGCGGCGAGGGCGGCCTTCTGCTGGCCGAACTGGGCCTCGACGGCCGCGGGCGGCAGCCCGGCGGCGGCCATCTGCTGCTCGGCGTCGGCCAGCTGGGCCTTGCCGGCGGCGAGCTCCGCAGCGGCCTTGTCCAGCTGGGCCTTGCCCGCCGCGGCCTTCTGCTCTCCGGCAGCAAGGTCCGTGACGGCCTTGTCCAGCTGGGCCTGGGTGGCGAACGGATCCACGGTCCCCTGGACGTCGGGGAGGGTCTTCAGCTTGGTCAGCGCGGCGGAGACCGCGTCCTTGCCGGCCTGGCTGAACTGCGCGTCGTTGGCTTCAAAAACGATGCTCGCGGAGCCGCCCGAGGAGGACGGGAGTTCCTTTTTGAGCTTGTCCGCCATCTGCTGGGTTTCGGTACCCGGGATCTGGAAGTTGTTGGACAGCGTGCCGTGAAGCGCCGCCGCGGCACCGCCGACGGCAACCATGACGGCAAGCCAGAGGGAGATGACGAGCCAGCGGTGGCGGTAGGAGAACTTGCCGAGTCGATAGAGCAAAAGAGCCATGTCAGGACCGATCTGGGGAAGGGGCGGCGGGTGGGGTGGCGGCCGGGACGGCTGCGGGGGAGGCAAATCCGGAGCCCAGCAGGCCCATGGAGTCGATCAGGAGTTGGCGCAGGGTGGAGAGCGATTCGGGGGTGAGTGAGCCGCCGCAGCGTGCGAACCAAACATCCATGGCGGCTTTGCCGCAGTAGATGACCGAGCCGGCGAGGGCGCGCAGGTACAGCTCGTCGATTTCGACGCCGGAGCCCCGGGCGAAGCGTTCGCGGGCGGCGTCGATGATCTCGGCGGTGCAGTGGTCCCAGGCCTCGAGCTCGGACCGGTTGAGCTGCGGGTTGGACTGGCCCAGGCTGTAGAGCTCAGCCAGCGGAGCAATGGTCATCGGGTCGGCGAGTTCAACCAGGGCCGCCTGCGCTGATTCCAGGATCGGTTCGTCGGCCGGGCGCAGCCGGAACTGCTGGAGCGCGGTGTCCAGGAACCCGTGGGTTACGGAGGCAATGACCACTTCGGTGCTGCTGAAGTAGTTGAAGAAGGTCCGGCGGGAGATGCCGGCGGTTTCGGCGATGTCCTCCACCGTGAAGTTGCCCGGGCCCCTGGAACGGAGCAGGCCGAGCGCGGCATCCGTAATGGCCTGCCGGGTGGCGGCCTTGTTCAGCTCGCGCCGCGACGGCGGCGCCGCCCCGCCGTCGGGGTCGGAAAGGGGCGGAGTGGGCATGCACTTACACTATGTGCATGTTTGCACTCAGGGCAAGTTTCTGGGCTCAGCTCGTCAGCTGGACGGACTGGCCCGTTGCGCCGGGCTCGCCGGCGCCCAGCGGGATGGCAAACACCGCCGTGCCGTAGGCGCAGATCTCCGTCCAGTTGTTGGCCATGTGGGCCGTGTCGAACCGCATCGCCACGATCGCGTTGGCACCGCGCTGCGCGGCCTCCGCGACCATCCGCGCCATGACCTCCTGCCGGCTCTCGTAAAGCACCTGGGTCAGTTCGCGCAGCTCGCCGCCGGCCAGCGAACGTAATCCCGCCACGACCTGGGCGCCGACGTCCCGCGACCGCACGGTCAGTCCCATGACTTCGCCGAAGACGGCGTCAATCCGGTGGCCGGGGATGTCGTTTGAGGTGACGATCAGCATGACCTGAGCCTAGCCACTTTGCGCCCCGGGACAAGGGAAGGTTTTGGGGAACGGCACGGCCTGGAAGCATTCACAGGAAGATGAAAGGTTCTGGACAGCTCCCGCCGAAGCCCGCGGCACACACTGGAGTCACGTCTTGCGAAAGACCACTGACCGCAGAGCCGTCGCTGTACGGCAGATCCAGGAGAGCGCACATGTCACGTACCAAGAGAATCACGCTCGGCATTTCGGCCGCCGCCCTGGCGCTGGGCGCCGGCGTCGGAGTCGCTGGGATGGCCTCCGCCACCACGACGCCGACCCCCACCCCCAGCTCCACCGCTTCCCCGGACGGAAGCAGCACAAAGGGTGACGGCATGGGAATGCGCGGCGGGCACGGCCCTGGCGGTGAACGCGGCGAACGCGGAGGCTTCGGCGGTGCGCGGGCATCCGAACTCGCGGCCAAGCTCGGCGTGGACGAAGCCAAGGTCGCCGACGCGCTGAAAGCCTTCCGCGACGCCCACAAACCGACCGCCCGGCCGGCTGAAGGTACCCGGCCGGACAGGGCGGCCATGGAGGCGGAGCTGGCGAAGTCCCTCGCGTCCTCGTTGGGCATTGACGAGGCCAAGGTGACGGCGGCCCTGACGGAGCTCCGCACCGCCGAACAGGCGGAACGCGCCGCGGCGCTGAAGACCAGGCTGGACAAGGCTGTCAGCGACGGCACCCTGACCCAGGCCGAGGCCGACGCGGTCACCAAGGCCGTCGAGAAGGGCGTTATCGGCGGAGGCGGCCACTAGGGCGCAGCAGCACCAGGACCATAAAAAGTAGTCCCCGGGAGGAGAATCCCGGGGACTACTTTCGTTGGGCGCTGGGCTTAGGCCTTGGCGCCGGCCAGTTCGCGTCCCTCGGCAGCCGGGACACCGCCGTCGGCGTCCACACGGGAGGCGTCCACAACATCGGCGTCCACGACGTCGTCGCTGAACGGGTCACCGTTGCGCGGGGCGTTGTAGAGCGACTCGTCCAGGATGCCCTGGCGCTTGGCCACGATGGTGGGGACCAGGGCCTGGCCTGCCACGTTGACCGCGGTGCGGCCCATGTCCAGGATCGGGTCGATCGCCAGCAGGAGGCCGACGCCGGCCAGCGGCAGTCCCAGCGTGGAGAGTGTCAGGGTCAGCATGACGACGGCGCCGGTGGTGCCGGCGGTCGCGGCGGAACCCAGCACCGAGACGAGGGCGATCAGCAGGTACTGGGTGAAGTCCAGCTGGATGCCGAAGAACTGGGCCACGAAGATCGCGGATACAGCCGGGTAGATCGCGGCGCAGCCGTCCATCTTGGTGGTGGCGCCCAGCGGCACGGCGAAGGAGGCGTAGGCGCGGGGCACGCCCAGGGAGCGTTCGGTCACGCGCTGGGTCAGCGGCAGGGTCCCTACGGAGGAGCGGGAAACGAAGGCCAGCTGCACCGCGGGCCAGACGCCGGAGAAGTACTGCTTGATGGACAGGCCGTGGCTGCGGACCAGGACCGGGTACACCACGAACAGCACCAGGGCGAGGCCAACGTAGATGGCAAAGGTGAACTTGCCGAGCGAGCCGATGGTGTCCCAGCCGTAGACGGCCACGGCGTTGCCGATCAGGCCGACGGTGCCGAGCGGGGCGATCCGGATGATCCACCAGAGGACCTTCTGGATCACGGCGAGTGCGGAGGCGTTGAGGTTCAGGAACGGCTCGGCGGCCTTGCCCACCTTCAGGGCCGCGATGCCGACGGCGATCGCGATCACGAGGATCTGGAGGACATTGAAGCTCACGGCGGTGGTCGCGACGCCGTCCGTGACGGTGGTGCTCGCGCCGAGGCCCAGGAAGTTCTTCGGGAACAGCCCGGTCAGGAACGCCCACCAGTCACCGGACTTGCCGGCGTACTCGGCCTGCTTGGTGATGCCGGTGCCAGCGCCGGGCTGCAGCAGCACGCCCAGGCCGATGCCGATCAGCACCGCGATCAGCGAGGTGATCGCGAACCAGAGCAGCGTGTTCCAGGCCAGCCGGGCCGCGTTGGAGACGGCGCGCAGGTTGGAGATGGAGCTGACGACGGCGGTAAAGATGAGCGGCACGACGGCGGTCTGCAGCAGCGAGACGTAGCTCGAGCCGATGGTCTGCAGGGTGGCGCCGAGGGCGTTGGGGTTGGCCTTGGTGCTGCCTGTGTATTTCGCGAGCAGGCCAAGGCCCAGGCCCACGATCAGGGCGGCGATGATTTGGAAGCCGAATGAGCCGGCCCATTTGGGCAGCTTGAAACCGGGCTTGCCTGCGGTTGCGGGGGTGCTTGTCTGAGTGGTCACCCGAATACGCTAGGACCGGGCCGATTATCACGGCGAACGAACATTGAGAAATGTTACGCGCCCCGAATTGAACGGCGCGCGCAAGAACCCCGCAAAGACGCCGAAAGACCACCCGTTTATGAAGTTATTCCACCCCAGAGTGTGGCGATTGTCTCTCCATAGGCCCGGGGGAGCAGGCATCCGGCAGCGTGCGTCTAAGCGAGGAACGAGCGAGCACGCAGAGGATGGCTGCTCCCCCGGGACACCAGGCAGGGTGCCTGCAACAGGCCCGGCCTACCCCAGCAGCGCCCGCTTCAGCGTGTCCAACCCCACGGAGCCCATGTTGAGCGCCTTGGTGTGGAAGGCCTTGAGGTCGAAGCCCGGCCGGGATTCGAGCTCGGCGCGGATCTGCTCCCAGAGCCGCTGGCCCACCTTGTACGACGGCGCCTGCCCCGGCCAGCCGAGGTAACGGGTGAACTCGAACTTGAGCTGGCCCTCGCTGATGGCAAGGTTCTGCTTCAGGAACTCGTACCCCGTGTCCGGAGTCCAGGTGCCCGACCCCCAACGCTCGGGCACCTCCAACTCCAGGTGCACGCCAATGTCGAACACCACCCGGGCCGCCCGCATGCGCTGCATGTCCAGCATGCCCATGTGGTCGCCCGGATCCTTCAAATAGCCGAGCTCCTGCATCAGCTTCTCGGCGTACAGTGCCCAGCCTTCCCCGTGCCCGGAGGTCCAGCAGACGTTGCGGCGCCACTTGTTCAGCAGCTCCCGCCGGTAAGTGGCCGTGGCGACCTGCAGGTGGTGGCCCGGAACGCCCTCGTGGTAGACCGTGGTGGTCTCGGCCCAGGTGGTGAAGGTGTCCTCGCCCGGCGGCACAGACCACCACATCCGGCCCGGCCGGCTGAAGTCGTCCGAGGGGCCGGTGTAGTAGATGCCGCCTTCCTGGGTGGGGGCAATCTTGCACTCGAGCGTCTTCATGGCGTCCGGGATGTCGAAGTGCACGCCAGCGAGGTCGGCCACAGCCTTGTCGGAGAGCTCCTGCATCCAGGCCCGGAGGGCTTCGGTGCCTTTGAGCTCGCGGGCCGGATCGTTGTTCAGGATTTCCTTGGCCTCTTCGACCGTGGCGCCGGGCCGGATCTCGTTGGCCACGCGCTCCTGTTCGGCGATCAGGCGGTCGAGTTCCTGGACACCCCAGGCGTAGGTCTCCTCAAGGTCCACCGTGGCGCCGAGGAAGGAGCGGGAGGCCAGGGCATAGCGTTCGCGGCCCACGGCGTCCTTTTCCGGGGCGGCCGGCAGCAGTTCGGATTCCAGGAAGCCGGCCAGCCGGGCATAGGCCGCGCGGGCGGCGGCAGCTCCGGCGTCGAGCTTGGACTGCACGTCTTCGGGCAGCGGACCCTCGGCGGTCTTTGCCTCGGCGGCCAGCTTGGCGAAGAAGCCGTCGTCCGCGGCGTGCTTGGTGGTCTGTTCGATCACGATCCGGACCTGGCGGGCGGCGGAGACCCGGCCGGCGTCCCGGGCCGTGCGCAGCGACACGATGTAACCGTCCAGGGCAGCGGGGACATTGTGCGCGCGGCCGGCGATGTGCTCCCACTGCGCGGCGGTGTCCATCGGCATCAGGTCGAAGATCGCGCGGATCTCCTGGGCCGGGGAGGCGATGTTGTTCAGCTCGGCCAGGTCCCAGCCGGAGTCGTGGATCTCAAGCTGCAGGCCGAGGCGCTCGCGCATCGCGTCCAGGGTGACGGCGTCGACGTCGTCAGCGGGCTCCAGCCCGTCCAGCGCGGCGAGGGCCTCGCGGGCCGCGGCAGCGAACTCCTTATGGCCGGCGGGGGAGAAGTCCGGGTACTCGGTTTCGTGGCCGGGCAGGCCCAGCTCGGTGGCGAAGCTCGGGTTGAGCCGGATCAGGGTGTCCGTGAAGGCGTCAGCGACGACGTCGATCGCGGTCTGCGGGCGTGCCGGAACCGGATTGTCGGGCGTGGTGTTCTGAGTTGTTTGGGTAGTCACCCGAACGAGACTAGCCGGGCCGCGCCAGTTATGAAAGGGTTACTGAACTTTTCTTAGCCGCGGCTGCGCTTCCACGAGCCCGGGCCCGGCTTCGGCGCCAGTTGCAGCTGCTGCCGCCGGATCCAGTGCCGCACGCCCGGCTTCTCCGCAGCGGCCGTCTCGCCGCTGCCCAGGGAAAGGACGACTGCGGTCAGTGCCGCGAGTTCTTCGGCCGTCGGCTCGCCCTTCACGACGGCGAGCGCCGGCTGTGCCGCCGGCGGGGTGGCTTCCGGCTCGGTCCCCGGTTCGATCGAGGGCGTCACAGCGGGATGTTCCCGTGCTTCTTGGCGGGCAGGCTGGCACGCTTGTCCCGCAGCGCGCGCAGGCCCTTGATGATCTGCAGCCGCGTCTCGGACGGGGCGATCACCGCGTCCACGTAGCCCAGCTGGGCGGCCTGGTACGGGTTGAGCAGCTCCTCCTCGTACTGCCGGATGACCTCGGCGCGCTTGGCCTCGACGTCGCCGCCGGCCTCCGCAACCGCGGCGAGCTCGCGGCGGTACAGGATGTTGACCGCGCCCTGGGCGCCCATCACGCCGATCTGCGCGGTGGGCCAGGCCAGGTTGAGGTCGGCGCCGAGCTTCTTGGAGCCCATCACGATGTACGCGCCGCCGTAGGCCTTGCGGGTGATCACGGTCAGCTTCGGCACGGTGGCCTCGGCGTAGGCGTAGAGCAGTTTCGCGCCGCGGCGGATGATGCCCTGGAACTCCTGGTCCTTGCCCGGCAGGAAGCCCGGCACGTCCACCAGCGTGATGATGGGGATGTTGAAGGCGTCGCAGTGCCGGACAAAGCGGGCGGCCTTCTCCGAGGCTGCGATGTCCAGGGTGCCGGCGAACTGCATCGGCTGGTTGGCCACGATGCCCACGGTGTGGCCCTCGACCCGGCCGTAGCCGATGATCACGTTCGGCGCGTAGAGCGACTGCATCTCCAGGAAATGCGCGTCGTCGACGATCTGTTCGATCACCTTGCGCATGTCGTACGGCTGGTTGGCCGAGTCCGGGATGAGCACATCGAGGGCCAGGTCGTCGTCGTCGAGCTCCGGCTGCTGGCTGTGCTCCAGCACCGGGGCTTCGGCGAGGTTGTTGGAGGGCAGGAAGTCCAGGAGTTCGCGGACGAACTCGACGGCGTCCGCCTCGTCGGCGGCGAGGTAGGTGGAGGTGCCGGTGTTGGCGTTGTGCTGCCGGGCCCCGCCGAGGGTCTCCATGTCGACGTCTTCGCCGGTGACGGTCTTGATCACGTCCGGGCCGGTGATGAACATGTGCGAGGTCTTGTCCACCATGACGACGTAGTCGGTCAGGGCGGGGGAGTAGGCCGCGCCGCCGGCGGAGGGGCCCATGATGAGCGAAATCTGCGGCACGACGCCGGAGGCGTGGACGTTGTTGCGGAATATGTCCGCGAACATGGCCAGCGAGGCGACGCCTTCCTGGATGCGGGCGCCGCCGCCGTCGAGGATGCCGACCACGGGGCAGCCGTTGCGCAGCGCGAACTCCTGGACCTTGACGATCTTCTCGCCGTTGACCTGGCTCAGTGAACCGCCGTAGACGGAGAAGTCCTGGCTGTACACGGCCACGGGACGGCCGTCCACGGTGCCGTAGCCGGAGACCAGGCCGTCGCCCAGCGGCTTCTTCTTCTCCATGCCAAACGCCGTGGAGCGGTGCACGGCGAGGGCGTCGAACTCGACGAAGGACCCGGCGTCGAGCAGCAGGTCGATGCGCTCGCGGGCGGTGTTCTTGCCGCGCGCGTGCTGTTTCTCGATCGCTTCCGGGCCGGAGGGCTGCTCGGCACGGGCCTGGCGGTCGCGGAAATCGGCAATCTTTCCCGCGGTCGTGGTCAGATCGTGGCTCATCAAGTGTCTCCGGCTCTGTTGTTCGCTGCTGTTCATCGTTACGGCTGTCGCAGGCCTGTGCGGTGGCGCTTAAGTGGATTCCACACAAAAACATGGCCGTGCTGGCAAGTCTAGTGACGGTATTCGTCCGCGCCGCTGTAGAAAACCTACAATTTTCACCCCAAGCTTCACCGCCGGCTGCTGCGCTCCAGCCCAGTTGCCCGCGGCCGCACCGGGGCTGGACCCCGGAATTCCGCGGGTGCGGGCCATATTTCCGCGTCCGCGCGGGCAATAACCGGGCGGGAACGTCATGACCGTCCCGCGAAAAGGTATGTTACTGGTGAGTAACATCGGCTAAGGTGGGGCTATGACTTCAAGCAACGACGCTTCGGCCGTCTCCCCGGAACCCCGCCAGCCGGAGCCGTACCAGGCCTCGGGTACCCTGGCGGGCCGCACCATCCTGATGTCCGGCGGCAGCCGCGGCATCGGCCTGGCGATCGCCCTCCGTGCCGCCCGGGACGGCGCCAATATCGTGCTGCTGGCCAAGACCGGCCAGCCGCACGCCAAACTCGAGGGCACCGTCTACTCGGCCGCCGAGCAGATCGAGGAGGCCGGGGGACAGGCGCTGCCGCTGGTCGGCGATGTGCGCAACGACGCCGACGTCGCCGGCGCGGTTGCCGCCGCCGTCGAACGCTTCGGCGGGATCGACATTGTGGTCAACAATGCCTCGGCGATCGACCTCTCCAAGACCGACGCCGTGGACATGAAGCGCTATGACCTCATGCAGGACATCAACGTCCGCGGCACCTTCCTGCTCAGCAAGCTCGCCCTGCCGGCGCTCCGCGAATCCACGGCCGGGCAGATCCTCACGCTCTCGCCCCCGCTGAACCTGGACCCCAAGTGGGCCGGCATGCACCTTGCCTACACCATGGCCAAGTACGGCATGAGCCTGACCACGCTGGGCCTGGCCGAAGAACTCAAGGTGGACGGTATCAGCGTGAACTCGCTCTGGCCCTGCACCCTGATCGACACCGCCGCGATCCGCAACATGCCCGGCGGCGAGCAGATCGTCCGCGGTGCGCGCGGCCCGCAGATCATGGCCGACGCCGCCCACGCCGTGCTGACCGCCAGCAATGCCATCCCGGCATCCGGCAGCTGGAGCGGAAATTTCTACACCGACGAAGAGGTGCTGGCCGCAGCCGGCGTCACGGACTTCGCGCCGTACAGCCTGGGCGCGCCGGAAGACCGGCTGGTTCCTGACATTTTCCTCTGAGTTCCCGGCCGCTTTTCGCCGTTCCGGGGCGGTGCGGGCCGCCGAAACTCCCCACCTTTGCGGGTTCGACGCCGGAATGCCGCGGCGTGTCAGTGCAACGCGCCGGCGGCGGCGTCCAAACGTGGGGACGTTCCGCGGTGACCGGGCCGCAGCCGGCGGAACGGTAACTCGGTAGGATTCAAGCATGCAAGCCGCGCAAGAGACACCGGACCGTCCACCCCTGGACCAGGGCGCCCTCAGCGACGCCGCGTTCCTCTCGGCCAACGGCATCCCGCAACTGACCGTAGTGGAGTCCACCGGCTCCACCAACGCGGACCTGCTGCGCGGCGTGAGCGTGGATCCCGGTGCCTGGCCGGACCTGTCCGTGCTCACTGCTGAGTACCAGAGCGCCGCCCGCGGCCGCCTGGACCGGCACTGGGAAGCCCCGGCCCGCAGCTCCGTTTCGGTCTCGATCGTGCTCCGGCCGGTCAACGCCGAGGGCCGCCCGCTGCCCACCCAGAGCTACTCCTGGCTTTCGCTGCTTGCCGCGCTCGCGCTGCGGGAGGCCCTGCTGGAAACCGCCGGCATCCCGGCCGAACTCAAATGGCCCAACGACGTCCTGGTCCGCGGCCAGAAGATCGCCGGCATCCTCGCACAGCTGGGCCCCATGGGCGACGGCGCCGTTCCCCCCGTGGTGCTCGGGACCGGGCTGAACGTCACTCTCACCGAGGCCGAACTTCCGGTGCCCACGGCCACCTCGGTGCTGTTGGAACACCCGACGACGGTGGACCGGACGGCACTGCTGAAAAGCTACCTCTCCCGCTTCGCCACGCTCTACCGCAGCTTCTGCAACGCCGACGGCGACCCCGCCGCGGGAATGGCTGGCGGTCCTTCGCTGCACAAGCGGGTGGAGCACGTGCTGACCACCCTCGGCAAGCAGGTCCGGGCCCAGCTTCCCGGCGACCACGAGATCATCGGCCACGCCACCAGGCTGGACGACTACGGATCCCTGCTGGTGGTCGATGCGGCCGGGCACGAGCACGTGGTGACCGCCGGCGACGTCGTGCACCTGCGTCCGTGGACCCCTCCCGGCGAGGCCGGCGGCGAAAGCGGCTATGCGTAAGGAGCTCCTCCCGGGCGAGCAAGTGATTGTCGTTACCCGCCCCCAGCCGCGGACACTGATCGTCCCGGGCCTGCTGTTCATCCTGGTCTCCGCCCTCACCGCCTTTGCCTGCGCCTGGATTGTGAAGGGCGGGCCGGCCAAACTCGTCCCGCTCGTCACTCCCGACTGGACGCCGTGGCTGATCGGCGGCTGCCTGGCGCTGGCGGCCTGGGTGCTGGTGGGCTACTGCCTCCCCAGGGTGGTGACCTGGCACGCCAGCCGCTACACCCTGACCAGCCGGCGCCTGGTTGCCCGATACGGCATGTTGCGGCGGCGCGACCAGCAGGTTCCGCTGGCCGCGGTCCGTAATGTGTTCATCGAACAGACGCTGCTCCAACGGACCCTGCGCTCGGGGAATATATCCTTGGATACCGGGTACCCCTCCAGCACGGTGATTCCGGACGTCCCCGAAGTCATGACGTTCCGGAACTTCATTCTCGACGCGTTAGACGAACTTCCGGAGGACGAACTGCTTGAGGCCGACGACACGATGCACGATCCCGGCGAATGGCCCATGGACTTGAGAGAAGGTGGAAGAGATGAACGCTGAGAACGTGCACCCCGACACCGGACTCCTGGCCGCCGAACCCTCGGACGTGCCCGAAGCGGTACTCGAAGCGTCCTCCCTCGAAGCCGCCGTGCTGGACTCCCTCGCAACTTCCGACGCCGATGACCCGGCCGACTTCGACACCGACGCCGGCTCCGACGCCACTGACCCCGCCGACGGTGCTGCTGACCCCGCCACCGGTGCTGCTGACCCCGCCACCGACGACAACGCTGATACCGACGACGACGACGCCGCCGCCGCCGGCCCGGCTGCCGCCGAAGAGCCGCCTGCCACCCCTCCCACCGGCACCATGTCCGCGGAACGCCTCGCCACCAAGGCCCTCGAGCAGCGGCTGCTGGGCGGCGAACGCAAGCTGCGCCGCCGCGAGGTGGCTGCCGGTGCAGGGCTGTCCCTGCTGTCCGCCCGGAAACTCTGGCGCGCCCTCGGGTTCCCCAACCTCGGCGACGACGACGTGGCGTTCACGGAACGGGACCAGTCCGCGCTGAGCACAATTGTGGACCTGGTCCGCGCCGGCAAGCTCACCGAGGAAGCGGCCATCTCCGTCACCCGCGCCATCGGCCAGATGACGGACCGCATGGTGGTCTGGCAGATCGAGGCCCTGGTGGAGGACATGGTCCACCAGCAGGGGGTCACCGACGCCGTGGCCCGCAAGCGGTTGGTCAGCGAACTGCCCTCGCTCGTGGACGCACTCGAGGAAATGCTGGTCTACTCCTGGCGCCGCCAGCTCAACGCCGGGGTGCAGCGCCTGGCCGTGCGCGCCGAGGCCGGCCTGGCCTCAAGCGAGGAAGGCCGCGAAGGGGACGAGGACGACGCCCCGCTGCCGCTCGCCCGGGCCGTCGGCTTCGCGGACCTGGTCTCCTATACCAGCCTGTCCCGCCGGATGAACGAAAAGACCCTTGCCCAGCTGGTGCAGCGCTTTGAGAACAAGTGCGCGGAAATCATTTCCGTCGGCGGCGGACGCCTCGTGAAGACGGTCGGCGATGAAGTCCTCTACATTGCCGAAACCCCTGCTGCCGGGGCCGAGATCTCGCTGGCCCTCTCGCAGGCCTTCAACGAGGACGAGATCCTGCCGCAGGCGCGCGTGGCCATGGTGTGGGGCCGCATCCTCTCCCGGCTGGGTGACATCTACGGGCCCACCGTGAACCTGGCCGCCCGCCTCACGGCGCTGGCCGATCCGGGCACCGTGCTGGTGGACTCCATGACCGCGGCGGCGCTGGAACACGACGAACGCTTCGTACTGCTTCCCCGCGACGCCGAGAACGTGCGCGGCTTCGGCGAAATCCACCCCGTGGAGCTGCAACGGGGCAGCGGGAGGGGCCTGGTCCTGGATTAGGCGGCCAGGCAAAGACCCTGAACGCCCGCAATAGCGGCGCGCAGGTTTCTCTATTCGATGGTCAATATGTCATAGTCGTGGATATCCGACCACGCCAAGGCACTTCACTGCGTCCAGCTTGTGGCTGCTGCTGCGGTGTTGGTGACGGGGGCCATCATCTATCCGGGGTTTAAGACTGCTGAGGTGGAGTTGAACGATGGTGGTGTGTGGGTGGTGTCGAAGGCGAAGAATGCGGTGGGGCGGTTGAATTATCCGTCGCGGGTGTTGGATGGTGCGGTGACGCCGGCGTCGACGACGTTTGATGTGTTGCAGGATGCCGGGACGGTGTTTGTTGATGATGCGTCGGGTTCGACGTTGAACCAGGTGTCGGCGGCGCAGATGCGTTTGGGCGGGGATAAGAAGTTGCCGGGGTCGGCGGAGGTGAGTTTCGGGTCGCGGGTGATTGCGGTGACGGATGCGGCGCGGGGCCGGGTGTGGGCGTTGTCGCCGTCGACGGTGAATGGTTTTGATGAGGAGAATTCGGAGCCGGTGCTGTCGGGGGCGCGGGGGACGGTGTCGGCGGTGGGGGCTGATGACCGGATTTATAGTGCGGATCCGACGTCGGGTCAGGTGACGGTGACGGCGGTGGATGCTGATGGCCGGGTCACGGATTCGCAGGTGAGTTCGTGGGAGGGGTTGAAGGGTGCGGGCAGCATCCAGTTGAGCGTGGTGGGGGATCAGCCGGTGGTGCTGGACGCGGGCGGCGGGAAGTTGTTGTTGCCGGGCGGGCGTGAGTTGGCGTTGGCGGATGCGAAGGATGCGAAGCTGCAGCAGCCCGGTCCCGGGGCGGGTGCGGTGGCGGTGGCGACGCCGAAGGCGCTTTTTGAGGTGCCGTTGGATGGTTCGGCGGCGAAGACGGTGGCCTTTGGCGGGCAGGGGGTTCCGGCGGCGCCGGTGCAGTTGGGTGGTTGTGTGCATGCGGCGTGGTCGGGGGCGAATAAGTATGTGCGGGACTGCGGCAGTGATGCCGATGACAGGAGCGTGGATGTGCCGAAGGCGTCCGCGTCGCCGTCGTATGTGTTCCGGGTGAACCGGGATGTGGTGGTGCTCAATGATGTGAATTCGGGCAATGTGTGGCTGGTGAACCAGAACATGCAGCTGGTGAACAACTGGGACGACGTCATCCCGCC